>NZ_BATJ01000015.1 GCF_000467125.1 Vibrio proteolyticus NBRC 13287 | reverse complement strand
GTAATATTGAGCAATCGTATGTCTAGAGTCTTCAGGGTCAAAATCATCAATACGACATTTTTCAAGATTCAGTACATCTAATTTTTCAAATACATTAAATACCCAGTATCCTTCATGATACTTGTCGTGATCATCAACAATCACCGCCGGGTAGAGCTGACAACACTGGCTATCGATAGTGCCTAGTGTTTGTTTTATTTCTTCAGAAAAAACTGGGTAGGTCGAGTCCAAATGTGCCTGCTTAATCGGCCGAGAAATTCCACGAGCAAGATCCTCATCACGATAACCGTTAACAAAGAACATCGGCTCACCGCCACTGAGCTTAGTGTACTCATAGTCACGATGATCCGATCTGTCATGCGTTGTTAAGTACAAAGTATTTTCATCGTAATTCTTAAATACAATATAATAGTGATCGTTGTATTGACTCATTTTCCTGCCTATAGCTGGCCTTCAAGCATTCTCCTTTGCCTGAAGACCAAGCCACTTACCCTATGACTCTAAAAATTGAAGACCCATGGCCCAATCAGAGACTTTGACAAAATTCAGTGTGTCTACATTGTGCTTTTTAAGTACATTGACAACTTTTTCGTGTACCATGACGTGCGGAAAATCAGAATATTCAGGCATAAATACTAAGCGATCTTTCTCAGGTATTGCTTCTATTTTTTTCTTGCTGAGATAGTATTCATTTATAGCGTATTCATCTTGACCAGATTCAAAGTTATCAATTAAACAGTTTTCAAGATCTAAAACATCCATATACTCGAAAATATTAAACACCCAAAAACCTTCATGATAGTTTCTCTCATCATCGACAATTACCGCAGGATACAGCTGGAAAAAATTATTTCCAATTTCTCCTAGTGATTTCTTAATGTCGTCATTAATCACTGGATAGTTGATTGCCATGTGAGCATTTTTGATTGGACGTTTAACGCCTTTAGAAAGATCCTCATCCCTGTAGCCGTTTTCAAAAAACATAGGCTCTCCAGCAGGTAGCTTAGTAAATTCATAATGCCTCATAGCAGAACGCATTTCTGGTTTAAGGTACAAGGTCTCATCATTATAGTTTAAGAAAGTGATATAATATTGTTCATTGTACGGGTTTATCTGCCTACTCTTGGTATCCATTTTGTGCCTTTATAAGTGATAGTTCTAGTGTCCCATCTGATCAGCCAAATTCACTTTCCACCTTAGCCTTAAGCCTAAACCTCGTTACAAAACAATAAACTGGGCTCCCCCGAGCCTGGCATCCCACTTGTTGCAGCGAACGTATCAATACCGGAAAAGTTATCTACACTCTTTATTGAGTCAACTATATTCAATGAATATAGCCATTGGATCTTTAAATACGTGAGGGAGTGTAACAACCTTCACTAATGCTGTTATATTGGCATAGTGACAACTTCTAATGGTAGTGTGAGCAAATAATAGCTAATACTGACCATTCTTTTCCTCGGCTAAACTAGCGTTAACAATAAGTATGTACTCCCTTAGAGGTAGAGTCTCTCTGTAGCAGTTTATTGATGAGCAACAGAGCTGCTCATCCCATTGCTAATCTCATGATGGATGGCTCTAGGTGTGCCCAAAGACAGGAGTCGTTTTGGTTCGAATTGCATGGGGGCTCTGCGGCCAGTTAGTCCATCGGGGTGCACCAGTTAGCCCATCAGAGTACAAGGGAACAGCCGTTTTTCATGATCGGGCATTAAGGTCGAGAGAAAAAAATAGCCAGCGAAACGCTGGCTATCTGTACAGAATTCTTGGCTGAAATTAAATCTTAGTGATGTTTTCAGCTTGTGGGCCTTTTTGGCCTTGAGTGATAGTGAACTGTACTTTCTCGCCTTCTGCAAGAGTACGGAAACCGTCACCCTGGATTGCGCTGAAGTGTGCGAAAACGTCTGGGCCGTTTTCCTGTTGAATGAAGCCAAAGCCTTTAGTTTCGTTGAACCACTTTACCGTCCCGGTAACTGTATTAGACATGATGTATATCCTATGTATAAAAAATTAACTTGAGCCATATTCGGCGCTTCTAGCGTGGAAACGTTGATTGCTATTGCGTACGACACGACGGGAGTTACGAGTAATCCAACGAACAGTGTATGTAGACAAAGAACTTCATTTCTAGCTGCTTCGAGTTTAGTGGAATCGATTGCTAAGTGGTAGCAAATAATCCGGAAACAGGTCATTTATTTTTGTTCTCATTGTGAAACTATGCGCAAGGTTTCATTTTGACCATTTTTTACTGGCATTTAATACAGTTGAAATATGGTCGCCCATTGATCTTCTATTGGTGTTGGTGAATAATCCAACCGAATCTATCAATAGGAGAGGATGATGAGTAAGAAAAACCATCACCAGGTTTCTGAGCAAGCTCCGGTCAATGATATCGAGCTGGGACGTGGTCAGATTAAAGACAACGCGCTGAAAGCGCTAGTGACGAGTCAACTGTTTACAGCCCGAGTTGAAAAAGCGAAGAAAGGTAAAGGCAGTTACCAGCGAAAAGCAAAGCACAGAGGCAAAGAGCCCTATTCAAAAGCAGCATAAGTGCTGATTTCGAATAGGGCTCTTTTTATCAGTGTTCGATCTTAGGTGAATACAGCGAGTAAGCGGTAATTTGTCCGGCTACAATGGCCGCAAACATGAACACGGCAGAAAGGCCAATACTCGGAATGGGCAAGATCGACTGCTCAAAAACTGACTGACTGGCACTCACTAGCACCCGGCTGCCGGGTACCAGAATGATAATACCCTGCACAATGTAGATAGACCCCGTCAAATCCAAACGTTTTGCCACCCATGTGCCGTACAGCGTGATCAAGACCGTTGTCACCCAGGTCCCGACGACCCAGCCACTGTCAAAACCGAGATAAAACGGCCCCCACATACCCAGCACGGCAACCGGAGAGCCGAGTAGAATGTCTTTCGGCCTGGCGTTAAACATGATGCCAATCGAGACCGATAACAAAAACAAACCAAAGATGTGTAGCGGGAGCGGGATTTCATTGTGGTATGTGGTGGAGGGCGCTTGCCCCCATACCGCCTCACCAATGTTCAGCCCCATCACAATACCGACGAACAGTTTCAGCAGCGTCAGCGCGCTTTGACCAAACAAACTGGTACCGGAGACCAGATCATTGAAGGCCAGGCATTCGAGTGAATTGGCAATCGAGAGGCCGGGCACAAACAAAATCACTGCAGCAATGCACAGAGCCCAGACAGGAATCGGCAGCCCGGTGCTGGCAAGAAATGCCACTATAACGCCGGTCAGTAGTGCTGAAATCAGTTCGGCAGCAATGGCGTGTCGCCCGCGACAGCCTCGCTGACACAGCCAGACGACTAATCCCAGAAATATCGAAACACCAATCGCCTCCAGAGTACTACCTACCAGCATCAGATATGCAGGTGGAATTCCCATATTAGCCAGCGCTGTGACCCACCACGGATACCCGACAGGCTCAGGTACCGGTTCACTGCTTGGCTGATTGATACGAATGATGGTGTTGGCCAGCAAGCTGAGGTTGATGGAAGCCGGTTTGTGTCGCTTCATTACCACCGCATTATTGTCATCCGGAAACTGGTAATTGATCGTGGTGGGGGTTGCCTGAATCATCACGTCGACGCCATGCTTTTGCGCATAATGCTGAGTGTATTTCTCAACTTTGTAAGGTGCGCAGCCACTGCGATGCAGTGTGTCGCCTATTTCCACGATTTTATTGATTCGGTACTGCGAGGGCATGTTGGTGAGTCAGTGAAAAAGAGTGGCGCAAAGTTAGCAGAGCGGATGGTCAAAAACGACATTCTGATATCCGTATCGTTGCCGAGTTCACGTTATTGAGTGTTTCAAAAATAAAAACTTTGTTGTTGCTTTTGTTGGAGGTGCTGAGTAATTGCCGGACGTCACATTTTTTGACTGAGAGCGAAAATAAATTTTAGTTAAGCATTTGTTACATTCAGACACGTTTTTGTGAACTTTTTTACCATAATGCCTTATGCTGCCAATAACTCAGAGAGTTTATATTTTAACCATTACTTTACAAACACTTTGCGGTTGTAAAGTGTTCAATAATTGTGTGTTTTATGCGCTTGATCTTTCTTTTTAAAAGGAGAAAATAGACGCAAAATGAGATTTCAAAAATGAAAGGATGCTTTTTGGTTACTAAAAGCGAGGTATAAGATGAAACTGCTTCTAATTATCATGGCTTCAATTTCGGCAGGTGTGGCATCTGCGGATCATCTTCATTCTTTCATGCTCGGGCTGTCGATTTCAGCACTTGCCGTGGGAAGCTGCTACTGGTTTGCCTTTCGCACGACACGCTTTCCTCAATTGGCGTTGTTTTTGTTGATCCTGGGGGGGGGCGCTAAGTTCACCGTGACGATCATCGGTGTTGCTTGGGGTATTTCGGCAGAGCTAATTACATCACCGCTGGTGTTTGCTTTGTCTTACCTGTTCTTCTCTGTGGTCGTGACTTACCTGTGGTTCAGTTATCGCGATGCGATCACGCCGAGACCAGACACAAAGAAGCTCGCCATTTAAGCGATGATCACTGAGGAAAAGCCGGCTGATTCAGCCGGCTTTTTTTGTGGGTGTTTTCGGAGACACTTCCAGGTGAGATCACGGACATTTTCTGGTAACTGGATATGCAACTACTATGCTGCCTGAACAGTCTTGTTTGTGACCATGTGCCGATACAGGCCACACAGACATCCCGATAGAAAGGTGTGATGCAATGAGTGTAGTCGTCCTGAGTAAAGCTGGTCCCCGAATGGTTGACTTTTATCTGTCTGACAACCATCTCAAGCTGTTGATCAACGGGCCGGGCATGTTGTTTGAAAAACTGGAACTGATGACCAATAAGACCGCTCTTGATGGGGCGGATGTGGATTTTTATCGTCGGGTTGCGAAAGGCTTGCAAGCGACCATCGCGTGTCCGCATGAGCCCGTGCGACGAGCACACATTAGCGTAGAACCTCATCGACTAGGCGCAGAGCTGAGTATTGAACTTGGCCCTGCCAGCATGTATCAGAGTTTGTTGGAGATTCGGACTATCCAGGGGGAGTCGTTTAAGTCGCTAATTGACGCCTCACTTAACACCGAAGAGACTCCGTTTTCATCTGGGCAGCCGACGATTGCCGCACTGGTGACAGTACGTGCCACGGGGCACCACGAACATCATGCATCGGCCAGTAAGCTCATACGGACCAACCCAGGAGGTTCAGAGCATCATCATCCAGTTGGTGAGCATGGACTTAAGTAAGGAGAGTCACGATGGGAATCAGAAAAAGCGCAGCCGATCTTACACCTGACGAAATTGCGGCATTTCTTGAAGCGATTGCACGCTTGAAAGCAACCAAAAACAATCAAGGTTTTAGTGTGTACGATCAGTTTGTTGCCCTGCATGGAGCGGTGATGGCGGTACTCACGCCAACCAGCGGCGACCGCAGTGTCAATTTCGGGCACGGCAATATTGGTTTCTTGCCATGGCATCGTCAATATCTGCGGGCGTTTGAACAAGCGTTGTCCGATGCGTTGGGCGAAGCGGTCACGCTGCCATACTGGGATTGGTCAAACGCCATTGGAGCCTCCAATGTCTTATTCACGCCAGAGTTTCTGAGTTCGCTCCGCTGGGGTAGCCCACAGGATGTGACCGATGGCATTTTGCAGTTTACGATCGCAGGTTCAAGCAGGCCGCCTTGGTGGCCAAGTGGTTTGGTGGGGTTTCGTGTCGATAGTCTGTTGGCTGAAAGTCGGGGAACCGCGCTTGAGCGGGGAAGCATGGAGTCTGATTGGTCACCGAGCGAGGCAATGCTCAACACACTGACTCAAGTCAATCAAAGTATCAATGGTCGCCATCCGTTGTGGGTGTTCTGGCTGATTCTGGAACAGGGCGTTGCGCAGTTACCGCAGACACATAACGCCGGTCACCGTTTTATTGGTGGTCACATGGGAGGCGCGTTTTCGCCTAACGATCCGGTGTTCTGGCTACATCATGCCAATGTGGACCGTTTGTGGGCAAACTGGCAGCAGCATCGAATTGATAACAACCTTAGTGCTAACTGGTTGGATACGTATCCTCTACCTGAAGAAGAATCCCCATTTGATGGCAGTATTGCGCCGGAAGGGCACAAAGTGGGCGATGCTATGTGGCCCTGGAATGGTGATCTGGCGGGATACACCAGTGTGTCAGTCTCATCTGCGATCCGAAACCGCTTACCTGAGTTTTCTGACAGGGTATTGGTGGAGGATGTGCTCGATACTGCGGCACTGGGCATTACATATCAGCCACCGTTATGAATCGTTCGCGTATTATAAAGCAGCGTAGATGCTGACTTTTCTGTGTCGCAAAACTGAGAGAAATATTGTGATAATTTTGGGGTGAAATGTTAGTAACTCTTTGTTCTTTGCCACAAAACTCAATATTAAGTAAAAATTCGTAAATATCGGCGAATGCCTTCTAGTGCATTGTTTATACTCAGGGCAGACATATTAATTGGTGTGGTGTCATGCAAAACAAATTAACAATTTATGGGTTCTTAAGCGCTTCCGCTGTGTTCTTTTCTGCTTCTTCTTTTGCCGCGCCGACTGTGGTACCGGATCCGCCCAGCATTGGGGCGAAAGGCTACGTGCTGATGGATTACAACACCGGCCAGGTGCTGGTCGAGAAAAATTCGCATGAAAAACTTAACCCGGCTAGCCTGACCAAGCTAATGACTGCGTATGTGGCCGGGCAGGAGATGAAAGCCGGTAACATTTCGGCTGATGATCAGGTTCGGATCAGTGAAAATGCCTGGGCAAGAAATTTTCCTGATTCATCCAAAATGTTCATAGAGGTTGGTAAATACGTCAACCTGATGGATCTTTATCGTGGTTTGATTGTGCAATCGGGTAACGATGCCAGCGTTGCGATAGCAGAACACGTAGCCGGATCCGAGCAATCGTTTGTTGACATGATGAACACATGGGCTTCGAAGCTGGGTATGAAGGACTCGTCATTTACCAATCCGCATGGTCTTGATAGTGACAACCTTTACACCACGCCGTATGACGTGGCGTTGCTCGGCCAGGCGATCATACGTGATCTGCCCGATATCTATCCGCTGTACAGCGAACGTTCGTTTACCTACAACGGCATCACGCAGTACAACCGCAATGGCCTGTTGCGGGATCGCAGTATGACGGTCGATGGCATGAAAACCGGTTACACCAGTGGGGCCGGTTACAGTTTGGCAACCTCTGCGACCAGTGGAGATATGCGTCTGATATCGGTGGTGATGGGTTCCAGTAGCACCAAAAGTCGTGAAATGGAGAGCAAGCAACTGCTCAGTTATGGTTTTCGTTTCTTTGATACGGTGGCACCGAACAAAGCGGGTGAAACCCTGGCTAAGCCTCGCGTCTGGATGGGCAGTGAAAACGAAGTCCCTGTGGGTTTAGAAAAAGCAGTCTATCTGACATTGCCGAAAGGGGAAGCCGCTCAGCTAAGCGCGGAGATGAAGATCCCGGCTGATCTGACTGCGCCGATTGAACAAGGGCAACAGATCGGCAGCGTAGTGTATAAGCTCGGCGATAAAACCGTTGCTGAGGCGCCGCTGGTGGCGCAAAAGCAAGTGGACGAAGGCGGTGTGTTCAAACGTATTTTTGACTGGTTGAAACGGCTGATTGCCAGCTTTTTTGCCTGACAGCTTATCAACAACAGCGCCTTGCCTCAGCAGGGCGCTGTTATTTTAAGGGCTACCTGCGTGTGTTTATCTACGCGATCACCGCATTGCTGGATACCGTGGTTTTGGCAAAATTACTTTTATGGTCACGACAAAAATATTGATTTGTTACGCGGGCTTATTGGACTTATAACGCAAGTCCTTTACCTCAATACACTCAATATTATGCAACAGCTGATAGATGCGTTAGCCACTGATGGCCTCTACATTTGGGATGATTTTCTGACTTCGCAACAAGTCTCAGCATTGCGTGATAGCATTCCGGAAGACTGGAAACGTGCACGGATCGGGCGTAACGACGATATCATGCGAGCAGAAAGTATTCGCAGCGATAAGATCCAATGGTTGTCAGCGGGCAATGGCATTGCCGTACAGGAGTATCTGGAGCAGATGGAAGTCATTCGCCGCGAAGTTAACATGAATTTCTTTCTCGGTCTGTTTGAGTATGAGGCGCATTTTGCTAAGTACGAACCCGGTGACTTTTACGTCAAACACCTCGACAGCTTTCGTGGTAACGAGAACCGCAAACTAACGACGGTGTTCTACATGAACGAAGAGTGGTGTGACGCCGATGGCGGTGAGTTAGTGGTGTACAACCTTGATGATGACTTGGTGACGCGCGTGGCGCCGAAAGCGGGCCGACTGGTGGTCTTTTTGTCGGACCGTTTTCCTCATGAAGTGCTGCCGACACACAATGAACGTTTCAGTATCGCGGGATGGTTCCGGGTCAATGGGGTCAGCGATCATCAACTGGATATTGCCCGCTAAATATCGTGTGTTTTCTCTGTCCATCGGACTTTTTGTTTAAGACGCCCATAGAGGCGTCTTTTTGCTGTCGCAAAATGTTCATCAGCCAACAATTTTTTTCTTCTTTGATTGCGCATATCGTTTAAATATCTATGATACTAATTTCTCAGTGTGGTTATTCATTTTTTCGGGGAATATTGCACCAGGCTGAAAATCGGGAGACACTCCCACCCGCATCGTAAGGTGCGATTAAATAAAAACATAAACGACAAACGGAGTTAGTAGTGAAAAAAGTACTACTTGCCTCAGCGGTTATTGCCGCAGGCGCAGCTGGCTATATCTATTATGACCAAACAGAACAACAGGCATCAGGTTCTCTAATCAGCAATATTCCGGCTGACTCACCTTTTGTGACCCTCCAGACTGAAGCGTACGATCAGTATGAATACCTGAATGCATACGGTTATTCTCAAACTGACCTGATGGCTTTGATGGAAACGGGTCAAGACTTGACGCCGATGCAAACTTTCCTGGTTTCTTTTCTGGATGGTTACCTGAAAAGCGCAACTTCTGCTGAATCTATTAAACAGTACCTGGGTACTCCGGAAAAGGTCAGCCCGGTGTTTTACACCTTGGGTATGGTGCCGGTTTACAAAGTACAACTGGAAGATCCGGCCGCGTTCTGGAAAACCGTGGACGCAAAAGAGCAGGAAAGTGGTGTGACGCACACGCTGAAGAAGCTGGACAACATTGAATATCGCAGCTATGAGCTGGCAACCAAAGATCTGGACGGTTTGGATGCTAATCTGATCGTTGCGGTGAATGACAATGTGCTCACCCTGACGATTGAGCTGCCAATCCTGGATGCAGAGAGCCCGCTCAAGTTGGCTCTGGGTCTGGAAGCGCCAAAAGCTTCACTGGCAGACAGTGGTAAAATTGAAGCGCTACAAAGCAAATATGGCGATAACTATAACGCCTTTATGTACATCGACAACGCTGAGATCATTAAAGGTGTGACCACAACCGATGGCAACCGTCTTGCGCGCCAGGTGGGTGTGATCGATCAGAAAGAACCAGAGCCGGCACTGTCCGTGTTGCGTTCACCAATTTGTCAGTCTGAGCTGGCAACCATTGCGTCAAACTGGCCAAGAGAAGTGCTGGTGGTTGACTACAACACAGCGAATGACGAGCTTCAGATGAAAGGCAGCTTTGTGCTGGAATCTGGTAACAAAGTGATTCTGGACGCGCTTAAGTCTATTCAGGGTTTCGTGCCAGCAGCAAACGCCAAAGGCGAAAGCATGTTCAGCGCGGCGTTGGGTGTGGATGTCACGACATTGGCTCCGGCCGTTGCGACGATCTGGAAGGATCTTAAGCAGCCTCAGTATTCCTGTGCACTGCTGAATGAAATGCAGCAGAACATGGGCGCAGATAACCCGGCAGCGATGCTGAGCATGGCTGCTGGTATGCTAAACGGTCTGAAAGGCATCAGCGTCGAGATGTTTGATGTGATGCCTGCCGATAAACCAGAATACGGCCAGCAATTTGATCGTCTGGATGGCATGTTGTCATTCTCTGCAACTAACCCGAACATGCTCCTGCAATCGCTGACCATGTTTGTCCCTCAACTGGCTCAACTGAGCATTCAGCCGGATGGCAAGCCTGTGGATGTCACTCCTTTGATTGAACCTCAGACAGGCATTGGTGCGAAATTCTATGCGCAGTTGAACGGCAATCACTTTGCGCTGTACACCGGTGATAAAGGTAAATCGGCGGCAGACAAACTGATGGCTGAACCACTTAGCTCAAACGGCATCATGAAGTTCTCGATGGATTTCAACCGTTTACTTGAAGTGATGGAAAAAGCAGCAGAGTTGCAAGGCGAAGAGCTGACACCAGAAATGGTTGAGACGCTGGCGAGCCAACCATCAGGCACTATCTCTCTGGACGTGAAAGATCACGGCATCATGATGAACTTTGACTACGTTGCGAACATGAAAGCGCGCAAACTGGCCAAAGAGCAGCAAGCTGCAAACTAAGGTACTCAAATTGCCGCTGCTTTTGGCAGCGGCTTAATAGAAGATAAACAGCTCTTCGGTATCAAACAGTTTAAAAAAGGTGAGTGTTTGCATGGCAGATCTCCCCGACCAATATTCTAAGGCGCCATGTGCGCCTTTTTTATGCTCCAAACAGCGTGGTATGCGGCCGGGACGCCACAATCAAGATGGTTGTCGACGCCTGACTCATAGATAAGATTAGTTCTGAATTGGCCGGGTGGAAAATCGATTGTGATGATTGATTTGATAGCTATTGTCTATCTGGTGATAGGTACCTAGGTGTTGGGAGAAAGGGAGGGGGGCGATAAAACCGAAGTAAGGCGCAGAAAAACCGCCAGCGTGATACTGGCGGTGTCAAGGGTTAGGCGTATTGCGCTTCCAGTTGCTGCGCTTTTTGGCTGGCAGGATGCTCGGCCAAAGTGGCGGCGTAGCGCTGAATGTTCGGGTAACGTGCGAGCAAACCAAACTGGGCAGTGACGTCGACGATAAATGACATCATGATATCGGCGCCGCTGAGCTTTTCGCCGACCAGGTACTGTTTGCCCTCCAGACGCTGGTCAAAGTAGCTGAGGATCTTGTCGGCTTCACTATCGGCGTAGCCTTGCAAAAAGTTAGTCGGTGCACCGTCTTTGGCAACGAACAGTTTGAGCAGCAGCGGCAACATGGCGGAACTCTCAGCAAAGTGGAGCCACTGCAGATAATCGCGGTAAGCCGCAGTCCCACGTTTCGGAGCCAGTACATCTGCGGCGTAGGTATCGATCAGGATCTCTGTGATGGCTCCGGACTCGGCAATCACTTCGCCGTTCATTTCGATCACGGGCGATTTCCCCAACGGATGAACCGATGTTAGCTCAGGCGGCGCCAGAAAGGTCACGCTGTCTCGGTGGTAGGGGGTGATCTGATAGTCCAGTCCCAGTTCTTCCAGTAACCAGATAATGCGTTTTGAGCGAGACTGGTTTAGATGGTGAAGTGTAATCATCCTCAGGTCCTTAAATTGGTTGGTTAGTTTGAATCACCAGCTTGCCGAAGTTCTTACCTTCCAGCAGGCCAATAAAGGCGTCGGGAGCGTTTTCCAGGCCATCCACCAGGTGTTCACGATACTGAATTTTGCCTTCGGCCAACCATCGGTTCATGTCTTCGGCAAACTCACCATAACGGTGGGCATAATCATCAAAGATGATGAACCCTTGAACTTTGATGCGCTTAACCAGTAGTTGCCCCATGAACATGGACAGACGATCCGGCCCCTCAGGCAGCGTCGTCGCATTGTATTGTGAGACCAGGCCGCACAGGGGAATGCGTGCGCCAGTATTCAGTAGCGGCATGACTGCATCAAACACTTTGCCACCGACATTTTCAAAGTATATGTCGATGCCGTTGTCGCAGGCCTGAGCCAGGCGCTGGGCGAAATTTTCCTCTTTGTGATCGAGGCAGTCGTCAAACCCCAGTACGTCTTTCGCGTAACGACATTTTTCTTCGCCACCAGCAATGCCGATCACGCGGCAACCTTTTAGTTTACCAATTTGTCCCACGGTCGCACCGACAGGGCCGGTGGCAGCTGCCACGACAAGGGTTTCGCCCGCTTTTGGTTGGCCGATATCTAAAAGGCCCATGTACGCGGTAAAGCCAGGCATGCCCATCACTCCCAAAGCATAAGAAGGGTTTACGGGATTTGTCCCCAGTTTGATCAGTCCTTCGCCATTGGAAAGTGCGTAATCCTGCCAACCGGTGTAAGCCAGTACCCATTCACCGGCGCCGAAATCGGGATGGTGCGAGGTTTCAACCTGACACACAGTGCCGCCGACCATCACGTCGTTCAATGCGACGGGATCGGCGTACGATTTCGCGTCGCTCATTCGTCCGCGCATATACGGGTCGAGTGACAGATAGACACTGCGTAGCAAGATTTCGCCGGCTGCAGGGGTTGGTTTACTGGTTTCTTCCAAACGGAAGTTGTTTGTTGTTGGTGCGCCGTGAGGGCGAGATGCTAAGACAATGCGGCGGTTTAGAGGCTGAGACATAAGTAATTCCTTATATTAGACCAGTCGTCTAGTGTTGGTTTGTAAAAAATCCCGAGCCGAATCGGGACGGGATTATAACGTGTGCCTAAATTAAGGCTGAAGCAGTTGCCGAGTGCTGATTAGGCTCTGTTTCAGACCAGATTGATCCTGATAAAGCTTATTCAGCAGACTGGCGCCAATCCAGGTTTGATAAAGCTGGCGCGCCGTGAGCTTGCTGTCGCAGCGACGTACCGAATCATCCTGAATGCCTTGCTCAATACACTCAGCCAAGGCTGCGATGATGCGTTCGGCGCCATCTAACAACGCAAGGCGCATGCTGTCTGACAAATCTGACACTTCACCACTGAGCTTGACGACCAGGCAACGGTTGGCGTTGCAGGTGCCGTTTTCTGTATCAGCCCAGCGTTCAAAATAGTGGGTCAGGCGTTGATAACCATTCTGCTCTGGTGCATTGAACAGCACCTCGATGCGTGATAAATAGTGTTCGAAATACGCTTGGATTAACGCTTCGCCAAAGTGTTCTTTGGACTTGAAGTAGTGATAGAAAGAGCCTTTCGGTACGTCGGCACATTTCAAAAGTTCGGCCAAACCGACGCGGGTAAAGCCTTTAGTTACCACCAACTCATAGCCGATATCGAGAATGTGCTGGCGGGTATCGTGTGTTTTTGTATTCATGGGCGCTACTATAAACCGGACTAGACCAGTCGTCTAGTCCGGTTTTTGGTTCGCGGTACTGAACTCTTTGCGCGTAATGCGTACTTTAGTGACGCGGTTTTGCTCGACGCCTTCAATGCGGAACTGCCAGTCGTCCCAGTAGACGGTTTCTCCTTTTTCAGGCAGCTCGCCGCTGAGCCACAGTAGCATGCCGCTGAGGGTCTGGTAGCCGTGCTGGTCTTCATCCGCCAGAGCCGTCAGGTTGAGGCGTTGTTTGAGTTCACTGATGGGGATCATTGCATCGACCAGCAAGCTACCGTCGGGTTGAGTCATCATCCAGGCTTCTTCGGGTTCAAGGGAGAGCTCTCCTGCGATGGCTTCCAAAATGTCGTATAAGGTAATAAGGCCTTGCAAATCACCATATTCATCGACAACAAAGACCATTTCTGTGCTGGTGGTTTGCATGTGATTAAGCAGTTGCAAGCCTTTCATGGTTTCGGGGATGTACAGCGCCACTTTGGCCATACCGGTCAGAGCGTTGACCGACAGTTTGTGGCTGCGATTGAGCATGGCCTTAGACGAGATGGTGCCAATGAGATTGTCCAGGTGGCCGTGACAAACCGGAAATACTTTATGCCGGGTCTCTCGGATACGCTGCATCACCTCGTCCAGTGGCCGGTCAATATCGAGATAATCCACATCCCTTCGTGGGGTCATCAGAGAGCTGGCGGGACGGTCGTTAAGGCGCATTATGTTGTGGATCATGTCATGCTCTTTGGGATCTAAGGCGCCGGATTCAGACCCTTCATTGACGATTGCCTGGACATCTTCTTCAGTGACACACTCTGTGGCATTTTGAGATTGTCCGATGATGCGCAATAAGCCTTCGGTGGAGGCTGTCAGCAGAGCAACAAAGGGAATTGTAATCTTGGATAGCAGATGAATAGGGCGGGCGACAATAATGGAAATACGCTCGGCGTTAGCTTGAGCGTAACGCTTGGGAACTAACTCCCCGATCACAATTGAAAAATAGGTGATCACAATAACCACACAACCAGTGGAAAACAGGTTGGCGATTTTGGGCTCCATGCCCTGTCTGATCAGCCACAGTTCAAATGGCTCCGACAGCGTGGCTTCACCGACGATACCGTTTAGCAAACCGATGGCGGTTATACCGATCTGAATGGTGGAGAGAAACAGCGTCGGGTTCTCTTTCAGTATCAGGGCTGTACGAGCCGAATGGCTGTGATCAGAGAGCTGTTTGAGCCGGCCGCTGCGTACGGCGACCAGAGCAATTTCAGACATTGCAAAGACGCCATTAAGTAGAATTAGCGCCATCAGCAGAAGCACATCCATAACGTCATTACCTTTGTATTGATACTGTTTTAAGCATATCCGAGCATACGAGAGCGGTTTGTGATTTCGCTGAGATAATTTTGGTTGCTGTGACAAATACTCTGATTTCAGTCGGTTATATTGACTAATGAACTTGATTGCCAGTGATAAAGCGTGATTGACTGAGCTGGCGCGAGGATGAAGCGAGAACACACGCTAAGAAGAGCAGAAATGAAAACACAAAGAGAGAAGATGTTGGCCGGAGAGCCTTATTTGGCCTGGGATCAGGAATTGTATCAGATGCGTATTGCCTGTCGCCGCCAACTGCTTGTGCTGAATCAGAGTATCCCGGACAGCGACGAGTGGCGCAGTGCTATTGATCAGTTATTGCCGGATGCGCCAGACGCGTATCTGGAGCCGCCGTTTCGTTGTGATTATGGTTGTCACATTCACGTGGGCAAGAATTTCTACGCCAACTTCAACTGCGTGATCCTGGACGTCGCAGAAGTGCGGATTGGTAACAACGTGTTGTTGGCACCCAATGTTCAGCTCTATACGGCGAGTCATCCGTTGGATGTGCAAGCTCGGGTGGCAGAGGGCGTTGAATTTGGTTTGCCGATCACCATCGGTGACAACGTCTGGATTGGTGGCGGAGCGATTGTGTGTCCGGGTGTGACCATTGGTGAGAACAGTGTCATTGGCGCTGGCAGTGTAGTGACACGAGATATTCCTGCTAATGTGGTGGCGGCCGGTAACCCCTGCCGGATTATTCGCCCGCTTGAAGCTTAACTTTCAGCGCGCCCGGATTGCCTGGGCGTCGTTGTCTCGCCATGCCGTCTGACACGCTACGTCACGTTGCTTCTCCTAATCAATTCTCACCATAAAACAGGCACAAATTGCCTGGATGTTTTCGTTATTTGTTGAATTAACCCCACGTAGAATGCGGCCTCTTTATATTTCTGTTATTTAGGGAGATCTACGTGTCATATCGACCATGGTTATTAATATCCACAATGGCGTCTATTTCGCCAGCAATGGCCAGCACTGGCTTTGAACCCGGGCTGTCGTTTCCGCTGGAAAAGGAGTACGCATGCAGTTCAACTGGAAAGGTTGGCGCTGAACAGGCAAGGGAAGTCCTGGAGCAGCTATTGCAAAACCTGAATGTCGACCACAAGCAGGCCTCGCAATATTTGTTTATTAATCAAGTGAGTGGCTTCAATAGCCATCACTTCCTGTTTACGTTGCAAAAAGATAACGTACCTGTGCACGGGCAAGACGTGATTTTGTCGCTGAATGATCAGTGTGAACTGTTCCGCTACCAGTATCAGGTTGACTTGCCGCTCAACCCACCGGAAGCAAGTGGTAGTGTGGTCACGAGTGCTGACGAGGCTGTGTCACAAACGAAGCTGCAACTGGACACAGAGCGTTCGCCGATAAGTGGACTGATCAAACTAAGAAGCAGCTTACTGACCATGCGCTCTGAGGATGGCGAAACGCTTACATTGACTGTCGATCGTGATGCGATCACAGCGATACCAATCTATCGTTGGATAAAAGGACAACTGGTTCTGGGCTATTATGTCACAGTGCCTCTCAACGGGCCGCAAGGGAATCTGGAAATGTTCATCAGCAGCGTTGATGGTAGAGCGAGCGGCTTTTATTACCAAGCAAAAATAGCCAACTCGACGCCATTAGTGTCTCCGCTTGAGTTTAAGTGGCTCGGCTATGGCGACGATCCCTCAGAGCAGCTTGGCAACTTATTTACTCCCTCTTTTTGGACTGAGCAACCCGGTCAGGTACCAAAGACACTGCCACTTAAATCACTCTCAGAGCCGGAGTCGAGTTATACGCAATTTTATTCTAATCAAGACTTCCATTGGTGGGGGCATTCACTCAATGCAGACTATGCTCAATTCTGGAATGCGGCGAGCGAGGTCAGTCGTTATCAGATCCCAGCGATCCTAACCAATATGCAAGCCATCCACGATGGTTTCAGTTATGCCGCCGAGACCCTGTCTTACGACTTCATCGGAGAGCACAAGGTTGGTCTGATGCTGACCGACAGCGATATAAGGTTTGATAAATACCTGCCGGATTTTGACTTGATTGCTGTTGGAAAAAGCGATTGTCTTGGCCCGACTTACGACCCAGCGATTACGTATCACGAACAAGGACATGCTCTGTTCCGACGTCTCAAACTTCAGGGAGCACCGGTTGGGATGGCTATTACTCCCATCAATGGGGCCATTAACGAAGCGTTTGCCGATTACTGGGCGAGTACTCAGTTGAGTCGTAATTCAGATTGGAATGAGCTTCTTGGCAACCTGAGGCTCGATTTATGTGGCAAAGCTGTACGGGATTACAATGTGCCTGAGCAGGACTACTTTGCCGGATATGAAACGAACGTATCTTCTGCACACAGCAAGGTTTCGAGTGAGTATGGCACGGTTGCGACAGAAACATTACTGGCTGCGCCGTTATATCGCGCAAGAAAAGCGATCGCCCAGAACGCGTTTCTCAATAATGATATTGAGTTGGTGAATCGCTACGGTGAAGATCCCGCCGCCGCGCTGGCTGACCAGATTGTGTTGGAAGCGTTTCTCGGCTTGTCGATGCACCAGCAATATCAGGAAACGGCATTTGCTGTTTATCAGTCGGCTAAGCGTCTTGACGCGACTGGGATTGCTGCGGCGGTTTTCCGCCAACAACTGACCAATGTGAACTTGTTACCCCGAGATGTGTCGCCTGAAAGCCGCACTGCGTTTGTGTCTCCTCAGACGCAAAGCGCTGACGTTGCAATCATCAGTCGCGACGAGAGTGAAGCCAACACGAAAGTTGAACTGGCTCTGAACGACTTGCCTGCGACCATTGTGGATTTGGAACCTGGTAAAAAACAACAAGAGTGGTTAGCGGCACCGGCGATGCAATGTTTCCAGTTTAATACCGCTAGCCTCAAACTGACGCACACGTTGAGTGACAATAGTGTCGTGCAAAAGCGTGACTATGACATGGCTTTGGTTGGGGGCAACCCGTTACTGAGTCTGGCGGGCCGCGAAGTTGAACGTTATCAATGGCACTTCACGCTGCCTGATACCATCAACAACAATGCCAACCAGCGACTGCTGGTACGCACCAAAGGCAACGGCGGTGCCTATGTTGAAATGCAGCGCATCGGGCACAGTGATGTGGTGAGACTGAATCGGATGACGGACCATCTCGGCCGGGTCTGGTACAGTCAGGCGGAGCCGGTGACGCTGAGCGACGGAGACTGGCAAATCAACAGCTCCAATATATCTCAAGCGGACCTGTATCTATTGGAATGTATCCCGGAATTCAACATTCAGATCCGCGGTGAATTGAAAGAAAACAGCCGTATTCAGGCAACGGCGATGCACGGTTTTGACTTGCTGGATAACGTTCAATGGCAAATTGTGGGGTTGCCCGAGTCGAAAATGAGCGGCAACACGTTCAGTTACACCTTACCTAACTGGAAACAGTCGCAGGACATCACGCTGGAAGCGACGCTTGATTTCTCCGGTGCGTCGAGAATGGCCAGTAAAACAGTCACGGTCAATGCGGTGAACGATCCGGCGTCTTTTACGTTGCAAGTGCCGGCGCAGAGCAATGAGAGCGAGAATGTCACCTTCAAAGTGGCTGAACTGTCCGATGCGGAGGGCATCGATACTCTGCAAACGCTGTGGTTGGTTGACGGCGAAATCATCGGTGAAGGAGAAACGGTTCAATGGATGACACCGTCAGTCGCTACAGACACACGTTTTCAGGTCACGGTTAAAGTGATTGATCGTGATGATGTCAGCAGCGTAACAGAGAAGCAGGCCGAGATCATGGTCAACCATGTCAACCGCGCGCCAACCATTGCGCTGCAAGGAAAAAGTGTCAAGCAGGGAGAAACCCTCATCCTGATACCGGTGCTTAGCGATGAAGACCACGAGGTTGCTGATCTGAAACTTACCTGGACGGTGACTACCGGGGAAGGCCAACAGACGTTCCATACTCAGACACTGAATTATCCGGTTGCAGCCGACCATGTTGGCAATATTGACGTTGAGGTGGTTGTCAGCGACGGTCTTGCTCAGGCAAACGCGTCAGCGACGATTCCCGTGATAGCGGTCAATAAGGCGCCTCAACTGGCACTGATGGGCGCGGACAGTGCGCAGGCTGATAGCTGGGTGAAGGTCGTGGCTGAGGTACAAGACGAAACGCCAGATGGCGTCATACTCAATTGGCAGGTTACGCCGGGTATTGAGTGGCAAAGGACTGGTCCGTCGACCATTCGGGTACGCACGCCGAAGACATCTAAACCTGGAGCTATCGATGTTCAGGTGACGGCAGACGACGGGGAATTTAGTGTTTCAGCCCACCACAATATTCGTTGGGATGCGTATCTAAATGCCGCACCTGAGGTACAAATTGATGGCGTGCACCATGCCGCGTTCGGGCAGCGTGTGAGCTTGACGGCAGTGGCTTACGATGACGACAACTGGCCACAACCGCTTAGCTACACGTGGCGTCAGGAAAGCGGACCCGAAAGCCAGTTTATGGCAAGCGGCAATGTGCTGAATTTTAACGTCAGTGAAAACATGGCCAATGCCAAACTGGTGTTCGTTGCCACGGTCAGTGATGGCCAAAATCAGTCGAGCGTGAAGCACGCAGTGTCAATTGGCGCAGTGCCTAAGCCGGCGATAGTGGTTAAACCGTTTGAAAAAACCAGAGGAGAGTTGGAAACGATCACCCTGGATGCGAGTGAGTCGTTGCCAGCGCGGGGCAAAGCCCTTTCATATCAATGGGAACAAGTCTCGGGTCCGGCGTTGGTCGACTTTGACAGTCAGACGGCCCGAGCGCGGCTTACGTTACCTGAAGTGAACAAGAACGGTGTTATCGAACTGGAACTGACGGTACTGGAAGATGGTGAAACGAGTAGCCAACGTTTCACCATTGAGGTTCGAAACCGAGGGCCGAAAGCGCGTCCGGTTACAGCACCGATTCCTGTGGAAGTGGATCAAACTGATGAGCAAACATCTCTGGTGACGATCGACGCGGCGTCGATTGTAGAGCTTGAAGAGGATGTCGACTATCAGTATTTCTGGCGTAAGACACAGGGTGCAGAGGTCACCTGGGTGGAGCGTGAGTCGCGTTACCTTAAAGTTCGTTTAGCGGGAGCGGATGCGCAGCGTCTTCGCCGCGCGCAACAAGACGACGCCAGTTTGGTGCAGTTGCTGGGGTTTGAACTTGATCTGACGACACCGGAGCAAGGCGTACGGACGTATGGTGTTGAAGTGGAAGTAACCCAAACGGCGCAGTCAGATGATACGGATACACCAGCGCAGCCAAAACCACCAGTGATTACCGACACACCGGTCAGTAGTGGAGGCGGTGGCGGTGGTGGCTCACTGGGTGTGGGTTCGCTGCTGGCTCTGTTACTACTCAGACGCCGTAAAAAATAGACACAGAAGACTAATCGGCACGTTGAGTTCAACGTGCCTTTTTCCGTTTAGCACTATTGCAGCATACTGGAGTAGATCTGCAGACCCCGCATGGTCAGAGAATAGACCCGGCCTTCTTCTTTGACTACCAGTTCGCTGGTTACCAGTTGTTTCAGGTGGAAGTTGAACTTGGTGTGATCTTCAATCCCGACCACACGACACAGATCCATAAACTTCATTTTGCGGTGGATTTTAAGTTGTTTCACCACCATACGGCGGATAGGGTTGGACAGTGCACTGAACACAAGATCATTGTGGCGCTCATCGAGAGGGGATGTGGGTGTACGCTCAGCGTATACTCGCTTGAGCGTGACGGACAATGATGCCAGGTTGAAGGGTTTCGTCAGGAACTCGTCGGCCCCTTTTTTCATCGCATCGACGGCGATGTCGACCGTGGCGAAGGCCGTTGTAATGACGATGCCAATATTAGGCTGCATGCGACGCAGCGACGACAAAGCTTCAATCCCGGTCATGCCGTTCATCACTACGTCAAACAGCGCAAGGTCGAACGCCTGATTGGTTGCGATATCCAGTGCATCTTCGGCATTGGTGCATGCGGTGACGTCGAATGTTTCGAGTGTCAGGGCCTCGACCAGCACATCACGCAGTTGCTGATCATCTTCGGCTAAGAGGAGTTTTAACGTCATTAACATTTCCTGGGTAGTTGTACGTCGACGCACAGGCCGTACTGATGGTTATACAGCAGCAGCTCACCGCCGTGCTGTTGTACAATTTGTTTGCATAAAGCAAGCCCCATCCCGGTTCCTTCACCTTTTGGCTTGGTAGTGAAAAAGGGTTGTGTGGCTTTATTCAGCAAAGGTTCGGGCATACCGCCGCCATGATCTGAGACCCGAACAACCGCGGTCAATTTATTCTGAAAACCATCGATCTGAATCCGTTTGTTTTTCTGGCTGGCGTCAATGGCATTGGCGATGAGGTTGGAAAACACTTCTTCGAGTAATCCGGCATCGCCAGAAATTATCAGCTTTTCATCCAGATTTACTTTGAGATCGAATCCACCGAGGCGGAACTGGTTAAGATCCAGCGCGGACTGGACCACCTCCGCCAAGCAAATCGGTTGGCGCTGAATCGGCTTGTGGTGCGCGTAATTAAGCACTTCCTGGCTGATTTCGGCCGCACGACTCAAGCCGTAACGAATTCGATCTATCTGGCGCTGACATGCGGCATTGTCTGGAACCTGATTGGCCAATAAGTCACAGCTCATCATCGCGCTGCTGAGAGGGGTCTTTATTTCGTGGGCCACGGCGGAGGTAAGCTCGCCCAGCTCTTTCAGTTTGGCGTCTTGTTGAGATTGCTGCATGGCTGTTTCAATTTGATGATCTCGCTCACGATCAAAGACTCTCAGGGCAAACCACAAGGTAACCAGAATAGCTGACGCCAGTATGGTCCGCAGCAGTAGTGCCCAGGTACCGTGGTCGAGGGTAAACACGCTCACGGACAGACCGTAGCCGATCACCGCCAGCCCGGTGGCGTGAAAAGGCCGCCGGCCATCGTACCCCTCTTTTTCCAGCACACGGGCGTAGCTTATCAATGCCAGGCCGGCCAGCAAAGCGGAGCCTAAACCATATACCCAACGGATCTGCTCAGTGACTGCGTGGATATACTCGGCGAAGTTTACTTCGTCGTAGCTCAGCCATATGCCCAGCAGAAACATACCCTGTGTGGCCATTACCCCTATCTTGATAGTGCGTCTGTGCTGCCACGTGGTTAGAGGCAGGAGCTGCCACGCAAACCACAGTAAAGGAAGAAACGCGACCCACAGTTTGATGGCTTTAAGTATTTCCAGCGTACGAGTCAGGGTGAATTCGTGCTCATACATCACAATGTACAGGCTGGACCATTGGTGTATCCCATGGATCAGGCCGAAAACGGCCAGCCATGGAAGCGCTTTGGCAATACGGATACGACTATTACGTAAGTCTCTGAACAAAATGGCAAATGCGACGGCAAAGAATGTCAGGCCGTAGAAGAGATAGATCTTAAAGATGATGAGCATATCCATAGTTGCCAGTCTAATTGAGTCTTCTGACAGTGGCAATCGCCGCGCATTTCTATAAACAAACAGTAATATTTCACTTTTAGAGGGTATATCGATAACTCACGTTCACGAGACGTAAATGTTTTTATCATGCTCAATCTGATGAACGTGTGTACCTGTGCTCAAGTTGTTGCGAAGTACGCGTTGCCGTATTAACCCTTGGGAAAATTATGGTCAAGAATGATGTGATTAGAGTCACAAATGTATTTACTTAGCGTGCTAACTAAGTTATATTGCTTAGCACGCTAAGTAATTGAGTGCTTCCGATGATTCAAGACATCAACATATTGCGAGATCTCCCTCTGGCGGAGCAACTGGCCCGTGTTTCCCGGCTATGGAAAATGGTAGCGGACCGCGAACTGGCCCCGCTGAATCTGACCTACCCACGCTGGACGGTGTTGTGGAAGTTGTACCGCATGGGAGACCACATCAGTCAGAAGCATCTGGCTGAAGGTTTGGAGATTGAGCTGGCTTCGTTGATGCGTACCCTCAAATTACTCGAAGAGCAATCCCTCATCACCCGGCACTGTTGTGATCACGACAAGCGAGCGCGCATTGTCAGTTTGACGGATGAAGGCAAGGTCTTGATTACCCAGTTGGAGGCGCGAATTATTCAGGTTCGTCGTACCCTGCTGGCGGAACTCAACGACGATGAGTTGAAAAAATTCAGCTTAATCCTGGAGCAGATTGCCCACAACGCGCTCGATTCACTTAGCGAATAAGTCAGAAATCCAGAAAAAGAGAAGTAAACGTCTATGACTCCAGATCAGAAATTCGCTCGCTGGATCAAGTATTCCTGCGTCGCGTTTGTCCTTGTCTTTGCCTATTTTCTTGTTGCTGATTTAGCAATGCCTTTGACTCCGCAAGCCATGGCGACTCGCGTTGTTACCAAAGTAGCACCGCGTGTCAGTGGACAAATCACTCATCTTTATGTGGCAAATAACCAGGACATTAAAAAGGGGGACCCCCTTTTCCAGATTGACCCGCAGCCTTATAAGCTGGCGGTAGAGAAAGCTCAGCTCAACCTTGAACGTGTCATCCAGAATAACGATCAGTTGGATGCGTCTATCGTCGCCGCCACGGCCGATGTGGAAGCCAGTAAGATTGTTGCCGAACAGAAAGTGCGCGAAGCCAAGCGGTTGAACACGCTGTTTCATCGTAACGGTACCTCGCAGCAGCAGCGGGACGATGCCCAAAGTGCAGCGACTGCTGCGCGTGCCAATTTGCTGGCCGCTCAGGCACGCCTCAAAGAGTTGCAAGTCAGCCGGGGTGAGCTGGGAGACCGCAACGTCAATGTTCGTACAGCGAAAAACCAGCTGAAACAAGCAGAACTGAACCTGTCATACACCCAGGTGGTGGCGGAACACGATGGTGTGGTGACCAACCTGCAATTGGAATCTGGCGCATACGCTGCAGCCGGTACTCCGCTGGTGGCACTGGTATCTGACGACGTGGACGTGATCGCTGATTTTCGTGAAAAGAGTTTGCGTCATTTCAGCCGAGACAGCCGTGCATTGATCGCCTTTGACAGCTTGCCTGGTGAAGTATTTGAAGCGCGTATTACCAGTTTGGATGCGGGGGTCAGCTCGGGGCAGTTTGATGCAGATGGCCGTCTGGCGACGCCAACAGAGTCCAATCGCTGGGTTCGCGATGCACAGCGCATGCGACTGCATCTGGCGATTGAGCAAGCGCCTGAACATGAGTTCCCGGCCGGAGCGCGTGCAACCGTGCAGTTGTTGCCGGATAACCCGTTGTCGAGTTGGTTTGCCCGCTTACAGATTCATTTCCTGAGCACCTTGCATTACATTTATTAATTGGGAGGTGGTATGAAATTATGGGACCACCCCATGTCTGAAAATGATCTCAGACAGTGTTTACGCATTGCCACCGGGGCGACGATTGGTTTCACCTTGTGCAAAATGTTTGGCTGGAACTACGGTGTGTTTTTTACCGTAACACCGATGCTTCTGCTGGGGATGGTGCCGGTGATGAGCCGGCATGCCGCTCTTCAACTGGTGTTTTCGGCGGCTGTTTGTGGTCTGGAAGTTGGCATTCTGGGGGGGCTGTTTGGTGGTCACCCTGGCATGATGACGCTGATCGTCTTTGGTTTGTTTCTGTATAAATTCGCCTGCATGTCCAAAGGCAGCCTGTTTCTGTTTGGGGCCAACAGCATCTTGAGTCTGAGTATCATGCTGCATTTTGCCAGCTATCCGACGACCGATCTGAACGATCTGATTTTCAGTAACCTACAAGCCAATATATTGTCAGTTATCGTTGCGTACCTGGTGACCTTTCTGATCCCGGATGCAGAGCCGCGTCAGCCACCAGCGCGCCCAACTGAACCGAAAAAGAATCACCGGATGCGTCATGAAGCACTGATGGGCGCCAGTATTGCCACCATGTCGTTTCTGGTGTTTCAGATTTTTGATCTAAACGATTCAATGTCTGCTCAGGCGACCACACTGCTATTGCTGTTTCCCATGCACTGGAATGGCGCTCTGGGCTATGCACGTAAACGGGCGATGGGAACGCTGCTTGGTGTGACGTTTGGGATCGTCGGTCAGTTGGTGCTGTATGACTGGTCAGATACCTTGTTGTTTGTTGTGCCGCTGTTATGGATCGGGGCGATGATCTTCAGCTATATGCATGTTAAAGAATCAAGCGGATCCGGGGCGGGTTTTGGTGGCTTGACGACGTTGGGCATTTTGTTTGGCCAGTATTTGTCACCAGATGGCGACCTGATTTTCAGTGCGTTGTACCGGGTAAGCAGCATCTTGTTTGCGATTGTGGTGACATTACTCGTCACTTACGCTGTTCACCGATTACTAAATCGTTTTGAAGCAACTCGGTTTAGTCAGCAGTAGCAGCGGTGATGACGATGCGGTTATAAAAAACGGATGCTTTTTTAGCGTCCGTTTTTTTGTTCAGTTCAGAATGGTGCGTCGACCCGAAAATGCATCCGTTCTTTACTGTAAGGATGATCGAACGCCAGTGATTCTGCATGTAAATGGAGCCGCTCAGCGCGTTCCCCATACAGACCATCACCGACCATCGGCATGTTCAGGCCAAGGTGATGAGCGCAGTGAACGCGCAATTGATGGGTTCGCCCGGTTTTTGGATAGAGATAAAGTTTGGTCCGGCCGTTTGTAACGTCTATTTTTTGCCAATGGGTGTGTGCGGGTTTTCCATGCTCAAAACAGACCAGTTGACGGGGCCGGTCATCCGGATCCCCTCGCATGGGGAGTGCAATATCCCCTTCGTCTTCAATCGGAACGCCTTCGATCAGCGCTATGTAGCGCTTTTCAATCTCCCGACTGATGAACTGTTTTTGCAAGCTTTTGTTGGCTCGACGGGTAAGGGCAAACACCAGCAGCCCTGAGGTCGCCATGTCGAGTCGGTGGATTACCAGAGGGCCCTCAGCATCAGGGAACATCGCTTGCAAACGTGTGTATGCGGAGTCGGAAATGGTTTTGCCCGGAACCGAAAGCATACCCGATGGTTTATTGATCACCACCATCGCCTCGTCCTGATACACGATCTCCAGTTCCAGATCTTCTGCCCAGTTTTCTTCGAGTGGATTGTCATCAACCGGCATGCCTTGCAGCATATGGCCGAGGATCGGATGACATTTACTGTGGCAGGAAGGATAAAAACTTTTGTGTTGGCGCACTTCTGATTTGGGTGACTGGCCCCACCAGAACTCGGCCATCGCTATCGGCGTAAAACCATGTTTGAATGCGTAGTGCAACAGCTTAGGTGCCGCGCACTCACCAGCTCCAGCCGGGGGGACAGGTGTGTTGGTCTGAGCAAAAATGGCGTTAAGACTTTTCTCTTTCCCTTCAATATTGAGAAAGCGATATTGCTCGAACAACTTGTTCTGTAACGTATTGGACAGCTGAGCGCGTTGAGTTTTGAGTGCTTCAACCTTCGTTTTAAGGGCGTTCAGGCGCTCATTTATGCCAGCCAGCTTCTCGTCCCACTCCAGTTTGAGATACTTCATGACGTTCTTTTCAGCCACACTTTCTTTGCCCAGATTGGCCAGAAAATCTGAAAGCTCTGGATCTTTGAGAGTAACCTCTGCATCGTGACGCTGGCGCTTTCGTTCGGCCCGGGCTGCGATAGCAATCTGGCGCTGCGCCTCAATCGCCTGGGCGGCCATTTGCTGTTGTGTTGCCAATTCTTGCTCTAAGCGGCTGATTTCAGGATTGCTGGCAGCAAGCTGGTATTGTTCGCTCACGGCGGTAATGTCGGCCAGTTCTGTGCGAAAGAAGCCATCTCTTGACAGCATGTCGAACACTGGCGGTACGAAACCGGGGAGTAAGTTTTGATCAGCGATTTTACCGGAAAAGGCCGATAGGTAGCCCAACCCACCATCCGGGCACTTCACCACCAGCACGCCGAACATTTTACCGACGGCCCCCTGTGTTTCCGTTAAACCGAAGTTGTGTTGCCAGTCGGTTTGCGTCAACAAATGTTGCTGTAACTGCCCGGCAGCTAACAGACACAGTGGATGAGGTTGGTAATAAAAAGGAAATGTAAAGCGTTCGGGCAGATCGATGCTGGAGACATCGCTCTGGAAACGGGTAAAGCACTGTTCGGGAGAAGGCATGTTCACGGTGTTGGCTGTTGGGCAAAAATAGGGCCGTAATTCTACCCAAATTGCCGTCATTTTTCACCTTATCCAACTCAATCAGAGGCAGAGCAGTTTCTGGTCAAATACGTGAGTGAATGATAAAAAGCGCATGTGGGTATGCAGGTTGTCGTTTAATGATGAAGATCAGTGTGTTACCACGTCAGTAAGCCTACGGTATGCGATTGGATATCAGCCAGTGGCCCACACTGTTTGGTGAGCGGTGTGTATCGAAGCTGAGATTGGCGATAAGAATGCTCCCTTAACTATTGAACTCTATAAATTATTTCAAATTTGTGCAAAAAACACACAGTTAATAAAATACTCGATAGTTTTTCAAAGTTGAGAATATGTTGCTTCATATGTAAGACTTGTGAATATTTATGGAGCAGATGTTGCCATTTGATAACACGTCTCAATTGGAAAATTAGATTAGTTTCTGATTGTTCATCATTTTTTCCTATATTCCAGCTACCCAATATTGGTTAATTAAAAATATTTATGTCATCTATTGGAATGGCTAATAGTTGTACACGATTAATTTATAAGTTATATAAATGAGCAATAAACCGGCAGGAGGTATAAACGTCTCTAAATTAATTTTACCTATGGCTTAGTAATATTAATAACCAGGTTATAATAAATAAAATGAATATAAGAATGGAAACGGTCAGCGCATTTATCGCTGCAGTGGAATATGGTTCCTTTAGTGCGGCTGCGAGAGTTTTGAATAAAACTCAAGCCGCTATTAGCTTGTCGATACAAACACTGGAAGTCGATCTTGGGGTACAATTGTTTGATAGGTCAGGTAAGTACCCAAAACTGACTGAAAAAGGAGAGAACTTTTTAAAAAATGCGAAAATAATGATGTCGCAATACCAAACTTTTTTAGAAAGATCAGTGGCGGTTTATAACTCAACGGACGTTAAGATTCGCCTTGGGATAGATCCACTATTTTGCGACCACCGGATTATCCAGACCATCAAAGAACTAACGGCTTCTTTACCTAATATTGAGCTGATGATCATGCAACAAAACAGCGTTCGTCTGGCTCAGGAGATCCAGAGTAAAAATCTGGATATTGCCTTGGGGATGTTTGAAAACGAGAACCGACTTAACTTCGAATACGTGTCTGCGTTTGGCATAGACGTCAGTTGGGTCGCGACAAGACACTACATTGAACAACACAACAATGGTTCTAACATATTAAATTATCATGATTTTTGTGAGCAGCGCGTCTTGCTGCCTGTTGCGATGGAAGCATGGCCTCTTCAGCATGTGAAGTCTGCACTGCAAATCTGGCATGTGGAGGACATTCACACCAACCTATCGTTGTGCCGGGAAAGTATTGGCATCAGTTGTTTGCCGGATTTTGTTTTGGAGCATGATCTCAAAAACGGAAATTTAGAAAAAATCGAACTCCCTTTTTTGGAAAAAAATGCTGGCTATTGGCCATCGTCAATCATTTATCTTTCTGGCTCGCAATTGAGCCCTGCGGTGACATGGTTAGTGGAAAAAATTACCAAATTTAATTCCATTATTAACCTGGAAATTGCAGATGAAGTTTAGATAAAAATGATGAGTATAAGTTTTACTTATATTAATCAACTAGGGATTGTCTCCACAGGGATTTAATCTTAAGTCCTACGAAAAATTATAATTTAAAACTATAAAAAAAAGCCATGAATCAAATAAATGATATTGGTGGCTTGCTGTCGATCTTTTTTAAGAGATGGAACAAATGAGAGCTTTAACTCTAATTGTTGGTTTGGCAGCCAGCACCTGTTATGCCAATACCGATATAAATCAACTCAGGGAAAACTATGTTTTTAAGGCTAGGAATGGAGATGTCAATAATGCATTAGAGGGATTGTCATCCCTTTATCGTCAAACTTTAGATCATAAAGTACTGAATGATTTGATTGCGATTGACTCCTGGGATGGCCAGCTTCAGTTTGCGCTCAGTGCTTGTGGTTCCTGTTCCGCAAACTCACTCAGTCCGCAATCGCTGGAGATACTGGCGAAGGCGTTCCGTAATCAAGGGGAGTTGCAGCGTGCTCAGACGTTTTATTCGCAACTCACTCAGATCGAACCCGCCAACCGTGAGGGGTGGTTGGGGCTGGCTTTGGTCAGTGCAGAGCGCAACGATTTAACGGAGTCACGCCGTGCCTTTAATTATTACCAGCGTCACTTCGTACATGATGGCCATTTTTATCAGACCCAAGTGTACATCGCACGGGCGTTGGATGATCAGGTCGGCGAAGTATTTGCGCTCCAGCGCTGGTATCAGGCTGAACCTGACAATCGCGAGGTCGGCATCGCATTTTATAAGGCGGCGCTCAGATTGGGTGCTGCTCCCGCCGTATCAGATTTGCTGAATTCTCATCCCGATTGGTTTGGCCCGGTGGATCAGTTGTGGTTTGACTACTATGCGGCGACAACGCAACTGAAAAACGGCCGACGGGCTCAGTCTGACCAGGCTTTAAGTCGAAGTGCTCAGAGTTTGCAGCGCCTGCGTGAACAAATCCCACCGCTGCACCCGCTCTATCGACCGGTAACTTACGATCTGCTGACGGCCTTGGTTGCACTCGAAGATTATCAGCAGGCAGAGCCTGTGGCGCGATACATGGAGCCGTTACCGGATTTGCCGAATTATGCACGCTTAACTCTGGCTGACTACTGGTTGGCGACGGACAGGCCTGAAGCGGCATCAAAGGTGTATGCGATGGCTTACGAAAAAGCACCATCCGACTCAGAACTAAAAACCAAGCTGTACAACAGCTATATGGACAGCGAACAGTTTGATGCCGCGAACGCTGTCCTGAAGCAAGCCATTGCTTCAACACCTGCTACCCGCTGGGACTACACCGGCAGCGTCCGGTTGACCAACGACAACTATCAGAACCTGCAACTGCTGAACGCGATGCATTACGCGGCTCGTGGTGATATGCAGACATCGGAGAAGCTGCTTGACCAGCTGTATGCGCAAGCACCCGGCAACCCTTACCTCATCCTGACGATGGGCGATTTTGAGAACTGGCGCGGCAATCAGGACAAGGCCATTGCGTATTATCAACAGGCCCGAGCCCTGCTGGCGGAGGAAAACCATGCTTTGGTCGATAAGGCGACGTTAATGGCGAACGCCGAGCGTGGTGCCTGGGATCAAGTCTCAGAACAGCGTGACGCGGTCAATCAGCGATATCCACGTATGGAGACGCGGCAAATTAATCGAGTTATTGACCAAAAAGAAGCGGCATATATTCAGGGGGAGTTTCGCCATGGTCGCTCTGATGGTGCCACCATCAACGCCTCCAAAGATTGGCGTTACGATGCCTATTTGTACAGTCAACGGGCACTCGGAGGGGCGCGCCTGTTTGTACATGACCAACAGAGCTTCGGTATGTTTGACCAACGTGATCTTTATGCCCGGTACTTTGGGCTGGGTGGCGAATGGGTGAGCTATCCATTGACATTGACAACAGAGCTTGGTCAGGGCGCGAAGCTGAATGAGAAAAGCTATTTCTGGCTTAAAGGTGACTATCGTGGCTCTGATCACTGGTCTTTTTCGCTCAGTTACCGCAACAACTCGGCCGACACTCCGTTACGCGCACTCAAAAACGACACTTACGTGGATGATGTCATCGGCAGTGTGCGTTATCGCTGGTCCGATGCATTGTTGTGGGGCGCCTCTTTCGCTTACGCCGATTTTACCGATGACAACCAACGTTATACCGCGCTGACCTGGTTGGATGGGGAGCTGTATCGCAATGACGTCTACCGTCTGCGCAGTGCGTTGTACCTCGGTCAGTCACGCAACGAGGATATCCCGCAGGCCGAGTATTTCAACCCGCTTGAAGATCGTTATGCGTCGCTGAGCCTGACGCAAATCTACCATCAGCGTCTGGCGGATCAATTGAGCCTAGATCATCAACTGGTGCTGTCGACGGGGCCTTACTGGCAACAGAGTTATGGCAGTGAGTGGAACTGGGACGTCAATTATCAGCAGTCCTGGCAGGTATCCCATCGGGCTACCTTCGCCTACGGCGCCGGACGCAGTAAAGCCTTTTATGATGGAGACGGGGAGTATAACGACTACCTGTTCGTTAATTTTGTTGTGAGTTTTGCACCATGAATATGTCACAAATCATCATTCTGATCATCGCCGTACTGTCTGTTGCCAGTACTAAGGCGGCCGATTCCAGCATCACACCATCGATTGCAAACATGACAGTGAGTGAACTGGACAATACCCGTACTATTCATCACTTCAACCAACTGGTGCCCCGTCCTTTGCGCAGTGCGCCAAGGGATGACTTATCGTACGTTGCGTTGTGTTATCACGATTTCATTGATCTACGCTTAACGCCGGATGCCAAGATTTTTCCGGACACGCTGACCCGCGACCGATTGGTGGAGCACTTTAACTGGCTTAAACAACAGGGATATCACCCGGTCAGCTTCCAACAAATCATTGATGCTCAAACTGGTAAAGCCCCGTTACCTGACAAAGCTGTACTGCTGACTTTTGATGATGGCTACGCCAGCTTCTACTACACCGTGTATCCGCTTCTCAAGTTGTACAACTTCCCGGCGGTGATGGCGATAGTCGGTCACTGGCTGGAACCTTCTGCGAATAGCATGGTGCCGTATGGCAAGCTGATGATCTCACAAAAGCGCTTTCTCAACTGGGAACAGATCAAAGAGATGCAGGACTCCGGACTGATTGAGATTGCTTCGCATACCTACAATTCGCATTACGGTATTTACGCTAACTCATTCGGGAATGAAGAGCCGGCAGTGACCTCACCAGCTTATGATCCCAAGCAAGGCCGCTACGAAACTCTGACCCAGTACAAACAGCGTTTGCTGAGCGACTTCGAGCAGAGCCGGGACCAAATGGTGAAACACGGTATCCGTCCACCCCGAATCATGGTCTGGCCGTATGGTGCGTACAATCTGGCGGCGCTGGAAGTGGCGGATAAAGTCGGTATGACATACGCCTTGTCATTGGATGAAGGTGTGAATTCGGTGCATGAGTCTGGCCGCAATGTGAAACGTTATCTGATCGAGCAAGAGATTAACCTGGACCGACTGGATGAAATTCTCTCCGGAGAGCCCCAATTTGAAGGCTCCGAACGCATTGTGCATGTGGATCTTGATTACGTCTATTCAGACGATCCGGCCGAGATGAATCGCAATCTGGATATCCTGATTGAGCGGATCAAAGGGGCGGGGATTAATACGGTCTACTTGCAGGCATTTGCGGATCCGGATGGTGACGGCGTGGCGGATGCACTCTACTTTCAGAACAGTTATCTGCCAGTCAGAGCGGATCTGTTTAACCGGGTCGCCTGGCAGTTGAAAACCCGTGCTGGCGTCAAAGTGTTTGCCTGGATGCCAGTACTTGGCTTTGATCTGGGACCAAATTACCAGTACGTCACCGATGTGCGCTTCGGTGCGCCAGATAAAGGGCGTTATCTGCGTTTATCGCCTTTCTCAGTGAAAAATCGTAATGCGATTCGGCAGATATACCGTGAACTGGGGGCATACGGCAAGTTTGCTGGCATCTTGTTCCATGATGATGCTTTCCTGACGGATTTCGAAGATGCGTCTCCGGCCGCTTTGCAACAGTATCGCCGTTGGGGGTTAAACCCTAATGTGACTGCAATCCGAGAGGATGGCGAGCAAATGGCCAGTTGGACTCAGCACAAGACACAATACCTGATTGATTTTACGCTGGATTTAGCAGAAAACGCCCGTCAGTACGCGTCTGGCAGCGGTTCCCCTATGATGCTGGCGCGCAATATCTACGCAGAAGCAGTGCTTAACCCAGCCAGTGAAGCGTGGTTTGCGCAAAGTATGTCTGCGTTTGGCCAGGCGTACGATTACACCGCAGTAATGGCGATGCCCTATATGGAACAGGCAGAGCAGCCGATGGCCTGGCTGCGCAATATTGCAAAGCTGTCATTGCAAAGTGTTCCGGCCGACAAGCTGGTGTTTGAGCTTCAGGCCCGCAACTGGCGCACTGGTAAACCGCTGTCGTCAGAAGAGCTGGCACAGCAGATGAAAATCATCGCGCAAGAAGGCATTCAACACTACGGGTACTATCCGGATGATTTCATTAGCGCACAGCCGGATCTCAAGGTGTTGCGTCCGGTATTCTCCAACTCGGGCAAGATGGAGGGGGCGAAATGAGTGCTGGTATGGACAACTATCACCAGTTCCTGTTGTGGCTGAGTTATTTTGTCTATCTCTATCCGTGCATTATGGCTTTGGTCTGGACCTGTGGCGGTGTGTATTACTACTTTCACTGGGAGCGGGCGCAGCTTAAGGTCGCGAAACAAGGGCCGTTGCAGTTGCCTCACTACCCCAAAGTGTCAGTGATGGTGCCATGTTATAACGAAGGCGCTAACGTCAATGAAACCATTGGTCAGGCGCTGAGACTTGATTACCCCAACTTTGAGGTGGTGGCAATCAATGACGGCAGTAAAGATGACACGGCAGCGCGGCTCGACGAATTAGCGCTGTCTGATCCACGTCTCGTCGTGGTACATCAGGACAATGGCGGAAAGGCGTCGGCACTCAATCACGGCCTTGAGCACACCAGCGGTGAGTTTTTACTTTGCATTGACGGTGATGCATTGCTGGATCCTCAGGCTGCGCGTTGGATGGTTCAGCGTTTCCTCCATAGTCGCAAGCTGGGGGCCGTCACGGGCAACCCCCGGGTACGAACGCGCTCCACCATTATCGGCAAACTACAGACAGGTGAGTTCTCGTCGATCATAGGTCTGATCAAACGCGCGCAACGCATTTACGGCACCGTGTTTACCGTCTCAGGGGTGATTGTGGCATTCCGCAAGCAGGCCATTGTCGATATTGGTGGTTGGAGCACCGATATGATCACCGAAGATATCGACGTTAGCTGGAAGCTGCAAATGCGAAACTGGCTGATCCATTATGAACCGTTGGCGCGTTGCTGGGTGTTGATGCCAGAAACGCTGCGTGGCCTGTACAAACAGCGCCTACGCTGGGCGCAGGGGGGGGCGGAAGTGTTTTTGCGATATGGCTTACCGGCCCTCTATCGTGGCCAAACGCATTTTTGGCCGCTGTTGTTTGAATACATGATCAGTGTTTTATGGAGTTACTCGGTGGTGACGACGACGGCATTGCACTTGTTTGATGCCTATTCCATTGATGAAAATGTCAAAGCGATGGATTTGTTGACCTTTGAATGGTCCGGACTGGCATTGATCTTCGTGTGTCTGCTGCAGTTCTCGGTCAGCATCATGATTGACCGGAATTACGACTCCAATTTGTTTCGCAATTTCTTATGGTGCATCTGGTATCCGCTGGTGTATTGGATGCTGAATGTCGTGACGGTGGTCGTGGCAGTACCGAAAGCGATTTTACGTAAACGCGGTCAGAAAGCCGTATGGGACAGCCCGGATCGGGGGGAGAGTTTCCGCGATGGATAGGACGCAGATGAGTGACAAAGAGCGAAAGCTTCATTTTCACAACCAAAACCGGCTCTACATCATCAATAACAAAGAAAAACGCCGTTTTCGTATAAAAGTGCGGGACTCGTTGATCAATACGCTGACTTGGCTTTGCTGGAGTTTTTTACTGCTCCATCCGTTGCTGCATGAATGGCTTTATCCGGATCGTGAAGGGGGGCTTTTATTTGGGATGAATCTGAGTGACATCTTACTGTCGGTCGCCATTATGCTGCTTGGGATCATTCTGTTGTTCCATTTCTGGTCGAAACTGAAACGATTGTTATGGAGTTTGGAGTCACGGTTTAAAAAGCACGACTGATAAGAAAAACGAGCCATTTGGCTCGTTTTCGTTTATTCCGCAAACAGGTAGCGCGCGTGAAAGTTGAGATGATCACCAATAAAGGTCGAGATGAAATAATAGCTATGGTCATAGCCAGGCTGCATACGTAACTTCAACGCGGAGTGATGTACTGCAGCGGCGTCAATCAGACTCTGCGGTTTGAGTTGCTCAACCAGAAATCCATCGGCGTCACCCTGGTCTACCAAAATAGGCAACGGTGATTTGGTCTGGCGGAGCAGTTCGCTGGCGTCGTACTCCTTCCAGCTTTCGGAGTCACTGCCCAGATAGTGACTGAACGCCTTTTGTCCCCATGGGCAGGCCATTGGGTTACTGATTGGACTGAACGCAGAAATACTGCGGTATTGATGCGGATTTTTCAGGCCAATGGTAAGCGCGCCATGTCCGCCCATACTGTGTCCTGAAATGGATTTCACATCGGTAACTGGGAAATTTTGCTCTATGATCGCAGGCAATTCCTGGGTAATAAAGTCATACATCTGGTAGTGCTTCGCCCAAGGCATCTCCGTCGCGTTAAGATAGAAACCCGCCCCTTGGCCCAGATCGTAATTGTCGTCATCGGCGACCTTGTCACCCCGCGGGCTGGTGTCGGGGGCGACAATCGCAACTCCCAGCTCTGCGGCCATATGGAACGCGCCGGCTTTTTGCATGAAATTTTCGTCGGTACAGGTAAGGCCAGACAACCAGTACAAGACCGGAACCGGATTTGCCTGCGTGGCGTTGGGCGGGAGGAAAATCGCGAAGCGAGTGCGGCCTTTGAGCGTATTGGACTCAAATGAATACTGTTTGTGCCAGCCACCGAAAACTTTCGCCTGACTGATATTTTCTAGCGTCATTGGTATCCCCTTTCTGGTAAAACGGTGCCGCCTGACGAGGCGGCACGTGGGTGGTGCGCTTATTTGTCCATATGGATAACGCTACGGATACTTTTGCCTTCATACATCAGCTCAAAAGCTTGGTTAATGTCTTCCAGCCCCATAGTGTGGGTGATGAACTCTTGCAAGCCAAACTCACCCGCCAGGTAACGCTCGACAATCTCAGGCAACTCAGAGCGTCCTTTTACTCCACCAAAGGCACTACCGCGCCATACACGTCCGGTGACCAGCTGGAACGGACGTGTTGAGATCTCCTGACCGGCGCCAGCCACGCCAATAATGACGGATTCCCCCCAGCCCTTATGACAGCACTCCAGCGCCTGACGCATCACATTGACGTTACCGATACACTCGAACGAATAATCCACGCCACCATCCGTTATTTCAACGATCACTTCCTGGATCGGCTTGTCAAATGTCTGTGGGTTGATCACGTCTGTGGCGCCCAACTGTTTGGCTAAATCAAATTTGCTTTCATTGATGTCGATACCGATGATGCGTGAAGCACCCGCCATACGTGCACCAATGATGGCTGACAGACCAATTCCGCCCAGACCGAAGATTGCCACGGTGGCACCTTGTTCCACTTTGGCGGTGTTGAGTACGGCTCCCATACCCGTTGTGACACCACAGCCGAGCAGGCACACCTCCTCAAGTGGAGCGGTTTTGTTCACTTTTGCCAGTGAAATTTCGGGCAATACGGTGTACTCCGAGAATGTAGAACACCCCATGTAGTGATAGATGGTTTCGCCGTTAATGGAAAAGCGTGATGTGCCATCTGGCATCAGACCTTTACCTTGAGTTTCACGTACTGCCTGACACAGATTCGTTTTACCGGATTTACAAAACTTACACTCGCCACATTCCGCGGTGTAAAGTGGGATCACGTGATCGCCGACCGACACGCTGGTAACGCCCTCGCCAACCATTTCGACGATACCGCCTCCTTCATGACCAAGAATTGCCGGGAAGATCCCTTCTGGATCATCGCCAGACAGGGTAAACGCATCGGTATGACACACACCGGTTGCAATGATGCGCACCAGTACTTCACCTGCCTTTGGCAGTTGTACGTCGACCTCTTCCATTTTCAGAGGTTCGCCAGCAGCCCATGCAACAGCTGCTTTAGACTTAATCGAGGTTTGGCCGGGTTTGAGTTCAAGAGCCATTCGAGTTTCCTTTTTATTTAATCAGTAGGGGCTAATCATAGCGCTGAAGATGGGAGGCTACAGCGTCATGAAGTTGGAATACCCAAGAGTATAGACGTTTCAAAAAGGAAGATAATTGGTGTAAATTGAAAATGATTTTTACGTATTTGTAATAATTAAGAGGTGAAAGATTCAATGGCTAGTTGGGAAGGCGTGAGTGAGTTTGTCGCAGTCGCGCAAACACACAGCTTCACAGGAGCGGCGAAAAAACTGAACACGTCGGTTGCTCAGATCAGTCGACGAGTGTCCGCTCTTGAGGAGCGTCTGGCGGTCAAACTGCTGAATCGCACGACACGAAAAGTCACCATGACCGAAGCTGGTCAGCTGTATTTTCATCAGTGCAAACATCTGGTTGAGGGGTTGGAACTGGCTGAGTTGGCCGTCACGCAGATGCAGTCCACGCCGAAGGGACTGCTCAAAGTCACCGCCCCGGTCACCTATGGTGAGCTGCATCTGGCACCGCTTCTTAATCAGTTTCTTGAGTTGCATCCTCAGGTTGATCTCGAACTTATCTTAACGAATCAGAAACTGGATTTGATTGAATCGGGAATTGATGTTGCCATTCGTTTGGGACGTCTGGAAGACTCCAGCTTTATCGCTCGTCGTCTGGCCACCCGTCAGTTACATGTGTGTGCCAGTCATTCGTATCTTGATCGATTTGGTGAACCACATACTTTATCGGAGCTCGCTCAGCATCAGTGTCTGGTTGGGACCAATGAATACTGGCGTTTTCGCGATCAGGGGAAAGCACGCTCGTTTCGGGTGACGGGGCGGGTAAAGTGTAACAGCGGCTTTGCGCTTCGTGATGCAGCCAAGCGCGGTTTGGGTTTGATTCAATTGCCGGACTATTACATCCAGGAGGATCTTGAGTCCGGCGAACTGATCGAAGTGCTCATGGCATACCGTGATGAACGCGAAGGTATTTGGGCACTGTATCCCAACAATCGTAACCTCTCAGCCAAAGTCCGTTTACTGACAGATTTTCTGGTTCAGCAGCTAGGGGGTTAAATCATCGGAATGGTCGAACCAACCAGCATCAAAGCCATGGTGACGTTGAACACTCGGGTACGTTTTGGACTGGTCAGCCATTTCTGTAATTGTGTGCCCGCTAATGTCCAGATAAGCACTGACGGCGCGGTAACAACAGCAAATACGACAGAAATAAACAGCAGGCCACTGACCGACGCATTGGTGTAAAACAAACTGATTGCCGACAATGCCATTGACCAGGCTTTAGGGTTTACCCACTGAAAAGCGGCCGCCGAAAGCAACGTCATCGGACGGTAGTCCTGAGTGGCGCTTTTGGGCTTACTAACCGCAATCATCGCTGCCAGATACAGCAAATATGCCAGACTGGCGACTTTTAAGATGTCATGCAGTAATGGAAACGTATTAAAGACTTGGCTGAGGCCGAGGCCGACCGTTAACAGCATCACCGCAAAGCCAATAATGATGCCTATCATATGTGGGATAGTGCGCAGCAGGCCGATGTTGGCACCCGATGTCATCAGCATGATGTTATTGGGGCCTGGGGTAAACGTAGCGACGAACGCAAACAGGGCTAAAGCACCCAGTTGTTGAAATTCCATAGAAAAATCACTCAAAGTTGATGAAAGAAGTGGCGGCCGACAACCCAAAATACTACTTGGCATGCAGCGCAATTGTGTGTTTTTATTTGATGAAATACGGATTGAACTGCAACTTTTAATGGTTATGGACAGAATAGACGAAAGAATATTGCGTGAACTGAAGTTGGATGGACGAATTGCCAATGTTGAGCTGGCCGAACGGGTCGGATTGTCACCGTCTGCTACATTACGTCGGGTACAAGAGCTGGAAAAAAGCGGGGTGATAAAAGGTTACCGAGCCGTATTTGATGGGACAAAGCTCGGTATCGGTTTTATTGCATATGTTTCTGTTGGATTAGCCAATCACAGCAAACAATCTCAGGTCGGCTTTGAGGAGCATCTGCGTTTTGCCAAAGAGGTGACGGAAATTCACAATATTACCGGTGCGAATGAGTACCTGATCCGTGTAGAGACGCGCGACCTGAATGCCTACAAACGCTTTCACGCAGATGTGTTGGGTGAATACCCGCATATCAATTCGATCACAACCATGGTGGTGATGGACACCCCCAAGGATGAACGCTGAGCCGTCGGGTTCTTACCAACTTGTAAACCAACACAAGACCTATCTCGACGTAAGTGTTAAACTGGTCACGAAATAAACGCAAACGAGTAGGGAGTTGTTATGGAACTTGTGGTGGATACCCACACACATACGTACGCCAGTGGGCACGCATACAGTACTTTGATTGAGAACGCCAAACTGGCCAAACAAAATGGTTTGGCGATGTTCTGTACCACCGACCACTCAGAATCAATGCCGGGAGCACCCCATTATTGGTTCTTTTCCAACCAGCGTATTCTGCCCCGTTTCTTAGATGGCGTGGCTGTGATCCGAGGGGTCGAATCTAATATCCTGAATACAGCTGGAGAGATTGATATCCACCCTAGTGTCGATAAGAATCTCGATTGGGTTATCAGCAGTTTTCATGAACCGGTGTTTCGTCCATCGGACGTGGCAACACATACTCAAGCATTGATCAATGCAATCAAAGGTGGTCGAGTAGACGCGTTGGGTCACTTAGGGAATCCTAATTTCGATTTTGATTTTCATCGCGTACTGGCTTGTGCGGCGGAACATCACGTTGCGATTGAGATCAACAACACCACGCTAAAAGGCAACAGCCGGGTAGGCAGTGTCGACCGCTGCTATGAGATTGCACAAATCGGTAAAGAGCTAGGCGTGTATTTTACCACTGGCAGTGATGCACACTTTTGCCAAGATGTTGGTAACCTGACTCTGGTCAGTGAGTTGCTTGATCGTGTCGGTGTGAGTACCGACAAAGTCGTTACGCATAGCGTCCAGCAATTCCTCGACTTCCTGGCTGTACGCGGACGAGAGCCCATCGCCGAGTATCAAGAGTTATAAAACCAACATCCCTACAAGAGTGTGGGGATGTTGATAGTTCAGTGAAAAATGAAAGTACTCAATTTACTGTAAGTAGTTTTAAATCATTTATTAGATTATTTGTCTCTATCAAAAAAATATTTCTAATCTTCAGGACTTTCTTTTTTTAAAATCAAGTACTTTTCGCTACATTCCTCGAATCGGGTATATTCATTCATTGCGTTACCGTAATTTTGAATGTATAACATAGCGTCTTCATATTCTGCTTCTATATCTACATTTGGTACACTACCCTTAAGTCCTTTAAAAGTTATATATTTATTATTTTTTTCATTATTTAATACTACATTTCCTAGTATCTTCTTTGAGTTTATATTGGCTAGAAATTTGTCTTTTGATATTTTTATATTTATGGTGCAGTCAATTGGTTCTAATAAACTATAAACGCCACTGATGGAATATTTTGCTGAGGCATGGCTGGGAATAAACAAGAAACAAATTAATATAAGTGATTTTTTTATGTTAATTTTCATATAAATTATCCTTCTAATTCTGAAATTCTATTCTTTACAAATTCTATTATTTTTTGTTTTTGATAGCCGTACCATTTCTTATTTCCTGACAAACTGCTTCCTGAAAGAACTAGAAGTCTCTTATAGCCGAACAGTGCCTTATCTTTGTTTTTTGTGCATCCTTTTTTACTCAACCCTGGGTCATGCCAAAGCCCCCATCCAAAGCTTGCTTTCCTTATGTTGTATGCTTTACTTTCTTCAAATTTATAATCTGCACTCTTGATTTCATTAGAGGGACATTTTGAGTACAGTTCTTCGAGACTTTTAACTAGCCACTTTAACCTATCATTATATCCATTATACCCGCCATTAATAGAATATGTTAAATAAATAAAGTCATTATTGTCTGCATGAGAATTCAATTTGGCTTGTATTGACCAATACCAGCCTGCGGATCTGGCTGAATAAGGAGGGTTGGCTAGTTTGATTTTATTATTTAGAGTGGATATGAAATCAGTATTTTCATACTTTCCATATTTATAGTAATTATCTTTTAGTGTGATTTGGATTAGTCCACGCCCCTTAAATCCACCATATGCAGAATTGGATACCCCACTCTCTTCTGTATATTTAAAGCTTCCGGATTCATGAATGATCTGAGCTAAAAAATGACTTGCTCTTAGACATGTATTGATCTCGAAATCACGCATTGTTGATATTAAACTGTCATAGTGTCTGTCTATGTTTTTACTACTAGCAAATACAGCGATTTTATTTAGAGATTTTCTAGTTAAAATGCATCCACATCCGTCGACCAGAAGTGTCAAAAAAGGCCAATAATGCCACAGATTCATGTCGTCTGGCAGCTGGATATGATTTTGCACATCCTGAAGCCAGGAAAACTTATCTGCTCTTAGCTTTTCATGTTGAGAAAATATATCGTGATGCTGGATAAACTCCCGACGCCAAGGTGATATTTGATACTCTTTATGTGAAACAAAGCTCGATGCGTATTTTTCGTCCATGACACTTAAGGCGATCTCATGAATTTGGGCGTACATGTTATGAGAGATGTCTGTGTACCAGTCTGATGGATGTTTAACAATTACTTTCTCGAAATGCTTTCGCTTGTTTTCTAAGTAGATTTTTGCATCTCTGGGTTGAAAATTTGAGAAATCTGTTTGATCTTCTTTACCCATCTCCTCAAGCAGTTTTTTAAAGAAGGGATTGGAGAGTTTAAGAGCACCATCACTCCCGCTGCCGTCAATAGTAATGAGTGGACTTTTGTCAGCGTTTTTAGGGGAAATCATTTTTAAGAAAAATGCAGGAGGTTTGGCTACGGAAAACAACTCAATATGAATACGATTATCTTCTTTTTTGGTTGCCGCCACGTCATTGCTGTATTCGTGTAGTCCCATGTAGCCCAGTTCATCTCCGGCTTTTACTTTAATATGGCCTGCGTCCATATCCACTGGTAGCATGGGTAGAGGCAGAGCAACTACACTGCCATCACGCTTTCTCGCTGCACTTTCAGACATCCATTCTGGTTCGGAAACTGCTTCAGGAACCATCACTGAAGGGTCTTCCAATATATTGAATTTACTTTTTTTACCTGAAGCGAACCAGACTATTTTTCCTTTCATCTTTCGTTCAGCAGATGATGGAGATTCACCAAGTTTAATGACTCTACATTTGATCATATGATAAATTTCGTTGCCGATAGCATATGTATTGGTCGCTTTCTCTTCGGCATATAAGTATTCCAATACGGTGCCCTTTGACATTGACACCTTGTGCTCTAGCTTACTTTTCTTTGGTTCGGAATCAAACTTAAATGTACGGACATTTCTCCCGTCATCCAAGAGCTTATAACGTGTTGTCAGGGAAGCGTTGGCACCAATATCGGAAGGTGGCGCTAAGTGCATGTAGAGAGAGTAAAGCTTAAAGATCTCTTCGTCTTTTTGGTCGGGATCGCTTATTTCATGCTCCAGTAATACAAAGTTGTTGCTGTACCTGAGTTTTTGGTCTTTATATGTTGTTGTCTGGTAGTCTGGGTGTATTCGGTAAGCAACAATTCGTCCATCCAGCATCGCTTGTATCGGTCTTAACCCTTTTCCCCACGGCACCATTTTTGACGTCAAATGAACGCCACTGTGCCACCCATAGCCTTGACCGAGGAGATAACGGCCGCTTTTTACTTGGTCGAAGAGTCTGGTGAAATCACTGAGCGTATGATACGGCTCACCATTTCTTTGCGTGATCGGGAAAACTGCGTCCATGAGGTACCTTAATCTGAAAATATGTCTTCAAAGACGATAAATGGAGGGCGGTTCAAATTAATGGCTTTGGTATAAACCACGGCATGAATTTTACCTGCATTTGTGGTGAAACCCGACTCTCCGGTGGTGTTGACGATACTGCCCGATGCCATGGCGGAAACGGATAAAAGTGTCTCGTTAGTTCGAGACAGTATGTTGGTTAAAATGTCTGGTAGAGCGCTGGACATCAAGCTCATACCGGTTCTATAACCTTGTACCCCCTCTTCAACAACGGTGAGTGAGCGTGCGGCAGCCTGTGTTTGGATGAAATCTAATCGGGTATCGAGTGCCGCAATCAAATCATTGATGTACCCACTGAGTTGTTGGCTTATCTGTGTCCATAGTACTTGCTGAAGATATTCAATGGTGTTGCCGGTTCCCAGCAAACGTAATTTGGCGAGTAATTCTGCCGGCGGTTCAAGTAGGTTGGCCTGATAAAGAATACGCAAAATATCTCCATTTGGGTGAACCTGTTCAAAAAGCAGTTCTAACAAAGGTTGGTATTTATCCAATGACTCTCGATCTTCCTGAATATGGAACAGGGCGGAAACAAAAGCGGCAGAAAAGTCATTGGAGTGATTTCTGCTCACGACGTGAGGAGAGAGAATTCGGCTTTGTTCGTACACCATGGCCTTGAAGTCATCGTCACTGTATGAGGGAGACAGTAAAACACCCCAGTCATTAGAGACGCCGACTTTATCTTCCCAGAAGGGCGATCTTTGACCTGCAACATAAGTGCAAAAGTTATGTGTGTCGGGGTAAGTTTCTGTTGGCGTATTTTTAGATAACGTGGAGTTGGCCTTATAAGCGTCGCTACTCTCTTTGAGCACGAGTATGCATTCTTTTAATGGTAACTCGCTCACCGTACCAAGGCCTCGCGCATTAAGCACGCCGGAACCAATTTGGCCACCGCCAGATTCACGAAGTTCGAAAGGTGCGTTGGCATAGGGTTGCCCATTAGGGTATCGACAAACGAGGTCGAGAGTGTAGGTACCTTCCTGATCTTCGGTCACAGAGACGGACGGATTCTGAACACCACCAAGACACATGGTATTGGCTTTATTCATGGTCATCTGATCAGACAGCCGGCAGACTCCTATGCCTTCGATACTCACTGTTGGAGAGGCGGAAATAAATTCGGCTTCGGACTCGATAGTGCCGGATGCAACCCCTTTTTTATCGCCTCCTGCATCGCCAGTGCTTTTGGAAAACTTACTTCCTTTAATGGCAATGCTGTTTCCTCCATCCATTGAAACCGTTGTTGTGCCATCCGCTAGATCGGCAGATTTGGCGTTGTTGCCATAAGGGATAGGAACCACGGGTTTACCGACGGTGGTTAAACAGACATCCGGTAAAGTGGCGTTCGCCTCTCCTCCAGAGCCTTGATGGACAACGCTTAATCCATTTGCACAAACGGTGACACCCATAATACGCTCCCAAATAAGCCAAGGGAGTTATGATATACAATAAAGCACGTATAAATCTCACCAAAAGAGTAGGTAAAAAGAATGCTTTAATGTGACTTCGCACTAACTTAGAAGATCTGTGTTGCAAGTCTAATAACGATTATTTAATTATGGTTTTTGTAAGGTAGTGTCTTCTTACATGATGAATTACACCTTGATACAAGTTCTGCTTGTGCTGAAATGGTTGGTTTCGTTACACTTTCGCCACCTTCAAATAACAATTAAAGTTTTACAATGAAAAAGTTAATTCCGCTGCTGGCGTTAGTCGCTGCAACCAGTGTTTACGCATCAGGATCTGACCTGAAAGCGACCATGAAAGAGATGCGTGTTGAGTTTAAACATGCGGCTGAAGCACAGAATATTGAAGAGATGGAAGCGCCGGTTGCGAACCTGACTCAGTTGGTAAATCAGGCCAAACTGGGTGTTTACCCACCTGAGAAGCAAGACCTTTATAAAGAAGGGTTTACTAAGCTAACTGTGGCGTTAGATGGCGTTAAAGCACATCTTCAAGCCGGTGAGCTTGAGCAAGCGAAAGAAGCGCTGCGTCAGGTTGACGATCTGCGAGTTGAATACCACGATAAACGTAATCCAAGCATTTGGAGCAAGCTGTTTGGCTAAAGGTTTGTGCTGTTACTCAGGCGTGACTCCTGTGGGAATTGCGCCTGCAAAAAAGGCAACAGTAGTAAGCCGATCACCGCGGCACAAACGGATATGGTGACAAAGAATCCTGTCCAATGGTAATACTCCATGATCAATGCGAGTGGGTAACCAGCCAGAGCCGCACCCATATAGGCAAATAAACCAACAAAACCCGTAGCAGCTCCTGCCGAATCTTTGTGTGAGCATTCTGCCGCTGCCATGCCAATCAGCATCTGCGGGCCGAATACGAAGAATCCGATGGTAAAAAAGCCAGCGGACTGAAATACGAAATTGGTCAGTGGCATTAGCCACAACGCAGCGACCGAAAGAAAAATACCCATAGCGAAAATCAGGTTCATCGGGCCACGGTTACCTCCAAACAGACGGTCGGATCCCCATCCCGCGACCAAAGAACCAATAAATCCCCCGACTTCAAACAGAGACAATGCCGCATTCGCATTGATCAGGCTGTAGCCGTGTTGTTCTGTCAGGTAAAGATTACCCCAATCGTTGATTGCCGTGCGCACGATGTAGACCAGGACATAACTGAAAGCCAACAGCCAAATGTATTTGTTATTAAACACATAAGCTTTAAGGATCTCCGCCGGTTTGAGGCCCTGACCTTCATTTTCCTGAGCCAGCTCTAGCGGGTCTTTACGCCACTGTCCTACGGTTGGCAAGCCCATGGAAGTCGGCTTATCCCGCAAGCGCCAGCAGAGCAGGAGCCCAATTAATACACCGATCACACCGGGGACGATAAACCCTTGTCGCCAACTGTAGTGCAAGGTGAGGTATCCCACCAGCAACGGAATCATGGCGCCACCAACGTTATGTGCGGTATTCCATATTGCCCAACGGAATCCCCGCTCCGAACGCGAATACCAGGTCGTGAGTAATTTGGAGCAAGGTGGCCAGCCCCAACCTTGAAACCAGGCGTTCATCACCCACAGGCAGATAAATGCAGCAATTGAGCTCGACAGGCCAAACAGAATGTTGATGATGCCAGTGGCGATTAACCCCAACCCCATGAAGTATCTTGGATTGGAGCGGTCCGAAATGATGCCGGAGAGAAATTTAGACAGCCCGTACGTGACATAAAACAGAGTACCGATGATGCCGATGTCACCTTTATCCAACCCTAAGTCGGCGATCATGGCTGGCATGGCGTAATTAAACGTTTTACGCGTTAGATAAAACCCCGCATAACCCAAGTACATTCCGAGCATGATGTGTAGCCGCCAGTACTGGTATTTTTCACGAGTCTGAGCTTCATTCAGTGTCGCTGTGTAGGTCGGCATTGCGCGTAAAAGTCCGAACATTCCTGGCCTCATATTCTTGGTATTTGCACACGAATATGTGTGCCATTGGGTTGTGCACTTTCTGTGGTATGGCTGACAAGACTAAACTGGCCACCAAGAGCCTGAACTCGTTCTTGCATACCCCTTAAGCCGAGACCTTTCATTGAATCCTGAGGTTTAAATCCGATACCATTGTCCTTGATATCGAGGACAACCAGCTCGCTCAGACAAACCATAATGCGAATGTGACTGGCATGAGCGTACTTCTGGGCATTATTCAGCGCTTCCTGGCACAGCCGATAGAGGGTGACGCTGGTGGCATCATTCAGGGAGTCTGATTCTCCTTGCCACTCTATGGTCACATCTGTGCCTATGTGCTCAAACTCCATTTCTCGGACCAGTTGCTCTATGGCTTCGACCAGGTTGAGGTCATCCAGCGTTTTTGGGCGCAAACGGGTGAGCAGGCCTTTGGTGGTGTCATAAACATTCAATGACAACGACTCAATCGTATCCGCGCAATTGACGCCCATCTGATTGGTTTCAACACGTTTGATGATACTTGCTTGAGTGCGGATCGCAGTAATGTTCTGACCGATTTCGTCATGCAGTTCACGCGCCACTTCTTTACGTACGGATTCTTCCGCCTTTACTAGCTGCCGTGACAGGCTCTGATTGCGTGATAGCTCGTTACGCAGTTGCTGGTTTAAATCTCGCTGGCGTTGCACCGTCATACCGAGCAAAATTCCCGTCAGAGTTTGGGCAGATAGAGACAAGAGAAGATCCGTGATTTCCAGTTGAGATACGCCACTGCGCGCGGCGATCAGCGCGATACTATTGAGCAGCGTGCCGAGTAGGGCGCCTTGCCAGCCATAACGAACCGCGAGCAGAATGATCGGAATTGCCAGGCAAAACGGCGCAAAACGGCGCAGTTCGTCAGGCAAACCGATTTGCAATGCGATACTGGCCGAAAACAGCAGAGAAAACAGCACTACTGGCCGGATCTGAAATTGGATCGGTCGAGAGATAAGATTTGAGGTGAGCGGGATCCAGGTACTCTGGAACAGGTAATTCCAGATCAGATAACAACTCGGCACCAGCATTAAGCCACCGGTAATGCTGACCAGCCAGACCATGTAGATCGATGAGACGTGCGAACTCACTGCCAGTACATTGATAAACGCGGTCGACAGGATCACTGTGGACATGACGACTAAGCGTCGCCACTGAGTACCAAAATAGTAGCGTTTGGTCAGCCAGGTCACCGGAATGCTGAGCAGACTGGCGCCCAGAATAGTTAACCATTGCGGTTGCTCAAGCAACATCGCCAAAGCGATGGTGAGCAGCCATTCGGCAATGTAGGAGCAGGCCCAAAAGCGTGGACTGGTATGCAGAGTAATCCCGAGTCGTAGCGCAAATGGGAAGAACAGAATTGCCAGCTCTGGATCGTTAACGAAGTAGTATGAGATCACCCACAAACAGAACCAACTGCAACTGATCAGCAACCAGCCACTTAGGGATGTGAGCAGGAAACGGCGCATTACAAGGAGGTGTCCTGAAACAGTTTCGCCAGAGAGACATTATTTTTTACCCCTAGCTTATCCATCGCATTTGCCCGATGTACATGGACGGTTTTATGGCTTAGCCCCAGTTCTGCGGCCACGGCTTTGACTTCCAGGCCGGATGCCAGCATTTCGCAGACCTGACGCTCTCGTTTGGTCAATTGCGCCAGTGAAGGGCGGCTTTTTGGGGTTGCCAGCTTCAGGGCAATATCCGGCGTCAGGTAGCAGCCGCCGCTGGCGCTGGTGCGTACCGCCTGGATAAGCTCATCCGGACTACAACGTTTACTCAGGTAGCCCAGTGCACCAGCTTCCAACGCTTTTTCAACCATGGCTGGTGAGTCATGCACGCTGAGCATCACGCAAGCGATGCCGGATGGCAGCTCCTGCAGCAAAGCGAGCCCGCTCTCGTCTGGCATTGAGATGTCGAGAATACAGACGTTGGCGCCAGAGCCGGGTAAACCCCGTCGCGCTTCCGCAACCGAGCCGAATTCACCCACAATGTGAATATCCGTTTCCAGTCCGAGTAACTGGGCAAAACCGGACCGGACGACAATGTGATCATCTACAAGCGCGACATTAATCATAAGTGAGATTCAAACTGGACAAGAAAGCGGCATAACTTAGCGCCGGGATGGCGATTACGCAACCGAATTGATCAATAAAATGGGTCAGAAAATAAAAAAAGCACGCCAACTGAGTAACAGATGACGTGCCATTGGGGAAAGGTGAGCGATTAAGCCTGACGTTCAGCCAACTCTAGCTTCTTCGCACGGCGGATCTTTTTCTCTTCGGCAATGGCAACGAATGCCAGCAGAACAATACAGATCATCGCGGATGTATCCAGCGCAGCGAACGTGCCTTTCCAACCGGTTAGACCGAAGATTGGTGTACCGTCAGCGATCATACCGAGGCCCAGCTTAGCGAAGCTGTCGCCAATCAGGTAAGCGAACGTTCCTTTGATGCCATCCGCCACACTAATGGCTTTTTTCGGCACGAAACCAACCGCAGCCACACCGATCAGAAGTTGTGGACCAAACACCAGGAAGCCGAGTACGAACAGAGAAGCCAGATACATAAACTCATTAGCGGCGTGCTGGTAGAATTCCAGTGATACGATGATCAGCCCCAGTGAAACACAAGCAACCAAGGCGCGACGGCCATTGGCAAGATCTGACAGGTAGCCCCACATCAGTGTGCCAACCAGTGCACCAACTTCAAACAAGGTAAAGCCGGAGATGGCGGTTTCTTTAGATAAGCCCAATTCTTGATAGGCATAAACTGTAGACCATTGATCGATACCGATACGAACGATGTACAGGAAGATGTTGGCGAAACACAATAGCCAGATCACTTTGTTTTTTAGCACGTATTCAACAAAGATCTCACGTTTGGTCATCTGTTTCTCTTCGGCTGTAGTGTCTTCCTCGCTCACCGGCTCATCAAACAGCTCTTCAACCTTGCCCAGGCCATAAGCCTCAGGTGAGTCGCTGCCAAAACGCAGTCCGACAAAGCCGACGATAAGCGCAATGATCGACGGGAAGATAAACATACCGATAACATGACCATCAAACAGGACGTTGGCACCAAACAGCGCCACACCTGCAGCCCCCGCGCCACCAACGTTGTGCGACATGTTCCATAGCCCGAGGTACGAACCACGCTTGTTGCGCGGCGTCCATTTGGTGATGGTTGAATAGCTTGATGGGCCACCGGTACTCTGAAAGAAACCGCTTAGCGCGTAGAATGCCACCATCAGAAACAGACTGGCGCTGCCACCGCCCATGCTGAAACTGAAACCGAGCATAGCTAGACCCGACAAAATCAGCATAAACGGCAGGAACTGTTTGGTGTTTTTGCCATCGGCGTAATAAGAGACAACGGTTTTACCGATCCCGTATGTGATCGAGAATCCAAGACCGATCAAACCCAGTTCTGTCATCGACAGGCCATAGGTGGAGATCATGTCGTTTTGGGCGACGTTGAAGTTTTTGCGAATCAGGTACATCGTCATGTAACCGATAAACACCACCAGGTAAGACTGGATAAATGGCTTGAACCACATTTTGCGGCGGATCTCCACCGGCAGATCTAAGGTCGGTTTACGGACCTGTTCGAGTAGTTTAAACATGCGGAATCCTCAGACTCAGAAGTTGTCGCCGGGCTGGAAAGGGCCGGCAAATTAAAATGTGTTTACGCTGGAGAGAAGTGTAAGCCTGAGAGAAATGCATGACCTGAGAGCGAGACTTAGAAAAACTAGGAATATTTCCTAGAAATAGAATTGTCAGTAATAAAGCGTGAATAGGGTCACAGAAGGTAAGGAGAAAAGGCTCCCCCGGATGGGAAGCCTCGAGTGGTTATTGATTGCAGTTGCGCTCTCCGGGAATACCGCTGCCCAGAAATTCAAAGCGAACTCGTTCTACGTTTTGCAGATATTGAGTATCGGCCTGGCCGAAATCCGCCACTTTGACATTCCACGTCGTGAATGGGGTCGGTTCAAAATACGCGTACGCCAGTTTATTCGCCACCGCGCCGTCGAGAATAATACTGGTCTGGTTATGTTGAGCGTCATCCAGGCGATAATCGAACGAACGGTTAAGTGGTGTTGAACTGAACGCAAATTGCTGGTCTTTGAAGCGATCCTGATAGTTGCCTGAGTTGGATAGCTTGAGGTTGAATTCCTGACCGTAAGGCAACGATTCGCCTTCCAGGTAAACACGCAAAGTCGACAGGCGAACGCGGTCGTAGCGACAGAATTTTTCATTATCCAACGCGAGTTGCACATTCAATTCACCATGTTCGGCCAGGCTCTGTAACTGCGTCTGATCATCGATGATAAAATCTGTGACTGCCAGGCTGTCTTGTGGCGCAGGGTCAAACCGCTCAAGTGCGTTGAGATATTCAGATTCAATCGTAGCCAGATCACTTTGATAATCCAACGCACTTTTGTTGAGTGATGGTTTGAGGCTGCTTTCTTTTAATGCCCAGTACTTATACGCTTGCTTGTAATTGGCCAGTGCAATGAACATGGGGCGTTTGAAGTGAGTCAGCATCCGTGACAGCTCTTTCTCGATGGTATCAAACTGGCCGGATTCTTGTTGGTAATCCGTGATAGCTTGTTGCAATCGAGCTTGCTGATTTTGAGATACTTCCTGGGTTAACAGCATATCCAGCATTTTCGCCTGTTCGTGAGCCAGATTGAGTTGGGCGGTGTTGATGCCTTTCCCCAATAATACCTGCTTCTCCAGTTCCAATAGATATTGTCGCGCGCCTCTGATACCCAAACTGTCGGCAAAGCGCAGGTTGCTGCGCACTTCTGCCAGCATCAGATCCCAGGCAAGGTTACTCTCTTCAATCGTTGGCAGCGCAAAATTAAACGTGTCCAGGGCTCCGGCGATTTTTTGAATTTTGATACTGCCTTTGGCTTCATTGGTCAGCTTGGCGATTCCACCGATGGATTTACTGATGTTGTCAATAATGCCGGTGACGTTCTTGATGTTTGTGACCAGATTCTTGGCCTTAGACAAGGTTTCAGGTGTTTGGGATAGCTGCTCAGTGAGGTCGTTAACGGCCCCAAGGTTGCCAGTAAACACGCCGCTGATGGCGCTGCCGAGCTCGGCAATGGCCTGAAAAATCTGCAGGGCCGCGTTTAGCTCCTGCTGCGTTTTCCACACTTCAACACCATAAACATAATTGCTTCGTGCGCTCAGCGCCGTCAGCTCTTGTGTATTGTAGCGCTTTTCAAGTGCACTGAGGCTCTCATGAAGCTTGCTGACGTTTTTGTCGCTCTGATCAATGATAGACTGTTGCGCGTTTAAGACATCGGTGACATTGTCCAGAGCTCGTTGAGCGGCGTCCAGCTTGTCATCAATTTTAGTCTGGCGGTCTGAAGCCAGATCCCACTGGGCTTGATATGCAGCCATAGCATCCAGATAAGCGCGGTATTTGTCTTTATACAAAGTCCGGTCAAGCCGTGGCACGTACTGGTCGGACTGCGCGCTGAGCGTAATGAACTGCTGAAAAGCAACCGCCTGCAAATACAAATCAGCAAGTAGGGGATCTTTTTCCAGGGCATCATCTGACAAGCGCAGGGTTCTTTCTGCCCAGTCAATCATTTTACCTGCCACAACAGGGTTGGTATCAAACACCGCGCTCGCAGCATCAAAGATGCGACCCTCGATATCCACCAGAGAGGCCGTGTGCTGTAGCAGGTATTCATTGAGGTTGGTGGTAATGTCCACGCTGCGATAAGTGTCTCCGGCAGTTAACACAGAAATGCCAAGTGTATCTGCGTCATTGAGTTTATCGACGCTGACGGTGTCGTTGCTTCGAAATGCCAGAATATTAATGGTCGGCTCAACGTGATCAGCAATGATGGTAAAGGAAGCAACAGCCCCTTCTTTGCCTAAAACAAAGTTGGCTGTGCCATGGCCAATGACACGGCGAGCGAAGATCAGAATGTTCTGATTGTCGATCAGATGATTAAAGTTCTCATCAATTTTTAGTGTATCGGCAAACAAAACAACACGAGTCGGTTTAGTCACATATAAATTCTGTTCGGCTATCCAATCGCTGAAATTGACGTATAAGTCGGATGTGGTTCGGGATATCACAGAATTATTAATATAAGCTTTTTCTGTCCAGGATGGAATATTTACGTTTCCAGGAAGATTATTAACTTCCAGCCAGTCGTTTGCCAAAACAATAGAGGGTGACAGAGTCAGTGAAATTAAAACAGGAAGAAATTTCATAAAAATTTTCCTTAAAATTATTTTTTATACGCAGGATAAATTAATGCCCGGAAATAAAACCCGGGCAGTGAGTTTATTTATAGGTGTTACTTTATTTCTTGGATGTACGCATTATTAGCAAAAGCTTTGGCTTTCTCGCTGATATCTTTCCAGTTTTTCTCCGCTACTGTGGTGTTAGCGATGGCCCCTGCTGCACCCATGAACACACTGGACTCCAGGATTGATGCGTCTTGTTCTGCTGCATTCAAGGCAATCAGTAGCGACTCAAAATCGGTATTCAGCTTTTGCCAGTGCAGTTTGAGTTTATTGATGTGCGGAATTGCATGATCAATTTTCTCTGAAATGACCTGGATGCTTTGGGTTGAACGTTGATAGGTGTTGTAAATTTTCTGCGTATAGTTGAGTTTTGATTCGACGTCAGCCGCTTCTTCGGTCAAAGAGTTGCGTAGCTTACGCGCTTTTTCCGCTTTGTCGCCGTATACGCCCATGATAGGGATAGCAACAGCAGGGAACCAGGCGTAAGTGACGGCGGTGGCTGCAACGGTTGTGTAGTGATCATAGTCCGCATTCAACTGCTTAATTCGGTCTTGCAGATCTTTCAGGCGTTGCTGCAGTTCGCTCCCGTCATCGGTCAGATACTCACTGTGAGTACTCTCTAATGTATTGAGCTGTGCTTGTTGTGTTTCCAGCGCGGCGGAAAAGTCGCGCAGTTCTGTTTCGATATCCGTCACTTGTTGTTGATACTGCATAGAAAAGTTTTTTAACGCGGTGATGTAGCCAATCGCCATTTTACGGTGATTTTCGACTTCTGCTTTTGACGCCTCGTCTTGCAGGGCGGCCTTACTGAGAATGACGTTCAGTGAATTGCTAATCGGGTCAATCAGGTTGTTCTGTATGTCAGAATAGTTCGCCAGTGTCAGAGAGAGTTTCACGATATCTGGATACAAATCCTGCTTCCAGAAATAGGCCTTATCGTGTACTTCCACATACTGATCCAGTAAAGCCTGAAAATCCGTAAACGGGATGTCGTCAGGAATGCTCAAGGCGGATTTCATACCGGTTTCAGTAATCGGTAATGACAGTGCACCTTCTGCGTATACTTGGATTTGAAACCACTCTTGTTGGTTAAGAATAAACTCATCGGTATCCAAGTCGATAAAAGCGCCGTTTTCACCCAGAATGGTGTCATACGAAATAGGATTGATGGCCAGATTGACATGAGTTTCTGCGTTGTCTGAAGAGGTGTAACTGTTGGCAATGCCCGACGTTGACATTAACCCTAATGCTATTGCACTTACCAATAGGGTCTTATTATATTTTTTCATTTCTCTTACCTTTTTTGTGGTTATATTTCTTTTGGATGTTTAATAACTCAGTATTTGTTTTTAAATTAGACTGATTAATATTTAATGGACGTTTACCTACCAATAATCTAAATCGATAGTGCTGGTAAATTATCTAAAATTATTACGAATTTATTTTAACTAAGTCACACGAAAAATAATTACTTTGACTAAATTAGCTAAGGGTTTATTTTGTTTTGTTAAATTAGATTTTATTTATGTGCATGAGAGCCTTTTATTTATTGGCATTGATTGATGAAAGGGTTTATTTATTGATAGATGTATAATGTTTAATTGTTTTAAAATAAATAATTAAAATATTGAGATTTATTCCAAAATATAATGTTTTTTGTTTGTGTTTTATTTATTAATAGAGTTAAAGCTCTACATTTCCCGGTGGTGTATTACTCGATGTGAGCTGGGTTGCGAATTTGTGAGCAGGTGCGAGTGAAATGAATAAGTTTGTGATGTGATTTTTATCAATGGTGATATAGTTGCTGACAACGTGTTTTTATGGTGTTGCGATGCGACGGTCTGCTTCTAAACATACTGCGATGTTACTTGCCAGTGCTCTGAGTTGGGCGTTGGTGACTTTGATGCCTGTCATCAATGCACATGGGAGTCAGGCAGGCGTTTGGGCAACGTTGTGTACGATTAATGGCTTTGAACTGGTTCAGATTGAACAGGACAACCGTGAGACACAGCAGCATGGAAAGCCGTGTCCGTTTAGTCATTTTTCAACCTTTCACCAAATTAAGCTTCCAACTACACCTTTACTGACGCGACTGAGCTATGTCATTTCAGACCGCTACACTTTTTTGGCTCTAAGTGTACGATATGAAAGACAAGTTCCGCGCGCTCCTCCCATTTCCTTTCGATAAGTCAGTACAAAATAAATTGAAAAAGTCTGCCAATATCACCCCGGCGTTCGTCGAGTGGTGATGTTTTTTTGTGTATAAAGGAAATTATTTATGTTGAGTAACTCAACACTGTTTCATCAGTGCGATGCATCACGCGCGAAGTCGCTCTATTTTATGACCTGGCGCTGGCACTTTTATGCGGGTCTGTTTGTGATCCCTTTTTTGCTAATGCTGAGTATTACCGGGCTGGTTATGTTACTGGATGATGAAATCGAACTGGCGCGCTATGAATCGATCATTCAGGTTGAACCTGAGCCACATTCCTTGCCGGTTTCCAAGCAACTGCGAGCGATTAATGCAGCGTTTCCCGGCTACAGCGTGACCCAGTATATCCCGGCAGCATCCGACGATGTTGCGAATCGCTTTTCGATTCAAGCGCCAGACGGACAAACCTTGTTGGCGACGGTCAACCCCTACACTGGTGAAGTGCTGGGGACGATAGACCGCAGCAACAGCATCTATAGCTTTGCAAATGATATCCACGCGACCCTACTACTCGGGCAATGGGGCGATTACCTGATTGAGGTAGCAGCCAGTCTGGGAATGGTGTTGTTGGTCAGTGGGATCTACTTATGGCTACCGCGAGATAACGCCAGTAGAGCGGGCTTCCTTAAGGTTCGAATGAAAAATGGCACACGCATTTTTATGCGGGATTTGCACGCTAATCTGGGTGGCGCCTTGTCTGTTGTCCTGCTGTTTTTCTTGATCTCTGGCTTGTCGTGGACGGGGATTTGGGGGGCGAAACTGGTCCAGGCCTGGAATACATTTCCGACGTATTACACCTGGGGAGACAAGCCGGAATCTGCGCTGACGCACGCCAGTTTGAATCATGGCACCGAAGAAGAGATGCCGTGGAATTTGGAGCAGGCTACTTTGCCGCAATCGCAGGACAGGGTGACTCATGATCATAGTAAGATGGGGCACGAGTCGATGTCCTCGGAAACGTCTTATCACCTCGATCTCGATCACTTGATTGCGCGTGCTAAAAGCATGGGCTTCACTCAATACTCGGTGTATTTTCCAAAATCGGAAACCGGTGTCTTTACGATTGCTGCAAACTCTATGGCCGGGCAGGTAACGGATCCGCGTTTGGATCGCACCAGTCATTTTGATCAGTATTCTGGCCGCTTACTGATGGATGTGACATGGCAGGACTACAGCGTCTTTGCCAAATTGATGGCCGCAGGCGTGTCTTTGCATCAGGGTGATCTGAGTACGCTAAACAAAGTGCTGAATATACTGTTTTGTCTGATGTTCATCTTCTTGGCGGTATCGGGTGGGGTGATGTGGTGGATACGTCGTCCGAGCGGACAGAAAAAGCTTGGTGTGCCGCCACGCTTTCAATCGTCAGGAATATGGAAGACGGGCTTGGTCACGCTGCTTTTGATTGGGGTGGCGTTTCCGATGGCGGGGATCACCATTATTGTCGCGCTGTTACTGGATTGGATGCTATTTAGCCGGGTAGAGCGATTGCGTGTGACATTTCGTTAAACTAAACGAGTCAGTTCAGGCTGACTCTTTTTCATGGCTTTGTCATCTCTGATAAATTTCCAGCGGAAGCTGGTCCGGATCCTGAAAAAATGTGTATCGCTTACCTGTAAACTCATCGGTGCGAACGGGCTCAACTTCGATGCCTTGACCGCACAGGTAAGCCACTACGTTGTCGATATCTTCAACTTCAAAGGCCAGGTGGCGTAACCCCTGTGCTTCGGGAAAACTGGGACGCTTTGGGGCGTCGGGAAAGCTAAACAGTTCTATTTGCGATCCGTCAGGCAGCGCCAGATCGAGTTTGTACGAGTCTCGGGTTTGACGGTAGTTTTCAGCCACCACCTTCAGGCCTAATACTTCAGTATAGAAATGTTTAGACGCCACGTAGTCTGAACAGATGATCGCAACATGATGAATTCTGGAAAACATGATCACTCCTGAATTGAGGGAGCCGACAGCTTTTCGCGCAGCTCGCGAACCGCGTAGTCTATAAATACCCGCAGCCGGGCGGGCATATACTTGGTCTGGGGATACTGCATCGCAATCGCGCCGTGGTAATTGCTTTTGATTGTCCAGTCGGGCAGCACCGGTACGACCTGGCCGGCGGTGATGGCGCCGGCGATGACAAAATCATGAAAAATACCAATACCGAGTCCGTTTTTGACGCCATTCAGACGCATCTGGGAGTGATTTACCGCGTAGCGGCCGCGTACTGCAACGGTGTGAAACTCGTCGTCTTTGAGAAAATCCCACAGGTTATCGCGTCCGGTTTCCGCCAGATAGAGACAATCATGTTGCTCAAGAGCGGTTGGATGAGACGGCATGCCATGTCGCTGGAGATAATTCGGGCTGGCACACAAGACCAGGTTAGTCTTACCGATTTCTCGCAGCACCAGGTTTTCATCTGGCTTATCCGTGAGTTTAAACGCGACATCAATATTGTCGCGAAATAGGTCGATCTGGCCGTCAACGACCCTAAGCTTGAGCTCAATCTCCGGATATTGCTGCAAAAACGGGATCACGAAAGGCTGCAATACGGAGTTGAGAAACGCTTCCGGTGCTGCAACGGTCAGTGAACCAGAAGGCACGCTGTGGTCAGCGCTCGACAGCTCGACCGCTTGTTGCGCGGCATTGAGCATAATGACCGCTTGGTCGTAAATCTTCTGACCAGCCTGCGTGATGATGAGTTTGCGTGTTGTACGTTCAAACAGTTTAACCGAGAGTGCTTTTTCCAGCCGGGTGATCAATTTACTCAACGCAGAAGGCGTGACATCGAGCTTTTTGGCAGCGCCGGTAAAGCTGCCTTCATCCACCACCAGAATAAACATGGCTAAGTCGGGTAACAGGGTAACCAGTTTCGGGTTAAACATAGGGTCAGTATCTGCCTTCACATTCTAGAGCACTGAGTTTAATTGATAAATCGCCACATGTAATCCAATAAGGTGGGCTCGATTTAGCGCCCCCGGATGGGAGAGACATCGCCATTTCCTGTTAAAAAGTTCATTTGTGCCTTGAGTTCACTAATGTTTTTCCATGTCGAGGGATAATCGTTTTCTACCCCATGGCTTACACTAGATGGTAATGAGTTATTACGGTCTGTGACCCTTGTCACACAAAGGCTGACCCTACGATTGAGTGGTATCACACTCAACAGAACAACCAGGAAGGAATGGCAAATGTCTTCTGCATTTTACCAACAAATCCAACAACAGATCGAAGAAGTGAAAGCTGAAGGTCTGTACAAATCTGAACGTATTATCACGTCGCAGCAGCAAGCCGCAGTCAAAATCGCCAGCGGTGAGGAAGTACTGAACTTCTGTGCGAACAACTACCTTGGTCTTGCAAACCACCCTGCGCTGATTGAAGCGGGGAAAGCGGGCATGGACGAGCATGGTTTTGGCATGGCGTCAGTTCGTTTTATCTGTGGTACACAAGACATCCACAAAGAGCTTGAGCAGAAGCTGTCGACCTTCTTGGGCAAAGAAGACACCATTCTTTATACGTCTTGTTTTGACGCAAACGCCGGGTTGTTTGAAACCATTCTGGATAAAGAAGACGCGATCATCTCCGATGCGCTGAACCACGCCTCCATCATTGACGGTGTGCGCCTGTGTAAAGCGATGCGTTTCCGCTATTCCAACAACAACATGACTGAACTTGAAGAGCAGTTGATTGCGGCGAAAGACGCCGGTGCCCGCAATATCCTGATTGTGACCGATGGTGTGTTTTCGATGGATGGCGTGGTTGCCAACTTGCCGGCTATCTGTGATCTGGCGGAGAAATACGGTGCACTGACTATGGTCGATGACTCACACGCCGTAGGCTTTATGGGCAAAACGGGCGCGGGTACCCATGAATATCATGATGTGGTGGATCGCATCGACATCATTACGGGCACCTTGGGTAAAGCCATGGGCGGCGCGTCAGGCGGCTATACTTCGGGTAAGAAAGAAGTGATTGAGTGGCTGCGTCAGCGCTCACGCCCGTACTTGTTCTCAAACTCTGTTGCACCGGCGATTGTCAGCGCATCAATTCGCGTACTGGACTTGTTGCAAGAGAGCGGCGATCTGCGCGATCGTTTGTGGGAAAACGCGACGCACTTCCGCACTCGTATGTCGGAAGCAGGTTTTACGCTGGCTGGTGCTGATCATGCCATCATTCCAATCATGCTGGGTGACGCGAAAGTCGCCGCTGAGTTTGCAGAACGCGCTCTGGAGAAAGGCATCTACGTTATTGGTTTCTCTTTCCCTGTCGTGCCAAAAGGTCAGGCGCGCATCCGCACGCAGATGTCTGCCGCGCATTCACGTGAACAGCTGGATAAAGCCATCGATGCGTTTATCGAAGTTGGCCGTGACATGGAGATCATCAAGTAATGAAAATCAAAGCACTGTCAAAACTAAAGCCTGAAGAAGGCATCTGGATGAACGAAGTGGACATGCCTGAGCTTGGCCACAATGATCTGTTGATCCGGATTAAGAAAACGGCTATTTGTGGGACCGACGTCCATATCTACAACTGGGACGAATGGTCACAGAACACCATTCCGGTACCTATGGTTGTGGGTCACGAATACGTTGGTGAAGTCGTCGGTATCGGGCAAGAAGTGCGTGGTTTTGCTATTGGCGACCGTGTATCTGGCGAAGGTCACATCACTTGTGGACACTGTCGTAACTGTCGTGGTGGTCGTACCCACCTGTGTCGTAACACTGTGGGCGTTGGTGTGAACCGCACCGGTGCGTTCTCTGAGTATCTGGTGATCCCAGCGTTCAACGCATTTAAGATCCCAGATGAGATTTCTGACGATCTGGCGTCTATCTTTGACCCGTTTGGAAATGCAGTTCACACGGCATTGTCTTTTGATCTGGTCGGTGAAGATGTGTTGATTACTGGTGCGGGTCCGATCGGTATCATGGCGGCGGCAGTCGCTAAGCATGTCGGCGCGCGCCACGTGGTGATCACGGATGTCAATGAATACCGCTTAAATCTGGCTCGTCAGATGGGTGTCACCCGTGCTGTGAACGTTGCTGAACAGAAACTGGAAGACGTCATGGAAGAGCTTGGCATGACGGAAGGTTTTGATGTTGGCCTGGAAATGTCGGGGAACCCGTCTGCGTTTAACTCCATGCTGAAAACCATGAATCACGGTGGTCGCATTGCATTGTTGGGTATTCCGCCATCGGACATGGGCATCGACTGGAATCAAGTGATTTTCAAAGGCTTAGTGATTAAGGGCATTTACGGAAGAGAAATGTTCGAGACGTGGTACAAGATGGCCAGCCTGATTCAATCTGGTTTGGATCTGACGCCAATCATCACTCACCATTACAAAGTTGATGATTTCCAAAAAGGCTTCGACATTATGCGTTCAGGCCAATCTGGTAAAGTTATCCTGGATTGGGAATAACACTCCAAATAAAACAAGCGCTCCGATTGGGGCGCTTTTTAATCGTGGCATAAACTGAGTAATCAATAACTATGCTGTTTGGCAGTTCATATCTTACCCCGTTCATGCTTTAACATTGTCCAAATTAGCTGATCGCTTTCGCAATTTTCTTTAACAGTAAGTCAGCAGTAGTGGGTTTTACAGCATAATCTGAAGCGCCATGCTGAATGCATGATTGAATTACTTCTTTGTCAGCATGACTGGTTAGCATAATAATCGGAACGTCTTTGATGACGTCTAATTTTTTGATGGCTTGTAATGTCGAGAGTCCATCCATAATCGGCATGTCTATATCTAAAAGTATAACGCTAGGTAACATTACTTTTGCTTTTATTAATGCTTCAACGCCATTGCTGGCTAGCTCAACCTTAAATCCTCTTGGTTCCAAAATCGTCATTATTATTTTCTGCATAACAGGTTGATCCTCCGCCACGACGATAACTTTTTTCTTATTATTTAATTTTGGTCTGATTTCGTCGAGCATACTAGAAAAGGTTTGTAGTATATCTGAACTACTCTCCTTATATATTTGTAAGTTTTCTCGAAAAGATTTTAAAGAGAAATTAAACGATTCATCTCTTTTTATATGCTCAGGAAGAGATTTAATAATATTAGTAAAGGATTTATCCCATTCTGAAGTAGGTACGTGTTTTAATAAATTATCTAGAGGTGAGACAAGACTTTTAAATTCCTGGTTTTTTACATCTATTATATGGTCAACATCGTTTTTACACTGAGATATAGAATCAATACTTTGACTTAGTGAATTGAGTAGGCTGGCATTATCTCCAATTACTTCTAGTAAATGGACATCGGCCATTAAATGCTCGGCTAAACGTTTGATTGTCAATTTTAATCGGTTTGCATCGTATATTGGTTTTACGATTTCGTATATATAAAACTCATTTTCACTACAAAGAGTATAGGCTTTTTGTCGGCTTGATTTGTCGCATAGCAATATATCAAAATGTGGAGTTTTAGAATGGGATTTCAACGCATGGTGTTCACGAATAAGTGAGGCAAGCTGATAGGCATCTATTGCATGTTCAAAAACGTAAACGTAGATAATACTAACATGATCTTCTGTTAGTTTTTCTGCAAATTTGCTGTGTTCTGAATTTGTGTTAATTTTTGAAATATCATTGAACATGTTCTCAAATAGAGGAATGATAATATCGACCATCTCAGCGTCGTTATAGAAAATATATACACTTGTTTTATCAAACACCATGCTTCCCTCATGCGTTCTTTATCTTTATTTTTTCGACTACAATTTTTAGGACAACCCAGTCTTTATCGTTATTGCGCGTCTTCATCCATGCGCCAAAGTCTAATTTCTTATGCAAATAATGAAGAGCTTAGCGATTGGCTTGTTCAAATAGTAGCTGTTTGATGAAGTTTTCACTGAGCACGTTTTTCTCCCGTTGAAGGTTAAATTATTTTTTCTGCTTTGAGTTGAGTTTCAACAAGCTTCATCATGGCTTGTATCTCTACTACTTTTTTGCTGGTGTAATTAGAGTCACTGTGCTGGTTTTCTAGATTTCGGAATAACTCTCCTAGCTTTAACACCCCGCTAGACGATGCAGAGCCCTTTGCTCCGTGAGCTAAGCTCCTAATATCCTCGGGGCGATTTTTCTGAACGGCGATTTTTATTTTTTCGAAGTCATTGGTAACGCTATCCCAAAACATTGAAAGTACAGCGCGTTGCATTTCTTTATCTTCACTGCCGATGACGCTGGAGAGATACTGGTAGTCAATGAGGTTACTATCATGAGTGATTTCGACAGTAAGATCGTTAAATTGATCCGTTGAAGAGTGCTCGTTGATATTCTTCTTGTCTCGCAATGCCTTTCCACGTAATCGCAGTGACAGCACCTTCTTCAACGTAGAAAGCTCAACGGGTTTGGCTATATAGTCATCCATTCCAGATTCTAAGCAATGCTCGGCTTCGCCCACTAATGCATTGGCGGTAAGCGCGACAATGATGGTACGTTCTAAACCGAGCTCAGCTTCGACTCGGCGGACTTCGGATGTAAGCTCAAAACCATCCATTTCAGGCATATGGCAGTCGGTCAGCACCAATGAATACTCTCCATCCATCCACCGTTCGAACGCTTCTTTGCCGTTTTCGGTCATTTCATATTTATAACCCAACTTTTTGAGCTGCTGAGCGAGAACTAGTTGATTGGTCGGTTGATCTTCGGCACATAGAATCACCGCACTGCTGGTCTCATCCTGATGCTCTCGATGCTCACGAGGTTCGGTATCTTGGTAGAAACTATCGGACCATTCAAAATCGGGGCTTTTGTTACCAGACAGGACCGCAAGTCCGGTCATCAGTTCACTGGGCTTTAGTGGATGAACTCCCACAACGAATTTGTTTGGACGCACATAGCCATCGGCGGATGCCGGGCTGTCATCCAATTCGAGGTAGCGAACGGCATCGTTACCGGACACATCAATGTGTTGATCAGTAATCACAATCGTTTTCGATGAAAAGCGAAAGCCATTGGTTTGGTCTGAGGTTACATGAATGCTCTGGGGGTTGAAGTGAGAGAGTATGGTCTCAATGGATTGTTGAAGGTATTGGTCGTCAATGCGCAACACAATAAAATATGGTGATAAGTCATACTGACCAAACAAGAGTCCAGAACCGGTTGAATCTATTGGTATTGCCACTGAAAACTGACTGCCTTTATTGGGTTCGCTGACCACATTGATGGTACCGTTCATTAGTTCTATGAAGGACTTGCTAATGCTCAGGCCCAAGCCAGTTCCTCCATATTTGCGCGTTGTCGAGCTGTCAGCTTGTGTAAATGGTTTGAACAGACGAGCGACTTGTTCGGAGTTCATACCCACGCCATTGTCGGCTACGGTCACCATCAAATTCTGTTCACGATAACTTATGATCAGTTTTACGTATCCTATCTCCTGCTCGCTGTTGGTAAACTTAATGGCATTGCCGAGCAGGTTTAAGATAATCTGACGGGTTCTCACAGGATCTAAGCTAAGCTTTTCGGGAAGGTTTGTTTCAAAACACAGGTAAATCCCCACCTGTTTTTGATGGGCGTTCACCCATAGGGCTTCCGCTGTTTTTTCAATTAGGTGCAGAATATGGACGTCAGTTAGATCGAGCTCCATCTGACCCGACTCGATTTTAGAAAAGTCTAATATATCATTGATGATTTCCAGTAATGAGAAGGAAGAGTCACGTATGGTGCTCACCATTTTTCTCTGATCGTTAGTCAGCTCAGTTTCTCTTAGCAAATCAACCATGCCAACCACGCCATTCATGGGTGTGCGTATTTCATGGCTCATTGTTGCCAGAAAGCGTGATTTTGCTTCGTTCGCCTGTCTGGCCGCTAGAGTTTCCTTCTCTAAAGCTGCCTGAGCATCTTTTTCGTCGGTAATGTCCAGGTTAATACCAAACACCATCTCATAGCCTGACTCCTTATCGAGTACAACGTCACCCGCAGCTTTGATCCACTTCGTCTGGTTTGTCGATTGATTGATGATTCTGAACTCTGCGTTAAATACATCTTTACTGTTCAGGCTGTGTTCAAAAGCGTGTGTGGCTTTGTCTGCATCACTTGGATGTAGCGCCTGTTTCCAGTGTTCATAATTGAGCTCTACGCCGTGTTCGATGCCATACAAGGCGTACATATTGTCGTCCCACTTCAAATGGCCGGTATGGGTATTAAGTACCCAATTACATATTCCGCCCGCATCTGAAGCGAGACGCATGCCTCTCAACAGTTCGTCTCTTGCTGCTTTGGCCGAACGTAACTCTTCTTCGATTCTTTTTCTGTTAGATATGTCCTCAATGACAGAAATGAAATATTTTGGACGCGTGTCCTCATCGAACACGACTGAGACGGACAGTGTTGCCCAGAAAGTTTCATTCGCCTTGTTGATGTAGCGCTTGTCGATGGTGAAGGTGCGTTGTTGACCTTCAAGAAGCGCAGACACCATCTCTTGGCTTCTTGTCTGATCATCTGGATGAGTGACATGGCTGAGCTTCATTTCTAGTAGTTCTTGTTCACCGTAACCAAAAATGTCACACATTTTGTCGTTAACCTCGATGAACCTGCCGTCTAAGGCAACCCGGCAAATACCTACAGCAGCCTGGCTGAATGCAGCACGATAAATGATTTCACGCTCACGAAGCTCACTTTGGAGAGCTTGTTCTCTCCGCTTTATCTCTTCCTGAATGGTGATGTCTTTCACCATGCCAACAAAAACCTGTGAATCACCGACTTTGGTTTCACCGACGGAGACTTCAATAGGAAAAACGCGTCCTGACTTGTGAAGCCCCTTAACTTTCCGAGGTGCCCCTATCAGTTTTTTATTTCCCGTAAATAAAAACGTATTAAGGTAATTGTCATGTTCTCCTGCGTACTGGTCGGGCATCAGTATTGAAACATTCTCTCCAATGAGATCATCCCGAACTCTGCCAAAGATCAGTTCGGTAGAGCGGTTTATGTCCAAAATCTTTCCTTGGGCATCAATGACTACTGTGCCATCCAGAGCGGTATCGAAGACAGTGCGAAGGCGAGTTTCCGACTCTCTGGCTTCTTGCGTTCTTCTCTCGATTTCTTGTTCGAGTTTTAGGGTATTTTCTTCTTCACGTCGCTTGATATCGGTAATGTCGGTTTGGATACCGATAAAGTGCGTCATGATGCCTTCTTCATTGAAAACTGGGTCGATTCTCAAATTGTTGTAAAAGAGCGTGCCATTTTTTCTGTAGTTACGAAGCACAACGGAGCAGGATGTTTTGTTTTGTAACGCCAGTCGTATCTTGTCTAATCCCGGTTGGTCACGATCATCATTCTGAAGAAAGCGGCAATTTTTGCCCAAAACCTCCTCACGACTGTATCCGGTGAGAAGTTCAAACGCCTTGTTAGTGAAGACAATCGGAAAGTCAGGCTTACTCACTTCGCTGACAATAATACCGGAAGTGGTGGAATCGATAGCTTTACTTTGAATATCGAGTAAAAATCGTTGTTCGTCAGTTTCTTGGCTTAGTTTTTCTCTCTCTATGACAATATCTTTGAGGTTATCAAGTTCCGACACCATCACAGCGATTTCATCCTGCCCGTAAACCTTGGGTAAGATGACATCTTTTTCACCATTGGCCAAGCTTTTGATTGCATATGAAAGTTCTCGCAAAGGACGGGCAATCTTTTTACTGAGATAGAAGGACACGATGACAATAAGAGCCAGGAGCAGCAATGAAACCAGAAATGTACTGCGGAATAACATATTGGATTCATAAAATGCTTCGTTTACCGCAATACGGATCATGACAGACCAACCCAGGCCCGGGTAATCATACGCGCCATTGGTATGAGCATAACCAGTGACTTGGTTGATCTGTTTACGAAAGTGCGTGGAGATATTTGAGCCGCTTCTGCCCGCGACCGCTAGACGAGCGCCTTCCACTCCATTTTTAGCCAGATTGAGCTCGCCAATTATAGAAAAATCACGGATGTATTTAGGCTTACTCTGTCCTACGGGATCATAATCAACGATGATCCTACCCTGATTGTCAAGGATGGTAAGTTCTGAGCTCAGAAAGCCTCGATTAGAAAGCAGCTCATAAGTTTCAGCGACGATGTTCTCTACAACAGAGAAATCAACCACATTCACCCAAAGTCCGGTATTGTTCCCATTTTTGTCTCGAATGAGTGCAGCAAAAATCATGTCAAAAGAGTTGGGGTTATCATCTATCAGAAAGCGTCGGGGGCCAACGACGTAACTGCTTTCTGGTTTGTCTGGAGAAAGCGTATTCCCATCAACGGCCTCTTGGAACCAAGTGCTATTTTTGACTTTTTCCGCTGTCGTCTGGACATTGGGTAATGTCTTACCAAATTGATTTTTCGTACTTTGTGCGAGTAAATTACCTTGCAGATCAAACACCATGATCCGTCGGTAGACTTTATAATTTCGGACCAGATCGTTTAGGCTGGACGCAAAATCTGGGCTTGAAGAGATAAACCCGAGTCTACCTTCATCGACTTCCCCCAATGCTAAGCGAAACGCTTGTACGTCATGGTAGCGTTCGAATAAATTACGCTCTATTAATCGAATCAGGAGAGTGGCCTCTCTTTCGATATTGGTTAACGTTGTGTCTTGGAGAATATCTTTACCTTTCTGAGAAACAATCGTAACAACGCCCAACATAACTAGGCTTAAGCTTAAAAAAAGCAGGGGAAGTTTGATGGAAAACTTCATTCAGTACGCTCTTTATTAGGGATAGGAGTTCGAATGAGAGAGGCTATTTCATCTAACGGTCCCGGCTTCGAGTATAAATACCCTTGTCCGGAGTCACACCCTGCCTTGAGTAAGAAGTCTTCAACATCGTTAGTTTCGATGCCTTCCGCAACCACTTCTATTCCCATTGCTTTGGCCATTTTTATACTTTGCTCAACGATCGCCGCTGATTTGGCATTGGTTAGGCAATCAAATACGAAGCTTTTGTCTATTTTAAGCTCATTAAATGGAATAGCGTGAAGCTTGGCAATGGAGGAGTAGCCGGTGCCGAAGTCGTCGATGGAGAGCTTAAATTGCATCATTTTTAACCTGAGCATTTGAATGTCTATGGTGGTAGGGTCCGGCGCTATCGCCGTTTCGGTAAGTTCACAAATAATTTGTTGTGGTGGTATACCATGAGAATTAACTATGTGGCTTAACCATTTAGGAAATGCTTGGTTTTCCAGAACTTTACCGGAAATATTGAAAGCGAGAGTCAGTGATTTTCTGTTGGGAAATTCCTTAGCGAACGATGTTAAAGCTTTCTCAATCACTCGTTGAGTCAGGTTCAATATTAGGGTTGCAGATTTTTCAGCCGCAGGAATAAAGCTGTCTGGATAAATCAACAGGTCGTTTTCGTCGATGATGCGAACCAGTGCTTCCAATCCTTTCACTTTTTTTGTGCGCAGATCTAACTGGGGTTGAAAGTATGCCTCCAAGTGGTCACTGTTGAGGTGGTGAGTCAACTCTTCTTCCGTTAGCTCTCTATACCGCTTTGCTTTGTTGTTCGGGTTCGGAAGCATCCTGATCGTATCAATCACTTTTTGAACGATTTGGAACGTGATTGGTTTTTCAACACAACCAATAATTCTTAAGTCGTAAAGCCGTGCCAAATTAGATGTCGACGCGAGTACCTCTTGTTCCTGACTGCTAATGATGATAACGGCGCCAGTAAACTTACTTTCACCCAGAAAGCGTAATACTTCAAAGCCATCTTCAATCGGCATGTCTAGATCACAAAAAATCGCATCAAAGGTATGACAAGCGATCAAATCTTTCGCTTGCTTGCCATTTTCTGCTTCGTGGATGTTTTGGATCCCCAAGTTACCCAAACATAGCGCCAAGGTATGCCTGATGATCTGCTGATCATCGACAACCAGAATGCTAGAGTGCGTAATCGACACAGAGACCTCCCTTACTTAAGTATTAAATTTTGCTTTCTTCTTAATACGTTAGTTTAGGTAGGGGATATCAATTTTGCCAAAAATCTTCTAAGCGGTTGGCGCTCCAAAAGGTGGTATGTAACGGCTTGACCTATACATCATTTTTGAAGAAAAAATCACGTTTCTTCTGCTTTGTTCAGCGGTTAGCGCTGCAATCAGGTAACCTAAGTATCAGTTGATAAATAAGTGACTTCTCAAGAAGTTGTACTGCAGTTCAGGTGGTTTATGCAAAATGTAGCAGTTAAGTATCGAGACGGAATTTTGCGCAAAAAGCGAGCGAAAGTCTTGTCTTATGTGTGGTTGCTGAGCCTATTTCTGGCTTTTGTGTTTACCTTAGTGTTTGTTAAAACCAACTACAGTATCGAGGACCGTAGAGAAGTCAGTTATTTAGAATCGTTGGGAGACATCAGAAACGCGATAGACAACGAGTTGGGCGTTGTCGGTACGGATTTACACTATATCTCCAGCAGTGTTCTGACCAAATCGACACTGGAAGAAGGTGATGAAACCGCGAAAGCGTATTTAACTTCATTAATGTTTCAGGTGGGGGCGCTTCATGATCGCTATAGCCAAATCCGGGTGTTGGACAAATATGGCCAGGAAGTCGTTCGGATTGATCAGTTGCCAGACACCACGCTGTTTTTAATCCCAGACGATAAACTGCAAAAAAAAGCCAACCGATATTATTTTCGTGATGCCCTTGAATTAGAGTCGGGTGAGGTATACACCTCGAAATTCGATTTGAATATCGAAAACGGTAAAGTGGAGAAACCAATCAAACCTACGATTCGGTTCTCATCTCCAGTTCGCCAAGAGGACGGTACACTACTTGGCGTTACCGTAATTAACTATAACGGTGAAAAGCTTCTAAAACTCATCGATCGTTCCAACCGCTTTAAAGGCAACCCTATCTATTTGATCAATAAAGAAGGGTATTACCTGAAAGAGGGCGAAGCGGAAAAAGAGTGGGGTTTTATGTTTGACTCTCGCAAAGAGGTGCGTTTTTCTCACGATTACCCTGAAATATGGCGACAACTTACACAGACAAATATTGGTAAATTTGTTTCTGACGACGGCGAGTATTACGCGGTTAAGTTAGAGTTGAAGCCTGGCGGGGTTCACCGCGCAATTAATGCAGAAGAAGTGTATCTGGTTCAGTTTGTCTCTAATGCTTATGTTACAGAGTCGCAGGGTTCGCTCATTTATGGGCTGGTGATTCTTGGGTTGTTTTTGGTGCCATTATTGGCATTTTTGGCCTATAAACTGGCAATATCTCAGGTGGAGCGGGAGTACTTACTTAACGAGTTAGTATTTGAAGCAAGTCATGATCCGCTTACAGAATTATATAATCGACGCGCTATCATTGAGCAATTACAGCGCAATATACAATTGAGTCGCAGGCGTCATTCGGAAATGGCTGTGAGCTTTATTGATGTGAATGATCTTAAAATGACGAACGATCATTTCGGTCATGATGCTGGGGACGAAATGATTGTGGGGCTGGCGACCAGTATTCGCCAAACGGTAAGAGGTTCCGATCTGGCGGCCAGAATTGGTGGTGATGAGTTTTTGATCGTATTTGATGATTGTGATGTCAGCGAAGCGAATTTCATTATGGAACGTATTCAGAAGAAATACGCCGATTTGGGTAAGGAAGCAAAAAACACAACCTGGCATTTCAGTTATGGCTGTGCACAATTGCAAGCCAACGATACCCCCGAGTCACTGATCGAGCGTGCCGATAAGATTATGTATAAATACAAACAGGCGTACAAACAAAGTCAGCATTTAGGTTGATAGTTTGCTTAGCATCTGTTTTTAAACAATATGTTAAATACTTTTGGGAGCGAGGTTTTATTCTTAATTTAACAGGTGTGTTTTTCCTGTTGCAGACTTGAAATAAGATTTTATAAATTTTACATTGAAGCGTATTTAAATCATTTTCGATCGCAACTATTTAATCCAAATACGATGTTTGCACGTATTAAATCTACTCTTGAACGGACATCATCTATATAGGAGAACACATGAACGAATTGGAGAAAATGCTACTTAATATTCGCAGCCTGAGAGCATTTGCAAAAGAATTGACTCTGACGCAATTAGAAGATGCGTTAGGGAAGTTTACCACGGTAGTGGATGAGCGCAGACAAATTGAGGAACAACTGCGCCAAGAGCAGCAGGAAAAAGAAGCCAAGCTCGCTGAAATCGCTCAGCAAATCTCACAACAAGGGTTGGATGTGAATGATCTGGTGGCGGCGCTGTCTTCTAAAAAGGCCACGGCCGGCAGCAAGCGCAAACCTCGTCCAGCCAAATATCAGTATGTGGATGGTAAGGGCAAAACCAAAACCTGGACAGGCCAGGGCAGAACGCCAGTTGTCATCCAGGAAGCGTTGGATAATGGTCAGGCGTTAGAAGAGTTTTTGATTCAGTAAGTTCGGGGTAACGACCGACCCTGAGAAGAGCAGATTGGAAAAGTAGAAGCAGTGATGCTTCTACTTTTTTGTTTCTGTGCCGCTAGAGTGGCTGCGACAACTAACTGTTAATGAATGCTTTATCATTAAATTGCCGCAAAAACTAGATGTCATCGAGCCTTTGTGAAAAATTGACTCTGTGATATCAGTTCCGTTCTATTTCATGCTGTTGAATATGGCAATATTGCCCATCCAGATAAGCAGGGTACGTGCCTGTTGCTACAGATGGAGTGCGTTGGCCGCTTCCGAGTTTCCCTGCCGCAATGCTGAGGACGTTTGTCTTCAATAGGTTTTTCGACATGGTTTAACGCAATTAAGTTGATCGGTTATCGGATCATGATCAGCAGAGTAACCGTGCAAAAAATAAATAAATGAGTGGGTGATGAATTGCCTGTCGCCTATCTCTAAAAAATAGTAAGAGGAATTGTTGTGGACGTAAAACAAACAACGTTAGGGACTGTGCTGTGTATTCGTAAACACCTGACTCTGCCTGAAGTTGGGCATGTCAGTCAGGACTGCTGCAGCGCCATATTGGATATTATTGACCGTTCGGCGTTAACGGTGACCGGTCCGTGGCATTTTGTATCGTATGGTCTGCCGGACGACACGGAATCGGAATTCGAGATTGAGTTCTGTCTTCCTGTCGTTGGCGACGGCCCTGAAGCATTAGCGCATCAGGCTGAGTACCACACACTGCCAGCGTTTCGCTGTGCGACTCGTCAGTACAGTGGTGAGTTGTCGGGGTTGTTCGAACATGGTTACCGTCCGCTGCTCGAAGCCATCAAAGCTGAAGGCTATGAGTTGACCGGAGAGAGCCGCGAAGTTTACCACCAATGGTTCGGTCCAGGTTCCGCGGACAATGTGATTGAAATCCAATTCGGCATCCGAGATGCAGACTAACGGACAGCCTTCCCATGAAGCAATTAATTAAGCAGACATGTAAACACAATAAGCAACACAACCGGGTATTGGGTGTGGTGGATAGCGGGGATTCGAATCACAGTGCAAAAGCCGATGCGGTTGAATACCTTGCTGGTCGGAATCGTTGTGGTCAATGTTCCTTCGAGACAGCCTCTTTTACCGAAGGCAGACGGTTTGGCGCCTTTAAAACCATCCAAGGTCTGGAAGGGCAGGACGACGTGCGTCCATATCGATTGGGCACCTGGTTCGCTGGCTTCACGATTGCGTTAATTCTGGCTCTGGCTGGTTTTCTGGCTTATACCGTTCCGGATCAGTTAAAGACCAAACAATTTTGGGAATACCTGGCGCCAGCCAGCATTGCGATTATTGCATTTGCGTCATTGGATGATGTTAACGCCACCCGATTCAGTAAATGCGCGAACTTATTTGCTGCGATAGTGGCTTTGGGCGTATTTATTGCGGGGCTGAGTTCGATTGAATGGACATTTTGGAATGGCTGATTATTTGGCATAACATCGCAGTGCAAACCAATCAAAAAGCCACCCAATGTCGGGTGGCTTGTGTGTCTGTGAGCAGACGGGTTAATCGTAAATCGTCGGGATCGGTTGACGTTTATGCTGAGTGGCTTGGTAGATGCGTACCAGACGCTCAACCACATAGGTGTCAACCGGTTTGCCTTCCAGAAAGTCATCAATTTGATCGTAGCTCAGGCTCAGCGCCTCTTCGTCCGCTTTTTGTGGTGCGAGCTCTTCAAGATCCGCCGTTGGCGTTTTTTTCACTAACAGCTCTGGTGCGCCCAGCGCGCCGGCCACTTCACGCACCTGACGTTTACTCAGGCCAAACAGAGGAGCTAAATCGCACGCGCCATCGCCGAACTTGGTGTAAAAGCCGGTAATGTTTTCTGCGGAGTGATCGGTACCCAGCACCAGGCCGCCAACGTAACCCGCAATCTCATATTGTGCCACCATGCGGGTACGGGCTTTGACGTTGCCTTTGACGAAGTCCACCTTGGCAAGATCTGAAGGAATCAGTCCTGTTCCTTCCAAAGCCGCATGCGTAGCGGCGTGCGTGCCATCAACACCGCCTTTGATGTTCACCGAAACAGAGTGAGTCGGCTTGATGAAAGAGAGTGCTAATTGCGCCTCGTCTTCATCTTTCTGCTCACCGTATGGAAGGCGAACGGCAATAAACTGATGGTTGCCTGAACCGGTTTCGGCATTGAGCTGTTCAACGGCCAATTGAGCCAGACGTCCACACGTGGTTGAATCCACGCCGCCACTAATACCCAAAACCAGTGATGTGCAGCCAGATTCAAGCAACTTACGTTTGATAAATTCGATTCGACGGGTAATCTCGAACTGGGGATCGATGGATGGCAGAACTCGCATCTCATTTCGGATCATCTGTTCCATTAGGTTTCCTTCCTGCAAGCAAATTATGTTTTAATTTCAATGCTAGTATCATACCGAATTCGAAAAATTAGAAAACTGTGATCATAGTTTTCACAATGTGCAAGGTAATAAAATGACCAAAATCGCCGTGTTTGGGAGCGCTTTTAACCCGCCGAGTCTGGGTCATCAAAGTGTGATTGCGTCTCTCAGCCATTTTGACCGGGTGCTGCTGATACCGAGTATCTCCCACGCGTGGGGCAAAGAGATGCTCGATTATGGTGCGCGATGTGAGCTGGTGGATCTATTCATTGAAGATATGGCTCTGGACAACGTTGCTCGTTCAGATATTGAAGACGCACTGCATCAACCGGGAGAGAGTGTGACGACCTACGCAGTCTTGTCTCGTTTACAAGAAAGTTTTCCCTTGTCTGAATTAACATTCGTGATGGGGCCGGATAATCTGTTCAACTTTGCTAAGTTTTATAAAGCAGATGAAATTACGCAGCGTTGGTCTGTGATGTCGTGCCCACAAAAAGTGGCGATTCGTAGCACGGATATTCGTGACGCGATCACGCAGGCGAGATCGGTTGAGCATCTTACGACGCCATCGGTGGCCGAAGCACTGCGTGAAAAAAGATATTATCAATGAATTAGTGGTGGGTTATGTCTATAAAGCTGAGCGTTGTATGGATAGCTTTATTCCCCGGATTCACGCTGGCGTGTGATCTGTTTGACCCGCCTTATGCCTCAGATAATGACTCAGTCATGTTTCATTCGCCCGCGGGCGTGTGTTTCTCCTTTCAAGAAGGCGTGGATTACGCGACAGAGAAGCTTGAGCAACTGTCGCTGCTCAGTGAAGATCCACAATATGATGCGGAGAGTGAATACTGGAACGACTGGATTACTCTCGATGACACCAACCCACTGCTTACCCAAAGCCTGGAATCCAACTACTTTGGTGTCGGAATTTGGCTGCCCTCTGAAGTCGAAGACCGGATGCACGACATGCAGGCAGGGGAGTGGATCATTAATCATGGGTTGCAGTTTAGTGTGGGCTTAGGAGACAAACAGGCAGGCAAGCCACGCATGCGGTTTGACTACCGTTGGCACAACCAGTATGACGGTGATGTTCTGATGCAAGTGGAAGTGCCTTTCTAATTTCTGACCGAAACCATATTCAAATCAAAACTGTGACGTCGATTGTTATTTTCCTCAATTCGTTTAGAATGGCCGGATGCTTGTCATGATGCATCTGTATTTGTATCAAAGCTTGCATTGTTCATGTTTTAAATCAAATGCTTTTCGCTACTTTCCTTAAAGCATAAAACCAACACGTGTTGCTTGGTGTGCAACACCACTGTAAAGGACATAGTATGCCAAATATTACTCTTCCTGACGGCAGTCAACGTCAATTTGATAATCCAGTTTCTACTCTTGAAGTCGCTCAGTCGATTGGACCGGGTCTCGCTAAAGCGACCATTGCGGGTCGTGTGAACGGCAATCGCGTCGATGCTTGTGATCTGATTGAAGAAGACGCCAGCCTGGAAATTATTACCGCGAAAGATGAAGTCGATGGCTTGGAAATCGTTCGCCACTCATGTGCTCACCTTCTGGGGCATGCACTGAAACAGCTGTATCCTGAAGCGAAAATGGCTATTGGCCCGACGATCGACAGTGGTTTTTACTACGATATCGATTTGGAACAATCGCTGACGCAAGAAGATCTGGAAAAGATCGAAAAGCGGATGAAAGAGCTGGCGAAAACCAAATATCAGGTTATCAAAAAGAAAGTCAGTTGGCAGGAAGCGCGCGATACTTTTGAATCTCGCGGCGAACCATACAAAATGGAAATCCTGGACGAAAACGTGTCTCGTGACGATCGCCCAGGTCTGTACCACCACGAAGAATACATTGACATGTGTCGTGGTCCGCACGTCCCAAATATGGGCTTTTGTCAGCACTTTACATTGTTGAACGTGGCCGGCGCGTACTGGCGTGGTAACAGTGACAACAAGATGCTGCAGCGGATCTATGGTACGGCTTTCCACGATAAGAAAGCGTTGAAAGCGCATCTGACTCGCCTGGAAGAAGCGGCCAAGCGTGATCACCGCAAGATCGGTAAACAGCTGGATCTATTCCACATGCAGCAAGAAGCACCGGGCATGGTGTTCTGGCATCATAACGGCTGGTCCATTTTCCGTGATCTGGAAGTGTTTGTTCGTGAAAAGTTGACTGAGTACGGTTACCAGGAAGTGAAAGGCCCGCTGATCATGGATCGCGTGCTGTGGGAGCGTTCTGGTCACTGGGACAAATACGCAGAAGCGATGTTCACGACATCTTCTGAGAACCGTGATTACGCGCTGAAGCCAATGAACTGTCCAGGTCACGTGCAGATCTTCAACCAGGGCCTGAAATCGTACCGTGATTTGCCGCTACGTATGGCGGAGTTCGGTTCTTGTCACCGTAACGAGCCGTCTGGTGCACTGCATGGCATCATGCGTGTACGTGGCTTCACGCAGGACGATGCGCATATTTTCTGTACTGAAAGTCAGATCCAGGAAGAAGTGACTAACTGCATCAAGATGGTGTACGACACATACCAGACGTTCGGCTTTGACAACATCGTTGTTAAACTGTCCACTCGTCCGGAAAAACGTGTGGGTTCGGATGAAATCTGGGACCAGTCAGAGGAAGCACTGAAGAAAGCGCTGGAAGCGATGGAAATTCCATTCGAAATTCAGGAAGGCGAAGGTGCGTTCTACGGTCCAAAGATCGAATTTACCCTGTACGACTGTCTGGATCGCGCATGGCAATGTGGTACGGTTCAGCTTGACTTCAACCTGCCGGGCCGCTTGGGTGCGACTTATGTGGGTGAAAACAACGAACGTCTGGTTCCGGTGATGATTCACCGCGCTATCTTGGGATCGCTGGAGCGCTTTATCGGTATTCTTATCGAAGAGTATGCCGGATTCTTCCCAACTTGGCTGGCGCCAGAGCAAGCTGTCGTTATGAACATTACGGACAAACAAGCTGATTACGCTCAGGAAGTTGCTCAAAAACTACAAAAATGTGGAATTAGAGCAAAAGCAGACTTGAGAAATGAGAAGATTGGCTTTAAAATCCGCGAACATACATTGAAGCGTGTCCCGTATATGCTGGTTTGTGGCGACCAAGAGATGGAAGCCGGTGAAATTGCAGTACGGACTCGTAAAGGTAAGGACCTTGGTAAGTTTAAAGTGGATGATCTGATATCGTACATCCAAACCGAGGTTTCTAGCCGTAAGCTCAATCTGGAGGAATAAGCTATTAAAGGCGGAAGACGCGGCCAACAACCGGCCAAACAAAACCAGCACCGTTTGAACGGTGAAATTCGTGGCGTTCGTGAAGTTCGTTTAACTGGCGCTGACGGTGAATCTGTAGGTATTGTTTCAATCCAAGAAGCACTGGCAGCAGCCGAAGAAGCTGGTATGGATCTCGTAGAGATTAGCCCTAACGCCGAGCCACCTGTTTGTCGTGTGATGGACTATGGCAAATTCCTGTTTGAGAAGAGCAAAGCTCAAAAAGAGCAGAAGAAGAAGCAAAAGCAGATCCAGATTAAAGAAGTAAAATTCCGACCTGGAACTGATATTGGAGACTATCAGGTAAAACTACGCAACCTGACGCGTTTCCTTGAAGAAGGCAACAAAGTGAAGGTAACAATTCGCTTCCGTGGCCGTGAGATGGCACACCAAGACATCGGTGTCGACGTTCTAAACCGCTTAAAAGAAGATACTGCAGAACTTGCTGTAGTAGAATCTTTTCCTAGCCGTATTGAAGGTCGTCAGATGATCATGGTGTTAGCCCCTAAAAAGAAGTAATTAGCGGCTCATAAAGTAATTGAAACCCAGCCGTTTCAGACGGTTGGGTTTTGTTCGCCCTAATTACATTGTTTATTAAACTACTACAATGCGGAGTTATTCATCATGCCTAAGATGAAAACCAACAAAGGTGCTGCTAAGCGTTTCAAGAAAACTGCTGGTGGTATTAAGTACAAGCACGCTACTAAACGTCATATTCTGACTAAGCGTACTACTAAGAACAAGCGTCAACTACGTCCAAACTCAATTCTTCCAAAATGTGAAGTTGCTGCAGTTGTTCGTATGATGCCATACGCTTAATTCTTTTTAGTTTAATTATCGTTTAGTTTAGGAGAGACATAATGCCTCGCGTAAAACGTGGTGTACAAGCTCGTGCACGTCATAAGAAAGTTCTGAAACAAGCTAAAGGTTACTACGGTGCTCGCTCTCGCGTATACCGCGTAGCTTTCCAAGCAGTAACCAAAGCTGGTCAATACGCTTACCGTGACCGTCGCAACAAGAAACGTCAATTCCGTCAACTGTGGATTGCACGTATCAACGCTGCTTCTCGTCAAAATGGTCTGTCTTACAGCCGTTTCATCAACGGTCTTAAGAAAGCATCTATCGAGATCGACCGTAAGATCCTTGCGGACATCGCGGTATTCGACAAAGCTGCATTTGCAGTACTTGTTGAAAAAGCAAAAGCTGCTCTTTAATTTGCAGTTTTAGGTTTAAGAAAAGGGAGAGCTCAGGCTCTCCTTTTTTATTGCCTTACTGCTCCATTTAGAGCCTCGAAAGTGGGCTCAATACGCCACTGGCTCCTCTCTCTAATACATGCGTATATATTTGAGTCGTTCTGACGTCACTGTGCCCAAGTTGCTCTTGTACTGTGCGAATATCTGCACCAGCTTCGAGTAAGTGTGTAGCGAAGCTGTGCCTCAATGTATGACATGAAACTATTTTGTTTATATTGGCATCTCTCGCTGCTCGTTTCACACATCGCTGAATGACACTCTCATTCATGTGGTGGCGGTTAAGTAAACCAGTTTCATGGTTGCAGGATGTTTTTAGCGACGGAAACAAAAAATGCCAGTTGAATTCAAGGTGAGCTTCGGGATATTTCTCTCGTAAGGCAAACGGGAGCGCTACGCCATCGTAACCCGGAGTATTGATATCTTTGTTGTAGTATTTTTTGGCCATCTGCATTTGATGCTCTAATTGAGGATACAGTTCCCTTGCGAGTGTCACAACGCGGTTCTTATTACCTTTCCCTTGCCAGATTCTGAGAGCGCCGTAATCAAAGTCTATATCTTGAATTCGTAATCGTAAGCACTCCATTAAACGTAAGCCAGAGCCATACAATAGCTTTATCTGCAGTTCGTATTTTGGATCGATATGAGCAACAAAGCGTTTCATTTCAGCATGAGTCAGGACTACTGGGAGTTTCTTATCTCTTCCGGACTTCTGAAACCTCATTTCTAAAGACAAGGGTTCTTTGAGAATCTCCCTGTATAAGAACTGAATTGCGTTGAGAGCAAGGGCCTGTGTTTTAGCTGCAACGTTGCGCTGCGCCGAAAGGTACGTCAAATATAGCTCAACCTCTTTATCATGTAGGGTTCGAGGATGGGCCATATTGTGATACCGAATAAAGTCGCTGATCCATATGATGTATGCTTCGATAGTGCGCTTTGAGTAGTGCCTAGAACGCATGTAGTCTTTGATGTACAAGAGAAACTGCGATTTCATGAATTTGCCTGTTTATTTGTCCAGTTGTTGTCATTGTAACCGCAGCGAAGAATTAAAGGGATATTGGCGACATAATTGCGATACCGATATCACCGAATAATGTACTAACTAACAGTATTTCATATTGTTATGTGTTACCGTGCAGATGCTTTTGGTTAACGAAAGAAGGCGGTAGCGTGGAGCAAAAAGCCGCATTGGGCGGTATAGGTAGCGTTAGAGCACTGCCACAAATTAGCCTCTCCGGAACTTGGAGAGGCTATATCTTTCAGGTTATTGCGTTATTTCGTCGAACTACGTACGAGGAAGCACCAGCATTTATAACCGTAGTCATTTGCATCAAGTAGCTCCTCACTGTTTTTCTTACGACGATAGCGACATTTTACCCACTTGTAACCAATGGGGGCTTCACCTGTTTGGATATCTTTCATGATAACTCCTTCCTCCGTAACGGTTACCGTGTTACGGATATAGCTTTTTAGAAAGGAATTTGCTATCTTAATTACGCCAATGTTCGGATAGCAGGTAACCATTCCTATTGTTCGAATCGACAGGACTTTCGAAAGGAAGTCCTGTTTTTATTTCTCGTTTACTAAAGCCTTCACCATCGAGGCAATACGTTCAGCCTCTTCTGCTGTTAAGTTAGTAGGTAAGTCAGAAATTTTAACCATTACTCCTGCTCGTAATGGAAAGGGGAGTGTGTATGTTTCTACCTTATCTTGCATCACGCTAGCTTTATCCTCGTGGTTAGTTTCGGTCTTTTCAACCATGTCGTTAGTTTGGCTTTTAGAAGCATTCTTCACGTATTTTTTGAACTCTGAAATACCTCTATTCAGGCGACTTTTATATGTACCTAGGCTTCCTGCGGAAGGTTCTTTCCCTGATTCTGTTTTACGAGCTTTAAACATCTCTAGAAGTTCTTGGATTTCGAACTTTGTAATGTCTTTAGCCTCTTCTGCTGTTAAAACAGAAAGCACATTTAAGACGCTCTTCCAGTTAGCAAGCTTAGAACCTTCTGCGATCTTGTTCTTTTCAACGTGATCAATAAAGTTTTTGTAATTGTCTACTGAGTAGTCCAAGTTTGACATAACTACCTCCTTCTTTGATTTGCACCTAGTCTACGATCGAATCCAGATTGATTCAACCCAAGGATTGGGAAGAAATCAAAAAAAAGATTGAGAATAAATCATTTTTGATTTGTTCGGGTTGTCTTTCTTTAATGAGTGAAAGGGTTAAGTGCTCTAACAAGGCGTTTAAGACGGATTCCCAACGCTTGGCGCTTTCGGTTTGCTTTGAATTTAGTGTTTACGGCACAATACATTAAGTTCAGTGGTCTGCGTTGCTCACCACTTAACGCGGCGTTAGCCCTATCAGAGGAAAATAATGAAATCTGCAGTATTAGTTATTGATGTTCAGTCGATTCTGTTCGACCCGGAACCTCAACCATTTGAATCACAAATCGTACTCACCAAAATTAATGAGGTTACGAAATTGGCGCGTGCTAAGTCTGTCCCAGTTATCTTTGTCCAGCACGAGCAAACTAAATCTGTTATTGAATACGAAAGTGCTGGTTGGGCATTGCAATCCAGCTTAATTACACAAACTGGTGACCATTTCGTCCGCAAAACAACACCAGACTCGTTCTTGAATACTAATCTTCAAAGTGTTTTGAATGAACTTGATGTAGATAGCTTAATTGTGTGTGGTTACGCATCAGAGTTTTGCGTTGATACTACCATTCGCAGAGCTGCAGGTTTAGGCTATCCCGTAACTTTGGTTTCGGATGCTCACACAACTCATGATAAGGAGCACGCCAGTGGGGCTCAAATTCGAGAGCATCACAATGCCACGTTATCTAGTATTTCTAGTTTCGGTGTCAAAATCGAAGCGGTAGAGGCGCGCAACCTTTGGGCATAGGGCTAACAATCAATTTAAGAGTGATTCAGCACGCTTGGCATTTTTAGTTTGGGTTAAGTTTGGTGATTACGGTGGTTAAATTGAGTGTCGTGGTTGCGTGCTTCACACCTTAATTGGGCGTTAGTACGGGGTTGGCATCAACGGTAAAAATTTCGGTGTTTATCAGTTTCGTTTCCTAGCTTTACACTGGCTCAAATGTGCCTTTCATGTTCTTTCCGGTGGCACTATGTGCGGAGTGTTAGCGTCGATTTCACCGTTTACGGTTGCTAACGTTTTGGCTATTTCTCTGGCGCGGCTTCTTTTGCGTGGCCAGTTCTTCAGTCTCAAATTTAGTATATTGGTGTGGTTGTCAAAGTTCGGCGACCGAATCCTTTGCTAATTTTAAACTGGTCAAAATAGGGCAGTTTAGCGTGTTTTTCTTCTCGCCAATTTGCGTTTTGAGATTGAGTTCTAGTTTGGCAGTGGTCAGTTTAGCTTTCTCGTTTTTAGCCACAAATTTCGTGCTATATTTCAATATCTTGGTGCAAACCAAAAGGTTTTGGAACAGCGTACTAACAAACAATTTAAGAGTG
>NZ_BATJ01000016.1 GCF_000467125.1 Vibrio proteolyticus NBRC 13287 | reverse complement strand
AGTCGCTGTATTTCGGCATAAAGACTAACCGCTCTTTTTCAGGCATCGCTGAGAGCTTGTCATCATCCAGATAATACTGCTCTATTGTTTGATCTTCCTCGTCAGGATCAAAGTCATCAATACGACATTTTTCAAGATTAAGTACATCCAGCAATTCAAATACATTAAATACCCAGTAGTCCTCATGATACTTGCCGTGATCATCAACAATTACCGCTGGGTAGATCTGGCAACACTGGCTATCGATAGTGCCTAACGTTTGTTTTATCTCGTCAGAAAAGACCGGGTAGGTAGAGTCTAAATGAGCCTGTTTAATTGGCCGAGAAATACCACGGGCAAGATCCTCATCGCGATAGCCGTTTTCAAAGAACATCGGCTCGCTGCCGCTCAGCTTGGTATATTCATAATCCCTCATCGCTGAATGCTTTTGAGGTTTCAGATATAGGGTATTCTCATCGTAATTCTTAAATACAATATAATATTGATCGTTATATTGACTCATTTTCCTGCCTATAACT
>NZ_BATJ01000017.1 GCF_000467125.1 Vibrio proteolyticus NBRC 13287 | reverse complement strand
GATCGTCGTGACGGATTTCGATGGCGACAGCGATACCATGACGTTACCTGTGACTATTGCGGACGATAAACCGTCGATTAATGCAATTGAATCGGGATCTGTGGATGAAGACGATTTGGTGGGTGGTTCTGACGGTAGCGATCCGACCAAAATTGGTGGCGCGTTTGATGTGACGGCCGGTGCGGATGGTGTCGACAGCTATCAGGTGGCTGATCTGTCTGAAGCGGTCAAAGATTTGCAATCGAATGGCCAGGACGTTGAGCTGATTGAAGTGAGCAGCAGCAATGGCGTAACGGTCTACCATGCGGTGACAACGGGTAGCAATGAGGTTGTGTTTGAGCTGGTCTTCGATGCCAACACCAATCGTTATGAGTTTGAGTTGTTGCAACCGATTGATCACCCTGATGCCAATGGTGAAAACGAATGGGTACTGACCATTCCGGTTACAGCAACAGATAAAGACGGCGATGTCTCCGATCCGGCAGAGTTGAAGATCACCATTGTGGATGATGTGCCATCGAACATTACGTCGAAGCCACTGGAAGTAGACGAAGACGATTTGCCAGGCGGCTCTGAGCTCAACAAAGACTCATTGGTTGCCAGTGGTGAGTTTACGACCGAAGAAGGTGCCGATACGGTGGTTTCTTACCAGATTGATCTGACTCAGGACGTACTCAATGGCATGACGTCGGGCGGTGAGTTGCTGGAGCTGAAACAAGTCAGCTCGACGGGTAATAACTTTGTTTATGACGCGGTGAAACCCGATGGTACGGTGATCTTTACTCTCAAACTCAATGCGGACGGCAGCTACTCACTCGAACTGAAAGGTCCGGTGGACCACTCAGCACAGGGTGAAGACAAGTTGCTGGTGGAACTGCCGATCATTGCCACTGACCGGGATGGCGACACCACTACAGGTCAGTTGGATATGACCATCGTTGATGATGTACCAACGCTGTACGACAACTCGATTTCCCGAGTGGAAGGCCAGGGTGGGAAAACAGTTCAAATGTTTAAAGATCCGGTTGAAGGGGATCTGGACTACGGCTCAGACGGCAGTGAAATCACCTCCTTCACGGCCGCGGAAGCCGATGTGTACTTTGTTGATGGCAATGGCGTGAAGCACGATGTTGTTGAGCTAAACGGCAGCAACGTTACCGTCGACGTCTACAAAACCGTTAATGGTGTTGAAACACAGGTCGGCACCTTGGTGGTGCGTACGGACGGTCGTATTACCTTCAATCCGGTTGAGAATCTGGATCACTCGCAGACTGACTCGATCGATTTTACGGTACAGGTTACCGCAACCGATGGCGATCAGGACACCACCACCGCAGATCTGGATATCAGTATTAAAGATCAGAATGCGACCATTGAATCGTCTTCGGTGAGCACGTTCGAAGATTCAGGACGTGATGGCACGATTGGGGCTCTTGATTCGGCCAACATTCAGGACAACCTGGATACTCTGGATCAGTCGCCAGCGAAAGTGAACTTGTCTGTTGATTTGCATGACCTCGACCGAGATGAATCCATCGGTCAGATCACCATCAAGAATGCCGATCAGATCCATGGTACGTTCTACTACAAAGACGCCAGCGGCGTGCTGCACGAACTGACCAAAGTGGGCAACACCTATGTGCTCAATGCGGATGATGTTGAGCAGTCAATGAACGGCACGGTAGCCACACTCGATAATCTCTATTTTGTACCGGACCGCAACTACGCCTCGAACGAGGGTGGTTTTGATGTGAACTTGACGGTGCAAATTCTGAATGAAGGTCAGGCGGACCATAATGTCAACGGCAAGCTGCACATCGACGTACAGAGTGTGGCGGACATTGCGACCTGGACCAGCGACAGTGACTTCCACTATGAAGTGGACGAAGACGCAGACAATGTTGCGCTCAACATTCAGGCCGAAACTCAGGACACCAGTAATCCGGAAGCGATTGTCTACGAGCTGAAGTTTGTAGAAGGCGGCGACAACGCTACGCTGGTTTACTCGGATGGTTCACCGATCCCGCAGCAGGCCGACGGCACTTATTTGGTCGACGCCAGCCGTATCGATCAGGTTCAGGTTGACCCGGCAGACAATTTCTCCGGTCAGATCAAGCTCGATGTTACGGCGATCACCACTGAAAGCGAAAATGCAGTCAGCGGTAAAGAGTCGGCACGGTCGGAGACGGAACAGATTGTGATTGATGTGGCGCCTGTTGCCGATAAAGGCAGCTTCAGTGTCAATCGCATCAGTATCTTTGAGGACAATGCATCGCATCAGGATGCGGTTGATCCAACCACGGAACACGATCCCTTGCTTCTTAGCGAAGTGATTACCATGACCGCGTCGCCGGATGGCGATGGCTCAGAAAGCATGTTTGTACGTATTTCGGATTTTACTCTTGATGGCGTTACCATGATTTGGCTGGGTGATCCGGCAGATAATCCGATTCAGGAAGTCTTTGATGATCAGGGCAACCTGCTGTACTACGAAGTACCGGAAGCGTACCTGGATCAGGTTGAAGTGCTGCCGCCGCTCAATAGTAACGAAGACTTTTCGTTCAAAGTGGAAGGTATTGTCAAAGACACGGCCGACCTCTCGACCGGTACGGTGGTGGATGAAACCTCGTTGGGCTCGAAAACAGTTAATGTTGCAGTCAAAGGTGTGGCGGACATGCCGGACGTCAACGTGTCTGATGACGGCCCGACGCAATGGGAATCCATTGATGTGGACGGCGTAAAAGGCGTTCAGACCACGATTGAAGAGAACTCCGAAGCGCACATCAATTTCACCTTCGTTTCTGGTGAAGCGGCCGATACACCGCAGGATCACTCCGAAACGCTGTCGGTTGTCCTGTCCAACATCCCGGCGGGGGTGGAGATTTACGACAGCAACGGTCAGAACGTCAACTTGACGTTTGTCGGGTACGATGCGAACGGCGAACCTATGTATGAAGCCAATATCACCGGAGCCAATTTTGATTCCGGCATTGTGGTGCGCCCGACGCATTCATCAACTGAGAACATCAACATCACCGCCACCGTGGTGGTTACCGAAAACGACGGTCACACGCGCGAAGTGGAGACTCAGGTGGTGATCAAAGTCAAGCCTGTGATTGATGCGCAGGACGGCTACGTGGTTGGCTCAGAAGGTGACGAAGACACGCGCATTAATATTGACTGGCAGCCGACGCAGACTCAGAGCCCGGACAGTGATGAGTTCTTCACGCATCTTGAGATCGATGGCTTCCCGGCAGGCAGTACCGTGTTTGTCGATGGGCAACCAGTGGCACTGACCGCCGACGGAAAATTGATCCTAGAACCAAATCCAGGGGAAAGTGAGCAGGATTTCTCTGCGCGCATTACTCAACATGGCTATATTCAGGTTCAGCTGGAAGAAGACTCCAGTAAGGACTTCACGCTCAACACCTCGGTTAACGTGAAAGAGATTGACCACGAATACGTGGACGCCGGAAATCCGGGTGAAGGCATTGTCGAAAAAACCATTAGTGGCAGCGTCAATGTGACCGTGAACCCGATTGTTGAGCCGGAAAATAACACGGGCAATGATGCGACGGATGAAAAACTAGTGTTGACCCAGCCAGACGGCACGGTGATTCACACTGTGCAATCTGACGACAAAGGCAGCATCAGCTTTACCATCAATGATTCTGATGGTGGTGAGGCCGGAGCCAATATCATCAAGTATCAGGAGTTTGATCTGTCTTCCGATGAAGTGGTCACACAACTGGTGGTGCAATTTGATATTACCGATCCTGATGTGCTCAGCCAGCTATTGATCACTGGTGCGGTAAACGAAGGCAATGGACGCTGGGTCATTACCGATGAAGCAAACTTCTCAATCAAGGCGCCAGCCGGACTGGATTTAACGCCAAATGATTCCAGTGACAATGACCCAACCAGCAAAATTGGTATCACGATCTCTGCCCAGGTAAAAGACAGGGGTGAAGACTCGGTGGAAAAAGATTCCACGGAGGTCCGTGAGATGCATGTTGAACTAGAGTTCCCGACTGAATTGACACCCGTGGACAGCATCGCGGCTGACATTGTCTATGACGGCAACGGCATCGTGTCCGGGAGTGAAGACAACGAAATCGATCTCGGGGCTCAGTTAGGGTCGATGATATCTGTCAGCAACCACGATGATGCGGTTGATGAGCTGACCATTGTGATTGATGCCGGCGATCTGCCAGCAGGTAGCTACATTAGTTCTACGGATGTCGACTTTATTAACGGTAAGTACGTGTTCAAAGCCGGGGTCGACGCTGATGGTAACATTACCGGCCTGGATGGCTTAGTACTGCATTTACCCGAAGATTACTCTGGTGACTTTAAACTGCCGGTTCAGTTTGTTACCACAGATCAAGAGTCCGGTGATGAGAAATACGTCGTCGAAGAGATTCCGGTGCAGGTTTATCCGCTGGCGGATGTACCGGATGCTGGCGATCAGCCGCTGGATACTAGCTTGGTGCCTGATTTCAGCGTCAACATCAAAGGTACCCTGGGCCTGGATGGAAACAAACAACCGACAGACTTGGACAACGACACTCCGACCAATGATGGTGTGGGGTACGAAGATGGCATTATCCAACTGGACTTCTCGGCTGATTTTGCCGATCAATCGACCAGTCTGACGGATGGCGGTGTCGAGAAACTGACCGAGATCACGCTGACCATTCCAGACAGTGCCATGGGTGAATTCGTTGATGCAGATGGTAATAGTCTGGGCACGACGTTGACCTTCAGCGAAGCCGAGATCGACGCTGGCGCTCTGGACAATGTATTGTTTAAACCCGGTCCGAACTATCCGACGGGCAATGGCCAGAATACCGTGACGATCGAGATCAGCGGTAAGATCACAGACAGTGTCACGTTCGACGACACCACAGGTGAGACGCACAGCGATACCAAAGAGTTTGACAGCAGTGTTTCATTTGAAGTCACGCCAGTGGTGGATGACATCATCATTTCTGGTATGGATCCTGATCAACCGTTCGAAGTAGTAGGCGACGAAGACAGCTGGATTTCGCTTAACGATGGGGCTTCTGGTCTGACGGTGACACTGACCGATACCGATGGTTCGGAAGAATTTGTGTCGATGAAGCTGACCGGTGTACCGACCGATTTTGTCATCCAGTCAAATTCTCCCGATTTTGTGGTGAAGAACAATGGCAATGGTGAGTGGAGCATCCAGCTTAAGAATCCGGATCAAACCTCGATTGACCTGAGTGCGATTGAGATCAAACCGCCGAAAAACTTCAGTGGTGAGGTTGAACTTGGCCTAACGGTGTTTACTCAGGAAGAGTTATTGGGTGTTCCGACTGAACATACGGGCAGCTTCAAAGTTACGGTGAATCCGATCGGTGACATTGTGGATGTGGAACCGGATACCAATGTGTCAGGCCGTGAAGGTGAGAATATCGAAATCGATATCAAAGCGTCGGTAACGGACAATCAGGACTCGATTGGCGACAGTGGTAATGTCACCGAAAACAATCCGGAAACGCTGCGTCTGGAGATTTCCGGAGTGCCGGATGGCGCCTCTATTTCGCTGCCGGATGGCACATTGGGTGCCAATATGGGCGGTGGCGTTTGGGTACTGGAAGTCGATGCGCAGAGCCTGGATAGCATTGTTTTCAATTCCGGTGATGCGAACAGCAACAACTGGGCCGAGTCGCTGCATGTTAAAGTGCAGTCGGTTGATACCGGCCTGGATGGGTCACAGAACCTGGGGCCTGCACAGGAGTTCGATGTCAACGTGAAAGTCGATGCGGTCAACGATCAGCCAGTGTTTAACGACATTACGGATGTTGAGATGACGGAAGACTCGACCATCCTTCTCAAGGACTTCACGATTGCTGACGTGGATGCCGAGCTGGATGATCCGAATGCGGAGTACGTCTTAACCCTGAGTGTTGACAGCGGCATTCTCAATCTGGATCCGGCGTTCCTTGGGAATCTGACCGTTAACGGTGACGGCACAGCATCAATCGAAATTCGTGGTACGGTCGACGAGATCAACAGCGCGCTGACTGGCGGACTGGTGATCTTCCAGCCGGAGCCGGACTTCAATGGTGACGTGAATGTATCGATGACAGTGGATGACCAGGGCAATGAAGGTGTGGTTATTCCTGGTGATGATTCAACCTCAAGCACCAACAGCGGCGGTTTTGTGATTACGGTGACGGAAGTGAACGATGCGCCAGAAACGTCATTGGTGTCGTTACCGGATGCGCTGGAAGATGGTGGCCCGGTGGTGATTACTTCCGACCAGTTGCTGGCCAATGCTACGGATGTAGAGAATGACAACCTGACGGTCAGTAATGTTCAGGTGAGCGATCCGGCGATGGGCACCGTTGTGTTTGACGCGGCGAGCGGTCACTGGGTATTCACTCCAGCTCAGGACTTCTATGGGACGGTGAGCTTCACGTACGACATTACCGATGACGGCACCACCAACGGTGTTGCAGATCCGCAAACGGTAGCTGGCAGCGCACAGATTGACGTCCTGGCAACCAATGATGCGCCGGTGATCGATGGCAGCGCGGTAACCAGCTCGATCATGGAAGACAGCGCGCAGAAAATCAGCGGGATCAGTGTCAGCGATGTGGACTACGATGCGGCTCATGTCAACGACGTGATTACCGTGACGCTGAGTATCTCGGACGGCGATCTGGACGTGGTGTTGCCGGCCGGCAGTGGTGTGACTCAGGGCTCTGGTTTGCCTGGTCAGGTGATCCTGATGGGAACGCTGGATGACATCAATGCAGTGCTGTCTTCGAATGACCCGGCCAGTGGTGTGTTTGTCGATGCCAGCGAAGTTGTTTCGGATCAGATTGCACTGACAGTCAGAGCGGACGACAACGGTGTTTATTCACAAGTCGGCGAAGGTGCGCTGAGCGATGAGCAGACCTTTGATATTGATGTGCAGCGCGTGGCCGATACGCCAATCCTGAACATTGATCCGAATTTCAACTACGTCAAGCAGATCACCGCCAGCCAGAGCGTTAGTGCTCAGGGACTGGCATTGGTCGGCATTATGGCAGCATTGACCGATTTGGATGAAGTGCTGACGTTACAACTGAGCAATGTCCCGGCAGATGCCACGATCTCGAGCGCGGCGATCAGTTCCGGTATCAGTTTCGACGGAACGCATTGGATCGTACCAGCTGACGAAATTGATTCGCTGACCATTACTGGTGCGGGTCAAGGGATACACGATATCAGCGTGACGGCAATTTCGACCGAGAGCAACAATGATACGGCGGAGTCGGCACCTATCCATATCCAGTTAGAGGTGACCGGGGATGGCACAGATATCGATAAATCCGCAGCAACTGAAGACAGTTGGTTGTCGGGGGATGACTCCGGTATTCATCTGACGGCGGGCGACGGCAACGACCTGATTGAAGGCGGAGCCGGTAACGATACTCTGGTGGGGGGTGACGGCGATGACGTTTTGATCGGTGGTTTGGGATCGGACATTCTGACTGGCGGTGCCGGCAGCGATATTTTCCGCTGGACCGAAGACAGTGTGGATGGCGGTGTGACCGATACCATCACGGATTTCAGCATTGCTGAAGGAGACAGTATCGACCTGCGCGATGTGATTTCCGATCTCAAGACGGTGCCGATGGATCAACTGTTGTCTGCGCTGTCGGATCAGATCGATGCGAGCTGGGATCAGTCGACCAACAATGTGTCACTGGAGATCACAACGGATAATGACGTGACGCAGACGATTGTGGTGGAAGATCTGGGTTCTCAGCTGGACTTCTCCAACATGAGCTCGACACAGATAGTAGATACCTTGTTGCAGAACAACATCATCCAACATGATATGTAACCCCGCTAAACGCCGCTCTTCAGAGCGGCGTTTTTCTTTGTCTGGCATGAGACTGCCGGCGGGCTGCTATAGTGTTAAGCAGCAGCTCAAGTACATTTCAGGTGAGGACTCAACATGAACCCCAGGCTTGGTGCGTTATTGGTATTGGTTCTGCTGGCTGGATGCGGAACGCAATTTGTGTACAACAATATGGATTGGTTTGTTATCGATTACGTGGAAGATTACGTTGATCTGACCGATGAGCAGGAGACAGTGATCACACAGCGCGTTGATTTGTGGAAGGACTGGCTCAAACAAGAAGAGCTGCCTACGTACAAGGTGCATTTGCAACGGTTGGAGACGATGGAGCCTAGTCAGTTCACTCTCGCACAGCTTGAACGAGAAGAGCAGAGCTTTCAGCAACATACTCAACGTTTGATCTCCCGCGCAGCGCCGGATGTGTACGCGCTGACTCGTCAGCTCAGTGATGAACAAGTGAATGAATTTATAGACAATCTGACTGACAAACAGGAAGACTTTCGTCGCAAGCGCGAATCGCGCAGCGACAAGCAGCACCGAGAGCACTATCAAGAGCGGATCACTGAGCGTCTAGAGCAGTGGCTGGGCAGATTAAATGATCAACAACATCAGTTGGTCCGCCAGTGGGCAAATGAGGTGGAAATTACCAGCCCAGCGTGGATAGAGCATCAGCGTCAAATGCGCAGTGAACTGCACACTCTGCTTATCCGGCGTGATGATCTCACCTATTTTCAACCCAGATTTAATCGGCTGATGTTCAATTACGACAGCTATTATTCAGATGAGCTGACTCAGAAGATGGCGTTTAATCGCAATGTGGCGCGGAAAAAACTGGTAGCCATAGTGCGTTCGATGAACTCACGTCAGACTCGGTATTTTCGCGATGAACTGAGCGAGTGGCGAGCGGTGTTTGATAAACTGGATAAATGAGGCCGATAAAGACACCGACCTCGACCAAGACTAGCGTTTGGCCAGCCCTTTGCGATTAAGGTAAGGCAGAATGTGTGGCCGCGACTCTCCGGCCAGTTTACTGGTGACCTGTTCGGACCAGGTTTCTGATTTCTGATTGCTGGACCGTTTGCCGTAGTAGTCCAGCATGGTTTGGTCATACGCCTCAATATCGGAGTGATCAAGCGTCTGATACTGATTTTCATGCATGATGACTTTGGCTGGCAGGCGTGGTTTCAGTTCCGGGTTTTGATCAGGGTGCCCAAGACACATACCAAACAGCACCGCGGTATGCGTTGGCATACCCAGCAGCTCGTCGACTTCGTTCACACAGTTTCTCAGACCACCGATGTAAACACCGCCAAGCCCCAGAGATTCGGCGGCCAGCAGGCAGTTCTGCGCCATAATACCCGCATCAATCGCTCCGATCAGCATCAGCTCGGTAAAGTCCGGTTTGACGTCATTGTTCAGTTCAAAATGACGTTGGTAGTCGATACAGAACACCAAAAATTCGGCCGCATTCTCTACGTAGGCCTGATCGCCGGCGAGATGAGCTAATGCTTTACGCTTATCACTGTCCGTTACCCGAATAACAGAAACGACCTGCAACATACTCGAAGATGATGCCGCCAGTCCCGACTGAATAATGGTATCCAGATCTGCTTTGCTGATAGGTTCGCCTGTGTACTTGCGAATGGAACGGTGAGAAAGAATGGTATCGATTACAGAATTCATGAACTTGGTTCCGGCATGTGATTGAATTGTTAGATGACTTTATCCGGAAAAAACCGTGCTGTCGAGATATGTGCTTGTTTTCATTTGCTTAGCGGATTGAGTTACACTATGTGTTCCAGCACAAGGAGGCGGGCATGACCACATTTTATCTGACAGGCGTTTATCGCGGACAAGTGAAACAGAGCTATGGGATGACAACGGCGATGGATAAACAGCCGGTGTCCGAAGAGGTATTTCTGACCACCACGGGAATTGAAGGGGATGAATGTGCCGAAACCCGTTTCCACGGCGGCAGTGAACGTGCACTGCATCAGTATCCTTCCGAGCATTATGCGTACTGGCAAAGCAAGTATAAGACAGACGACCAGTGGCGAGCACCAGGCATGGGTGAGAACCTCAGCTCTGAGGGAATGACAGAAAAAACGGTCTACATCGGTGATCGCTATCGTTGGGGAGACGCCATTATTGAAGTTAGCCAGCCACGCTCGCCTTGCTACAAACTGAGTAAACGTTGGGGTGTGGAGCAGTTTTCTGTGGATATGCAGGCCGTCAGTCGGTGTGGCTGGCTGTATCGCGTTATTCAGCCTGGCCGGGTGAGTGTCAACGCACCACTTGAGCTGATCGAACGCCCGGAGAACGCGATGTCTATTCGGCAGGTGTGCGAACTCTACTTTGGTAATCCGCTCAATCCTCAGGGGCTCGAAAAGCTGCTAGCTCAGAGCGCGCTCTCTCACAGCTGGAAAGAGAAAATTCTTAGCCGGATAGAGACAGGTGAGGTTGAAAACTGGAACTTTCGTTTATTAGGACACGCCGGATAAACGGATTTGAACAGGCAGGGGAAACCCTGCTTTTTTATGCGGGTTGCCCAATGTGAGACGTGCCCTTGTGTCGGTCATGACACTACGTGTATCTTGATGATTCACATCTATTTAACAAGGACGACGGTGAGCATGGAGTGGCTTTTACTGTTTGTGGCCGGTGTGATCGGCGGCATTCTGAATTCAGTCGCAGGAGGGGGCAGTTTCATTACCTTTCCGGCGTTGATGTTTGTTGGTGTACCGCCCATTGCGGCTAACGCAACCAATACTTTTGCTGCATGTGCGGGTTATTTGAGCGGGGCATACGGTTTTCGTCGTGATATCCGCGAAGATCCGCGCGGTTTGCGCCGCACCGTGGTCTTCAGCACGTTCGGGGGCGCGTTAGGGGCATATTTACTGCTTAATACCCCGGAGCAACTGTTTCTGGAAGCGATTCCGTGGTTACTGCTTTTTGCAACGATATTGTTTGTGTGTGGCCGTCAGATCCATCAGTGGGTGACATCGCTGGCGGTTGAGCACAAACACGCGGGCCGTCTGGGAGCGGTGCTGTTGGCATTGTTGTTGGTCGCCGTGTCAGCGTATGGCGGTTTCTTTAATGCTGGTCTCGGTATTATTGTACTGAGTTACTTGTCGCTGGCGGGTTACCAAAACATCAATGTGATGAATGGGCTCAAGTTGCTGGTCTCGTCTTGCGTTGCCCTGATCGCCATCGTGATCTTTGTGTTGGATGGTTCGATTGACTGGCCAAGAGGTATCGTGGTGATGGTCGGTACACTGGTTGGCGGTTACCTGGCTGCCAGAGTTTCACGCAAGATTCCTCAACAGTATGTCCGTGGGTTTGTGACGTTATCGAGTATTGTCATTACCGTGTATTTCTTTTGGGATATTTATTTCCGCTAGCGCCTGTTTCATTGTTGAAACAATTGATTGTCAATACACTCATCACAGGATAGGATTTGCCGTTAAAGAATTTTTAACAATTGCCGATTGTTAGTTAAGTTGCCGGAGTGCAACGATTTTTAGTCACTTTTAAGGATGTAAAGTGTGATGGCCAATCTCTCTTTCAAAAATAAGATTATTGCGCTGATTGTCGCAATAATCACAACCACAATTCTTATTTCTTATCTCAGCGTTAACCATTTTATCAGCGCGTATATTCACCAGTCTGACACCAAAAATATCACGCACAATGTGAATTTGATTGGAGAAAAGCTCAATGATGAACTGGCATCGCGTTTGTCGCTGGCAACCAGCCTTAACTTCAGCATGATGGATATTGCCGATACGGCGGCCAACTCTGGCTTTGCCAAAATTGTTAAGGTGTTCAATGGTTACGCATTTGATGAAACCGGTAATATGGATGAGACGCAGGGGCAAAAATACGTCGATTTAGCCCAGGCTCAAACCGCTGAACAAGCGATCAGCCCGGTCACAATCGGCAATGGGGGGCCCACATTAACTTTCTCGATCAAACGTCCGGATGATTCGGTGGATTTTTTCGTCATGAATCTGGCTGAGCTGGGAGCGATGATCACCACTTTTTCGACTCAGGGCAGTTATGTTGAGCTCACCGCCGGGGAGACAGTGATCTTTTCCAACAAACAAAATGGCCACCTGATCCCAGTGGAACGCACAGTTGAAGTTGGCGGACAGCAGTGGAATCTGACGGGGTACATCGATACCGACAGCATTCAGGCCAACACGGATCAACTGAACTGGAAAATCACGCTGGCTTTAATGCTCAGTGCATTGGTGATCATCGTGTTGAGTGTGGTTTTGCTGCATGTTTCCTTTAAGCCGTTGCTACGTTTGCAAAGTGTGGTGGGGGAACTGTCTCAGGGCCACGGCGATCTCACTCAGCGCTTAACCGTTGAGTCTAAAGACGAAATTGGTCAGATTTCGGATGCCATCAACCGCTTTATCGCAAAGCTGCAAAGCATGTTTGAAGATGTGTCGGCATCGGCTCAGCGTATTGACGTCGCGGTGCAGGATCTCACCTTGCAGTCATCGTCTAATCTGACCACGTTGAACCAACACAACATCGAAACCGAGCAAGCGATCACCGCGATTGAAGAGCTGAGTGCGTCGGCCGGTTCGGTCGAGCAGAGCGCTGATCACGCCGCTCGCCTGACCGATACAACCTCTCAGTATGCGGAGGAGTCTAAACAGACCGTGGGCAGTGCGGTAGACAGTGTCAACCTGTTGGTCAGTCAGGTCAGTTCGATGTCGCAAACCATAGGGACCATGAGTCAGGATACTCAGCAGATCAGCTCGGTGCTTCAGGTTATTGGTGACATCGCAGAACAGACCAACTTGCTGGCGCTCAATGCGGCGATTGAAGCGGCGCGCGCTGGTGAGCAGGGGCGTGGTTTTGCGGTAGTGGCGGATGAAGTTCGTGCGCTCGCGGCACGAACTCAGGACAGTACGTCGCAGATCAACGATATGTTGGCCAAACTGAGATCAACCACCGATACGGTCGTCAACGAGATGGAAACCACACGCAATCGCTGTGAAGAAACCGCGTCACGTACCAATCAGGTGATGGACTCACTCAATACGGTCACCGATTCAGTAACGGACATCAACCAATTGAACGCGCAGATGGCGACTTCAGCACTGGAACAGAAACAGGTGACGGACGAAGTGAGCCGCAACATGGCAGCGATTCAAGAGATCATCCGTCAGCTCAATCAGAATGCATCGGACAGCCGCCTGGTTGGCGAAGAGCTGAGCACTACTTCGGAGTCACTCAGCCGTATCGTCGGGCGTTTTAAAATCCGTTAAATAGAAAAACAGCGCCATCTCAGAGGATGGCGCTGTAGCATTCGTCGGGAGTGCTATTTCATCAACCCGGCTTCTTTGTAATATTTGATCGCACCTGGATGCAGAGGGGCAGACAAACCGTCTTTGATCATCTCTTCTTTTTTCAGATTGGCAAACGCCGGATGCAGTTTTTTGAAATCTTCAAAGTTATCAAACACCGCTTTGACAATCTGATACACCACAGCTTCAGGGACTTTACTTGAGGTGACAAAGGTCGCACCAACACCGAAGGTCATCACGTCATCCGGATTACCGTTATACATACCGCCTGGGACGGACGCAACACGATAGAAGCTGTTGTCTGCCACCAACTTGTCGACATTCGGTCCGGAAACTTCGACGATTTTGCTGTCACAAGAAGTGGTGGCTTCTTTAATCGCGCCACTCGGATGGCCGACGGTGTAAACCATCGCATCAATTTTGTTGTCACACAGCGCTTTAGACTGCTCTGCGGCTTTCAGCTCGGAGACCAGTTTAAAGTCATCGTTGGTCCAGCCATACTGCTTCATCAGGACTTCCATGGTGCCTCGCTGACCAGAACCTGGGTTACCGATGTTCACCCGTTTACCTTTGAGATCATCAAACGTTTTGATACCGGCATCACTGCGCGCGACGACGGTAAAGGGTTCCGGGTGAATCGAGAAAACCGCGCGCAGATCTTTGAACGGACCCGCATCAGAAAATTCACTGGAGCCGTTGTAGGCATGATATTGCCAGTCAGACTGAACAATCCCCAGATCCAGCTCACCGGCACGTATGGTATTCAGGTTGTAAATTGAGCCGCCGGTGCTCTCCACTGAACATCGTACCCCGTGCTCTTCGCGGGATTTATTCACCAGGCGACAGATGGCCCCACCGGTCGGGTAATACACCCCCGTCACCCCACCCGTCCCTATGGTGACAAATGTTTCTTCGGCCGAGGCACTGAAAGCGGTACTGACCATCAGCGCTGTGGCAGCGGCCGTGATCACTGATTTGATTGATTTCATGATCCTTCCTTATTCCAATGTTCATCCATAATGATGCCAATTCAGCTTACCAACTGCTGGCGCAAACCTTCGGCATCCAGTGTTTGTATGTTAAGTGAGTGCAATATTTGCCGCATCGACGCTACCTGCTCCGCGTTACTGATGGCTGGCTGACCAGACAACGTCAGGTGATTGTTCTCGAACCCCACCCGAACATCGCCCCCCAAAAGGGCACCCGCGGTAAGGCACTGCGCTTCCTGACTGCCAAACGCACATACAGCCCAGCGGCACTTCAATTGTGAGAAGTAGGGGCTGAAAAATGGCAGCAGATCCTGCGGATCGGATTGCTGATTTTGGTGATACCTACCTAAGACTAGCAAAAGGTGATGTTTTTGCTCAGGAAGTAACCCATTCTGAACCAAGCGCACATACTCGGCGAGCTCTGGCGGGGAGTAGAGGATGTATTGGGAGAGGATATTCTGGCTGGCGACCCAGTGAAAGAAGTCACTGGCTTGAGGAATGTGTTCCTGCGTGGGGATCAGCTCTTTGAGCGCAAATGAGGCTGCTTCTGGCCGTACGGCCCGGATCAGAGCCATTTGTTGCTCGGGCGTGTACTGACCGACCGCTTCCGTGGTGAGCTGGACGATCATGCTGTCACCCACCGCCTGTTTGACCTGCTGATAGACGGCCTGGTTGTCGTTGATGGTCAGCGAATGTGCACCTTGTGGATCGCGAGCGTGTAAGTGGATCATGGCGGCGCCGGCATCGCGGCAGGCGACAGCTTCTGCACGAATTTCACTGACCGAAACGGGGAGCGCTGCATGGTGCTGCTTGGTCTTACGTGCTCCGTTTGGCGCGACAATCATCGCGATGCTATGAGTCATTGCTGGCCCTCCAGCTCATGAAACACCTGACGCAAGGTTAGATAGAGTTTGTCGATCAGTTCATCGATTTCGCTGTCTTCGATGATGAAGGGGGGGGCGAGTAGAATATGGTCGCCACGTCGTCCGTCGATGGTCCCGCCCATCGGATAGATCATCAGGCCGTTGGCCATTGCTTGAGCTTTGATGCGTTTGTGTACCGCCAGCTGTGGAGGAAAAGGCGCTTTGCTGGCTTGATCTGACACCAGTTCAATGCCGATAAACAGCCCTCGACCACGAATATCCCCCACATTGGGCAATTTGCCTACCGTCCAGCGTAGCTTTTCTTTGAGCTGGTATCCTTTTGCCCGGACGTGCTGCAACAGATCATTATCGACAATGCATTTCACAGTAGCCAACGCCGCGGCGCAAGCCATGGGGTGACACATAAAGGTATGCCCGTGCTGGAAAAAACCGCTCCCTTCAGCAATTGCCTGATAAATCGGTTCGGCAACCAGCACGGCACCGATGGGCTGATACCCTGCGCCCAGTCCTTTTGCGATAGTCACCATATCCGGGATGACGTCATCCTGCTCGAAGGCATAGAAAGTCCCGGTTCTTCCCACCCCGCACATTACTTCGTCCAGGATCAGCAACACGTCGTATTGGTCGCAGATTTCGCGGATACGTTGAAAGTAACCTTTGATCGCCGGCAGAGCGCCTGCCGTCGCACCAACAACCGGCTCAGCAACAAACGCCATGATTTTTTCAGCCCCGACCTCAAGAATGCGTGCTTCCAGCTCATTGGCGACCCGCAGTGCGTACGCCTGTTCGCTTTCATCTTCACGTTGATCCCGGTAGCTGTAACAAGGAGCAATGTGGTGAGCGGGCGTTAACAGCGGGCGAAACTGCTCGCGCCGCCATTCATTGCCTCCGACAGCCAGAGCTCCGAGTGTGTTGCCGTGGTAACTTTGCCGGCGCGCAATAAATTCGCATTTCTCCGGCTGACCTTTTTCCAGAAAATATTGCCGGGCCAGTTTCAATGCGCTTTCCACCGCTTCAGAGCCGCCGCTGACGAAGTAGACACGATTGAGCGGTTCAGGTGCCAGTTGACACAGGAGGGTCGCCAGCTCTTCGGCAGGCTGATTAGTGAAAAAGCCGGTATGGGCAAACGGAATGTGCTCCATTTGTTGGGCGATAGCGCGTTTGACGCTGTGATTGTCATGGCCGAGATTGGAAACCGCCGCACCGCCACAGGCATCCAGATAGCGCTTGCCTTCAGTATCGAACAGATAGACGCCCCGACCTGAAGCGATCATGGGCAGTGTGGAATGACAGTGACGATGGAATACGTGCGACATGGAAACTTCTCCTGCAAATCCCGCGGTGTTATTAGCAGAATAGTCGATAGTTTCACCTGCGTAGCCGCAGAACGTAAAAAGCGGCAGCAAATCACTGTGCGGCCGCATTGAATACCTTAACCCGCTTAGCGTTGTGGGCTAGCCTGTGGAAGGCTCCGTTTGTCCAACGTACCGCTCAGACGGGTCATCAGCAGGGCGATAAGTACGATCAGCGCACCAATCCAGGGAGTATCCATCAAGTCGGCGTGTTCTACGATCAGGCCACCTCCCCAGGCGCCCAGCGCGATACCGACATTGAAGGCCGCGATATTCAGGCCAGACGCCACATCCACGGCATCCGGGGTATAACGCTCTGCCAGTTTGACCACGTAGACCTGCAAGCCTGGTACGTTACCAAAGGCGAATGCCCCCCAGATTAAGATGGTGAAGACCGCACCAAATGGAGAGTGCGCGCTGAATGTCAGTGCCAGCAGTACCGCAGCCAGACCAGTAAAGATCAGGGTCAGGGCTTTAATTGGCCCGTGCTGGTCGGCCAGACGGCCTCCCCAGATATTCCCGATGGCGACGGAAACCCCGTAAACCAACATAATCAGGCCGACGGATCCCGCACTGAAACCGGCCACTTCTTGCAGAATCGGCGCCAAAAACGTAAACGCGGTAAAGGTACCCCCGTAGCCAAGTGCAGTGATGGCATAAATCAACAGCAGCCTTGGGTGAGTCAGGACTTTCATTTGGGCTGAGAGTTTGGTGACTGGCGGTTGTTTCAGATTCGCAGGTACCAGAAACGCACTGCCGGCCAATGCGATGATGCCGAGAATGGCTACAGTGAGAAAGGTGGCTTGCCAGCCCAGCGTTTGACCAATATAGGTGCCAAGCGGCACACCTGTCACCAGCGCTACGGTGAGCCCGGTGAACATGATCGCGATGGCGCTGGCGGCTTTGTCTTTGGCCACCAGTCCGGTTGCAATGGTTGAGCCGATGGAAAAGAACACCCCGTGCGCCAGACCTGTCAGTATACGAGCCAGAATCAGAGTGTTGTAACCTGGAGCTTGCCAGGCGAGCAGGTTCCCGGCAACAAACAGGCTCATGACACTCAGCAGAACGGCTTTGCGATTCCAGCGACTGGTCAGGGCAGTCAGGACGGGCGCGCCGACCGCAACCCCCAGCGCATAGAGACTGACCAGTAAGCCAGCAGAGGGCAGGGAAACGTGCAAATCCGCGGCCATGGTCGGAATCAATCCGACGATGACAAACTCGGTTGTCCCGATAGCAAACGCACTCAGGGTTAAGGCAAAAAGAGCTAAAGGCATAAAAAGTGGACCTCATTCAGTGAAACGTGGTGTGAAACACCTGCGGTTAAGTGAGAGGTATTATTGAGAAGTTTTTCTTTGTCAAAAACAGCGTTATTTACAAATAACTTTTGTTATTATTAGAAAAATTCAATATTGATCTGGAGAGAAGCATGTTAACCCGTTCTGACGATCTGGAAATTTTGCTGGCGGTAGTCGACAGCGGTGGATTCTCGGCGGCGGCAGACAACCTGGATGTACAGGTAGCCCGTGTCTCCCGAGCCGTCAGCAAACTGGAAAAGCAGCTTGGTGTGACGTTGCTTAACCGCACCACCAGAAGAGTAGAGCTGACCGATGAAGGGCGTCAGTTCGTCGATACCGTCCGGCGTGGTTTGCTTCTGATTCAGCAAGCGGAAGAAGAGGTCATTGCCCGGGGGGAACGGCCGAAAGGACGTTTGCGGGTGGACGCGGCGAGCCCGTTTGTGTTTCATCAGCTGATTCCTTTGATCAAACCTTTTAAACAGGCGTACCCGGACATTGAGCTGGAGCTGTCGTCAAATGAAGGCTTTGTCGACTTGCTGGAAAAGCGCACCGACATTGCCATTCGTATCGGCGACTTGAGTGACTCGACCTTGCATGCCCGTCCTCTGGGCACCAGCCAACTGTTTATCGTGGCATCGCCAGCGTATCTACGCCAACGTGGTGTACCAGCCACAGCGGCAGATCTTTCGCATCATGAACGCATCGGTTTTGTCGGGGCGCGTAATCTGAATCGCTGGCCACTGCAAGGCGCCGGTTACATTGAACCGACCATCAGTTCGAGTAATGGTGAAACCGTGCGTTTGCTGGCTCTGGAGGGCAATGGGATTGCTTGTTTGTCCGGGTTTATGGTTCGGGAAGATATTGCCGCGGGCCGTTTGATTGCGCTGCTGGAGCATGAATATCAGCCGATATCCGGCCGCGAACAGGTCAACGCGGTATATTACAAATCTTCGTCGGTGGCGCGGCGAATATCGGCGTTCATTGATTTTATTCAACCGGCGCTGAAGCTGTAGCTTCGGTGGCTGGTTCAATCACAACACACGCGGTGTGTTTCTGCTTTCCAAACCCCAGGATCTGCGTCAGCAGGCGCTTGCCCACGGGCACGTACGCAGAGGCAACAGTGTCTTTTTCTGACGGTGCATGGGGATCATGGATGAAGAAAAATTGCTCGTTCATCCCGCTCAGTATCACCCAGTGCGGCTCTTTTTTACCATCGAAACGGTAAGTGCTGATGAGCAGGAGCACGCAGGCACCCTGGCTTACCCAATGCTCCAGAATGGCTTGATTGGGTGGGGATGCAATCGTGGCCACGTCCTGAGAGAGCAACTGATGGCAAAAATCCTGATGAACGATCTCTATCACGTCTTTCTTGTTGGGATCGCGCACACTGTCAATAAACGGAGTGCTCTGAGACTGGCTCCACAGTTCGACATGGTAGCCGCGTTTTGCGGCCGCCAGTGCCAGGCCTTGCCCACTGCACCCGCCGTGCCCCGCCGCCATAAAAATGGTAGTGGCTTCACGCCACAGTTGCAGCTCGTGTGAACGACTCGGTTGATAGTGAGGATCCAGGCAGGCAAAGCTCATCAGCAGACAGGCTGCGCCACAGGTAAATGGTGTGGTTTGGATGTAGAGTGGCATTGGCAGCGTCACGCTCGGGCCTTGTGGCGACAGGCGTTTTTGCATTCGTAGACCATCACACAGATCATCGTAATAATGCACCAGCAAACGCAACGTTTTAAAGCCTAATTTTTCATACAATTTTATCGCTGACGTATTGTCTTCGCGCACTTCTAGTCGTAATGTAATGCAACCTTGATCAAGAGCAGCACGCTCGCATTGTTCAATCAAAGATTGCGCAATTCCCCGGCCTCTGAAATCAGGTTTAACGGCAATCGAATACAATCTTGACAGCTGTGTACCTTGATGAAATAGCAACAAAGCGTAACCCGCCAGAGTGCCCCTATCTTCAGCAACGAAAATCATGGCTTGACCTGACTGTAGGAAACGCTTCATTTGACGTGGAGAAATTTTATCTCCGTCAAACAGGGTGTTTTCCAGTTCGTTAAGAGCGGAGAGGTCTCGAGAGAGAGCTAGGCGGATGTCCATCCGTATTCCTTAAACAAGGCACGCACGATTGCCTCGCGATAATAAACCTATTGCAATAGGAAAAATACACCAATGGCAAATCTTTTAATCGTGACTGACAGCACCAGTGACTGGCAGGATTATTTCCCGTCTGAACAGGTGGTGAGTGTGGATCAGTACCTAGGTGGGCAGTGGCCTGCTGGGCACAAAAATGTGCAGGTAGTGAACTTGTGTCGTGATTATCATTACATGGGTAGCGGTTATTACTGCTCCTTGATGGCGGAGGCCCGGGGCCACCGGGTGATCCCGAGTGTAATGGCGCTAAATGACATCAACCAGCCGTTTCTACTCTCTTCTGGCAATTTCAAAGCCCATAAATTGCCGCAGGAGCTCAGCGAAATACGCTGTAAGATTTATTTCGGTCGCACCGAACAGGTGGGGCTGGAAAAACTGGCGAAGCGCCTGTTTGAACAATTTATGGTTCCAGTAATAGAACTGGAAATGACCCAACTCAACGGCCAGTGGCAAATTGCCAGAATAGCGCCGTCTGCCTTTCAGGATCTGGCGGGGAATGAACAGGATATGTTCATCGCGGCGCTGGAGCAATTCTCGACCAAAATATGGCGCAAGCCTAAGTTGGAGAAAAAGGCACGTTACGACATTGCCATGCTGGTGGATGCGGACGAAAAAATGCCACCGTCTGATGCCTCGGCACTGAAGCATTTTCGCAAAGCGGCCAGCCGTTTAGGGATGAATCTGGAAACCATCTCTCCGGACGACATCAGCCGGTTGGGGGAGTTTGATGGGTTGTTTATCCGTGCGACCACCAACATCAGCAACTACACTTACCGATTTGCTAAGTCGGCTGAAAAGTTAGGGCTGGTGGTCGTGGACGATTCCGAGTCTATCATGAAGTGCACCAACAAAGTCTTTCTGACGGAATTGCTGCACCGACACAAAGTACCAGCGCCTCAAAGTGTCATCATTCAGGGTATGGATCCGGAATGGAAACGGCATCTGCTGGCGCAGCTGGCGCTGCCGATGGTACTGAAGATTCCGGACGGGGCGTTCTCGCGCGGGGTGGTGAAAGTACGCACAGAAGCCGAACTGGAAAAAGAAGCGGCGGCGCTGTTTGAAAAAAGCGCTCTGATTCTGGCTCAGGCCTTTATGCCGACCGATTTCGACTGGCGCATTGGCGTGATGAACCGTCAGCCGATTTATGCCTGTAAGTACATGATGAGCAGTGGACATTGGCAAATATATCAGCATCACAGCAGCGGCCGGGTTTCTTCCGGCGGTTTTGAGACACTTGATTTGAAACAGGTGCCTAAAGCGGTAGTGGATGTGGCGGTAAAAGCGGCCAACCTGATTGGTGGCGGCTTATATGGTGTGGATCTGAAAGAAATTGACGGTCAGGTTTACGTGATAGAAGTGAATGATAACCCGAGCATTGACCGTCATGTTGAGGATGCGTTCCTCGGCGATTTGCTTTACGACCGGATCATGACTGAGTTTTTGCGTCGTATTCAGATGCGGGGTTTCTGATCATTGGTTCTATCTCAAGCCCGGTCTCAGACCGGGTTTTTTATGATTCGAACGTAATGATTTGTCTGGTTTATATATATGGAACGCCATTCTATTTTTTGTGACTCAAGCGGGAAATTAATAGTAAACAGGATGAATACTCGGCAAGGTTGTGCAAAATATCATCAGAACGTTCTTAGCCGAACGAGGTTAGAGTATTCTCAACGTCTGATTGACAGGAGGCACTATGAGCAGAAAACTCGGTCGAGTTATGTCCGGCAGCCGGATGATCACGTTTGTTGCCTTTGTGACGGCCGTATTAGCCTGGGTATTGGAAATGCCTGCGCTGTTTACCGTGTCGGTCGCTGCTTTGGTGGTCGGTGGCATACTTTTTATCAGAGACAAGCGTCGTCAGTCTAACGATGAAAAGAGCGCCTGATGGCGCTCTGTTTTGGCCGCTTCTATTCTTCAGAAGAAACCGAGTGGATTGACATCATAGCTCACTAGCAAATTTTTAGTGTTCTGGTAGTGGTCGAGCATCATCTTGTGGGTTTCCCGACCAATTCCGGATTTTTTGTAACCGCCGAACGCGGCATGAGCCGGATAGGCGTGGTAACAGTTAACCCAGATTCGGCCCGCTTCAATCTTACGCCCCATGCGGTACGCTTTGTTGGCATCCCGTGTCCATACGCCGGCTCCTAGCCCGTATTCAGTGTCGTTCGCGATCGCCAGCGCTTCGGCTTCGTCTTTAAATGTAGTTATCGCAATCACCGGCCCAAAGATCTCTTCCTGAAAAACACGCATCTGATTATTGCCCTTGAGCATTGTTGGCTGAATGTAGAAGCCATCACTCAGATCGTCTTTCTGCGGCGCAACGTTACCGCCGATCAATACTTCGGCACCTTCCTGGCGGCCAATTTCAAGATAACTGAGAATTTTATCGAATTGTTCCTGAGAGGCTTGCGCGCCGACCTGAGTCTCCGTATCGAGCGGGTTACCCTGTTTGATGGTCTGAGCCCGCTCAATGACTTTGGCGATAAACTGGTCGTAGATGGATTCATGGATCAGCACCCGCGACGGACAGGTACAGACTTCCCCCTGATTGAAAAAGGCCAGCAAGATGCCCTCAATGCATTTGCTGAGGTACTCATCTTCGTGATCAAATATATCTTCAAAGTAAATGTTGGGTGATTTGCCGCCCAGCTCAACGGTGGAAGGAATTAAATTTTCCGCGGCGCATTTGAGGATGTGATGGCCGACGTCGGTCGAGCCTGTAAAGGCCAGCTTCGCGATACGGTTGCTGGTGGCCAGCGCCTGACCCGCTTCCGAACCGAAACCGTTGACCACATTAATGACGCCCGCCGGGATCAGATCGCCGATCTTTTCCATCAGAATCAAGATCGAGGTCGGAGTTTGTTCTGCCGGTTTCAGCACCACGCAGCAACCGGCAGCCAGCGCGGGTGCCAACTTCCAGGCGGCCATCAACATTGGGAAGTTCCACGGAATGATCTGGCCGACTACGCCGACCGGTTCAGGAAAGTGATAGCTCGCTGTGGTCGCGTCCAGCTCAGCGGCACTGCCTTCCTGAGCCCGAATACACCCAGCGAAGTAACGAAAGTGATCCACCACCAAAGGTAAATCCGCGGCGAGTGTTTCTCGTACTGGCTTGCCGTTTTCCCATGTTTCAGCCACGGCCAGCTCTTCCATGTGTGTCTCAATCCGGTCCGCAATTTTCAGCAAAATATTGGCTCGCTCGGTGACGCTGGTTGCGGCCCATTGCGCCCGGATACCGTGCGCGGCATCCAAGGCTAGATTGATATCGTCTTCCGTAGAGCGGGCGACCTTGCAGTATGGTTTCCCGTTCACCGGTGAACAGTTGTCAAAATACTCACCTGTGACTGGTTGGCGCCACTCACCTCCGATGTAGTTATCGTAATGACTTTTAAATTCAATCACTGAGCCGGCTTGGCCGGGTTGCGTGTAAATCATGGTTCGATCCTTCTCGTTTGTGTTTGCGTTTTTTGTTGTTTAGTGTGCGCATCGCACATGTTCCATCTCTGTTTAAAACGCAAATCACAGGCCAGACTGAGAAGATTTGTTGTTAAAAAAATGTAACGCTATGATTAAGGGATAATAACAATCCGAATCAGACACACCTTTGCCAGGCTGGGAAACCGATGCCAGTGTTCAGAGTGTGGCGAAATGACACAGCGAACATGTAACGAAATGGAACAGTTATGCAGTTATCTACCCCGACGCCGGATCACTGGTTATCCTCTTCCTGGCAACGGAGCGAAAAAGCGGGCCTGAGAGCCCGGCGCCTGCCCGATGACGTACGTTTATCTCCTGCGATGCTCAAAGCTCGGAGGGAAGAGACCGCTAACCTGATCGATGCGGTGAGTGCACAGGCATTGCCGCTGTTTAATCAACTGTTTGCCCGCAGCGACAGTCGTTTGATCCTGACCGATACCGAAGGGGTGATTCTGGCCAGTTGGGGACAGCCTGAATTTCGTGAAAAACTCACCACCATTGCGTTGAGTTCCGGAGCGTGCTGGCAGGAAAACCTGAAAGGCACTAATGCCATTGGCACGGCTTTGATCGAGCAGCAACCGGTCAGTGTGATCGGTGATCAACACTACATTTTGCAGCATCGCTTCATCAGTTGTTCCGCTTGTCCTATTTTTGATCACCGTGGGAACATGATCGGGCTGCTGGATGTGACCAGTGAGCAGCAACAACACGACAGTTCGACTCAATTGCTGGTGCAGAACATGGTTCAGCGCATACAAAACCAACTGTTGAACTGGATTCCTAATGCCGCTCTCAGAGTTGACCTCGCCCTCGACCCTGCGTTGTTAACCAGCGGTTGGCAGGGTATTCTGATTGCCGATGAAACCGGGCTGGTGGTGGCGCACAATCAGGTGGCTTCTCAGCTGCTGGCACAGCATCCGGTGCTGGGCAACTCGGTGCAGGATGTGATTGAACTGACCCGAAGTCCTATGAATTTGGCCGTTGCCACTCAAGAGCTGGGTCAGCCCACGTCGACGACTGCCCGACGATCCTACTCGGCATCCACCTTGCTGCATTGTGGTGATGAGCAGATCGAACTGGCCTGGCAGCAGGCAACCCGGGTGATCGACCAAGACATCTGTCTGTTGATCGTCGGAGAAACTGGTGTGGGTAAGAATGAGTTTGTCAAAGCGCTGCATCAGCAGAGCGGCAGGCGCAAAGCGCCTTTGGTCTCGGTGAACTGTGGCGCACTGCCCGCAGATCTGGTGGAATCCGAATTGTTTGGCTATGCGCCGGGGGCGTTCACGGGCGCCAGTCCGAAGGGATATTTGGGTAAGATCCGCCAGGCTCATCAGGGGATTTTGTTTCTCGATGAAATTGGCGATCTGCCACCGCAGGCACAAAGCCGTTTATTACATGTCTTGCAGGATAAGCAGGTTGCGCCAGTTGGATCGAACCAAAGTGAAACGGTGGATATTCAGATCATTGCGGCTACGCATAAAGACTTGTCACAACTGGTCAGTGAGGGAGGTTTCCGTCAGGACTTGTTCTATCGGTTGAATGGCTTGCTGCTTGAACTGCCGCGGTTGGCCGAACGGCAAGACAAACAGGCGCTGATACATACGATGCATCAAAAATACGCTCAGCCTGCCGATCAAACCTTGTGTCCTGCGTTACTCGCTCGACTGCTTAGCTACCCCTGGCCAGGAAACCTCAGAGAGTTGGACAATCTGTTGAAAGTGGCGGCGTTGATGGCGCAGGGAGAACCGACCCTGACACTGAACCATATTCCACTTCATCTACAAAAAACGCTGACCCAAACTGTGTCTCAACCTGCCGCTGAGAAAGATCTGCGCACCACGGTCGATGAAACTTTGTTGGCGACCTATCGTGCCAATCAAGGCAATATCAGTAAAACGTCACGCATGCTGGGCGTTAGTCGTAACACCCTGTATCGCAAGTTAAAGGCGCTAGGGGTTCGGTGCAAGGCGTAACGTATTAGCATATTAAGTTAGACTAATATTTGTTGATATTATTGCGTTTTAGTCTATTTTGTACGGTGTTCAAGATTTAATTGAACGATGTTTTATTTGGTGATAATTTCCTGCCAGTTATTTAATTCAGGAAATTGTTCAAATGAAACGAATCGTTACTGTCTCTTTAATGTTGGTGATGAGCTCTGGTGTAATGGCGGCACAAGGGTCACTGGGTAAGTACAGTTATGTTGGCGCGGGATTACAATATGGGGAACAAAAGAGCCATAGTCTGGGGGCATTTCTCGGGGATGATTACAAGAATAAAGGTGCCCGTGATCTGTTTGGTGTGAATGCGACTGCAAGTTTCTCTCCTCAGGCATTAGATGGATACGCAAAAATCGAATACGAAGGAACCACGGCCGGGAATACAGACATCAGTAATACGTTTTTGGCACTGGGTGGTTACCAAAATTACCAGCGTTCCTCTCTTTTCTACAGCCTGGGTGTCAATAATTATCAAGTTGAACGGGATCATCAGAACGGTGGCTCTGCCAAATTTGACGAGTATGGGGTGGCGGCGGATATCGGTTTTGCTTACGCTGTAACTCCGTTTCTGGCGCTCACGCCGCGCTATCGGATTTCGTATCTGGATGAGCACGTAATGAACGACTACAAGCTCACGTCGCAATTCATGTTGGGAGAGATGGTGTCTCTGGAACTGTCCGGTGGTTACAACACCTATCGGGATGCTGAGCAGTTCAATGCTCAGACCGCGCTTAAGTTTGCTTTCTGAGTGGGAAATAAAAAGAGCACCTTTTGGTGCTCTTTTTGTATCAAACCGACGCTTACAACCCGCCTTGTTGCTGCGCCTGTCTGACCATCGCCTGACGTTGAGTTTCCTTCTCGGACTGAACTTCATGTTCCTTATGTGTTTCACCGTCCGCTGCCTGCGGAACAAAGACATAGTACTTATTGATAGTCATCGTCGAAATCTCTCATTCAAGATTAATCCACTGAACACCCTGAGGTGATCACGGGCCCCGGAATTTCCGAGTAGACAAAAAATAGAGGATGTTAACCTTGTTAACATCCTCCTTGATGCTCAAATTTTAGGCGTAGGCTTGGGGCTGAATCCGCTCCAAGTTACGTCTTATACGTCGTACGTAGTCGACGCCGTGTCACCGCCTGTACCAGTCCAGTTGGTGTGGAAGAATTCACCACGTGCACGGTCAGTACGCTCATAAGTGTGCGCGCCGAAGTAGTCACGTTGTGCCTGTAGCAGGTTCGCTGGCAGACGAGCAGTGGTGTAACCGTCCAGGAAGGTCAGGGCAGACGTCGTACATGGCATAGGAATACCGGTTTCCAGCGATTTCGCTGCTACTTTACGCCATGCGGCCAGGCTACCGGTCAGGATGCCTTTGAAGTAATCATCAGAGCCCAGGAATGCCAGGTCCGGGTTCGCTTCGTATGCATCACGGATGTTGCCCAGGAATGCAGAACGGATGATACAACCACCGCGCCACATCAGAGCCACGTTACCGTAGTTCAGGTCCCAGCCGTTTTCGTTTGACGCTTCACGCATCAGCATAAAGCCTTGTGCGTAAGAGATGATTTTTGAAGCCAGCAGCGCTTGACGCAGTGCATCAACCCACTCTTGTTTGTCACCCTCAACCGGAGTGATGGTTTTGCCAAACAGTTTTTCTGCTTCAACACGCTGGTCTTTCAGTGCAGACAGGCAGCGCGCAAAGACAGATTCAGAGATCAGAGTCAGTGGAATACCCAGATCCAAAGCGTTGATACCTGTCCATTTACCGGTACCTTTCTGGCCTGCAGTGTCGAGGATCTTCTCAACCAGTGCTTCACCGTCTTCATCTTTGTAGCCAAGGATGTCAGCAGTGATTTCGACCAGGTAGCTGTTCAGCTCAGTTTCGTTCCAGTCAGCGAACACTGCCTGCATTTCGTCGGCTGTCATGCCCAGGCCATCTTTCATGAACTGGTAAGCTTCTGTGATCAGCTGCATGTCGCCGTATTCGATACCGTTGTGAACCATTTTCACGAAGTGGCCAGCGCCGTCGTTACCGACCCAGTCACAGCATGGCTCGCCCGCATCCGTTTTTGCAGAGATTGCTTGGAAGATAGGTTTCACTGCTGGCCAAGCTTCTGGTGCGCCACCTGGCATGATAGACGGTCCGAAACGAGCGCCTTCTTCACCGCCTGATACGCCAGTACCGATGAAGTGGATGCCTTTTTCGCGCAGTGCTGCAACGCGGCGGTTAGTGTCTGGGTAGTTTGTGTTACCACCGTCGATGATGATGTCGCCTTTGTCCAGCAGAGGAACCAGTTGATCGATGAACGCGTCAACCACCGCACCAGCACGAACCATCAGCATCACTTTGCGTGGTGCTTCCAGTTTATCAACCAGCTCTTGCAGCGTGTATGCGCCAACGATGTTAGTGTCTTTTGCCGGGCCTTCCAGGAATTCGTCAACTTTTGCTGCAGTACGGTTGTGCGCTACCACTTTGAAGCCGTGGTCGTTCATGTTCAGGATGAGGTTCTGGCCCATTACTGCCAGGCCAATTACACCGATATCACCTTTCATTTTATTTCTCTCCAATTACTCTTTCGACAAGCAAGCGCTTAAGCAATCTTTGCTGCTGCGTCTGAATCTAAATACCACTCCGTTTCACCAGTTGTAGACTGGATTTTGGCTGCCGGATAAGGCAGATCTTCAGCCGGAGTTGTGTGAATTTCGTAAACGATCTCGGCTTTACCTGCGCCAAGAACGAGATAACTGATGCGTTTTGCAGCTTCCAGTACTTTCGCGGTTTTCGATACGCGAAGCTGGCCGGATTCAGGATGGCTCGCAACCACAGACAAGTTCTCGTCGTCGTAGTTGGTCTTGCCCGGGAACAGGGAAGCGGTGTGGCCGTCGGCGCCAACACCCAGCAAAATCCAGTCAAATACGGGCGTGCCGCTCTCTGATGGGATGACGTCTGTCATCTCTTGTGCAAAGCGCTGCGCTTCAGCTTGTGGCTCATTTTCACCCAAGATGCGGTGAATGTTGCCTGCTGGAATGTCGATTTGGCTGAACAGCAATGTGTTCGCTTCACCGTAGTTGCTTTCTGCATCATCCGGTGCCACACAACGCTCATCGCCCCACCAGAAATGCAGGTTCTGCCACTGGATAGAGGTGGCGTAAGCGTCAGAAGCCAGCAGTTTAAACAGCATTTTAGGTGTGCTGCCGCCAGACAGTGAGATGTGCACAGGGCGACCCAACTCACTGTAGGCTTTCATGTCATTCGCTAGGGATTCGACCACGGCATCGGCCGTCGGGAATATCTTGTGATTGATCATAGTTCGCAGTAATCCGTGTCGGTTAGGTTCTTACAAGGGAAGCGCCATGCGCGGCCATCGCGCTCCAGTAACTGGTCAGACTCTTTCGGCCCCCAGGTACCACAAGCGTAGCCAAACAGTGACTGCGGATCCTGTTTGAAATCGAGGATCGGCTGAACGTATTTCCAGCAAGCTTCCACAGCATCGCTACGTGCAAACAGAGTGGCATCGCCATTCAGTGCGTCAAGCAGCAGACGTTCATACGCCGTCAGCATCTGAGTTTCCTGCAGCGACGCGTAGTGGAAGTTCATTTTCACTTCTTTAGCGTTGAATCCGGCGCCCGGCTCTTTGAGGCCGAAGCTCATCTGAATGCCTTCGTCTGGCTGGATACGGATGATGAGCTTGTTCTCTGGTGCGTTCTGGCCAAACACCGGGTGTGGCGTGGCTTTAAAGTGAATCACAACTTCCGTCACGCGTGTCGGCAGGCGTTTACCGGTACGCACATAGAAAGGCACACCGTTCCAGCGCCAGTTGTTGATGTAGGCTTTCAGGCCCACATAGGTTTCGGTGCGTGAGTCTTCTGCCACGCCAGGTTCTTCGCGGTAGCCCGGTAGGAACTGACCACGTACATCAGAGCCGGTGTACTGACCCATCACCAAGTTGTTACGCAGATCGTGTTCTTCGAGTGGTTTCAGACACTGAAGCACTTTCACTACTTCATCACGCATTGCGTCGGCGTTAATTTGCGCCGGTGGCTCCATACCGACCATGGCCAGCACTTGCAGCAGGTGGTTCTGGAACATGTCACGTACCGCGCCTGAGCCGTCGTAGTAGCCGCCACGTTCTTCTACGCCGAGGAATTCTGCCCCGGTGATCTCGACGTACTCAATGTAGTTGCGATTCCACAGTGGTTCGAACATCGCGTTGGAGAAGCGAAAAACGAGCAGGTTCTGAACGGTTTCTTTGCCCAGATAGTGGTCGATACGGTACAGCTGATGCTCTTGGAAATGCTCGTGGATGTCTTTATCCAGTTTACGCGCCGATTCCAGATCGTAACCAAAAGGTTTTTCGATGATCAGACGTTTCCAGCCGTTGCTCTCGTCATTCAGACCATGAGCGGCCAGACTAGCAGGGATAACACTGTAAAGGCTTGGTGGGGTTGCGAGATAGAAGAGCGTATTACGCTGTTCGAAGTTATATTCATCAGCCAGTTGGTCGAGGCGGGTGACCAGTTTGGCGTAATCTTGGGTATCAGAAGTGCTGATGGCCTGGTAGTGAAGGTGGTTGATAAAAGCATCCAGCGTCTCTGGTTCAGTTTTTTCCATTTCCTGAAGCGAGCGCTTAAGCTTCTCTCTGTATGACTCATCACTGTATTCAGTTCGGCTGACGCCTAAAATCGCAAAGGATTCCGGAAGCTGTTTATTCGCGTAAAGGTGGTAAAGGGCAGGGATCAACTTACGGTAAGTCAGGTCCCCGGACGCACCAAATATCACGATGCTACTATTTTCAGGTATTACCATCATCTTTCCTATAAGGGCGAGGTACTTAAATCAGTATGCGCAACGTTAGCAGCGCCACTTACAAATAGATAATAGGTCGTGCCTATTAAAGCGATAGGCAAAACACAGGGTCTTGGGCGTATGAAACGGCAGGGTATTGTCTACGACTCTTTGACATACATCAACTATTGAGAAGGCAATCGATTAAATAATGACGCGTTTTTGTCATAAATTATTAATAAATAATGAAATTAAGTCTTGGTGATCTTTTCCTTACAGCGTAGGTAAAAAGCTCTAAAGTGGTCAAAAAGGAGACAAATATGAAATGGACAGCATTGAGCCTCATCCCTCTGCTCATGACTGGGGTGGTGCAGGCGGAGAGTTGCCCGGCGGTGTTACAGGGCAACCAGCAACTGTTGAACTCGACCCAGTCAATCAACTTGTGCGACTCGTTTCGCGGCAAAACGCTGTTGGTGGTGAACACGGCCAGCCAGTGTGGTTTTACGCCTCAGTTCGAGGAGTTAGAAGCATTGTATCAAACGTACAAACAACGGGATTTTGTTGTGGTTGGTTTTCCTTCCAATGACTTCTATCAGGATCGCGGCAGCGAGGAGAATAGCGCCAAGGTGTGCTACCTCGATTATGGTGTAACGTTCCCAATGATGGCACGCAGTTCGGTCAAGGGCAGTCAGGCCAATCCGGTGTTTGCCGAAATTGCTCGCCAGGCCGGTGTCACGCCACGCTGGAATTTTTATAAATACCTGATTGATAATCAGGGAAATGTGGTCGCCACGTTCCCAAGTTCTGTGTCTCCGACATCTCCGCAGTTGATCTCGTTACTGGAACAGCAATTGTGAGCCTTATGAATGTAAAACGGATTGCTTATTTGCGCGAATGAGTGAATGTGAGAGACTGAATTCATTCAGGAACATTGTGAAACCGTCATGGCATCAGAGTCTCACGCAGAAAAGTCGTCAGCCGCACTAAACCGCATCGGCAAAGCGCTCGATTTTATTCATGATAATCTGGATAGCGCGCTTTCCCTCGATGAGATTGCCCAGCAAAGCTGTTGGTCGCGCTGGCAACTGCAACGCGTCTTTCAGCATCAGACCGGTACGACGGTTGCTCAATATGTGCGTGAATTGAAACTGAGTGAAGCTGCTGAACGCTTGCTCGACGGTCAGCAGCGCATCATCGATATTGCGCTCAGTCTGGGTTTTAACTCAGAGATAAGCTTCAGCCGGGCATTTAAGCAGATGTTTAACCTGAGCCCGCGCGCTTATCGTCAAACCGGACAACGCACTGGTCTGCGTAAACCGATTCAACGTCCCACCTTACCCGAGCATGAGCGACACCAAGTGCCATTGGTTGATGTCCGTGTCGAAAGCCGTCCGTCGTTTCAATTGACGGGCGTTCATGACTCGATTCATGGTCTGTTTTCTACGACGCCGGATTTTGCGGAGAAAGTGCCGGCGTTATGGCAGCAGCTAGAACAAAAACTGCAGCCACTGTCTGCAGCGTCCTGCCCCAAGTTGGGCGTGATTGATGTAACACACGCGCCGTCGGAAGGTGGTCAATTGACGTATTGGGCTGGGTTGGCATCCAACACTCTGACCGCTGAAGGATTGAGCATATGTACGGTACCAGCGCAGACTTATGCGGTGCTCAGACATCGCGGTCCGATTGATCGCTTACCCGTCACGCTGCACTGGTTTATTGTTCATTGGTTGCCTGAGTCGGGTTACCGCGGCATCGATGGTTTTGAACTCGAATCCTATCCTCCCGGATACGCTGCCGATCAGCATGACGCGGTCATGGAGTATTGGCTCCCTATTATTCGGATGTGCGCCTCACCATTGCGCTGATTTGAGTGTTTTGTCAGTGAAAAGTCGCAGGATGCACCAAATTGTTAACTTTCGTCTCCTTAAATAAGTAGAATGCAAATGATATTTATTCTTATTAAGAAAGGCATTGGTATTCGAGGAACACATGCAACTTCCAACACACATCCAACGTTCGACTATGACGTTAGCGCTGCTTGGCGTCTTAACGACGCCGGTATTCGCTGCTGACACCACATCATCAGCTCAGCCAGATACAATGACGGTTTTGGGCAAAGCGTACCGCAACACCGCAACCAAGTCGGCGCTTGAACCTGAAGAGACGCCACAGGGCATCACCGTCATCGATGAGGAGCAATTAGAGCAGCGTGGCGTACAGTCACTGAATCAGGCACTGCGTTACGCGCCAGGGGTGGTGACGGAAACCAAAGGGGCGGCGGTGACCATGTACGATACCTTCACCATTCGAGGGTTTGCGGTCAATCAGAGTTATTACGATGGTTTGGTCTTGCAAACGCTCAAAGGTTGGAACCTTCAGCCGCAAATTGATCCAATCATGCTGCAGCAGGTCGAAGTGTTCAAAGGTCCGACGTCAGTGCTTTACGGAGCGATGCCTCCTGGTGGGATGGTCAATATGATTGCCAAAACACCTCAGCAGAGCTCTGAGACTAAAATCGGCGTCGCGACGGGGTCACGCAATCTGATGGAAGCGTCAGTAGACTCCACCGGCCAGCTGGGTGATAGCGATCTGTCCTACCGTTTGATTGCTCTGGCACGCAAGCAGGATGGGCAGGTCAACCATACCGAAGAAGAGCGCTATGTGATTGCTCCGTCGCTTGACTGGCAGGTCAGTGACCGCACGCTGATTAATGTCAATCTTTACTATCAGAACGATCCGTCGATGGGAATGAACTCGTCGTTGCCAGCTTCTGGCATGTTGGTGCGTAATCCAAATGGCTCCACGTCGCCGTCTACTTTTGCAGGCGATACTGCGTGGAGTAAATTTGAGCGTGAAGTTCTGATGCTGGGCTACAAAGTGAACCACGATTTTAACGCGAACTGGTCGTTCTTACAGAACTTCCGCTACAGCGATGCTTCGTTGACACAGCACAACACGTACCACACGGCCGCGAATTTTGATTCTGCCAGCGGCACACTGGTGCGCAACATCTACAGCACGGAAGAGGAATCGACAGGCTATGTGGTGGATAACCAGTTGTCCGGCCGGTTCACTACGGGCGCGGTTCAGCATAACTTGTTGTTAGGTGTAGATTATCAGAAGCTGGACGGTGAGTCAGATTACAAAGAGTACGCCACCAGCGACAGTGCGTTTTATGCGTTCAATGTATTCCAGCCCAACAATCACTTGCTCAGCTCTGGCAGCCTGAGTGAGGTTTATCGGATGCAGGATGATGTCAGTAGTGAACAAACCGGGTTCTACTTCCAGGATCAACTGCGTTGGAATCAATGGGTGTTGATTGCAGGTGGACGGTATGACCGCTTTGAGTCGGAGAGTTTTGGTCAGAAAGCAGACGATAACCAGTTCTCTTATCGGGTCGGTGCTTTGTATGCATTCAGTAACGGTGTAGCTCCGTATCTCAGCTACGCCACCAGTTTTGAACCTGTGGCCGGTGTCAGTCAGTTTGGTCGGGCGTTTAGCCCCGAAACCGCCGAACAGATTGAGGCGGGAATCAAATATCAGTCACCACAACGTGAGGTCGAAGCAACGGCGTCATTGTTCCACATTACCAAGAAAGACGTGGTGATCACCGATCCGTCGTCGGCTAACTACCAGAGTGATCTGCAAGTGGGTGAAGCCGTGTCACAAGGGGTTGAGTTACAGGGCCGCTGGTTTATCAATGCCAATGCGGATATCTCAGCCAGTTATACCTATACCGATATGGAAATTACCGAGGACAGCGATAACGGCCTGGAAGGGACGACACCGATTTACGTACCGAAAAATATGGCCAATATCTGGGGCAATTACTACGTCTACAATGGGCTGCTGAACGGCAGTCGCTTGAGCCTCGGTGCCCGCTATGTTGGTGAAATGCAGATGGATGCCACCAATACTCAGGGTAAAGTGCCATCGTACACGGTGGTGGATGCGTCGCTTGGCTATGATCTGGGGGCCCTGAGTGATTCGCTTCACGGGGTAACCGCCAACCTGATCGCCAATAATGTATTTAATGAGGAATACTCGACTTGTTACGATCAGGCCAACTGCTGGTACGGTGCGGAGCGAAGTGTCGAACTCAGCGTCAAATACGCCTTTTAACCAGACAAAGAAAGCAGCCTACAGGCTGCTTTCTTTCGGTTTCCATGTGTTAGCGAAAGGCCAGATCGCGTAGTGCCAGTGAAATCCACGGGAAGAAGATCAGCATTATGGACACCAGGAGCAAGATAAACACAAATGGAGGAGTACCGCGAATGACCTCGACATAAGGACGTTTAAACACGGCAATGGCGGTGAAAATATCGCAGCCAAATGGTGGGGTGGCAGAGCCGATGGCTGCCTGCAGGGTGACTATCGTGCCGACCAATACCGGATCAAGACCGGAGGATTTGATCACCGGGGCAAAAATCGGGATCAGGATCAGCATCACCACTATCGGATCAACAAACATGCAACCGATGAAAAACGCCACTGAAATGACAATCAACAGTTCAGTCTGGCTCAAGTCATTAATTCCAATCATACCCAGCAGCTCCTGCGGGATCTGCGCAAAGGAAATCACCCACGAAAACGCACTGCCAGCGGCAACGAGTATGAACACCACTGCGGTGACCATGCCCGTCGAGAGGGCAATGTCGCCAAGCTCTTGCCATTTCACCTTACGAAAGACCACCATCTCAAGCAGCACGGCATACAACACAGAGACAGAAGCCGCTTCGGTTGGGCTGAAAATGCCTGCGTATATACCACCCACCGTAATAAGCGGGAAGCCAAACGGCAGCAAGGCTTTGCGCACCACTTTGATGCGCGTTTTCCAACTGGCTTTGGGCGCGTTGGTGACATCATCGTTGCGCGCATACCAGTAACAGTAGAGCGAAAAGAGCAACATGATCACCAGCGCAGGGCCGATACCGGCAATGAACAGCTCGGCCACTGAGGTACCGGAAACCACACCGTAAATGATCATGCCGATACTGGGAGGGATCAGCAGCGCCAGATCGGATGCGTTGATAATGAGCGCCAGAGCAAAGCTGTCTTTGTAACCGTATTCGAGCATTTTGGGCCGCATGATGGAGCCGACGGATACCACGGTGGCCTGAGTGGATCCAGATACCGCACCAAACAAAGCGCAACTGAGTGAGGAGGTGATTGCCAGCCCACCGCGGATGTGTCCGACAAATGCCATCGCGACGTCAAGCAGTCGGGTGGCGGCAACGCCTCGGGTGATGATTTCGGCCGCCAGAATAAACATAGGGACCGCAACCAACGCGGCCGGCTTAATGCCTGCCAGCATTTGCTGGATCATAAAATCCGGCCCCAGCCCCAAATAGACAATAAAGCCGAGCATGGTGGCAGCCAGCAGAGGAACCAACATTGGGAAACCACACGCCAGCAGCGCAATCATAGTCACAACTAAAGCTGTGGTCATAGCATCTTCTCCTGTTTCGCCGATTGAGTCAGGCGGGCGGTTGAGGCATTTTGCCTGGTTGTCTGGCAGATAAAGCGCTTGAGTTTATTCAGGCCGACGCGCAGAAACTGAAGGGCACTGAAAAACAGCCCCAATGGCGCAATCAGGTAAACCCAGCTGAGCGGGATCTGCATCGCGGGGGACAGACGCCCCATCTGCGCCACTTTGCCTACGTACTGCCACGCGTACCAGGTGAGCATGGCGACCAGTAACCCGGTCAGCAAATAGATGGTGCCGTCGGCCAGCAGTTTGAGACGGGCTGGCAGCATGTCGGTGAACGCAGTCATACGGATATGGCGTGACTGGCGAGCGGCGTAGCTGCATCCGATAAAAGTGACCGCAACGATCAGGAAATAATTGAGTTCTTCAGAGAAATAGAGACTTTGATTGAACAGGTACCGTCCAAGGACGTTGGCGATTGAGTTAGTGGCTATCAATAATATTGAGCCGATGAGCAGCGCCGCCTCCGCTTTCTGTATGTAGTTATCCAGCCACTGAAAAATCCTTTTCATTGCACTGCTCCCATGTTGTTAAATATGCTAATGAAACGTTATCTGTTTCATGACATTCAAGTCAATTGGTGAGCAGCGAAAGATTTTCTGAACTGAGCGTATTTGCAGAAAAAATCGGCCTGAACCGACTGCTCAGACCAAAAAGTGAGAGGTGGGCGGCTTGGTGTCGAGGATCTCGGCGATCACCGACAGACCGTGTTTGATATAACCGCGGTTGGTTTCGGCACCGAGACTGATGCGTACGAATGGTTGCGGGGTATTCATGTCGAGAACAAAAGGTTTGTAGCTGGTGAGCTGCACGCCGGAGCGTTTGGCTGAAGCCACCAGATCATCGCTTTGCCAGTGGTCCGGTAGCTTGAGCCAGATATGCTGTCCATGCGGATGCGCGCTGTACGAGTGGGATCGCAATATGCTGCTGGCCAGTTTCTGACGCTTGGCAAATTCGTTCATTTGGAAGCGGATTAGCCTGTCCAGAGTACCGTTCTCTATCCATAAATGAGCGACTTCAAATGGTAGGGGCGTTGCCGACCAACTGGTGGCCGCCAGCCGGCCAATGGCATGTTGTAGAAAATGGCGGGGCACGGTCAGGTAGCCGGTGCGCATGCCTGGCGCCACGACTTTGGTAAAGCTGGTGACATAAAAGGCCTGTTGAGGAATCAACGTTGTCAGCGGGGCGACCCGGTTTGGCTCAAGTGCACCGTAGACATCGTCTTCGATGACGTAAATGTCGTACTTTTCCGCCAGGCGGGCAATGGCTTCACGGCGTGCCTGATCCATATGAGCGCTGTTGGGGTTTGCCATGCTGGGAGTACAACACAGTGCTTTGACCGGACGATGCTGACACGCCCATTCAAAAGCCTCCGGTGTGATGCCGAATTCATCCATCTCCAGCGGCAGTAACTTAAAGCCCAACATGCGTGAACGCGAGATCAGGCCGTGATCGACCAACTGACCACACGCAACCAGATCGCCATGTTCCACGACGGTGCTGAGAGCCAGGGTCAGGCCATGGCAAGCACCGTTGGTCAGCAATAACTGGTCATGGCCAACGTCTAATCCCTGGGTTTGCAGATAGTGGCGACCGGAGTCAATGTGATGTGGCTGACCCATCACAGGTTTGGCTTTGCCGATCAGGCTGCGATTGTCCGGCTGAGCGGCAATCTGCACTAACGCCTGATTAAATAAGGTGATATGGCGATCCGTTACTACAGGATGTGCGATTGACATATCAATTTCATCCGGCGTGTCTTTCATCTCCTGAGTCAGCATGAACTCTGTGTCGGTATTGTCATCGACAAAGCCGGATTTCACAAAGGTGCCGTTGCCCACCCAGGACTCCAGAGCGCCTTTCTTCTCCGCAAAACTGTAGGCGTGGCTGACGGTTTGCACACTGACGCCAATCTGTTCCGCAAATTCACGGTGAGTGGGCAGACGGGTCCCGGGTTTGAGGTAACCACTGCGTACACAGTCCACCAGATAGTTGCCGATGGAGATGTATTTTGGGGTGCCTGGGCGAATGATCGGCTTCAAAGAAATTGTCATGACACAATGTTTTTATTGATTCATTTTAAAGTCCCATTGTAACTTCTATTTAACAAATGGCGACTTTTTGTCCGTTAAATGCGGTCTGTTGCACAAAAAACACCCATAATTGTAGTGATTGATATGAATTGTCATGCTTTAAATGACGATATTGAACTGAAATGGTCATTCAATCAACGGCCACCTTCCGGTGGCAATACCACAGCAGATTAATACCCGGCCCGTCAGGGGCTGATAAAAGGTAGAGATACCTCAACGTCTCCGAAGGCCGATAAGGCGTCGGAATTCTACAAGGAGAAAAGAAATGAGAGGCGTTGCTTTGCATTTTACTCTGGATGAATACCAAGAGCGGCTGATTAAAGTCCGCCAGTCCATGGAAGAGCGTGAACTGGATGTGTTGATCCTTCATGACCCGTCTAACATGGCATGGCTCACAGGTTACGATGGCTGGTCGTTTTATGTGCCTCAATGTGTCGTGGTGGGGTCGAGTGGTGAGCCTTTATGGTTTGGCCGCTGTCAGGATGCTAATGGCGCCTACCGTACTGCCTATATGTCGGTTGAAAACATCACCTACTACCCGGACCACTATGTGATGAACCCGCCACTGCACCCAATGGATTACCTGGTGGAAGCGGTGTTGGCTCCGCGTTTGTGGGACCGGGGCCGGATTGGTGTCGAGAAAGACAATTACTACTTTAGCGCTACCGCATACGAATCACTGCATACCCATTTGCCAAACGCTCAGTTGCTCGATGCCACTGGTTTAGTGAACTGGTGCCGGGCGGTGAAATCGGATCAGGAGCTGGCGTATATGTACCGGGCTGCCCGTATTGTGGAGAACATGCACCGTGTTGCGTTTGACATGATTGAACCTGGGCTTCCAAAGCACCATCTCGTGGCGGAAATCAACCGTCAGGCCGTGCTGGGCCATGAAGACCATTTTGGTGATTACACGGCAATCGTGCCGCTGTTGCCGTCTGGCTCTGATGCTTCTGCGCCCCATCTGACCTGGGACGACCGTCCGTTTAAAAAAGGTGAGGGGACGTTTTTCGAAATTGCCGGTGCTCACCGTCGTTACCATTGTCCTTTATCGCGTACCATCTTTCTGGGTGAGCCGGACGATAAGTTCAAACGCGCAGATGAAGCCCTAACCCGCGGTCTGGAAGCGGGGTTGGAAGTCGCCAGGCCCGGCAACACCTGCGCCGATATTGCCAATGCACTCAACCGGGTTTTGGATGAAGCAGGCTTCTCGCGTGAAGGAGCTCGGTGCGGTTATCCGATTGGTTTGAGCTATCCGCCGGATTGGGGCGAGCGCACCATGAGTCTGCGTGACAGCGATAAAACCGTGTTGAAAGAAGGCATGACCTTCCATTTTATGCCGGGGCTGTGGTTTGAAGACTGGGGATTGGAAACCACGGAAAGCATCGTGATCACTCAATATGGCGCGAAAACGCTGTGTGATTTTCCGCGCCATCTTTTCGTTAAACACTAAGGAGTGGCTATGCAAAACAGTTCGATTTCCGCCACGGTCGATTTTAACCAGGAAGGAATCCAGCACGGTTTTCTTACATTGCCATACTCGCACGATGAATCGGCTTGGGGCAGCGTGATGATCCCGGTGACGGTGATCAAAAATGGCGACGGGCCGACCTCGCTACTGACCGGCGGTAATCACGGTGATGAATACGAAGGGATCACCAGTTTATTGAAGTTGGCCAACACCCTTCAATCAGAGCAGGTGAGTGGACGGGTGATCATCGTTCCCATGATGAACTTGCCGGCAGTACACAATGCGTCTCGCACCTCGCCGATAGACCAAGGTAACCTGAACCGCAGTTTTCCCGGTAACCCAGCGGGTTCGGTGACTGAAAAAATCGCTGATTACTTCACCCGTTATTTGGTGCCACTGTGCGATTTCGCGCTGGATATACACTCAGGAGGCAAGACTCTCGACATTGTGCCGTTTGCGGCCGCGCACCGGCTGGACAACCCGGATCAGGAAGAGGCCTGTATTCTTGGGGCGAAACTGTTTGGTGCGCCATATACCATGATTTTGCTGGAAATGGACGCCACCAGCTTGTACGACACTGTTGTGGAAGGTCAGGGCAAAGTGTTTGTCACCACGGAGCTGTGCGGTGGAGGGACCAGTACACCACAGACGATCGCCTACGCCGATCGTGGTATTCGCAACTTTCTGCGTTTTGCCGGCAACCTGACTGGAGCGTATGAGAAGCCTGCTCAGCCGAGCCGGTTACTCGATATGCCGGATGCCCGTTGCTATCTGCAAAGTCGCCATAGCGGGATCGCGGAATACCTGTGCGAGTTGGGGGACCGGGTGGAAACTGGCCAGTTAATGGTGCAGATACATTCAACGCAACGCACGGGAGAACCCCCTGTTGAATATCGGGCAGAGCGCGGCGGAATTTTTGCTGCACGCCGCTTTCCGGCCATGGTGAATCTGGGAGACACCTTAGCCGTGATCGCCGAAGACTGTGGTGAATTTACTTAGCCAGTGTCTGTTTTGCAGCCACTGGGACACCCCTTAGGGTCTGGCGTATCACCAGCCGTTGGTGAGATGGCCCCAACAGAACGAAAGGAAGAAATGGATGAATCCGATGAAAAAACGCTATCGCCATCTGGCCACGACGTTATTACTGGCCAGCAGTGCACTGACCGGTACCGTGCAGGCTGAAACCTGGAAGTTTGCGCTGGAAGAGGTGAAAGGCTCCGTACAGGACGCCTACGCCCAGGAGTTCAAACAACGCATCGAAACCAAAACCGGCGGAGACGTGACCGTTGAAGTGTACCCATACGGTACGCTGGGCCAGTCTGAGGACCTGACCGAACTGGCCGCCAATGGCATCATTCAGTTCACTAATGCCTCGCCGGGAATCTTCGGTTCTTTTGTGCCTGAAATGCAGGTGTTCTCCATTCCGTATTTGTTGTCTTCCGACAATGAGGTCAACAAAAAAGTGCTCAGCGCCAGCCCAACCATTTATGGCACCCTGGGTGGAAAACTGGAAGCCAAAAACCTTAAATTGCTGACCATGTTCCCAGAAGGAGAGATGGTTTGGACCACCAATCGCGCTATTCGCAGCCCGCAAGATTTTAACAATTTTAAAATGCGGGTGATGGCCTCGCCCATGCTGGTGGAAGCCTATAAATCGTTTGGCGCCGATCCAACCCCTTTGCCGTACTCTGAGGTGTACGGTGCGCTGCAACTGAAGATGATCGACGGTCAGGTGAATCCGGTGTTTGCGATTCAGGAAATGAAATTCTACGAGGTGAGCGATTACATGATCTGGGCGGGGCAGCAGCAATTTACCACTACGGTGATCACCAACAATGCCTGGTTTAATGGCTTGCCGGAGGCGCGTCGCAAACTGGTTCAGGAGACGATCTCTCAAATGAATGATTTCATTTTTACCAAACAGGCTGAGTTTAACCAGATGCGCCTTGAGCAAATTAAGCAGGCGAAACCCGAGATGAAAATGGTGCATTTGAATGAGCAGGAACGTGCGGAGTTCAAGCGGGCATCCATGCCGATGCGCGACAAGTATGTTGAGCTGACCGGGAAAAGTGGTCAGGCGGTGCTGGACGCTCTGGAGCAAGAGTTCAGCCAGTAATGGCTCAGATGAGTGGCCTGCCTTGCGGGCCACACTGGCGTTAAAAGGGAGAGTGATTTATGCGCCTGGATCGCTACGACGTAAAGATTCTACAAATTCTTCATGACAATGGCCGTATCACCAAATCGCATCTGGCGGAGGCGATCAATTTGTCCGTCAGCCCCTGCTGGGAGCGGGTCAAAAAACTTGAAGAAGCTGGCATCATCGAAGGTTACGGAGCCCGGGTGAACACCGACGTGCTGTTTAAACGTACGTCCGTCATGGTGGAAGTCAGCCTTAAAGAACACAATGCTCAGGCCTTTCGCCGTTTTGAACAACTGGTACTCCATACCCCGGAAGTCACCGACTGTTATGCCACCGGCGGCGGCGTGGATTACATCCTCAAAATCCAGTCCGAAGACATTGATCAGTATCAACGGTTGATCGACAACTGGCTCGACTCAGAGGTCGGCATTGAACGCTACTTTACTTATATCGTCACCAAAACCATTAAACGGGATGCCGGTACATTAGATATCAATCAAAACGCGTTGTTCTAAAAGAAAAAAACGCGCAAATCCATCAACAGAAAAATCGCCATTTTAGTGGCGAACGAAAAGAAAATTCTGTCGGTTCTCCCGCTGGCTTCAGAAATTATTCACCACGCTTCTCTCTTACAGTGTAGGTATGGACAACGACGCTGGGAGAAGGATGTATGACAGCACTACACAGTTTACATGGCGGTGAATTGAAAGCTTCACACGACATGATGGCAATAATGGATGATGTTCGTCTGGTGCGCGGCCTGGCTTACGTTAATGGCAAGTGGGTCAGCGGCGACGAGTTTCATCCGGTAGACAATCCGGCTGATGGCAATGTGCTTGGGTACATTACCAAGCTGAATCAACAACAGTTGTATCAGGCGATTGATCAGGCTGATCAGGCGTTTCGTCATTGGCGAAAATTGCGGGCAGATGAGCGGGCAGCGCTATTGATGCGCTGGCATGATCTGATTCTTGAAGCCAAACCGGATCTGGCTCGTTTGATGGTGATGGAACAGGGCAAGCCTCTGGCGGATGCGCTGGGAGAAATTGATTACGGTGCGTCGTTTATTCGCTGGTTTGCTGAAGAGGCGCACCGCTGTTATGGCGAGACCATTCCCAGCCATATTCCGGACGCGCAACTCTCTACGGTTCGTGAACCGATTGGAGTTGCAGCGTTGATCACGCCGTGGAACTTTCCCAATGCGATGGTGACGCGTAAAGCGGCCGCAGCGCTGGCGATTGGTTGTCCGGTACTGATTAAGCCGGCCAGCGAAACACCATTCTCAGCGCTGGCATTGGCGGAGCTGGCTGATCGGGCTGGATTTCCTGCCGGCGTGTTCAACGTGGTGACTGGCGACGCCGTGATGATCTCGCAGACCTTATGCCATTCCGACAAAGTGAAAGCCTTGTCCTTTACTGGCTCAACCCGGGTTGGGAAGTTGCTGCTACGTGACGCCGCTCAGACGGTGAAAAAATGCAGTATGGAATTGGGGGGCAATGCGCCGTTCATTGTGTTGCCGGACATGGAGGTTGCTCAAGCCGCTCAAGCGGCGGTGGCCGCCAAGTTCCAGACAGCGGGGCAGGATTGTTTGGCCGCCAATCGCATTTTTGTACCACAGGAAAAATATGAGGCATTTCTGGAAGCTTTTGCGCATGAGATGAAACAATTCGTACTCGGCAACGGCTTGAAACATCACACCACCATGGGGCCGTTGATCAACCAGGCCGCCGTCGATAAAGCCCATGACTTGGTACGCGATGCGCTGGATAACGGGGCCCGGTTGGTGGCGGGGTATCACACCCCTGTACCGGGAGCCAACTTTTTTGCGCCGACGCTGTTGGCAGACGTCACGCCGGAAATGGCGGTATACCGTGAAGAGAATTTCTGCCCGGTGGCCGGGGTTCTACCCTACAAGGATTTGGCATCAGTGATTGAGATGAGCAATGACACCGAATACGGCTTAGCCGCGTATGTGTATGGCCACGACATCCATCAGATTTGGCAATGCATGCGTGGCCTGGAATTTGGCATGGTGAGTGTCAACTCGGTCAAGATGACGGGGCATCCGATCCCGTTTGGCGGTGTCAAGCAATCCGGGCTGGGCCGGGAAGGGAGCCGCCATGGCTTTGATGAATATAGCGAAATCAAATATTGCTGCCTGGGCGCACTGCCGACCGTGACTGGCAGTTGAGACATGAAATATGGAAAGCCAACTATTCGAGGAGAAGGAACATGAGCACCAAAACCGAACAACTACTGAATATCGACCGCCAGCGCGTATTTCATGCCTCAACCCACCTGAAGCAATATGCGGCTGGGGAGCTTTCGGGAAGAATTATCTCGAGCGGAAGCGGAATACGCATCACCGATTCCGAAGGCATCGAGCTGATCGACGGCTTTGCCGGGTTGTATTGTGTGAACATTGGTTATGGCAGGACTGAAATGGCCGAAGCCATTTACGAACAGGCCAAACAGTTAGCTTATTACCATACCTATGTCGGACACACCAACGAAGCGCTAGTAACTCTGTCAGATCGCATCATTAAGATGGCGCCGGCCGGGATGAGTAAAGTGTATTACGGTATGTCGGGCAGTGACGCGAACGAAACGCAACTCAAGCTGGTGTGGTACTACAACAATGCGCGTGGCTTGCCGGAGAAGAAAAAGATCATCTCGCGTGATCGTGGCTATCACGGTTCAAGTATTGCGTCTGGATCCATGACCGGATTGCCCCTGTTCCATGCGCATTTTGATCTGCCGCTGGAGCGGGTTAAGCATACTATGGCGCCGTATTACTATCGCCGTGATGATGACAGTATGTCTGAGCTGGAGTTCTCCCGGTACTGTGCGGATCAACTGGAGCGGATGATTCTGGCTGAAGGGCCGGACACGGTCGCTGCGATGATCGCTGAGCCAGTGCTGGGCACCGGTGGGATCGTGCCGCCGCCAGAAGGGTACTGGCAAGCCATTCGTCAGGTGCTGGATAAATACGATGTTCTGCTGATCGCTGATGAAGTGGTGTGTGGCTTTGGGCGTCTTGGTTCCGATTTTGGCTCTATCCATTACGATATGAAACCGGATCTGATCACCGTAGCGAAAGGCCTGACCTCGGCGTATCAACCTTTGTCAGGCGTGATTGTGGGTGAGCGTGTGTGGAGCGTTCTGGAAGACGGCACCGATCAATGGGGCGCCATCGGTCATGGCTACACCTACTCGGGACACCCGATGGGTGCGGCAGCCGCCAACTGTAACCTTGATATCATTGAGCGCGAGGGTTTAGTACAAAATGCCGCAGAGGTGGGGGCGTATCTACAGCAACGGATGGCGGAGACTTTTCGTGATCATCCGCTGGTAGGGGACACGCGTGGTGTCGGTTTGTTGCATGCGCTGGAGTTTTCATCCGACAAACTGCGTCGCTCGCACTTTGACGCTAATCTCAAAGTGGGTCCTCAGATCGCCGCTGCCTGTCTGGATCAGGGGTTGATTGCCCGTGCGATGCCGCACGGTGACACTCTGGGTTTTGCTCCGCCGTTGATCGCCAACCACCACGACATTGACACCATCGTTGATAAAGCTCATCAGGCGGTTAATCAGGTGATGGACCGCTTAGTGACCTCGAAACAGTGGCAACCGAAATAGTCCTATTCCGTTCACTTGCCGCCCCACTTGTGGGGCGGCGTTAGGATCCAAACACTATGGATATACAAGATGTTTACGCGGCCAGGCGAGCCATTCATGGACTGGTCTGCCGTACCCCTTTGCTTCATTCGCCGCAATTGTCCCGGCAATATCAGTGTGAGGTGTGGCTTAAACTGGAAACGCTCCAGCCGATTGGTGCTTTTAAACTGCGTGGTGCGACATACGCGATGAACCGTCTCAGCGAAGAGCAGAAACGCCATGGTGTGGTGACTTGTTCAACCGGAAATCACGGCCGCGCGGTGGCTTATGCCGGTCAGCGACTTGGGATTCATACGGTGATCTGCATGTCGAGCCTGGTGCCGAGCAATAAAGTCGAGGCGATCAAAGCACTCGGGGCAGACGTGCGTATTGTCGGTCAGTCTCAGGACGACGCCGAGCGCGAAGCGCTGAGGCTGACTGAGGAAGCGTCGATGACTTATCTCTCGCCCTTTGAGCACCCGGATATTATTGCCGGGCAAGGCACCATTGGATTGGAAATTATCGAGGATCTGCCTGATGTCGATGTGATTTTTGCTGGATTGTCCGGCGGTGGTTTGTTGGGCGGTGTTGGGCTGGCGGCGAAATCGGCAAGCCGTAAAGTTAAAATCTTTGGGGCTTCAATGGAAAAAGGCGCCGCAATGGTGGAAAGCCTCAAGGCAGGAAAACCGGTTCAGGTACCAGAGTATGAGTCGTTTGCCGACAGTCTGGGAGGCGGAATCGGGCTGGATAACCGTCACACTTTTCAACTCGTGCAACAGGTAATGGATCGTGCGTTTCTCGTGAGTGAGGACAATATTGCCAAAGGCATGACGGATATTTTCGATGCGGAGAAGTTCGCCGTTGAAGGCGCGGCTGCGGTTGGCTTCGCGGCAATGCGCCAGCATCCGCTTGATCTGTGTGGCAAAAAAGTCGTGTTTGTTCTGAGCGGTAAAAATGTGTCGTCGGACACGTTTGACACGGCACTCAGTATTGGCCGACACATGCAGTAAACAAGGAAGTCGGAATGGAAATCTACAACAAGACACAAATTCAATCGGTAACCGGGCTGAATGAGGACGCGCTGCTGGCCGTCGAAGATGGTTTTCGTGCCCTGGGAGAAGGTCGGGTAACCTTGCCACCGATCTTGAGTATGACGATTGCTGAGAGCCATGGAGAAGTCGACGTTAAAACGGCGCATATTGAGGGCATTGCCCGTTTTGCCATCAAAATTAGCCCGGGCTTTTTTGATAACCCTAAACTGGGGTTACCCAGTCTGAATGGTTTGATGGTGCTGCTGAGCGCTAAAACCGGCTTGGTGGATTGTGTACTGTTCGATGAAGGGTATTTGACGGACGTTCGCACCGCGCTCGCCGGAGCCATTTCTGCCAAGTATTTGTCTAACCCGGACGCTAAACGTGTTGCGGTGATCGGTGCTGGTTTACAAGCCGAATTGCAGGTGGCTGCGATGACATTAGTTCGTGACATCAAACACGTCGACGTTTGGGCCCGGGATGCCGACAAGGCATATAAGTATCAGCGCCGGATGGCGCAGACATACGACCTTCCTGTGACGGTCCACAGCACGATTGCCGAGGCGTGCTGCGAAGCGGATATCATTGTCACCACTACGCCATCGCGTGAGGCGCTGCTGTATTGGCGGGATATTCCCGCGGGCGCGCACGTGATTGCGATGGGCTCGGATAGCCCGCATAAACGTGAGCTGGCTGACGACGTGCTCCTCAATGCCGATCATCTGGTGGTCGACCGCCTCAGCCAGTCAGAGTCAGTGGGAGAACTGCGCTGCATGGCAAAGCCTCTGCCTCGAAAGGTGTGTGAATTAGGCGAGATCATCTGTGGTGTCAGCCCGTATATTCGGCATGTGGCAGAGATATCGGTGTGCGACCTGACCGGAACGGGTGTTCAGGATACGGCGATCGCCAACTACACCGCACAGCGATTGGCGGGAGATGTCGCCACCTGAAGTTGAGTGAGTTTTGGCGGCCGCTTCGCTGTCTGAAAACACCGGATTACGTGCTCGGTGAGATTCGGTCTATGCTTTAAGTCTGAGGTTCGCTGGCATCATTCGAGTGCCGCCGAGCCGGGGTTATCCGCACTATCTGAGGCTTATGTATGCTGACGCTGACTTACCAAATCGACATCGATGCTGAGCCTGCCCGTATCTGGCAGGTTTTGACCGAGCTGGAGCTGTATCGCAAGTGGGCGACAGCCTTCTCTCCACAGTCCCAGTTTCACGGTGAATGGCGTGAAGGGGAACACATTGCGTTTTTTGATCCCGGTTTAGGAGGCACACGGGCGGTGATCGATAAGATTGACGTCGACCGGGCTATCCAAATCCATCACATTGCGGTGTTTAATCCCGAGCATATCATCGACATCGACAGCGATTCAGCACGCAAATGGATTGGCTCAAGTGAGAGCTACGAAATCATCCGTCAGGGCGATAGAGCGGTACTGGAAGTCACCATCGTGACACATCCGGACTTTATCACCATGTTTAATGATGGCTGGGAAAAGGCACTGCCTAAGATCAAAGCGCTCAGTGAAGAGTGAGACAAAAAGCCTCGCATCATAGCAAGGCTTTTCCATCAGGCAGTGGTCAACCGCCGCTCCAGTTGGCGCAGTCCGCGCTGGTACATGACCCAGGCACAAAGCCCGGCGAGTACGTTGCCAATCAATGCCCCGACCAATAGGCCATAGATATCCGCGATCTGAGCACCTACCCATAAACACGGCAGGAAGAACGCAAACAGGCGCAGAGCCGAGATAGTCAGTGCGGTATACGATTTGCCCAGAGCATTGGAAATCGACACCATTAACATACAGATACCGAGCGGCCCAAGGCTCAGAGGGACTAAGGTAAGGTGCCAGTTGAGGATCGACGCGACGCTGGCTTCACTGGTCATCAAAGCGGAGAGGAAACCCGCTCCCAGGTAGGTCGCCAGCGCGATCACAAGCTGCAAAACCAGCACGAAACGACAGGCCAGATTGACCAGTTGTTTGATCTGCTCGATTTTACCCGCGCCGAGTAACCGGCCGATCATCGGTGGCATCGACATCGTCAGCGCCAATACCGTCACTATCGCAAAAAACTCATAACGTGATCCCAGAGCCCAAGAAGCGACGGCTGCCGTACCATAAGTAGCCAGTAGTTTGGTGGCCAGCATAGAAGACAGTGGGGGCAGGAGCTGGCTGATCATGGCTGGCCCCATGATGTTGGCGATGGAGCGAACGCTTTTCACTACGTTGAGGTCCGCCCAGTCGAACGACATCCAGTGTTTGGCAGACACTTTGGGGGCGACAAACACAATACCCAGACCAAAGGCGATGATGGTCGCCACCGCGGCACCGTTGATGCCCATGTCAAAGGTAAAGATAAACAGCGGATCCAGAGCCAGATTGAGCAGGCTGGTGATCATCATCATGGTGCCCGGCAACATGGTATTGCCATTGGCACGACAGATACTGTAAAGGAAATAAAGCACAGCGCCGGTCCAGGCGCTCACCAGCCAGTAAATCCAGTAGCTATCGATGATGACAAAAATGCTGTCCGGTGCGCTCAGCAGGGCCAGAATCGGGTGACGTAATAAATAAAGCAACAACGAAAATACCGCGACCCCGATGCTGCCCATCGCCAGGACCAGACCGCCGAGTTGTTTAGCGTAGCGCTCCTGCTGGGCGCCCAGCGCCCGTGAAATAACTGCGGTGGTGGCAATGCCAAGACCGACCTGGATGCCGATGATGATCATCTGGATCGGCAACGTGAACCCTTGGGCGGCGAGCGGTAATACCCCCAGTTGGCCGATGAAAGCACTGTCGACCAGTTGGAAGCTCATAAGTGATAACACGCCGAACAACATTGGCCAGGTCATGTTGAACAGCTGACGGCCGAGCGTGTCAGAAGATTTGGCTTGAGACATATGGTTACTTTCTGATTTTGGAGTAGTGGAAATAGATGAAAGCCGAGAGGTGCTCTCGGCTTTTGTCTGGCTATTGTAGCTCATCTCCGAGCTTGTCTGCATACCCTTTTGGCGGTGGCGTCCACCCTCGCTCTGTGCGGGAGTGATTGTCTGACCGGTCAAAGGCCATTTCTGACTTGATACGCTCCTCCAATTCCATAAACAGTTTTACATAGTTGTTGTCGAAGCGTTCTCCACTTTCAGATTCTTTATTCCATGCGTCATACAGCCCTTCAGACAATGCACTTTCCAACCGTTTAAACGTGGTTTTTTGCTGCTCAACAAAGAATGGATGATGGCCGAGCCCACGCAGCGCAGCGGAGCCGATTTCTAGAGCAGAATGATACGTTTCCGACTCAATAATGTCGGCACCTGCCTGACGTAATCGGTAGCCGTGACCGCGGTCAAAGGCGCGGGCCAGAATTTTCAGGTGTGGATACGCGTGTCGCACGTGTTTAACCAGTTCGACGCTGCTCTCTTTGTTGTCGATTGCTACGATCAGCATTGACGCTTCCTCGATGCCCGCGGTGTGCAGCAGTTCCGGGCGAGTGGCATCACCAAAATAGGCTTTGACGTTGATCCGGCGTAGGTTGTCCACTTGCGCAGCCTGATGATCGAGCACAACGGTTTGAATGCCATTGGCGGTCAGCAAGCGGTTGGTGATCTGACCGAAGCGCCCGACACCGGCGATAATGACCGGGCCGTGCTCTTCAATCACGTCGGCATCACGGTCATTGGAGGCCGTTTGGAAACGCGGCAGGATCACTTTGTCAAACAGGATGAACAAGCCCGGGGTGAGGAACATCGACAGTGCCACCACCAGCGAGAGCTTTTGTGACAACTCAGGAGGCAGCACATGGTTCTGAGTGGAGAAACTCAGCAGCACAAAGCCGAACTCACCAGCTTGTGCCAGGCTGAGGGCGAACAACCAGCGATTGCTGCCTTTAATTCGAAAGATGAAGGCCAGTAAGAACAACACTGCGGCTTTGAGCAACATGACTCCCAGCGTAATGCCGAGGATCAAAAAGAAATCGCCGAACAGCACTTCAAAGTTGATGCCGGCACCCACGGTAATAAAGAACAGCCCCAGCAGTAGCCCTTTGAATGGATCAATATTGGACTCCAGCTCATGGCGGAACTCACTGTTGGCCAGCACCACGCCAGCCAGAAATGTACCCAGTGCCGGAGAGAGCCCCACCAGGCTCATCAGCGCGGCGATACCCACGACCAGCATCAGCGCCGTCGCGGTGAAAATTTCACGCAGACCTGAGCTGGCCACAAAGCGGAACAAGGGACGGCTAAGGTAATGACCACCCACCACCACCAGTGCGATGGAGGCGGTGATCACCATGCCATATGCCCATCCGGGCAAGCCGGCGACTAAGCTGATTTCTTCATGATGTTCGGCGGCGGCACTGGCGGCTTGCTGCGCCTGTTCAATCAACTCAGGCAATGCCAGCAGCGGAATAAACGCCAGCATCGGAATCACGGCAATGTCCTGGAAAAGCAGGACCGAAAAAGCGTTCTGTCCGCCTTCCGTTTTATTGAGACGCTTTTCACTGAAGGTTTGTAACACGATTGCCGTCGACGACAGGGCGAAAATCAGGCCGATGGTCAGAGCCAGTGTCCACTCAACGCCAAACTGCATTGAAATAGCCATTACCGCAGCCGTGGTCAGGCCAACCTGCAAACCGCCCAGGCCAAGCAGGCGATTGCGCATCGCCCAGAGCATGCGGGGTTCCAGCTCAAGGCCGACCAGAAACAGCATCATCACCACGCCGAATTCGGCGAAGTGCTGAATAGTGGTGGTTTCTTCGCCAACTAATCCGATGATCGGGCCGATTACCACCCCGGCGATCAAATACCCAAGTACAGAGCCAAGGCCAAAGCGTTTCGCCAGTGGCACGGCGATCACTGCGGCAATCAGGTAGATAAAAGCTTTGATGAAATACAGCGTCATGCCTGTTTCCTTACGATCAGTTCATCCAGTGAATGCGTCAGTTTCGGCAACTGGCGCGCACGCTCGGTGTCCAGATGTCCGTTGACCAGAGCATTCAGCAGTCGACGGTATTTATTGACATGCTCTTCGATTCGGTTGTCATCCAGAGCGGTACGCGCGCCAAATAGGGCAAAAGGCGCCAGATATTGCATTCCGGTCAGATTGGCCATCTGTTCCAGCGGTTGCAGTAATTCGCGAATCGTAAAGTGGTTGTAGCCATCGGTTTGATACGCTTCGGCTTTGCCTCCCGCAGACAGCACACACAAAAACTGCTTACCGTGCAGTGCCGCACCGTCGTGACCGTAAGCGAACCCGTATTCCAGTACCAGATCCTGCCACTCTTTGAGGATGGAGGGGGTTGAATACCAGTAGAGCGGAAATTGGAAAATAATCACATCGTGCTCGACAAGGCGCTGTTGTTCTTTGTCGATATCAATGTCAAAGGTTGGGTATTCGGCGTACAAATCGACGGTGGTCACCCCTTCAACTTGTTTGGCGACATCGAACAGCGGTGTGTTGACTTCACTACGACGTTGAGACGGGTGTGCGTACAAAACCAGTATTTTTTTCATTCTTTGAGTGCCCTGATGAATCGGTTTTAGAATCAAATCATTACACACTGATGGCGCCATCACCATCGGTTACTGCGTGGTAACCTGACTACAATCTCATAACTGAGGGGCGCGCAGGGTTAGAAATAAGAAAGTGCAACGTTTCAGAGTGTCACTCTAACAGTGTAGAGAGGCAACCAAGTGACTAAAAGTTAACTGATTGCCGGATAGAGAGACCGCTCTAACATGATTTTATAACGCTTCAAGCTTCGCCATGCGGTTTCTATTGCTTGTGCGTTGACAGTACCCGATGCCTGAATGAGCTGGAAACCTACAAAGCGGCGTTTGCAGCAGTGGGCGTTGAAATTGTGGCCATCTCTGCAGATTCAAAGGCTCAACTGGAGGAGCATCAGTCTCGCCTGGAAGTCAGCTTTCCGTTAGCGGATGGCCTGAGTGACGCACTCAGAGCAGGAAGCTACCATCAGTATCCGATTCGAGGTACGTTGGATTATTGAGCCAGTTGTTGGTGGCTTTGTGCCAGTAATTGTTGCAAGTCATGCAGATGAGTAACGACCAGAGACGCTTGATCGACAAAGTCTGGCCGACGTCCGTGTGTTACCAGGCAAGAAGGCATGCCTGCGTTTCTCGCCGCTTGCAAATCATACACGAAATCGCCGACGTACAGCACTTGCTGGCGTGGCAGAAACCACTCCTCGGCCAATGCGATCAGCGAATCGGGCGCGGGTTTGGGTGGGAAATGCTCACGGCTGATCACTCGCTCAATCTTGATGTGATTGTGTGTCATTTTTAGCGCAGTTGCCTTGGCACAGTTGCGAGTCACAATGGCGGTATGGATGCGGTGGGCGCGCAAGTGTTCGAGCAATTCAAGGCAGCCTGGCATTGGCGAAGAGATCCGCGCATCTTCCATCTCATGTTCGATAATCAGTTGGTGGGCGCGCTGGTTTTTCAGGTCACAATTGAGGCCATTCGCGTAGTGAAGCAAATCGTCTTGTTGCGGACAGCCGATTTGCTCACGCAGGGCTCGAAAGTTCATTGATGATGTGACCAGCGTGTTGTCGAGGTCAAACACAACGGCCTGAATCACGCTGAGGTCAAGCGGAATTGCGCGCATGGAGTCTCCTTGTGCTTTCTCATTGTAAACGGGGTGAGCAAAAAAACAGCGATGTTAAAACACTATGGCAGGGAGCGGGCAGCGATACAAATAAAAAAGCCGGGCGTTATTGCAACGTCCGGCTTGAGTGCCCATCAGGTAAATTCTTTTTCCAGATAGGCAACGATATCGGAGGATTCATACATCCATTCAACCTGACCATTGTTTTCAATGCGCAGGCACGGCACTTTGATGCGGCCGCCTCCGGCTTCCAAATCGGCGCGGTGAACCGGATCATTTTTGGCATCACGTAATTCGATTTTGACCGACTGACGCTTCATCGCGCGGCGCACTTTGACACAGAACGGACAAGCCTCAAACTGGTACAGCGCCATGTGACGTACTTTGTCGTCGACGATCTGTTGCGCATCGGCTGAGCGTTTAACCCCTCGGGGTGTAAAAATGAAATCCAGGGTCAGAATGATTTTGCCCAGAAACCAGCGGATAAACTTCATAAAGGGTCCATTTTCTCTGTTACAACGTTGCGCGCCATTGTAACAGTGAAGTAACAGCGGGCCTAGAAATGAACCCTTTAACGTTCGATTTTATGCACTCTAGTAACATTGATGCCCAGTCGTTTGGCTAGTCTCACCAGATTGGCACGATCGGTTTTGAGTTTTCGAGCGGCTTGTGCCCAGTTAAAGTCGGCCTCGGTCAGCGCTGCGGTGACCAGCTCACGCTGAAAGTGGTCGGTTGCTTCTCTTAACCCACCGGACAGATCCAAAGACGCGATAGGCGTAGCGCCTGGGAGGCTTTCACTTTTAGGGGCCGCGCCGTTTTCCAATGCACCGATGTCGTCTAAGTTTACTGTGATCACCGCTCGTTGTCCGCTGCGCGCCCGGGCTTTCAATGCCGCGCGGTTAATCACGTGCTCTAGCTCGCGTACATTGCCCGGCCAGTCGTAATGGCTGATGTAAGCCATGGCGTCCCGCCCGAGTTTGAGTTGTGTGATCCCCAGTTTACGCCTGGCCTGTTCGAGAAAGTAACCAGCCAGCAATGCGATGTCACCATTGCGTTCGCGCAGGGGAGGAACCTGGATTGGATAGACACTCAGGCGATGATAAAGATCGGCGCGAAAACGACCGGCGTTGACTTCCTGTTTGAGATCACGATTGGTGGCGGCCAGTACTCGTACATCGATAGTCTCGACTTTATCCTGGCCCACCGGTTGAATTTCGTTGTTTTGCAGAGCACGCAGAATTTTGCTCTGAGCGGCCAGCGGCAATTCACCGATTTCATCCAGAAACAGTGTGCCGCCATCGGCCAGCGCAAATTTCCCCGAGCGGTGCTTGTCTGCGCCGGTAAAGGCCCCTTTCACATGCCCAAACAACTCGCTCTCAACCAGGTTTTCAGGAATGGCCGCGCAGTTGACGTAGACCAGCGGCTGCTTGCGTCTCGCAGAGCGGTAGTGCAGAGTGCGGGCGACCAGTTCTTTACCGACACCAGTTTCGCCGTGGATCAGAATGTTAAAGTTCGAGGGCGCGACCACTTCAATGTCGGCTTTCAGGGCAGTCATTGCCGTGCTACTGCCAATCAACTCACCACCGTCACGTTCCCAGACTTCTTCGTTAAGTTCCTCTAGCCGTTGCTGAACCTGTTTGGCTTGCTGCTCCAGTTGATTAAAGGTCAACGCCATCTTCAATGTTGATGCTGCAATGGCAGACAAAACTTCCAGGCTACGATCCGGAATATGGTGAAACACGTTGGGTATCAGGCTGTCGAGTGTCAGCACCCCCAGTAAGGTGTCACCAAACCGAAGGGGCAGGCCCATACAGGCATGCATCGGTAAATCCCCATCGTGATCCAGTAACAGGCCATCAAACGGATCAGGCAGTGGGCTGTCGGCATCAAAGATCACAGGTTTATCTGATTGGCAGATCAGCTCAAATCTCGGATGCTCGCTGATATGAAAACGCCGGCCCAGGGTGTCTCGGGTTAATCCCTGCATGGCGAGTGGAACCAGAGTGTCGCCCTGCAATGACAACAGAGCCACACAGTCGCACTGGATTGTTTTGCGAATGGCATCTAACAATTTATGGAAGCGGTCCTCGCTACTGAGGCCGCTGGCAAGTCCGATGGTCATTTCGACCAGAGTAGAAACAGAGAGTTCTTGCATGGCAAAGGCACTGAAATGAAATTTTTTATCATTATAGAGTCATTATGACTTGTTTTAAAGCAGTCTTTTTGACTGCTTTTATTATCAATAAGTGAATGAAAATAAGGGATATAGGCACTTTTTAGACTTGGCATTATTCCTGCTCTTAAACCACACGGGCGAGAAGCCAGAACATAAAGCGAGGCATGGAATTCTCGTGCACATCGCAATAACTAACTCAATGAAAGTGACTCAGTGTTTCTGAAATTTAATCTAGTGGGAGTGTCCATTTATGCTAAGTAATCATCATATTGACGTTGTGAAAAGTACCATCCCTCTTCTGGAGAGTGCGGGTCCCGCGTTGACCGCGCATTTCTATCAGCGCATGTTCAGCCATAATCCTGAATTCAAAGACATCTTCAATATGACCCATCAGCGCACCGGCCGTCAGGGCGTGGCGTTATTTGAAGCCATTGCGGCGTATGCCAAACACATCGAAAACCTGGCAGCGTTGACCGCAGCCGTCGAGCGCATCGCCCACAAGCACACCAGTTTTAACATTCAGGCCGAGCATTACCAGATTGTCGGTCATCACCTGATCGAAACCTTACGCGAGCTGGCTGGGGACGCGTTCAGCCCGGAGGTGGAAGAAGCCTGGACTGCTGCGTATCTGTTTCTGGCCCAGGTCTTTATTGACCGCGAAGGTGAGTTGTACCAGCAACGCCACCAAGCCTTAGGGGGCTGGGCTGGCGCACGCGAATTTATTGTCAGCGAGAAAACGGCGGAATCCGAGCTGGTGACCAGCTTTGTACTGACACCTGCCGATGGCAAAGCGCTACTGGATTATCAACCGGGCCAGTATATCGGACTGGAAGTGACACCAGAAAAAGGCGAGCATGTCGAGATCCGTCAGTACTCACTGTCACAACAACCGAATGGGATGAACTACCGCATCTCTGTAAAGCGTGAAAGCCAGGATGCCCATTGTGGCTTGGTGTCTCATCATCTGCATGACCAGGTTCAGGTGGGGGACAGTGTTAAGCTCTATCCACCGGCTGGTGATTTCTTCTACGTGGAGCGTGAGCGTCCGGTGACGCTGATTTCGGCTGGGGTGGGCGTGACGCCAATGCAGGCGATGCTGCAATCGCTTGCTGAAACCAGAAAGGCGGATGTGACCTACCTGCACGCGTGTAACAATCGTGACCAGCATACTTTTGTTGATGAAGTGGCCACGTTGGTCGCTGTTAATCAGTGGCAGAAGCATGTCTGGTACCTGGAGGGACAAGGGCAATACAGCGGCCAGATGGATCTCAGTGCCATTCGTGACCGTCTGGCGCTCGACAATGGCGATTTCTACCTTTGTGGTCCGGTGGCGTTCATGGCGTTTGTGGTTGAACAGCTTCACGCTCTGGGTGTGTCCAGAGATCGTATCCACTACGAAATCTTTGGTCCGCACGAGTCACTGTAAGCATCGCGTGAGTTGTCAAAAGGGAGCCATCTTGGCTCCCTTTTTGGCTCGTCAGTCATTCCCTATCTGGATTAAACCAGGCCTTCAGCCTATCAAACAGGTTGGGCTTAGACGGTTGTGGTGAACACTCTTTCCCCGCGTAATAGCTTTGCATAAACTCAACCCGCGCCGCCTGGGCATCCAGCGTGATGCGGGCGGCAATACGCTCGGCGGTTTGCTGGGCGTGATCATTGGCTAAGCTGAAATCCATATTGAGATAGCCCTGCAAATAAAGCCACAGATGCGTTATCAGTAATAGCTCAGACAGGGTTTGAGATTGAAATTTCCCGGCCTGCTCGTGGCCCAGAGTTTGTTCAAACACACTTTTTACCGCAGTTTCTGATTGCGCAGATTGCTCGAAGTGCGAGCTGCATTCGATGTGACGTTTGGTGAGTAACCCGAGCAGATGTTGCTGTGGCGAGGTGTCTGGTTTTGCGTAACACGCTTTGCTGAAAAGCTCTTGCTGACCTGCACACAAATCCCGCCACAGCTCTGGGTGCAGAGTGACGACCGGCAGTAGATCGGCGCCGCAGTCCGTGAGGATTTGCTCGAGAGAATTCATCGGCTTTGCAACTCTTCAAATGTCACTTCACACGATCCTTTGTTGCTATCAACAAACAGAGAATTGCCGCTGATCATCACCGACATATCGACACTGCGCTCCAGCAAAGTTTCTAATGCTTCTACTTGTTCTGAGTTGAAGCGCATGATGGTCGCGTCATACATGCCCAGTTTGCCGCGGTTTTGCTCCCACCACACATTGGATTTGGTGTTGTAACTGTAAACCACAACCTGTTTAGCCTGTCGAGTGGCTTTTTTCACCCGGTCAGCATCCGGCTCACCTAGCTCAATCCACAATTCGATTTGTTCGTCGAGTGACTTACGCCAGATGTCGGGTTCATCAGTGGTCGAGAGCCCTTTAGTAAACTGTAGGTTTTCACCAGCGTGAAGGCAATACGCCATCAAGCGAGCCATCATCCGCAGCGTATTTTCAGATGGATGCTGTGCGACGGTCAGGTTGAGTGTGTCGTAATAGTCGCGGTTCATATCGGTCAGCGCGATACGAAATTTGTAAATGGTGGGTTTTAGCGCCATGTATGTATAAGGGTCCGAGTCTTTGAGAAGGACTATAGCGGTACCCTCTCGATTTGTTGAGAAAAATCATAGAGAAACTTTTCTTAGGTGAGAGCATAGTAACAAGTCTTCGCACAACTGGCACATGTTAAAATAAGGGCGCACCTGCGTGTAGAAATCGGATGCGGTGAAAACATTTAACACGTTACTCTATAAAATGAAGGCCCATTTCCCAGTCTGAGATCTTTATAAAATTCAAAGTATCAACATCATGCTTCTGGAATATATTCACAACTGTTTCATGAACGATGATATGACTTATATTGCTAAACTTTGGTTTAAATACCAGCCTCTCACTAAGTGGTATTTTGTCTAACTTATTATCACTGAGGAAATATTTTTGAATCTTTTGACCTTCTCTATTCGGATTTATCCTCCGAATAGCACAATTGTCTATATCTAGTACATCCATCTTATGAAATACATTAAAGACCCAATAGTCTTCATTATACGTATCGTTATCATCTAGAATCACTGCTGGGTAAAATTGGAAAAGTTCATTTTCTATTCCGCGCAATGCGTTTTTTATTTCATTCGTTATGACAGGATAAGTACTACTTAGGTGTGCTTGCTTGATTGGACGTGATATCCCCTTAGCCAAATCCTCATCGCGATAGCCGTTAGTAAAGAACATCGGCTCACTTCCGACTAGCTTAGTGTACTCATAGTTGCGATGATCCGATCTATCATGAGTTGTCAAATAAAGAGTATCGTCATCATAATTTTCAAAAACAATATAATATTGATGGTTATATTGACTCATTGTCCTGCCTATAATT
>NZ_BATJ01000018.1 GCF_000467125.1 Vibrio proteolyticus NBRC 13287 | reverse complement strand
GAAAAGCCAGCTCATCGAGCTGGCTTTTTTCATTTCTGCTCATATGCATTCACCCCCCCCCCATCATCGCCATAAAAAAGCCCCGCAAGCGGGGCTGAACATGACTGAATCCTATAGGGGTGACTCAATCAGGATCACTCGCGTCTCATAAGGACGCAACACTTGGTGTGCATGGACGGTTTGCGCCTCTAGGTCGGCATAATTACCTAGCAGATAACGGGCAGACGACACATCGCTCCCCTCCGGTAGCACGCATTCGGTTTCTTCCGCATAATAGTTGTTCAAACAGATCAAAGTCTGCTGCGAGTTACAGCGCCGGTAGGCAAAGATCGCCGGATGTTCTGGAAGCAAATCGGTGTAATCGCCATCGGTGATCACCGCGACCCGTTTACGCAGCTCAATCAGCCGCTGATAAAAATAGAACACCGAGTTGGGGTCCTGGACGGCTTGCTCTGCATTGATGTGCTGATAATTGCTCGCCACATCCAACCATGGCGCAACCTGTGAGAAGCCCGCATAATCTCCGGCATGCCATTGCATCGGGGTACGCGAATTGTCACGTGATTTCTGCGCCAGAATGGCCATCATCTTGGCGTGAGGCACGCCGTGCTGGTTGACCATAATGTCATACATATTGGTACTCTCAACATCGCGGTATTGTTCGATACGTTCATAGCCCGGGTTGGTCATGCCGATCTCCTCGCCCTGATAGACGTACGGCGTCCCTTGCATCATGTGAACAGACGCCGCCAACATCTTGGCCGACTCGACCCGGTATCGGCCATCATTTCCCAAGCGACTGACCACACGAGGTTGGTCGTGGTTACACCAGAACAGCGCACCCCACCCCTTCCCGTTCAGCCCACTCTGCCAGTGATTGAAAATCTGTTTCAACTGGAGAAAGTCGAACGGCGCCTGTGTCCATTTTTCACCGTTTGGATAATCGACTTTCAGGTGATGGAAGTTGAATACCATGGATAACTCTTTGCCATCCAGAGAGGAGTAACGCTGGCAATGCTCCAAGGTGGTGGAGGACATCTCTCCCACCGTGACACTGCCGTACTTCTGGAATACCGCTTCACTGATTTCCTGCAAGTATTCATGCACGCGCGGGCCATCGGTGTAGAAGCGCCGTCCGTCCCCCTGGTCATCATTCGGAAAATCCTGTTGCTTAGAGATCAGATTGATCACATCCAAACGGAAACCGTCGACGCCTTTTTCGGCCCAAAAGCTGATGATGTCTTTCACTTCCCGGCGCACCACTGGATTCTCCCAGTTGAGATCGGCCTGCTCGGTAGCAAACAAATGCAGATAGTATTGCTCGGTTTGCTCGTCCAGCGCCCAGGCACTGCCGCCGAATTTAGATTGCCAGTTGTTGGGTACTCCGCCATTCACCGGATCTTTCCACACGTAATAGTCACGGTACGGGCTGTTCTTGTCTCCCAATGCGGACTGAAACCAGTGATGTGCGGTTGAGGTGTGGTTAACCACAATATCCATAATAAGGCGAATGCCACGCTGATGCGCTTCTTGCAGCAACTGGTCAAAATCGGCCATGGTGCCAAATTCCGGGTTAATGGCGTAGTAGTCCGAGATGTCGTAGCCATTATCGACCATGGGCGACTGATAGACCGGGGTCAACCAAATGGCGTCAATGCCGAGCATTTTTAGATAATCCAGCTTGGAAATGATGCCCTGTATGTCTCCGGTACCTTTATGACCACTGTCACAAAAACTCTTGGGATAGATCTGGTAAACCGTGGCAGTTTTCCACCAGTCGGTTTGGGGGTTGGTCAACGTCATCTACGTGTTCTCACTTACCTGAAATCAAAAAACAATGGAGTGGCCAACGGGCCACTCCAAAAACTCACTTAGGCACTGGCTGTTTCCAGCTCGCCTTTGGCTTGCGCTCGTTTATAGAACACCAGTGTCAATACAATCGGCACCACAATAGCAACGCCCATCGCAAGCAGGAAGACGCCCCAGAACTGAGGCTGGATAGAAAGAATGCCCGGCAAACCACCAACGCCGATACCATTCGCCATCACCCCCGCGCTGCCACAGATGGCGGCGGCCAACGCACTGCCGATCATCGCGCACAGCATCGGAAACTTGTATTTGAGGTTAATCCCGTACATCGCAGGCTCCGTCACCCCCAGATAGGCTGAAATGGCAGCCGGCACCGAAATATCACGTTCCCCATGCTTTTTGCTGATCAGAATAATGCCGACCACTGCCGATGCTTGCGCAATGTTTGACAACGCAATCAAAGGCCAGATAGGTGTTCCGCCGAGATCCTGCATCAATTGCAAGTCAACGGCGTTGGTGGTGTGGTGAATTCCTGTGATCACCAACGGGGCGTATAAAAAGCCAAACACGGTTGAGCCGATAATGGCAAAGTCACCGGTCATGGCCGCTTTGGCAGCAAACGCCACGCCGTCACCCAACAGACGACCGAACGGGCCAATCAGTGCGTGCGCCAACACCACAGAAATAATGATGGACACAAAAGGCACCACCACCAGGTAAAGGTAGGACGGTACAATGCGCTTGAGATTGGTTTCTATAAAGGCCAGCGCTATCCCCGCCAACATGGCCGGAATCACCTGAGCCTGATAGCCGACTTTCTCGATGGCGAACAAGCCGAAATCCCACACCTCCGGCATTTGTTTACCGATCAGGTACGCGTTCATTAATTGTGGCGACACCAACGTCACCCCGAGCGTAATACCCAGAATCGGCGTACCGCCCAGTTTTCTCACCGTCGACCAACACACGCCAACCGGCAGGAAGAAGAAGATCGCTTCACCAATCAACCATAAGAAGGAGTGCACTGTAGCCCAGAACTGACTGATCTCGGTCAGCGTCTGGCCATCGAACATTTTGATGTCACCGATGACGTTACGAAAACCCAGGATCAAACCACCCGTGATGATCGCCGGTAGCAGCGGAACAAAGATCTCCGCCAGGTGAGAGATACCCCGTTCAATGACGTTCATGTTCTGCCGCGCAGCCAGTTTGGCGTCATCTTTCGACGCCGCTTTCTGCCCGGTCAGCTCAATCAGAATCGCGTACACTTCATCCACATTGGTGCCGATCACAACCTGAAACTGACCCGCGTTAGTGAAGCAGCCTTTCACCAGACTCAGCGTTTCCAGTCCTTGTTTATCCGCTTTGTCGGTATCGTTCAGTACAAATCGCAAGCGAGTCAGGCAGTGGCTGACACTGGCAATGTTTTCGCCTCCGCCGACTAACTCGATAAGACGCGCAACGTCTTGTTTCGCTATCTTACTCATAACCTTGTCCACCCTATTTCATGTTCAGATATCGTATCGTTATTATTAATGGGAATGTTCCCACTTCTATTTCAATATATTGCCGAAACCCATGTCAAAACAAAATGGGAACAGTCCCATAAATTGAATGAGATCACAGGATATTTTTAAAACACTTAGTAAAGAATAGCTTAGCAGACAGTCATTACAGGAGTGGCGATTGGGTAATGTGAGCCAACTCGGATTGACCATTGATGTGAGAGATCAACAGCTTAGCGGCTTTTTCACCAGCCTGAGCATACCCAGGATCTATGCTGTACACGTTAGGAAACAGAAACGCCAGCAGTGGGCTGCCCCCGACCCCGGTGACCATCACGTCTTCACGTTCGAGCTCTTGCAGACGTTTAATCACCCCCAATGCCAGCGTGTCACTGGCGCAGACGATGGCTTGGGTTTGAGCGTTGAGCACGTGATCCACCAGCTGATAGGCACTGTGGTGATCCAGCTGACCAGTTTGATATGCAGGCGTCATATCGTGGGCCTGACTCCACTCCAGATACGCACTGAGTCTCTGCTGACCGGTGGTCAGATCGCTGGCTTCCACCCCAATAAAGGCAATGTGTTGCAACCCTTTGGCTCGGAGGTGTTCCAGTGCCGCCATAATCACTCCGTGATTGTCATAGTTGATTGACGAGACCAGATCGGTATTCATCGCAATCACCACGGCTTTTTCCTGCCATAGGCTCAACGGGGCGGTGTCCATATCCGCAAAGCCGAACACGATCACGCCATCGACATTGCGCTTTTTCAGCACACTGAGGTGCTCATTGGTTTTGTGGCGATCGAACTGACTTTCCATGATGACAGCGTCATAGCCTTCCGCATACAGTGCTTGCAGCATGCTACCGACGGCTTTATTTTCTGACGGTGACTCTAGGCGGGAAATGATCACCCCGACCACTTTCTGGCTGCCACCACGCATCGACTGCGCCGATTTCGATGGCACGTACCCGTGCGCCGCAATCACCTGCTCCACTTTCTGCCGGGTTTCCGGCTTGACTTTAGGGTCATTGGTCAGCACACGCGACACCGTGGATTTACCGACGCCGGCCAGTTGGGCAATATCGAGAATGGTCAGCTTTTTACTCATAAGGCAGAAACTAAATCAGGAGAGAAGCGGGCCGGACGGCCCGCCGGGCATTATTGCTGTTGTGGGAAGTCTTCGGTCACACAGTTGCGGAAAAAAGTGTCACCAACTTGCAGGCGGGCACCGTCACCTTTGGCATGCAGATCCACATCCATGCCTTCACCCTGCTCATTGGCTAGGATGTACCGGATGCCTGAGCCAGCGGGGACTTGCGTCAAGGCATAATCCTGGCCGTCAACCCGCACCGTTGCTTTGTCTTGTTGCGAATAGTCCGCGTCAAAAGCCATCTTTGCATCACAGCTGTAATGCAGGAAGTTTTCACCAGCCTGAGACAACGTATTGCCCGATTGAGCACATCCAAACAGCACAACGCTGGCCGCTGCAGCAATCAGAGTTTTGTTCATATTATTGTTCTCCAGAAATATAAGGGTCTTACCGAAACCTTAGACTATTTTGTCAGATAACCCGGAACGTCACGGATACTGTCCAGAACGACATCAGCCAACGCTTCTCCCTGCTCAGTTACAGGTTTTCCGGTGCGCACTAACACTTTGGTGCCCACGCCCGCTGCGTCCGCCGCCATCAGGTCTTCGGCTTTGTCGCCTACCATAACGGAGTTCGCCATATCGATGTTGAGAAAATCACGCGCCGAGATAAACATCCCCGGCTTAGGCTTGCGGCAGTCGCAATCTTCTTTGTATTTACCCTGTCCGTGTTCCGGATGGTGTGGGCAGTAGTAAATGCCGTCGAACTCCACACCGTTGTCAGCAAAGTTCCAATCCATCCACTGGGTCAGTGACAAAAAGCGCTCTTCGCTGAATTTACCGCGGGCGATACCGGACTGGTTGGTCACCAGCACCAGCTGATACCCCATCTGCTGAAGCGCCCTGGCGGCTTCAAACACGCCCTCAATGAACTCAAAATCATGTTCATCATGAACGTAACCGTGATCAACGTTAATCACACCATCACGATCCAAAAAGACTGCAGGTTTCGCCACAATGTATTTCTCTTTCAACTTTCAATAGTTATCAATTATTGCACGCTTTATTTCTTTCATCATCCTCTAATTATTCGGGCTATAAAGGCGGATAACCATTTAGACGTCTAGACGTAAAAATATCTATTGACTTAAACCAACGAAACCCATAGCATCGACTGGTCATTGAGATTCAAGTCAAAATAATATGCTGCGATAACGCACAGGTTGGAACATGATTGAGATTAACCAAGTCAACAAAGTCTTCTATCAGGGCAGTAAGGAAATTCTGGCTCTGAAAGACATCAATCTCCACATTGCCCAGGGGACCATTTTCGGTGTCATCGGTTCATCAGGGGCCGGCAAAAGTACCTTGATCCGCTGTGTAAACATGCTCGAAGAGCCAACATCGGGCTCTGTGGTCGTGGATGGGGTGGATCTGACCCAACTGTCCAAATCGCAACTGAGTGAAGCCCGACGTAACATCGGCATGATTTTCCAGCACTTTAACCTGCTGTCATCGCGCAGCGTATTCGATAATGTCGCGCTGCCGCTTGAGCTGGCGGGAGCGGACAACACGCACATTGAGCGTAAAGTCAGTGAATTACTGAAATTGGTCGGCCTGGCCGATAAACGCGACAGCTACCCATCCAACCTCAGTGGCGGTCAAAAACAGCGTGTCGCGATCGCCCGGGCTCTGGCGAGCGACCCTAAGGTTCTGCTGTGTGACGAAGCCACCAGCGCACTGGATCCGGCCACCACCCAGTCTATTCTGGAACTGCTCAAAGAAATTAACCGCAAGCTCAATATCACCATTTTGCTGATCACCCACGAGATGGACGTCGTGAAGAGCATCTGTCACGAGGTAGCGATCATCGGGGATGGCGAACTGGTTGAAAAAGGCACCGTGGGGGAAATTTTTGCCCATCCGAAAACCGAGCTGGCGCATGAATTCATCCGTTCAACACTGGATCTGTCGATCCCGGACGATTATCAGGCACGCCTGCAATCTCAACGTGTTGAAGGCAGCTACCCTCTGGTACGACTGGAGTTCACCGGCGCCACTGTTGATGCGCCGCTCATGTCGCAGATATCACGTAAGTTTAATATTGACGTCAGTATCCTAAGCTCTGATCTGGATTACGCTGGTGGTGTAAAATTCGGCATGATGGTGGCGGAACTGTTTGGTAACGAAAGCGACGACAACGCCGCGATCGACTATCTGCGTGAACACAATGTAAAAGTTGAGGTACTGGGTTATGTCCTTTAAAACACTCTCTGACTGGCTGAGCCTCAATGGCGATTTGTTACTGGGTGCAACCTGGGAAACCCTGTACATGGTGGCAGTTGCCGGCATCGTCGGTTTTGCGGTTGGCATTCCGCTTGGCGTGATTTTGCACACCAGCAAAAAAGGCGGCCTGCTGGAAAACCCAACCCTGAATAAAGTATTGGGTGCGATCGTTAACGTCGGCCGTTCGGTGCCTTTTTTGGTCCTGATGGTCGCGATCATTCCGGTCACCAAACTGCTGGTCGGCACCTTTATCGGCACCACCGCCGCAATCGTTCCACTGACCATCGGCGCCATTCCTTTTGTGGCCCGCCTGATTGAAGGCGCGCTGCTGGAAGTGCCGACCGGCTTGGTAGAGGCCGCGCAATCCATGGGGGCGACGCCACTGCAGATCATCAACAAAGTGCTGCTGCCAGAGGCGCTGCCAACCATCGTCAATTCTGTCACCATCACATTAGTCACTCTGGTCAGCTATTCTGCTATGGCAGGTACCGTGGGTGGCGGCGGTCTCGGCGATGTCGCAATTCGCTACGGTTTCCACCGTTACGATGTGGTGATCATGGCGGTCACTGTCGTGATGCTGATCGTTCTGGTTCAGATTATTCAGTCAATTGGTGACCATATCGTGCGCCGCGTTGATCACAGATAAATTCAAAAAGATTCGATTTATAACAAGGAGATAGTCAATGAAATTTAATCTTAAAGGTGTACTTGCCATCGCAGCTGCTGCCTCTGCTCTGATTCTTTCTGGCTGTGGTGACAAACAGGCCGACACCAGTAAAATCAAAGTCGGTGTCATGGCTGGTGCGGAAGCTCAGGTCGCGGAAGTGGCGGCGAAAGTGGCAAAAGAAAAATACGGCCTGGACGTAGAACTGGTGACATTTACCGATTACGTCACGCCTAATGCCGCACTGGATGACGGTTCCGTTGACGTCAATGCGTTCCAACACAAACCGTATCTGGATCAGCAAATCACCGATCGTGGTTACAAGCTGGCAATCGCTGGCAACACCTTTGTTTACCCTATCGCGGGCTACTCGAAGCAAGTGAAATCTGTCGACGACATCCAGGACGGTGCGCGCATCGCTGTACCGAACGATCCTACTAACCTGGGTCGCTCACTGCTGCTACTCGAGCAACAAGGCCTGATCAAACTTCGTGAAGGTGCGGGGCTGCTGGCCACGGTTCGTGACATCGTAGAAAATCCGAAGAACATTCAAATTGTCGAACTGGATGCGGCGCAGCTACCACGCTCTCTGGACGATGTGGCCCTGTCGATCATCAACACCACCTACGCCAGCTCAATCAATCTGACGCCACAAAAAGACGGTGTGTTTGTTGAAGACAAAGAGTCGCCTTACGTCAACCTGATTGTCGCGCGTGAAGACAACGTCAACGCAGAAAACGTGAAACAGTTCGTTCAATCTTACCAGACTGACGACGTGTACAACGCAGCGTCTGAAATCTTCCAGGGCGGAGTGGTGAAAGGCTGGTAAGCCAGATTCACCCAGAAAAACCAGAGCCCGCATAATGCGGGCTCTTTGCTTTTCGACCGGCCAAGCTTATTTAACATGGTCCCACGACAGGTTAGAAACAATCCGGCACTCATCGCACTTAAAATGGAAAATGTCGTGGAGTGGCTCTTCCAACAACCAGTCACCACCACATTTCGGACACCGACGCGCCTGCTCTTGCGCCAGACTGCTGCCTCCCACCCGGTACTGGTAGTAGTAAGTCGGAATGTGAGTCAGGTATTCAATCCGCCCACGTAAGTCCCAACCACGACGGAACAAAACGCTGTCGACATCGCAAATTTCGTGCAATGCGGCGTGTTCAGCCCGGCACGCACCAGCCATCTGCAGTTCGTCACACGCCTGCCACTCGGTCTGCCATTTAATCACTGCTTTGTGGTCACCGTTCAGCGTCGGCGGATTACGGTACAGCGGAATTGGCAACAGGCTGTCACCACTTCGCAGTGGTGAACAGGTATGCACATACGTGGTGTACAGCAACTGCCAACTGGGCGTTGTGGCCTCGGCGGATTCCTCTGAATTCAGATCGCGCCCGAGTAAACGCACTTTCGGCGCTAACAAACAAGCTTCAGACAAACGCTCAAGGCACACCCGGACAAAATCAGAGTGGTGTTTAGGGTGCAGGCTGTCTTGTTCCGGGCACACTGCCCGCACGTAAAACTCGCCATCGCCGATGACCATTGGAAATTCACGTCCCAATACCTGGCCGTTGTAACGCAAGGCATCCATCAAACCATTAACGGCTTTGTCGACCGCTGATACGGTGGTGTTGTCGAAACACTCAAACTGTAACTCTACAACAAACATCAATTACACCGCTGGCTCTAGCTGAATCAGAAACTCGCTCAGGCTCTCGGCCAACACATCACGTTTATCGGTGCCCAAACGTTCCAGAACCACGTTGCCACTGAGGTTACAGATCGAGATAACATCCAGCTCAGCATCAGTCGCCGCAATGAAGACCGTTGGCTTCAGCTTGAGGCGGCGCTGCGTGACCAAATGGCCCAGAATATTTTCCTGCAAGCGAGTGAAGTCCTCATCACTCCACACCTGAAGGAGCGTCAGTTCATTACTGTGCCACAATGCATCCATATCAGCACTGTACTGAGAACCGTAAAACGCTTTGATATCGTCATGCAGTGTCAGCTCAATTGCCTGCTCCACATTGGAGAAGTCCGCGGCCACTTCACGGCGACACGGTTGCCATAGCACGCCGTTCTCGTGCTTCCCGGCCACGCACGGTGACACCAGATCGGCCAGCGCTTCACTAACCGGTAACTGAGCATACGCTTGTTGATAAGCGTCGAGATACCTCTGACTAAATGAAAACAGTGCTTGAGCGGCTTTCTCTGTCATGAACAACTCCCTATTTTGCATTGTGGGGGCTGAGGACAGGCATACTTAATGACAGTCACAGCCGGATTGCGTAAAATTCTCTATTATTCTAATCGAATTCATCTGAAAGTATGAGCAAATATTCCAATGCCAAAGAGCTGGCTGGACTGACACTGGGTCAGAAAACCGAGTACGCCAGTCAATACGATCCGTCATTGCTGCAGCCAGTACCGCGTAGCCTTAACCGCAACGATCTAAACCTAGAAGCCCCCTTGCCGTTCCAGGGGTGCGACATCTGGACATTGTATGAATTGTCATGGCTGAATGACAAAGGCCTGCCGCAGGTTGCCGTCGGTGAAGTCGCCTTACCTGCCACCAGCCCTAATCTGATTGAATCTAAATCATTCAAGCTCTACCTGAACAGTTACAACCAGACTCATTTTCCCGACTGGCAACAGGTTCAAGCTCGTCTGGCACAGGATCTGTCTGCCTGCGCAGGGGAAGCCGTCAGCGTCACCCTACATCCGGTCACGGCGTTTACGAATCAACCGATAGTGACGATGGGCGGCGAATGTATTGATGAACAAGACATCACGATCTCGGGTTACGACTTTGATGAAACGCTGCTTAAAGACGCTGCGACGGGTGAGCAGGTGTCAGAAACCCTGCACAGCCACCTGCTGAAATCCAACTGTTTGATTACCAATCAGCCGGACTGGGGCAGTGTCGAAATTCGCTACCAAGGCAAGCAAATCGACCGTGAGGCGCTACTGCGTTATATTGTGTCTTTCCGGGAGCACAATGAGTTTCATGAGCAGTGTGTCGAACGTATTTTTACCGACATCATGAATTTCTGCCAGCCAGACTCGCTCACGGTGTACGCCCGCTATACCCGTCGCGGTGGACTGGACATCAACCCATTCCGCTCAACGGAACAGGCCACACCGGCCCACAACCATCGAATGGCTCGTCAATAAGGAACTGAGGTAATGGGAATTCTGCGCTGGACGCGTCTATTGTGCATCGTATTGGTGATGTTTTCTGGTTGGGCAACCGCGTCAACGATTTACTCATCACCGATGCTCAATGAAGCCAATAACCTAGTCGATATTGTGCCGAAGCAGGCCAAAAACCTCGCAACCAATTACCTCACTCAGCGCCGCCTGGCGGACAAAGCAGAAAAAACGCCGTCCTCGATTTCCCGGGACGAAACCGACAGCCGTATCCGCACACCGGGTGCCTCGATTGACGCACTCAACATTCTGGCCAAGGCCGAATTTAACCTCGGCGATCAGCCGGCGGCGTTGCAAGCCCTGACTCAGGCAGAAGAGCTGTCCCGCGTCTACCGCCTGCCCTACCTCAGCCTGGAAGTGCAAATTCTCAAAACACAATTGCTGTGGCAAATCGATCACAATGCCAATGATGCTAGCGCCCGCCTGCAGGCAGTAGAAAAGAGCTATAAGAACATCAAAAATCCGGAGCATCTCGCCCGAGGAATCAACTACAAACTGCAAATGCTGCGGGCACAAATTGCTTCAGAAGACGGTGAAATTGATGCCGCCAATCAAATTTATCAGTCACTGAAAAGCTACATCGACCAGAGTAAGTCTTCGAGCCGGATCATCAATTACCACATTGCCGTCGGCGAACACTGGTTACGACATAAATACTACAACCGCGCGCTGTCTGAGCTGTTACTGAGCTACTGGCGTGCCATCGAAGACAACTCCAGTATCCAACTGGCGTATGTGAACCGTCTGCTGGCTCAGCTGTTTTATGAGCGCCGCGTGCTGGACAAAGCGCTTGACCACCTCTCCCAGGCCGCCGATTTTTACGACAGCTACGAAGATTCCCCGGTCTTGGCAGATGTGCTTAAAACCATGGGCGATATTTACTACCAGCAAGGCAAATACAATCTGGCTCTGGTGCATTATTTCAACGTCATGGATCACGAAAAAAACAACCGCAACATTGCCAAGCTGATTGAGATCCGCATCGCCCTCGCAGGTACTTATCTGCAGTTGTACAACTACACGCTGACCGAACAGTACCTCAATCAGGCCGAAAAGCTGCTCGAATATCAGAATATTCCGGCACTGAAAGCCCGGGCACTGCTGCTGAATGCCGGCCTGGCCTATCATCAGGCCACCGAGCATCAAGTGGTTCGTGACGCCGACAAAGCACTGAAGATCGCACTGGGCATTCACAATATCGATCTGGAAAAGAACGCATACCGGATGCTTTACCTTGGGTATGAGCAGATTCGCCAATACGACAAAGCACTGGAAAATCTCAAGCACTTTATGGCGCTCAATAATGTTCAACAGGAGAAACTCAATCTGATCAGCGAAGACGCGTTCCGTCAACAGAAAGAGTTTGTTGAACAGACCCTGCACCTGGTGGGGCAACAAGAAGAGCTGGAGCAGGTCCGCACTGAGTACCATAAGTTCCAGAAAATCGCCTTTACCCTGTTTGTCGCCTGCACCATTCTGTTCCTGTTTGTGCTGCGCCGGGGCTATGTGATGCAGCGCCAGAAAGAAGAGATCGATACACTCAATGAGGATCTGTTCACCCACTCCCGTTCGGGTCTGCGCAACCTGCGCATGCTGAGTGCGAACCTGCCGGCATCCCTGCAAGCCAGCAGCCATACCTTTGAACGCTGGCGGATTGGTGAGCTGATCCACGAACCGCTTAACGACCGGCTGAAATTTGTCATGATTGACGTGCCGTTCCTGCGCAACATGTACCTGCAACACGGCTACAGTGAAGGCCTCAAGCTTGAGCAGTCATTCGGTGAGTTTCTGCGTAGTAAAATTGACGATCCAGCCAGGGTGTACCACTTCTCTGACGCCAATCTGCTCTACATAGAAGCGGCCTCCGACGAAGACCAGTCACCGGAAACGCTGTTCAACAAAGTGCAACAGTGGGTAAAAGAGTTTAAACCCGACCTCAACATCAACCGCATCGTACGAGTTGGCATGGCCGACTATCCGTTCCTGCCGCGCGCCTACACCGCCATCAATGATAAAGAGTTGCTGGACATCCTGTTGATGTCGACCAGTGCAGCTCGCACATTGAGCATGAAAGAACATTCCAGTCAGTGGGTCTACCTCAAAGCGATAGAGAACGCGCCAGCCGCCAGCCTCGCGACCGGAAATATCCGTAAAGCCTGCAAACATTCGCTCAGTCAGGGGCTGATCAAAGTCCATTCGTCCTACCAGAATGAGGACAGTATCAAAAAACTGTTAAAAGATGAATAAAAGCTCGACTAACGCGCATTTAACTCAGTGACTACCACTTTTTATTTGATATTATCAATAAATTAGTAAATAAGATCGACATTGATCTTTTGTCGTAAAGTTTGAGTGTTACATGGGTGTTCTCGAACAAGATATTCAGTCACAGCTGTATGAGCTGAAAAATCAGCTTGAACAAGTCCGTTTGACACAACGCGATACTTCGTTCAAATTCAAACGAGAACAAAACGTTCTGAAGCGTATGTTGTGTTCGCTCAGCCTCGCCTGTTGCTGCGAAGATGAACGACTGCAACAGGCGCTGAGTGAATTACGTCAGTCTTTGGAACAACAACAGGATATCAGCGCGCTGATCCCCCGTTTGGCGGTGCTCGAGCGTATGCTGACAAAGCAAACGTTGGCGATGGACAAACAGACTTCTCAACTCGATTCCCAAATTCACCACAGTGGCGAAACGTTGCTGCGGATCACAGGTTTGCCCGCAAAGGTCAAACGTGACCTGCGCGATTTACTCAGCTACTCCGGCGGTGTAGAGAACTCCAAAGCAGAACAGGCCATGAAGCTGCTGGCCTTGTATGAACGCTCGGTCAAAATCATGGCAACCAATCCAGATGCCGTGATCGGAGAGCTGGACAACAGCGCCGACAAAGAATTGCTCAACCGCTTATCCGAAGAGTTGCAGAATGTCATCACTGAACTCGATTTTGAAGGTGAATCGGGCGAACTGCTCAACGATATTCGCTCTAAACTGCTGCTTGGGGTTGGCTCTCATACCCTGCTGGAATTAACCCTGCAAACCCTCAAGCTGGTGATTGAAGGCACCAAATTTGAGCGTAAAACCTCTGAGCAATTTCTCGAACAGGTCAACACCTCTCTGGCAACAACGCTCAAAAGCTCCAGCCAGAACGTTGAACAGAGCAAAAGCTACCTTGCGCAACGTCAGGAGATGAACGAGGAGTTGAATGGTCTGGCTGGTCAAAGTGCCCAAATGCTTGATAAAGCCACCAGTCTGGATACCTTGCGTAGCCATCTCGCCCCCGTGCTGAGCCAGATTGGCGCACTGACGGAACGCCTGAACCATGCCGAGCAACGGGAGCAGGCGCTGATCGAACGCATGGCCTACAGTAAACATCAGCTTGAGGCCCTATTTGACCTGACCCAGGATTATCGCCGCCGTATGGAGGACCAGGCCCAGCGTATGCTGCTGGATCCATTGACGAAAACATACAATCGCACCGCGTTCGGCGATCGGCTTGAATTGGAGTATCGCCGTTGGATTCGCAACCAGCATCCGCTCCGCGTCGCGCTGCTCGATATTGATGAGTTTAAATCAATCAACAACAGCTTCGGTTACAGCGCCGGCGACAAAGCGCTGAAAATCATCGCCCGTACTATTCAAAAGGAGATCGGCGATACCGACACGGTGGCGCGTTTCTCCGGCGAAGAGTTCATTATTCTGCTACCGGAACGCCACCACAACGACAGCTACCAGTTGCTGCAGAATATCCAGAAACAGATCAAGCAGTTACCATTTAAATTCCGCGCTCAGAACATCACCATCACGCTGTCGATCATCTGCACAGAGTTCAAAGAGCCCGACACACCGGAAGAGGTGCTGGAACGCCTCAACCTTGGCCTGCAACACGCCAAAGCCACTGGACCCAATCAACTTATATGGAAATGACAGTACAAAACATCGCCAATCGGACACATTCCGTGCAGTAAATCACACCTCGCTCTGGTCTAACTTAGACGTCTCTGGCTGTTCTTAGAGAATTGATATAGTGTTTTCAAATAGTTAACACTATTTTCCTGTGCTAAGCTAACCAGTACTCCCTGAGTTTTGCTAACACGTATAACTATGGGGATCGCTCCCTCAAACTAAGGAGGTATGTATGATCACTCATATCAGCCCGGCCGGCAGCATGGACCTGCTTTCTCAACTTGAAGTTGAGCGTCTTAAGAATACGGCTTCCAGTGAACTGTACCAGTTATATCGAAACTGTACCCTTGCGGTACTGAACTCCGGTAGCCATACAGATAACTCCAAAGAGCTGCTCGATAAATACAAGTCATTTGACGTCAGTGTGCTGCGCCGTGAACGCGGCATCAAACTTGAACTCAATAACCCGCCAGAACACGCGTTTGTCGACGGTGAAATCATCAAAGGGATCCAAGAGCACCTGTTCTCCGTGCTGCGTGACATCGTGTACGTCAACATGCACCTGGCAGACAACCAGCGCCTTAATCTGACCAATGCCACGCACATTACCAACCTGGTGTTTGGTATTTTGCGTAACGCCGGTACGCTGATCCCGGGCATTGAGCCCAATCTGGTGGTGTGCTGGGGTGGTCACTCGATCAATCCCGTCGAATATCAGTACACCCGTGAAGTTGGCAACGAACTCGGCCTGCGTGAACTGAACATCTGCACTGGCTGTGGCCCGGGCGCGATGGAAGGTCCGATGAAAGGAGCCGCAATCGGTCACGCCAAACAGCGCTACAAAGAGCAGCGTTACCTCGGGCTGACCGAGCCGTCGATCATCGCGGCAGAACCACCAAACCCGATCGTCAATGAACTGGTGATCATGCCGGACATTGAAAAACGCCTCGAAGCGTTTGTGCGCATGGCACACGGCATCGTGATCTTCCCGGGAGGCCCAGGTACAGCGGAAGAACTGTTGTACATTCTCGGCATCATGATGCACCCGGAAAACCGCGAACAGCCAATGCCTATCGTTCTGACTGGCCCGAAAGAAAGCGAAGCGTATTTCCGCTCGATCGATAAATTCATTGCCGATACGCTGGGAGAAGACGCCCAGCGACATTACCAGATCGTTGTCGACGATCCGGCCAAAGTGGCGCGTATCATGAAACAGGCAATGCCGAAGGTCCGTGAGCACCGCAAAACCAATGGTGACGCCTACAGTTTCAACTGGTCGTTGAAAATAGAGCCAGAGTTCCAGCTGCCGTTTGAACCGACCCACGAAAGCATGGCGGGGCTGGATCTGCACATGAATCAACGTCCGGAAAACCTTGCTGCCGCACTACGTCAGGCATTCTCTGGCATCGTAGCGGGTAACGTGAAAGCGGAAGGAATTCACGAAATCGAGCGCCATGGTCCGTTCATCATTGACGGCGATGCCGATCTGATGCGTAAGATGGACCGACTGCTGCGCGATTTTGTCGAACAGGATCGAATGAAACTGCCGGGCGGCAGCGCTTACGTGCCGTGCTATCGCATTGCCACCAGCTAAGTGTCGTTTCTGGTAATCCGGTTATGAATCATTACAATAAGGGCGTAACGCCCTTATTTTTTATTCAAACCTCAGGAATTCTATGTCTATCCATCTTGTGATCATCGACGCTCTCAACCTCATTCGCCGGGTTCACTCAGCACAACCGGATCCCAATGACATCGCAAGAACCATAGAAACCACCAGCCGGACACTGCATCGCATCATCGGCGAAGCCCAACCGACCCATATTATCGCGGTATTCGACCATCACCTTCAGGATCGAGGCTGGCGCGCGCAAATACTGCCGGACTACAAAGCCAACCGCAAACCGATGCCAGAGCCGTTGCAGCATGGACTGGACGCGATTCAACAAGCCTGGTGGGAACTGGGAATCGATTCTTTGCTGTCAGACGGGGATGAGGCCGATGATCTGGTAGCAACGTTGGCGGTCAAAGTAGCCAGCCACGGAGAAACCGTCACCATCATTTCCACCGACAAAGGCTACTGCCAGTTGCTGTCTCCGACTCTGCAAATCCGTGACTACTTCCAGCACCGCTGGCTGGATGAACCCTTTATCGCCAAAGAATTTGGGGTAAAACCGGCGCAATTGGCCGACTACTGGGGATTAACCGGGATCAGCTCCAGTCAGGTTCCGGGAATTGCGGGCATCGGCCCGAAAGCAGCAAAAGAAATCCTGACCCAGTTCAGCGACATTGAAACCGCATACGCCTCTGATGAGCTGGCGCCTAAATATCGCAAAAAATTCGATCAACACATTGAGATGGCAAGAAAGTGTCGTCAGGTGGCGGCGCTCAAAACGGACATTGAGCTGGGGTTCAATCTGCAGGATATCCGCTACACACCACCAGTCTCAACCAAAGCGTAAACCGCCTTCATCGATAAAAAAAACGCAAACCGAAAGTTTGCGTTTTTTGACCGTACACTTTTTTAATGCGGTGAGATGTTGGACAGACACTGAAGGTGAATGGTGATCTCTTCCCGGTCGTGATACAGGTGCTTGGCCTGCATACGGAACTTCACGCCATTCTCAATTAAGAACTGTTTGAGGTTTTCAATGTCTTCCGAGACTTCCTCATAGCGACCTTTCATTGGCAGCTTAAGATTAAAGATCGCCTCTTTGGCCCAGCCACTGATGATCCACTCTCCCATCAACTGCGCCACGCGAGAAGGTTTTTCCACCATATCGCACACCAACCAGGTGACGTTTTTACGCGCTGGTTCAAATTTGAAGCCATCTTCCTGATGGTGCTTCACCTGACCGGTTTCCATCAGGCTGTCGGCCATCATGCCGTTGTCGACGGCGTGGACGAACATTGAGCGCTTGACCAACTGATACGTCCAGCCACCCGGGCACGCTCCCAGATCAACCGCCCACATTCCCGGAGCCAAACGCTCTTCCCACTCTGCTCGGGGAATGAATACGTGAAACGCTTCTTCCAGTTTCAGAGTCGAACGGCTTGGCGCATCGGCTGGAAATTTCAGACGCGGAATCCCCATAAAGAACGGAGAATTATTGTCAGTGACCGAATAGCCAACATAGCAGTGACCCGGAGCCACAAAACAGATGTGCAGCACCGGCTTTTTCGGATTCTCTTTGTTCAACAGAATCCCTTTACCGCGCAGCGCCTGACGCATAGGCACCGTAAATTTACGACAAAACTTGAGTAGCTCTTTGGCTTCGTTGGTGTCCGGCGTTTCAATTCTCAATTCACCACAGCGTGGTAAACCATCGATGTCAGCCAGGGTGTCGAGGATTGGCGAAATGCGATCCTCACTCGGCAGCGCTTCAAATTGTGCCGCCACGGCAAACATCTGGCGGGCAAAAATCAGCGTTTTGAAGTCAATCAACTTCGCCAGTTTATCGGCATCCCCGTCCTGATAGCATTCAAACAGCACATAACCGGAATGAGGCTGTACACGCGGAAAACCGAACACTTCCAGCCGCGTCGCTTTATCCTGGATTTCACCGGCGCACTCTTTTTCAAAGCCTGCGCGGCAATAAAGCATCAGATGTTTCACTTGTTGTCCTCTTTGATCTGTAGTGCTGCGTAAACGAACAGCCCCCAGCCTAGCATAAACGTCACGCCACCCAGAGGGGTCACCGGACCAAACCACTTAATGCCAGTCAGGGCCAGTGCATAGAGACTGCCGCTGAAACAAAAGATGCCGATGATAAAGCAAATCGCCGCCGCAAAAAAATATTTTTGTGCTTTGTCGCTCAGTGACAGCATCAGCAGCAGCGCACAAACGAGCACCGCTACGGCATGAAGAAACTGATACTGAACACCGGTCTCAAATACACCAACCAGATAAGGAGACAAGACGGTCTTCAGTCCATGCGCTGCCAGAGCGCCTAAGCCAACGGCAATGCCGGCCAAGACACCGCCTACCGTGAGTAACCACTTACTGCGCATCATACACCTCCAAAATAAACTGACTCAGCGCCGCCACTGCTGCTGCAATATTGCCACTTTCTGTAAAACCGGAGCGCTTGCGTGGTGTAAAGCTGTGATCGCCATCTGGCAGAAAAGTGACACGCACAGAATCAGACAAACTGAATTCGCTCAGTTCCTCCCGCAGACCAAAGGTATCGCGCTCGCCTTGCAAAATCAGACACGGTTTGCTGAGTGAGGCCAGGTGCTCTCCTTTGTATTTTTCCGGCTTGCCCGGAGGATGAAAAGGGTAGCCCAGACAAGCGACTCCCGCCACCAGCGCTTCCTCAGCCAACAGGCTGGCCATTCGCCCTCCCATTGACTTACCACCAATCACTACGGGCTGTCCCTGTACCTGCTCGCTGATGACCTGACGAAACGCATCCAGAAGCTTAGGCGCACGATCCGGCGGACGCTTTTTGCCATCTTCGGCCCGCTTTACCATGTATGGGAAATTAAAGCGGATCACCCGAATCCCCTGCTCAGCCAACCCCTCTGCCACCTGCTCCATAAAAGCATGATCCATATCTGCCCCCGCGCCATGAGCAAAAATAAACCGCGGCTGCTGCGGCAAGCCGTTAATGCGTGTGTCAGTCATCCAGCAATTCCTCTTGTTCGCTCTGTGCTTTGGCGAGCATCCAGTCACGGAAGGTGGCAATGCGTCCCATGTCCGCCTGTTTCTCATGACAGACCACATAAAACGCATTTTTGGTCACCAGTACTTCATCAAACGGCGCGATCAAACGACCGGCTTCCAGCTCCGGCTGAGCCAGCACGTTGTTGCCCAGCGCCACGCCCTGACCGTGAGCCGCCGCTTGAAGCACCATAGTCGAGTGGCTGAAAATCGGACCGTGATTCACATTCACGCTGTCGAGCCCGTTCTGTTTGGCAAACTGTTTCCAGTCTTTACGTGACGTATCATGCAGTAAGGTATGCTTGCTGAGATCACTTAGTGATTCTAATGGTTTACTTCCGAGCAACAGGGATGGCGAACACAGTGGGATCAGGTATTCCTGATACAATTTATCGGCACGCAACCCCGGCCAGTTGCCCCGGCCATAGTAAATCGCCACGTCGACGTCGTCCGTCAATGAGCCTTCATCCATGTCTACCGCTTTGATCCGCACGTCTATGTCCGGCTCCTGTTGATTAAAATCAGCCAGACGCGGCACCAGCCACTGAATCGCAAAACTTGGCGGCAAGCTGATGGTCAGAGCCCCCTTCTCACTGCGTTCCAGTACTTTATCTGTGGCTTCTGCCAGTGAAGTGAAAATATCTTTGATGTCGAGAAAATAGCTCTGTCCCTCTTCCGTCAACAGCAACGAACGGTTGCGACGACGAAACAACTTTAGGCCAAGGAATTCTTCTAACGCTTTGATTTGATGACTAACGGCAGCCTGAGTTACGAATAACTCCTCCGCAGCACGAGTAAAACTGAGGTGACGAGCAGCCGCTTCGAACACTTTCAGCGAGTTGAGAGGTGGCAATCTTCTGGACATGGGTAAACTCTATAGTTTGGATTAGTTTTTTTAATCTGAAACATTATAATTTGTCCATTGTCTCCCGGCCAGAGAAATTCTATATTTCACCCCGCAACGCTAGCCTGAACGGCTTGATTCTCTTTGGAATCAATTGGCTTAGTTGTTGCGATGTTGTGTTTGCAAACTCGTTTTTCGAGTTAGGTAGGTTTCTACCATTGTTTTGTCTCACTTATCCCAGAGGCAAAACATATACTTCCTGTATTTATTTTTTGACCTGTCTGTCAAATTTTTTAGCACCGCCTTATGGCGGTGTTTTTTTATCCCTCGAATTTGCATCTTGGCAGCAGACAATCGGAGCGGGATAAGTGTGACACAAAAAAAGCGCAAACCGAATCAACGATTTGCGCTTTTTAATCATTTAATGATGCAGATTAAGGGCGGTACACTTTCACATTACTAAACCCTTGCTCTTGCAGGTACAACGCCTGAAGACGACTCATCACGCCGCGATCACAGTACAGCAGATAAGTTTTGGACTGATCCAAATCACCAAACTGAGTGCCCAGCTTGTAAAACGGTAGGTGTTTCACTTCAACGCCACTGATTTCCAGTGGGTTTTCGTCTTCTTCATCCGGGCTACGGATATCCAGCACGATGGCATGCTCTTCGACCGCCTGAACCTGCTCGACTTCCGGTGCCGCCTGCTCTGATTCTTTGGCGATATCGCGAATGTCCATCTGACGGGCATCACGCACAACCTGCTCCAGAATACTGAAGTCAAATTTCTCTTCTTCCGCTTCCAGTTTCGCTTTCACCGCTTTCACCGTCGGTTTCTTCGAAATCACCCCACAATACTCAGGCATCGTCTTAGCAAAATCTTCAGTGCCGATATTACGGGCCAGATTAATGATGTCTTCTTTGTCCCAGTTGATCAGCGGACGCAGGATCAGAGAATCCGTCACCCCATCAATATGGCGCAAGTTGGTCAGCGTCTGACTCGATACCTGTCCCAGCGCTTCACCGGTAACCAGAGCCTGAATGCCGAATTTCTCCGCAATCATGCCAGCCGCCCGCATAAACATCCGTTTGAGGATAACCCCCATCTGGCCGTCATCCACTTTTTCCAGAATTTCAGCAACAACGGGTTCAAAATCGACCGAGATGAAACGCACTTTGGCCGATGAGCCGTACTTGTTCCACAAGTAATGAGACACCTGCTTCACGCCAATCTCGTGCGCCGGTCCGCCAAGGTTGAAGAAACAGTAGTGTACTTTAGAGCCACGCTTGATGTGCAGGTAACTGGATACACCAGAGTCGAAACCGCCCGAAATCAGGCTCAGCACATCTTCCTGAGTCCCCAACGGGAAACCACCCAAGCCTTTGTACCGTGCCAGTACCTGGTTCAGCTTGTCGCCAGCGACTTCCACTTTTACCGTCACATCCGGATTGTGCAGTTTCACACTGGCACTTTCTACTGCCTGGTTGAGGCCACCGCCAACATAGCGCTCAAGCTCGATGGAGGTGAAGTCGTGCTTACCACGACGCTTCGCCCGCACCACGAAAGTCTTACCTTCGATCAGTGGACGACTCAGCGCCAACACCTGCTCATAGATGTCATGCAAATCGGTAAAATCGGATTGCTGCACTTCCAGAACATGGTGGATGCCCGGCGTGTGCGTCAGGATCTCCAGCACTTCCGCATGGTACTGAGAGCTCTCGGAGGTCACTTCAATGTGGTCACGACGGTTGAATACCGCAACCGACTCAGTGCGCGCCTTAACGATGTTGCGAATGTTGCATTCTAGAATCTTTGTGAAGCGCTTACGCACCGATTCGCTTTTAACAAAAATCTCTGGATGGGGCTTTACAATAAATTTCATAATTCTGTTCGCAGCTTTAGTTCGCAATCATCAACGACGCACCAACTGTACCTGTAAGCCTAGTACAGCTTTGTGCAACTTTATAAAGGCGCGAGATTATATACCCACCGTCCAGAAGATGCGAGCGCCGACCGGAATTATCTGTCAGGCCGACATCAATCCACGGCTAAGCTGTACTCCGCTCAACCAGCCAATATCAGGCGTTCTCAGACACAAAAAAGACGAGCGTGGCGCTCGTCTTTTTGCGGTGTTGACCTTGCGTTATTTGATCGTGGGGATCTCATCACTAAACATAGGCTCACCCTGCATGATGCTGATTTCCACCCGCCGGTTTCTCGCACGCTGCGCCTCGGTATCGTTCGGCCCGAGCGGCTGAGTGTCCGCCATTCCGCGTACACGTAAACGCTGATGCGGGAAGCCGTGCACTTTTTCCATCTCCTGAGCAACCGACACCGCACGCTGTGACGACAGATCCCAGTTAGAGCGATACAACTCCGAATCAATCGGCTGATTATCGGTGTGACCAGAGATACGCACGATACCCGGGACGTCTTTAACCAATTCCGCCACCTGACGGATCAGAGGCCGAAATTTTGGCTGAAGGAACGCAGACCCTTCCGGAAACGCGCCTTTTTCCCGAATACGAATCACCAACTGCTGGCCGAGGTTTTCCACTTCAACCGCGCCCTGATCGATTTCTCGCTCGAGCGCTTTCTTGATGCTTTCTTCCAACGTTTCCAGTTCTTCGGCCATGGCTTCAGACTGCTGCTGTTCCATTTCCGACTCAGCGTTCTGGTTGTCTTTGGTCGATGACTCAGGCGATTTCCCCCCCGTCAGTTTTCCTTTATCGCGCTGAGTACCACCAGCACGATCCGACTCCCCTTCATGGAAATCCAGGGTTTGCTGAGTGATATCAATCGTCTGCTGCATGATGACATCAATGGGTGTCGGTTCAGGACGCCCCGGACGGAACTCCTGAGCAATGATGCTGGTGCCTTTTGGGATGTCTTTGACCTCAAGGCGGTTTTGTACCCCGAAGGCAAACTTCATGGAACCGGCAATCTGTTTGAACTTGAGTACATCCATTTCAGAAAACGACAGCAACAGTACAAAGAAACACATCAACAGAGCCATCAGGTCGGCAAACGTCCCCATCCACGGCGGCAAGCCGGGAGGCGGACATTTACATTTTTGCTCTTCCATAGACAGATCCTGTTACTCGTTGTCGATATCGAGATTGCGTTTGCCTTCGTTGAGGTAATTTTTCAGATAACTGTCTATTACCCGTGGATTCTGGCCATCCTGAATCGCCAGTACGCCATCCATGATCAGGCGACGGTTAAGTTTCTCCTGTTCACGACGCAGCGACAGTTTGTCGGCAATCGGGAAGAAAATCATGTTCGCCAGAATCGCACCGTACAACGTTGTCAACAAGGCCACCGCCATCGCCGGACCGATCGCTTTCGGGTCATCCATGTTCGACAACATCGCCACCAGACCGATCAGCGTACCAATCATTCCCATCGCCGGTGCTACATCACCAAACGCTTTAAACACACCGGAGCCCTGTTCATGACGTTCGTCAGTCAAGGCGATGTCTTTTTGCAATGCGGCCCGGACCACATCAGCATCGTGGCCGTCCACCAGCAAATCGATCCCTTTTTGCATGAAGCTGTTACTGATCTCCATCTCTTCGAGCGCCAGAAATCCCCCTTTACGCGCTGCGTCTGCCATTTCAACAACTTTGGCAATCAGCTCTTCCGGTTGGTCCGCTTTGAACGCAAATGCTTTACCAGCAATTTTGGCCGCAGAAAAAAACTGTCCCAGCGTGAATTTCATCAATACTACAAATGTGGAACCACCCACCACGATCAGGATCGAAGTAATATCGACGAACATCATGATACTGCCGCCCAGCACCATGGCCATGACCACGAACGCCAAGCCACCCAGCAGTCCAATCAGCGTAGCTAAATCCACAAAGCACTCCTCATGCAGTATATCCTGCCAGTCAGAAACAGCCGGCAGATAACCGGGCTGGCAGGTGAAATTCCGAGATTACTCATTTTATCGGCAATAAGATGAGATCTTTAACTATTTTCTCTCTCAGAGTTAAATAAACGATTTTCTGCGTGACTTTTCCAGTTTAAAACCTGCATCCCGAATCCAGCTCACAGCTCTTGTTAGGATTTGTCCAAATCGGCGCGGGAATTCAACTTTTGTGACAAATTTACCCGGTTAAATTTGACCATCCCCACGCCCTAAGGTAACTTTCGTCCATCCTTCTCAAGCGAAAAAAACTATGGCAAGCAAGAAACCTGAAAACATGTCCTTTGAGGCAACCATCGAGGAGCTCGACACGCTGGTTGAGCAACTGGAAAACGGCGATCTTGCGCTGGATGAAGCGCTGAAAAAATTTGAGCGCGGCATTGCCCTGGCTCGCGCGGGTCAAACCAAACTGACGGAAGCTGAGCAACGCGTCAGCATTCTTCTCAGCAATGATGACCAGGCGCCTCTGAGCGAATTTGACATCCCGGCAGAATAACCCTGCAGCCAGACATAAGATTGATTTAAGAAGAGCACGCTATGATTGAGGCGCTAACAGCCTATCAGGAAAGAAACAATCAACAACTGAATGCGTGGCTGGATCAGTTACCTCATCAGGAGCAACCACTGATCGAAGCCATGCGCTACGGTTTAACCTTGGGCGGCAAACGTGCGCGCCCATTTTTGGTTTATGCGACCGGCCAAATGCTTGGCTGTGAGCCGCACGATCTGGACACACCCGCCAGTGCGGTCGAATGTATCCACGCCTATTCCCTGATCCACGATGATCTGCCAGCCATGGACGATGACGAGCTGCGTCGCGGCCATCCCACTTGCCACATTAAATTCGATGAAGCGACCGCCATTCTGACTGGCGATGCCCTGCAAACACTGGCGTTTTCCATTCTGGCTGAAGGTCCGATCGCCTCACGCGCCGAAAGCAACCGCATTGCCATGGTGCAGGTGCTGGCTCAGGCATCCGGTGCCAATGGCATGTGCCTCGGACAAGCGCTGGATTTGGCGGCCGAAAACCGTCAGGTCGGGCTGGAAGAGCTGGAAGCCATTCACCGCAACAAAACCGGAGCCCTGATGAAGTGTGCAATTCGTCTTGGCGCGTTGGCGGCAGGCCCTCAAGGCCTGGCCGTGTTGCCGCAGTTGGACAGCTACGCCGATGCTGTTGGTCTGGCTTTTCAGGTGCAGGACGACATTTTAGACATCATCAGTGACACCGCAACGCTGGGAAAACCCCAGGGTTCTGATCAACAACTCAATAAGAGCACCTACCCCGCGCTGCTGGGGCTGGAAGGTGCTATAAATAAAGCTCATGCTCTGTTAGAGGAAGCCCTCGCGGCTTTGGAAGCAATCCCTTACAATACAGAGTTACTCGAAGAGTTCGCCCGATACGTCATCGAGCGCAAAAATTAACACTATAAGCGCGCATTTATAATGACTCTTGATATTTCAAAGTATCCCACACTGGCCCTGGTAAATACGCCAGATGAACTGCGCAGCCTGCCGAAAGATACGCTGCCGAAGCTGTGTGAAGAATTACGTACCTATCTGCTCAACTCGGTCAGCCAGTCGAGCGGACATCTGGCTTCAGGTCTGGGCACTGTCGAACTGACCGTCGCCCTGCACTACGTCTATCAAACCCCATTTGATCAATTGATCTGGGACGTAGGTCATCAGGCTTATCCGCATAAGATTTTAACCGGACGTCGTGACCGTATGCCGACAATCCGCCAGAAAGACGGCCTGCACCCGTTTCCGTGGCGTGGAGAAAGTGAATACGACACCTTATCGGTCGGTCACTCCTCAACCTCGATCAGTGCCGCCCTTGGTATGGCCATCAGTGCCGGCAAAGAAGGCAAAGACCGCAAAACCGTCAGTGTGATTGGCGACGGCGCCATCACCGCAGGAATGGCGTTTGAAGCCATGAACCACGCCGGTGATGTCCACCCGGACATGCTGGTGATCCTCAACGACAACGAAATGTCGATTTCAGAGAATGTTGGGGCACTCAACAACCATCTGGCTCAACTGCTGTCTGGCAGTCTGTACACCTCTATCCGTGAAGGCGGTAAGAAAGTGCTGTCTGGGGTACCACCGATCAAAGAACTGGTGCGTCGCACCGAAGAGCACCTTAAAGGCATGGTCGTGCCGGGTACGCTGTTCGAAGAATTGGGGTTTAACTACATCGGTCCGGTCGACGGCCACGATGTGCTGGAACTGGTCAAAACACTCCGGAACATGCGCGAGCTGAAAGGTCCGCAGTTCCTGCATATCATGACCAAGAAAGGCAAAGGCTATGAGCAGGCAGAAAAAGATCCCATTGGCTACCACGCCGTGCCTAAATTCGATCCAAGTCACGACAGCCTGCCAAAAAGTAAAGGTGGCAAACCTAGTTACTCAAACATTTTCGGCGATTTCTTGTGTGATATGGCCGCTCAGGATCCAAAGCTGATGGCGATCACCCCCGCCATGCGCGAAGGCTCTGGTATGGTTCGGTTCTCCAAAGAATATCCGGAGCAATACTTTGATGTCGCCATTGCGGAGCAACATGCCGTCACATTAGCGACAGGCATGGCGATCGCCGGTAATCATCCGATTGTGGCGATCTACTCTACCTTCCTGCAGCGTGGCTACGACCAGTTGATTCACGATGTCGCGATCATGAACTTGCCAGTCATGTTTGCCATCGACCGCGCCGGTCTGGTTGGCGCAGACGGCCAAACGCACCAGGGAGCGTTCGATCTCAGTTACATGCGCTGCATTCCAAACATGGTCATTATGGCACCAAGTGATGAAAACGAATGCCGCCAAATGCTGTATACCGGCCATCAACATCAAGGACCAAGCGCGGTGCGCTATCCGCGTGGCAGTGGCATCGGCGCCGATATCAATCCAGAGTTCACCGCACTAGAAATCGGCAAAGGCCGCATAGTACGCCAGGGTGAGAAAGTGGCCATCCTTAACTTCGGTGCGTTAATGCCCAACGCACTGCAAGCCGCCGAAGCGCTCAACGCCACTGTCGCAGACATGCGTTTTGTGAAACCTCTGGATGAAGCGCTGATTCGCCAACTTGCAGCAGACCACGACGTTCTGGTGACCTTGGAAGAAAATGCCATTGCCGGTGGCGCGGGAGCCAGTGTACTGGAGTTTCTGATGCAGGAAAAACGCCTTAAACCAGTACTTAACCTGGGCTTGCCGGACAAATTCATCGCCCAGGGCACGCAGGAAGAACTGCATGCTGAGCTGGGGCTGGATGCCGCGGGCATAGAGCAAGCCATTCAGACTTATCTGGATAAATAAAACGTTAAGCCCTCGCAAGAGGGCTTTTTACTGGATGAGGTTCAGCGCTTTGGCGGCGGCCAGTCAAATTCGCGAAACAGCCTCTGCCAGACATCATCGAACCCGGCGCGCAAAATCAGCACCTCACCACGGAAAGGATGCACGAAGCGCAGCTCCGACGCATGTAACAGCAAACGATGGCAATCGTAGTGCTCACGAAACAAACGGTTGTGCTTGCCATCACCGTGCGTGGTATCGCCAATGATGGGGTGGCTAAGATGATGCATGTGTCGCCGAAGCTGATGTTTTCGGCCAGTCGTCGGTTTCATCTCCAGCAAACAATAGCGACTGGTTGGAAAACGTCCGGTTGAATAAGGCACTTCAACTTTATCCAGCGGTTGATACGCCGTGACCGCCGGTTGAGCTTCTTTGTCCTCACGGGCAAATTTGTCAGCAATCTTATCGAGCTCCACTTTCAGCGGGTAATCCAGTACATCCCCCTGCTCTATCCAGCCACGCACCACCGCATGATACGTTTTCTCCATTTCATGGTTGGCAAACATTGGCATCATCTTAGCGGCCACTTCACTCGACAGCGCAAACACCAACACGCCCGACGTTGGCCGATCAAGGCGGTGCAACGGAAAGACATGCTGACCTAACTGATCTCGCAGAGTCTGCATTACAAACTGGGTTTCGTGTTTGTCCAGCCAACTGCGATGAACCAGCATACCCGCAGGTTTGTTGACCGCCACCAGATGCTCGTCCTGATAAATAATTTCCAGCATCACGCACACACCCGATCGATGTCCATCACCAGCACCAGCAAAGGTTGATGCGAAGGCGTGTCTTTCCACACCTCTTCAAAATAAGGCGTCAGCGCGAATCCCCGTGGTAATGGCGCTTCAGCCTCGATAAGGGCCAGCATGCGTGGCATAAACACCCATTGCAGCCATTCATGAGGTGCCAGCGTATCAATCGCAAACGGCTCTTGACTGCTCAGAGCCTGAGCCGACGGCGGCTGAGACTGCCATAACTGACAGCGGCGTAATTCTGCTTCGAGTTGTTGCAGTACGCAGTGAAGTTGTAGAGTTCGTGACATAAAGAAGGTTATCGCACCCTTTACCGCATTATTTCGGTAATTGACCTTGAAAATGGCCGACAGGATACCATCTATTAGGGAAAGTTTCTCAGGAAGTACCGATTCATGGACACCATTCATACCCTGACTCAATTGCTGGAAAACAGCGGCTGTCAGTATAAGATTTTTGACCTCGGCCGTCGGATCACCCCGATTGCCCCAAAACTGTTTACCAGTGTCGAACAGGGCCAGCATCCTTATCCGTACCCACTCCAGCGTAAAGCCCATCTGGCGATTGCGTATTGGAATACAGAGAAGCAACCGTGGATCTGGTTTCTTAAATTCGAATTGGATGAGCGTGGGCTACTCAATCAAGCCGAGATTGGCAACTTCCTCAAATACGTCATAGAAGCGATGGGCACGCGTCTGAGCCAGGAAATGAGCGAAGAGCAACAACAGAAACTGGCCAACAACCCATACACTTTTAAGCCTTCTGAAGACAAGATGGCGGTATTTCACAGCCAACTGCGTGCGCAGCTCGATTTGCCGACCAGCCAGTATTATGAACACGCACAGCACTATTTCAGTGGTGCAATGGGGTGGGAAAAATGGCAGACGGTTGGCCTACAGGGCATCACCGATCTGTGCGCTCGCCTTGAGCAGCAACAAAACGGGGTGTTAATACGCAAAGCGCTCACGCAGTTACCAAATGAACCGCTCTATGCCTTGCTGGGTGCGCTCGAACATGGCCCGGTACCCGAAAAACTGGCTTTGCGCCTGCAGGAAATGGCACTGGCGCAAATCAACAGTAGTGATCCAGACCTCTTCCTGTTATCCGCCCTGGTGCGCGCTCTTAATGGTGCCGATCGCACTTTGTCTGCGCCGGTTCTTGACGCAGTACTGAGCAGTCCGCGTCTGAGCCATCAGGAAATTCTGATTGGCATCGCCGGACGAGCCTGGCACTGGCTGGCGGATGCAGGCACCGCAGAGCGTTTTCTGCTCAGGCTGGCTCAGACCGGCAACCAAGCCCTGTTCAACCAGCTGTTTGCTGACCTGGTCATGATCCCTGAACTGCGGATGGTATTACTGCCGCTGCTCCACGCCAGTCCATCACAGGAACTGGCCCAGGCGCTATTTAATCTGCAACAGTCGACGAAGGCGTAAAATGATTCACAACTTACTGGCGATACTTGGCCTGACGCTACTGTGTTTTCTGTTCTGGCAACAACGCCGCCAGGCCGAACTGGCAAAAGCTGCGATCGTCAGAAAGTGTGAACAACTCGATCTGCAACTGCTGAGTGTCGCATTTGGTGCCCACAAACTAAAAACGCCAGGCGGAGTCTGGCGTTGGCATACGGTGTATCTGTTTGAGTTTTCGTCACTGGGCGATGATTGTTACCAGGGCCAACTGACCATGGTAGGTTTCAGACCAGTGAACTTTCATCTACCACCGCATCGGATGTAAATTCGAGCTCATAATAAGGGCCAAATCCATCCTGTTTTTCCTCTCGGATGACGAACCCCAGCTTCTGTAGCAGCCTAAAACAAGGCGCATGGTGAAGATTGACCGAGGCAATCACCTTTTCAATCTGCCGTTCACGCAGTGCTTTGGGGAAAAACGCTTTCAACGCTTCACTGGCTAAGCCTTTCCCCCAATACAGCTTATCGAAAATAAAGCCCAGCTCCGGCACCCCGTCCAGGTTGCTAATAAAGACGTGACCAATGTACTCGCGTGTGGTGTTGTCCAACACCGCCATACTGTACAAGTTGGGATCATGAAGCACCTTTTGAAACAACTGTTTGGCAGACGCGACCGTATGCGGACCATTCATTTCCGCCCGATTTTTCGCGCAGCAATTGAGCATCAGAAATTCTGACTGTAACGACTCATTATAAGGAAGAAGCAAAGTTCTTCGTGTGGCTATAGTCACATCTAATCCTTGATAACAGCAAACAAATCCCGTGCAAACAGATGCACTGAGAAAGCCGAAAAATTAAACCAACCGGAAGTGACGTTTATTGATCTGGATTTATATTTATTTGATCTTATTATATTTTTTATTAATTGTGTGAACAATCAAAGAAAAGCCCTGATACTTGCGTATCAGGGCTATAGTCTTAACTCGCAGCAATCCGGCTACTAATGATGCTCCTTGCATCTTCCTTAATAGTGGCTGAATCCTTCAGCGTTCCTTACTTCGCCTTCCTAGCGGTGTCCTATTCATCCTGAACGCTAACTGTCCTGGTTAGCTCTCATCACTTGTTCCGTGAGCGGTGTCCCTGCGTTATCCTAACGCTGTCCTTTGTCATTCCGTTGCAACTCACATCCTGTCAGTTGTTGTGTCCGTACAAAGTCCTTCGCTTCCTGCTGATGCCCCATCCTGAATCATCAACTCTTCTTCCTGAAGATGGCCAAATCCGTGGCGATTTCCTGTTCCGTGTCAGTATCCTTCCGACACCTGTAAATTTACGCTTTCTGCCGATTTAAACAATCCACCGTACAACAAGTTTTTTTAATGAAAAGGATTACAATAAGAGAAAGACATTTAAAAACAATAAGTTAAATAGAAATAGGGCCATTTCAACCACTATAATATCGCCTTCTCTCACACCGTGTGTGAGAGATCTCTTACACACAGCTACCGGATTTGCTATTCGCCTAGATTGGCGTTTGCCAGTATGATGGACGAAAGTTGTATCAGAGGAAGAAATGATGCTCACTCAAAACATCACCCAAGAGCTGGAAGCGGTGCTGCAATCGCTGCACAATCAAGGCAAAGAGCCAACAGTGGCGCTGGTCAAAGCTCGGCTGAAAACGCCTGTGCCAATGCCAGCCCTGATTGCCACCATTCGTAGCTGGAAACACGCTCAACGTGTACCGAAAGTCGAAATTGCCGCTGACAGTGCCCCACCTCAAGACAAGATCGCGCACCTGGAGCAACAGATTAAGGATCTGACACGTCGTCTGGAGACGCTGGAAGCTAAGTTGGCGGAGAAACTGTAATGCAGATTTGGGTTGATGCCGACGCGTGTCCGAAAGTGACTCGTGACACACTGTTCCGCGCCGCAGAGCGCACCGGCGTAGAGTGTACATTTGTTGCCAACCATTTGGTCCCGGTTCCCAGACGCGACAACATCCGCGCGCTGCAAGTATCCAGTGGCTTTGATGTGGCCGATAACGAAATTGTGCGCCGTCTGAGCAGCGGCGACCTGGTGATCACCGCCGATATTCCACTGGCCGACGAAGCGATCAGCAAAGGGGCGCTGGCGCTGAGCCCCCGGGGAGAGTTGTACACCAAAGACACCATCAAAGCGCGGCTGAACATTCGCGATTTTATGGACACCATGCGTGCCAGCGGTATCCAAACCGGAGGCCCGGCCGCGCTGTCTCAAACTGAGCGCCGCGAATTCGCCAACCACCTCGACCGAATACTGGCCAAACACCGATAAACAAAAAACCTGCGCAGAGCGCAGGCTTTTTATCGAACTATGAACGATTATGGCGTGTAGTATGTCGCCGCACCAGGACCAACCGGCAAACCGAACACAAATACCCACAGATAGAACAGTACGCTCCAGCCGACAATAAAGCACAGTGAGTAAGGCAGCATGGTCGCGATCAAGGTACCGATTCCGAGATTCTTCATGTAGCGAGTTGCCACCGCCAGAATCAGACCAAAGTAACTCATCATTGGCGTGATGATGTTGGTGGTGGAATCCCCGATCCGGTACGCCGCCTGAATGGTTTCCGGTGCATAGCCAACCAGCATCAGCATTGGAACGAAGATAGGAGCGGTCACCGCCCACTGCGCTGACGCCGAACCAATCATCAGATTGATAAAACCACACATCAGAATGAAGGCGAAGAACAGCATTGGGCCAGTCAGACCGATGCTTTGCAGAAAATCTGCCCCCGCAACCGCGAAGACCTGACCAAAGTTTGTCCACTTGAAGAACGCCACAAATTGAGCCGCAAAGAAAACCAGCACGATGTACATTCCCATTGACGACATCGACTTAGACATCGCATTGATCACATCGCGATCAGTTTTCATCGTGCCAACGACTTTACCGTACACAAAGCCCGGAATCGCAAAGAACACAAAGATGAACGCCACGATGCTCTTCAGGAATGGCGATCCTGCGACCGTACCCGCATCAGAGCGCAGAATGCCGTCTGCCGGCACAATGGTCCAGGCCAGAAGAGCAGACACCAGAACAACAGCGACGCCCGCCATTTTCAGGCCTTTCTTCTCAACGTCGGTCAGTTTCCCCATGGTATCCTGAGACAGATCTTCTGATGCCTCTTCGTCACTGTATTTACCCAGTTTTGGCTCAACGATTTTTTCAGTCACGAAAGCGCCCATGCCAGCGATGAAGAACGTCGATACAAACATGAAGTACCAGTTTACTTCCGGACCCACGGTGTAATTCGGATCGATCATCTGCGCTGCCGTTTCAGTAATACCAGACAACAGAGGGTCGACCGTACCAATCAGCAGGTTGGCTGAATAACCTCCGGATACACCAGCAAATGCGGCGGCAAGACCCGCCAGAGGGTGACGTCCTAAAGAGTGGAACAGCATCGCTGCTAATGGAATAAGAACAACGTAACCCAACTCAGACGCCGTGTTGGAGACAATGCCAGCAAACACAACCGTCACAGTCACCATGCGTTTGGACGCCCCCATTACCAAACCACGCATCGCCGCCGATAACAGACCTGAGTATTCAGCAATCGCAACCCCGAGCATGGCAACCAGCACGGTACCAAGCGGCGCAAAGCCAACAAAATTCTTCACCAGACTGGTGACGATCAGCTCCAGCCCTTCTGCATTCAGCAGGCTGACAACGCGGATCATACCGTCTGCCGCACGTCCCGCTGCACCTTCTGGACGCGGATCCGCGACTGCCACGTCAAAATAGCCGGCGATCCCAGATGAAATCAGGATAGCAACACAGAAAATAGCGAAAAGTGTGATTGGGTGGGGCAACAGGTTCCCCAAGTATTCCACCGAGTCAAGAAAGCGCGTAAAGAGCGATTTCTTCGGTGCATTTTGATTAATTGAAGCAGATGAACTCATCTGTTCCCTCCTTGTAGTGATTCCTGCGCATATGTGACAAGACTGTCAACAAAGCCTGCGCAGGGTACTCGACAAGGAGGTTAAAATGAAATCCAAAATGTTACATTCTGTAACTAATGCCACATTTTATAACGACAAATGCACAAATAAATAGCATTTTAACCCATGAGATTAACATTAATTAGAATTATTAGTCATCGTTAACTATCAATTATATTAATAGTTTTTTACTTCTGTACGGCTTTGAATCTCGGGTTAGATTTACAGATAACAAACAACCGGCCACGACGTTTCACCACCTGACAATCCGGGTGGCGTTGCTTGGCACTACGTAACGATTTGAGGACTTTCATTTTTCTTCCCCATTAGCGCTAAATTGAGCAAATCGGCGGTTGAAGTTGGCTACACGCCCCTCTTTTTGAATCACGCGTTGTTTACCGGTGTAAAACGGATGCGATTCTGACGACACGTCCAATGTAAAATATGGGTACGTTTTGCCATCACTCCATTCAATCGTCCGGTCAGTCTGCAACGTGGAACCAACGATAAAGTAGTGATCCACGCTGGTGTCGTGGAAGATCACTTTTCGATATTGCGGATGAATGCCTGCTTGCATCTTTCTCTCCTGATCATAAAAACTAAATTGTTATGTTATAACAAAACAATTAATAATCATTATCAACAACAATTGCAAGAAAAATTTATGGTATTTTTGTGCGCCAGTAAGCCGCAATGAGCGTGGAAATGTATTCAATTGATCCAATAGGCGTCATCGAAAGCCCGTATAAAGAAAAATTTGCCGTGCCACGACAACCCCGTCTGGTACCAGCCGCCTCCGCCCAGATCAGGCTGTTGGGGGAAGCAAACTGCCCTGAATCGGTGCGGGGAATTGAGCAGTTCAGCCATATCTGGCTGCTGTTCCTGTTTGACCAAAACCTTGACGCAGGCTGGAAGCCCACGGTCCGCCCTCCGCGCCTGGGAGGCAACGAACGAGTGGGCGTGTTTGCGTCACGCTCGACATTTCGTCCCAATGGCATCGGCATGTCGGCGGTGAAACTGCGCGGCATCACGCGTCAGGGTGATCAGGTTTACCTGCAACTTGGCAGCGTTGATCTGGTCGATGGCACCCCCATCGTCGACATCAAACCTTACATCCCCTACTCCGATGCCATTTCAGATGCGCATGGCGGTTATGCTGATGAGGCGCCACAATGTGCCACGGTGATCTTTTCGCCCTCGGCCGAACACAGCCTCACGCAGCAGAATGACGCCGCACAAAAGCGCCTGGTCATTGAACAAGTTCTGGCTCAGGATCCACGCCCGGCGTATAAAAAAAATCGCACCGACAGCAAAGAATATGCGGTAAATTTGTTCGATCTGAACGTAAAATTCTCAGTAAGCGCTAACTTAGTAACAGTTACCGCGATTGAAAGCTTTTGACAAAGCCAATAGGCTGATATTATAGGCGGCTTACAAATTTCTCTTCGTGGGACGTCCATACTCCTGCCCATTCAGGCTTGAGTATCTAACTTTGATAAACGGATAAATTTAATGCGTACCAGTAACTATCTTCTTTCTACTCTGAAGGAGACTCCAAACGACGCAGAAGTCGTGAGCCACCAGCTCATGCTACGTGCGGGTATGATCCGTAAGCTGGCTTCAGGTTTGTACACCTGGCTGCCTACCGGTCTGCGCGTGCTGCGTAAAGTCGAAAACATCGTTCGTCAAGAAATCGACAACGCGGGTGCAATCGAAACTCTGATGCCCGTGGTTCAACCGTTTGAACTTTGGGAAGAGACAGGTCGCAGCGAAAAGATGGGACCTGAACTGCTTCGCTTTACTGACCGCCATGTTCGTCCGTTTGTACTGAGCCCGACCGCTGAAGAAGTGATCACCAGCCTGGTACGTAACGAAGTCAGCTCTTACAAACAACTGCCTTTGAACCTGTACCAGATCCAGACGAAATTCCGTGACGAGCGCCGTCCTCGCTTTGGTGTGATGCGCGCACGTGAATTCTCGATGATGGATGCCTACAGCTTCGACATCGATAAAGACGGCCTGCAGAAGTCCTACGACGCGATGCACGACGCCTACTGCAACGCGTTTGACCGCATGGGGCTGGATTACCGTCCGGTACTGGCTGACAGCGGTGCAATCGGTGGCAGCGGCTCACAGGAGTTCCACGTTCTGGCAGAAAGTGGCGAAGACCTGATCGCCTTCTCTACAGAATCAGACTACGCAGCCAACATTGAGAAAGCCGAAGCATTAGCCCCTGCCAATTCGGCAGTGGCACCAACACAAGAGATGACGCTGGTCGATACGCCTAACGCGAAAACCATCGCTGAACTAGTAGAGCAATTTGATCTGCCGATCGAGAAGACAGTTAAAACTCTATTCGTTAAAGCATCTGATGAAGTAGACGCGGACATCATCGCTCTGATCATCCGTGGCGATCACGAACTCAACGAAGTGAAAGCAGAAAACCTTCCTCAAGTAGCAGCACCTCTTGAGATGGCGACGGAAGAAGAAATCCGTGCGCTGATTGGTGCCGGTCCTGGCTCACTGGGTCCTGTGGGTCTGACACTGCCATTTATCGTTGATCGCACCGTGGCGGTCATGAGTGATTTCGGCGCAGGCGCCAACATTGATGACAAACACTACTTTGGTATCAACTGGGGCCGTGATGTCGAACTGGGACAAGTGGAAGATCTGCGTAACGTTGTCGAAGGCGATCCGAGCCCATGTGGCCAGGGAACTCTTCAGCTGAAACGTGGTATCGAAGTAGGTCATATCTTCCAACTGGGTAAAAACTACTCTGAGAAGATGAACTGTGGTGTACTTGGTCCAGATGGTAAAAATGTGATTCTGGAGATGGGTTGTTATGGCATCGGTGTATCGCGCGTTGTTGCTGCAGCAATCGAACAAAACCACGACAAATACGGCATCATCTGGCCAGACGCCATCGCACCGTTCCAGGTTGCGATTGTCCCGATGAATATGCACAAGTCTGAGCGTGTTCAGGAAGCCGCTGAAAAATTGTATGCTGAACTGACTGCCATGGGCATCGAAGTATTGTTTGATGATCGTAAAGAGCGTCCGGGTGTGATGTTCTCCGACATTGAACTGATCGGTGTTCCACACACCGTGGTGATTGGCGATCGCAGCATGGATGAAGGCAACTTCGAATACAAAAACCGTCGTACCGGCGAGAAAACACCGGTCGCAATGACAGACATCATTGAGCACCTGAACGCTCAGATGAAATAAACAACGCTGTTGTACAAACATAGGGTTGGCTGATCGCCAGCCCTTTTTTATGCCTGTTAATCCACGGTTCAGCTTTCTCCGACTACACTGCCTTTATTCATCAAGGAGGTGACCTATGGATCTTAAAAATCTTCTCAATCAAGCACTCAATTCCGACATGCTGCGTCAGGGAAAACAGCAAATAAAACAGAACTCAGGAAGTTTATCGACGCTGGGCGCCGGCGCGGTCGGTGGCGGACTCATCGGTTTGCTGATGGGTTCGAAGAAAAGTAAAAAAATGGGCAAAACCGCCCTTAAAGTCGGTGGGGCCGCAGCGTTAGGTGCACTGGCTTACAAAGTCTATAATGACTGGCAAAAACAGCAGCCCGGCCCGGATCAGGAAGAAATTTTTGATGCGAACGACAACCACCATAATGAGCTGATCATCAAAGCGATGATAGCCGCAGCCAAAGCCGACGGTCATGTCGACGAGCAGGAAATGGCGCGTATCGAAGAGACGCTTAAAGGTCTTGGCGCGGATCCGTCAGCACGCCAACTGATTCAGGCTGAACTCAACAAACCGCTTGATCCGACCGACATCGCAACTCTCGCCACATCTCCTCAACAAGCCAGTGAAATTTATCTCGCCTCGTTGATCGTGGCAGATGAACAGAACTTCATGGAAAAAGCCTATCTGGCAGAACTGGCTAAACAACTGCGACTTGAACCGGATGTGATCGCTCAGCTTGAGCAGCAAATCCGCTGATTTGAGGCGGATTTTTCACCGTTTCCAGCCTAGGCTTGCGCCAGGACAAGTTCTGCTTTTGTATTTCAAAACGCGTCTGTGTATATTTGAGAGCAGTTATCATTTATAGGAAGACGACACATGCAAGTATACGGTTGCTGCGAAATGGTGCGCGAGCTTTATGCGCAGATCGGCAGTGGTGATCAGGCTTATATCCCTCAAGCCATCAGTTGCGCGGTGAAAGCACTCAATGAGATTGCAGCGGATGAGTCACTGCCACTGGACACCCGTGAAAAAGCCGCCTTTGCCGCGGCCAATCTGCTGATTTCAGACTTTGAGGATAAATGATGAACCTGAGTAACTTTGCCACTATGGATCCTGTCATGTTGATGAGCATCATCAACATGAAACTGCGCGATGATTTTGCGGGCGATTTAGATAAGTTGGTCGCCTACTTTGAGCTTGATAAGACGCAGTTGGAAACCAAACTGGCTGAAGCAGGCTTTGAGTTTTTGCCAGAAGTGGGTCAGTTCCGATAACCACTCAGAGACAGAAAAACAAAAGGTTGACGATCACTCGTCAACCTTTTTTGTTTCGTGCAATGCTCAATCATGGCATCGTACTGCGTCACTGGCGTTAGTCGGCGCTGCGCGCTTTACGCTGGGCAGATTTGCGTGCGTTGCGCTCAGTCTGGTTCTTGATGAACCCGGCCAGCTCCTGCTCGCCCCAGGCCTGAGCCTGTGCTTCTGTCTCAAAACCGGTTTCGCGTTTAGACACAACGGTTTTACGAGACGTCACCTGACGGGTGATTTCAGCGCACCAGCCACCACGTTTTTCACTCACGCGGACAGCAAATTTCTTACTTTTCGACATTGTCATTTTCCTAAAGGATAACGTAGACATAGCCCCGCAGGAGACATCCACCTCTGCAAAGCTTAAATTCCATACAGCACCATCTCCGGGTCCGAATAGCGCGGTATTAGAGCATAAAAGTTCGCCTTTGGCTGTAACTATTTTTTGCCCGGCACGAAACGCAGCGGCTCCCGACGGCCAAGATCCATAAAAAAGCGCAGGCCAACAGACCTGCGCGATTAATATGGTGAAAACAATCAAACTTAACCCATGTTTTTACGTGCATTCTGGAACATACGCATCCAAGCGCCATTTTCACCCCAGCCTTCCGGCGCCCAGGAATTCGCCACTGTGCGGAATACCCGCTCAGGGTGCGGCATCATGATGGTCACGCGGCCGTCTGCGGTTGTCAGGCCAGTAATCGCATTTGGTGAACCATTCGGGTTATTCGGATATTGCTGTGTTGGGTTACCGTTATTATCAACGTAACGCAGCGCGACAGTACCGGATGCTTCAATGGCGTTTAGGTGCTCACCACCACGCACTTCCACGCGGCCTTCACCGTGAGAAACCGCAATAGGCATACGAGATCCCGCCATACCATCAAAGAAGACAGAATCCGATTTCTGCACTTCAACCAGGCTAAAGCGCGCTTCAAAACGTTCCGATTCGTTGCGAACAAAACGTGGCCACAGCTCCGCTCCTGGGATCAGTTCTTTTAGGTTCGACAACATCTGACAACCGTTACACACCCCGAGAGAGAACGTCTCTTCACGGTTGAAGAAGGCTTGGAATTGCTCACGCGCTTGGGCGTTAAACAGGATAGACTTCGCCCACCCTTCCCCTGCACCGAGTACGTCACCATAAGAGAAACCACCGCAAGCCACCAGCCCCTGATACTCATCCAGTGCCGCCTGACCTGTTAGAATGTCACTCATGTGGATATCGGTTGCTTCGAAGCCCGCACGGTCAAACGCTGCCGCCATTTCAACGTGAGAGTTCACGCCCTGCTCGCGCAGAATCGCCATCTTAGGTTTCGCACCTTTAACAATGTACGGCGCGGCGATATCTTCGTTGACATCAAAGCTAAGTGAGACGTTCAGACCCGGATCCGAATTATCTTTCTTCGCTTCAAATTCCTGGTCGGCGCACGCTGGATTATCACGCAGTGCCTGCATTTTATGCGTCGTTTCTGCCCAGATAACACGTAACTCGGTACGTGAACGCTCAAGTACGACGGCATCACCAGAGGTGATAACAAAGCGGTCTGAAGCATCAACGGAACCAATCACATGTGAGCATGATTCTAAGCCGTTTGCCGCTAGCGTAGACAGCACTGAATCCAAGTTGTCGTTCTTAACCTGAACAACCGCACCAAGTTCTTCGTTAAATAGCGCCGCCAGCGTATCTTCGCCTAGCTCAGCAATGTTGGCTTTCACACCGCAGTGACCCGCAAAAGCCATTTCTGCGAGCGTGACGAGCAAGCCGCCATCGCCTTTGTCGTGGTAAGCCAGCAGTTTGTCGGCTCGCACCAGTTTTTGCATCGCATCGAAGAAACCTTTCAGTTGCTCTGCGTTGTCGACGTCAGCGGGTTTGTCCCCCAGTTGCTTGTACACCTGCGCCAATGCGGTAGCGCCAAGACGGTTCTTACCGTTGCCCAGATCAACCAGCACCAGCGACGTTTCACCTTTGTCGGTACGAAGCTGAGGCGTTACGGTCTTACGTACGTCTTCAACACGGCCAAACGCAGTGATAACCAACGATAACGGTGAAGTGACTTCTTTGCTTTCGCCATTCTCTTCCCACTTGGTCTTCATCGACATGGAGTCTTTACCAACCGGGATAGTCAAACCCAGCGCCGGACACAACTCTTCACCGACCGCTTTCACTGCTTCGTAAAGACCCGCATCTTCGCCCGGGTGACCCGCTGGAGACATCCAGTTCGCCGACAGTTTGATACGTTTGATATCGCCGATGTCTGTCGCCGCGATGTTAGTCAGTGACTCACCTACCGCCAAACGAGCCGATGCGCCGAAGTCGAGTAACGCAACCGGCGTGCGCTCACCCATCGACATTGCTTCGCCGTGGTAGGTGTCGTAACTTGCCGCCGTAACCGCACAGTTCGCGACAGGCACCTGCCAAGGACCAACCATCTGGTCACGGGCCACTAGCCCCGTTACTGAGCGGTCACCGATTGTAATCAGGAAGGTTTTCTCAGCAACCGTTGGTAGACGCAGTACGCGCTCTGCCGCTTCGTTAATTTCAATACCATCGCGTGCAATCGCTGGGCTATCGACTTTCAACGTCGTCGCTTCACGGTGCATCTTCGGTGTTTTACCAAGCAGGATATCCATTGGCATATCAATTGGCGTGTTGTCGAAGTGTGAGTCTTCTAGTGTCAGATGACGCTCTTCTGTTGCCACACCGACCACAGCGTAAGGTGCACGTTCACGCTTACAGATGGCATCGAATGCTTGCATGTTTTCTGGCGCGACGGCAAGAACGTAACGTTCCTGAGATTCGTTACACCAGATTTCCAGTGGGCTCATGCTCAATTCATCATTTGGTACATCACGTAGCTGGAACTTGCCGCCACGCTCACCGTCGTCACAAAGCTCAGGTAGTGCGTTCGAGATACCGCCCGCGCCCACATCGTGGATAAAGGCGATTGGGTTGTCTTCACCTAGCTGCCAACAACGGTCGATCACTTCCTGACAACGACGCTCCATCTCTGGGTTTTCACGTTGTACTGAAGCAAAGTCCAGATCTTCTGCTGACTGACCTGACGCCATTGAAGACGCAGCGCCACCACCAAGACCGATGTTCATTGCCGGACCACCAAGTACGATTAGGCTCGCACCTACTGGGATCTCTTTCTTTTGTACGTGCTCGTCACGGATGTTACCCATACCGCCCGCGATCATGATTGGTTTGTGGTAACCACGCACCTCTTCACCCGCGTGAGAGGTCACTTTTTCTTCGTAAGTACGGAAGTAACCCAATAGGTTTGGACGACCAAATTCGTTGTTGAATGCCGCGCCGCCCAGAGGGCCTTCCAGCATGATATCTAATGCGTTTACGATACGACCCGGCTTACCGAAGTCGGTTTCCCAAGGCTGTTCAAAACCAGGAATACGTAAGTTAGATGTGGTGAAACCAACCAAACCCGCTTTGGGTTTACCACCGATACCGGTCGCGCCTTCGTCACGGATTTCACCGCCAGAACCGGTTGATGCCCCCGGCCATGGAGAAATTGCCGTTGGGTGGTTGTGCGTCTCTACCTTCATTAAGATGTGTGCATCTTCATGGTGGTAAGTGTATTGACGAGATTTAGGGTCAGGGAAGAAACGACCCACTTTCGAACCGGTCATTACTGCTGCGTTATCTTTGTAAGCAGACAGAACGTGGTCTGGTGTCGTTTCGAATGTGTTTTTGATCATCTTAAACAGCGACTTTTCTTGGTCTACGCCATCGATAGTCCAGTCTGCATTAAAGATTTTATGACGACAGTGCTCTGAGTTCGCCTGAGCAAACATCATCAGCTCGATGTCGTTAGGGTTACGACCTAGCTTAGTAAAGTTCTCGACTAAGTAATCAATTTCATCTTCTGCGAGCGCCAAACCTAGGGAAACGTTTGCTTCTTCAAGTGCAACACGACCACCCGCTAAGATATCAACGTGCGCGACAGGCTTAGGCTCTGCGACCGTAAACAGTGCTGACGCGGCTTCAAGTTCCGTGAACACAGTTTCCATCATACGATCGTGGATAAGCGCTTTTACCGCATCCACTTGCGCGTCCGATAGCGTTGTCGAAGATTCTACGTAATAAGCGGTGCCGCGCTCAAGGCGCTTCACTTTGCTCAGACCACAGTTTTTTGCAATGTCGGTGGATTTTGAAGACCAAGGTGAGATAGTACCCGGACGCGGAGTCACCAAAAGCAAAAGACCTTGAGGCTCGTGCTCTTCGATCGTTGGACCGTACGTCAGAAGTTTTTCTAATTTCTCTAACTCAGGTGCATCCAGATCAGCGGTCAGATCAGCAAAGTGCATAAACTCTGCGTAAATACCGGTTACCGGCAGAGCTTGTTCATGACAAAGTTCCAGTAATTTACTGACACGAAACTCAGAAAGAGCTGGGGAGCCACGCAAAATTCTCATGTGCTTAGGTCTCTTATGCAAGTGATTAAGGTAATATTGGAATAAATTCAGCAAGTTACAATAAAACCCAGAACTTATACCGATTTCACCTCTCCTTTGCGAGCGCATTATATAGGAATTGTTTTTGTGATGTAACACCAAAAGCAACCGTTTGCGTCACTTTTTTTGTCATTTTTGAATTAGGCCAAAATTGGCAGCATTGAACGCAGATCGACAAATCTTTACCTTACCGGACTTTGCCAACTTATGCCTCTTTGATATAAATGTCGGAACTCAAATGAACACTGGTTCTTTGAGCCGCACCGGAAGTACGAGATTTATCATTCATGAATTATAACTATATGCGACGACTCTACCGCGCCCTGACGCTGTTCTTGCTCGCCCTTTTTCTCCAGGGATGCCAGATTGAGTCTGAGCCCAAAAGTGAACTGGACCAGATCCGCGAGCGCGGCGTTCTGCGAGTCGGTACGCTCAACAACCAGCTCTCCTATTACATTGGTCCGGATGGCCCGGCAGGCCTGGACTACGAACTGGCGCGTGAATTCGCAAATGAGTTGGGCGTCAAACTCGAGATGAAACCCGCGTACCGTATCTCCAGCCTCTACCCGGCGCTGGAACGTGGTGAAATCGATCTGATCGCCGCAGGTCTGTCCCAGTCCGAAGAGCGCCTGTCACGTTTTCGTGCTGGCCCTGCCTACTACTACGTCAGCCAACAGTTGGTGTATAAAAAAGGTCAATGGCGCCCACGCTCGGTAAAACAGCTGGTCAACCGACAAAATACGCTCAGCGATGACACCAACGACAGACCTGTGATTGAGATCGTCAATGACTCCCACTTCAAAAAGACTCTGACGGACATTCAGCGCCAGTATCCGCAATTTCGCTATCAGATTGACACCAACTCAGACGTCAACGATCAGTTGAAAAAAGTCTCCGATGGTAAAATACGCTTTACTGTGGCCGACTCCATTGAAGTCTCGTTGTCGCAACGTGTTTATCCGGATTTAGCACTGGCGTTTGAACTGACCGAAGATCAACCGATCTCCTGGTTTATTCGTCGCTCAGAAGATGAAAGTCTCTATGCGCTGATGATCGAATTCTTTGGCAACCTGAAACAGTCTGGCCATCTGGCCAATCTGGAAGAGAAATACATTGGTCACGTCGGCAGCTTCGATTACGTTGATACCCGTGCATTTATCCGCGCGCTGGATGACAAGCTGCCCAAATGGTCACCACTGTTTAAAAAATACTCTAAAGAGTTTGACTGGCGGTTGATTGCCGCGTTGGCGTATCAGGAATCCCACTGGAATCCAACCGCGAAATCACCCACTGGTGTACGCGGCATGATGATGCTAACCCTGCCCACCGCCAAAAGCGTTGGCGTGCAGGACCGACTGGATCCTGAGCAATCTGTGCTGGGCGGCGTGGAATATTTACGCCGAATGGTCGAACGGGTCCCGGACAGCATCAACGAACATGAAAAGATCTGGTTTGCATTGGCGTCCTACAACGTAGGCTACGGCCATATGATGGATGCTCGCCGCCTGACCAAAAAGCAGGGAGCAAACCCGGATGCCTGGAATGACGTAAAAGATCGTCTGCCACTGCTGCGCCAAAAACGCTATTTCAGTCAAACCCGTTATGGCTATGCCCGGGGTGACGAGGCTAAGAATTACGTGGAAAACATCCGCCGCTACTATCAAAGCATCATCGGCCATGTGGAGCAGCAAACGGCCAATGATGCCGATGCAGACATCAATGATCTGGCCGTGATCGCCGCGCCGGAAGACGAGCTGCCAGATATCATCAGTGAGCCAGAGACGCAGAGCTCAGCCGTAGACACCGCGCCGAATCCTGCCCAATCGGCCGCCGGCACCGGTATTGACACGCCGTAATTGCAACCTCACCTAAACGCCGAGGGCAGCGCGAATATCGCGCTGCCCTCTTGATTTTTAGGCGAAAAAGCCATACATATTAGCCAAATTCAGATTCTTGCTGAGTTTCATCGTTCAGTCATATTGGACAGTTATAACGGTATTTTGAATATCAACCAAGCACGTCACCCATACAGAGGTGACGGATTTTACTAGGGGGGTGGTTTTATGCTGAAACGTAAAATGCAATCGAAACGCCTGTATAAAACCGTTGCGACCAATCGTCGTAAACGTATGTTGGCCAACAACAAAAAGAAAATCATCTGGCGTAACCGCGCTTTCATGCAAGCCTGCATGGCCTGATCATCAATGAGCAGACATCTGCCTCGGCGGGTGTTTGCTGTCTGGTCTTACTCTTCTCCTGCTGCCTTATTCGCTTGTTTCAGTGCTTTGATTTCTTTACGGCGACGCTTAAAAAACGCCTGAAGCTGCTCGCGACACTCCTGCTCCAACAAACCAGACTCCACATCGGCGTAGTGATACGCAGCCTGACTGGCAAACAGATCCAACACAGTTCCGGCAGCTCCGGCTTTCAGATCCGGCGCACCATACACCACTCTTTTCACCCGGCTGTGCAACAGAGCGCCCGCACACATAGGGCAAGGTTCCAGAGTTACGTACAGCGTGGTATCCAGCAGACGATAGTTCTGCAGCACCTGACCCGCCTGACGCAGCGTTTGAATTTCCGCATGCGCTGTCGCGTCATGACTGCAAATAGAACGGTTCCATCCTTCCGCGATCACCTGGCCGTCTTTCACCAGCACCGCTCCGACCGGCACTTCCCCTTCGGCTTCCGCCTGACGTGCCAGCTCTATCGCACGGCGCATGAAATGTTCATCTTGAGGGGAAAACGGGGATTGCGACACAGTAGCTCCGACAAAGAGATTAATAACAACACTGACAAAATTATAACGGTAAGTCGTTGACGAGGATAGTCACCGGATAAGCCGCCCACTCCAATAAAAAACGCAGGCAAAGGCCTGCGTTTTTTCTTCGGCAACGACTTTACATAGAGTAGGTGTACGGTGCCTGGATACCAAGTGGAATACTCAGCCCCCAGTACGCCAGCAGGAATATCGACCACCCGATAAGCATCGCGATAGAAAACGGCATCATCAGCGATGCCAGCGTACCAATGCCGGTCGACTTTACATAACGTTGGCAGTACACCACCACCAGCGGGAAGAATACCATCAGTGGTGAAATGATGTTCGACACGGAATCTCCCACTCGATACGCTGCTTGTGACAGTTCCGGCGAAATCCCCACAGCCATCAGCATTGGCACCAAAATCGGGCCAATCAGCGCCCATTTTGCCGATGCAGAGCCGACCAACAGGTTCACTGCCGCCGTCAGCAGAATCATACCGATGATGGTAGCCTGTCCCGGTAAGTTCAATGCTTTCAGTCCCTCAGCACCATACAGCGCCAGCATAGTACCGATGTTAGACTGACCAAAAGCGGCCAGGAACTGGGCACAAAAAAACGACATCACAATGTACGCGCCCATGGTCGACATGGTATCAGACATGGCTTTAATCACATCATTGCTGCTCTTGAACGTGCCGGCTACACGGCCGTAAACGATGCCCGGAATGATAAACAGAATGAAGATCAGTGGCACAATCGACTTCATCAGCGGTGCGGAAAATGCGGTGATTTCCCCTTCCGACGAACGCAAGGCGGAGTCTTCTGGCAACACAGCAAAAATCAGCAGTGCAATACCAGCCAACATCGCCCAGCCAGCGTAGCGAAATGCCTTGGACTCCGTTGCGCTAAATGAACCGAGATCTGGGGCCGCTTCAGCATCTTCATCCACAGGCATCTGACGCAAACGGGGTTCAATAATTTTTTCCGTCACGTACCAGCCGATTGCCACAATGATCACCGACGACAACCCGGTGAAGAAAATATTCGCCAGCGGGTTCACTACGTAGTCGGGATCCAGCACTTGCGCCGCCGTCTGGGTGAACCCCGCCAGCAAGGGATCGATTCCTGAAGGAATGAAGTTCGCGGAGAAACCGCCTGAAACGCCAGCAAATGCCGCAGCAATACCCGCCAGAGGGTGACGGCCAGCGGCATGGAAAATGATCCCGCCCAATGGAATAACCAACACATACCCGGCATCCGCCGCGGTGTGGGACACAATCGCCACCAGAATCAACATAGGTGTCAGCAATCTGGCCGGCGTGAAGTTGAGCATTTTTTTCAGCCCGGTGGTAATAAAGCCGGACGAATCTGCCACACCGACCCCGAGCATCGCGACCAGCACGATCCCAAGCGGGGCGAAGCCAGTAAAGGTTGAGACCATATTGGCCAGAAAACTGGCCAGTGCCTGACCGGTCAGGAGGTTGTTAACCTGTAGTGCTTCGCCGGTTCGAGGGTTGATAAGGTCAAATGTAACATTTGACAAAAGGGCGGACGAAACCCAGACAATGACCAGTGCCCAGAAGAACAGAATCGCCGGGTCAGGGATCTTATTACCAGCCCGTTCGATAAAGTTGAGAAAGCGATCCATCCCACTCGGCTTCTGAGATGGCGCCTGATTTACAGCTTGGTTACTCATGGTAACTCCATTTTATGATGTTGTTGCCCCGGCATCCGGATATCAACCAACGCTGACACCCGCTGTTTTAATAATGATTTGTGCCTCTATTTCAGAACACATTTTATTAAAACGCCTTTTCAAAAGCACAAGATTCCAAAGGGAATTACAAAAATGGAGACATATTTTGCAAAAACGCAATAGCAGAGTAACAGGCGAGACACATCATTACCCACCACAAGTAAACAATCTTGAAACCAAAATGCAATATATAACGTACGCCGTTAGCTAAAGGCTATTCATATCAGGCTTTAGTCACCGGATTGCATTAACGTATCGAACTCACTATAACGCGAAAGAAGCGTGGACAACTCAACGTGCTGAGGCGTTCCATGCCGGTCTGGCCAACTCACGCTCACCGAGATCGATTTGAGGCTGGCGGACAACGGTGCGGCAGCGACTGCCCAGCTCACCGTGTAAAAAGGGGCCGACCAAGTCTGACCTGAGATGACATCACGATCAAAGTTTGCCGTCAGAGCCGACGACACCCCGCGTGTACGAAACCACTCCAACTGAGTTTCCGCCAGATGTAATGCATTCACCGCGTTGCTGACATAGTCGGTTTGACGCTCAACATAAGTCTGGAGCCTGACAAAGCCAAGCGCCGCTACACTGATCAACATCAGCGAGATTAAAACTTCAATCATACTGAAACCTGCAAGACTAACGCGCATACCAACTGCCCTCGCGCCAGACTATTTTTGCGTGGGTACGGCGAATGGCATCGACCGTGTCACGGTTGTAAGCAAAATCCAGTGTCGTGTAGAAGATTGCAGCCTGCCCCGTTGCTGCAAAGAACTGTCCACCGGAAACGCTGATCGCACCATGTTGAAAATACGCCGCTCTCTGGCGAACCTCGATGGCGATATCATTCGGCTCGTGCTGCAGATAACTTGCCGCCTCAAATCCGCTCCAATCTGCCAGCTGCGGAGTGTAATCGTGGTTAACCAGGAACATCACTCCTTTCAGCGCTGGCAGCGTAGCTGCGCTGGCGTCACTCATCAGCGAAAACACGCCATCGTGGATCAACAGGATGATCCCGTCGGTCATCTGACTGGCTTGCACCAGGCGCGCATAGGCCTGAGGCTCGATTTCACAGCCCCCTTCCACCCAGATATGTCGCTGTCCCATCTCCACTAAATTCGCCACTTTGCTCCCGCACGCCTCAACCCGGACAGGCAGGCCGCTGCCATGAAGCACGGTAAAACTACCGGCATCACGAATCCGTGCATACTGCCCGGCCTGCACACCGAAAAATGCCGAAAACGGCTCGACGCTCTCATCCCGGACGAAGTCCTGCCCTAAATCAGTGCCACTGGATGAACGGGTTTGATGCCCCGCCGCACAATAACCTGGCATCCCCGGTTCAGGAAAACCGGTGTATGGTGGCGTGATGGCACTTAACCCTTTGTTTTCTGCCCCTGTGGTCACCAGTTGATCCCGGTAACGAATGGCAACACATTGCCAGCCCTGCTCTGTCACGGCCCCGGGATCGGGAGTAGAGAAGGAGGCTGAACCATGAAAATAAAGGTCCGCGCTCGACTGAAGTGCTCCAGCGGATAAGTCACCGCCTATTTGAATTTCTTTACGCAAATGTGCAAAACCCGCGTTGGCGCTCACCAAAAAACCCGTCGCCGTGGACGTTACCTGCGGCAAGATGCCTTTACCATCAAGACAATCGCTCAAGATGTCCGGCCACACTTTCAACGGCTGGATCTGAGCCATGGCACACTCCAGAGCGCCTTCCGCCAACCAGTGCTGTTGACGGCTTTTGATGTGATTGTTCGCCTGTTTCAGCAGAAAAAACATCTGCCGCGCCGAGCCCAGCGTGATCACTAACGCCGCCAGTAGCAGCACACTCGTCACCAGTAAGATGGCGCTACCGTGCTGGCGTATCATCATTGCCAGTTCCTGTGTTTCAATGCCACCGATACCGCCTGACTCACGGCTGGTTTGGCCGCCAATTGCGCCTCCAGCGTGATCGACGTGAATCCGGAGCGAGTCGCATTACTGATCAACACCTGTGTCGTCGGCCGAAAAGCCGTCACTCGGATCTGCGCCGGTTCAAACAGTGAAAAGCATACCCCTTGATACCCGGAGACTGCTGCCGATACGACGGTCAGAATATCAGGATGATCTTTCTCACACAATTTCAGCTTGCCCTCCTCAAGCCGGTACACCACATGCCGGAACACCTCATTGCCGGAAGAAGCAACCCGGTAAACATATCCCAACAGAGCAGGATCCGACTCAACGTGCAGCACAGCATCTGCACCCGATAACATCAGTGATGAAGCCTCGATGCCATTGTAACCGGCGCGCTGCGCGTCTTCTTTCATTTGCTGAATGGCACTGCTGAGGTTTTGTGCCAACAACAACCGAAGACCGCGCTCTGTGAGCATACGCTGCATGCTTATCATCAATGAGCCGATCATGGCAAGTACCAACAGTCCTAATAGACTGGCCACCATCAGTTCCACCAGTGAACCGCCACGCTGACTAACACGCCGGATAACCATATTGTTCACCTTCCAGCCCACATAACTTGATCCGACTGGCGCCGAACGACGTGCCAATTCTGAGCGCCCGCTCGCGATGCTGCTTTGGATACAGATAGATTGAACCGTTTTTTATTTTGCCTCGCACCCCATCAAATTTGATTTGTTCTGAACTAAATTGAGACTCAAAGGCAATACCGTGATAACGCTGCCCCGAAAAACGCAGCAATACCGCCCCCTTTCCCGACTCATCAGAATCACTCAACCAGATCTGCCACTCTCCGCTCACATCCGGTCGCTGACTGACCTCGACATGCGCCCAGAGATCTTGATTTCGGTACACGGCTTCGGCCCGAGCCTGATGCAAAAAGCTCTCTAACGAGCGCGCCAGTTGAGTCATTTTGAAATAGTCGGACAAAGCTGAGTAAGCCGGTACTGCCGTCATCAACATAGTCAGAGTAATACCGAGCGTAATCAACAATTCCATCAAAGTGAACCCGCGAACCATTTCCCAAAATCCTGTGTAACTGACGAAATCCGCCACAATCAACTTGCGCCTATGCTACCAGTTGCGAAAAATGAGTCCCCACCAGATAAGGAAGGACTGGAAATGATTCGAAGAAAACAATGTAAGCCTTTCATCCATCGATTAAATGCAATGACATTGATCGAACTTCTGATAGTGCTCGCTATAATTGGACTGCTGGCGGCGTTTGTCTACCCAAGTTACACCGCACACGTACGTAGTGCGCACCGCCATCAGGCACTCAGCGACCTGAGCCGTATTCAGCTCTATTTAGAGCAGCACTATCGCAGTGGTTATCATGCCGGTACGGTAATCTCGGCTGGCATCTGTCTGGTGTGTGATTCAGACCCGTCACGCTATCAGTTCAGCGTTTCAGCCTCGACTCAGGGGTACCAGATCCGTGCACTGCCACAAACGGCAACCCGACAGCACCTCGATACCTGTCAGGGTCAAACTTACGAAGCCCTGACACTCAACCATCTGGGTGAATCCGCTCCTCCCCGATGCTGGCGCTAAATCGCAACCACAAAAAAGGGTTAGCCGAAGCTAACCCTTTTTATTTACCAGACCACGCCATGTTTAGCTGGTCAGGTCATCAAAAAACTTTTTCACACCTTGGAAGAAGCCATGTGATTTAGGTTTATGACGGTTGGCATCACCACCACAAGACTCTTCAAACTCACGCAGCAATTCTTTCTGACGACTGCTCAGCTTGACTGGTGTCTCAACCACCAGCTTCACGATTAGATCGCCAATACCACCACCCCGAACGCTTTTCACGCCTTTGCCACGCATACGGAACATACGTCCAGTCTGAGTCTCTTCCGGCACTTTCAGGTTCACCCGACCATCCAGCGTCGGCACTTCCACTTCACCGCCCAGCGCTGCCATCGCAAAGCTGACAGGCACTTCGCAATACAGGTTATTGCCTTCACGTTCAAAGATGTGGTGCTCTTTCACGTGCACTTGTACGTACAAGTCACCTGCTGGCGCGCCCATTTCACCGGCTTCACCTTCTCCGGATAAACGGATACGATCGCCCGTGTCCACACCCGCCGGAATTTTCACATTCAGCGTTTTGGTCTTCTGCTTACGGCCTTGTCCGTGACAAACATTACACGGATCTTTGATGATCTTACCTTTACCATGACAGGTTGGACAGGTTTGCTGAACTGCAAAGAAACCCTGGCGCATCTGCACCTGGCCGTGACCATGACAGGTACCACAGGTTTCCGGCGAAGTGCCTTTCTTTGCACCGCTGCCATCACACGTATCACAGTGTACTAAAGTCGGGACTTCAATCTCACGTGAGATACCGCGCACCGCTTCTTCCAGTGTCAGCTCCATGTTGTAGCGCAGGTCTGCGCCGCGCTGAGCACGTGCCTGACCACCGCCACGACGACCACCACCGAAGATATCACCAAAGACATCACCGAAGATATCACCAAAGTCAGCACCAGCGCCGCCGAAGCCACCGCCACCAAAGCCGCCACCGCCCTGTTCAAAGGCAGCATGACCGTACTGATCGTACGCGGCTTTCTTCTGAGGTTCGGTCAGCACCTCGTACGCTTCTTTTACTTCTTTAAACTTATCCGCGGCAGATTCATCACCCTGATTTCGGTCCGGGTGGTATTTCATCGCCAAGCGCTTATAAGCTTTCTTAATATCACGCTCAGAGGCATCACGGCTTACGCCTAATACTTCGTAAAAATCACGTTTTGACATGTTGTTCGTCACCAATTGATTACTGCAAACGACGGACTGTCGCCTGGTGTTGATATCGATATGGATAAAAAGGCCGTACTGGCTCCGTCTTATCTATAGCGACACAGTTTTCACAAACAGGCGGGCGTAAGAGTTGCCCCAAACGCCCGCTTCGTACTTCATTAGAAGTTCTGACAACAGGTGGCGCTTGGCGCCACCTGTCAGGACAAGATTACTTCTTGTCGTCTTTTACTTCTTCAAACTCAGCATCGACTACGTCGTCATCTTTAGACTGAGCCGCTTCGTCGCCGCCTTGCGCTGCTTGAGCCTGAGCTTGTTGCTGAGCGATTTCCATCAGTTTCTGAGACGCTGTCATCAAAGCCTGAACTTTCGCGTCGATGGCTTCTTTGTCGTCGCCTTTACGCGCGTCTTCCAGCTCGCTGACTGCCGCTTCAATCTTTTCTTTGTCTTCCGCTGGCAGAGCATCGCCGGCTTCTTCAACTTGCTTACGAGTGCCGTGGATCATTTGGTCTGCCTGGTTACGTGCAGTTGCCAGCTCTTCGAACTTTTTGTCCGCTTCTTTGTTGGCTTCTGCTTCTTGAACCATTTTCTCGATTTCATCATCGCTCAGACCGCCAGATGCCTGGATAGTGATCTTCTGCTCTTTACCCGTCTGCTTATCTTTCGCGGACACGTGCAGGATACCATCTGCATCCAAGTCGAAGGTGACTTCGATCTGTGGCATACCACGTGGTGCAGGCTGAATGCCTTCCAGGTTGAATTGACCCAGAGACTTGTTGTACATCGCTTGCTTACGCTCACCTTGCAGAACGTGGATAGTTACCGCGCTCTGGTTGTCTTCTGCAGTAGAGAAAACCTGGTTCGCTTTGGTTGGGATAGTCGTGTTCTTCTCAACCAGTTTAGTCATCACACCGCCCATGGTTTCGATACCCAGAGACAGTGGCGTTACGTCTAGCAGCAGCACGTCTTTAACATCACCAGCCAGTACACCACCTTGAACGGCAGCACCCATAGCTACTGCTTCATCAGGGTTCACGTCACGGCGCGCTTCTTTACCAAAGAACTCAGCAACTTTCGCTTGAACCATTGGCATACGAGTCTGACCACCCACCAGGATAACGTCAGTGATGTCGTTTACTGATAAGTCAGCATCAGCCAGAGCAACTTTCAGTGGCTCTAGAGAGCGTTGTACCAGATCTTCAACCAAAGATTCCAGTTTCGCACGAGTCACTTTTACGTTCATGTGCTTAGGACCGGTTGCATCCGCCGTTACATATGGCAGGTTCACGTCAGTTTGTGACGTAGAAGACAGCTCGATTTTCGCTTTTTCTGCTGCTTCTTTAACACGCTGCATTGCCAGTGGATCGGTCTTAAGATCGATGCCTTGCTCTTTCTTAAATTCGTCTACTAAGTAGTTGATTAGACGGTTATCAAAGTCTTCACCACCCAGGTGCGTGTCACCGTTGGTTGCCAGAACTTCGAACGTTTTCTCGCCTTCAACTTCATCGATTTCGATGATGGAGATATCGAATGTACCACCACCCAGGTCGTATACAGCGATAGTACGGTCACCGCCTTTCTTGTCCAGGCCGTAAGCCAACGCCGCCGCTGTTGGTTCGTTGATGATACGTTTCACTTCCAGACCTGCGATACGACCAGCGTCTTTAGTTGCTTGACGCTGAGCATCGTTAAAGTAAGCAGGTACAGTGATAACTGCGCCAGTGACTTCCTCACCCAGGAAGTCTTCAGCAGTTTTCTTCATTTTCTTAAGAACTTCAGCAGACACCTGAGGAGCTGCCATTTTCTGGCCTTTCGCTTCTACCCAAGCGTCACCATTGTCAGCCTTAACAATTTTGTAAGGCATGATTTCGATGTCACGCTGAACTTCTTCGTCTTCAAAACGACGACCAATTAGACGCTTAATTGCAAATAGCGTGTTAGTTGGGTTAGTTACTGCTTGACGTTTCGCAGGCTGACCTACTAGCGTCTCACCGTCAGTGTAAGCAATAACCGATGCAGTAGTACGTTCACCCTCTGCGTTTTCAATTACACGTGGTTTGTCGCCGTCCAGTACAGCAACACATGAGTTAGTAGTACCTAAGTCAATACCAATGATTTTACCCATCAGGCTATCTCCGAATAAATTCTATTTTCGTTTGGTTATATCCCCTATGTGGGGGAAGGAGAATCGGGTTTCAACCCTTGCTCACAAACAAAAATAATCAATGTTTGCTTCTCTATGCCACATAGATAAGGGCGTCAAAATGCTTTTCAAGGGTTAAAAACAAAAAAGTTATGTTTTTTTCTACTTTTTGTAAGGGTTTGTTGAAAAACCATTCACACATAAAAAAACGGAGCCACTTGGGCTCCGTTTTCTTTTGATTATCAGTGATTAAGAATTGACTTCTGCCGTTACAATCTCAACAGCCTGTTCGTCTGAGATTTCCCCTTCGGTCTTGGCAACGATGGTGTTAACAGCCGTATCACCCACTACGTTTGACGATGTACAGAACATATCGTTGATGCGATCAACCGCAGCAATGATTGCCAGACCTTCCGGTGGTAAGCCCAGTTGATGTAACAACACGCCCACCATGACCACACCACCACCCGGTACGCCACCCGCACCGATCGACAGCAGCAGAATCGTCAGACCCAAAGTAAAGATGTCGGCGGTGTTAATTGGCTGGCCAAAAGCGTTGGCAACGAACATCGTCGCCAGTGCGATATAGATAGACACACCGGACATGTTCATTGTCGCGCCCAGCGGCACACCAAAACCGGCAACAGATTTAGACACATTCAGCTTCTCAGTCAACGTGCGCATTGTCACAGGAATGGTCGCATTGGAGCTGGCCGTCGAGAGTGAGAACAGGATTTGTTCACGAGTCGCACGCAGGAACTGTTTCGGCGTCACACCCGTCGACAATCCAACCGCCATCGGATAAAACACAAAAATCCAAAATACCAGCATAGCCACCACCAGAGCGACATAACCTGCCACGGACATCAATGTGTTCGCGTTAAGTGTTGCGCCGAGTTGGATCATCAGAGCAAATACCCCATACGGCGCCAGGCTCATCACCAAACCAACCAGCTTCATCATGATCTCATTGGCCATTTTGAAAGTGCGAATCGCCGGACCACCACGCGAATCCAGAGCCTGGATCGCCAGACCGGTCAGAATCGCCATGAAAATGATTTGCAGCATGTCACCGTTGGCAAACGCCTGTACCGGGTTACTCGGTACAATGTTCACCACCAGAGAAAAGATATCTGGGGTTTCCGTCGTGGTCAGTTTGACACTTTCTGAAATCGTGCCAGCCAGATGGGCATCCGCGCCAGGCTGGAAGATTAGCCCCACAGTCAGAGCAGCAGCAATCGCGATGATGGTATTAATAATGTAGAGTGCAAAAGTTTTCCCACCAAGGCGACCAAAAGCACTGATGTCTTTCAGGTCAACAATGCCACACACAATTGATACATACACCAGCGGCACCACCAGCAGTTTGATCAGTGAGACAAACATGCCCCCTGCTCCTTCTGCCGCACCAAGCAGGTAAGTATCAAAAATAGTAACGCCGCTAAACAGGTACTGAATCGCAGTACCAATCAGCAGGCCAGCAAACAAGCCTATAAAAATTTTACTTGAGAGCGATTTATCCATCGTACGTCTCCAGGATGTTGTGTTGATCTTTTATAATAATTAAGACGTTCATTCCGTTTTAAACGCTGAACGTCAGTGCATCATACACACGACATTTACATTTTGAAGACTTTATTTACAAAAGTGTTACATCGCTCATTTTAGAATAAATTACCAATTCCTAATAAAACTCAACCACAAACCTCCAAAAAACAACCTCAACAATCACTTAACGCACAACATAACACTACTGTTGCATATTGAGTATTTTTGACCTGATCCGATCAGTCGCGATAAAAAAAGAGAGGCCAGTGGCCTCTCTTTGCTATCCGTAACGCTGCAGAATTATTTGGCAACCATCACCATCGCAGGGCGAATGACGCGGCCGTTCAGCTCATAACCTTTTTGCATCACAAACATCACCGTGTTGGACTCATGGTCAGCACTCTCTTGAATCGACATTGCTTGATGCAGTTCTGGATTGAACGCTTCACCTTCCGGGTTGATCTCTTTCAGACCAAACTTACTGATGGTATCGATAAAGGTTTTGTGTGTCAGCGTAATCCCTTCCAGGATTGGCTGAACCACTTCGCTTTCCGTATCCGCCGCCTGAATCGCACGCTCAAGGTTGTCAATAATCGGCAACAGCTCTTCAGCAAACTTGTTCAGCGCAAATTTACGCGCTTTGTCAATTTCCTGCTCAGTACGACGGCGCATGTTCTCAACTTCGGCTTTTGCACGAAGTACGGCGTCCTGCTGTTCTTTCACTTTCGCTTCGCTTGACAGCAACGCCGCTTCTAATTGTGCGATCTTCGCTTCAGTCTCATCCAGCGCCGATTCCTCGTTCCATTCGATATCCGCATCTGTGCCTACCGCTTCCGCTTCCGCTTCAGTATCGGCTTCAACCGTCTCTTGCTGTTGCAGCTCTTCTTCGTGCATCTTTTTTTCTTGGTTGCTCATGATATCTCCAGAATTCAACTTTCTTTTGGGTTTGAACCTGCTATTTCTTTAAGGTTCAGACACATAAAAATTCGCATAATAGGGTAACTTGCCATTATTATGGGGATGAAGATTTTTGATTCAAGCCCATTTCGATTGGAAAGCTTATGAAAAAACCGTTTAACGTGATCGCCATTATTGGAAAACCCCGGGATCAGCAGTCAATACAGACACATAAAGATCTGTATTTGTGGCTGACAGCCGAAGGCTACCATGTACTGATTGACGATCGTTTGAGCGACATTCTCGACGACATCCCGTCAAAGCAGTTTGCCAGCCTGATTGAACTTGGTCATGTGGCGGATCTGGCGATCGTGGTCGGCGGTGACGGAAACATGCTTGGTGCTGCCCGGGTGCTGTCGCGTTTTAACGTCTCCGTCATAGGTGTCAATCGCGGCAATCTTGGCTTTCTGACTGACTTAAACCCTGAGGACTTCCAACAAGCGCTGCATAAAGTTTTGCAGGGCGAGTATATGGAAGAAGAACGTTTTCTGTTAGAGGCCGAAGTGCACCGCCACGGCCAGGTAAAAAGTCATAATGCGGCGCTCAACGAAGCGGTACTTCATCCGGGCCAAGTCGCACACATGATTGAGTTCGAAGTCTACATTGATAACAATTTTGCCTTTTCACAGCGTTCGGATGGCATCATAGTGTCCACTCCAACCGGTTCGACGGCCTATTCACTGTCCGGTGGCGGGCCAATCTTGTCTCCGAGCTTAAACGCCATCAGTTTAGTACCCATGTTTCCACACACCCTGTCGAGCCGCCCCTTGGTGGTCGATGGCAATCGAAAAATCAAACTGGTTGTCTCCCCAGACAATCGCGGTACGCAGGAAGTCAGCTGTGACGGCCAAATCTCGTTGCCAGTATCACCGGGCGATGAAGTCCATATTTTCCAAAGTCCGAACGTACTGCGCCTGATCCATCCCAAAGATTACAGCTACTACCACGTTTTACGCAAAAAGCTGGGGTGGTCGAGTAAACTGTTTTAATTCCTTCTCCGTCAGGGCAATGCATTGCCCTGACGGCCTATGCTCACGCCTTTGTCAAACCGCCCATCTCCCCAGCTTTTTCTTCTTCATCACTCCCTTTCGCTGTCAAAACGCCGGTTTCCAAGTTACCGATCTTGCTCACAAAAAAATTTTGCCTCCCGGCTTTACTGTATAAAGAAACAGTATATACTGCACTTATATACAGTATTGTTCATTTAAACAGGTATCTAAAAATGCTGGCTCATCTAAGTGTTAATAATTTTGCGATTGTTAAGTCTTTACAACTCGAGCTATCTACGGGGATGACCACCATCACGGGTGAAACCGGTGCTGGTAAGTCCATCGCCATCGATGCGCTTGGTTTGTGCCTGGGTGGCCGGGCTGAAGCCAGCATGGTACGTCAGGGAGAAGAAAAGACGGAAGTCAGTGCGGCTTTTCATCTCGACAACAATATTCACGCAACCCGTTGGCTAGAAGATAACGACCTGCTGGACGGCAGCGAATGTATTTTGCGCCGTACCATCACCAAAGAAGGCCGCTCAAGAGCCTTTATCAACGGCAGTCCGGTCCCCCTTTCTCAACTGAAATCACTCGGCCAGTTGCTGATCAATATTCACGGCCAGCATGCGCATCATCAATTGATGAAAAGTGAGTATCAGTTGGCCATGCTGGATCAGTATGCCGGACATCTTAACCTGCTGAAAAGCACCCGTAATGCCTATCAAAAGTGGCGTCAGGCGGATAACAACCTGAAGCAACTCAAGGAAAACAGCGCCGCCAATCAGGCACAGAAGCAGCTGCTGGAATATCAAATCAAAGAACTCAACGAGCTATCCCTTGGTGAAGATGAATTTGAAGAACTCGAGCAAGAGCACAGACGTCTGTCAAACAGCGGCGAACTCGCCTCTACCTGTCAGCAAGCCATTGAACTTATTTACGAAGGTGAAGAGGTTAATGCTCTTGGTATTCTCCAATCAGCCAGTCAGTCCCTGATTCAATTGGCGGAGCTGGATGAAAAGTTGGCTGAGCTGCCGAACATGCTGGCCGACGCCATTATTCAGATTGAAGAAACCAACGGTGAACTGCGCAGCTATCTGGATGGAATTGACGTGGACCCGTCCCGAATGGCTTATGTGGAGGAACGTTTTTCTAAAGTCATGTCGATGGCTCGCAAGCATCAGGTACTGCCCGAAGTGCTGTATTCGCATCATCAGGACCTTCTGGCTCAAGTCGATGCTCTGGACTGTTCCGATGAAAGATTGAGTGAGCGGGCACAGGACGTCGAGGAAAAATATCAGGCCTTTATCAACAGTGCAGAAAAGCTGAGCAAATCGCGTTGTCGTTACGCTAAGGAACTGAACAAGCTTATTACCAGCAGCATGCACGAACTGAGTATGGAAAAAGCGCAGTTCTGTATTGATGTGGACAACAACAATCATCGTCCTTCTCCACTGGGCCTGGATACGGTCACTTTCTTAGTGTCCACCAACCCTGGACAGCCGCTGCAAGCCATTTCAAAAGTGGCGTCTGGCGGCGAACTGTCGCGTATTTCACTGGCCATTCAGGTCATCACAGCGCAGAAAGTGGATACACCAAGCCTGATTTTTGATGAAGTCGATGTCGGTATCAGCGGTCCGACCGCAGCCGTGGTTGGAAAAATGCTGCGTACACTAGGAGAGTCCACGCAGGTGCTGTGCGTCACCCATTTACCTCAGGTCGCTGGCTGTGGTCACCAGCAACTGTTTGTTGCTAAGCAGACTAAAGCAGGCAAAACCGAAACACAAATGCGGTTGTTGGATGTTGAGCAACGCGTGTCCGAACTGGCTCGCCTACTTGGCGGCAGCCAAATCACAGAGAGCACACTGGCCAACGCCAAAGAATTATTGATTGCCGCCTAAACGCGAGTCAAAAAGTCCATTTCGTTGGCAAATTTGCTTCGTTATTGCAACCAAATTCAAAATTCATGGTCAGAAACAATTCAAACAGCAGGGAGCTTTTTACATTAGCTCCCAGCTTGTTTATTATCAGCCCAGTTTAATGAATAAGTAGCTAAGAATTTAAGTATGCAATTGAAGAAGTGGTTAATCGCAGTTCCACTGGCGATGACAATGTTGACCGGCTGTTCTCTGCTGGAAAAACTGGTTTATCGCATCGACATCAACCAAGGTAACTACGTTGAGCAGGAAGCGGTCGATAAGTTGAAGTTTGGCATGACCAAGGAACAAGTACGCTATGTGCTTGGCTCTCCGATGCTCATTGAAAACGGCTACCCGAATACCTGGTACTACATTTATCACCATACCGAGGGTCACAACGATTCGGTACAAAAAAATCTGGTGGTGAATTTTAACGATGCCGGTGCTCTGACAAAAATTACCGGAGACTACCCTGCCAGTGAAGGATTCTTCGAAGGCCTGAATTGATCGCCGCTCTCCACAGACAACAAAGGCTCACCACTGGTGAGCCTTTTCACTTTGGAGCTGACATCGTCTATTCGTCGTGTTTACGTTGAGCATTGGGTTTTCCCCCGGTGACCGGGTCGGCTTTGCCTTCCATTTTGGCCTGCTCAGCACGTTTGCGGCGAATCTCTTTGGGATCCGCCAGTAACGGGCGGTAGATTTCAATCCGGTCACGATCGCGCACAGTTGCATCCAACTTAATGTTGCGACTGAACACTCCGACTTTATTTTTTTTCAAATCAATTTCCGGATAGAGCTCCAGCACACCGGATTCCCGAATGATCTCTTCTGCCGTCATGTTCTTATTGACGACCAATGCTATCACTCGCTGCTCTTGAGGTAGGGCATACACCACCTCAACATGAATCATGTCTGATTCAATACTCATAACACTCGTAAACCTGTTTTGCTCGTTTGGTAAACGCATTGACCATATTGCTGGTTAGTTCATTGAAGACCTTACCAAACGCCATCTCAATCATCTTGCTGGAGAATTCAAACTCCAGTTTCAGCTCGACTTTGCAAGCCTGTTCATCAAGCGGAGTGAAAAACCACCCTCCTTTGAGGGTTTTGAACGGGCCGTCCACCAGCGTCATCAGTATCGCCGTGCCCGGCGACAGTTCATTTGCGGTGGTAAACGTCTTACTGATCCCGGCTTTCGAGACATCGACTGAAGCCGTCATTACGCTGTCTGATGATTCATGGACACGAGCACCGGAACAACCGGGCAAAAACTCCGGATAGCGTTCCACATCATTGACCAGATCAAACATCTGCTCGGCGCTAAAAGACACCAAAGCGGAGCGGGTAACTTGCTTCATATCTACCTCTTGATACCTCGCCTGGAATTCAGGCTCTCACGGATTTTACTTTTATTCTCGTTAAGAGCAAATAAAAGGACTTCCTAACTGCAACCCAATCCGTATAATGCAGCCATTATGGCAAAGAAAAAATCCAAAACAAAAGCAGGTAGCAATACCATCGCTCTGAACAAAAAAGCACGTCACGAATACTTCATCGAAGAAGAGATCGAGGCAGGCCTGGAGCTACAGGGCTGGGAAGTGAAATCACTTCGCCAGGGTAAAGCCAACATTGCAGAAAGCTATGTGTACATGCGCGAAGGAGAAGCCTTTATCAGTGGAATGTCCATTACGCCGTTGACACAAGCATCTACTCACGTGGTCGCTAACCCGACACGCGTGCGTAAACTGCTGCTTTCACGCCGGGAGCTCGATAATCTGTTTGGCCGCATTAACCGTGAAGGAATGACACTGACGGCACTGTCGCTGTACTGGTCGCGTTCATGGGTTAAAATTAAGATAGGTGTCGCGAAAGGTAAAAAGCTGCACGATAAGCGTACTGACATAAAAGACAGAGATTGGCAACGCCAGAAAGCTCGTGTTATGAAGAGCAACAACCTGCGCTAATCTTAACCACTTAAACGCATATCACTGGACAGCTTAAGCTTTTCTGGTAGTATGCCAATCATACCTTGGGGCTGATTCAGGATTCGACGGGAATTTTGAAGTCTAAGGTGCATGCCGAGGTGCGGTAGGCCTCGTTAACAAACCGCAAAAAAATAGTCGCAAACGACGAAAACTACGCACTAGCAGCTTAATACCCTGCTTAGAGCCCTTCCTCCCTAGCTTCCGCTTGTAAGACGGGGAATCAAGGAAGGTCAAACCAAATCAAGCTGGCGTGGATTCCCCCACCTGAGGGATGAAGCGTGAGATCTAATTCAGGTTAGCCATTCGATCGCGTGTCGGTTCGCAGTTGGGTGGTGAAATTAAAGATCGACTAAGCATGTAGTACCAAAGATGAATGATTTTCGGACGCGGGTTCAACTCCCGCCAGCTCCACCAAACGTTTGGAAAGGGCCGACTCGCAAGAGTTGGCCCTTTTTGTAATCCACCAATATAGCCCAACAGTCTTAACTCACCATCCTCTAACGAAGTATCCTCCGATATAGTGTTCGTTTCACCTCGTATTTACTTTTCGAATACGCTTAAGCCAGCGAACTAGAAGAGATATAGCCAACTTATCTACTCAAACGTTAGAACTTGGGCTGACATTTTCCCGCCTAACTTTTATCAAACAGCCAATAGGAAAATAACAGTGCACTCAATTACAGTACTTTGTTGCGTTAATTCTCAAATGTTATGGAATCGACTTCTCACTCTTACCTTTTGCGAATAGTGTTTATGAGTCACTGTAACTGATAGCTAAAAAAAATGACTATAAATTTCAAGAAGAAAATCCGTTATGTACGAAGCTACGACAATACAACGCCCACAGCGTGGAAACCTGAAGAAAAATGTAGTTTGAGTATATTTGAAAGCGACCGTGGCCGTATCATTAACTCTGCGGCTATCCGGCGCTTACAACAAAAAACACAAGTTTTTCCACTAGAGCGCAATGCTTCTGTCCGCAGCAGGTTGACCCACTCATTGGAAGTACAACAAAATGGACGTTACATTACCCAACAAATCTTTGAAAGACTATCTAGAGATGCTCAAGAAGAATATGGTCTTGCAGGATTAGAGCGGCATATTGAGTCTATTGTTGAAATGTCTTGCTTGATGCATGATATCGGTAACCCTCCTTTTGGCCACTTCGGAGAAAAGGCCATCAATGATTGGTTCGAGCAAAACCTTTCAAAATTCATTTCATTGCATAGCCTTGATTTAAACAAAGAAATGATTCGTGACCTGTCTAGTTTTGAAGGTAATGCTCAAGCAATTCGTTTAGTTCACTCCATTCTCAATCTTTGTCTCACCTACAGTCAAGTTTCAGGAATACTAAAATATACCCGCCGTGGAGATGAGCTTAAGCCCCAAAAGGAAAACGAAACATTTAGTTACTTACGAAAAAAAGTTGGCTACTACATTAGTGAACAACCCTATATTTCAAATCTTCTTCAGGCTTTAGATATAAAGGCACACTGCCGCTCACCATTCTCTTACATAATGGAAGCTGCCGATGATATATCCTATGGTCTGGCCGATCTTGAAGACGCTGTAGAAAAAGGCATATTAACTGTCGACACATTAAAAACGGCTTTAAAGTATGAATATCCTGCTGTTAGAGAAGAACTGAAAATAGACAGTGATGAGAACTTAATGGAGAGTTTAATCATTCAGGCAGAGAACAAAGCTTTTCGTAACCCAGATACACTATTCTTTGTCATGATGAGAGTCGTTATCGGAGGTACTTTGGTGCCTCACGCCTGCGATATTTTTCTAGCCAATATCGACGAAATTTTTCATGGAGAGTTCAACCGAGCCCTACTTGAAGATGGTAGTGACCGACATGCACTGATAAAAACACTCAAAAATGTTGCAGCAAAATATGCATTTTGTCATAAGGAAGTCGAAGCACGTGAACTGCAAGGTTATCAGATCATCAAAGGCCTTCTTGATACCTATAGCCCACTTTTAAACCTCACAAGGGTAGAGTTTGAGCAAGTCAAAAATGAACAGAAAGGGGCCCCTCTCTATGCATCTAGACTGTTCAAAAAACTCTCGTATAAGCATGTTCAAGCTTATGAAAGAGCCCTTACTGAAGCAAGCTTAGTAAAGCTACCGTTTGATGCGGGTTATGATGCGTGGGAGTTCTACTTTAGAGTTAGGCTGATTCAGGATTACGTTAGTGGAATGACCGATCAGTTCGCATTTGATGAGTATCGAGCATTCAGTATTATTGATAGTTTATAACGTAGTTAACCATATGAATTCTAGACAGCGTTAGTGTTAGAGATCTAAGGTATTTCAGTATGCAATACTTAGATGGCAAGTGAGAAAAGACTTTTATCAATAACAAGTTATTGAAGCTCTTCGGTCTAGACAAGCTCTGAAAAACACAGATGATACAATATCTCATCAGAGTACATTTGTTATGTTGGACACAGGCTATGATTTTCTGTCTGTAACCCTATGGAACAAGATCTACAGCCTAAATCGGTGCTTTAAGAATCACGATGAAAAATATTACCCTTAACCTATAAGAACCATTACAACGATTTCGCTCACCTCAACAACACAATTAAATATTATAGATAAAGTTTAAAACATGCAGATTAGATTAAAATCTATAGAAGTTAAACTAGTGAACTTCCTAAACAACACACTAAACAAAAGCTACTCCTCTATGAGTGCAGCCACTTTTGAAGATGCAGAATCACTATTAACACAAAGAAAATTATCAACAATAGAAGGTGATAAACCACTCAGAAACCTGTTCATGAAAAGTGGAGTGAAACAGAAAGAATGGAGGTATGTGATAGAAAAATCCACAGGAGATAAAAATTCAGATAATTTTTCTAAGGTTTTGCAACTGATAGGAACAAAGGAAAATTTCACTAATTTAATTAATCAACGCGGTAGAGAAGAGTGGCTAGCTAAATCAGGTTATGGAAAAGATGTTCTAGACAGACTACTCAAAGAAAATTCAGTTAAGTTTAACACTAAGTTGTCACCTACAGATATAACACAAAAACTATTAAGAGATTGGCCATTAACAAATATACTTATGTCCTCTAGTCTTCACTCTCCATTTGAACTAATCAATAAAATGTATAGGAGAGAATTTTTAGCTTACAAAATGAAAAACTTACCTCAGGGTTATTTGAAATTAGATAAAAATAATAACTCTTATAGCCATGAACATTTGTTCGCATACAACAAGCTAAAAAAAGAACTCTCAATTAAAGGTGTAAACTGGGGAGATGCAATCTCTGGTTACCTTACTCTAATTGATGAAGGCAAGCTGATGATGAAGTTATTTGGAAATAGTATTAGTCAAATGGTTATATACTTTGAAAATAAAAAGCCTATTACCAAGACAGTTGCTCAGCGCCATTGGTGTATAGAAAACGTTCGGCAAGCTATACTTGACGCAGCGAACAATTTAGATATAGATGAATGCGACATTATATCATGTTCACTAAAAAAAATGATTGACGAGGGTGGACTTTCTAAACGAATACCTAATTGGTTTAGTGAGAATAACACCTCATATGTTAAATTTTTAATAGAACAGTTTCCGCAGTACAACTGGGTGCCTTGGCAATCACATGATGTTGAAAATGGGTATTGGATTGATGGTGATAGAATAAATAAAGATAACGTTAAAAATGCAATCAACTGGCTAGTAAATAAAGTTTACCATGTCAACATAGATAATTTACAAAACAGTGAAAAAATAGAATACCTATCTAATCTAAACAACAAATCTGCTATAAAAAATAATCTTGGCGGAATGTTGTCAGTGACTCAAACCGGAATGATTGAGCTGGTAAAAATTGTTTACCATGATTTAGAAATAGAAAAAAAAGAGCATACAAAAACCAATCGACAAGCCAAGCTATTTCTAGAAATTCTTGGCTATTATCCTAATAGTGAAGTTACGATAAAAACCAATTCAAAAATTCTATACGACGATCTAAGAGTTTCAACAAAAGAATTAGATTTTGTGCTTGAAATTCAAGGTGGTCAGCATGCAAATAAATTTCATTATTTCCATCAAATTGCTGTCTCATCTGGACGAAGTAAAAATTTAGATTGCTCACTAAAAACGTCTTTAGATAATGATGCTGAAAAATTTTCCTATCATTGCAAGCAAGAAAGACCTGTATATTATGTTAAAGACACTGACCTTGAAAATATGGAGCAATTCATATCTGTGATTGAGACTCAAGGCTTTAATCTTAGGACTAAAGAAAGGCGACCTATTGACCTCGAACAAACTTTAAAATACTTAGAAAGCGAAGAATTGGTCGCCAAAGGTTTCGGCAAGCAGGTCAAAAAGTTACTCAAAGACAACTAAAGATAACATAATTATTCATTCAGAGATTGAGTTATCGCCATGATGTTCTTGTCATACTCACACCACCAAACGTTTGGAAAGGGCCAACTCGCAAGAGTTGGCCCTTTTTGTTACCTCATGTCCGATGGCTCAGACCTTAAATGTCTCCACGATGCCTTTGAGGTTCATGGCGACTCTGGCTAGTTCAGCGCTGGATGCCGAGGTTTCATGTGCACCGGAAACGTTCTGGTTAGCGATGTCGTTGATGGTCACCAGGCTCTTATCAATGTCGGATGAAACGGTCGCCTGCTCTTCGGTTGCACTGCCCACCGAAGCCGCTTGATCGTATATCTCGCTGACCGCGGCAACAATCTTCTCTATCGTAACGCCAGTTTCACGCACTTGAGACATGGTTTGTTCCGCCACCTGTTTACAGCTATCGATGATCTCTACTGTTTGCCCCGCTTGCGCGTTGACGTTTTTCACCATCTCTTCAATCTGCTCGGTGGATAGCTGTGTCCTTTGCGCCAGGTTGCGCACTTCATCCGCCACCACCGCAAATCCGCGCCCGCTTTCGCCGGCGCGAGCCGCTTCGATTGCCGCGTTCAGAGCCAGCAGGTTGGTTTGCTCCGCAACGCCCCGAATCACGTCCAGTAGGGTGTTGATCTCTTTGACCTGATCGGCCAGTTGTGTGACGTTGCTGTTCCCACTGTCAACTTGGTCGACCAACTGATTGACAATCGTCACCGTACTGCGAACCCGGGCGATTTCATGCTGACAAGCATCGTTGGCCACTGAGGAGCTGTGGTACGCTTTGCTGGCACTTTCTGCCACTTCGTGGATGGAGGCAGACATCTCATTCACCGCAGTGACGGCCTGCTCCAGTTCCTGGTTCTGATTGAGCAGATTTTTCTCTGACTGCTCGGTGACCACACTGAGCTCTTCCGATGTGGCCGCCAATTGCGACGCTGAATCACTGATTTCACGGATGATGGTCGTTAGTTCCTGCGTCATTAGACACAAGGCGCCGCGCACGCTGCGGGTGTCGTCGCAAGCTAAATCAATCCGCAAATCACCAGAGGCGACCTGGCTCATTAAGGCTTTCATTTCATCCGGCTCACCGCCCAGTGGCCGCATGACCGCCCGAGTCACCAGCACCGCCGCCCCGAGTCCACCAATGATCGACAGTATCAGCACCACCGAATTCAGCTTGAGCAATGACCAAATCGGCATTTCGGCTTCGGCCTTGTCCAACTCCGCCATGATAGCCCAACGGTGACCATACGCGTCTACGGGGGCGAACGCGGAAATAACTGGATTACCATTGTAATCATTGACAATATTAAGGTCGGTTTCGCCACTTAGCGCTCGCTTCACCGACAGGCTCGACACCCCATTTTTTTCTACGCTACCGGCAAAGGAGGCTTTGATAGAATGGTTGGCCGGATCAAGGAAAGAATCAGAGCGCATGCGCATGTCTGAGCCAACCAGGTAAGTTTCGCCACTCTCCCCCATGCCACTGCGCAGGTTCATCAGGCTGTTGATGCCCTCAATAGACAGCTGAGTCGCCACCATCCAACGCTCCCCTTCCACACTGATTGGCTTGCCGATAAACGCGGCAGGTTCATTGTTCGACGGCGCATAAGGTGCGAAATCCACCGATGCAAAACTGTTGCCCTGACGTACCTGACTGAACAAATTGCCTAACCCAGATGCCGCATACGGGCCGTTGACCAGATTGGTACGATAGTCTGCTTCTTTGGCCGCGGTATACACCACATCCCCTTGCTGATTGACGACAAACACGTCATAAAACTCAAGGTTGGCGTTCAGATCCCGCATCAAGGTATCAAACTCAGGACTACCAAAGTTACGCAGGTTAAACGTGATCACCTCGGCAATGGCGCCCATATTGTTTTTGTACCGCTCAAGCAGATTTTCCAGGCGGGCTTGTTTGGTATCTCGCAGAGCAATTAAGCGCTCCTGATTCAGTTGATCCAAACTTTGGGTTGCGCTGTAAGCGGAAACAAACAGCGCCAGCAACACAGGTATAACACTGGCGAACAGCACCCAGCTTTTAACTCGTAGACTGAATTTCATGTCCCCCTCCATTGAGTGAACAAAGGCGATTATTAACCTAGCCTAGTAGCTCAATGTTAAGAACAAAGTTTCATAGTTGCTCGAGTGCGTTTTTTGCTACGTATTTCTCTAATTTAATGAAATATTCATGATGAGGATAGATCAGCAATAACCAGGGAGAGTGATGAATATCAAAAGAGAAGAGAAGAGAGCAAGGTGCCAGCCCAGAGCCGGGCTGGCAAACGTGATCAGTTAGGCAAACGATCAACTTCCAGACAGCTGTCGAGATCTTTCAGGTCACAACCTTTGTTGAACCAAGCGTCTTTTTCTTCCTGAACTTGGGCTGTCTGACCTGCTGTGCGGCAACCACTGGCGTAACCGGCATCACAACTGCGTTGGTAATAAAGTGTGGCTTGATCTTTTTTACCGCGCGCTTCCAGATCACGCCAGGCATGCATGTAACATGCTTCCCCGTTATCTGATTCACAGCATTGCGTATAGTTCTGCTTTGCTGACGGGCTCATGGCTGAAGTGTCCGCTGAACAAGCCTGAGGCTGTTGAGCGAACGCCGCAGTTGAAGAGAAAAGTGCACATAGCGTAAAAAGTGTTTTCTTCATATCGACGTCGTTAGTGTGTGAGTATTCCTAAGAGCACGAAGCTCCACCATTTTGGCGCACTCAGCATAACGGATAGTACTATTAAGAAACGTTACCTGCTGCGTGATAACGCCCCTAATAAACTATAATTCAGTCAGTTAACAAGGGCTTACCCCGATGTCCCTGATAAGCGGCGACGCACCACAGGCAACAGAGGCTCTAACATTACGGCCATCAACTGTGACAATAACACCAGGGTAAACGGGATCGCGCCAGCGATCGCCACCTGCTTGTTGAGATCAACATCATTAATCGTGACCAGAGCAATCCCCATCGTGACCACGATCACCGACCAGGCAATTTTGCTACTGGTTCGCACATCTTCGGTCAACATGCCTGCCGCATAGATCGCAGAATCCGAGCTAGAGATAACAAACGTCAGCAACAATCCCAGCGCCAGCAGCGATAACACATCACTCATTGGCAACGCGGAGAAAAAGACAAATAATCCCTTGGTGTAATCATCATTGACCGCCGCCACAACGCTGTCCAACACGTGACTTTCAAAAACAGCCCCCGCAAAACCAGAAAACCAAACAATCGACGCCAGGGTCGGAATCAGTATGGTACAAGCCAAAAACTGACGAATCGAGCGCCCTTTGCTGATCCGAGCGATAAACGGGCCGACAAACGGTGCCCAGGCAATCCACCAGATCAGGTAGATCACCGACCAGCCCTGGCTCCATTGCTCGCCACCAGAAATAGCACCAAATGATACCTGAGGCAGTAATTCAACGTACGCCAGCGTCGAGCTCATCAATCGTGTCAGCACCTGGCTCATATTGGTGTTCACAAAGACAAACAGGAACAGGCCGACCATCAGCCAGATGTTAAATGTGCTCAGACGCTGAATCCCCTTCTTCACCCCAAGTGCACTGGAGATAGTAAACAGCAGGCCGATCACCACTGTCATACCAATGCGCATGGCCGTCAGGTCCTGTTCGGTTCCTGTCATACTGCGCACACCCTGCTCGACCAGCGCCATGGTATTGGCCAGTACCCCCGCAATACCAAACAGAATCGCCAACACAGCCACCAGATCAACGATCCGCAGCCACCCCTGTTGTGTGGAACCCGAAAAAGAGGCGCTGATGCGCATCGGGCGCTGTTTGACGTAGGCAAGCCAGCCCATTAGCAAGCCAGCCAATGCATACAGGCTCCAGGCGTGTACCCCCCAATGGAAATAAGTTAACGCCAGCGCTGTATCATACGTATCCCCGACCTGCTCGACTGGCGGCATATTGGACAGGTGAAACACCGGCTCGGCCACACCCCAGAAGATCAGGCCGGAGCCCATGCCAGTAGTAAAAAGCATAATCACCCATGGCCAGAAACCAAATTCCGGCTCACCGTCTCCGAGCCGTACTTTTCCAAGCGGCGAGCAACAGATCGCCATACAGGCAATAAAAGCCAACGTGGATAGCACAATCACTTCATCATCAAGACGGGTTATCACCCACTGGGTCAGGTCGGCCAGACGGTAAACACTGACTTCGGGAAACAAGGTAAAAAGAACAGCGATGATCGCAGCGATCATCATCAACAGGCGCGAGCGGGAAGCGGATGTATTCATAGTATGGTGTTTTTCGCGGTGAGTTCGAGTTTACTCTGCCTACCCAGCGTCGCCAGATCCAACTCGACAGGTTTTTAACTGTCATGCTGTGCATTAGATCACATTATGACAACAACAATGCAAGCAAGGCCCTACGAATATAAAGGCTTTGTTGCTGTAATTCGGCTTAAAACTTACTGGCCGCGCTGCTGACACAGAGCACGCAACCATTGGGTGAAGGTTTCAGTGCTGTCGTTACTTTCACGCGTCAACAGGAAATAGCCGGCATTGGCCGCCAACGGTTGAAATGGTGAAACCAGGCGTCCAGTGTCTAATTCATCACCAATCAGAGCTGTGCGTGCCATTGCCACCCCAACCCCCGCTTCAGCTGCCGACATCGCCATATCCGTTCGATTGAAAAAGTGCCCCCGGTTGGTTTCGATATCCATTCTCTGCAGACTGGCCCAATAAAGCCATTCGTAATCCCTAGGTGCACTTTGCCATGGCATGGCATCGTGCAGTAGGGTCACCGCTTGCCAGGCGGCGTGAGAACTGGCCAGTTCAGGGTGTCGCTTAGCGTACGCCGGGCTCATAACCGGCAGCAGGTATTCTTCAAACAGCAATTCCGATCCGGCTCGATGATAAGGAAACGGGCCATAGTCAATGGCGAGGTCGTAATCACGGTTATCACTGTCAACCAATGCGCCTTCCGCAAAGGTTAGCACCGGAATGTGTGGAAACTGGCGATGGAAACTTTCCAGACGCGGCACCAGCCACTTGAAAGCGAAGGATGGCGTGAGCTTTAAACGGATTTCGGCAAATGCCTGCTCGGGTTGACGCAGTTTGTCAATCACCCGCTCCAGCTCACTGTAGTGCAGCGTCACGGCGGCGGCCAGCTGCTTACCTTCCGCCGTTAAGCGGATACCACGAGAATGGCGTATAAAAACCTTAAACCCTAACAGCAGTTCAAGTTGCAACAGTTGTTGACTGACGGCTCCAGTCGTCAGGTGTAGCGCCTTAGCGGCCTGCGTTAATGTCGAGTATCGGGCCACAACCTGAAACGTGGCCAGTCCGTTGGCTAAACTTCCTTTCACCTGCCATCCTGCGTTTAGAAATTTTAAACACTACCGCTAATTTTTATCGATTGTTACTAAAGTGTAAACCACACATGATTGCGCCAATTAACAATTTCGGAGATTGCCCATGAAAGTCGTGGTTTTAGGCAGTGGCGTCGTTGGCGTCACAACCGCCTGGTATCTGAGTCAGAAAGGCTGTCAGGTGACAGTGGTGGATCGTCAGCCCCGCAGCGGTGAAGAAACCAGCTTTGCGAACGCCGGGCAGATTTCTTATGGCTACTCTTCTCCCTGGGCAGCCCCCGGTATTCCGCAAAAAGCCATGCGCTGGTTGTTTCAGCGCCACGCACCACTCAAAATTGCCCCCAGGATGAATGCTGAAAAGCTCACCTGGATGTCACGTATGTTGGCCAACTGCCAACTTGATCGTTATCAAATCAATAAGGCGCGCATGCTGGCCATCGCCAATCACAGCCGCGCTTGCCTTACTCAGTTGAAGCATACCCATCAACTTGAATTTCAGGGGCGTGAGCAAGGCACTCTGCAAGTCTTTCGTACTGAAAAACAGTTAGCAGCCATCGAAAAAGACATACGCTTGCTGGAGCAATCCGGCACCCGCTATGAATTGCTGGACGTCGACGGTTGTCTGCGTCAGGAGCCAGGGTTATCGCCTGTACAGGAAAAACTCACGGGCGGTCTCTATCTGCCGGATGATGAAACTGGTGACTGTTACCTGTTCTGCCAGCAACTTACCGAGCTGGCGCGCCAGCATGGCGTCACATTTCTGTTCGACACCCAAATTGAATCACTGGAACGTGAGCACAACCGGATCACGGCCGTTGCCACCAAGCAAGGCACACTAGAAGCCGACGCCTTTGTCGTCGCTCTCGGCAGTTACTCGACTCCGCTGCTGAGACCGCTAGGCATCCGCCTCCCCGTTTATCCGGTCAAGGGCTACTCACTCACGCTGCCACTGACGAACCCAGATCTGGCACCACGCTCTACCGTGATGGACGAGACTTATAAAGTGGCCATGACCCGCTTTGATGATCGTATTCGGGTGGCAGGCACCGCTGAATTAGCCGGATTTGATCCTTCTCTGCCTCAAAAACGCAAAGACACCATCGCTATGGTGGTGCAGGATCTGTTTCCACAAGGCGGCGATCTCAGTCAGGCAGAATTCTGGAGCGGATTCCGCCCGATGACGCCGGATGGCACACCCATCATTGGCCGCACACCGCTTGAAAACTTATACACCAATACCGGTCATGGCACGCTGGGCTGGACCATGGCATGTGGCTCTGCTGATCTGCTGGCCGATGTGATCACCGGCGACAAGGGGTCCCGCCCCGGATTCTGCGATCTGGATCTGTTCCGCTACGCCTCTTGAATAGAATTGGTCATTTTTTAGCTAATCATGCTACCTATCTGAATTTAATCAGCACAAAATTAATGAGTTATCTGGACAGTTTGTGCTGGTTAATTCACTCATATGCATAAAAAATTACTATGAAAAACATCATTAATCGTTGTTTTCTAATTAAGACATCTGCAAATTAACAAAAATTTAGCATTTTGTGTCCATCGTCACGCTATGAAAGATTTGCAGACAAATCTGTTAACAAATGAGTTACAAAAAGATTAGTATGTCGTTCATAAAATAAACACAACATCACAACCACAACATCGTTTAATTTAAACAGGGAAAATACTCATGCAGTCTTTTGTTGATTTTCTGAATGGAATTATTTGGAGCCCTGCCCTGATCTATCTGTGTCTGGGTGCCGGCTTGTTTTATTCGATAATGACGCGATTCGTTCAAATCCGTCACTTTTTCGAAATGTGGCGTCTGCTCTTCTCGGGCAAAAGTTCCACTAAAGGTATCTCGTCGTTCCAGGCGCTGGCGGTATCGCTATCCGGTCGTGTTGGTACAGGTAACATCGCAGGCGTTGCAGCTGCCATCGGTTTCGGTGGTCCAGGCGCGGTTTTCTGGATGTGGGTCGTGGCCTTCTTCGGTGCGGCGACCGCGTACGCAGAGTCAACGCTGGCACAGATTTATAAAGAAGAAGACGAAGGCGAGTTCCGCGGTGGTCCGGCTTACTACATTGAAAAAGCCATGGGCCAGAAATGGTACGCTTGGGTTTTCGCGATTGCGACCATTTTTGCCTGTGGTGTTCTGCTACCGGGTGTTCAGTCGAACAGTATCGGTAACGCAGTAGAAGCGGCGTTTGGTTCTGGCCCAATGATTGACACTGCAATCGGTACCTTCAGTTTTGCTAAAATTTTGACCGGTACAGTTGTCTCCGTCATCCTGGCCTTCATCATCTTCGGTGGTGTAAAACGTATCGCTAACTTCACTCAGATTGTCGTGCCATTCATGGCGCTGGCCTACATCGTCACAGCGTTTGTGATTATTCTGCTGAACATCGGTGAAGTGCCACGCATTGTGGGCATGATCATCGGTGATGCGTTCACACCAATGGCCGGTATCGGCGCAGCCATCGGCTGGGGTGTTAAACGTGGTGTTTACTCCAACGAAGCCGGTCAGGGTACAGGGCCTCACGCAGCCGCGGCCGCCAGTGTTGATCACCCAGCGCAGCAAGGTCTGGTGCAGTCGTTCTCTATCTACATCGATACCCTGCTGGTGTGTTCAGCCACCGCGTTCATGATTCTGATCACAGGTGCCTACAACGTCGCTGGCCCAGAAGGTAGCTTCCTGGTGCAGAACATTGCCGCCGACATCAGTGCTAACGGCCCGGTCTTCACTCAGATGGCGATTGAAACCGCCCTACCAGGCGTCGGCAAACCGTTCATCGCGGTGGCGCTGTTCTTCTTCGCCTTTACCACGATTCTGGCGTACTACTACATCGCAGAAACCAACATCGCTTACATTCGTCGTACCTTTAAAGTAAATGGCATGATGTTTGTCCTGAAACTCATCATTATCAGTGCCGTGTTCTACGGAACGGTAAAAACCGCCAATCTGGCGTGGGCGATGGGTGATGTGGGTGTTGGCCTGATGGCTTGGCTGAACATTGTCGGTATTCTGATCATCTTCTTCATGTCGAAACCAGCCCTGAAAGCGCTGCTGGATTACGAAGAGCAACAGAAACGCGGTGTCACCGATTTCCTGTTCAACCCAGTACAACTTGGTATCAAAGGTGCCACTTACTGGGAGGAAAAATACACACGTAAAACGGGTAAAACTCCGCAAGCAGACGCGCAAGACTCTGCAACGGTAGAACAACCTTCTACGTGATAAAGATGCAAACACAAAAAGTGTTATAAAAATAGAAAAGGCAGTGGAAACAAAAAGGGTTAGCCAATTGGCTAACCCTTTTATTTTTCCCGTTTGAGTATCCCAACCGAAGAAGGAATTACGCTGCGATTTCCTGTGTGCTCGCGGCTGTCGCTTTTTTCTTTTCGCCGATTGGCAAAATAGTGCGACCGTATTCATTATTCAGCACTTGCGCCATGGCAAAGTACACTGCGCTCGCACCACAGAAAATACCTTCAAAGCCAGCGATGGTGCCGATCAGCTCATTACCGGTGAAATCACGCGCAGCCAGTAAGAAGAACAGGATCGTCAGCGAGCCGAACACCACTTGCTTCGCTACTGGGTAGCACAAAGAGCCGATAAACATAAAGCCGGTAAAGATGCCCCATAACGTCAGGTACCAACCCATGAAGCTCGCCGGACTGGCTGGCAGCCCCATCTTCGGCATCACAATCAAGCCCACCAGCGTCAGCCAGAACAGGCCGTATGATGTAAATGCTGTCGTGCCGAACGTGTCACCACGCTTAAAACACATGATGCCGACGATAACCTGACTCAGACCACCATAGAAAATCCCCATTGCCAGAATCATAGAATCCAGTGGGAAGTAACCGGCATTGTGGATGTTAAGCAAAATGGTGGTCATACCGAAACCCATCAGGCCCAATGGGGCCGGGTTGGCAAGTTTTGTGGACATTGGCGCGTACCTTTAAAAAATGTTTATAAAAATTACGCGCGGATTTTAATTAGGTCATAACAAAAAGATAGGATTCAAAAGTGAAATCTAAGTTTTAACAAATCAACAAAAAACGATAGACAAGATTAATCACATGATAAATAAAGCCTTTTAAAAGGAAACACAAAGCCCCTGAACACTCAGGAGCTTATCATGCAACAATTTATTTTTCACTGGCAGGCAATTTCGTCCCAAAACCAGTTGGATTGCAGCGGCGTTTCCCACACACCCGGACCGTTTTTGGCGATGAAACACTTGCCGTTATAAGTCACTTTGTCACCGTCCGCTACCTGTGTTACTCCAGGCTGCCATTGAATGAAACTATTCGGCAATGGTGTTGGGCCTGGAGTCGGTTCCGGCTCAATCGGTGTGCCACTCACCGGTTCCCAAGGGCCGCCATCTGCCGGGCTGTCTCCTTGTGTCCACCATTTGGCCTGGTAAGTCACACCATTAAATATGACCTGATCACCCGCGTTATATACTTTGTTGCTGTCCCAGTCGCCACTGCCAGGCTCGGTACCCGGATCGCCTGGTTCTAGCTGCGCCACAACGCGCACTTGAGGCCAGTTGGCGTGCGAGCCATAGAAGTTCGTCACACATTTCTCGTAATCCCCCGGTACCAATGCAGAATACGCGGTCTGAAAACCGACCAGTTCGCATTCGAACGAATAGCCGCCCGGGCGATCCGGATAATACTTCCAGTTCCCGTCCCAGTTGGTATAAAGCACATCCGTCGCACCGTTCAGGTTGAGGCTGCCGTATGGCGTTTGCTGCCAACAGGTGTTTTTCTCATCGGCTTCGAGTGGGATCTGATAGTGTGCCGACAGCCCCTCCCAATAGCGGATACGGTTGACTGGCTGCCCTTTCTCTTTGTTCTGCTCACCACATTCAATCCCGCCGTTAATCACGTTGATTGTAGTGCCGAAGCCATAACCGATCCCGGCATCGATTTCCCGTTGTGATGGGCTCCAGGTCCGATCAATCACGTGCAGCATTGCAGGCTTAGGCGCCTGTGGCGTTAAGAAAAACCAAATCGCCGACGCCAAATTGAGCCAAGAGTCGGCCACCCGCCCGGGATCATTAAGCAATACCGTGGCATCGCCATCAAACATCACTTCGGAAAACGCACCGTAGTTGAAATGATAAGACAGTTGCTTGGCCCCGCGACCGAAGTACCCCTGCCCTGGAGCACACGGCCAGCGAGCATTCTGCCAGTCATTCTGTCCACACCCTGTCGTGTATCCTTCCTGGCCTTCCGACCAACCCATTTCCCGTACATGCACCAGCGCCTGTTGCCACTCTTCCAGCGCCAATGGGTTATCCGACACATTATCTTTGGCAATGTGCCCTCCAGTTTCCTGAGCAAAATGGGCAAACGCCGTCACAATGGACTTTTGGCAGATGGCATCCGAATCACGGCCGTCAGTGTACTCCCCACAAAATGCCGGAAACTTGCCGATTGCACGCAAGAAACGTGTATAAGTGTACTCGGGGGCCGCCATATGTGTCAGAAAGTCCCATTCTGACTGTGGGAAGACACGCTCAACCCGTTTGACGTTTTCCGGGTTACTTGCCAGCCCCGGCTCAATCGCTTCCACAATGGTGTTAGCCCGAGTTTCCAATGCTTTTGCCCAAGTGGCGTACATCGGATCTGCGGTTTTCGCCTGTTCCGCAGCCGTGATGTCTGCACGCGCCACCACGTAACCATTGGGGTTCTCTGGATCCGGCTGAATATTCATCGCCGCATGACTACTGGCAGCTATTGCCCACCCCAATAACACCGATAACTTGCTCGGATTTAACATGATTATTTCCTTCCATCATCAACACAATAATGTTCAAGAGAGTAGGCAGCCTATGCGCTACTGAATAGGAGAAGTTGGAAGAAAAATGAGATTTTGCGAGTGACTTCAGCTACACGCAGACCAATTTAGCCCCTTTGCCAGCCGAACTGACTGGTGAGCTGAAAAACATCGACTAAGTGGACCTACAACAATGGACGTGTGGCAGTTTGGCTACAACGCTACAAAGCACTCTGATCCGAAGACATCTCCGGTTCAACCAAATGAGCCAACTGGATCAGCGATTCCTGCCAGCCGAGGTAGCATGACTCGACCGGAATCAATGCCGGGATCCCTTGCTGACAAATGCGTAATTCCGTGCCACACGATACGGGGGTCAACTCGATGCTCACCCGCATTTCCCCAGACAACGATTCGTCCTCAAACCGATCTGTATGACAGATACGTTCGTTGGGCTTGAGCTCAATAAACCGGACGCTAAAGGCATGCAAAAGCCCGGTACTGAAATTCATAAACGACATGCGATAACCTCCGCCAACACGCACATCCATATCGTCTATCTTGCCGATGAAGCCAAACGGCGGCAACCAGTATTCTAATGCGTGCTGCTGCGTAAACGCCTGATAAACACGCGCCACCGGCGCCCTCAGCACTCGGTGTAACTTTACTGTTCCGGTTTGATTAGACATTTTCTCCTCCTTGATCTGCCACGTTGTCGAGCACTTGGCTCAGCGATGGTTGTCAACTGACATCAGCTCTCGTACCGGGCGAATTTCCACACAGCCATACCGCGCAGGGGGTATTTTTTCGGCCAGACGAATCGCCTCATTCATATCCCGGGCATCAAGCATATAAAAACCGGCCAACTGCTCCTTGGTTTCCGCAAATGGGCCATCGGTTACAATGGGGGTATTGTCGCGCACACGCAGCGTGGTTGCGGTTGCCGTCGAACGCAGTGGCGCACCATCAAGAAAATGGCCACTGTTGCTAAGCTGTTCGACACAGCCCATGCATTCCCGGTTGAGGACATCCCACTCTTGTTGCGACATCTGCAACATCTTGTGCTCGTTGTAATACACCAGACATAAATATTTCATTTCAGCTCTCCTGTCTTTCACAGAGGTGCGTCGCGCTTTGGTGTGCACAATAAGTGAAAAGGCCGACATCCAGACACCAAGCGCGCTCTCCTTTATGTGCGTCTTGCACCGACCAGCGCAAAAGGCGCACCAAGAGGATCCTGCCCATTGATAATAAAATCGCCGCCGGGAATCTCGTCCGGGCCATGGAGCACTAACCCACCGTTACGGACAATCGCGACACAAGCGTCATCGATATCCGCGCAACGGAAATAGTACTGCCATGTTGAGAGTGGGATGTCTTGCGGTTTGGGCATAACAGCCCCAATCACACCATTGTGACGAATAAACTCATAGCTCCCCATCGATCCCATATCCAGTTCACCATCCTTGCTCCAGCCAAAGATCTCAAAGTAAAATGCTTTAGCCGCTTGTGGATCAGAACTTCTCAATTCATTCCAGGCGCAATGCCCCACACGGGGTTTGTCCGATGCAAAGGCCATACTGGGTGTTTCACAGCTTGACTGAATGATGTAAAACGGACTTCCTGTGGGGTCGTTCAGCATCGCAATGCGTCCGACCTCAGGCAATTCGGTCAAAGGCATGATGACACCAGCGCCTGCTGCAAGCGCATTGGTGATACTTTGGTCGATGTCATCCACGGCAATGTAGCCGAGCCAGACTGGCCTTGCGCCTCGTTGAACCATCGCGTCATCCAGAAGTAGCATGCCGCCGATATCAAACCACTCACCACTGTGAGTATCACGGGCACGAATAATGCGGTAATCGCTATCAGGCTGGTCATTGTCGCCCATCTCCCACCCCAACACTCCTTGATAAAAGTCACAGGCCGCATCCACGTTGTCTGTGACCAGTTCGTACCAGACAAATTCTCCATGTTGATTAGACATAAGCAGTAGCTCCTTGTTGGTCGTCATGATGTACGGCGTGCGCCGATTCAAGTAGAACTATCGGTTTAAAGCCGCCGAAAATCAGCCGCATACCATCAAAAGGCATCGGATTTTGTTCGGGGTTAAGACGCGGGTCGCTCATCATTGCAGCTTGCATTTTTGCCATCCCGGCATCGCGAGTGGCTTTATCTGGCCATTCGACCCAGGAGAACACGACGGCTTCATCTTGATGGGCTTGGACAGCACGACGAAAGTCCGTCACTTTTCCGTCTGCCACATCCTCTTCCCAGCACTCGATCACACGTATTGCGCCCCATTCAATAAAAACAGTATCGGCTTTCTCTGCATGTTGAATAAATGCGTCTTTGTTCGCCTTTGGTACGGCGAGAATAAATCCATCAACGTAACTCATGGTGTAATTCCTCAGTTTTTTGGGTGATTTCACTACTTAGTCGTCGTAGCAAGAGGGAAATCGACACGCATGAAAAATTTTTTTGTCCCCGTATGCCCGGTCTCATCTGTGTCGCCGATATTAAATGCACCAACCCCACACAAGATCATCATGAAGGCATTTTCCTTTTTAACGCTTCCAGTCGCTGCTGGAGAAACCGCTGCTCCGGCTCCTGTTGTACAAATTCAAGTGCTTGTTGATAATAGTGCATCGCGTTAACTGGCTGATTTAATCGGCGATAGAGGTCCGCCTGAGCCGCATAAAACAAATGGTAGCGTTGAAGCTCTTTGTGACCAGACAATGATTCTATCGCCTGCAGGCCCGCGTGTGGACCATCACGCATAGCCAGCGCAACGGCACGATTGAGTTCAATGATCGGAGATGGATTGAGGCGCAGCAGCACCTCATACAAACCGGTAATTTCTGCCCAATCAGTTTGTTCCGCACTTGGGGCTTCAGCGTGCAGCGCAGCAATCGCGGCTTGTAACGCATAAACGCCCGCGGACCCCGAGCTTAATGCCTTGACAACCAATTCACTGCCCTCACGGATTTGTTCGCGATCCCACAGACGGCGATCCTGATCTTCCAAAGGGATCAAATCCCCTTTGGCTGAGAGGCGTCCAACCCGTCTGGCATCATGCAATAACATCAGTGCCAACAGCCCCATCACTTCGCTTTCCGGTAACAGCTCCAATAATAAGCGTCCCAGACGTATCGCTTCTCCAGACAAATCCGGTTGGGTTAAGTCGGCGCCGTAAGCGGAGGAATAACCTTCGTTAAATACCAGGTACACCACCGGCAGAACCGCCTCAAGCCGAACAGAGCACTCTTCGGGAAGAGGCACCTCATAGGGGATCCCGGCATCGCGAATTTTATTCTTGGCTCGGACGATACGCTGCGCCAGAGTCGGAACCGAGACCAAAAAGGCGGCTGCAATCGCTTCGGTACTCAAACCGCACACCTCTCTCAGCGTGAGCGCAACCCGGGCGTCCATAGAGAGGCTTGGATGACAACAAGTAAAAATTAAGCGCAAGCGATCGTCTTCAATCGTTTCGTCATCGTCGAATGGTTGAGTGTGGCATTGCGCCTCCAAGAGTTGCGCCAACTCATTCAGCGCCGTATTCAAAGGCTGGTTACGGCGAATTCGGTCGATGGCTTTAAAACGCCCTGCCGACACCAGCCAGGCTCTGGGGTTATCGGGGATACCATCGCGTTGCCACTGCGACAATGCGGCAATAAACGCATCGTGCAGCGCTTCCTCGGCGAGAGCGAAGTCCCCCCGTAACAAGCGCAACAATGTGGCCAGAATTCGGCATGATTCTGCGCGGTAAATCGCATTGATGCGTTGTTCCACAGACGAAGTCATAGATCGAAGCCATTTCGTTGTTGAGTCTGATATATCCTCTTTCCTTTCACCGGCTCTCCGGCCACATGAAGCGAAATCGGTGCCATGTCTTGCATAGTGTAGAAGAGGATCCTGCGGTTAACCTCTGCTAGCGCCGATCAACGCAAGAGCCCCTTCTCTATCCAGAGTCAACACAGGATGAAAAACGTCGCTGGAGCGTTTGGCTGCTGGAAATCATCAAGAATGTAATGATCTCAAGTTCCCTTTGTCGACAGCGTACTTGTCGCTAACAGCGGTGGGGTAAACAGCACAATCAGCATCGCAATAAACGCAAAACTCAGGCCGACAAGCAGTGGTGAGATCAGAGAAAAGCCAAAATCCAATCCTAATGCGGCGATAAAACTGCCAAACATAATGCCCAGCGTAATCACTGACGAGTGTACGGTATGAGTAAAGGTTCTCTGACCTTGAGGAAGCTGCATGATTCGAGCAACCAGCGCTGGGTTTAAACTGACGCCACACAAACCAATGACTAAGGTTGCAGCCCCCGCGATAAAAGGGTTGTGCCCCAACAGATAAAACACGCTAAGAGCGGCTCCAACCAATACCAAACCGACAAGGATCACCATTTTTGCGTGGTGGACGGCAAGTTTAGCGACGATTTGATTCCCGACCAGCATCGCGAAACCATACGCCAGCAACAGCAAGGTGATTGCATTTTGTGACAATAAAGCATGCTCTGACAGCATAGGAACTATGTAGCTAAAAGGTGCGTATGCGGCACTGATGACAAAAAAGCTGGTTGCATACAACCACCCTAGCTTGGCACTTTTTAGCGCTAGGAGTTCAGCGCTCAATGCCAGCGACGACTCGGGTCGAATGTTGGGCAACCTGATCGCGGTCAACAGAGCACAAAGCAACGCGAGTAACGCCAACAGGTAGAAGCTCACCGACCAGGAAAACGCTTCTGACATCACTTTTGCCATTGGCAGACCGATGATGGTTCCCAACATGATGCCGGATAAAACCAAGGCGACCGCGTCGAGTTGACGAGATTTATCGGTAAGTTGCTGACACATGCTGATAGCGACACCAAAAAACGCGCCAGCAACGGCCCCTGTGATCAGGCGCGATAACATCAGCAGCCAGTATTGGTGAGTGAGCGCCCCCAAGAGCTCGCCCAGTACAAACACGCAGTACAAGCGAATCACAAACGTTTTGGGCGGCAATCGATTGAACATTAAAGTGAGTACGGGGCCGCCAATCGCCATTGCCGCCGCAAAACCAGAGACCAAGTAGCCGACTTTGGCCACGGAAATGCTCAAATCATAGGTCAATTGTTGCGTCATACCGAGAACTTGCAGTTCACAGCAAACCATTAAAAAGATACCAACACTTAATAAGTAAATACTGCTGGGAAGTCGAGATTTCATAGTCATCACTCATGGAATAAAACGATTGTCCCAGTATCACTTATGAAATAAGGTGAGATAAATAAACGAAAATTAGAACATTAATAACTTCAGTTATGGATTTAGATTTAAACGCTGCACGTTGCTTTGTCAAAGTGGTCGAGCTGGGCAGTTTTACCCAAGCCGCCCACCTTTTGGGTTTAACTCAGCCGGGTATTTCCAAAGCAATCAACCGGTTGGAATCTCAGGTGGGAGCAAAACTCATTCATCGCAGCACCCGGAACATCCGGGTTACGGAGGATGGGCAACTGTTTATGACGCGCATTCAACCACTTATTTATGGGTTTGAAGAAGCGCATAGCGAGCTCAAATCCAGTCAGACAACCCCTGCTGGCTGCTTAAAAATGAGTGCGCCTTCGGCATTGGGGCAATCGCTGATGATGCCCATAGTCAAAAGCCTCACTGAACAATACCCCGCTCTAGACATTGAATTGTCGCTCACCGATCATAAGGTTCAGGTTTTTGACGAAGGATATGATGCTGCGCTGCGATTTGGTGCCATCGACGACGATCGCTTGGTGGCGCTTGCATTGCAAGACGCCGACTGGGTGACCGTTGCCTCGCCCGAATACCTCGCCAAACAAGGTGTCCCCTTGCATCCGGAAAAACTTAGCCAGTTTAATTGCTTGCACGTAAAACCACGCGGTCAGATCAAAGCAGTTCCCTGGCGATTTAGGATTGATGACAAAAGCACTGAGTATCACCATTTGAGTGGTAACGTGCGCTTTGATCATGGCGATCCATTGGTTGACGCTGCAATTCAAGGGCTGGGCATCGTACAAGTGCTGCGCTGCGTGGTGAGCGACAAACTGGCGCGAGGTGAACTGAAAGAAGTCTTAACGGAGTTCTGCCCACAGGCGTACCCGTTTCATTTGCTATACCCACCATCACGCCAACGCGCGGCCAAACTCACGGTGCTGCGCGACGCACTTACCCAACATTGGGGGCGTAAACCTCTCAGTTCCCCAACAACTTAATAACAATGTTCCGATCTGCTGTTTTTAGGCTCAAAATTAGTCCCTCAAAAACGACCACGGTCAAACCGTGCTTGGCGTTGCCAGACATTGCCAAAAATGACTAACCCAAAAACAAAAAAAGTCCGCAATTACGCGGACTTAAGTATGATTTGGTGCCTGTTAATGCCAGACCTTTCTTAAAGGAGCATTATTCCCACTCGATGGTCGCTGGTGGTTTACCAGAAATATCGTAAACCACGCGAGAGATACCGTCCACTTCGTTGATGATGCGGTTCGATACCTTGCCCAGGAAATCGTATGGCAGGTGTGCCCAGTGTGCTGTCATAAAGTCGATGGTTTCAACCGCACGCAGCGATACAACCCAGTCGTATTTACGGCCATCACCCATCACACCTACAGAGCGAACGGGTAAGAATACCGTGAACGCCTGAGAGACTTTGTCATACAGATCTGCTGCGTGAAGCTCTTCAATGAAGATCGCATCTGCACGACGTAGCAAGTCACAGTACTCTTTCTTGATTTCGCCAAGAACACGGACACCAAGACCCGGACCAGGGAATGGATGACGGTAAAGCATGTTGTAAGGAAGGCCCAGCTCCAGACCAATCTTACGCACTTCGTCTTTAAACAGCTCACGCAGTGGCTCAACCAGACCCATTTCCATATCGTCAGGCAGGCCGCCCACGTTGTGGTGTGATTTGATCACGTGCGCTTTGCCAGTTTTTGATGCCGCAGATTCAATGACGTCTGGGTAAATAGTGCCCTGAGCGAGCCATTTCGCGTTTTTCAGCTTCTTCGACTCTTCATCGAAGACGTCGACAAACACGTGGCCGATGGTCTTACGCTTTTCTTCTGGGTCAGACTTGCCTTTCAGAGCATCCAGGAAACGCTCTTCTGCGTCTACTTTGATGATGTTCAGACCAAACTTGTCGCCAAACATGTCCATGACTTGCTGACCTTCGTTTAGACGCAGCAAGCCGTTGTCCACGAACACACACGTAAGCTTATCGCCGATTGCACGGTGAACCAACATCGCAACCACCGATGAATCCACACCACCGGAAAGGCCTAGGATCACTTCGTCATCGCCCACTTGCTCTTTAATACGAGCGACGGCATCTTCGATGATCGACTCTGATGTCCACAGGCGCTCACAACCACACACGCCCAGTACGAAGTTTTCCAGCATCTGCATACCTTGCTTGGTATGCGTTACTTCAGGGTGGAACTGAACGCCGTAGTATTTCTTCTCTTCGTTGGCCATGGCCGCGTATGGACAGGTGTCCGTCTCGCCCACTTTGACGAAGTCTGCCGGGATCTCCACCACTTTGTCGCCGTGGCTCATCCAAACATCCTGGAGTGCATCCAGATCTTTAAAAATCGATGATTCCGCCGACACTTTAACCTGTGCGTAGCCGAACTCACGTTCGTTAGAGCCAGCAACACGGCCACCCAGTTGTTCCGCCATGGTCTGCATGCCGTAACATACACCCAATACCGGTACACCGGAGTCAAATACGTATTGAGGAGCGCGCGGAGAATTGGCTTCTGTCACACTCTCTGGGCCACCAGACAGAATGATGCCGTCCGGGTTGAATTCACGAATATCCGCTTCTTCTACGTCCCAGCTCCACAGTTCACAGTAAACACCGATCTCACGAACACGGCGCGCAACTAGCTGCGTGTACTGAGAACCGAAATCCAGGATCAGAATACGTTGGTCATGAATGTTTTTAGTCATTTTGGGCAGTCTTTTAAGCTAGGTTGTGGAAACGAGGCGAGTTTACTCGCCTCTTAATAATGCATCAAGGAAAAAAGCAAACGTTTTCGTCGAGCTTAACCCAGACGATAGTTTGGCGCTTCCTTAGTGATTTGAACGTCGTGGACGTGCGACTCTTTCATGCCTGCACCGGAAATGCGAACAAATTCAGCTTTGGTACGCATGTCTTCGATTGTGGCAGAACCCGTCAGACCCATGCTGGAGCGCAGTCCACCCATCTGTTGGTGTACGATCTCTTTCAGGCGGCCTTTGTATGCGATACGACCTTCAATGCCTTCGGGAACCAGCTTGTCTGCAGCGTTGTCAGACTGGAAGTAACGGTCTGAAGAACCTTGGGACATGGCGCCCAGAGAGCCCATACCACGGTATGCTTTGTACGAACGGCCGTTGTAAAGAATCACTTCACCCGGAGCTTCTTCCGTACCAGCGAACATCGAGCCCACCATGACACATGATGCACCAGCCACAATGGCTTTACAGATGTCACCAGAGAAACGGATGCCACCATCAGCAATCACTGGAATGCCGAATTCATTGGCCACTTCTGCTGCATCCGCGATCGCCGTCACCTGAGGCACGCCCACACCAGTCACAATACGAGTGGTACAGATGGAACCCGGGCCGATACCGACTTTCACTGCGCTGACGCCCGCCTCGATCAGGGCTTTAGCCCCCGCACCAGTCGCCACGTTACCACCGATGATATCCAGCTCCGGATACGCCGCACGAGTTTCGCGGATTCGGTTCAGGACACCTTCCGAGTGACCGTGAGATGAGTCGATCAGCAAGACATCAATGCCAGCTTCAACCAAAGCAGCGACGCGCTCTTCGTTACCAGCACCAGCACCAACGGCCGCGCCAACACGCAGACGACCACGTGCATCTTTACAAGCATTCGGTTTACGTTCAGCTTTGTGGAAGTCTTTTGCGGTGATCATACCGGTCAACTGGAACTCGTCGTTCACAACCAAAACTTTTTCGACACGTGCTTCGTGCATTTTTTCTTGCACTTCAGCGCGAGTAGCACCTTCTTTCACCGCTGCCAGGTTTTCTTTTGCAGTCATAACCGAAGAGACTTTTTTGGACAAGTCGGTCACAAAACGCACATCACGGCCTGTGATGATGCCAACAAGTTCATTGTTTTCAGTCACAACAGGGAAACCGGCGAAGCCGTGCTTTTCTGTCAGTGCGACAACGTCAGCAATAGTCGCATCTGGATTCACGGTAACAGGATCCACAACCACACCCGCTTCGAATTTCTTTACTTTACGAACTTCAGCTGCTTGTTGCTCAATGGACATGTTTTTGTGGATAAAGCCAATGCCGCCTTCTTGTGCCAGTGCGATAGCCAGACGGGCTTCCGTCACGGTATCCATGGACGCGGAAATCATTGGGATGTTGAGACTGATGTTCTTGGTCAGCCGAGTCCGAAGGTCTGCGGTATTTGGGAGAACGGTGGAGTGTGCTGGCACAAGCAGTACGTCGTCGAATGTCAGCGCTTCTTTGGCAATTCTTAGCATTTGCAATATCTCACAATAGATAGGATTTAAAATATTCAAACAATCCAGATGCAGCGTTTCAGCCGGGCCGATGAGGTGCCGGGAAAGTGTATTTGGATTAGATATTGCGGACGGATTATACGCCGGACGCAATCGCTTGACCACACATTTTTTTATTTTTTATTTGCAATTACCCCCTTGCTATGTATTATATTGCCGCTAATTTCCATACTCACGTCTTCGAGATTAGTAGTGTCTTCCCTGACCAATCAAAACATCTTCACTGTCTCTCGCCTGAACGCCGAAGTGCGTCTTTTACTCGAAAACGAAATGGGTATCGTGTGGCTGATTGGCGAGATCTCAAATTTTACCGCTCCGGTTTCCGGTCACTGGTATTTCACTCTTAAAGACAGCCGCGCTCAGGTTAAATGCGCCATGTTTCGTGGAAATAACCGTCGTGTGACATTTAAGCCACAATCAGGGCAACAAGTCTTGGTCAAGGCCCGCTTATCCCTGTATGAGCCACGTGGTGACTATCAGTTGATCATCGAGTCCATGCAGCCCGAAGGTGATGGCCGTCTTCAGCAGCAATTCGACGAGCTAAAAATGAAGCTCGCCGCTGAAGGTTTGTTTGCCCAAACCAACAAACGTCCTCTACCAGAGCATCCGAAATGTGTCGGAGTTGTCACCTCAAAGACCGGTGCCGCGCTGTTTGATATTCTTGATGTGCTTAAACGCCGGGATCCCTCATTGCCTGTCGTGATCTATCCGACCCTAGTTCAAGGGGAAGAGGCCGCGATTCAAATTGCCCAGGCGATTGGCCGGGCAAATGCGCGCAATGAATGTGATGTTTTGATCGTAGGGCGAGGTGGAGGTTCTCTGGAAGATATGTGGTGCTTTAACCATGAAATCGTGGCACGAACCATCGCCGCCAGCCAGATCCCAGTCATCAGCGCGGTCGGGCATGAAATCGATGTGACCATCGCAGATTTTGTGGCTGACATGCGTGCGCCCACCCCTTCCGCGGCCGCCGAACTGGTCAGCCGGGACAACAGCCACAAAGGTCAGGCTTATGAGGCTCGCCGTCAAAAACTCACCAGCGCTCTGCGTTACTACCTGACCCAACAATCTCGAGCGCTGACGACCTACCAGCACCGCTTGGATAAACAACATCCTAGTCATCGCCTTCAGCGTCAGTCCCAACAATTAGATGATCTGACGGTACGGCTTGAGCATGCCATGCTGCGCATGCTCTCCCAACGTCAACAATCTGTTGAGCGTAAACACTACCGCTTGCAGTTGAACTCGCCAGTCAGACGTCTGGCCGAGCAGCGTTCAGCATTGCAACGGGTAGAGCAAAAGCTCCAGGATGCGATGCAAAGGAGCCTGATCAACCACCGCCATCAACTGGCGCTGGCGGCAGAGAAGCTCGATACGGTCAGCCCGCTGGCGACATTGAAACGCGGTTATTCGATCACTCAGACGCAGCAGGGTAAAGTGCTGACTCAGGCCACAGATGTCAACAGCGGTGATGTGTTGATCACCCGTCTGTCCGACGGTGAGTTGCGTTCCCGCGTTCTTTAATCACAGGGAATGAACTCAATCTGAACTTTCGATTTGGACTTAAGTTCATTGCACTGATTGCAAAAGTAACTGGTGGCTCCGCACGCCTGCAGTTTTTCTAAACTCGCACCGCACTCCGGGCAGTAGACTGCTTTTTGGAAATGTGTCTGGCAATGACCGCAAACGTAACGACCATCCCATTCCAGCTCATCTTGGCATGTCGGACACAGATTGTGACTCATGTTCGGTTTCCGTCTTGATGTTGATGATCCCATTATCAGAACACCCCACCTCTCCTTCTTTGATCAATGTCACAACCAAAGCGGAATCCACTTCCCGTTGTCTCGCTCTGTAGGCGATGATAACAATCCGTCTTGTGGCGACATTCTCCAACAGAAAGAAGATCCTTTTTCGATCTTCTGCTCTTTCCGATCTGATCAGCGATCTGCCCCTAAAAGAACTTTTATATAACCACACACCGAAAGCATAAGTTACATGTGCTGTTTATGGATTTAATGCGGCATTTTATATTGCAAGGAGTTAAATCAAACACAAAAATCAGCATTTAATAAAAAGATCGTATTAGAACGATATCGGAGTTACATCGGTGTGCATTTCGATGTGCTGCTCGTCCGTCTGTACCAGACACACCTCAATACGGTGCAATTCAGCCAACGAACGGATATGCGTTCCACCACACGGCATCACGGCCAGTTGTGCCTCACCAAGCTCGCACTGCCAGAAACGCGAATCGGTGAGTGTCTTCCCCTGGCAACGCATGATGACTGGCGACTTCAACGCCAACCAACAATTAAGCTGTTGATTTAGTTTATGATTAATTTCACTTAAATGCTCCAGCAAGTCGCCACTATTGAGGCCACGCTTGCGTAATGTCTTACCCAAACGATAGCGATCAAGGCATTTATCCGGTGACACCTGACTGCTCACCTGTGCATAGCTGTTAAAATCATGATTGCCGATCGGGTCAAGACGCCCCGGCGCTTTCCGCCAATAACCATCAGCCAACACTTTATTGAGAGCAATTGACGCTAGGTGCCCGGCAGAGTGCCCACGGCTCAAAGAACGTTGATACTCTGCATCAACAGACAATTCGACTTCCAATCCATTTTCCACAGAGTAATCTTCTGTACGGATATTATGTACCACTACGAAAGCCCAGCCAGGCGCATCACGTTTGACGGGAATCGCCTGACCGACAAACAAGGTTTCAGTGGCCAATTCCATCGCGCCCACCTGACAATCCACCACATCAAACAACTGGCCGTTGATGGTCAATGTTCCACGGTCGGCGGGATGATCTGGCCAGATATGACTGACCGGATGAAATGGTGTCGACGCCGTGACAATTGAGCAGATGTCGGACTGGTGCTGAACCAACTGAATGATTGAAGTTTGCGTGGTAACGCCCTCACAAAATACGACCCGGGTCGGCGTGACTTTCATGTCTAAATCCTTATTCACAACTGGCAGATACAAAAAAGCGCCCGAGAAACTCTAGGCGCTTTTATCGCAGTCAACCGTTATTTCTTACGGTTTTTCATCATACTCATTAAGCGTTTGCGCTTACGTTCCTGAGACAACGTCATTTTACCTGACTTACCTTCAAACGGGTTCTCGCTGCTCTGGAACTGAATGCGGATTGGAGTCCCCATGATTTCCAGCGACTTACGATAGTAGTTCATCAGATAACGTTTATACGAATCCGGCAGCTCGTTCACCAGGTTACCATGGATCACGACGATCGGTGGGTTGTATCCCCCGGCGTGGGCATATTTCAGCTTCACGCGGCGACCACGAACCATTGGTGGTTGGTGATCTTCAGTGGCCATCTTCATGATACGCGTCAGCACGGACGTGCCCACTCGGGTGGTTGCCGACTTATACGCTTCCTGCACCGATTCGAACAAATGGCCGACACCTGTACCATGCAAAGCAGAAATAAAGTGAATGCGAGCAAAATCAACAAATCCCAGACGACGATCGAGCTCTTTCTTCACGTGCTCTTTTACGTCCATGTCCAGACCATCCCACTTGTTGACCGCCAACACAATAGAACGTCCTGCGTTTAAGGCGAAACCCAGCAAGCTGAGATCCTGATCAGAAATGTTTTCACGCGCATCGATAACCAGCAAGACCACGTTGGCGTCTTCGATCGCTTTCAGGGTTTTCACCACCGAAAACTTTTCCACCGTTTCGTTGATGCGTTTACGACGACGTACACCTGCGGTGTCTATCAGTACGTATTCACGCCCGTCACGCTCCATTGGAATGTAAATCGAGTCGCGCGTTGTACCCGGCATGTCATACACCACCACGCGCTCTTCACCCAGAATACGGTTGGTTAGCGTCGATTTACCAACGTTCGGACGGCCGATGATAGCCAGTTTGATTGGCTGCTCCTGAAGACGCTGGAACTCTTGCTCCGCTTCTTCTTCCGTGTAATCAAGCTGCTCTTCCTGCTCGTCTTTGTAACCAGTCAGATCTTCGATCTCACCCAGGTTCTCCGCTGCCAGTTGTTCTGCGAACGGATTTAGCGCGCGATCAATCAGCGCCCCAACACCACGACCATGCGCGGCCGCAATCTGGTACATGTTGTCCATGCCCAGTTGCCAGAACTCTGAACTAGCCGCATCGGCATCAATACCGTCAACTTTGTTGACCACCAACATGCTTAGCTTTTCAGTTTTACGCAGATGCTGAGCGATCGCTTCATCAGCAACGGTCAGGCCTGCACGACCATCCACCAGGAACAGCACTACGTCAGCTTCATCAATCGCCGCCAGCGACTGCGCCGCCATTTTGGTTTCCACACCTTCTTCACTGCCATCAATACCACCGGTATCGATTACGATGAATTCATGTTCACCCAATTTTGCCTGACCGTATTTTCGGTCACGCGTCAGGCCCGGGAAATCCGCTACCAATGCGTCGCGCGTACGAGTCAATCGGTTAAACAACGTAGACTTACCCACGTTCGGACGCCCCACCAGGGCAACAACAGGTACCATAACAACCTCTACAATGTACTTTCTATGTAGTTATAGGTAACCACTGACCCGCTTGCCAGATCAGCCAAAAATCAGCTGTTTACCTATAATCACACGTTTAAACGAGTTTCAATAAAACGGCTCCTAACTGTTGCCAGCCAGGAGCCGATTGTGAATTATATCACGATTTAATAATCGATCGTCAGTTTCTTTACACTGCCATCACGCGTGACAATCACATAGCCGTCATCCACAGATAACGGGCCAACAGCAAAACCACTGTCATTCGCCAGTTGCTGTGCAACAAATTCACCCGTCTCGCGATTGATCCAGTGCAGGTAACCTTCGCTGTCACCCACGACGACATCGCCGTTGATCAGTTTTGGTGCTGTCAGTAATCGGTGTTCCAGTTTGTCGTTCTGCCACAACTCCGTGCCACTGCGGGTGTCCACAGCCACCACATGATCTTTGTCGGTGACCAGGTACAGGGTACGGCCATCTGTGGTCATATCCAGCGCCGAGGAGTACTTACGTTTCCAGGCCGGGCGTCCGCTGCGCAAATCGATAGCGGTCAACTGACCATTCACACCAACGATATACAGTGTGCCGCCGATAATAAGCGGAGACGCATCGACATCCACCAAACGGTCGATTTCCGTTGCCCCTTGCGGCGTACCGATAGGTTGTTGCCAAATCAGCTGACCACGTTGGATGATCGCCGCCGCCAGACGACCGTTGGCCGTACCCCAGAAAACGCCACCAGAAATGGTGGTTGGGGTACTGTCACCTCGCAGCGTCAGATTCGGCACTTCGGTGCTGATGGTCCATTTCTGTTCACCACTGGTCTGATCGAGTGCAACCAGCATGCCACGGCTAGTGTTAACAATCACCAGATTGTCATCGGCAGCCGGAGCGGCCAGGACTTCGCCATCCACATTCATGCGCCAGTTGATCTCACCGCTTTCGGCATCCAGCGCAATGACTTCGCCGTTTTCACTGCCAATGTACAGCTGTCCATACGCGGCAGTGATACCACCAGACAAACGGGCAATCACCTCACCTTCCAAGTCGGTTTGCCACAACGTTTGACCATTTTCCGGATCCAACGCTTTGACCAGACCTTCGCGGCTGGCGACAAACACTTTACCGTACTCGTACGCCGGGCTCAGTTTCGAAAAGTAGTGACCCACACCACCACCAATGGAAGCGCTCCAGGCGGTTTGCGGGGTAAACTGGCTTTTCACTTGTGGGACTGGTGCCATGATAATGGTGTCTTCTTCACCAGCACAGCCAGCCAGCGCGCCCAATACCACTGCCGACAACAGTACCTTGTTCCACACTTTCTTCATTAATCAGTGCCCTTACTTGGCCAGATCATCCAGTTTCATTTGCAGCGTCTGACTTGCGTCGTCTGCTTGCTGAGCTTCGGTATACGCAGCGTAAGCTGCATCGGTGTCGCCTTTACGCAGAGAAATGTCACCACGCAGTTCAGCCACACGGCCCGCCCAGCTTTTATCGGTAATGCCCGACAGTTCGCTCAGAGCGGCATCATAATTACCCTGCTCGGCATCAATACGAGCGATGCGGTAGCTGACCACCGCTTTCAAAGCCGTGTCCTGAGTGTTTTCTTTCGCCCAGTTCAACTGCGCTAAAGCTTCATCCAGCTTGTTGGCCTCGACCTGAACCTTCGCCAGTTGCAGCGCCGCCAGCACAGCGTATTCAGTGCCTTTATTGGCCTCAATGTATGACTGAACCTGATCCGCCGCCTCAGCGCCGTTTTGTCCCAACGCCTCAACTGCTGTTGTGTAGCTTTCCGAAGCGACTTCCTGAGCTTCCGCTACGGAGCTCTGGTAGTAACGCCAGCCAAACAGGCCACCCAGACCAATCACGGCACCAAAGATCACCGCTTTACCGTTGTCTTTCCACCAGTCTTTGATCGCTTCAACTTGTTGTTCTTCAGAATCGTAGAGTTCCACTTCCTGTCCTCTTAAATTTCAAAAAAGTGGCGATGGAATCACCGCCACTTTTAATATTTGTTTCGCGCTTAAATCAGTTCAGCCAGCTTCGCGACCACGTCACTCTGGGCATAGGTTGTCTGTTCGCCACCCGCCAGATCTTTCAGAACCACGGTGTTCTCTGCGACTTCGTTTTCTCCGAGTACCAGCGCCATGGCCGCACCGACTTTATCAGCTCGTTTGAACTGCTTTTTGAAGTTGCCGCCACCGAAGTGATTCATCACTCGCAGACCCGGCACCTGCTCACGCAACTGTTCTGCCAGCTTCATACCGGCCATCATGGTGCCTTCACCCGCCGTGACCATATAAACGTCGACACCACGACGGACTTCCGTCGACTCGAGCGTTTCCATCATGAGCACCAAACGCTCCAGGCCCATAGCGAAACCGACTGCCGGCGTCGCTTTACCGCCCAGCTGTTCGACCAGACCATCGTAACGGCCACCGCCACATACAGTGCCCTGAGCCCCTAAGCTTTCAGTGATCCACTCAAACACCGTGCGATTGTAGTAATCCAGACCACGCACCAGACGCTCGTTGACTGTGTATTCGATACCTGCGGCATCAAGAAGTTCACACAGGCCCGCAAAATGTTGCTTCGACGCTTCGTCGAGGTAGTCCGAAAGTCGAGGTGCGTCACCTAAAATTGCCTGAACGTCCGGATTCTTGCTGTCCAGAACGCGCAGCGGGTTGGTGTGCATCCGGCGCTTACAGTCGTCATCCAGCACATCGATGTGCTGTTCGAGATAAGCGATCAGTGCCGTACGGTAGTTCGCGCGCGCCTCGAGAGAACCGATTGAGTTCAGCTCCAGACGAACGTGCTCAGCAATACCCAATTCACGCCACATTCGTGCCGTCATCATGATCAGTTCAGCGTCCACGTCCGGGCCGTCGAGACCAAAGACCTCGACACCACACTGGTGGAACTGACGGTAACGGCCCTTCTGCGGACGTTCGTGACGGAACATCGGGCCGATGTACCACAGGCGTTGTTCCTGGTTGTACAGCAGTCCATTTTCAATCCCGGCACGCACACAGCCTGCCGTCCCTTCCGGACGCAGGGTCAGGCTGTCGCCGTTACGATCTTCAAAGGTATACATTTCTTTTTCAACCACGTCGGTCACTTCACCGATCGCGCGGCTGAACAGATGCGTCATCTCAACGATAGGCATACGGACTTCGTTATAGCCGTATGCACTGATCACATGCTTAACCGTGCCTTCCACTTTCTGCCATAGTGGAGATTGTGTTGGGAGGCAATCGTTCATGCCTCGAATTGCTTGAATAGTTTTTGCCACAGTACTTACCGTAATATCATTGAGATGAATTAATCTTGAGTTTTGATCTGAATGCGGTTCTGCTCGTCCATCATCGCGGCTTTGGCGCGAATTTTGGCTTCCAGTTGATTCACCAGATCTTCATTATCAAAGCGCTCTTTCTGACGTTTACCGTCTTCATAAAACGCACTTTTCTTATTGCTGCCTGCCAGTCCCAGGTGCGACACTTCGGCTTCACCTGGTCCATTCACCACACAGCCGATGATCGACACATCCATCGGCGTAATGATGTCTTCCAGACGCTGTTCCAGCGCATTCACCGTACCGATCACATCAAATTCCTGACGAGAACAGCTTGGGCAGGCGATAAAGTTGATGCCGCGCGAGCGGATGCGCAGCGATTTGAGAATATCGAAGCCGACTTTGATCTCTTCAACCGGGTTGGCCGCTAATGAGATACGCAGCGTGTCGCCAATCCCTTCCGCCAGAAGCATGCCCAGACCTACCGACGACTTCACCGCGCCAGCGCGCGCACCACCGGCTTCAGTAATACCTAAATGCAACGGCTGATCGATCTGCTTCGCCAGCAGGCGATACGAGTCGACTGCAAGGAACACATCCGACGCCTTTACGCTGACTTTAAACTGATCAAAGTTGAGGCGGTCGAGAATATCGACATGACGCATGGCCGATTCCACCAACGCAGCGGGCGTCGGTTCACCGTACTTCATCTGCAGATCTTTCTCCAGAGAACCACCATTCACTCCGATGCGAATCGGAATGTTTTTATCACGAGCGCAATCCACCACCGAACGAATCCGGTCTTCGTTACCAATATTGCCCGGGTTGATACGCAGACAATCCACACCGTACTCGGCCACTTTCAGTGCAATGCGATAATCGAAATGAATGTCGGCCACTAACGGCACGTTAACTTGCTGCTTGATCAGCTTGAAAGCTTCCGCGGCGTCCATGGTCGGTACCGATACCCGTACGATATCCGCACCGACATTTTCCAGCGCTTTAATTTGAGCGACGGTCGCATCGACGTCGGTCGTTCTGGTGTTGGTCATTGACTGTACCGCGATCGGCGCACCATCACCGATTGGCACGTCACCCACGTAAATACGTGTCGAAGGGCGACGTTTGATAGGAGACTCGTGTTGCATAGTAATTTCTAAGGTAAGGTGAATCTTGCTACTTTGCCTGAAGTATACCCAGAAAGGTCGACAGGTTCACTCGCAAATGTCATTGAAACGTTCTCAGGAGCCCCAAGAATCACTTTATAAGGTGGCTCACCACTCAGCGCCAGAGACTGGCCGCCTTTTTTGATGCCACTGGACAAGGTTTTACCCGTCGAATCTTTAACCTGAATCCAGCAGTCGGCACTGAACGTCAGATTCAAGGTTTTCGCCATCGTGGCGTCAACGTGTGGCGCACTCTCGGCTTCAGTTACGGACTCGACCGGATTGACCATCGTAGCCGCCGGCTGTGATTCACTGACAGGCGTCTCACTGTCTTCACTGGTCGGTAAAGCGTCGGCTGCATCCACAACCGCCTGAGCCGCCTCTTGCTGCGCGTCCGACTCATCGTCAGGTAGCGCGACGTCACTGCCATCTAAGGTGGTAAAGTTGCCGGTTTCATCACTGTCACCAGCCGGTTGAGCAACCGAAGGCTGCGACTCCTTGAAACTGAGCGTATCCTGAGTCTGATTCTGCCACCACCACACCGATGAAATACCGATGATGATCGCGAAAATGCCCCAGGTCAGGATCATGATGCGGCTGTCATGCTTCTCACGTTTGGCCTTGCCTGAAAAGCTTTGCATCTTCTGCTCTTGCGGTTGACTTCCATCACAATCATCAAACGCGCACAGCACCACTTTCTCATCCAAACCCACCGCGCGGGCATACGAACGCAGGTAACCCCGGGTAAACGTAGCCACCTGACCCGATTCAAACTGGTTATCTTCAATATTTTCAATAATGCTGACACGCAACCTCAGCCGATCCGCGATTTGCTTTTGTGACAGTCCGAGCTCTTCGCGTTTTTGCTTCAGAATGGAGCCGGCTTCAATCGTTGATTTCTCTACTTTCAGTTCTTCTACTTTCGATTCTTGTTCAGTACTCATTGGTTACGTACTTCTCTTCCTTAGTTTCTGACCTTACGGTGCTTTTGTTGATCATAGTTAGTAGCGTTGTGAAGACGTCAGAAACAGATAAAATTTTCGAGGAATTTGTTCCTCGCCGGGATATTGGCACCACATCTACGAATAAGATAATTAAAACTGGGCCAAAATTGCAGCTTAAGTAGCAATTCTAATAGATATTGAGGGTTAAACAACATCGTGTTAGTGCAGATTTTACAAGCTGCTCAAGGTTTTTGTGCGGAAATTCCGTTAAAAAGTGTAATTTTTTCAATTTGTAAGAAAAAATAAAGCCAGAGCATGGCTCTGGCTTAGGGTAATGTCTGTGTTCGATACGGTCAAACCGCTTTCACTTCGATGCTCTCGCCACGCGCAGCTTTGAGCATTGCAGTCCGTTTGGTACGGTCAATCACATCTCCGACCAGCTGACCACATGCCGCGTCAATGTCGTCGCCGCGCGTTTTACGAATCGTTACCGTATGGTCATATTGCATCAGCGTTTTCTGGAAACGGTCAATACGCGAGTTACTCGGTTTATTGTATGGCGAGCCTGGGTAAGGGTTAAACGGAATCAGGTTGATCTTACATGGCGTGTCTTTCATCAACTGTGCCAGTTCATGCGCGTGTTCCGTGCCGTCATTGACATGATCAAGCAGAACGTATTCAACCGTGACTTTGCCGCGGTTGGCATTGGAAGAAGCAATATAGCGACGTACTGACGCCAGAAAATCTTCAATATCCCAGCGATCGTTGATCGGCATGATTTCACTGCGCAGTTTATCGTTCGGCGCATGCAGAGAGATCGCCAACGCGACGTCAATTTTGCCCGTCATCTGATCCAGGCCAGAGACGACACCCGACGTCGACACGGTCACACGGCGCTTAGACAAACCAAACCCCAAATCATCGAGCATGATCTCCAGCGCAGGGATCAGGTTTTTCATGTTCAGCAGCGGTTCTCCCATCCCCATCATCACCACATTGGTGATCGGGCGACGGCCGGTTTCTTTTTCCAGACCCACTTCACGCGCAGCGCGCCAAACCTGACCGATGATTTCTGAGACTTTCAGGTTGCGGTTAAACCCTTGCTGAGCTGTCGAGCAGAATTTACATTCCAGAGCACAACCCACCTGAGAAGACACGCATAAGGTCGCACGATCGTCTTCCGGGATGTACACGGTTTCAACGTCCTGATCGCCAACCTTCATTGCCCACTTGATGGTGCCGTCGGAAGAGTGTTGTGCTTCGGCGACCACTGGCGCTTTGATTTCACAGCGTTGCTGCAGTTTTTCACGCAATTTTTTATTAATGTTGGTCATGTTATCGAAGTCATCCACACCAAAATGGTAGATCCACTTCATCACCTGATCAGCACGAAATGCTTTCTCGCCAAGTTCTTGCGCGAAGAACTCTCGCATCCCTTTGCGATCAAAATCGAGCAGATTGATTTTTTCAGTGGTCATGTGGCCTCTCAAACGACGGAACATTAATTAAGGGCGCGAATTGTACAGCCTTTATGCAGTCACAACAAGGGCTGTAACACCATGTATTTACTAAGGCATTAATATCGCAATGATTAAATTTTGTACAGAACAAACACCCCTCCGCATGGGAGGGTTGTGTGAGCCAGCTCAAGCTTTGTGGCGACTAAGACGAAGCCGCCGTCTGAGCCTTAATTTGTTGCACAATCGCCTTCAGACCATTTCCTCGCGACGGGCTAAGGTGAGCGATCAGGCCCAGCTGTGCAAAATAGGCGTCAATATCAAAAGCCTGAATTTGCGCCGCTGTTTTTCCTTCATACGCGGCGAGGACCAGCGCAATTAAACCACGCACAATTCGCGCATCCGAATCAGCACAGAAATGCCACACGCCCTTGGTTTGCTCACTGACCAGCCACACCTGACTTTCACAGCCAGACACCAGTACCTGAGCGGATTTCAGCTCATCCGGCATCTTGGGCAGTGTTTTCCCCCACTGGATCACCTGACGATAGCGCTCCTCCCAGCCTGAACAAGTCTTCAGGCTCGACACGACTTCCTCAGCAGAAATCTCTGAGCCAAACGGGGTAACTGGAAAATCAGTCATGGTGGTCTCCGGCGGTAATGCTCACAGGCAGAATGAGTATGGATTCATTAAGTGTATTTTTGGATCAGTTTTTCGACAATGCGCGATACCGCCACAAAACCAAACGTTGCGGTCACCACGGTAGCCGCGCCAAAGCCGCTGGCACAATCCATGCGTTTTGGCCCCTCTGCGGTTGACTTCACGCCACACACACTGCCGTCCGCCTGAGGGTACTTAAGCTGCTCAGTCGAAAATACGCAGTCAATCCCAAACTTACGTTGTGGGTTCTTCGGAAAGTTGTGATGACGACGCAGGGTATCTTTGATTTTTTTCGCCAGCGGATCCTGAATAGTCTTGGTCAGATCCGCAACCATAATTTGGGTCGGGTCAGTCTGTCCACCAGCCCCACCCGTGGTGATGACTTTGATTTTATTGCTGCGACAGTACGCCAGCAGAGACGCTTTGGCACGCACGCTGTCAATCGCGTCCAGTACGTAATCGAACTCTTTGCTCAGGTACTCATGCTGATTGTCCGGGGTAATAAAGTCATCAATCAGGTTGACTTTGCACTCCGGATTGATCAGGCGTACCCGCTCTGCCATCACTTCAATTTTGCTCTGACCGACGGTGCCGGACATGGCATGGATCTGACGGTTGATATTGGTCACACACACGTCATCCATGTCGATCAACGTCAGTTCTCCAATCCCGGTTCGGACCAGAGCTTCCACCGCCCAGGAACCGACCCCACCGATACCAATTACACACACGTGTGCCGCACGCAGAATGTCCACTTCACGGTTGCCGTACAAACGACGGGTACCGCCAAAGCGCTGGTTGTAGCTGTCTGAAGCTGGGGTATCGAGTTCACGCATTTCTGAAGTCCGAAGGGTACAAAAACAAAGAGTGCGTTTTATACGCACTCTTGGTTGAAATGTCTAGGGTCTGTTTATTGTCGCTTTTCTGGTGGCAGCGCCCAAGGCGCTTGCGTTGCTGAGCCATCCAGCCCTAATTTCCACACCCGGCCAAAATGCTTGTAGTGACCCGCTTCCAGTCCGGCACGTGGCCCCATCCCGTGATAGAGATCCAGATGGTTTTTCTTCACCGCCCCGCCGGTATCAAGCACCAGTAACAAGCGCAGCTGATGTGCTCCACTCCAGGTACCGTCAGCATTCAGCAGAGGCACCTCCGCCAGAATCGGAGTCCCCATCGGAAAAATGGATCGATCACCGGCCACCGACGCCATCGGCAACAGAGGAATACCAGCCGACCCCGTCACCGGCGCATCGGCTTTTGGCGCGAAGAATACGTAAGACGGATTCTGCTCTAACAATTCGCGCACGGTCGCGTCATCTTGTTTCATCACCCAGTCACGAATGGCTTTCATCGACATGTCTTCGCGTTTCACTTCACCACGTTCGATCAGAATCCGGCCGATGCTCACATAGGCCCGATTGTTTTTACCCGCATAGGCAAAGTACTCCAGCGTGTCGTCATCTTCAAAATGGACGAAACCGCTGCCCTGCACTTCCATCATAAAGGGATCAATCAGATTGGCGGCATAACCCAGCTCAAGTCCCTGGCCTTGCAGAGCACCATTATAAATCGCGGCGCGGGTCGGACACTGACTGCCACAGTTTGGTTTGCCATACACCGGATATTTGTAGACGGCGTCCGGTTGATGACGCAGTTCCATCACCGGTGAGTAGTAGCCAGTAAACAGCACATTGCCTTTTTTATCCGCACCGCCCAACTGAGCCAGCTCAATACCATAGCGGCTCAATTCTTCCGGATCGCCACTTTGCAGGACCCATTCATTCAGTTTGGCATACAGTGGCTGATAGATCTTCGCCATCGACGGTGAACGATCGACCACGGCCTGCGCCTGAGCGGCAAACTGGGTATAGTCCCGCGGGGTGTTGGTTTGCACCTCATCCACCTGGTTAAGCAATTGCGGAAGTGTTTTCGAAGCCGGCTGCTTGCCAAGTTCATCGGTTGGTTGCTGCGCACAACCGAAGATCAATACAGCCGCGGTAAGCGGGAGGAGTTGTTTAAGCACGAATTGGGTTCCTTTGTTGAGTTGCGCTGAGGATGACAAACTCTCAAAAGGAACACAATTGCGAAATGGTTAGCGGAGGTTTTTTTTGAATTTTCCTGACAATCGATACACAGGTTGGTAATAGTTCTGAGAAATCAACCTCATTTCTGTCAATTCATCATTGAGTAGCTGAAAGCGATATTCACGCTGAGCGGTGGCAAACATGACATAACGGCCATCAAAATCATAGCGCGTGGTCAGCACCCGCCCAGCCTGACTGACCCCTTCCGGCCCGAGGGTAAAACGGTCGCTGGCATAACTGGCCACGTTCTGCTCCACCCAAGTGCCGTACACAGCCTGCTTGGGGTGCAGCCGCTCCGACAACTGAGCATAAACCTGGTTATACAGCAGTGCGACCGCGATCAGGCCGCATGCCACCAACAACATCAGACCACGCTCAATGAGCGTGCGTTTGCTCAGTCTCCGACTCGGGAGGGTTTCAGATAAAGTCGTGTCGCTTTTGATGATGGTCTCTCTTTTTTCTGGCAGCTCTCTGCCCTGGGATGGTGCCAGACTTAACCTTGGCTGGCGTTATTCTAAATCAAGTCGCTGGTTGGCAGAATCCGGCTTGCACTTTTTTATTTTCACGATGAAATATCGCTTGCTTAGCAGTGAATAAAAAGACAATATTTCAACATATAAATTCACCAGGTAACGTTTCGTGAAACTCAGAAGTACTGCGCTCGTAAAAGGATTCCGTCAGTCAGCCCCTTACGTCAACGCTCACCGTGGCAAAACCATGGTGATCATGCTCGGCGGAGAAGCCGTGGCCGACAAAAACTTTACCAATATCATCAGTGACCTCGCGCTGCTGCACAGTCTCGGGGTCAAGATCGTGCTGGTGCACGGCGCACGCCCGCAAATCAACCAACTGCTGGATGCACAACAGGTGAGCACACCGTACCACAAAGGCGTGCGGATCACTGATGAACAGGCGTTGCGTCTAGTGATGCAGGCATCGGGGGAAATGCAGCTCACCATCACCGCCCGATTATCCATGAGCCTCAACAACACCCCTATGGCGGGCACCGAACTCAATGTGGTCAGTGGCAACTTTGTCATCGCTCAACCACTGGGGGTTGATGATGGTATCGACTATTGCCACAGTGGCAAAATCCGCCGCATCGATATCGAAGGCATCAATCGCGCCCTAGCCCAGAACTCAATCGTGTTGCTCGGCCCAATCGCCAGCTCCGTGACGGGAGAGTGTTTTAACCTGCTCTCTGAAGAAGTGGCGACCCAAGTCGCGATTAAATTAAATGCGGACAAACTGATTGGTTTTTGCTCCGAGCAAGGAATCATCGACGAAGAAGGCAATGCCATTGCGGAGCTGTTCCCCAAAGAGGCTGAACGGATTTTAGAAGGTTTGGCAGAATGCGTCGATCAAACCAATGACGGTAGTACCGGCACACTGCGTTTTCTGCGAGCCTCCATTGCCGCGTGTCGGGCTGGTGTGCCGCGCAGCCACTTGGTGAGCTATAAGGAAGACGGCGCGTTACTTCAGGAATTGTTCTCATTCGATGGCATAGGCACACAGATCGTCATGGCCAGTGCTGAGCAAGTACGTAAAGCTCAGATCAACGATATCGGGGGGATTCTCGATCTGATCCGCCCGCTCGAAGAGCAAGGCATACTGGTCCGCCGCTCACGCGAGCAACTTGAGCAGGAAATTCACCAGTTTACCATTATTGAAAAAGACGGCCTGATCATAGGCTGTGCGGCCTTGTATCCCTACCGGGAAGACAAAATGGCTGAGATGGCTTGTGTGGCGATCCATCCGGAATACCGGGATGGCAACCGCGGGCTGGTGCTGCTCAACCACATTAAACAGCAGTCAAGAGTCGAAGGCATTGAACGGATTTTCGTCCTGACGACACATAGCCTGCACTGGTTCCGTGAACAAGGTTTCTATGAGATCGGCGTAGAGGCACTGCCAATGACCAAACAAAGTTTGTACAACTACCAACGCCGATCCAAAATTTTATGTGTCAAAGTCTAAGCTTAACGCGAAACAATCGGGGCATTTCACTGTTTTTTCTCATCACATCAAAATGAAACCGATTTCAGACAAAACACACACAAACTTTACTTTATTTCAGTGGATATATTGACTATTATTTGCTCACCCTAAACACCAAGTCTGATGACTTGGTGTTTTTTTGAGATTTCCTCAGGGTCATAGGACTTTTTGCCTAACGCAGTTGGGCGCGCATGGATTGCTTGAAGTAGAAAAAATTACTAAGAGCAAATCGTCTATGAAAACCGTTATCTGTAATTCCATACAGAGTTTCTGGGATATGGCTGACAACCAGTTCCTGGAAGGCCTGGATGTACATTGTGTATTTCCGGTAAACGAAGGATTAAAAGCCTTTATTCTCAACTATCAGGCTCGCTATAAAATCCGCAGCATTTCGTTTTCCAGTGCCTTCAGCAAATAACATTCGCGCTAACCACGGACGGTTACGCCTCTCACTCCCCTAACCGCTCAACCAGTCCACTTGCCCGTTCGGTCCGAACTTTAATCCCACGTTTCAACACCTGCATATCCGCATACAAGGCGAGACGTTTTTTTGCCCGGGTAATGCCAGTGTAGATCAGTTCGCGAGTCAGGATCGGGCTGAACTCTGGTGGTAAAATCATCAAGGTAAAGTCAAACTCACTGCCCTGTGATTTGTGAATAGTCATTGCGTACGCCGTCTCATGCTCTGGCACCCGGCTTGGCAACACTGACTTCACGCTGCCGTCCGGTAATTCAAAGTACACTTTCAGCCGGGGTTCCGGCTCCGTGTCATCGCGCATACAGATGCCAATATCACCATTGTATAAGCCGAGGCCATGGTCATTACGCGTGACCATCACAGGCCGGCCGTGATACCACAGCTCATCTTGCGTCTGAATACGTTTTCTGGCGGCCAGCGCCTTCTCTATCCGGTGATTGAGTCCGGCCACACCAAAATCCCCTTCACGTACTGCACACAGCAACCGACAACGATTGAATGTATCCAGCACCGCTTTGGCTTTGTGGTTCATGGTTTCTACTTGTCCGTCGTCATCACATTGCGGCGTATCAATGCGGTGCAAGTAGTGACTGTATTCTTCCACCAGTGTGTTGATCATGGCGCGATAGTGTTCGCTGCTGAGCGCCATGTGTTCAATGTCGGCAAATTGGCGCTGCCAAACCAGATCAACTTTTTGCGCACTACCTGCATTGACCGCTTTAGCCAGTTGGCCGATACCGGAGCGGGCATCGAAACGATAACTCTTTTGCAGCATACACAAACTGTCGGCCATACCGCTGTGCTGATTGTGGCCAGTCAGAGTCGTGTATCCGGTTAATTGGGCCAGTATCTGTCCCTGCGCAACACTGTAACCCAGCGCATGAAACGAACAAATGTCGCCCAATACGGCCCCGGCTTCCACCGATGCCAGCTGATCTTTGTCCCCCAACAGGATCAGACGTGCGTGTTTTGGCAACGCATCCACCACTTTGTACATCAAGGGCAGATCCACCATTGACGCTTCATCAATCACCAGAATATCGAGGTGAAGCGGGTTATCACGATGATGACGAAACTCCGCACTCCCCGGAATGGCTCCCAACAAGCGGTGTAACGTGCTCGATTCCGTCGGGATCGCCGCTTTGAGCTCAGGACTGACGGGGAGCTGAGCAACCGCCCGACCAATGGATTCCGTCAGTCGCGCGGCCGCTTTACCGGTGGGGGCCACCAGCTTGATCTCTGGCAGGTGTGCGGCGTGTTCGCTGGACTGTTCGATCAATGCCGCCAGCAAACGGGTCACCGTGGTGGTTTTCCCCGTGCCGGGGCCGCCAGAGATCACAGCGAAACGGCGTGTCAGTGCAACCGCAGCCGCGACTTTCTGCCAGTTAACGCACGCCGACATCGGAACATGGGTGTCCAAGCGTTGTAGATCGGAGACCTGACGTGTTGACAACAACACCTGTTCGACCGCGTCCCATTCAATTGTCTCACTAGCAATCACATCCAGGTGATCACACACCAGTTGCTGACGCAGCACCGCCGTACTGTTACCTTGCTGTTCCGCGGCACGCAGCGTGTGAAATAAAAAGTGGTAATCACGCGCAAACAGATGATCCAGCAACTCACGGAGCTTTTGGACACCTGTAGGCTTTAAGCTCATGGGTGTCCCAAAGCTATTTAAGCGCGCCGCCAAGGCCACTTCATAGTGCCAGTAACGATGTAAATAAACTCTTTTTCCATCAAAGACTAAAGGCAGAGGTTGCGTGCCATTTCCCACCAGAGACGCCTGGCTTAACAACGCCGGCCAATCGGTGTCGAGATACGTTTGACTGAAGCGCAGAGCGTCTTCGCCATACAGCCCGAGGCGCTCCGCCAAATCCGTGGGCTGACCACGCCCATCGAACAGCGGCAAGCAAATGTGCCCGCGCCCCAGCTCAGTACTGACGATCGCACTGAGCAGTGCCAGTTTGTCGGCCGGCTCACTGGCCGGGCACTGACGAGCAATAAAGGCCGCGAACTGAACATCCAACTGGCGGATATTACCCCGTGCAGCCAGCGTATGTAACACCATCATGATATTGTCACTCATTGTGTACTCATTCATAAATCCAGCTCCATCTGAGCCGCTCCGTTACCATCCGCTGCACTGATCCGCGCTTCAATGGTTTGTCCGTCAATCAACCGATCCATTTCATTCAAAAACGCTTCGCTCGGCCGGGCTGAAAAGACCCCGTGTTGGGTATCGCCATCCATGCCACGTAAAAACAGGTAATACACGCCTCCAAAATGGCGCTGATAGTCGTAATCCGCCAGACGACTGCGCAAAAAGCGATGCAACGCCAACGCATACAACTGATATTGCAGATCATACCGGTGTTCAGCCATCGCCTGTTGCAAAGCTTCGCCCTGATAGCAACTGACATCATCACCAAGATGATTGGACTTCCAGTCCAGCACGTAATATCGGCCCTGATGTTCACACACCAGATCAATAAACCCTTTGAGCATTCCCTGTACGGTGTGAAACCCCAGATCGCCAGCTTTGGCAGAGAGCGGATCATGGCGCTGCACGACCCGGTTCAGCGCCGCAGCACTCAAGACTTCGATCGGTAACAAAAACTCCATTTCCACCAGACGCTGAGACGGCGCCTTGTCTTTCAGGCACAATGTTTTGCCATCCAACGGCGTCGCCAGTACTGTGGTTATCATGCGCTGTATCACTGGCAGCCATTCAGGATCCAACTGCTCATTGACCATCAGCTCGGTGATCGCCCGGGTATTCTCTTCACTGTCAGCCGGCTGCGTAAACTCAATCTCTTCGAACACACTGTGCAAGAAGGTGCCCGGCCGAGCACCACGCGGAAAGGTAAAGATCGATCGCTCGGGCGTCTGCAACTCGCCTTCGTCTTGCTCGTCGGCCGAATCAATATCAAAGCCAGTCACTTCCAGTGTGGCGTCGTGGGCCGTTTGATGACTGCCCTGTTTCACCAACGCGGAATAGCTGGTTACCCGCCATAAACGATCCACGGCTGTCTGTAACTCCCGGGCCGTCAGGCTGTCTTCATGCGCCGATGGTGGTTGATACGGCGTATCTGGCAACGCCGGTATCTCGGCCAGCACCACGCCGTCTTGTGCCTGAACCTGACGCTGAATCGCGTGGCTCAGATCGGCGATTCCGCCCTCCTGACCGTTTTGCAGCAGATACCCCATCGCACAGCGGTGCACACCGGTGGGCTCTTTGGTCGAACGTCCCTGACGCAGCGGTGCCGCACCAACAAAACAAGCGTACACGGCGCGGGTCAGCGCAACATAAATCAAACGTAAGTCTTCCGCCAGACGCTCTTTATCGGCCTGCTTGAGCGCTGCGTCGTTGCCACTGATATCGAGGATGGTTTGATCACGCTGCGCATCATAATATTTGCCTTCGCTGGCCTCCCGGTAACTGAAGACAAACGGCAGAAAGACCAAATCGTATTCCAGTCCTTTCGATTTGTGGATCGTTACAATCTGCACCAGGTTGCGCTCCGACTCCAGACGCTGGATTTGTTCATCACTGCCGCCCAGTCCCTTAGCTGCGTCACTGATCGCCTGAGCCAGCCAGCGCAATAGACCATGATCACTGTCGATCTCCTGACTGGCCTGTTGCAGTAGCTCACCAAGATGCATCAGATCCGTCATTACCCGCTCGCCTTGCTCTTCTTCGAGCAACCGCTCTGCGATATGCCGTTTACTGATCACCGCACGCAACATCGGCAAGACGCCACGCTGGACCCAGATTTTACGGTACTCTTTGAACTCGTTGACCGTGTTTTCCCACACATTTTCATCATTGTTGAGTGCATCCAGCGACGCCGCATCCAGCGCAAACAGTTCTGACGCTAACGCTGCGCGCAAAGCGCGATCGTTTTCCGGCGTCAGTACCGCCTGCAGCACGCGTTGAATATCCGGTGCCACGCCACTGGTAAAAACACTGTCCCGGTTCGACAAATAGACGCTGGCGATCCCTTGCTTGGCCAGGGCCTGTTTTACCAGACGACCTTCACTGCCCGTTCGCACCAATACGGCGATGTCACCGGCGCGGACAGGCTGTTGTCCAGAGCCGCTGGCGAAGCTCGCCTGCCCCTGTTGCGCCGCGGTCAGAATGGTTTGAATCTGACTGGCCGTCGCATCCGCCATGGCCTGCTGGTACTCATTCTTAGCCAGTGGTTTGTCGTCGGCGTCCATCAACCAGTAGGTCAGTGCCGGCTGTACCCGGCCGTTTAACATCCAGACACTCTGTTCCGCGCCCGGACGATGCTCGACCGGATGAAAGGGAATGTCCTCATCGTAAATAAAAGCGCTGTCCGGATACTGGAAAATCTGATTCACCGCCCCAACCATCTGTGCAGAAGAGCGCCAGTTGGTATTGAGGGTATAGTGTGCACGGACCTGTTGACGGGCTTTGATGTAAGTAAAGATATCGGCACCGCGAAACGCGTAGATCGCCTGCTTCGGATCACCGATCATAAACAAACCGCATTGAGGATGATCCAGATAGATGCGACTGAAAATACTGTACTGAAGCGGATCGGTATCCTGAAATTCATCAATCATCGCCACCGGGTACAAAGTGCGGATGCGTTCTGCCAATGCGTCCGTTTCATCCTGATCGAGTGCGGCCGACAACTGACTAAGCAAATCATCAAACGATAGCCACTGTTTCTGCTGTTTGGCACTGGCAAGCAGAGTACGACACGAGGTGATCGCATGAGCCATCATCGGCGCCTTGAGGCTGACGGGCTGGGCAAGAAATGCCTCAATGGCCGCAAACACCGCGTGGCGTGGCGGCGTCCCTTTAGGCGTCTTCTCATCCAGAGCATGTTGAGCAAACCTGGCCAAAGCGTCCGGCACGTCGTAATTGAGGGTCTCGCTGTGAGCCCAGGCCGTGACACTGTCGAGCCATTGCGGCAGCGATTTTTTGGTGTAGCTGCGTTTGTTAACATCCGAGTCGGCAATCAGTGTCAGCAAATCGTCTGCGCACTCGCACCACTGTGCTTTCAACGCCTTGATACGTTCCAGATTCTGCTGATGAAGTGCAGCGAGATCACCGTCTCCGGCGGGCGTGGCCAACGTCAATGGCGCACCGCTCAGGTAACCGCCAATCTCTGCCTGCAGCGCCGATGGCGAGTTCCAGATACGGCGCACTTCACCCGCTAACTGAAGCGGCAGCGGGTAAAAGTTGCGCCGCCAGTAATCCGCCACCACTTGCGCTTTAAGGTGACTTTCATCGGTCACGAACTCGTTATTAAAACGGCTTCCAGACTCAAAGGCATTCTGCGTCAACATCCGCTGACAGAAACCATGAATCGTGTACACCGACGCTTCGTCCATCTGCCGTTCAGCTTGCAGCAGCAGAGTCTGTGCCTGCTGGTGATCCGACACTTGTTCAAGTAACGGCTGGATCACCGGATCCTCGCTGGCACCACGACCAAACGCAATGCGCGCATCGTGGATGCGACGCCGGATACGGTCACGCAACTCTGCCGTCGCAGCTTCCGTAAAGGTCACGACCAGAATCTGGTCTACTGTTAACGGCACGGCATGACGGCTATGCTCGTCGCCATGCCCCAGAAGCAGCCGCAAATACAAGCCTGCGATCGTGAACGTTTTCCCGGTACCGGCAGACGCTTCGATCAAACGTGCGCCGTGCAACGGGAATGTCATCGGACTCAGTGACTGGGGGATGGACGAAATCGTCATAAACCTATTGCCTTTTTCCTAAACTGAACAACATCTTGTGATCAAACGCTGAAAACTTTTGCCTACTGATACGTGACGTGATTGTATTCCGGGAATGTGCGATCTCTCTCACGGATCATTTTGGTGCAAGCCGATAGTATCCGCTGCACATGCATAGCCAGCCTGGCTGGTCTGCACCACAGAATTATGGTCCCTCTGACCTGTGGCCGTACAGCGAACGCCCTACACAATAATGATTTACTGGCGGCCACTCTACTTCTCTTAACTATCAGCAGCATTCTCGATCCTCAGCCTCGCGTTTTGTAGTACCAACGCGGACAACGTCCTGACTTCCAGAGCCAGTGCGTCATCCCACTGTGGCCAAATGCGCGCAATATACGGATCGCGTCCTTCGCCTTGCACCAGATAACCGTCGTTAAATGTGGCGGCCATTTTCTTGACCGCTTTGTCTTCATCATCCACCCACTTTCCACGACTGAACCCCGCTTCGATGCCGGCCAGCGCCGTTTGCGGGAAATACGCCAGTGGCGACGTCATGCCTTGATAGTAAAGACGCACCAGCTCCGCCAACAATGACTTAGCCTCTGCGCCATCCAGCGGCGGATACATAAAATGCACGGCACCTTCTTTACGATCGTAACCAATAACATGCGTGGATTTACTGTGTCCCATGGCAGCCAGCGACAAATGGTCAATCCAGGCGGACAGATAATCCTGTGCTCGGATCCGGCCACTACGATAACGAATAAGACCAGCCTGATAACACTGCGTCAGCCATCCGGTCAGATGAACGGGTTTATCTGCCCCCAGTACATCAAAGGTCAAGTTTACATCAACATCTTCCAGGGGTACGCCGCTAACAAGGCTCAGTGTCTCAACCAGCTCTTGCGCCTGAACCCGGTTGGTTTCAAACTCAAGCTCACCGAATGCGCCGATCGGCAACTTGCCCTCAGCACGCTGACGCCGGGCAAAATGCTCTAGCGCCTGTTGCGGATCCTGATTCTGAGCACGGGCATCCAACAAGACTTCCACCAATTGATCACGCATCTGGTAGCTTTCCAGCCCACCCAACACAAACGGTTCGTCATCTTCTGTCACTGGCAGCGGTGGTTCAAACACCACTTTCAGTCGACGGTTAAAGAAATAGCGCACTGGCAAACGCCAAAAGCGTTGCAGCTCTACCAGATCCAGTGCCAACGGATACGTCGCATCCAGCAGGTAATCACTCAACTGGCGGTTAAAATCGCCACTGCGCTGCCCCTGACGCAGCGCCGCAGGCAACCATTCTCTGGCATAACTGGCCTGCTCCCCCTGAAAAGCTAACGGACTAAAGGGCACCATAGCGTGTTCTAGCGTCAATGCTGTTAGTAACCGAGCTGCAGAATCATCGACTGGCAGAGCTTCATCGCCAACCAGACAGTAGTTCTGCTGACAATATTCAAGCAGCTCAGACACCAGCACCGACGGAACCCGCTCGGTGTTGTCCTGAATCGAACGCCCGACGTAACTGATGTATAAGCTTTGCTGCGCGGAGAGCAGCGCTTCAAGAAACAAGTAACGGTCATCGTCACGACGTGAACGATCCCCAGCTCGAGCACGGCCATTCATTAAGTCAAAACCTTCCGGCGGTACCGAACGCGGATAGACACCATCGTTCATGCCGAGCAGACACACACAACGAAATGGGATCGAGCGCATCGGCATCAGAGTACAAAAGTTGACCTGCCCTGCCAGAAAACGCTGGCTGACCCGGGTTCCGGACAAGCGATTGTGCAGATACAAACTGACGATGCCCGGCGCCAACGTCTGGTGATACGCCGCATCCTGGAGCTGTTCTTTCAACTGGGTCAGCGCTTCACGAATAGAAGTCAGCACCAGTTCCTCCTCCAGCGCCACCATGAAGAAGTCATCCAACATGGCCAGCAGGGTGGTTTGCCAGTTGTCGATGGTTTGTGTTTGTGCCAGACGCTGGCGGTACCGGCTGATCGATTCGATGTAGTGCGCCAGCTTACCAGCCAGCTCTGCGCTCATGCCCTGCACTTCATTGTAAGGCGCCAACTCATGATCTTTCTGGCTGAACAGTCCGGCACTGTCGGACATGGCGTACCCGAGCAACATGCGTTCGATACCAAATTGCCAGGTGTTTTGCTCTCTGGACGGCAGGGCAAACTCCTCTGCGGTGGTGGCATTCAGTCCCCAGCGAATGCCTGACTGCTCGACCCAGACTTTGGCCAGTTCAAATTCCTGCTCATCAATACCAAAACGCGCCATCATCGCCGGAGTTTCGAGCAGCTCCAACAACTCAGACGCCAGGCAGCGTGCCTGAGGTAAATTCACCAGTTGCATGAACGCGGTCAGGATCGGACTCTCCTGATCCGCACTGCGATCAGAAATTGAGTAAGGAATAAAGCGCTCACCCGGCGCGTTACCAAATACCGCCTGGATAGCCGGGCTGTAAGCATTGATGTCAGCCACCATCACAATCACATCGCGTGGCTTGAGCGTCGGATCCGCATCAAACATCGCCAGCAGTTGATCATGCAGCACTTCCACTTCCCGCATCGGGCTGTGGCAGGCATGCACGCTGAGTGACCGGTCTTGTTCCGTGACTTGGCGTTTGTGGTGACTGCTGTCGAGCACACTGTCGTCCTGGTGCTCTTCCAGATTGAGAATGTCAGCCTGCAACTGATGCAACAGCGAGTCACGCTCCACATCGACAAAGGCTTCAATTTCATGTGACTCCAATTGAGACAGCAGATACAGATTGTCCCGCCCCAATTTCCCCATTGATGCCAATAGACTGTTGCCAACCACATCGGTATGCAGCGCATCCGCAAGGTTGTCGTCCAGTGTCCCTTTCAGTTGCGGACTCTCTCCGTCCACTTCGGAATGATCCTGTTGCCATACCCGATGCTGACGATGCCTCGCAGCCAGTTTCGCCAGATATTTGCGATCACGCACTTCCCCCCAGTAATACCGGCTCGGGTTGGTGAACATCAAATGGACATCGATGTGCGCACCGATGGCTTTCAACGCATCAAGGTAACGCGGTGGCAACGAGGAGATACCGAAGACAAACAAACGCTTGGGTAACTGTGCGTGCTCTAACCGGCCGTCGGCCAGAGCCTCAATAAAATGCTCGTACAAATTAGCGCGGTGATACGGTGACTGACCCAGGCTGATTGTCTGATCATAGAGTGCCTGCCACAACTGAGGTTGCCATGGGTGTTCATTATTGAGCTCAGCCACCTCCTGACCGGCTTCCCACGCGGCTATCCATTCCGGCCGATACACCAGATAGCCATCAAAAATATCGGCAATTTTCTCCGCCAGCTGATAACGCTTCGTGTCGTCCTTGTCGTCTTCCAGATAACGTTTCAATGGCGCAAAATCGGCGTGTTCGAGCATGGCCGGCAAGAGCTGTATCAGCTTCCAGGTCATGGCTTCTTTATTGAATGCACTGCGCTTAGGCACATCAGGCAAAACTTGGGTAAACAGCGTCCAGATAAAGGTCGCCGGCAGCGGGAAATCCAGGTTGGCGGCCACACCAAACTCTTTGGCGAGCTCGATTTTCAGCCACTGTGACATCCCGGGGCTTTGTACCAGGATCTGCTCTTTTTCAAATGGATTCTCCAGCGGGTTTAACCGGATCAGCTCCACCAGCAGAGATTTAAGAACATCAATTTGATTCGAGTGATAAACCGTAAACACGTAGGCGCCTGTATCCGCTGCAAGTCAGTAAGCACAGATTAGCACAAGCGCAGCGTTTCTCGGATCCTTGTTGACGATAAACAACAGCTTAACTGCACAGAGTTTGATCACTTGCGCGCAAAAGCACTCAACCCGGCACTGGGCCGGGTTGAGTCTGGGCTTCAAGCGGTTTGTAACCGAGGTAACCAAAGCAAATGGTAAACGTAGCGCAGTGCAACATACCCCACTACTAAGGTGGCAATCATCAGCTCGATAGCCGCCAGACCGCGCACCTGAGTCACGTAGTGCTCCGCCATACCAATACTCTCCATCCAGTGCGCCATCTTAAACAGCGCCGTTGCCCCGATTACCATCGGAAAGGTAAACGCCGCATAACCCGGACTGAACGGCAAGCGCAGCAGTTTGAAGAACGCCAGATAGATGATCGTCGTCATCAACACCGCAATCCCGAACAGCAGCCCAATCACCAGCGGCGACGGTTCAGCGGTCACCGTCAGGTATCCCGCCATCGACAGGCTGGCCGGCGCCGCCAGAATCGCCAGGGTCGGCTTGGCCGCATCCGGCACTTCCTGAGTGAACATGAAGCGGTAGATCATCATCGGCAACATCACAGCGTATGCCAAAAGACCAAACAGCAAAGCGGCCTGAGCCACCCCGGCGAGGTGTGGATTACCGGAAAAAGAAACGTCCGCTACGATGATGCCAACCGGTGGTACAAACCAGCTCGGCACCATATGATGCAGCTCGAACTCTTTCGCTCGGTGGTAAACAAAACTGGCCAAAAACACCACGTGCAGGGCCACCGCCACCAACCAGAATGCGTCGCCCGCCCACGGCAGAAAATGCCCTAGTGAATTAGAGACCACCATGGTTGCCATCGCGAACGTAGGTAACACGCTGCCAACCACCGGATGCGCCAGATCTTGTTGCAGCAGATGGCGGTGAGCAAGGAATTTCACGCTTAGGATCAGCAACAGGACACTCGCCACTGCCGCACTCGCCCATTGCGCGTAACCATGCAGTTCAGCCATGTTCTCCCAGCTCCACCCCAGGCTGGCGATGCCCAGCGCCAGACCGGCCATCGGAGTCGGTACCCCCATCACTTTATGTTTGGCTTTCTGAATCATAGCGACCTCTATGCACTCCACAGTTTTGATGATGAAAACTATTTTATCCGCCACCTTCGTTCTAATATATCTAATTAAATAAAACACTCGTTAAGAATTACTAAACATATGGCCAGTAACATTTCGTTAAAGCAGCTCAGGGTGTTCACCACCATCACCCGGCATAAAACCCTGACCGCCGCCTCAGAAGCCCTCTATCTCTCCAAAGCCGCGGTGAGCATGGCGCTGGCTGAGCTGGAAAAACAGCTGGGGCATGCGCTGTTTGATCGGGTAAACAACCGGCTGATCCTCAATCAGGAAGGGCAGAAACTGTTACCGCTGGCCGATGAACTGCTCAGCCGAGCCAACGCGATTGACGACTTGTTTGCTGCTGAACATAGCCTGTCCGGTCAGTTACGTATTGGTGCCAGTGACACGATTGGCAATCAGGTGGCGCCTTATCTATTGAGTGATTTTCGGCTACACACCCAACACCGCTCACAAAGCCTGTTCATTTCCAATTCGGCGCAAATCTGTCAGAAGTTGGTGGATTACGAGCTGGACATTGCTCTGATTGAAGGGAAAACACTTCACCCGGAGCTGATCTCAACGCAGTTCAGTCAGGATGAAATGTGCATCATCTGCCCGAGCGATCACCCTTTCGCCGGGCTCCATAATGTGCCGCTGAGTCAGTTTGAGCACAGCCAATGGATCTTGCGTGAAGCCGGCTCTGGTTCACGAGAGTTTTTCTTGCGTGCCATAGCCCCGCGCATTGAACAGTGGCAAGAAGCCTTCCAGCTCAACACCACCGAAGCGCTGATCAACTGTGTGTCTGCGGGTCTTGGTCTGGGGTGTCTGTCGAGGTTGTCCGCCGATCCGGCGATTCGCGACGGTCGAGTGGCCGTACTCAATGTGACGCTGGACATGAAGCGCCGCTTCTGGCTGCTACTGCATAAAGAGAAATACCAGAGTCCACTGCTCAAATCCTTTGTCGATTTTTGTCAGCAGTGGGACGGCCACCTCATCCAGAATTGAGACATCGACTGGACTTTAGTGGCTAAAAACTGTATAAAAGAACAGTAATACATTCATATCAATTTAGAGGATGGACCATGGCTGTAATCGTCAAGTACGTGGTGGAACGCAACGGAGAAGAGAAGATGACTTTTACCTCGAAAGCCGAAGCTGACGCTTATGACAAAATGCTGGATATGGCAGATGAGCTTTTCGAACTACTGGGTAAAAGTGAGCTGTTTGAGCAAGAAGACAAGCAAGAAGAGCTGGCCATGTATCTGGCGAAAAACAAAGACGAAGTCTTGTACGCCCTGGGCGCCAAAAAACGCAAAGCGCCTGCCGCAGCGAAAAAGGCGAAGAAAGTCGCCCCGGTGGACGAAACACCACAAGAAGACGCTGCGTAAGCATCTCTCTGAGCCCCGCCTCTCCGCGGGGCTTTTTGTTGGTCAAAAAGGGGAAAATCGCCGCAGCAAACTTTACTCTGATTGCCCGGGCAGCGACACGCTATACTGACGCGGTTTCTTCCGTCATTGAGTATTGCTCATGTTCCACATCGAAGTGTGTATTGATAACCTCGAATCCCTGCCTCTGGCCATCGCCGGTGGCGCCACTCGTATCGAACTGTGTTCATCACTGGCTTTGGGCGGTCTGACGCCCAGTTTTGGTTTTATGCAATGCGCAGCCAAACTCTCCAGTGTCCCCGTCTATGCCATGATTCGTCCGCGCCAAGGTGACTTTCTCTATCAACAGAACGATCTCAACGCCATGCTGCTCGACATTGACGCGGCAGCATCGGCCGGTTTGCAAGGCATCGTCTTCGGTGTGTTGGATCGCGACGGGCATATCGACCTTGATCAGGCGCATCAGTTAGCAGAGCGAGCCCAGTTACATGGACTGGGGATGACCTTTCACCGCGCCATCGACCAATGCCGTGATGTCCACCGGGCGCTGGAGGACATCATTGCGCTGGGGTGTGAACGCGTCCTGACGTCTGGTCAAGCCGCCGATGCACTGTCCGGAGTCCAGGTCCTGCATCAGATGGTCGCACAGGCCGGTGAACGAATCGCCATCATGGCCGGAGCCGGGCTTAACGCTGGCAACGTCAGAGAAATTGTTACTCTCAGCGGCGTGCGTCAGGTACACCTGTCCGGAAAATCTCAGCGCCCTAGCCACATGCAGTTGGTCGCAGACCGTGCCCGAATGGGTGACACTGGCACGGATGATTTTGTTGTGCCAGTGACCAACCCGCAAGCAATTGAAAAGGTAGCAAAAGCTCTCAAGTTTTAAACCTCACTCACCACACTTTCTTTGACTGATGCTACTGTAAAGGTAAGCGTTAAGGAGAGTGCGATGAGTAATAAGCTAGGAAAGAAACTCTATGAGAAAGAGCTCAAACGGCTTCAGGTCGAGCTGGTCAAGCTGCAAGAGTGGGTACGCCAGCAGGGGCTTAAAGTAGTGGTGATTTTCGAGGGCCGTGACGCGGCAGGCAAAGGCGGCGCGATCAAACGGATCACTGAAAAGCTCAATCCTAGGGTGTGCCGAGTGGCCGCACTGCCGGCTCCGACCGAAAAAGAAAAGACTCAGTGGTATTTTCAGCGCTATGTCGCTCACCTGCCGTCCGCGGGCGAAATTGTCCTGTTTGACCGCAGCTGGTATAACCGTGCCGGCGTTGAAAAAGTCATGGGATTTTGCACCGACGAGCAGTATGACGAATTTCTGTATTCCTGTCCGGAATTCGAACGCATGCTGCAGCGCTCTGGCATCATTTTGATCAAATACTGGTTTTCGGTGTCCGATGAAGAGCAGGAAAAACGGTTTCTTGATCGTATCCACACCCCGATCAAACGCTGGAAGTTCAGTGCAATGGATTTGGAGTCACGCAGCCGCTGGGCGGAGTACTCTGAGGCCAAAGACAAAATGTTTGCCCACACCGACACCAAACAGTGCCCCTGGTGGGTGGTGCCTTCTGATAACAAAAAGCGCGCCCGACTGAACTGCATCAGTCACTTGCTCAGCCAGATTGAATATCAGCGCATTGACTATCCGGAGATTGACTTGCTTGAAGTCAACAAACAGGGTTATGTCCGTGCGCCTGAGGACGAACAAACGTTTGTCCCGCAAAAATATTAACGCAGCGCGTCGTCGATGCTCTGATCCCCCAGATGGCGGACATCTTTGCCTTTGACAAAATAGATGATGTACTCACAGATGTTCTGGCAACGATCTCCAACCCGTTCAATGGCACGAGCCGACCACATGACCTGAAGAATATGCGGAATGTTTTTCGGGTCTTCCATCATGTAAGTCATCAACTGGCGGATCACCGCCTCGTATTCCGCATCGAGCTTATCATCGAGTTTGTGAACATTGGCGGCGGCATCGACGTCCATGCGCGCAAAGGCATCCAAAACTTGATGCAGCATAGTGATTGCCTGACGACACAGTGGCTCAAGCGATACATTAAACTGCCCCTCTTGGGAGGAAGGGCTTTCAATCGCCACGTACGCAATTTTGGTCGCCACATCACCAATACGCTCCAGATCCGTGATGGTCTTGATGATCGCCATGATAAGGCGCAGATCTTTCGCCGTCGGCTGACGCTTGGCAATGATACGGGTACACGCCTCATCGATGGAGACTTCCATTGCATTCACTTTGTGATCATCACGTACCACTTTACGCGCCAGTTCAATGTCTTCCTTGTGCAGTGCCTGCATCGCAAACGACAATTGCTGTTCCACCAATCCGCCCATGGTCAGAACATGGGTACGGATCGATTCCAGCTCAACGTTAAACTGACCGGAAATGTGACGACCGAAATGCATAGAATTCCCTATTGTGTTGCTTGTTATAGATCAGGATAGCTCATGTGTATCGTGAAACCTCACCAATGTAAATCGCTTAACCGTAACGACCGGTAATATAGTCTTCGGTCTGCTTTTTCATCGGCGAGGTAAAGATGGAGTCGGTATCCGAATATTCCACCAATTTACCCATATGAATAAACGCCGTGTGATCACTGACTCGGGCCGCCTGTTGCATGTTGTGCGTGACGATCACCACGGTATATTTGGTTTTGAGATCATTGATAAGCTCTTCGATCGTCAGAGTCGAGATCGGATCCAGAGCCGAAGTAGGCTCATCCAGCAGCAGCACTTCCGGTTCAATCGCAATCGCCCGGGCTATCACCAGACGCTGTTGCTGGCCACCGGACAAGCCAAACGCATTCTCGTTGAGTCGATCTTTCACTTCCTCCCACAATGCAGCAGCACGCAGTGAACGTTCAACGGCGTCATCAAGAGTACGACTGTTGCGGATGCCCTGCAGACGCAGCCCGTACACCACGTTTTCATAAATCGATTTCGGGAATGGATTCGGGCGCTGGAAGACCATTCCGACCCGGCGTCGCAAGGTGGCGACATCCACGGTCGGATGATAGACATTTTTGCCGTGCAGTTTGACTTTACCTTCGACCCGACACCCTTCGACCAGATCATTCATACGGTTAATGCAGCGCAGCAAGGTCGATTTCCCGCAGCCGGAGGGGCCGATGAAAGCCGTCACCTGCCCTTTCGGAATACGCATGGAGATGTCACTCAACGCCTGAGCGCTCTGGTAGAACAAGCTCAACTGCTCAATCGCGATGGCCGTCTGCTCATCACTGAGGTTGTTGACGTCGATCGGGGGCTGATACCCGAGGGTTTGATTGACTGAAAACATGCTTAATCTTGTCCCAATGTTCGGTATTTTTCCCGCAAATTATTGCGGATGCTGATCGCCGTCAGATTCAGACCGACAATCACGGTGACCAGTAAAAATGAGGTTGCGTACACCAGTGGACGCGCCGCTTCAATATTGGTGGTCTGGAAACCGACGTCATAAATATGAAAACCGAGATGCATGAACTTACGTTCGAGATGCAAAAACGGAAACTGACTGTCGACTGGCAAGCTGGAAGCCAGCTTGACCGCCCCCACCAGCATCAATGGGGCAACCTCGCCTGCAGCGCGCGCCACGGCCAGCACCAAGCCGGTAATGATGGCCGGACTCGCCATCGGTAATACGATACGCCACAGCGTTTCAAACTGAGTCGCGCCGAGGGCCAGTGAGCCATGACGTACTGACACCGGAATCCGGGTCAGACCCTCTTCAGTGGCCACAATCACCACCGGCAGCGTCAGGACCGCCAGCGTTAACGCAGACCACAGCAGCCCCGGCGTGCCAAACGTCGGTGCGGGCAAACGCTCGGAGTAAAACAGCGCATCGATCGACCCACCTAAGGTATAGACAAAAAAGCCCAGCCCAAACACCCCGTAAACAATGGACGGCACACCCGCCAGATTGATAACCGCGACGCGAATCACCCGAGTAAACCAATTATTTTTCGCGTATTCATGCAGATACACCGCAGCCAGAACCCCAAGCGGCATCACGATGATCGACATGATGATCACCAGCAGTACGGTGCCAAATATCGCCGGAAACACCCCCCCCTCGGAGTTGGACTCTCGCGGATCATCGGCGAGAAACTTCCACATCTGCTTGCCCCATTGCGCGACTTTCGCCAACAGGTGCATGTCATTGGGATACCAGACATCAAGAATGTCGCTCAATGGAATCACATGCCGTTTACCCGTCATGTCTTCCACAACCAATGCGTCATGATTGAGCTGACTGCGCAGGCCGTCCAGCTTGGCTTCTGCGGTCTGCAATTGCGCCTTAAATTGTGCCTGACGCTGCTCATACTGAGTCTGGTAGGCCGCATTGAGGCGGTGATTCAACTCTCGGCGGCGATGCTCCAGGCGCAGCTTTTCACTCAAGCCACTGATGATGCGAATTTCTTTGGCAATCACCCGTTCAATTGCTTCACGCAGCTGCTGCGCTTTGTCCAGCCCAAGTTCAATCCGCTCCGAGATATCGCTGCTTTCGCTGACTCCGGCGCTCACGTACGCTACCGGTTTAGCAAAAAAGTCACCGCTGCGGGTACGTTCGACCACCGCCCAGCCGGACGGCTGACGGCGCGACGCAATATCCACATCCAGTACGGAAATAAAATCGGCCGGAAATACATCGCGGTTGGCCACTTTGATGCTGAGTCGATCGACCAGTCCCTCTTCAATCACCGATGATGGCAAGTGCTTTTTCATCTCCACCAAGTGATTCACTGGCACGGATTCGCGGGCATACAACTGCCCGACCATAGTACTGCCTGAGGTGGTTTTCCATTCATACAAGGGGGCCGGCCAGAAATAGGACAAGCCCTTCCAGCCGATCAGCAGCAACAGGCCGAGTACTGACAACAGGCTGGCACTGACCGCCCCGCCAGTCAGCCATACCCATGGCGTGCCACTTCTTAGCCAGTTAAACACGGCCGGCCCCGCTAAGTTCAAAATCGAATGTTAGGTTACAGCGCACGGTACTTATCTCTTAATCGTTGTCTTACCCATTCCGCCAGAGAGTTGGCAGCAAACGTGAACATCAGCAAAATCAGCGCCGCGAGGAACAGAATCCGGAAATGCGAGCTGCCCACTTCAGACTCGGGCATTTCAACCGCAATGGTGGCGGATAGCGTGCGCATGCCTTCGAGAATGTTCCAATCCATAATGGGGGTGTTTCCGGTCGCCATCAGCACAATCATGGTTTCCCCCACAGCACGGCCCAGCCCCATCATGACGGCTGAGAAAATCCCCGGGCTGGCGGTCAGTAACACCACATGAATCAACGTCTGCCAGGGCGTAGCACCCAGGGCGAGCGAGCCGTCAGACAAGTGCTTGGGCACAGAGAAAATCGCATCTTCTGCGATGGTAAAAATGGTCGGTATCACCGCAAATCCCATCGCAAAGCCCACCACCAGCGCGTTACGCTGATCATAGTCGATGCCATGGCTGGCGAGAAATACGCGAATGTCACCGTGAAACAACCCGTCTTCCAACTGGGCGCTGTTGAGCATCAGCAATGTAGTCAGGATCACCAGCACGGGCATCAGAATCAACACATGCCAGCCATTAGGTAAACGCCCCGTCCATCGGGTCGGGAGCAGTTGGTATACCGCCCCGACCACCACCGTGGCCAGCGGCAGAAAAACCAGCAGAACGAACACTGCCGTCAGGTGTGTTTCGACAATGGGTGCAAACCAGAGCCCAGCCAGAAAACCAATGATCACGGTCGGTAACGCTTCCATCAGTTCGACCGTCGGTTTAACCACACGACGCAAACGGGGGGACATAAAATACGCCGTGTATATTGCACCGAGAATGGCAATCGGCACCGCAAACAACATCGCGTAAGCGGCCGCTTTCAGGGTACCAAACGCGATCGGTATCAGGCTGAACTTGGCTTCAAAATCATCACTGGCAGAAGTGGTCTGCCACACATATTGCGGCTCAGGATAACTTTCATACCAGACTTTTTGCCACAACGAAGATAGCGAAATTTCCGGATAGCCGTTGTCGACTTTTGCAACGTTCAACAGCCCATCGAGATACGTGAGTAAAAAACGTTCATTGTTCGACATCGCCGCCAGTTGCGGTACCTGAGTGTAGGCGCGATCAAACAACACCAGCTTTTCACTGGTCGTGTAATGACTCTGCACCGTCCCATTCAGATAAAAACTGTAGAAGCCCTTACGATAGGTATCCGGCAGCAACAATTTCAACTGTGACGCGAGTTTGAACGAGCGGATCTGGGTAAGATGACGCTGTTGATCTTTGAGAACATCGAACCACTGTGTGACGAGGCCATCTTTATGCGTCACCAATAACGAGTACGCGCCGGACAGCAGCGTCACATCCGTTACGCCATGGCGGGTGGCTCCGTCACTCAGATCCACCACTTCGCGCACCGCATACCCGCTCTGGTGACGCCGGGCCACCACCAGTTCCGAACCGGTGCGCAGATACAGCGTTTGGCCATCCGGTGTCAGCAACATCTGATCCAGGCCGATGAATGGGGTTGGAAAAACAAACTGATGGATCCGTTGCTGAGCATCCAGCCATTTGACCGCCACACTGTTGTCATCAAAATACCCGGCCGCAGTCGGTGTTCGGCCAGACACGCCAAACACAAACTGCTTGAGTCGTTGGCTGCCAAACGTCAGTGTCAGTTTATCGGCCTGAGGATAACGTACAACTTTCGGTGATGGTGATTGCCCTGACGGACTGTTCAGCGCGGCGGGTTGTGGTTTGAATATCGTCAGATGACCTTGCGAAGTGGCGGCGGCAAGCCACCCTGAAGAGGGCTGGCCACGGGCGAACAGACTCCCTGGCGGCGCGACCTGTTCAGAATATTTCGCCGCGCTGGCAGGCGACGTCATTGCCCAGAAATCAAGTTGTCCTTCAGCGGATAAGGTATACGCCAGTTCACCACTGTCATCCAAACCGATGAATACGGGATCGCTGATCGAGATCGATGTTTGAGCCTGGTTGGGATGAATTTTGGCGTCGGAAAACAGAGGCAACACGATCATCGCCAGATAGATAAAGATCAACACCAGCGCCGCCAATACACTGACGCCACCAAAAGACACGGCCGCACGAACCAGGCGATCTTTCACCAATCGCTTTCTGTCGCGTTCCTGCAATGAAAATTCGGCCTTTGCCATGTCTTCCTCTACCATTTATACGCTGGTGTCATATTATTTCGTTTAGGTGACATTTATATTACAGATCGCATTAAACAACTGAAATCCATACAACAATAAAGTTTGGTCTATTTTGAAATAAAATTGTCATATTTACTCACTAAGTTGCTTAACAAGTTGCGTTTTTAGTCAATAATGGCTGCTTGGGGTTGGAAAGGTAAAGATGAGTGCTGAGAAACTGTATATTGAAAAAGAGTTGAGTTGGTTGTCATTTAACGAGCGGGTGCTGCAAGAAGCCGCTGATAAATCCGTCCCATTGATCGAGCGCATCCGCTTTCTGGGTATTTTTTCCAACAACCTGGATGAGTTTTATAAAGTTCGCTTTTCCGACGTCAAGCGTCGCATTTTGATCAACCAGGATCGCGGCGTCAACGACAACTCCAAACACCTGCTGACCAAAATGCAAAACAAGGCCCTCAAACTCAACCAACGTTTCGATGAGTTATACGGTGAGCTGATCATGGAAATGGCCCGCCGGCGGATCTTCCTGGTAAATGAAACCCAACTCAACGAAACCCAACAAAAGTGGATCCGAAAATACTTCCGCAATGAAGTCTTGCCTCACCTCACTCCGCTGCTGATCAGTGACGAAATTGATGTGCTTGAGTTTCTCAAAGACGAATATGCCTATATTGCCGTCGAGTTGCGGAAGGGAGAAAACAGACAATACGCACTGCTGGAAATTCCAACCGATCACTTGCCACGCTTTGTCATGGTACCAGAGCAAAAAGGCAAACGGCGCAAGACCATCATTCTGCTGGATAATATTATCCGTTATTGTTTCGATGACATATTTCAGGGCTTTTTTGAGTACGACGAGCTCAACGGTTACGCCATGAAGATGACCCGGGATGCGGAATACGATCTGAGTAATGAGGTGGAACACAGCCTGCTGGAGCAGATGTCCGAAGGCCTGGCGCAACGCCTGAGTGCCATGCCGGTGCGTTTTGTCTACGAGACGGACATGCCCGAAGCCATGTTGAGCCTGCTTTGCAACAAGCTGCAAATTTCTAACTACGACAGTCTGATCCCGGGGGGGCGCTACCATAATTTTAAGGATTTTATCGGCTTTCCGAATGTTGGTCGTGATTATCTGGAAAACCGGCCACTGCCGCCGATGAAATGTGCCGATTTTGACGGCTACGCCAATAAATTCGACGCCATCCGCGCGCAGGACATTTTGCTCTATTACCCTTATCACACCTTTGAGCACATCACCGAACTGGTGCGCCAGGCGTCGTTCGATCCCAAAGTATTGAGCATCAAAATCAACATCTACCGGGTAGCCAAAGATTCACGTTTGATGAATTCACTCATCGACGCGGTACACAACGGCAAAAGCGTGACGGTGGTGGTGGAGCTTCAGGCCCGGTTCGACGAAGAAGCCAATATTGAATGGTCACGCGTCCTGACCGAAGCCGGCGTCCATGTCGTGTTTGGTGCACCAGGGTTAAAAATTCACTCCAAACTGCTGCTGATCACCCGTCGAGAAGACGAAGAGTTGGTGAGTTATGCTCATATCGGCACGGGTAACTTCCATGAAAAAACCGCGCGGCTTTACACCGACTTCTCCCTGCTGACCGCCGATCCTGAATTAACCAATGAAGTACGCAATGTGTTTGGTTACATTGAAAACCCTTACCGGCCAGTGCGCTTCAACCACCTGTTAGTGTCGCCGCGCAATGCCCGTAAGCAGCTCTACCGACTGATCGACGCCGAAACCGCTAACGCTCGCGCTGGCAAAAAGGCCGCCATTACCCTCAAAGTGAATAATTTGGTCGATAAAGGACTAGTGAACAAGCTCTATGGCGCCAGTGCATCCGGCGTGGAGATCAACATGATCATCCGCGGTATGTGCTCTCTGGTCCCAGGCGTGGAGGGGGTCAGTGATAACATTAAAATCATCAGCATTGTTGATCGCTTCCTCGAACACCCCAGAGTGCTCATCACCCACAATGACGGTGACCCGCTGGTGTACATTTCCTCAGCAGACTGGATGACCCGCAACATCGATCATCGCATTGAGGTCGCAGCGCCTATTCGTGAGCCACGCCTGAAACAACGCATTATTGATATCATTGACATTCATTTCACTGATACTGTAAAAGCGCGTTGGATAGACAAAGAGATGAGCAATACTTACGTACCGCGCGGAAATCGCAAAAAAGTCCGTTCGCAAATTGCCATCTATGACTATCTTAAAAATGTAGAAAAGCAGACTAAAAAACGTAGAGAGCAGTTAAACACGAATGAATCACCCCACTGATACCCGAGATATCGCAGCGATAGACCTCGGCTCCAACAGCTTCCACATGGTGGTCGCCAAGGTCGTCGGTCAGGATCTGCAGCTGATAAGCCGCCACAAACAGCGTGTCCGTATGGCGTCTGGCCTGGATGGGCAGCAAAACCTCGACCACGCCGCGATCGAACGCGGTCTGGAGTGTCTGGCTATGTTCGCCGAGCGATTGCAGGGGTTCAGCCCGGAAAATGTTCGTATTGCGGCCACGCACACTCTGCGTCAAGCCAACAACGCTCACATCTTTCTCCAGCGGGCGCTTGAGGTTCTGCCCTTCCCCATCGAAATCATTCCGGGTGAAGAAGAGGCGCGTCTGATCTATCAAGGCGTCGCCCATACTCAGCCCGAGTCCGATTCAAAATTGGTGATTGATATTGGAGGAGGCAGCACCGAGCTGGTGATCGGCAAAGGCTTTGCGGCCGATCTGGTCAACAGTAAACAGATGGGGTGCGTTAGTTACACAGATCGATACTTTGCCAACGGCAAACTGTCGAAAAAGAACTTTGCCAAAGCCACTCTCGCGGCGGAGCAAAAACTCGAGTCGATCGCCTCACGCTATCGTAAAAAAGGCTGGGACATTGCACTTGGGTCATCGGGCACGATCAAAGCGATCCGAGAAGTGCTGATCGGCCTTGGTTACGATGATGGTTTTATTAACGCCAAACGGCTGGAAAAGCTGATAGAAAAGCTGTGTGAGTGGCACACCATCGACGACATCACCCTGTCAGGTTTAACCGACGAACGTAAACCAGTGTTTGCTGCCGGTGTGGCGATTTTACACGCTATTTTTCTGGCCCTGAGAATTGAAGAGATGCACTTTTCTGAAGGCGCTTTGCGTGAAGGCCTGCTGTATGAAATGGAAGATCGTTTTAAGCGCCTCGATATCCGGATGCGCACCACCGAAGCGCTGGCACAAAAACACAACGTCGATTTAGAGCACGCCGCGAAAGTCAAAGGTCAGGCACGTGAATTTCTCGATCAAGTGGCTGATGCACTAGGCATGGGTAAGCAGTCAGAGCTGTTTGATTTACTCGAATGGAGCGCCTTATTGCATGAAGTCGGGCTGAGTATCAGCCTACAGGGTGTACACCGTCATTCGGCTTACATCCTGCGCCATACCAACATGCCGGGGTTCAACCATGAACAACAACTGGTGATGGCCATGCTGGCACGCTTTCATCGTAAAGCGCTTAAACTTAATGATCTCGAAGATTTTACCCTGTTTAAGAAAAAACACATCATCAGCCTGATCCGGATTTTGCGCCTGGCGATCCTGCTGAATGGCCAGCGCAACGACGATCCGCTCCCTGAACTGAGGTTGAACATCGACGATGACAGCTGGACTCTCGCCAGCCCAGACGAGCACTGGCTGGAAAACAATAAGCTGCTGGATGCCGATTTACAGTCTGAGCAAGAGTACTGGCGATCGGCGGGCTGGGAGCTGCGCTTTTAAAAAATGCTGGCCTTGCCAGCATTTTTTATTCGATGCCTAACTTCTTCAGCTCCTGCTGCGCCACTTCCGGCGAAATGGGCATATACCCGTCTTTCACCACGATCGCCTGTCCTTGTTGAGAATAGATAAAACGAACAAACTCGCGTTGCAGAGGGGACAAGGGCTTGTGCGGTTCTTTGTTGATGTACACATACAGGTAACGAGACAACGGATAGTCGCCACTGAGAATGTTCTGCTGCGTTGGGGCCACATAGTCCGTGCCATCCCGGCTGATTGACAGCAGTTTCACGCCCGAGACCCGGTACCCGACACCAGAATAGCCAATCGCATTGATGGATGACGCCACCGACTGAACCACAGAGGCCGAGCCTGGCTGCTCATTGACGTTGTTCTTAAAATCCCCCCCACACAGGGCATTTTGCTTGAAATAGCCGTACGTGCCGGACACCGAATTGCGTCCAAACATTTGAATCCCACGTTTGGCCCATTCATATTCCAACCCGAGTTGAGACCAAGTCGTAATTGGACGGGTTTCACCGCAGCGTAATGTAGAAGAGAAAATCGCGTCTAACTGACGAAAGTTCAATCCTTGCACTGGATTATCGCGTTGGACAAACACGCCGATGGCATCAATCGCCACCCGCAGTGCGGTTGGACGATAGCCACGTGCGCGTTCAAACGACTCGATTTCTCGGTTACGCATCGGCCGGCTCATGGGACCAAACTGAGCGGTGCCTTCGGTCAATGCCGGAGGGGCTGTGGAGGACCCAGATGCCTGCACCTGACCATTCACATTGGGATAAAGACGCTTAAACTCTTCAACCCAAAGCGTCATCATCCCCGCCAATGTATCCGAGCCAACCGATGACAGGCTGCCCGAAATGCCCGGCGTTTTGATATAAGGTGTTAACGTCACCGGCTGCTGTGCCTTAATTGGCGCGCTCAAGAGCGTCAACACCACGGCGGCGCCTGTCATAAAGCGTGTGTACATCATTTCACTATCAACCGGCTAGGCAGGATAAACGAGAATTTACTGCCAGCACCGACCTCACTGTGAATATCCAGATGTGAATCGTGATGGCTGAGTGCGTGCTTAACGATCGCCAGACCCAGGCCGCTGCCTCCGGTATCCCGCGAGCGTGCTTTGTCGACCCGATAGAAGCGCTCGGTCAGGCGATGAATGTGCTGCGGCTCTATGCCTTCGCCACTGTCTTCCACCTCCAGACAAGCCCCCTGAGCCGTCTGGAACCAGCGTACATTGATCTCGGCGCCCGCTGGGGTGTATTTGACCGCATTGTACACCAGATTGGAAATGGCACTGCGAAGCTGATCGTCATCGCCAAGTACCCTCAAGCTGCTGTCGACATCAAAATGCAGCCGGTGCGCGTGATCACCGCTTAAACTAAGCGCTTCTTTTTCCAATACCTGGAGCATCTCCGGCACATTGACCACTTCGTCTAACTCGTGCATTGGCGCCGCCTCGATTTTTGACAGGGTCAGTAACTGATTGACCAGACTGTTCATCCGGTTGAGCTGTTCGGTCATGACACCGTGTGCTTTGCTCCACATCGGGCCAACAACCATGTCCGGATCTTCGGTCATTTCAAGGTAGCCTTGCAGTACCGTCATTGGTGTACGCAATTCATGAGAGACGTTGGCAAAGAAGTTGCGGCGCATGCCTTCCAACTGTTTCAACTGGGTGACATCACGCACGACCATCAAGTGTTCGCCTTCGGTATACGGTACGATACGCAGTTCTAACATACGTTCCACGTTAAGGGGGGAGCGCATTTCCAATGGCTCTGCGAAATCTTTCTTTCCGAGGTATTTGATAAAATCTGGAGTACGGATGAGATTCGAAATAGGTTGTCCGGCATCATCCGGCCAACGAAAGCCCAACAGATGCTGAGCCAGGCGGTTGCACCAGACAATATTACCTTCATCGCGAAACACCACCACCGCGTCCGGCAGCGATTCCGCTCCGTTACGAAAGCGGCGAATCAAATTGGTCAGTTCTTTTCGCTTGCGACGCTGACGCTGCTGCAGTCGGTAAATACCGTTAAACAGGTATTCCCAGTTTCCCGATCCCGACGGAGGCGTCAGCCGTTTTTCGTCCCACAGCCACGCCGAGAGACGCATCTGATTGTGCAGATGCCATACAAGCTGCAAAGCCGTAGCTGCCAACAGCAGCCACGGCATATAGCCAAAAATCCACCCGACGATGAGCCAGGGGGAGTAAAAAAAAGCCAGCTCCCATGCCAGCTTTTTCCAGGTTAATCGTTCAACCATTCAATTCCTTAGCCACAACCTTATGCTTTCGTAGAGAAACGGTAGCCGGCGCCACGGACGGTCTGGATCAGTTTATCGTGCCCAGCCACTTCCAGCGCTTTGCGCAGACGACGGATATGCACATCGACCGTGCGATCTTCAACATACACATTGGTCCCCCACACGTTATTCAACAGCTGCTCACGGCTGTAAACACGTTCCTGGTGGGTCATAAAGAAATGCAGCATCTTAAACTCTGTCGGGCCCATATCGAGCGGGGTGTCATTCGCGGTGACGCGGTGTGATACCGGATCCAACTTCAGTCCCTGAACATCAATTACGTCTTCCAATGCCGTAGGGGTCACGCGGCGAATAACCGCCTTGAGGCGTGCGACCAGCTCTTTAGGTGAGAAAGGTTTGGTAATGTAATCATCCGCGCCCACTTCCAGGCCCCGGACTTTGTCTTCTTCTTCACCACGTGCCGTCAGCATCACCACCGGTATGTTGCGGGTCAGCTCTTCGCGCTTCATGTGTTTGATAAAGTTGATGCCGCTGCCGCCAGGCAGCATCCAGTCAAGCAGCACTAAATCAGGGAAGGGTTCAGCCAATTTGTTTACCGCAGTGTCGTAGTCCTCGGCTTCCACTGCTTGGTAACCTTTTTGCTCAAGTACGAAGCACAGCATCTCACGAATCGGCGCTTCGTCTTCAACAACCAGAATCCTTCTAGACATAATTGAGTAACCTTTGTGTTTAATCGACGCTATGCATTATCAAGATCAATTATGACACTTTTGTGACCTTTGCAAACAAATTTTCATATAAGTTTCGTATCAAATTCATTGTGATAACTTAAGACAAGCGGCGCAAAATTGCCTAAAATTGGCAGTCACTTTCAGGTAAGAGAAAAAGTATGTGGTTTAAAAACTGTTTAGTGTATCGCTTTAATCGCGATATCGAATTCAATGCTGACCAACTGGAAACACAGTTGGCAGAGTTCCGTTTCACACCATGTGGTAGTCAGGATAAACAGAAATTCGGCTGGGTAACCGCAATGGGCAAACACGGCGATATGATGACTCACGTGTCGGACAACCGCATCCTGATCTGTGCCAAAAAAGAAGAAAAAATGCTGCCGGCTTCGGTGATCAAAGAATCACTTAACGCCAAAGTGGACGCGATGGAAGTCGAGGAGGGTCGTCCGCTGAAAAAGAAAGAAAAAGACAACCTGAAAGAAGACATCATCATTGATCTTCTGCCGCGCGCATTTAGCCGCAGCCAACTGACCTTTGTTCTGATCATGCCTCAAGAGGGCTTTATTCTGGTTGATGCCAGCAGCTATAAAAAAGCCGAAGATGTTCTGGCGCTGTTGCGTAAAACCATGGGTAGCTTGCCCGTCGTCCCGGCGATTCCAGACGCTCCTGTGGAAAACACCCTGACCGAATGGGTGAAAAATGGTGATACACCACAAGGATTCAGCATGCTTGACGAAGCGGAGCTGAAATCTGCCATGGAAGATGGCGGCGTGATCCGCTGTAAAAAACAAGAACTGACAGCCGATGAGATCCAAAGCCACATCGACGCTAATAAACTGGTGACTAAACTGGCTCTGAGCTGGCAAGAACGTCTCGAGTTTATTCTGGCCGATGACGGCAGCATCAAGCGCCTGAAATTTTCCGATGAACTGAAAGATCAGAATGAAGATATTCCACGCGAAGACGCAGGAGCACGTTTTGATGCCGATTTTTCACTGATGTGCGGTGAAATGAGTGCGTTTCTGCCTAACCTCTATGACGCACTGGGTGGCTTACCTCATCCGAATGCGTAATAGCAATGCTGACATATCAGGCTCCCGACTCGGGGGCCTTTTTTATACCCGGACTTTTACTAGTGATATTTTCCTAGTCAAGGATCACGTTTTCACGTAAAATTTGCGCCCCCTGATTCCATAAGGTGGAATCAGCCTGACTTGAGATCAGATTAAGAGAAAGAAGCAATGACAACTGAAACACCATTCGTTCCTGAACTGCTGTCACCAGCAGGCAGCCTGAAAAATATGCGCTATGCATTTGCTTATGGCGCAGATGCCGTGTACGCCGGTCAACCTCGTTATAGCCTGCGCGTACGCAACAACGAGTTCAATCACGAAAACCTCAAAATCGGCATCGATGAAGCCCACGAGCAAGGTAAGAAATTCTATGTGGTCTGCAATATTCAGCCACACAACTCGAAATTGAAAACCTTTATTCGTGACCTGAAACCCGTTGTTGAGATGGGCCCGGACGCTCTGATCATGTCTGATCCGGGTTTAATCATGATGGTTCGTGAAGCCTTCCCAGAGATGGCAATTCATCTCTCAGTGCAAGCCAACGCAGTCAACTGGGCAACCGTCAAGTTCTGGGCCGCCAATGGCGTTGAACGTGTGATTGTGTCTCGCGAATTGTCTCTGGAAGAAATCGAAGAGATCCGAGAACACTGTCCGGAGACCGAATTAGAAGTGTTCGTGCACGGCGCTCTGTGTATGGCCTATTCCGGCCGTTGCCTGTTGTCTGGCTACATCAATAAGCGCGACCCAAACCAGGGCACTTGCACCAACGCATGCCGCTGGGAGTATAAGGTCGAAAAAGGCAAAGAAGACGACTCTGGCCAGATCGTCGAAGAATTCGATCCCAATGCAGCTCAATCCATTGAAGTGCAGGATGAACGTCCGGAAACCACCATTGGCCGTGGTAAGCCGATAGACGATGTAGTGCTGCTGTCTGAAAGCCACCGTCCGGAAGAAAAAATGGCGGCGTTTGAGGATGAGCACGGAACTTATATCATGAACTCCAAAGATCTGCGCGCAATTCAGCACGTTGAACGCCTGACCAAAATGGGAGTCCACTCTCTTAAGATTGAGGGGCGGACCAAATCGTTCTACTACTGCGCGCGCACCGCGCAGGTGTACCGCAAAGCAATCGATGATGCCGTTGCCGGTAAACCGTTTGACGAGAGCCTGATGAGTACACTGGAAAGTCTGGCACACCGTGGTTATACCGAAGGCTTCCTACGCCGTCATACCCATGATGCCTATCAGAACTACGATTACGGCTATTCCGTTTCAGATGCTCAGCAGTTTGTCGGAGAGTTCACAGGCAAGCGTCGCGGTGACATGGTGGAAGTGGAAGTCAAAAACAAGTTTTTGATTGGCGACAGCCTGGAGTTGATGACCCCAAAAGGCAATGTCGTCTTTACCCTTGAAGCGATGGAAAACCGCAAAGGACAAGCCATTGACGATGCGAAAGGCAACGGCCACTTTGTCTACATTCCGGTTCCAGAAGACATGGACCTGAACTATGGTCTGCTGATGCGTAACCTCAATTCTGGCCAAGATACTCGCAATCCAACAGGTAACTAACGATGGCTCTGCTGATCACGGATAAATGCATTAACTGTGACATGTGCGACCCAGAGTGTCCCAATGGTGCCATTTCGATGGGCGAATCCATTTTCGAGATTGACCCGGCTCTGTGTACCGAATGTAAAGGGCATTATGAGAAGCCGACCTGTCAGTCCGTATGCCCAATTACAAAATGCATCATCACTGATCCGAATCACATTGAAACAGAAGAACAGCTGTTAGAGAAATTTGTGATCATTCAGGGACTCGCCTAGAAAAATGAGGCCACCGTAATAGGTGGCCTTTGATTAACCGGATTTTTCCATCGGATAAATGTTGCAGAATAGCTCTTTTTCGTACTGATATTCCAACCGCTCTCGCCAGGGCAATGCATCTGAAATCGGGATTAAATAAAACGTCTCTCTGCCCATATCGGTAACGAATGCCATGCCATGCTGCATCAACTCATAGTGAACGTCATTGACAAACCCCATGCTGAAACTCTGGCGTCCGGTAAGCTGATTCACGTCCTCGCGTGTCATGGTGATCCCACCACTCTCCTGTTCAAAACGCGTTCTCAGCCAATCGGCAAACTCTCGTGCACAAATCATCGTCTTCATCCTTTCCTTGAAGTCTGTTTAACGAGTCGCAAGCCTCCGACCCACAGATTTAATTCATACCTTATCCTTCAGATGCCAACCGATTGATACTCAGGTAATCACTGCCCGAATCGCAGAGTCGCGAAACGGATCAGCCTGATCGTTCTGCTGACCTACAGCGTGTGCCTTAGGTAAGTCATACTCGATAAATTCACTGTAGACAAAAGTGTGACGCTTCTCCAGTTTTAGTTATGCAATTGCATTCCCAAAACTAAGACTCACAATACATACTCAACTGGTTGATTGCTCTAACATCGCCATACATTGAGACGGCATGCGCTTGACTGACGGCTTTTTCGTTGGCGTTTTAGTGGCGACGGGTTGCTGTATTTTTGGCTTGGGTTGTGGTTTCCAACTGGCCAGCTCAGCTCCACACCCATCCCCCCGAGGCGGCGGCGCCTGAGGTGTACAACTGCGATCGCCTTCAGGGCAGTTTAAGCGTACGTGCATATGGTAATGATGCCCCCACCACGGCCTGACCTTGCGCAGCCAGGTACGCTCCTCTGAAGGTTCACTGTCGCACAGCTGTTGCTTGATAACGGGGTGCACAAATATCCGAGCTACCTGATCGTAACTCGCCGCCATTTTTATCAGTTGGAAATGCTTTTGCTGCCAGTTCTCCCGTGTCAGTCGATACTGTTGAAGATTCACAACACTCACTGGCTCTGGCTTTGCCAACTCTGAGTCATTGAGTTTGACACTGCTTAAACGCAACCAAATGTCGATATCAAGCCCGGTTTGATGGCTGGAATGGCCGCTGGAAAAACGGCCACCTTGTGGTAGGGAAAGATCCCCCACCAACAGATTTGTGTTCAGGCTGGCATTCACCTTAGCAGCAAGCGATTCAATATATTCAATCGTTTGAGGATGCGCATAGTAACGTGCGCGTTGACTGCGCAGCACCTGGTAACCTTCTCCTTGTAACGGAAGAGGTTCTGCCCCCGCAATACAACCGTTCGCATAACTTCCGATCGATTGACTCGGCTGTGAAGAAGGCGATTTAAGTTGCTCCCAAGGCGTGGCATAAAGAGAAAATGGCCAAATGAGTAATCCTACTAAACAAAACTTGCGCATTTTCCCTCCTAGCGTTAATCAATAGTGCTGTGCATTATCATAGTATTCATTGGGGTTCAGTGCTGAGAAAATAACGGCAACATCAACATCTTCACCCATAATAGCACGCACCTGTTGAGTGATGATTTGAGCGACTTGATCCTGAACCTCCTGACCACGATCAAACCACAGCACCTCAACGAACGGATACGCCGCTGTCACTTCGCTTTCATAATAAAAAGTGGAGTAGATATACTCAAATGTAAAGTCTTCTCGTGGGCATACCATCAGAGGCTGCAGCTCGTCAAGCAAGGTATTAGATAGCGTTTGAACGGTTTGAGGCTCTACAGCACGAAAACGTAAATGGGGCATGGAAAAATCCTAAGTCATTGGGTTGATAAGAAATAATAGCAAGATATATGCGTAAACTCACGGCCGTCAGTATCAACTTATTTTGGGGGAAGCGGGGTTAGAAAAAAGGACAGAGATACGCTTGACGTATTTGAGCAGTGAAGATGAATAGTTTTAAAAGTAAAAAGGCCTCAGTCTTTCGACTGAGGCCTTGAATATGGCAGGGGTGGAGAGATTCGAACTCCCAACACGCGGATTTGGAATCCGCTGCTCTGCCAATTGGAGCTACACCCCTACAGTTCGTGTTTAATGAGACGACTCTCG
>NZ_BATJ01000019.1 GCF_000467125.1 Vibrio proteolyticus NBRC 13287 | reverse complement strand
CCAAAAGCCAGTTTGATGACTGGCTTTTTTGTTTTCACGCGTTTGATAAAAATGAAAGCTGCGGTCAGAATCGGACCCAAACGGCACAATTCACTCCCTACTTCCGGACATATTTTGTTACTCTTACCGCCCCCGATTCACACCCTGTCGAATCGCTCACCTAACTGCCCTCAAGAAGACATTCGATTTGACTATGAAATTGGTCGGCAGCGCTTTAATTCTATCAGGAACTGCCTTAGGCGCCGGTATGCTGGCTATTCCAATGGTGCTGGCTCAATTTGGCTTCGTCGTTAGCCTGATACTAATGCTGACCATATTTGCCGATACCACCTATGCGTCCCTACTGCTGCACCAAAACCCACGACAACAGCGGAATGAGAAGCGTAGCCTATCTGACGCTGGGCCGCAAAGGCCAACACATTATCAATGCCCTGTTCTACCTGTTGTTGGTGTGCATGCTGATCGCCTACACCATTGGCATTGGTGACCTGCTGCACAAGCTGTTGCTGAACCTGGAAATCCAGCTGTCGCCTCAGCTTTGTTACAGTGCTTTCAGCCTAGTGATGGGTGCCATCGTGGTGTCTGGCAAAGCGCACACCGACAAACCAGCCCGGCTTTGAACACCTGGCCCGCTCGGGAACGTACACCGCGGAAGGCGGCAAACCAGCGCTGATTGCCACGGGTTTGTTCGGCGCCCTGATCTTCATTTCCTGGTTTATTCAGTAACACCTAAAGCCAACCCTTCGTGGTTGGCGGTGTTTTTTTTGCTCAGAGACACGTGAGCCGATTCGCGATTTTGTTATCCCGCAAGGCGTTTTCATTAGGAATGCCATTGCATAACCAAAGCGAGGCACATATCCTTTGCGGGTTCAAAATTTTCAGGAATCCGGTCATGCCCTTAATCCCTTGTCCCGTCTGTGAAAAGCAGATTTCGAAACGTGCACATACCTGCCCAGGTTGTGGTGAGCCCGACCCGTTGCACCACCTGGCCAAAAGTAAGTTGCTGTCCTTTATCGTCTGGACCGCACTGGTCGTTGCCGCTGGTTACGTCGCCTGGGTGTATGTATTACCGATGTTGATCGAATACGCCAAGCAACAGTAATCAGCTGTCAACCAATAGCAAAAACCCGCCGATGGCGGGTTTTTCGTGCGTCTCTTAGTATGCAACTCCGATGCGCTGTTGCGGGTACTGCGATCGTTCAAGTTCATCTATCATAGCCACGGCGTAGTCACTGACGGAAATTCGGCTGTTGCCCTCTTCATCGCTCAGCAGTTGATCACCGCCCACGCGGTAAGGTGCTTGTTTCTCGCCGGGGAATATCTCAGCCGCCGGGCTGACAAAGGTCCAGTTCAAGGTACTGTCGCTGGCACGGAACACGGCCAATGCCTGACCCATCACTTCTGCTTCTGGTTTGTATGCTTCAGGAAAGTCTGGCAGGCTGATCAGAGCCACGCCCGGTGCAACTTCCAGAGAGCCGGCACCTCCGACCCAAAGCAGGCGGTTTACCCCGTGTTGAGGCAAAGCTTGCAACAGTGTCTCTGCGGTTTGAACCACGATGTCGTGATTGCCGGCAGCGCGACCACCAATGGCTGAAATGACCGCGTCTACGCCCTCAACCGCTTTTGCCAAATCGGCACCTTCAGCCAGCAAATCGAACTCACGGACTTCCACATCATCTCGGGTCACTTTGCTCGTATCACGAACCAATGCCACCACTTGATGACCACGAGCAACGGCTTCTGCCACAATGTGACCGCCAATCCAACCTGATGCACCCAATACTGCTACTTTCATTGCGTTCTCCTCACTCTTTTCAATTCATATCAGTTTCTGAACAACCATTGCAGTTTAGTAGTGAACTAATTGGCGATAAATACGCAATATTGATGTAGATTGTATCAGTATAGTTTACTAATAGAGTCTTGCTATGGATCGTATTACCGCTATCCGCAGTTTTGTTGAGGTCGCCAACACCGCTAGCTTCACCAAAGCCGCCGACAACCTCTCACTCAGTCGCTTGCAGGTTTCACGTCACGTACAGGAGGTCGAAAGCTGGCTGAAGCAAAGGCTGTTGCATCGCACCACCCGCAAAGTCAGCCTGACCAGCGCCGGCGAAGACGCATTGGTTCGTTGCGAGCGCATTCTCAGCGAAACCACGGCATTGGAGCTGGACTCGATGCTGCATCGGGACTCCTTATCAGGTACGATTCGTGTCGCCTCGCCAATCGGGTTGGCGCAACACATGTTGATTCACGTGGTAACGGCGTTTACTCGCCAGCACCCACAGGTGACCATCGACATCCTCGCCTCAGACCGATTTTCGCAACTGGTTGATGAGCGCGTGGATATCGCTTTGCGTTATACTCACCAGCCAGACGATCACCTGATCGCTCGTCAGCTGATGACCATCGACGCGGTGATCTGCGCCGCTCCGGATTACCTGGCCGAACACGGCGTTCCTGCTCATCCAGACGATCTCAAACAGCACAACTGTCTGGTTCATCTTGACGCACATCTCTGGGAGTTTGTGCGCCACAATCAGCCATTTCAGGTACAGGTTGAGGGCACCATCAAGGCCAACGATGTACTGACGCTGATGCAGGCGGCCAAAGATGGCGTAGGTGTGATTCGTCTGCCGTGTGATTTAGCCAACCCACTGCTGGCTGACGGCCGTCTGATCTCTGTTCTCAACGACTACTACATTCCGGTCAGTAAGTTGTGGGCCGTGTATCTGTCACGCAGCTACCAGTCTCCCTTAGTCAGGCAGTTCATCGATTTTATCGCCGAGGCATGGCAGCAGGATATTTTGCGGCCGTCAGCCTGACGGCGAGAAGTGATAACGCAGGCCTAAACTGAATGCTATGTCTGTGGAGTTGTCCATGTTGAACACATTTTCAGTGGCCGAGAACTCCACCAGCAGACGATCGAAATAATAACGGTAGCCGAGAATCACTTCGTTGGTGACATCGGACAGGTCGCTGTCGTCGTCTAGGATGCCTTCGTAACCGTGATACTCCAGCAGCACTTCATGACGTGTCCAGAATCGGTAGCCGTACCCCACAGCGACAGCCCAGCTGTAGGCTTTACTCGGCAGGCTGTTGAGGATCATCCGATCTGGCTTGCGATGGGTGACCCCGACGGTGGAAAACCAGGCATGGGCGCCGGACTGATAGCTGTAATTGAGCTGCAAACCTTGCTCAAAGCTGTGCGTGGTGAACGGATAGTCATCCACGTCGTTGTAATACAGGCTGGCGCCCAACGCGAGCGCATGGTTTGGCTGCTGCCACAATCGATACTGGAGGTAGCCGTGCAGTGCGCGGACAACCACCTCATCTTCAAAGTCACTCACCTGAATGCCGTAGCGTTCGTTGGCGATAGTAAACTGGTGCTTATCCACTTCATCCCGGCCGTTTTGATCCAAGCCAAAAAAGTCATGAAAATCAATGGTCAGGCTATCCAAATGATTATTTCCGGCCCAGCCGAACTGATACTGCAATTCCGCCGTCCAACGCGGGCTCAACGCCCACTGAATCCCAGCAAACACCTGATTTTGGTAATAGTCGAGCTGGTAGTCTTCATTTCTGGCCCAGATACTGGCCACCGTTCCTATCACGAACAGTTCGCTGCTCTCTGGCGTAAAAGCAGAGCGCAGCTGAGTAGTGAGCACCGTGGACTGATAAGGTGCCTGGGAGTAGATTCGCATCGGAGTAGAGCGCAGACCAGCGCTGACTGAAAAACTGAACAACGATGCGATCCCTGCCATGTATACAAGTGAGGATCGAAACATAACCGCCGCCATTGATTGAGCATCCCAGCAACACATGGTGAAATCGTGGTACGCCAAACTCGAATCGGCGCCGCTGTACAGGTGCTCTTACTTGCTGTTTTAAATAAAAAATACTGAGCTTAGTGTTGAGTGTAGGAGGGAAAACCCTATCCTGCCAAACCAAGTGCTTGCGGTGAAATGATAAACGCCCGCTCAGCTGAGCAGGCGTTTAACATCAGGTTCGTTTACCGGCGCGCCGCCGACTCTATCTTGTCCCACTGATAGAAATCCTGCTTATAGCAGACGCTGCCCCAGAGTGCGAAGGCGTTGGCAGTTCTGAGTTCGCCTTCCGGCAATTCGCACGGCGTCAACGTGTGTCCGACCGGATCATAATGACATCCCATGGCCGCTTTATCCGGCTGAAAAACCACCGCGTGATTGTCCTCATTAAGCCAGGCAAAATTCTGATGGAACTGCATCACCGCACGGCGTTTATGTGGCGCCACCTCTTGCGTCAGATCGTGTCCACACATGGGGTGGTAGGAACTGATCCCAGCCAGAGACAGTAGCGTTGGCGGTAAATCAATCTGGCTGGCTAAACGATCGTCCTCGCGCGCCGAGACACCACCACCAAATATCACCGCCGGTATATGGAAACAATCAATCGGCACGACCTGATCCCCATACGCACGTGAGTCATGATCGGCAACCAAAACAAAAATGGTATCATCCCAGTAATCCGATTGCTTCGCCTGCTCAAGGAACTGACCCAGCGCGTAATCGGAATATTTGACGGTATTTTCCCGCGTGGCGGCCGGCTGATTATACGGTTCAATTTTGCCTTGCGGATACTCGTATGGAGAGTGGTTGGTGGTGGTGAACACCAAACTGAAGAAAGGTGTCTCCTGCTGCGAAAGCATACTGAACTGCTCATGCGCCTTACGGTAAAGATCTTCATCGCACGCCCCCCAGGAGCCAACAAACTCCGGATTGCTGAAAGTAGGCAGATCCTGTACATCGACAAACCCATTCCCCAGCAGAAAGCCTTTCATGTTGTCGAAATGGCTCTCTCCGGCGTAGATGAATTGCGTATGGTAATCTTCGGCTTTGAGGGTTTGAGCCAGAGAGTAAAAATTGTGCTGACTCTTCGGCAGTTTCACCACGGCATTCGCCGGAGTAGGAAAAAAGCCCGTGGTGACCGCTTCAATCCCCCGGATCGAACGGGTCCCGGTTGCGTACAAACGAGTCAGATTCCAGCTCTCTTGCATCAGTCGGTCCAGGTTCGGCGTCAGTGGTAAACCGCCTAGGCCCCCAACAAAGCGTGCTCCCAGGCTCTCCTGAAGCAAAATCACGATGTTTTTACGTCGTCCAGCGTAACTTGCTTCGCGGTACGCCAATGTCGGCAAGTGTGATTCGCTAAAGGCACTGACGGGCAACTGGCTGTTCTGTTGCACCGTTTGGACAATGTCGTCGATCGGCATCGACGGATACATCTTGGATGAGTCCGCCACTTTGCGCATCAATTTCAGCGCGTACAACACCGAGTAGGTCGAGTTGAGCGCAAAATCGTTCATCAAGTTGTCATGGGAGAAGGCAATCATTGATGGGTTGATACCACGATGGCCTAAACTGGAACGGGCACCCAGTACGCAAAGCGCAACCGCGCAGAGTGCGACCACAGGCCGCCAGTACCATTCCGGGGCCGATAATCCCTGCACTAAATAATCGGAAAACTGCCAGCCAAAGTAGAGCGTTGACAGCGAGATCGCCAGGCCAAGTGCCAGTTCAAGCTTGTAGCCCTGCCACATCATGCTCATCACTTCTTTTGGGTAGATGAGGTATTCGACAAAAAAACGATTCGGACGCACGTCGTACTCTTCAATGAAAAACGGCGTCGCTGCTTCCATGTAGACCAGCAACCACAAACCGAACGTGATCCATAGCGACAGCAATACCAACCAGGCTTGACCCAAATAAGGCACGCCCACCAACAGAGGGGTGAGCAGACACGGCAGGATCACCAGATAACATAAGCTGACAACGTCCATGCGCAATCCAGACACAAAGATCGGCTTCCAGCCACGGGCGTTGGACACGCGCTCTCTCTGCCAGACACACAACAAGGTGCGGGAAATGGTCAAAATTATCACGCCGGATACAAACAGCATCAGCATAGGGAACATCACGCCGGTCACTTGCTTGACCGGCTCCAACAGAGAGAAAAACGACATCAATACATCCTAACTACGTCGACAGGTGCGGAATACATCCAGAGCGGACTGATATTCCTGAGTGTGAACATCCATGACTCCCAGGACCGAGTGGAACAGATTGTCCTGAGAATAAGTATTTTTACGGGTTGCCTCTTGTTTGAGGCAGTCATAATTTACGTGCTTGCTCTGCTGAAAGCCTGGTGACATCCAAACCCACATCGGCACACGTTTCTGATAATCCGGTGCCAGACTGTAGGGCATTCCATGCAGGAAGAGGCCATTTTCGCCCAACGATTCACCGTGATCGGAGATATAGACCAGCGCGGTATTATAACGTTCCTGAAGAGACGACAATTTATTAATAGTTTTCTTCAATACGTAATCGGTGTAACGCAACGTGTTGTCGTAGGTGTTGACGATCTCATCCACTGAACAGTTTTCTATGTCGGCCTGCGCGCACTCCGGTTGGTACTCGCTCATGCTCTCAGGGTAACGGCGGAAGTACGTCGGGCCATGGCTACCCATTAGATGCAGCACCAGCACCCGGTTGCCTTTCATCGCAGCCACGTTGTCATCAAACTGCTCCAGTAACGCGGTGTCGTAACACGAGCCGTTCTGGCATTGAGCATCCTGACGTTTGCGATCCACCACGATTTTATTGACGTTTTTGGCCACCTTCTTGTCGCCACCGTCGTTCTCTTTCCACAGCACCGACACTTGAGCCCGTTGCAAAAGGTCCAGCAGATTGTCCTGATTATCCGCTTGCTGTCGATTGAATGTTTGACGATTCAGCGCCGAAAACATACATGGCACCGAGATCGCCGTTGCGGTACCGCATGAAGCCACGTCCTCAAACTTCACAATGTCCAGCTCGCGGGTAAACGGTGTGGTGTCACGCGCATAGCCGTTTTCCGGATAATTCTGAGCGCGCGCTGTTTCCCCCACCACCAGTACCAACAGAGTCGGCTTGACTTCAGCTTGCTGCAGAGCCTGTGGTGTCTGCTTCGCATCCAGACCAATCTGTTGGTACGGTTGTGGCGTGGTGAAATACGTCTCTTTGATATAACTGTTGGTGGCGTGAACCCATTGGGTCGGGATGATCAGACGCACCAGGTATTTGTTGTTCCGGCCAACCGACACGTAATCTTGATAAAACACACCCGCAACTGCCGCCACCACCAGCAGTGACACCAGCATTGAGGCGCCTTTTTTTAGCACCAGTTTGGCCACAGTGCGTTCTTGTTTCAGCTTAACGTTATAAATTATCAACGCCGGTAGCACGCCCATCAGTAGGGTCCACACTACCGAGTAAACGCTGAGGTATGATCCGGCTTCAGTGGTATCCGTTTCGATGATGTTGGTGATCATCTCCTGATCGAACACTGAACCATAATTAAACTCGGCATAACTGACCAAGGCCGATACCAACACCAGAGCAATAAAAAATGGCTTGGCGATCCGCGGCCAGCTGAAAACGTTGAACAACAGGTTGAGCACCGCGGCAAAAAACACCGGGACAGACACAACAAATCCGGGATCCACCGCTTCCAGTTGACTCAATACCTGATACAGTTCTTTGTAAACCGGAAGGTTCACCACCAAGGTAAAAAACAGGGCTAACCATAAAGTAAATGAGACGTACGAAACGCCCGTTTGGGAAAAGCATTGTGGTTTCATAGGCAAACTCAAAGCAGGATCGAACCCCAGACAAACAGCGCCAATCCCAGCGCAACAAATACCGCCGAAGAGCCGATGTCCTTGGCCCGGCCACTCAATTCATGCCAGTCATCACTGATACGATCCACCACGGCTTCAATTGCCGAGTTAATCAGTTCAACAATCACCACCAACAGCAAACTGCCAATCATGGCAATCCGTTCGAGATGAGTGACCGGCAAAGCAAAAGCCGCGACACTCAAGATAACCGTCAACACCGCTTCCTGACGGAATGCGGCTTCATGTTGCCAAGCTGACTTCAGCCCCTGGATGGAATAACCGGTCGCATCGACCACACGACGAACACCTGATTTACCTGGCTTCACTTTCTACCTACTACTTTCTGGATAACACGGGATCCAGCACGAACGGGGGTCCGTCCTGGTATGCATGGCTATGAGTCTCGGGCACTTTACGCCAGCGGACGTGAACAATTTGTGAAAACCGCCAATGAATGGGCCCCAACCGATAGCACACACTGATGACCACCAACGAGATATCGCAAGCGGGTATCCACGCAAAGTGGCGCGAGTGCTGCCTGAACCGTACCAGCGCTCAAACAATATCGAAGACACGGAACTGAATGCTCATGGTAGTTGAAACAAAGGGGAAGGCTAATCATGTACATTTCCTCGTTCAGTGACAGAACGGGAAATGTACACTGTTTGATTACTCGGATTCTGTCTGGTCCGTGTAACAGAATGTCCGGCTATGTAAGAAGGGGGAAATCGATGATCAACGTCATATTAGAATGGTAAAACAGGCCCCGCCCAGCGGGCTGTCACCCACTTCCACGGCACCATCGTGCAACAAGGCAATCTGCCGGACGATGGCCAAACCCAGACCATGACCACTGGTGGCCTTGTTACGCGCTTTGTCGGCACTGTAAAACGCATCGAACAGATACGGCCATTCCTTGGGATCGATGCCCTGCCCGTCATCATGCACCTCAAGTCGCAACGTTTCTTGTTCACGTTCAACTTTGAGCATGATGTGTTGATCGGCATAGCGCATCGCATTACGAGCCAGATTATCCAATGCGCGGCGCAACAAGTGAGGATCAAGACGAGCCGTGCCGACCGACGCCGTCACCTCCAGAGTCAGTTGTTTGTCGGTTTCGCCTTGCCAACGCTGCATCAACGGCGCCAGCCACTGCTGCACATCGACGTCCTGCGCTTGGATCGGCATATCCGTGCGCTCCATTTTGGCATAGTAGAGCAGCTCTTCCACCAGCTCACTCATCTCATCAATATCTTCAACGATGCTATTCACTGTATCGCGCTGCTCGGGTGTCAGCGGCGTATCGGCGAGCAAATCCGCCTGCCACTGCAAACGAAACAGCGGCGTGCGCAGTTCGTGTGCCACCGCATCGGTCAGCAGCTTATTGCTGGTGATCAGGGTAGAGATTTTGTCCGCCATCAGGTTAAAGCTTTTGTTGAGTGAGCCCACCGAGCGGGCGCTGGATGTATCGGCTCGTGCCGTCAGATCCCCTGAGGCGAATGCCAGCGTGGTACGTTCAAGCGCGCGGCTCCGGCGGCTGAGAAACCAAATCAGCAGCACACAGTAGAGCGCAAATCCACCAAGGAAGAACACCCACAGTAAGTTGTCATCAAATGCGATCGCTTTGCGCAGCGGCGACTCTTCGTCTGGAAACAGACTGTAGAAATAGGAGTGTTCATCAAAGCGGAACCAGATATTGCGGTCATCATCAAACTTGACCATCCGCTGCGGATCGGCAGCAAAGGCCTGACCGATCTCGGTCGGCAGTTCCGCGCGATGATAACGACTGAGGATCATACTGGTTTTGTCTGCGTAGTGTTGCACCTTGTTGACCGCAGCCTCCTCTCCCCGATTGAGGTAGGTCGGCATCATCAGCGTGTGCATCGCTTCGGCTTGATACTCTTCCAACACGTAGTCGTAATCCGTATTGAACTCGTACACGATCAGCTCATAACCCAGCAAAGTAGCAAAAAACAGCGCGATTAGGCCCACAAAGGCCTCAATGTACATGCGTTTCATAGTGGCTCCGTGACTCAGTTCCACGCATCCGGCAGGAACATATACCCTTTGCCGCGCACAGTCAGGATCCGCTTGGGAGGCACACTGACGTCCGCCAGTTTGCGACGCAAAATCGCCACGCGGTTATCAATGGTGCGATCCGTCCCGTCGTACTCAATGCCCCGCAGAGTACGGGTCAGGCTCTCGCGTGAAAGGATCTCTTCAGGGTGAGACGCAAGCAGCCACAACAGATCAAATTCACCATCGGTCAGCGCCACCGTCTCACCGTCGAGTAAACACTCGCGACGCAAACAGTTGAGAGACAACTTACCGAACTGGCGACTTTTCTCATCGCATTTATGCTCCTTGATTTCCGGACGACGCAACAGCATCCGGACACGCGCCAGCAACACCCGTGGCTTGATTGGCTTGGTGACAAAATCATCCGCGCCAATTTCCAACGCGGCCACATGGTCGAAGTCGTCATTGCTGGCAGTCAGCATCATGATTTTGCCCTGATAATGCTCGCGAATTTCACGGCAGACACTTAATCCGTCTTTGCCCGGCAACATTAAGTCCAACATCACCAACGCGGGCTGCTCGGCGAGGATCACCTCCGCCGCCTGACTCCCTTCTGCCACAAGTGTGACGTTAAACCCTTGAGACAAAAAATAGTCTCCCAGCATTTTCTGCAGTTTTACATCATCTTCAACGATAACTAATTTGTTGCTATCCACAGTTATTCTCATTATTTGCTGTTCTAGGTCTGAGCTTAGTCTTAATTGTCAGACCGCTATAAGGAATCTATATAATTCCAGATTAAAAACATTGTTCAATAAATTATTTCCTATTTTTGACAATTAATCCCTCATTGTCTGTGAGGTCGGTCCACATGAATAGGATTTCACTGCTCGCAAACTGATGTCAGTTGAGATGGGAACGCTAGCGAGCCCAGACTGCCTGCAACGTTACGGACGGCCGCAGCATCCGAAACAGCTGGGTCAACATCATTGCCTGCTTGGTTCGGTCACACGCTGGAATTTCGTGCATCACTGCAGCGGTGAACCGTTTGATATTCAGTTACAGGGACATTTACACTGTAAAAACGGACGGGTGTTAGTGAAAGGTGCCGTAAATGGCAACGGTATTGTTCGTGTGCCGAGAATCTACTGTCAGTCTCATATTGATGCCGGAGAGCAGGAGGAAGTATTTGAGCAATAATACGTGCCCGGTGTCGACTTCTCCGTCATCTCTCATCGCGACAAATATCAATCTAAAGGGCTGCGGACTTTCATCGACTTTGTGGTCGCCGAGTTTGCCGACTCCCGCGAGTAAAAAGGCGCGGAATACCCACGCCCTTTGGTTAGTGCGAACAAAGATTTCGTTTGTCTTTATGCCAGCTTCAACTCATGTTGCAGGCGGTATTGCACCATATCTTCAATAGTGAGTACTGGCATGTTGTGCCGTTTGCCAAACGCAACAATCTCTGGCGCTTTGGCCATGGTGCCATCTGGATTGGTCACTTCACACAACACCCCGGCGGGTTGCAACCCAGCCATTTGCATCAGATCAACCGTCCCTTCGGTATGACCACGACGTGTCATCACTCCGCCAGCGCGTGCACGCAGCGGGAAAACATGCCCTGGACGAGCTAAGTCATCCGGCTTGGCTTCCGGGTTGGCTGCCGTTTTAATCGTGGTGACACGATCTTGCGCCGACACGCCCGTGGTTACGCCTACTTTGGCTTCAATAGACACCGTAAAAGCGGTCTGATTGGCACTGTTGTTGTTCACCACCATAGGCGGCAACTCCAGCTTATTGGCCTGCTCGTCGGTCAGACACAAACACACAATCCCGCTGCACTCACGGATCATCAGCGCCATTTGAGCGCTCGTCAGATGTTCTACAGAATAAATGATGTCGCCTTCGTTCTCGCGGTCCTCGTCGTCCAGCAGCAATACGCCACGGCCTTCACGCAGGGCCGTCAGTGCGTTTTCTACGCGGACAATCGGATCGCCGAACTCGGCAAGCAAAGATGACTGATTCATGGTTTAACTCCTAAAAATCACCAGAATCAGGGCTATTTATGAGGGATAAAATCCAAAACGAAGTGCACCAGTGCGCGGGGGGCGTACTGGTGGATTGTCATTCTCTCTCATCCGGACTGTAACCGTCGGCTCTGGCTTCTCACCAGATCTGCTGACCTCGACGAATCGAGCGCTCGCGGGCTGATCCAAACTGGATATACCGCCGGTGGGGAATTCCGCCCCGCCCTGAGAATTAAAAAATTAAATGTCCTCGTTCACTCTGCGAGCGAACGAGGACATATGGTATTGCTTTCACTGTGAATTGAAAAGCAATCTCACCGAGATATTTGAGAAAAGTCAGCGAACAAACAGTCTATTGAGGAGTTTTTCTGCCGATTTGGCGTAACGCAGCAACCAACGGCCACGGGGCAACCAAGACGGTGTACTGAGCACTGTTTTAGCTTTCGACATGGTACGAAACCCTTCCACGCCATGATAGTGCCCCATCCCCGATTCACCAATCCCCCCGAACGGCGCATCGTCCGCCGCAACATGCATCAGTGTGTCGTTAATGCAGACCCCTCCACTGTGAGTTTGTTGCACGATTTGTCGCCGCAGCACCGTATCGTTGCTGATCAGATACAACGCTAAAGGACGCGGTTTACTGTTGACGTAACTGATCGCTTCACTCAAATGGGCATAACCGATCACGGGTAAGATCGGGCCGAAAATCTCTTCCTGCATCAACAACATTTTCTCTTTCACCCGAGTCACCAGGTGCGGCAGCATCTGTCGCCCCTGTAACGAACTGCCCGGATCAATGGTGTGCAGTTTCCCACCGTGTTCAATCGCATCGTCCAGGTACCGTTGCAGGCGGTCGTATTGCGCCTGATTGATGATCTGCGTCATTTCCCGACCCAAATCGCCAGCCGGAAAATAGTGTTCGAAACGTTGCAGGTAAAGGTCAATAAACTGCTGCTCTTTGCCCTGCGGCAGCAGAACATAGTCCGGTGCCACGCAGATCTGACCGGCATTACTGGATTTGCCAAACATAACAATGTCAACGGCTTTGCTGATATCGGCATCATCTGCCACGATCACCGGTGACTTTCCGCCCAACTCCAGAGTCACTGGCGTGAGATTTTGCGCCGCCGCCTGAGCCACCAGACGCCCAACCTTGGTCGAGCCGGTAAACAGCAGATGATCAAACGGCAGGCGGCTAAAGAAGCCTGCGATCTCTGCCCCACCTTCGATGGTGTAAATTTCCCCCTCCAGCACTGAAAAAATTCGGCTTAATACCTCATTAGTGTGGGGCGTAAATTCACTCAGTTTCACCATGACATGATTGCCCGCGGCGATTGCCGTCACCACAGGACCAAGGCTGAGAAAAATCGGAAAATTCCACGGCACAATCACGCCGATCACACCAAGAGGCTGGTAGTGCACCTGCAAAGAAGACGGAGACAACAGCAGGCCCGCTGAACGTTTCTCCGGTTTCATCCAGTGACGCAGGTGACGTCTGGTATGACGCAGATGCTGCATGGATGGCAATAAATCGCAGATGGTCGAATCAAACTGGGTACGAAAACCGTAGTCATGGCGCAGTGCCTCGCTCAACGCGTCCTGATGCTCTAACAACGCACCGTACAGCGCGTCTAGCCGCGCCATTCTCTGAGCGTAATCTGACCAGGGCTGAGCCTGAAAAGCCGCTTGAACAGTACGAAAGATCGCCTGAAGATCGTCTTCAGTTTTGATGTGCTCCCGGTTCCAGCGGTTGATATCGACGACACGTTCCATATTCTGCTTCCAATGCTCTGCTATGGCTTAACTTTATCATTTATAAGCGGATTGTCACTCTACGAGATACCGTAAAATGACCTACGAATCGCCGAACATCGTCTCCCTAGCCGGGAGATTGCATCACGTTCTTCAGTGACATCCGCTAGAAAGCTTAGGAGAGTTCACGCAGAAAAAACCATTTTCCCGGCTGACTATGCCATCCGGGTCAACTTTTTGCAGCCAAACAACGGCATCACACCCACAATGTTGCCATGATCGTCCTGGTACTGAACCCAGACCCTCCATTTATCGATCATTTTCATTCCGAGCAACGCGGCGTGACGACCGGGAGCTAGATGACGGCGAAACGCACAATGGCCATCAGCAACGTGAATACGGTCCAGGGTACAATTGGACAACTGGGAGCAAAAGAACAAAGCGCCACAACGCTCTGCATAGTGCTCGATTTCCGTCAGTGCCACCGAACAGAGGCGGTTCACCGGGACATACACACAATGTATCGGCCCGCGGCTGCGCCCTTTAGGTTGAGACACCAGCAACAGCCGGCTTTCACGACAAGGTAAACCGTGGTCATAGCCAGTGGCCAGAGTGCCGCTGTGACACAAACTTAAATCGCATTCGCAGAGTTCTCGTCCAACGCGGGCAATGGTCAGCGGAACACGCCGAACAAAGGTGTCCAGGTCATCAAGCATCAGCCCGTACGCTTGTTGTAGAGTTAACGACATAAGCAATCCTCAATGTAGCCGACAAAAAACGCAGGCAGGTACATTGAGTAAAGCGTCAATACGGATTTTTTTCCTCCTTCCGGCCGGTAATTTGCCCAATGTCCCAATTTCCAGACACGGGTTTCAGACTTTTCCTCGAGTACAAAAAAAAGCCACGCAACCGCGTGGCTTGACAGCACAAGACACCTGCTCAGGTCACATACTGAACACCGCTTGGCTGACGGTAAATGCACTCGCTGCGAATGACATTGAACTGGGCATCAGAATGCTGCACATAGATGTGCCACAAGCCGTTCTTCCTTACGCCAATAATGTTTGCAGCAGTGGTGTCGTCATAAGTGGTGTTCGAGTTTTGATCACCGCGACCAAAGGATGTCTGGAATTCATTTTGCGCGGCACGCTGTAGATCTTTAGCCGGGAAATCCGTGGTCGGCCGAAGATGGACAAACTCAATACTGTTGCCCTGTCCCTGGCGAATCGCAAACGTACAGCCCGACAGGCGCGTGGTGCAGAGAAACTTCGCGTCGTCATAATGGCTGACCCGCACGATGTGCTCCGGCTTTAACTTCTCCACTTCCGTCACAGGAATGTGAATGCACTTAATTGGCCCTTTCGCTCCGCTCTGGGAAGTAGGGGTAAAGCGAACACGGTTTTCGACCGTCGCCACCCCCTGATTCCAGCCCCTGGCTTGTGTCCCTTGTAGGGATAAGTAGTAATCCACTTCATTCACTTTGGAGCCCGCCCCGTACACAATCACCGGAACCCGATTCATAAAAGTAGCCAGATCGTTGAGCATCAGATCATAGGCCTGTTGGAGTGATAATGACATGTATGTCCCTCTGTTTTTCTATCCATGAAATGCCACTACAGTTAAGTACATCTTGAACAAAATGCCCGGTTGAGATGCAGAAACGGAAGCCAATTGACATTTTTCATCGTGAAACAGTGCAACAGAAAGCAGTGCCTGACAGCGTGTTCGTGGGGGTACAGGAGCATAATGCTGACAGGCACTGACAAGATGTCCATCACAACGCCCTCTCTGGCAACGCGGTGGACAATATTCAGTCTGCCGCTGAACACGGAAGAAAAACAGAGACAAGTTACAGATGTTTTTTTCCGGATAAAACGTAGCAGGGGTCATAATCAGCCACTTCGACCAGCCAGAGACGAAAATGCGGAACGAAAGCAGGGAAAGATTTCTTATTTTCGCGCGCCGGATTTCGGTAAACTGAGACAGTATGCTGAAAAGTGGGGAGCACCAACGTGTCTGATCTGAATTTACTGCGCTATTATTCGCGTCTGGCACCGCTGGGCATTGCGGAGCCCATTAAACTGGCCCTGTCGGACATTGCGGAACGGCTGTTCACTAGTCTTCGTCATGCGCGTAACCTGCTAAATCAGATGCAAAAACACGGCTGGTTGAACTGGGAGCCCAAAGTCGGACGCAATCAGCGCTCAACTCTGATCCTCAACATTGAGCTGAGCGAACTGAAACAGCTCTTGGCGGCAGAGCGTGTCCGTCAGGGCCGCTATGAAAAGGCGCTGGTCATTCTGGACAACGACCAGCGATCGTTCGGCCGCTTACTGCAGAGCACATCCGGAGCCTCAATACGTGAGGGCCGACTGCACATTCAACTGACCTACAAACGTCCATTCGAACGGCTGGTACCGCATCAGTTGCAACGCTCCAGCGAACGCTTTTTTCTGCGTCAGATCTACTGTTGTCTGGTGTCGAGTGATTCGAAGGGCCACGTCCAGCCAGAGCTGGCGCACCATTGGGAATGCGCCAATAATGCCTGCCAATGGACGTTTTACTTACGTCCCGGGCTGGTTTTTCACAATGGTGACATTATCGACAGTGACACCATTGTCAGCCTGTTCGCGAAACTGAGCAGTCTGGGTGACTATCAGACCGAGCTGGCTCATCTGGTCACCGTCAGCGCCCCTCAGCCGCACAAGGTGGTATTCACGCTCAGTCAGCCCGACTTAGGTTTTGCGGGCCTGATATCTGGCGTCCGTTACGCCATTCAGCCCACCAGTCAGGTGAATAACGCGCAAACGTATGATGTGATTGGCAGCGGCCCGTTTGAAGTTCAGGAACACTCTTCCAGTCAGCTGAAATTACAGGCCTTTGAACGCTTTTATGCCTGCCGGGCCCTGACCGATCAAGTCACGATCTGGTTGCTGGAGGGACAAGAGCCAAACCAGCCCATGATCAGCACCAATCAGCCTGGTGCTGGCGCGGTCGCCACATCTGCCTGCAATTATTATCTGAGTTCAGAGCCCCCCCAGTCTGACGCGCACGAGACACAACATTCGCGAGTGGAAGACGGTTGCATGTTCGTTCTGTTTAACCAAAATGCTGCCAGCCCACTCAGTGAAGCGCAGCGGCGCTCGCTGTCCAACTACTTGTCGGCAGACAAACTGGCCGTGAGACTGCAACAACAAGGGGCACAGTTCGGCTCCGTCGTGGCAAGCAACTTGCTCCCAAGCTGGCATAAGATCACCCGCCCTCTGGCCCCCGAAACCCGCCTGCCCAAAAAACTCACTATCGCCGTTTATGATTACACTGCGTTAAAAAACTGTGCTGAAGGCATACGTTTTTTGCTCGAGCAACAAGGCATACGAGTAAAAGTAAACACTTACTCTTATCGGCAACTGATACAACAATCTAAACGTCAGACGCTGACAGAAGAGCTGATCATCACCAATATGAATCTGGACGACAACCGCCACGCCTCTGCATTCGCCAATCTATTTCACAACCCGGTGCTGCACAACGCGATAGGCCCCCCAGCCAGCCAGTGGTTTCACGAAGCGCTGAGACAATTGCGCGCGGAAACCCCGTTGAACCAGTATCTGGATGCGCTGGAGCCGCTGGCTTCGGCTCTGATCACAGAGTATTGGCTGACCCCACTGTTCCACCATCGCCAGACTTTGCGTTTTCACGGCGTGTTGAAAGACGTCGCCCTCACCAACTGGGGCTGGCCGGACATCAAAAACGTCTGGTCGGCAGACTGAATGGTGTCAATGTCTGAGATGGCTGAGGTGAGTGAGCGCCAGAGGAATACAACGCAGGGCGGCATCGCGCTCTGCGCTGATGTGCGCTGACACAATCGCGCCCTCTTTTAACAAGCACAGCAAATCCAGCCACTGCGCATCACGGCATTCAAGTCGATTTCGGATCAAAGCGCGCACATGCCGTTTATGCGCCGCACAGTACTCTGCAATGCGGCTGTCCTTTTCTCCTAACTCTGCGGAGGTGTTGATAAAAAAGCAGCCACGAAACGTATCCAGCTCGGCCACCCGATCGTGAAACCAGTCATCCAACGCGTGAAACAGTGCCTGCACCACGGCAGCATCATCCGTCTGGCCACTTAAACACCCATCCAGCCAGGACAAAAAACGCTGATCCCGCGCTTCGAGAGTCGCCAGCACCAGGGCCTCTTTACTACTGAAATGGTGATAAAGGGTTTTTTTCGCCACTCCGGCGACTTTCAATACTTCGTTGATGCCAACGTTGTTGACACCGTGGTCATAGAACAGCCTCAACGCCGTATCGACCAACAGATTCCGTTTATCGCTCATGATTCACCTCACTGATTGCATGTTGACACAGGTAGACCAATTTGTCTATCATGCTAGGTAGACAACTTGGTCTACCAAAAGGAAATCATCATGAACAATCCACTTTTTGCATTAATCTCCGGTATTGGTGCGTTTTTGGGCATTGCAGTGCTCTCTCTGGCAGACAGCGCACAACATGAATTCATTCTGCTCATGGCTCCATTCGGTGCCACTGCCGTGCTGGTGTTCGGCGTCCCTGACAGCCCTCTGGCACAAGCGAAAAATGTCATTATTGGTCATCTGCTTACGGCGTTCATTGGCGTGTGCTTTGTTCAGTTTGTCGGTGTCACACCCCTCTCAATGGCCGCCGCCACTGGTCTGGCCGTCAGTAGCATGCTGCTGACGAAAACCACGCATCCGCCAGCCGGCGCAAACCCAATGCTGATCATGCTGGCCGGACAAAGCTGGTCGTTTTTAGTTTCGCCAGTACTGATTGGCGCCGTGACTCTGGTGTTGGTAGGTCGTCTGATGCAACGTGCCCAGCGCTTGAATGCTCAAAAAGCCTGAGGCACAAACAAAGACGGCAGATCCGCCTGTCGTCTTTGCCAAACGGGCGGCGTGATTCAACCGTGCGGGCCACCACTGGATTGTCTAAACTGTGTTCAACACTTCATTGCAACTGGAGCACAACATGGCCAACAGAAATACCGCCCTGATCACCGGCGCATCAGGGGGAATCGGGTTGGAACTGGCTCGTATTCACGCTCAGAAAGGGGGCAACCTGGTGCTGGTCGCCCGCTCCAAAGACAAACTGGAAGCGCTCAGGGTGGAGCTGGAAAACCACTACAAAGTCTCCGTCCTGACAATTGTGGAAGACTTATCTCAACCGGACTCGGCCCAACGTATTTTTGACCAAACCCTAGCACTCGGCCTGCAGATTGATACGCTGATCAACAACGCTGGCTTTGGCGGTCATGGCTATTTTCATGAGCGCTGCCTAAACGATGAACAAGCGATGATGCAGGTCAACATGGTCACGCTCACCAACCTGACTCACTACTATTTACCGGGCATGATCACCCGGCGAAAAGGCCAGATTCTCAATGTTTCTTCCACCGCCTCATTCATGCCGGGTCCGCTCCAGGCGGTGTATTACGCCACCAAAGCTTATGTCACCTCGTTTACCCAGGCGATTGCCGAAGAGGTGCGCGAGCACAATGTCACCGCCACCGTACTGTGTCCTGGCGCGGTAGCGACCAACTTTGTGACGGCCGGGAACCTGGAAGGCGTCGGCATCTGGAAAAATGCCAAGAGCCCGGAATCGGTGGCCCAAGTCGGGTATCGGGCGATGGAACGCGGCAAACTGGTGGTGTTTAATGAAGGTATCTTGCGCATGATGCTGGAATGGATCATGCCGTTACTGCCGCGAAAAATGGTGCTCAAATTGTCGCGACAAGCAATGGAAAAAAGCCATTGAAACACAACTAAAAACGGCTCCTCTGGGAGCCGTTGTGTTGTCTGTTTAAGGCTTCAACAACCCTTGCTCGCGTAACATCTGATGAGCCATCTTAGGCGCATGCCACAAGGTCGGTAACAGAATAAACGACGCGGGTACCGCGGTGATCACGATGAACGACTGCAAAGCAGAAATACCGCCCTCACCCATAGAAATCAAGACGATGGCAACGGCTCCCATCAGCACACCCCAGAACGCACGCACCAAAGCATTCGGTTCTGATTGTCCGGTCAACACCACACTGATGGTGTAAGTCATTGAATCACCAGTAGTAACAATGAACGTAGTGGTCAGCACCAAAAACAGCAACGCGGTCAGTACAGGGAACGGTAACTGCTGCGTGATAGCCAACAGCGCACCTGGTAAATTAAACCCTTCGAAACCCGAGGCAATCACGCCCGGATTATCCAGTTCAAACGCCAGCCCGCTGCCACCCACAATGCTGAACCAGAAACAGGTGATCAGTGGCGCTGCCACACTCACTGCCAGAATCAACTGACGTATCGTCCGGCCACGAGAAATACGCGCAATGAAAATTGCCATCATCGGACCGTAACCAATAAACCATCCCCAGAAAAACACTGTCCACCAGCTCAGCCAGCCGGTATCTCCGCGATACAGTGCCATCGGCACAAACTGATCGACCATGCGGGCCACGCCCTGCATGTAACCATCAATAATGAAGCTGGTTGGCCCGGCCACCAGAATGAACAGCACCAGAGCAACCGACAAAATGATGTTGTAGCGGCTGACAATCTGAATGCCCTTGCTCAAACCACTGAGCGCCGATACGGTGTACATCAACATCGCAAACACCACCACCAGACTCTGGCTGACAAGGGTATCCGGCAGACCGAACAACTGATTCAGCGCATAGCTGATCTGCAAACCTAAGAAGCCAATCGGACCAATGGTTCCTGCCGCGACCGCCAAAATACTTAACCCGTCAATCACACTGCCAACCCAGCCGTGCAGCGCGCGCTCGCCAAGCACCGGGTACAACAGAGTACGCGGTTTGAGCGGCAGACCTTTGTCGTAATGCAGATGCATCAGCACGATAGAAGACAGACAGCCGAGGATGGCCCACGCGAGAAACCCCCAATGCATAAACGATTGTGACAATGCATTGATCGCCATACGGCGCGGAGACGCGTCACCAAAAATCGGTGGCGCAGAAACGAAATGCGCGATCGGCTCAGCCGCCGCCCAGAATACGCCGCCGCCCGCCAGCAGCGTACACAGAATAATGGAGATCCACTTAAAGGTGTCGATCTCTGGGGTCTTCAACGCGCCCAGACGTACGTAGCCAGTCTGACCGAATGCCAGCACCAGCCCAATCACAAAATTGGCCAGCAACAGAATTTGCCAGAACGCACCAAACCACTGTGTTGCGTAGCTGAAACCCGTGTTCACCAGAGAAGAAAGAAGAGGAGTATTGACGATCGCCAGAACCACAAACAGAGACAGGAAGCTGCCGCTTAACCAAAACACCGGGTTATTCAGCGCCAGTTGAGTACGAAGAGAGGATGACTGCGGAGGGTGGATCGCTGAGTAATCCGCCTCGGAAATGCTGGATGGCTCTGCGATCAGGGTAGATCTAGACATAGAAATTTCGCTTTTTTTGCCCGAAAGAATCGGCGCGTGAATGGCCCTCACATCAGCAAGAAGTGTGAGGCTGATCATAAAAGCGTGCCATCCTAACATAGCGGACGGGGCAATTGCATCCCGGATCGCCGGCGTGCCCGCTGAAATTAAAACGACCAGACCTCATACAATATGCACCCAGGCACATCTCACGCTCAGGTCGATTTCTTTGTCATCGTCTGTTTCAGTGCAATCCTAACTGACGTTGTGTCCCATTTGATAACACGATTTACAACCCCATATTAAAACGCGCTTTCCACTCGAAGACGTCAATGGCCGGATGGTGGACACTCGCGGATTTCTCAACGATGGCCATTTCCGCCATTTTATTGATTAATAGCAGAGATAAAAAAGCCCGGGAACACCGGGCTCAATATCATCTGGCATGATTGGCGTTAGCGGATGTCAGGATAGCGACGCAACATCACCAGAATCAACACTAAAGAGAGCAGCGCGAAACCAGCGCCAACGTAACCAATGCCCTGCAGTGAGCTGAAATGTATCACCTGACCACCAATCAGGGCGCCCGCCCCAATTCCGAGATTGATGATGCCGGAAAACATCGACATGATCATGTCCGACGCGTTCAAGTCGATGTTGAGCACTTTCACCTGCATCGCCAGCACCACCACCATCAGCGCGGTCCCCCACAACACCAACATGGTCGCGGTAGCCCACTGACTGCTTACCAGCATCATCATCAGCGCCATACACAACATCACAATGACGGTATTGGTCACCAGCAGTGGCGTGTTGTTCTTCTCTCCCCAGTAACTGAAAATGACACTGCCAATGATGCCAGCGCCACCAAACAGCAGCAGCAAGAAGGTAGTGAAGTTGCCACTCATGGCGCCGATGTTAATCATAAACGGCTCAATGTAGCTGTAAGCCGAATAGTGGGCGGTGAATATCAGGAAAATGAACAGATACAAACCCATCAGCGTCGGCTTTTTCAGCAGTTCCGGCAGTTTTTGTGTGGTATCCGTAAACAGACTTGGCAGTTTTGGCAACAGGCGCCACAACACCAGCATGATCACCATCGCCACCACACCGATCAGGGCAAATGTGGCCCGCCAGCCAAACCACTGACCGATAATTCGCCCAATCGGCACGCCAAGTACCATCGCCAGCGAGGTTCCGGTTGCCAGCACGCCAAGAGCCAGGGTTTTCTTACCCGGAGGCGCAACCCGAATGGCAATGGAGGCCGTAATAGACCAGAACACCGCATGGGCAAACGCTATCCCCACCCGGCTGACGATCAGGGTTTCAAAACTCCAGGCCAAAATCGAAAAGACATGACTGACAATGAACAGCGTAAACACACACAACAGCAAGTTTTTACGCTCGACTTTGCTGGTCAGCATCATCATCGGCAGCGACATCGACGCAACAATCCAGGCGTAAATGGTCAACATCCAGCCAGCAGAGGTTGGCGTGATGTCGAAATCTCGGGCAATATCCGACAACAAACCAACCGGCACAAATTCGGTGGTGTTAAAGATGAATGCACTGAAGCCCAGAGCAAACACTCTCAAATACTGAAGATGGCGAGAATCAGACCTCACCGGGGGAGTAGTTTCAGACATAGGGTTACAACAAAAAAGTGACAGGGAACACAGCGCGATTATCTCGTTTTCAGGTTACAGAACAAGCACTTTTACAAAAATAATTGCATATTCCTTAATCTGACGAATAAAGCGTGCCAAGACGACACATCAATCACAGACAATCATCCGAAGCGCAAGGCAGATCAAGCTTCATGGTTATTTCACATTTATCCCCTTTCGCCTGTCCTACACTCTTAATGCAGTCTGTCGCCACTGTACTCAAGGAGGGGAGGATGATCGCTAAACACAGAAACTACCTTTTAATGGGAACCGAGTATTTTCATGCGCGGATGCAAGTAAATCCGGTGGGGGTGCTCGATGTCGACATCGTCGAAAACCAGCAGCATTACCGTTCAAATTTTGATGACCTGAAATTTGAAAAGCAGGGTAAGCATGTTCGTGTGATTGGTCGCGAAGAAGTCAGAGGTGCGCGCCCCTGGCAATTGACGCTGGCAGAAAAAGACGCCGACGATCTGCATCAAATCATCGAACAGGCCAGTGAAGAGCTGGAAATTCTGCATCGCGATTTGATGTGACTGAAAACGTTACTCGCAGTAGTGAGCCAGTTGCGAGTACTCTTCTTCTTCTAAGGTAAAATAACGCAGTATGCCTTTGATCGGCTGCCCGGTCATATCGGCCATCACATAGTCGTAGTATGGCGATTGCGTGACCTCCTGCAACCAGTATTCCCCGTTCACTTTCTGAGCAACCAGCAAGGTGTACTCCGGTACCTGAAGCGCGTCAATATCGCGGCTGTGAGTGACCGACACGTCCGGGTGTGTTGCGACAAACTGGTTAAGTTGATGGGACCAGTCAGCATACCACTCCCCTTGCAACACCGGGCTCTCACCCAATACGGCCACCACCTGATTGTGATTGAACGCCTGACAAATTGCGTGTCTGGGGACCGGCGGATCGGTATCAGGTGCACAGGCACTGATGCCGTATACAGAAACCAATAAAATGCCTACCCGACCGGCGTATGAGATCATAAATCGCCTCGTAAATGAGTCAGTTATAACTAGTTATAGCCTATCTCATTGTGACTTCAAGGCGCGGAGTGGCGCGTTGATTCCCAGAAACCCAGCTCAACGTGATAACACGTGCTGCCAACGTTCAGGCAGCTTGGCCACCAGTTTGTCCCCAACCTGGGTGAAATTTGGCATCAAAGCATACACCGCCGTAATGAATAGGACTGAGCCAAACAGATCGGCTGGTCGGTGCATACCCAACCACAACCGGCTATAGGCTACGGCCAGTGCCCAGGCGAGTACCCCCACGGCCAGCGCGTAGCGCTTACGTTCAAAGAACAGACCGCCAAAGAACGCCACACAAATCGCCGCAAAAAGCGTGTGGCCGGATGGGAAAGAAAAATCTTTTTCCCCCTGCCAGTTCACGGTGCGCCAGTGACTCACTTCTTTTTGGGCTTCCTGAATCACCGCCGCTTTTTGTGCAGTATCCAGTTTGTAGAAATGACCCGGATCCGGGATCAGCAACTGCGCAGTCAGCAGTTCAGTGTAAGGACGAGGGCTTTCCGTTAGGTGTTTAAGGCCGGTTTTGCTGGCAAACCCTATTATCAGGATCAGAGCGAGTTGTAACATGCGTGACGCCCATTGCGCTTTTGGGATTCGCAGTATGAACGTCAGGGCAGTAAGAAAAATCAGGGTAAACAGGAAACCTTTACTACCAGCGGAATTGGTCAGCATGTTGTAAGTGATTCCAGTCAAGTCAGACACGTGAGAGAGCAAGTCCACATTGGTGCTCAGTAAACACACTGGTACCAACAGCACCGACATCAGCAGTAGCATAAGTAACCCATTGTATTTACTGTATAAGTGCTCTTTCATCGCTCATTCCGCCCAAGCAACCATTGGAAGATTCGGCATGGTAGCCGACAAGCAGGCCGGGAATAATCAATTTGCTGTCAAATCGCGGAAAGTAAATCACACAAGTGAGAAAAACGTCTCAGAGCCACCGCACCACAGACTGAGGAGATGGCTCATGATCGCTCAGTTTGGCTCGTCGGATAGCTGCTGTAAGATGGCCGCGGCAGCCGTGCGCGGGTCTGCGGCATGACAGATAGCCGACACCAAAGCGACGCCATGCACGCCCGTCTCCCAGACTTGTTGGAGGTTAGCCGGATGAATGCCGCCAATCGCCACCACCGGATAACGGCTGTTGGCCAGCGCATACTCCAGCCCGGGTATCCCCCACTCTTTCTGGATGTTGGTCTTAGTCGGGGTCAAGAAAATCGCACTCAGCCCAATATAGTCGATCGGCAGAGCCTCCGCGTCGGCCAGTTGCTGCTCATTTTCAATCGACAACCCGAGCAGTTTATCATCACCAATCAGACGGCGGGCGATGTCTGCTGGCATATCGGACTGCCCAAGGTGCACTCCGTCTGCCCCGACCGCAAGTGCCACATCTACTCTGTCATTAATAATCAACGGCACCCCGGAACCTTGCAAGACCGCTTTGACGGCTTCGGCGCGCTGGATAAACGCCTGCACATCACCGTGTTTTTCACGGACCTGCACCATGGTAACCCCACCGGCGACCGCTTCCGCCACCACCTTCTTGAGCGTGGTGATGTCTTGTTGATCATCCGTCACCAGGTACAAACGATAAGGATTCATAAAAGAGTCTCCGCTTCTGCGCTCGGTCATTGCAGTTTGAGGCGCGATAACAGCACCGTTTCATCCAGTTGATACAAGCTATCCAGCAGATGCATCTGTAAGCTACCCGGCCCGTTAGCTAACTCCGCAGCCAGTTCCCCCGCCACGCCCATGACCGCCGCAGCCGCCAGTCCTGAGGTTTCTCCAACAGCAGCGAACGCACCAGTGAGCGCGCTCAGCGTGCACCCCATGCCCGTGGCATATGGCATCATGGCGTGACCATTGGACAGTGACTGAATGCGATCGGCCGAGACCACGTAATCACTTTCTCCGGAAATCACCACACTGGCCTGATACTGCTCTGCCAGATAATGCGCGGCGCCAACAGCCGCATCGCTACTGTCCAGCGCATCCACACCTTTACTTTGCGCCTGCTCGCCAGCCAGTGCGATGATTTCGGACGCATTCCCCCGAATAATCAGTTGCTGCGCCAGTTGCGCCAACTCGCGTGACGCTTGGGTACGCAAACGGCTGGCCCCACATCCGACCGGATCCAGCACCACGACTTTGCCGTAACTATTGGCCTGCTCCACCGCATAGCGCATCCGCGGCAGCCATTGACTGTCGAGGGTGCCAATATTGATCACCAGCGCACCAGCGAATGCCATCATTTCGGCCAGTTCCTGTTTGGAATGCGCCATGATGGGGGACGCTCCCAGCGCGAGTAGGGCGTTGGCCGTGTTATTCATCACCACGTAATTGGTGATATTCACCACCAGAGGTTTCTGCGCCCGGACTGCGCGTAATGCGTCTACGATGAGTTGTTTTTCCACGTCGTGTTCTCCTATTGTGCATCCAGACCTTGCTGCCAGAACGCCACTTCCATTCGGGTGGCGGTTTTGAATACCTGAATCAGATTTTGTCCGCGCGAGCTGTAGAGGTCGATGTCTGCCAGCAACTGGTTGAAATGCGCGGCGCCGTCGGCCACACCAGACTGAAACTCTTCGCCGCCATAGAGCTGCAACCAGGTCGCATACGGGTTGCCTTCAAGCAATGTCTCCTTTGCCGCCAACAGCGCGCGGCCTATCTCTGCGTAACCGATGGAGCACGGCGCCAAAGCGGCATAAAGATCGACCAGATCACCGCTCATTCCCGCGTCCAGTACAAAGCGAGTGTAGGCGACGGTCCCGACATCTTCCGCTTCATTTTCCATGTCTCGCTCTGTCAGTCCCCACTGTTCGCAGTAGCGGACGTGATGAGCAATTTCCGAGTCCAGTAGCGCGTGTACACTTGGCAACGCGCGCCGCATGTCCTCCAGCGTGCGCGCTTTGTAAATCGCCAACGCGTACGCACGGGCGTACTGCTTGAGAAACAGAAAGTCCTGTTGCAAATAGTGCAAAAAACAGGGTTGTGGCAAAGCCCCACTTGCCAGTTGCTGAACAAAACGATGCTGGGTATACGCCTGCCAGTCATCACGGCAAGCCTCAATCAAATCCTGATAATTCATCGGGTGCTCCGGTTAGTTAAAATCAACAACGTAATCGCCTGCCTTAGGCAGAGTTTGGATGATGTGCTGGTCATACATAAACCGCGCGTAGTCATCATATCGCTTCAGATCCACCGCGGACGGGCGCAGCGCAAAACGTGTCAGAGTATCCTGCCAGGCGCGCTGGTTCAGTTCATTGCCCAGAGTGTCCGGAGCATAGGCAACAAACTCGTTCCAGGCTTGCTGAGGGTGATTCACAATATAGGTCGTCGCCTGCTCGATCGCTTTATTGAACCCCTGAATGGCTTTAGCATCGTAATGCTTGGCATTGGCCACAAACACCAACTCATCGTACGCTGGAACGCCAAGCTCTTCGGGGAAAAATGCTTTGGCTTGATACCCTTCCAGCGCCAGTTGATTGGTTTCAAAATTACGCAAGCCCCCCCAGATAGCGTCGACTTTGCCAGACGCCAGTGACGACGAAAGCGCCCAACCCACGTTGATGATGTTCACGTCACTGAATTTCACGTCTTCCTGCGCCAACATCGTCCCGATAGTGGCCTCCTCATTGCCTGCAATGGCGATACCGATGTTCTTCCCTTTGAGATCGGCCATGGTATTGATCTTACCGTTGTCCAGCACCATCAGGGTGTTCAGCGGTGTCGCGATCAGCGTTGAGGCGCGGATCAATGGCAATCCTTGTGCCACATCCATGGTCAGGCTTGGTTGATATGATACGGCCAGATCGACTTTACCCGCTGCGACCAGCTTGGCAGGCGTACTCGGGTCTGCCGGCTCCTGAATATCCACCGTCAGCCCTTGCTGACGAAAGTAGCCCCGTTGTTTGGCAATCACAATCGGGCCATGGTTCGGATTCACAAACCAGTCGAGCATCAGAGTCAGAGGTTTGGTTTCCGCGTGTGCCGCGATGGAAAACAGTGACGCCACCAGAGTAACAGCACAGATAAATTTGGTTGTTTTCACACAGAGTCCTTTTTAATCAGTGACTTTCCCAAGGGATAAATCGTTTAAGTAAGGTGTCGGTCAGGAAATACAGCGCCACCGACAACCCGGAAAGAATAAAGAGCGCCGCGAACATTTCGTCAATTTGCATGCGCGCATTGGCTTGCAGCATCAGGTAGCCAAGCCCTTCGCTGGAGCCGACCCACTCCCCCGCCACCGCACCGATGGGAGCAATCACCACCGCAACACGAATGCCAGATGCCAGTGCCGGCAAGGCCGCCGGAAAGCGAATGTAACGCAGCAGTTGCCAGCGGGTCGCACGCATGGTGTGCGCCAGGTCGAGATAACCGTTTGGCGTATTTCGCAGTCCGTCATAACAACAGGTGGTGACCGGAAAGAAGATAATGATCGCCGCCATCACCACTTTGGACGCCATGCCATAACCCAACCAGAGCATCAGAATGGGGGCAATGGCAAACACTGGCACCGCCTGACTGGCGATCAGCAAAGGAAGCAACCAACGTTTCAGCGGAGCGAACAGCAACATCTGCAGCGCAAACATCAGCCCAACCGACAATCCCAGCAGTAAGCCGAGTACAATTTCCTGGCCAGTAACCCAGGTATGACGCAGCAGAACATCGTGGCGTAGCAGCAAACGTTCGAACACATCCAGCGGAGCTGGAAGGATAAACGCCGGTAGGCGCAGCACGACCACCAGCAGTTGCCAAAGCGCCAGGATAACCAAGGCGCTGAGCGCCAGACGAACAGCCGGATGGGATACGAGCTCCTTGCGTCGAAAGGCAGACGGCAGCGACGCCATTTGAGAGACCTCACGCATAGTCTTGCTCCAGAGCCTCAATGATCTGCTGTTGTAACTGCGCACCATCGGCATCCAAGCTGCGTGGTGGCCGGCTCGCAGGTAAGGCCAGAGACTCAGCCTGAGCCGGCATCCCTTGCAGAATATAGAGCTGATGTGCGAGGCGAATGGCTTCGAGTGGATCGTGAGTAATTAGTACTACGGTTTTCCCGCGCAGCAACGTCGCCGCCAGCGTCTGCAACTTGTGGCGGGTAACCGCATCCAAGGCGGAAAACGGTTCATCCATCAACACGACGGGTTGGTCCTGCATTAATGTCCGGGCGAGCGCAACCCGCTGGCGCATCCCACCGGACAGCTGTTGTGGCATGGCCTGTTGATATTCAGCCAGTCCAACAGACCGGAGCAGCGATACCGCCCGCGCTGTGTCCGCCGGGGCCGCCTGGCCAAAACGGCGGCTCAGACAAACGTTGTCGAGTACCGACAACCATGGCATCAACAAATCTTGTTGCGCCATGTAGGCAATTCGACCTTCGAGCGGTTGCCCATCAGACACCGTAAGTTTGCCGCTGACCGCCGCTTGCGCGTGTAAAAGGCCAGCCAGATAGCGCAGCAAGGTGGATTTTCCGCAACCACTTCGACCAAGAATACAGGTCCACTGACTGGCTGGAATGTGCATATCGAAGCCACTCAGCGTCGCGGTATCGCTGTCTTGGTAGCGCAGCGCAAGTTGCTCCAGCGTCACGCCCAACGCCGCCGGCTCAGCGCACATAGCGGTGCCCGTCGAAGAAATGGTGTACCGGCCCATGTCCCTGACCAATGTCAAGCTCATCAGCATGCGCAATCGCCTGAGAAATATACTGTTTACCCAGATGGACCGCTTTGTGCAGAACATTGCCCTGAGCCAGGTACGACGCGATCGCCGATGACAGTGTGCAGCCCGTACCGTGAGTGTTGCGCGTCGCAATGCGTTTGGAGGACAAGCGCTCAACCCGATCAGGTGTGATCAGCAGATCAGTACTCTGGGCGTCTTGCTCCAGATGGCCACCTTTGAGCAAAATGGCACCCGCGCCCAACTGACGTAAGTCGGCGATCATGTGGGTCATATCATCTTCATTGTTCGGGATTGGCCGTCCCGTCAGTGCGGCGCCTTCCGGCAAGTTGGGGGTGATCAGATTCGCCAACGGAAGCAGCAATTGTTTTAGCGTACTGATCGCCGCCTGCTCCAGAAGCAGATCACCACTGGTTGCCACCATCACAGGATCCACCACCAGAAATCGAGGTTGATACTGAAGGATCTTAGCGGTCACCACACGGATGATCTCCGCGTCCGCTAACATACCGACTTTAACCGCCACAACATTGAGATCGCTGAAAACGGCGTCCAGCTGCTGCTCAACGTGTTGTAACGGAACCGGAAAAATGGCCGAAACGCCCAGGGTATTTTGTGAAGTAATCGCGGTAATGGCTGAACAGGCGAAACTGCCGGTCGCCGAAATAGCTTTAATGTCCGCCTGGATACCGGCGCCACCACCACTGTCTGAACCAGCTATGGTCAGGACAATGGGCGTAGATGAAGAGTGTGTGATGTGAGGCATGCTCGCTCCTAAACTGACGTTCGGGAACTGGCACGTGAACAAGGGAGGCGGATCACCGCAGAGCGTATTTACCCTTGAGTAACGTGGACCGCTGCGCCAAGGCAAACGGTGCAATAGTTCCCTACGTCAGTGCTAACTGAATCAGGTTCAACGGGTCTCGCAATGCGATCTCAGCCTGTCATCGTTAAACGACAACGGCCCCCCGACTATTCGATGCTGCTGATAATAGCAACTATTACCGGGAAAGACACAAAAAATCCGGGCCAGGTGCCCGGATTTTCACATTTTTACTGACTTTCAGCTTCAGTCCCACTCAGGGGCAAAGTCTGGATTGGCCAGCCGCTGACCTCGATCCAGTACTGCGATTTGCGCCATATCATCGGCATTCAGCGTAACGGTATCCGATGCCAGATTACTCTCGATATTGGCTTTTTTGGTCGACGATGGAATCGTGACCAGATCCTGTTGCCGCATCCACGCCAGCACCACTTGGGCCGCTGACGCCCCGTGTTTATCGGCAATCGCCAAAATGGTGTCGTCTTTCAGCACTTCACCGTAAGCAAACGGCATATAACCGGTCACCACGACGCCGTGTTGTCGACACCATGCCACAACATCACGGTTTTGCAGATACGGATGCACTTCGACCTGGTTGGTCGCAATTTCGCCTTCACCAACTATTGCGATGGCCTGTGCAAGCTGGGCGTTGGTGAAATTAGACACGCCAATCTGACGCGTCAGTCCAGTGGCTTTGGCCGCTTTAAGTTCGCCCAGATACTCTGCCATTGCCACACCTGAATCTTTGAGTGGCCAGTGGATCAACAACAGGTCAACGTAATCGGTCTGCAACTTGGCCAAACTGTCGCGAACGCTGTCAATAAAGTCGGCTTTAGCCAGATTGTCGATCCAGACTTTGGTGGTAATAAACACCTGATCACGTGCTAGCCCTGAAGCACGGATTGCCTCTCCGACCTGCTGTTCATTGCCGTATATCTGCGCCGTATCAATGTGCCGGTAGCCAGCCTGCAACGCCATCAACACGGAATCGAAGGCCGCCTGCTCGTTGAGTCGAAATGTGCCTGCGCCAAGCATAGGGATGGTATTCATTCACTTTACCTTTGTATTGGGTTGTCCGATGAGGCTTATTATTGTGCCGTGTACTCAATGCGTAAACGGCAAAAATAACAAATCACTTTTGCGCCACAAACAACAATCTCAGTGGGTAATACGCGCCACGACTTTTCCGACCGTGTGCTGCTCACGCAGCGCTTTCAGTGCGGCACCGATCTGCTCCAGCTCAATTACTTTCAGTTCCGGCAGCTGTAGCTCACCCATTTCCAACAGATAAGAGACCGAGCGCCCGGCATCAGTGATGGTTGCCCGGCCCAGTTCACCATTGATGTGGCCTGATCCCAGACTCAGTTGATGGAAACTGAGTCCGTTCTCAAACGCGCCCGGATATTCCGTCGGGTTCACCGTTTTTACTAACTCCACCAGTTCCCCCTCAAATCCGAGGACTGCGGCAGCTATTTTATCGTTGTCCCCACCGACACAATCGAGCGCCACTTCCACCCCTTGTCCGGCAGTGATGGCCATGACCCGCTGCACGACGTCTTCCTGATGGTAGTCAATCACGTCCGTGGCACCGAGCAAACGCACGTAACCGTGATTAGAGGCCGAACTGGTGGTAATGATGGTATGCACGCCAAAAAGCCGCGCCAACTGAATCGCAAAGCTGCCCACACCACCGGCGCCACCGGCAATGAAAATGCTGCTACGTTCAGCAATATTGAGCTTGTCCACCAACGCCCGATAAGCCGTCCAGGCGGCACAGGGAGTAGCCGCGGCCATTTCGGCGCTGATGGCCGGATGCGGCAGCAAGGCGCGTGAGTCCTGCAGGGCATACTGGGCAAATCCTCCATATGCACGGCGCATATCACCGTGATAAAGCACACGTTGCCCAATTCGCCACTCGCTCACCGCCTCACCAACTGCAACAATTTCGCCTGAGACATCCAAGCCGCCGACAAAGTCGTCATTCATGTGACTGACCGTCTGATGCCACAAATGAATTTTAGCATCCACCGGGTTAAGTCCTACCGCGTGTACTTTGACAACCACATCAAATTCACTCTCCGGCACCGGGATCGCCAGTTCCTTAAGAACAAACGAATCCTCGACACGCTGATAGGTTACGGCTTTCATGATGACACTCCTCTGGACATAGTTGCAGCAACCATTGCACTGCGAAATCGTCGACAGGCCGCTGACGCTGCCTGTCTCAAGCCGTTTCCGGCTTGTGGTTTAGCCGGCAGTTTACCCTGACGCGAAATCGTCCGGGGCACCGCTCAATATTTTTAACCACTATGAAGTATAGGCGCCGCTGGCGTAATGCAGCTCGTAACTGTGGCTGTAAATTTCCAGAATGTTGCCAAACGGGTCTTCCATGTAAATCATGCGATAAGGTTTTTCACCTGGGTAGTAGTAACGAGGCGCTTTCATTCGTTTCTTGCCACCTGCGGCAACGATTTTCTCCGCCAGTCCTTCTACATCCGGATCCTGTACACAGAAATGGAATACACCGGTTTTCCAGTACTCGAAGTTGTTGTCCGGGTTTTGCTGATTACTAAACTGGAACAGTTCTACCCCGATGCGGTCACCGGTCGACAAATGTGCGATACGAAAACTTTGCCAGCCTGCACCAAACACGTCGGTACACATTTCTCCGATAGCTGAATCGTCCTCCATGATTTCGGTCGGTTGCATAATGACGTACCAGCCGAGCACTTCGGTGTAAAACTTAACGGCAGCGTCCAGATCCGGCACAGAAATGCCGATATGAGAAAACGTTCTTGGGTATGGATTTGACATAATCACCTCTTCTTGATTGTCGCTTGTTGACTGCCCTCAAGATTAGGGCCGAGGTGGATAAATAAAAAATTATGATTTATTCTTATTTTAATAAAATAAATTTATTAAAATAGTTATGTTGAATCCGCTGTGGCTGAATACGTTCGTCACCCTGCTTGACGTGGGCCATTTCACTAAAACGGCCGAGAAGCTTTACATGACTCAACCCGGAGTCAGCCAGCACATCCGTAAACTGGAAGAAGCCTGTGGCCACGCCCTGATCCTCCGTGACAAGAAAAGTTTCCAACCGACCGAGCAGGGTCGCCTGGTGTACGCCTATGCAAAACGGTGTCAGCAGCAGGAAGCGGCCTTACTCGACAACCTCAGTTTTGACGATCCATTTCGTGGAGACTTTACCCTCGCGTGTTCCGGTTCACTGGCATTACAGATTTACCCGCTACTGCTGGATTTACAATGTAAATATCCTCAACTGATTCCACACGTCGAAGCCGCGCCCAATCAACAGGTTCTCAACGCCGTGCAACAAGGAGAGATCGACCTCGGCATTGTGACTCATTTACCCAATCCGGCGCTGTTCGATGTCGATGTGCTTGGCCACGAGCCTTTGTGCCTGATCGTTCCGGCCAACACCAAGTTCGCAAGCCACGCCGCTCAATCTCTGCAGGACTTGGGGCTTATCCACCACCCCGATGCGGCGCACTATCTGTCGCTCTACTTTACCCATTGCGGTGACCCGGAACTGGCCGCAATGAATATTGACACTATCCCAACCTCGGGTTACATCAATCAACTCAGCCAGATCCTCGTGCCAGTCGCGAAAGGCATTGGCTTTACGGTTCTACCAAAAAGTGCGTTGAACAGCTTCTCTGCCCGCAAGCAGTTGGACGTATATCAGGCGCCTCAGGCGGTACAGGAAACTTTGTATCTGGTGAAAAAACGCCACCGCGCACTGCCGGCACGTTTTCACACCGTTCTCGACGTACTGAAACAAACCATCGCTTACAGCGAGTAACCTGTACGCCCCACAGATCGCCACTCGCAACTTGGCGTTGGCTTGATTAGAATAACCACAGAACACACGACCAACAGCAGGCTTATGCTTAAGATATCCAACACCGTTGAACTGACCGACTGGGAGATTGAACTGTCCGCCATCCGCGCCATGGGCAGTGGTGGCCAGAACGTCAACAAGGTGTCCAGTGCCATCCATCTGCGCTTTGACATCCAGCGCTCGAGGCTGCCCGCGATTTACAAGGAGAAATTGCTCGCCTTGTCTGATTCACGGATCACCAAAGACGGCGTCATCGTGATCAAGGCACAAACGTTCCGTACTCAGGAACAAAACCGCGAAGATGCGCTGAATCGCCTCAGAACTCTGATCTTGTCAGCCATGGTAGTGGAGAAGAAACGTAAACCGACCAAACCAACCCGGAGCTCACAGCGCAAACGGGTGGACGCGAAAAAACGCACTGGTGCGACCAAATCGCTGCGCGGCAAAGTCTCCTACTCATCCTCCTAGTTGACGTGCACTCCCTCGCTCTGAAACGTGCGGCGCCACTCTTTAGGGGTGACAGCAAAGCGCTGTTTAAACTTATCGCGAAACGCAATCACTGAACTGAAGCCGATTTTGTCGGCAATACGTTCAATCGTCAGATCCGTCGACTCCAACAGTTCCTGCGCCAGATGCAGACGCTCAGCCGTCAACCATTGTCCCACTGACATTCCGGTCGCTTTCTGGAACTGGCGGGTAAAAGTCCGCCGGGTCATCATCACCGATTCGGCCAACGCATCCAGACTGTGCGCCTGCTGAATGTCCAGGCGTAAACGGCTCAACAGTTGGTTGATTCGGACGTCTGCGGTTTTCTCCGGGATCGGACGCTCAATAAACTGCGCCTGTCCCCCATCCCGGTGCGGCGGGATCACCATACGTCGAGCCACTTTATTTGCCACAGCGCTGCCATAGAATTTGCGTAACACATACAAACAGCAATCCAATCCGGCAGCAGTGCCTGCCGACGTAATCAAACGCTCACTTTCAACATACAATGAGTTGGTGTCGAGGTGCACCTGAGGAAAGCGACGGGCAAAATCCTGCTCCACTTCCCAGTGCGTCGACGCTTTTTTGCCGTTCAACAGCCCCGCGTAGGCGAGCACATAGGCACCCAGACACAACCCTATCAACATCGCGCCGCGTCGATGGGCGTCTACCAGAGCGTCCAGCAGCGCCGGATTAGGTCGTTCAGTGTGGCTGCGCCAATATGGGATGATGATCACGTCTGCGTGTTGCAGTGTTTCCAGTGCGTCTAAACGGGTGAGCGCCATACCAATTTCCGAACCAATCGGTCCGTCTTCTCCGGCCACAATTGACAGTTCAAATAACGGCTCTCGTACACTGCTGCGACCAAAAATGATGGCCGGGACAGAAAAGTGAAACGGGCTGAAATGGTTGAAGGCAACAATGGCAACCTTAGGCAGTGAGCGTGGAGGTTCCGGTGTCGTGTCGGTAACAAGCATTGGCTTTCTCGGGTGAGTTCTGGTGCCGATCAGTATAGCAACTTTGTCCCGATTTATATCAACAATGTCCTTTGGGACAATGTTTAACAGCGCCGTGACTCAGGATAATGGCGCTAAGTTAACAAGAGGAAGCCATGATGAAATTCACCCAAGTACGCAATGCCACCGTTCAGATTGAATACGCCGGACAACGTTTTCTGGTAGATCCCGTGCTGGCGGATAAAGATGCCTATCCCGGCTTTGAAGGCACACTCAACAGTCACATTCGTTGGCCGACGGTGCCGCTGCCGATGGACAGCGCACAGGTTCTGGACGTTGATGCGATTATTCTCACGCACACGCATGCCGATCATTGGGATGAGGCTGCGATTCAGTCTGTTCCCAAAGACATGCCGCTATTGGTACAGCATGACGCGGATGCCGAGTTGGTGCGGAATGCCGGTTTTCGCAACGTGTCTATTTTAGGGGAGCAAACCCGCTTCGGAGAGGTCACTTTGTCGATCACGACTGGTCAGCACGGCTCCGACGCCACCATGGCGCTGCTTGGTGAGCGCCTCGGCCAGGTGAGTGGCGTGGTGTTTCGTCACCCAAGCGAAAAAACCACCTACCTCGCTGGCGATACCGTCTGGAACTCAGACGTCGAGCACGCCATTGCACGGTATCAACCTCAGGTGATCATTCTCAATGCGGGCGATGCGCAAATTCCGGGGCTTGGCGCGATTATTATGGGCAAGCAAGATACCTTAACCGCCCATCGCGCGGCACCTGAGGCCACCATTATTGCCACACATATGGAAGCGGTAAACCACGCCGTACTCAGCCGCGAAGAATTGCGCGAGTTTGTTACGTCGCATCAGTTGCAACAGAAGATTCTGGTGCCGGATGACGGCGACAGCTACACCCTGTAAACCGGGCAAGCAGAGGCAGGAGGAGACGTGTGCTCCTCTTACCCAGTTTTATGGGGTGGCACGGTCAGCGGCAAACTGCGCCAGCGCAACGTTTTGCCATTACTCAGTTGCGCCAACAGTGTGCCACCAGGCAACACCTCACCCGAGTCCAACTCGTACGCCTTAGCTGAGAAGTTGGCCGTCAGTTGCGAGCCATCACTAAAGCGGGTTTGTTGTACCTGACCAGACGTGTCCAGCCACACAAAATCGACCAACGCCTTATCCCATAACACCTGATGCAGCGGCGCGAATATTTGCTGATAGTGCTGCAATTGACGAATGCGCGGAGAATCTGGGGCACTCGCCTCGTCACGACTTAGATGCACCATTGCTGGCGTGTTGTACAGCATCGCTTGCAGATCCCGCACGGTTTTGACATCGGAAAACTTGAGGCTGTCAGTATGCCAGTGATGAGAGTTGATCACCTCGTCATGGAACACCGCCTGATACAGGGGCACTTTGAACTGAGGAGCAAACAGCAACTCACGGTACATCGGCTTGACCCGCGCTGACTTAAAAAAGAAATCGGGTTTCTCATCCGGATACCAGGCTCCTAAAAAATAGGGCGACTGGCGCTGCGTGGTCATCGCCGGATCCCGCCAGCCAAAGCCCACCGTTTCCATCCCGTGCGCAAACACAATTCCCGTCGTCGTCAGGGCGTTGCCATCTTCAGAGCCCAGGACCACCGGTTCATTCGTCGCCAATGTCGTCATCCGCTGGTTAAACGCCCGCAACATCGCGCTTTCACTGCTTTTGGCGTGGTAATCTTCCCGGGCCATGGCCGTGGCATCCACATCGAGGAACAAACTGTTGAAACGTCCATAGCGCAGCACCTCACGCACCCGGTTTTGTACGTAATCCATCCTGCAGGCAGGATTAAGGTAAAAACCATGGCCGCGAAACCCGGTCTTTTTGCTGCCGTCCGCTATTTCAATCGCGCACTCTCGGCGCATTTCGTCCGGCAGTTGGGCGGTCAGCCAGCTGTCATTCACGCCTTTGTCTATCGCGGTATTATACGAATCGTACACACCGAGCAGATAACCCGCCTGTTTCATCTGATCGACGACCTGTGGCTGATAAAACGCCGGCATCCAGTTATCCAACCCAATCCAGAGTTGGTTAAGTCCGGCTTGTTGCAGCGTCGTAACCATCTTCGATGACAGCCCCTGCCCCCAGCTTGATGGCGGATGAAGATAAGCGCCAGCTTGCTCAGTGAGCCACTGTTTACGCTGCTGCGCCGCCAGATACTGTTCCCGGACTGTACCGTTCTCCGCCGGTGATATCATACGGTTAAGCGCCTGATTGATATCGGCCACCAGCAAGCGGCGATGATAAGCACTCATCCACTGTTGTTCGTGTTTCCGATCGGTCAACTCTTGGCGGACGGTTTCAGACGGATGCAGAATCGGCTGGCGAAAATACCAGTTTTTCAGCCCCCACCAATCGTTCACGTCTTCCTGTGCCAACAGATCACGACCAAACAGGTAGACATGGCTAGCCCCAATGAGCTTCTCTACCAGCGGATTAACGCGCCGTTTGTCCGCCAGAGACTGACGCAGTCCCTGTTGGTCGCGCCAGCGGCGATACGCCTTGGCACCGTCGAGTGCGTGATGGCCCAGAGAGATCGCCAGCGTGAACGGCTGCGTTTGATTAAGCGACGTAAACTGATGCCTGGCAGTCATCCCTAATGTCCCGCCACTCTGCGAGAAAAACAGCTGGTTATTGGTCGGGTGCGTAAGGTGATAACTGATAAACCGTGTGCCCTGTTGAACACTCCAGAACGGCATCTTCAGATCCTGGGTGGTGTTTGACCCAGAATGATGCTCGGTAAGATAGCGAGCCCAGCCAGCATGGCGGATGGGAATGCGCATGCCTTCATCCAGTGGCAGCAGCAGTGTTTGGCTCTGTTGCTGCGCCAGCTCAAACCAGTTCAGCGAAACGGGCTGCGCACGCGCGACTGCACGATCCGGTGGCCAACTGAAACTCAGTTGCAGCGCGTGTTCCAGTGTTGCTGACACCCGCACTCCACTAGGCAGCAACCGCCACTCCGCCTGAGTCGCGCTTTGGCTCAGCATGTCAGCCTGTTGAGGAGTATCATTGATGCTGAGCGCATCCTGATTGACCGAGAGAAGCGCATCTGAAGTCTGTACGCTGATGGCCAGCGTTGCCGGATCAATCTGCCAGGTTTGCTGAGCACGGCTGAGCGTCAGCGCTTTCGTTGGTAAGGCAATGGTTAAGGCAAGTGCCCCAGCGAGTAAAATTTGAATTTTCATCGGGTTCTCCGCGTTATGAACCGCCTGATTAAAGCGGCACTGCGGATCACCAATGTCACCTATATGTCTTTCTTACGAACTCAGTTCACCGGCTGAGTCAGGCGCTGAACCCGATGAATGCGAATCGAGCCCTGGTACTCGCTCTGCATCACACTGACACTTTGCCAGCGCGCCTGCTGGGGTGCGGGAGGAAACACATTTTCCGTATCAGCGGCGACAGGCTGGGCATCAAGTAATTCGAACTGGCGATCAAAATACTGCCATTGGGCCTGAGCGGGGGCACAACCGGAGGTGGTCGATGGCAAATTCAGTGACACACGTTGTGGATCTCGAACATCGGACTCGGCCCAATGGGAAGACTCGGAGGCAGCAATCACCAGCGGCACACTACGCCCATCGATCGTCAGGGCATAGAGCCCCGAAGTAAACGGCGCCAGCAATTCTGCACTTTCCGCTTCCAGATAGTCCTGCTCCCACGACCCACTGCCCACAGGCTCGAATGCGTGCTCAAGCAACACGTTACCTTGTGGATCGCGCAGTGTGATCATGACGGGCCGACGCAACAATTCCACGGCAATTTTGACCTGATGGCCGCGAAAACTCTGGTTGGTTTTATCGATGAACGATACCGTGACAGCGGCTGGCACAGACAGTAACAATGGCAGCGCCTGACCGCACTGAGTACGTGACAGGATGACCTTCTTCACCGCCAGCCAATGCTGCTCATCGATTGAGTGTGACTGCAGCGCCAAGCTGAGTTCATGCCAGGCCAGCAGCGGATGTCCCTGCGCCAACTGCTGGTAGGTATTTCGCAGCAGCGTGGGGGCGAACCAAGCCTCTGACGCCGCGGCAAGGGAGTGCGGGGCTGCCCACATCAGCAATCCGACAAGCGCAATACGTTTCATTGTTCCGCTCCTCTCAGACGGTAGCCGACACCACGCAACGTCTCAATGGCCAAACCGGGCAATTTTTGTCTCAGATGCAGAATGTGATTATCGACGGTTCGCGTGGTTGGAAAACTCTGATAGCCCCAAATTTTATTCAGCAGTTCATCACGGTGATAGACGCGATCGGGATTCTGGAGCAGCAGCACCAGCAACTGAAACTCTTTCGGTTTGAGAGTCACCGCCTGACCGGCTTGCATCACAGCGCGGCGCGCCACATCCACTTCCAGATCCGCGTAACGAATCTGGCTACTGCCCACCGAGCGCAGTTGCACTTGTATGCGCGCCAGCAGCTCTTCATGGGCAAACGGTTTGAGCACGTAATCATTGGCACCGGCCTGCAGCCCTTCAACGCGCTGACCGACCTCCACCCGGGCCGTCAGGATGATCACCGGCACGGCTTTGCGCATCAGCCAGTGCGGCAGCAGGCGCAGGCTATCGCCATCTCTCAATTGACGATCCAGGATCACCAGATCCGCACCATACCAGTGCTGGTCGACGTTTTCGCTGCCCGTTAACCACTGGCACTGATATCCCTGCCGGATCAGATAGTCACGCAGACCAGCTCCCAGCAGGTTATCGTCTTCAATCAACAGAATCGTTTTCATAACGGCAGTTCCAGAATACAACGGGTCGGACGGCGACGGACAGTCAGTTGCCCGCCCATACGGATCATCAGCCGTTTGACTAACTGCAAGCCCACCCCCATGTTGTCAGACGTCACGGGACGGCGGCGCCACAAACGTCGCCATTTGGGTGCGAAGTCCCCACAGTCAGAGACTTCAATTCGCAGCGTTCGCAACACCGACACGTCCACTTGCACTGGCTCGGCGCCGTGCTGTAGTGCATTTTTCACCAAGTTAACCACACATAACCCCAACCAGTAATACGGCAAGGACACCAGTTTGTCTTGCTCAATGTGCAGGTCGACCGGATAGCCTTGCAGGCAGTGGTCGAAAAAGTCTGACAGCCAGGCTTCATGACACCTGAACGCGTCATCGTCCTCCGGGCTGAGATAACCACGGCTGGTATCAGCCAACTGCGCTAAGCGCTGATGATCCGCCATCAGACGCCAAAGCGCCTCCTGCCCTTCGGCCGACATAGTGTCAAATTGTTCACGCAGCGCGTCTACCGTCAAACCGAGGCTGGCGATCGGCGTACGCAGCTCATGAGTGAGCAGTTGCAACACAAAACGCCGCTCGCGAATATGTTGGTAACGCACCCACAACGCACGCAGCAGCAATAAAGCCACCAGCGCCAGACTGACACTCAGCGCTGCCGACAACCATATGACCTCCGTACTCACCTGAGTCAGACACAAGTTGCCATAGCGGTAGTCACACCCGGACTGAGCGCGGCTGAGCTTCAACCCGAGTTGGTCTGCCAGAGGTCGCCAGTCTTCGGCATGCACTGCACGCCACCCGTCGTCACTGCTCAGCCACAATTGTTGCGACGGCGCCAGATAGGCGCGATATCCGCGCAGCAGTGCATCAACGCCTTCACGTCCGGGGTCTTGCCATAAATGATGCAAAGGATGGCGGACGCTGGCCAGCGTCAGTTGTCCGACGTGCCGGGCTGCAAAAGTGGCCTGCTCATCCGGCTTCAAACGCGCTAAATAGCGCTCAGCATAACTGCCACCGGCGGGATGGCGCCAGTCTGGGGAGCGAAACCATTCTTCGGTTAGCGGCGTTTTGCGGCACAGTGCCCGCTCAAATTCAACCGCACGGCTCAAGATCGCGGGCCACGGTTCGGTGTACTGACAGGTTTGTGCCAGCTGATGGAGACGTTCAATCATCGGCCAGTCGAAACGTGAAAAGTCCGGGTACTGGCTGTCACTGGATAACACATCGTCAGCATAGTCCCCCAGTTGATACGCAGCCACCTCACTTATCGCCGGCAACACCAGCGCCTGCTGATAGAAGCGCTGCCATTGTTGCAACGGTGCATCGGCGGCGTGAATCTGCGGCGGCGCCATCAGAACAATCAGGGGGAGCAGTACACGTGCAGCGGACATTGGTAATTAAAATTGGGTGAAAGATGAGCTCATCGTAGCGCCAATCAGCGCAGAAGTGTAACCTCAATGTCAACAAACCGAGTCCCGGCGCTCCTTAGTCAAACGGCCGAAATGAAAAAAGGGAGCGACCGCTCCCTTTGCTTTCTCCCGATACATTGCTGTTATGCGCCGATCACACCGCCATCGTCACGGGTGATCATCATGATGGTTGAACGCGGCTTGCTGTTTCCACCATAAGGGAAGTGCGACGGCGCGCCGTCTTCTCCCGGGTGCTGCACTCCGACAAACATGGTTTTGTAATCCGGGCTGAACGTCAAACCGGTGATTTCACAGGCAACCGGCCCGGTCAGAAAACGGCGTACTTCGCCGGTCTGCGGGTCACCACACAACATCTGGTTGTTACCCTGGCCGTCAAAGTCTCCCTGATTGGAGTAATTGCCGTCAGTCTGAATCCACAGGCGTCCAGCTTGGTCAAAGCCGATGCCGTCCGGGCTGTTAAACATATTGCCTGCATTGATATTGTCACTGCCTGCGTACAAATCGCCACTGTGCACCGTCGGGTTACCGGCAATCAGATACAGGTCCCAGTCAAACTCCTGATGGGTGTGATCGCCACTGGTCGGCATCCAGCGCAGGATCTGACCATAATGGTTTTCTGCGCGTGGGTTAGGGCCACCCACGGGTTGGCCGTCCTTCACGCCACGATGTTTGTTGTTGGTCAGTGTACAGAAAACGTGCTTTTCATCCGGATGCACCGCCACCCATTCCGGGCGATCCATGGTCGTTGCGCCCACCAAAGTGGCCGCGCGACGGGCAAAAATCAGCACTTCCGCTTGATCGTGGAAACCGTTCTCTGGGGTCAGACCATTTTTACCCAGCGTCAGCTCGATCCATTGTCCTTTGCCTTTTAACTCCGTACCATCGATGTCGAATTTGGCGACATATAAGGTGCCCTCTTCAAGCAACTTACGGTTTTGGGCATCTTTGCCCGGGCGATAACGCTCTTTTGACACAAACTTGTACAGGTGCTCACCGCGCTCATCATCTCCCAGATACACGACCACATGCCCATCGGCATTCACCACCAACGCGGCATTTTCGTGTTTGAAACGACCCAGTGCCGTGCGTTTCATTGGTGTCGACTTAGGGTCATTTGGATCAATTTCCACCACCCAGCCAAAACGGTTGGCTTCATTCGGATGCTTAGCGACGTCAAAGCGTTCATCTGCCGTTTCCCACTGATACCCACTGGGTTTCGCAGCGATGCCATAACGTGTCTGATCGTCAGTCAGTGTAACATCGTCCGCGCTGGTGCCGAAGAAGTCATCAAAATTCTCTTCACAGGTCAGGTAGGTGCCCCAAGGCGTCTGCCCATTGGCGCAGTTGTTGAACGTACCCAGCGGTTTGCGACCCGATGGATCGGCTTTGGTTTTCATCCATTTATGCCCGGCGGCCGGGCCGGTCAGACGCATTTCCGTATACGCGGTAATCCGGCGGTTACGCTGCCCGTAAAGATCCACCTGCCACTGACCGCCTTGCTTGACGATCTCAAACACCGTCACACCCACGGCAGCCTGTGCTTTTTTCACATCGTCTGCCGTCATTGTCTGCCCCTGATGATCAAACAGGTATTCGTAGTTGGTGTATTCGTTATTCACAGCGATCACCGCACGCTCTTCGGAGATCGGGAACAAACTCATGCCGTCCGTATTGTCCCCAAATTGTTGAGCCTGAGTTTGCGCATCCTGTTTACCATTGGGAGCAAACGCCGGGGCATCAGGGAAGATCGGATCCCCCCAGGAGAGCAGTGGTGTGGCTCTGTAGCCTTTAGGCACCACAAAGCTGTCCGCTGTCGAGGCGGGAACCGCTTCAAAGTTCAATAACTGGCTAGCCGATGTACCAGCCGCAACGGCTTTGGCAATCGGGTTTAATGACAAAAAGGCTCCGGCACTTACCGCGGCGGTTCCAGCCAAAAAACGGCGGCGAGAGAGTCTCGCTTCGATCATCTGACTGAATTGAGAATCTTGCTCATCACGCTTCCACATCACTTTCTCCTTGACATAAGGTCGGCTTTTTTTAGTGAGCACACAATAGATGAGCAACGTGACGCTTACGTTAAGCTTTTGTTTCTGTTAAATAACAGCGGATTTCGCAGCGCTTAGTAACAGCAAAGTGATGCCATCGATCTTGAAAAAACGAGATCCAGTGCAAATATTATCTACAAATCCGCTAAATTTTGGTGTATTAGTGTGATTTAGATCCTAGTGATCTTGAGGATTCACAGCTACATTGATTTGCGTACATGATCAACTCATCGTATTTGTGAGCTCAGTGAAGAGCGCCCACTATTTATCAGTGAGGGATAATTATGAAGAAAATGAGAAAAGCTCAATTACATCGAATTCGTATTCAATACTGGAAAGACACAAATAAAGACACGTCTGACAAAAAGTAATTGATATATCCGCAGAGAAGCTGGCCTAAGTGCCAGCTTTAATATTTTATAGCCGTCACAAAACCCGTCGGTTATCCGATGGCGACACACATCCAGCCTAATGACGGAAGCATAAAAAAACGCCTGTGATGGATGCTTGCTCGGTATTATGCCGCACAATGGGTAGTCGGCAACATCGTGCTGATCTCATCGAGGATCAGCTTGGTCTGCTTGGAAAAGATCTGTTTCTCTTTTTTGCCCGTCAAATGCACCAATCGCACTTTTCCCGACATCAGGCACTGCCGGATCATTCGCAAAACCATCTGTACTTCCAGGTGTTCATCACCATGTAAGCCAGAATCCGTCATCACCGATTCCAAATCCACATCGAGTATCAGATCGTCACAATGAGACAAATAGGTGGCCAGTTGGTTTTTGACTTGGAAACGGTGACGGAACTGACACTCTTCTAGCGTCATCCAGTCGCAGCCTTGATCTTCGGCGTATTCAAAAGTTTTACTCTTCACCCGACTTGGATCAATGCCAAGACAAAATAATCGGCAATCAGGGTAGCGAGACAACGCAAAATGAAATGCCGACCCACGACACGGTTCAAGTGTCTGTTTCAGTTCAAACCCACGATTGATGCTGACGATCCCCAGTTCACGATTGGTGAGCGACACTGCCGGCAAGCTGCGCAGCACAGTTTCATGCATGTTGGTCAATATCACCGGAAGGACGCTCTGGCTCAGATATTGGCTTAAACGTGCATGAAACGGCTGCACACCGGTTTGTGGCAGAGAAAAGTGCCCACCACAGAGGTAAGGTGAGCGGGACGGATCCTGGTACAACCACTCAAACGCCAGCTCCAGCGACTGCTCAACCGTTTCAAATTCCACCTCTGTCATCGGCTTAATTTTTTCGCACACAGTGAGAAAAATACCACTTTGAGAGGCCAGCGGCATTACCACCGGTTTGTGTCGTTTGAATAGTCCTAGCATGTCGCTTACCTTTGTGCCGTTATCGTTCTGGTGGCAGGGCCCTTGATGCCTGCAACACGTGCAAAATGATCCGCTGTTTGTCCCTTTGTACACGATGAGCAGGCGCCATCACCGACACCGCGCCAACCAGTTTGGAGCCCTTCATCACCGGAGCACTGATGCCCGAGACTCCAGGGTCAATTTCTGACGTACTGACCGCATACCCCTGTTTACGAATCTGCTCCAGCTCACCCTGCCATTCGTGCAGTCGGTGCGCTTCGCCAAAATGGCGCAGGATTTTTTCGCATCTCGATGCAGGCATAAAAGCCAACATCACTTTGGATGAGGCACCACGTAGCAGAGGTTGACTTTGACCCTGGACGTAGCTGCAACGCAGTGCCTGCATACTTTCTTTGCGGCTGACACACAATGCGCGGTAACCCACTGGCACCATGTACGCCGCCATTTCTCCCGTCTGCTTTTGCAGACGGCAAAGCACCGCTTCGACCGCATCGAGGTTATGAGGGCTGGTCTCATAGCTTCGCATTAAAAGCAGTGCTGCCGGACCGATGATCAAGGTTTTGTCGTGCGGACTTTCCTCAATCAAACTCCATTCTTTCAGCAACTTCAGATGTCGGTACAGGCTGCTAAGAGGTACATTCAACTGCTCGCTTAAGGTTTTGGCCTGAACTGGCTCATCGTTCACAGCCACCTGCATCAGCAATTGCAGTAATTTCTCATTAACCTGGCCTGCATTCTGTCTTGGTTGTTTCATACCTGTGTTGTAGCTCCGTCGATCTCATGTTTCAAATGATATTCTCAAACGACAAGAAAGGAACGTTTTCTTATATTGTACTTTCCCATTAAATGAGAATAAAAACAAAATTAACACAGCGGGAGGTATTGGGGAGATTGTGAGCGAAATGGTGGGATTAAAAGCACTTCATACGCAATATAAAACTTTACTTGCCAGTAAAGTTAAAATACCCTGCACATTCCATAATAAAAACTATTAATTCATTCACCCATTCATAAAAATTAACTATAAAAAATACAAGGCAAAATAATGAAAAAACTTAGCCTTGCCCTAGGGCTAGTGTCGACTTCAGTGGCTTTATTCAATTGCGACATGCTCGCAGCAAAAACTAAACTGGTACCGACAGCATTTTCGGTCCAGCTACCGATGGTGCGTCAGGCCACGGTACTGTATCCGTTTAGCGGCGAATACCGGGCTTCCGAATTCACTCAGATTGTGGCTGAAACCGACGGTAAAATCGTCGAAGTCTACTTCAAAGATGGTCAGCACGTAAAAAAAGGTGACCCGCTATACCGCCTCGATGAGGATTATGCCCGTCTGACGTTGGCCACAGCAGAAAATGAATATCGTCTGGCGATGCAGAACCTGCTTGAAATCACCCGTCAGTACGGCTCAAAAGAAGCACGTGCCTTGTTGGCCGAACAGAGTGTCGAACGTGCCAGAACCCGACTACTCAAAGCCAAGAGTGCCATGGCTAAACAAACCATTTATTCACCGTTTTCCGGCAAAATCGGTAAGAACACCCAAAGCGCAGGCACGTATGTGACGCCGGGCACGGTGCTGACCGATCTGGTCGCCACCGACAAAGTAGAGTTGCACTTCTCCGCGCCTGCCGCACAGATGGATGCATTCAGTGAACTGGTTAATGATCAGGATCCCGAAAACTCTCCGGTGGTGTCGGTTTCGCACGGAAACACCACCACCTATACCGATGGGACACTGCATTATGTTGGTTCGGTCATAGACCAAAATACCGGAAATGTTGATGCTTATGCGCTGTTTGACAACAGCAACAGTAAGATCATTGTGGGCACCAAAACTCGTCTCTATCTCAACGCACCTCAGAAACAGAAAGTGATGCTGGTCCCGCAGAGTGCGGTGCAGCAGATTGATGGCCAGTCTTACGTCTACGTACTGAACGAGCAACGTGTGGTGCTCGAGCAACCAATTGAACCGATTTACACCAAAGAATCCTTCACTGGTTACGTGGCGCTCAGCGGCGGTTTATCGGCAAAAAGTTTTATCGTCAACGACGACGAAGCTCCTCACCTGGTCGGCAACCGCATCGAACCGTCAATCAACGTGATTGAACAGTTAAACGAAGTCTTGTACCGCTAATCCGCAATCTGAATCGGTGTAACTGCTCAATGGACACAACGAATGACAACCACATCAATCAAGAAAAATTGAACGAAAATCAGATGGACAAACGAACCCGACGCGGCGAAAAAACCAAGGCCAACATCATAGCTGCTGCGATTGAATGTTATAAACAACAGGGCGTTCAGGGGGCCTCATTGTGCAGTATTGCCAAGCAAGCCAATACCACGAAACCAACAGTGTATGCGCACTTCGGCTCAAAAGAAAACCTCTATCGTTCCGTAGTGCATCACGTTTTGCATGAGAAAAGTGATGAGCCACTCCCTGCCTTTAATCCTCAGCGAGAGATCCGCGCTCAGTTGATTGAGCTGTTTGATTTCCAGTTGGAGCGGGTACTTAGCTGTGAAAAACGCCGCTTGCTGGTGGCCATCACCATTGAATCCATGTGTCAGGGCACCTGCCATCTCAATGATGTCGGCGAGATCAAAGTGTGTCCACTCGAAAACTGGCTGTCGGAGGCCATGGATTACGGTGCGCTGACCCGTCAGGATCCGCATGAACTGGCAATCAACCTCTGGGCGCTGGTCAAAGGGCGGACTTTTTTTCCGATCTTTCTTGGCATGGCGTCAAACGAACAGGAAGACCGTCGAAAAAGCCTTGAGTCGGCGATCGATTTCTTTTTGCTCAACAACGGCAACGCTGCTCACACACTGCAATAAAAAACCGCAGGAGGGACAAACTCCTGCGGCCAATTTAGGACAGTGATGCGCGCTTACAGCTCGTAACGCAACCCAAGATGGTAGTAGCTTTCGTCGGCGTGCGCCCCACCGAACGACACTTCCTGACCGTTGTAATCGCCGCGTTGGCCATTACGATCCACGTAACTGGTATAGATTGACGACCGCGCAGTGAGCTTAAACTGAACTTCCAGTGTAGTATCTTTCAGTTGCAGTTCGTCACCACCTTTGTTATCCAGATAACGATAGCCCGCGCGCAGTGCCCACTTATCATTTACATTGTAAACTGCGGTCAGTTCCGTCACTTCATCGGTACTGGTCTGCGCGTAATAGCCGTCCAGCTTATCTTCCGAATACAATGCTCCGACCATCCAATCGCCCAGATAATAACGCGTACCGACACCCCAGAAGGTGTAATCGGTATCATTGCTTTCACGATGATCACCTTTGCTTTTTTGTATGGCTACCACCGGAGCCAACCGACCGAACTCCCCCATATCAAACGTATAGCGCAGGGCTGCGTTGTAGCCGTAATCTAACTCAGAGGTGCTGTTACCTAAAATATAAGCGGCAGACGCATCCAGGTTGCCAAAACTGTTCTGGTATTGCACGGTGCCATCTTGACGAAACACCTGAGTCGCGGTTTTATCGACTTTTGCCGCCTGACGGGCCATGGACACATCAGAAGATGCGAATACGTCACCGATGTCGGTAAACATGATCAATCCGGAGGCCACACGCCCGCCAGTGACCCGTCCGTACTCGTGACCATCAATCCCAGCCCACACATAACGAGCCGTCAGGGATGGCTTATCATTGACCTGATTGGCGTATTCCGCCGCTCCTACCTGATATTGCGCCTGGCCAATAACGGAGGCGTGCGCGTTAATGGTTTGTGAGCCGTTCAGGCCGATACGGCCGTCAAATTCGCCATTGGTATCACCGTACTGATCGTTTTTGTCGGTCAAATTGAAACCAAGACGGGAATAGAGATTCAGAGCAGAACCATCTTCCGCCTGATAGAGTTGCACCGCTGAGGCACTATGCGTTACAAACGCGGCAGGGAGGAGAAGAGCGAGTAAATGTTTTTTCATGGGAATCACCTTTCAATGCACAATTTATGGTTGTTTTGGCTGTGTTTGAGACGCACTGATCCCCTCCTGTTGTCAAAGGAGTAATCAACACAGCTGGAATGTAGTGATAAGGCGCGCCTTTGTGACTAGCAAAGGCGCTTGCCGCCCCGTTTCTACAGGGGAAAAACGGGTTAGCTTAAATCGACGTCTTTACAACCGAACAGGTAGGTGGCCAGAAAACCCACCAGGTAAGAAATAAGCAGACCTGCAACGAACACCAGCATGGCCGGGAAAATACCACTGTCTGAGGTCATCAACGGAATCGCCACGATACCAGATGGGCCAAACACCGTGTTGAGGCCAACCGGCATGCCCAGATAGGCAATCAGCCCCACAAAAAAACCTCCTGCAGCGCCGCCGATACAAGCAGTCACGAACGGTTTAACCCGGGGTAGCGTCACACCGTAAATCAGTGGCTCACCGATCCCGAGCAAACCGGGAATGATGGCGCCTTTCACCTGAGAGCGCAGCATAGAGTCTTGTTTGGCTTTGAAATACAGCGCCATGGAGGCCCCAACCTGACCACCACCTGCCATTGCCAATATCGGGAACAGCGAGTTGAAGCCCTGCGCGTCCATCAGAGCAAAATAGACTGGCACAAACCCCTGATGGATCCCAAACACCACCGATATCAGAAATAAGCCGGCAAGCAAAGCTGCGCCGATCGGGTTGTCATTCAAATTGAGAAACAACCATGACATCCCTTTAAATAACTCGCCCCCGATTGGCATGATCACCAGATAAGTGACCGCCCCCATGATCAGTAACGTGATCACTGATGTCAGAATCATATCCAGATCGTCCGGCATAAACTGACGCACTTTACGCTCGACCTGAGCACCGAGAATACACGCCAGTAAGACACCGATGATGTTGCCACGGGGATCGATAGCAAAACCGAAAAATTCATGCATTCCGGAATAGATACCACTGGTCGCTTGCGGGTCATACCCTAAAACAAACAGCGACGCCAGAATCGCACCGTTGACACCAGAACCACCAAACGCCTGCTGTGCGTTGTAGCCAATCAGAATCGAGAGAAACGCAAACAGGCCTTTGCCAAACACTTTCATATACGCCACCAGATCGAGCATAAACTGACTCGGGGCCTGGTTGATCACGTATATTTGTTCAAGCAGCGTCGCAAAGCCAAGCAATAGACCTGCAGCGATAAAACCGGGGATCAATGGCGTAAAAATGGTGGCGAACTTGCTTAGAAAGCGTTGCACCGCACTGGTTTGCTTGCTCTTCATCTGCTTTTTCTGCTCAGCAGCCAGCGAAGTGAGATCCGGCTGATAAGCCGGGTTCACTGCCCCACTTTCACTCAGACGCTCAATCAGTTCACTCATCATTTCAGCCGCTTGCTGGGCTTTACCCGGCCCGAGAATGATCTGAAACTGCTGATCGCTTTCGACCACCCCCATCACACCTGGGATCTGCTTGAGTGTTGCTTGATCAGCCAGGTTGTTGTTTGCCAGCGACAGACGCAAACGCGTCATGCAATTGCCACATTTTGCGACGTTGCTGCTCCCCCCTACCGCGTCCAGCAGTTGAGAGATCATATTGGAAGTAATTTTTGCCATAGTGAATCCTTCAGAGCGTTAATACTGTGGGTTATTGAGGGTTGTTGAGTGCGGGACGAATGAATCCGTTGTGGGCGCTCAGGCGCAAACGAGCCTGCTCCGCATCCACATCGGCCAGCAACATCACGATGGCGGTCTTGCAGTGACGCCCACACTCATTGAGCGCCGCTTCCGCCGTATCGGCATCCACGCCAGTGGCTTCGGCAACGATATTGATCTGACGCTGGACCAGCTTAGCGTTGGTCGCTTCCACATCCACCATCAGATTGCCAAACACTTTGCCACAGCGAATCATGGCACCAGTAGTGAGCATATTCAGGACCAGCTTTTGCGCCGTTCCGGCTTTCATGCGAGACGAGCCAGTCACCACTTCTGCGCCAACCACCGGGGTGATCGCGATATCAGCCAGCGATGCCATCGTACAACCCGGGTTGCACGCCACCGAGACGGTTACCGCCCCCACCGAGCGTGCATACTCCAGCCCGCCCAGAACATAGGGTGTGCGCCCACTGGCTGCGATACCAACCACCACATCCTTTTCACTGAGGTTTAACTGCTCTAGCTCCTGTTGCCCCAACCGTCGATCATCTTCGGCATTCTCGACCGCTTTCAGAATCGCCAGCTGTCCCCCTGCGATCAGGCCTACGACAAGCCCCGGATCGCTACCGTAAGTGGGAGGGCACTCACTGGCATCCAGAATACCCAAACGCCCGGACGTGCCCGCCCCCATATAGATAAGCCGCCCACCAGAGCTAAAGGCGTGTGTCACTGCATCCACCGCCAGTGTGATGTTTTGCAGTTCCGCTCTCACTGCCAGCGCCACTTTCTGGTCTTCAGCATTGATCACGCTGAGCATCTCAAATGTCGTCAGCGTATCAATCTTCGCGCTGGCATTATTTCGGCTTTCGGTGACCAAACCGGTCAAATCTATCTTCATCTTGCACTCTCACTACCTAACGAATGAGCGCGATTCTATGGAATAAAATATTCACATTTAGTGATAGTACTCACAGTTAAAGTTATTCTTTAACCGGTACGATGACGGAATAATTGGCGCTTCAGATGACGAAGAGAGACAATAGGCATAGGTTCATAAGCAATGAATCAATCAGTTAGTTCGAGTCGTCGTTATTACATTCATGGAATAAATTATTTTGATTTTTTGAGGAGAAATCGGTGTCTGTACTTAATATTCTGGTGGCACGGCGCACGCATCTGTCTGACAGCAGCAGGAAAGTGGCCGACTGGATCATCGCCCACCCCGCCCAAGCGGTGCTGTTAACCAGTCAGGCACTCGCCGCTCAGGCAGAGGTCAGTCAGTCCAGCATCGTCAAATTCACCCAGAAGCTTGGGTTTAGAGGTTACAGTGATTTTAAGCTGGCATTAACTGAAGACCTGGCGCGTAAACAAGCACTACAGACAACCCCTTTGCACAGCAACATTCTGCTTGATGACCCTCTGGCCGTTATCGCTCAGAAATTGGTGCAGGCCAAAACCGATGCCATGTTTCAAACCACCAATGCCTTGTCGCTTGAGGCGTGTTATGAAGCGGTAAGCTGGATTGACCAGGCCAGCCGGGTTCAGGTATTGGGAATTGGCGGCTCTGCCCTGACGGCAAAGGATTTGTCGTACAAACTGCTTAAACTCGGAATTACCGCTCTGAGTGAGCAAGACAGTCACGTACAAATTGCCACCGCCAGGACGTTGACCGAACAGGATGTTCAGATCGTGATTTCTTTTTCTGGTGACCGTAAAGAAATGCTGGTGGCGGCCGACGCGGCCAAGCAAAAAGGGGCCCGGGTGATCGCGCTGACGTCAACACGCAAAAACAAACTCAGAGCCATGGCTGATTTGGTCTTTGATACGGTTGCCGACGAATCACAACACCGCAGTTCGTCAATAGCATCACGAACGGCGCAAAACGTGATCACCGACCTGCTGTTTATCACGCTGGTGCAACAACGAGACGAGTCGGCGCGAAAACTGATCGACGACATTTCATCGGACATTCGCCTGATCCTCAAATAGCACGGCCAACATAAAGCGGAGCCGAAGCTCCGCATGTTCAGATGCCCTCTTCTATTGCGTCCTCATCAAACAACGAAGAGCATTTGATCTCATATTGATTAAACGAGAAACGACTCGCGCCGTGCGTACGCTTAGTAATGACCTTTTCTTCCCCGTACTGCACCGTGACATGGGTATAGACCTTACTTTTTACTTCAATGAAATTTTCTTCCAACGCACGATTAAACTCATCTTCCAGCACATCGATCGCCGTTTTGGTTTTTTCCAACTTTGCATTGGCCGCTTCTTTCATCTGCTCCATCTGCTGGATCTCTTCGTCACTGCGCTCGGCTTTTGGCCGCTTTTTCAGCTCCAGTTCCTTTCGCACCAAGGTCATGGTTTCTTCCTGAACCTGACGGTACATTTCGCGGTAACGAGCGATTTTGTCTTTGTAGGCATTAAAACGGGCAAACGCTTCGACATAAGTTGCGGTATCCCCCTCTACACCAAGGTTGATACAACTGATTTTCCCCCCGACCTGGCTGGTGCCGCCACTGAGCGTGCCTTGTTTCCCAGTTTTGTCTGATACCGTTAGATTGCCACCGCAGCGCAGATGATTGCTCAAACTGTGCACCACCAGTTCAATATCCTCCGCCGCCTGCAATTCGGCATACTGCGCATAGTTAGCTTTAATATTGGCACCGGATTTAACGACACAACTTTTGCGTTCGCCATCGGTGTCGGTATGGCCGATGATCCCCTTGGCGACAATAATGTCGCCTTTCGCCTGAACATCGGCCGATTCAATAAATCCGCCCACCGTAACGCTGCCAGTTGCCCGGACAACCATATCGGACTCAATGTCACCGTTAACAATCACATTGCCCTTAAACTTCACGTGACCGGTTGCGACGCCAATATTGGCCAGACACAAAGCATTTTCCACTTCGACGGTTTTATTACGAATGATCGGCATCCCGGAAACACTGGCCAGCAGCAGATTGGGATCCGTAGGCGAAATATGTGAGCCTTTCGATGCCGACAGCGCCTGATCTTTCCCCGGCTTGGGTGGAATCAACTTGCCCTGAACCGTGACGCCCGGCTCACCTTTGGTCGCCGGTTTACGTCGCATCAGCGGCTGATTCTCATCAACGGTGATGGTTTCCCCCAGATTGAGCATGTCGATTTTATCGTTCTGCTCATCCTGCTTGGGTGCCAAGACTTGTTTACTGACATCTTCCACCAATGGCACAAACTGCACATCTTTGCCTTGTATTGGCGGCTTTCCTTGCGCCACCGCCTGAGAAAACTCCTCACCCGGCTTAAGTGTCGCACTGACCATCAACACTTTTTTCAGCGCCAGCTTATTGATACCTTTCGTCACATGCGCCTGAGCCAAAGCCTGAACCAAGCCGACGCCATTCAATGGCTTACCACCGTACGCTCCCGTGACGACCATGGTCGCAATCATGTCGTTATCGGATAGCACCACCTGAACGCTGGCATCACGAACCCCACCGATGACCAATCCGGAATACGCCTCACCTTTCATCTCGCGCGAATAATTGATGAAGCGGTTAATTTCTTCTTCCAACAGAAAGTAACCCTCGGCACCAACTCGCTTCAGTTCTTCGTCCAAACCTGAACGGTCAAAACTGCGATCGATTTGGATGTCGGGCGGAAGTTTTGCAATCACTTGCGTTTTGTCTTCAGACAATTGAAGAAAGGAATTCCACATACCACAACCTATGAACAACCTGGTGAGCATTACCACCCACATCGAGGTTCAACAAATAATCCTTTATTGGCTCGTTTACAGTGTAAATCGACCTTACGTATCAGGCACTGATGTGCGTTCACTCTCAGTGTGACAGACACGCAAGAAGGTACGATTACAATTTAGTGTAGAACGAAACGCTCAGTATCAAAACTGAGAAGGCTACTTTAGTATGAGATTGACGAGCCAGATCACTAGTTTTATCAAATAGATTGGCCCAAACGGACACCAAGATGAATCGGAGGACAGACGCTCTGCCAATTTACAGTGTAAACGGCAGAGCCATTCAAGACAGGTTTACAGTGTAAATTGACGTAAATCGTGTCGCAGCTGCGCTTCAACCTGTTTACGCCCTGCTATCGAAAACTCAATGGCACAAGCCTGCCAGCTCCATTGCTGCACTATTTTTCGCACCATCAAATCTGACACGTTCTCCAACCGCGCAGGCGTTGCTGTGAGTATGCAGTCGCGGATCATCGGGGCAACACTGTCGAAGCTGCTTCCACCTTCAAGGTAAAACTCGATTAATGGGCTCAGCCCTTGTGACATCACGGAACGGTGAGAAAGCGGCAATAAACTACGCACATTGTCAGGTTCAATATCCTTGAGGCTGTCGCTCAGTTGGTAAACCAGATTGTGTTCAAACCGCGGACGCGCTTTGATGATCCACTCGGATTGGCCCTTGACCATCAGCAAAGAGTGACAACCACTCGCCTGATCGCGTTGGCTGCCTAACTTAAGCGGTACAAAATCATTGCTTTGCCAAAACTGAATCAGATCGCTGGTGGCACCGAAACTGGTCGACAAATACGAAATGTCGAGCAAGGCATCCAACTGCCTGAGCATCGCCGTTCCCCATCCCTGACGTTGACCGTCTGGGTGGACTGCAATGCGCATGATACGTACGCTGCGCTCGGTTGCGGCCTCCGCACAGCCCAGTTGATTGGCCAAAGTGACCGGCGTCAGATGCCCTTTCGGGCGGCGCGTGCCACGCTGAATGTGCCCGATTAACTCCTCATCCAATCCGCCCTCTTCCACCACTAAAAGGCAACCAAGGCAGACATCGCCATCCAACAACGCAAACAAACGCGTCGCGGAATCTGACAGCAGATGAAACAAGTCATTCGGGGATGTTTGGTAATGGGCGTTGACCAGCAAAGCAAAACACTGACGGACCAATCCAGGTGTCGCCAGCAAATGCGCTTTACTCAATTCGATGAGTGGTGGAAGCAACGTAATGGGAGTTTGAAGCGGTGTCAGCTCACAATCAAGCAAGAAAGTTTGATACAGCCACAATTCCAACGGATCGTCCTGTCCCCAGCGGATAGGCTGATCCAGTTGAATAAAGCGCGCTCCCGGCCGCTCGGTACGTAGCCAATGCTGAAATTTGAGTGTGAAGCCACGCCCACACCCTTCGTACCCATGAATAGTGGTCGAAAATACCAGCCGATGGTATTGCTGTACCATTCGCTTTAGCATCGGGATCGGAATTGCTGATGCTTCATCAACCAACAACAAATCACACTCGATCGGCTGGCGTAACAACTCGTCCGGCGCCACAAACGCGAGTGTTGCCCCCTGATACGTCAATGCCGTTTTAGATTTCTGCGCATCAGGCAACTGGCGTGCAGCATGGTCAAACACTGGAGAGACGTTGGCCAAACGAGGGGCCGTAACCACGATGTGCCGTGGCCGGGCTTGCATTAGCTGTGCAGCTGCTAAACCAAGAGCACTGCTTTTACCCCGCCCGCGATCGGCGGTAAGCACCAAAGGCCGCTTGCGGTGCCCCTCGACGACCTTGATAATGCTTCCGATCGCATCTTGTTGCTGCGCGTAGCGCGCCTCCCCTTCATGAGTGGACGGAAATTCGGGTAACGCGGGCAGCGCCTGACCCTGAATTAACCAGGTCAGACGTCGTAACCCAAGCTCGAGCCAGCGCGCACCGTCATCTTGCTCACCGTTCGATTCTGGCAGCACAATCAACACGCCGCCGCCCTTCAGCGATCCCAACGCCGCACTAAAGCTGTTGGCATCAAAGCCACTCGACATATCACAGATCAGCAGCTCACACTCCTGACCCAGCAGTTGCTGTCCTTGTTTGAACGTGACATGTTGGTTTGGAGAGCCGTGCGTTTGTTGGCCACCGAGCTGAAAAACTTGTGAAGGAGCCAGCGCGTTCAGAGCGGCAGTCACACACTGTTGCTGCCATAGGGTATCGCCTGCCGCCACAATACCGCAGCGAAACAGACCCGGATGAAGACGATGAGCAAGTTGAGTGAAGAATTGCGTTGTGGAAGACATACTGTAATTCGCAGCTACGGATTCGTTGGCGTCATAGTAGCATAAGGCACAAAAAAAGCCGCACTGAGCGGCTTTTAGCAAAATGGATTGGATTAGCTGAGCTTACCCGCAACAAAATCGAGAATGTCTTGCATGGTTTTATCGTCGACTTTTTTCAGGTTGAGTGACAGATTCGCCCCCTTACGGCTGTAACTGGCACGCCCTTTTACCAGCTCCACTTTCGGACTGACCGTACGCTTGGCCGGTGCCAGAGACGCGATCCACTCTTCAATGGTTTCGGTCACTTCTTTGGTCAGACGTGCCACGCCTTGCGCCTGACTGCGTTGCCAAACGAATCCCTCTTTTGACTGGCATTTATCCAACAGTTTTTGCTGGTTGTCACTGCTGAGTTCATTGAACTGTTTGTGCAGCTTCACAATGGTGGGGCGCCCCAGCTCTGCCACACTCGGGTACGCCTGCAGGAGCTCAAGCGGCAAAGACGCCGCTTTAAGCGCGCCGCTCACCAGCGCTTCACTGCACTGAAACATCTTCGCTAATGCTTTCTGATCTTCTGCTTCACCACTATCGAGCTTGAGCTGCATCTCTTTGCCCTTCTCGTACAAAGACAGTGGTTTGTGCGCGTTGGCGACATCAGACAAAAACTTGGCGTGCTCAGTATTGATGCCTTCCGCCACATAAATCAGGAACTCCTGTCCCGACAAAATACACGATTTGCGGCGGCGGCTACCATCCAACACTTCAATTTTGCCATCTTGAGTACGACGTCCGACGGCCGGATATTGCTGGCCTCGTTCACGCAGTGTGCTCAGGACATCCGATAGCGCATGCTCATTGAGGAATGCCTGTTCGCGGGCATTCTCCGCGAATACAACGGTCTGTTGCTCAACTTCAGAGGCCGGAATACGCACCAGCTCAAACGCCACCATCTCTTCACCGGCCACCGCCAGTTCAATCACCTGCGCCTGTTCTTTGGCCGCAGTCTGCGCCTCCTGAGGCGTAGTTGCACGACGCTTGTTCGCTTTGCCAAACAGCTTTGCGTTCAGATCAGATGTTTTAATCGCCATAGTCTACTTACCCCTGATTTAATGATGGCCAATGACTGTGAAGTACACGTTCCAGCTCCAGAGAGCTTTTCTGTACCGCATCCTGCGCGGTCGCCAGCGTCTTTTTACCACCTTCGAAATCACCTGTGGTCAGATCAAACACCGTGCTGTAGGTATCGGCGCAGGTTTCGAATGCCCGGCTCCGCGGGATGGTCGCCATCATCACCTGATCGCCCAGCAGATAGTTCATTTCGGTCAAAACTGATACCTGCTTTTTGTTGTCGTCTTCAAACATCGTCGGCATCAAACGAACAAACTCCAGCCCTTTCCAATCTTCGGGGAACATCTCGTACACCGTTGGCAGGTGCTGGAAGAAGTTGACGGTCGACGCCCAGTCAAGGCGTTTTGCCGCGCAGGGAATCAACAATGCGTTCGACGCATACATCGCATTCCACACCAGCGGATCCACGTGTGGGCCGGTATCGATCATGATGACATCAAAATCGTCAGCAATTTTATCAATCAGAGTTTCTTTCAGCAGCTTAACGATGTCTAACGATTGATTTGTCGACAGGTATTGCCATGCCTCGGCGTTAAACATGGCATCTTCCGGGAACGCAGACACGGTTTTCAGATTCGGGTACTGTGTCGGCATCAACACATTTTTATTCAGAAACTCGTTGTCGATTTCGACCCCATCCGGCACGTTACCGAGCATGACATCAACCGCGGAGTAAATGCTATCATGATCAGAAATACTGATCTGCGGGTTGAGGAACAAACGCAGTGACCCTTGTGGATCAAGGTCAATCAAGCAAATGCGGTAACGTTTATCAAGATTCAGTGCCAGACAAGCCGCCAAATGCACTGCCGACATGGACTTCCCAGTGCCCCCTTTCTGGTTCTGCACATTAATAATCCACGGTTTATTACTTTGATTTTTCTTACGTTCATGGAATTTGGGTACACCAGCAGCATCCATTAACATGTGAGCTTCCGCCAGTGAAATCGAATAGTGGTTGGCATTATTCTTAGTAAACTGATGTCCGGCCTCTTCCATCTTACTGATGGCATCGTCCAGTTTACGTCGAGTCAAACCTGAGCGAGTTTCCATCAATGCTTTTGACATTGGTGGGAAATGCTCATCGCGACGTTCTTCTAATACAATCTCGATACGGTCCGCCTGGACCTGAGCCGTCTGTTCAGCAAGCTGATTCAGATTCTCGATCGTTTGTTCTCTTCTCATGACCAAATTCCGTTGTTAGTGACTAAGTTCGATTGTACAGCAAAATGACACTAACACAATAAAAAGGTGAACATACACTTATACATACCAATCACATTAAATCGAAAATTTTTTAGCGAATTAATGGATCATGTGACAAATGCTCTCAAAAATGCGACGATTTTTTCTTGTGGGTTTCCTTCGCAAATGGTCACACATTAAAAATGTTACAATGTCACCTATTTACAATGTAAAGCTAATACATCAATTTTCTCTTCGGAACGATTATTATGCCTTGCAATTTTACGGGCAGTGTCATTTTGATTTCTCAATCTAGAGAATGTCTTATACTTCTTACGATTCAAACCCGAATTGTCATTGAAGCGTGAATTGATAAACATAGGTGAACCAATCTGGAAGCATGATCAAGTAATCTCTGATGATCATGCTTTCGGCGTTATATGGGGCAGAAGGAAGCATGATCAAGCATCCACACCGCGACCATCATGCCTCACTGCCATGAAGATCCAATGATCGTTTTCAGGATCAATGATCAAGATAGAGGTCTGTTCGGAAGCATGGTTTTTTAAAGCTAGATTACGGAACAATGCAGATAGACACGGGGCTGAAGAGAAATTCAATGCGAAATATGCTGTTAATCAAAATACATTCGGTCAACTGACTTTCATCGTAATGCCACTTGATCATGCTTTCGTGACTAACCCTCAAGTGCTTGTCCACACAGCTTCTAACAAACTTTGTCGGTTCAATTGTCCGGCTAGATAAATTCGTTGTTTTTTTCATCAATATTGCATCTTCCTTGATCATCGTTTCAGCGCGATACGCTTGAGTTAAACCAGAATCATGTCACAAAGAAAAGAGAATGCATCAGGGCTTGTGGATAACATGTGACAATGCGATGATCATGTTTCGGGAAATACGTTGATCATGATTACGAGATGCTGATGATCATGTTTCAGAACGATTTTGATCATGCTTTCAAACAGTTAATGATCATGCTTTCTGGACTACGTTGATCATGCTTCTGACGAGGCTATTTTTTTCTTTATAAAAAACATAACGTTATAAGCAACCAGAGCGTCAGATCATTAGATCACATAATCAATATAGATCAGAATAAACAAATAGATCAGTTATTTAAGAGCCATAATTTTTTCTTTATTTATGATCTTTTTTTCTTTATTCTCCCAGAACTATAGCGATATTACGGCCAATGTGACACGGATCTAATTAGAATGAGTTCGCAAGAGAAAATATTGATCAAGGCGCCTCGCAGCCATAAAGACGGTCACCTGTTTGAAGTGTCAGAAACCGCCGTTGACTGGATCGAGCAATACCAACATTTCAAAGGCGTAACAAAAAGTATCGTCGAACTGTTAAATTTGATCTCATTGCGTGGATTTCGTAGCCAGGATGGTTTGGTTTCTACCACCGAACTGATTGATGCAACCGATGGCCAACTAACTCGCGCTGCGATTCAACAACGTTTGCGTGCTGCTGTTGGTGTGGGCTTGTTTACGCAAATCCCGGTGAAGTTTGAAGAAGGTCTGGCGGGCAAAACCATGCTGCATCGCTTTGTGAACCCGAACCAGCTGATCTCTGCACTTGGCGCCACCAGCCTGGTAACAGAGTCAGTGAAACAGACAGAGAAGAAAAAACGCTCCAAAGCGCTGGCTCAAACTCAGGTCAACAAACGGCTGCTGAACGAACACGGTTTATATACGCCACCGGCCATGAAAGATGAAGCGGATCAGTTCGTCGTTTCTCCTACCAATTGGGCCGGGATCATTGATCAGGCGCTGGCCCCACCGAGAACGCGAAAACACTACCAGAAATCCATGGTGTCGATCTCTGGAACTCGCGCGGTGATCGAAACACGATCGTCGAAAAACATCATGACGGTGGACGATCTGATGACGCTGTTCGCTTTGTTTACGCTAACCGTTCAGTATCATGATCATCATCAGGAAGGCTATCAGCTTGATGCCAGACAAGTTCCCAACAAAACGCCGTTGTACATCACGGATATTTTGTCGTTGCGTGGTAAAAAAGACAGCGGACCAGCACGCGATTCTATCCGTGACAGTATCGAGCGCATTGAATACACCGATTTTCAGTTGCATGAACTGACCGGTCGCTGGCTAAGCGAAAACATGCCAGAAGGCTTTAAGAGCGATCGTTTTCGTTTTTTGGCCCGGACCATTACCGCATCGGAAGAAGCCCCTACAGAGGGCGCTGACGGCGAAATTCGCATTAAACCGAACCTTTACATTCTGGTCTGGGAACCTTCGTTTTATGAAGAGCTGCTGACGCGTGACTACTTTTTCCTATTTCCACCGGAAATTCTGAAGCAGCACACACTGGTCTTCCAACTTTATTCGTATTTCCGTAGTCGTATGGTGCGCCGTCATACGGACGTGATGCTGCTGAGCGAACTCAATCAGAAACTGGCTCGCAATATTGAATGGCGCCGCTTCTCGATGGATCTGATCCGCGAGCTGAAAAAGTTGTCGGAAGGGAAGGGGAGTGAGGATCTTTTCGTGGTCAACTTATGGGGCTACCATCTGACGATCACCACGATGATCGAAAAAGAGAAGATCGTCGACTACCAGGTGGACATTAAGTGCGATGTGGAAGAAGTGCTGCGTTACTCACGCGCTCGCACCACCAATGCGGGTAAGCGTAATATGGCGCCGACGCTGCCTAACCCGCTGCGCAATGAGATGGTGTCAAAACAGAAGCTTGATGAACTGTCTCAGATCATTGATGGCGAGTTTGAACCGATCCAACGTAAAGCGCCCTCACCAAAAGGCAAATTGGGACGTCGGGTTAAGTTGCGCAAGCATCTGGTGGAAATTAATGCCGATGAGATCACCATCACGTTATCCAAGTATACCTCTCCAGAAGCTCTGGAACGCAGTATAACGGCCTTAGCGGCAATGACCGGTCATACCCCTAATTCGATTAAAGACGAGTGTTGTGAGCTTATAGAGAAGCTGGATTGGCTACGTGTCGATGACAATGTTATTCCTTACGAGACGCTGAGTAAGATGGTCGAGCTGTACAACGGCCAGAGTGAGAACAAACATCTGTCGATTGAACGCCTGATTGCGGGTCTGGCGGTAAGACGCAAAGTGTGCAAACAAGTGTACGACGGGCACCTGGATGAAATGGTGTTTCGGGCACTGGATGAAGTCGCGGTGTAAAGTGTGGACAGGGTATCGGCAACGGTTTGAAGCAGAATCACCGATTGAACAAACCTACTACATTCCCCTGACATAACGATGACATTATCAATGCCGGAGCTGACTATAGTTAACCACGAATAGACAACCTTTTGTCCTTTCTGATGAATTAATAGATTGGCTCATATTGTTACATTCATTCTGAATATGTTTGCGAGTTCGTTAGAACTCGCTTTTTTTTGCCTGTAATTTGCCCCGCCGCACTTATCTGTCAAGCCTCACTGAACTTTTTGTCCTGGTTACTCCTTGATCATGCTTACGTGAACATCCGTGTTGAGTTTATTCGTAGCAACGATCACGCCTCGTTCCTTGATCATTGTTCCGACGTCATATGATCCAACCTCTCTGTCCCTTTCAGCTGGCACAATGGATCCGTGGTGTGACCGTCATTACGGGAGCGATGGAGCAATCTAGCGCTTTGGCAGAACACGCAAGTATGGGGGGATAAGAATCTCTTGATCATGCTTTCAGAGGTGACCATGATCTGAGGGGGCTGTCTGATTAAGTGGGGAAACAACGGCAACCATTCAGCGCCGTAATATTACGAGCGTGATGTTAACCAGTCTAAAAGAAGCGGAAAGGGGGGAGTGAAATGAGAGCTGGATCAGACTCCATTTCGACGGCGTAATTCCTTAAATGTACTGCGACTACTGACCGGGAGCAAAGGTTAAATGAGGCAAATATAAATGCGCTGTCGGAATCATTACCGTAGTCACAGATTGACGCGATTGTGCTTAACAACAAATTGCCGCTTTGCTACAGATTAGGCGTCCCTTACATGGTTTGTTCGGAGGTATTTATGTCCATTAATTCAATTGACCATGATGATATGACCAACATTGCAACAAAGTGGGACTTCACGGAAGAAGTAGAAACACAAAAACCCGTAAAAAGCGTGAAATCAGCAGAAGCTCGCCGCCGTATTGAGGCATTACGTGAGATCCGCGAAAGCGGCCTGACGATTGAAGAAGCCAAAGAGTTGGGCATACTGCACTGATGGAGAAACGCTGAATCCGGTTGAACCAGGGGTGGCTAACGGCCACCCTTGTTATTTTGCCGACAAAACCACTTAAAATATGGTGACGCTGTGCTATATTGCGTGCCCAGTTGTCACACAGAGTCGGATAAAATCATGTCGATGAACCTTTCCCTACTGCCACCCGAGGAAAAGAACCGCATTGAGCTGGATAAGCAGGCGTCTTTTCTGGTGTGGAAACTGCGTGAAGCTAAAGGTGGTCCGGAAGAGATCACTGAACAGCTGAGAAAAATTCGTGATGAACAGGAAAAAATCTGGTTTGAAGAGTCCGTCGCGAAATACAAACAGATAATGGGCGTGGCCTGATCCGGAAAAGTTCTTGCTGGTTCCCGATGGAACGTCATTTATTTTTCCAGATTCCGCGGCGTTGGTTATTCAACGAGGCAGAATTGAAAAGGTTCTGCTTTTTGCTAAAATCCCCGCGTTAAATTGAGAAGAGAGAACATCCCGATGGGAAGAAGTTTTGAAGTGCGCAAAGCCTCTATGGCGAAAACCCAAGGCGCAAAAATTAAAGTTTATTCCAAATACGGTAAAGAAATTTACATGTGCGCGAAGAATGGCGGTGCAGACCCAGACATGAACTTGTCACTTAAGCACCTGATCACAAAAGCGAAAAAAGACCAGGTACCAGCACACGTAATCGATAAAGCGATTGACAAAGCGACCGGCGGCGGCGGCGAAGACTACCAGCCAGCGCGTTACGAAGGATTTGCTCCGGGCGGTGCGAGCGTGATTGTTGACTGCTTGACCGACAACGGCAACCGTACTTTCCAGGATGTTCGTCAATGCTTTGTGAAGACTGGGGCGAAAATTGGCTCGCCGGGTACTACTGCTCACATGTTCGATCACCAGGCGGTTTTCCAGTTTAAAGGTGACGATGAAGAAGCGATTCTGGAAGCTCTGATGATGGCCGACGTTGATGTTGCTGACATTGAGCTGGAAGAGGGCGTGATCACGGTGTTTGCACCACACACCGAATTCTTCAAAGCGAAAACAGCGCTGAACGCTGAATTCCCGGATGTGACTCTGGATGTAGAAGAGATCACGTTCGTGCCGCAAAACCACACCCCCGTCAGCGGTGAAGACGCAGAGAAATTCCAGAAATTCCTCGATCTTCTGGATGACTGTGATGACGTTCAGCAGGTGTACCACAACGCTGAACTGTAAGCTCTGTGCTTAATAAATAAAGGCTTCGCACTGCGAAGCCTTTTTTGTCTGTGTCTTTTCAAGCGTCTGCATGCTAGCCGGCAAACCTTGCTGCATGGGGCCGGTGCATTTTTTACACTGTAAATTCAGAGGTTAAACAGTAAATCTCGCCACCAAACCGTAGAGCTCGTTGGCACGTTGATTCAGTGTTTGGCTGCCCTGACGATTGTCGTTGGCCAGTTCTGCAGACTGACTGCTCTGTTCGGAAATCACCACAATGCGCTGAGAGATCTCCTGACCCACCAAACTCTGTTCTTCGGTGGCCGTCGCAATCAGCGAGTTCATGTCCATAATGGTTCCGATTGACTCCTGAATTTTGACCAGCGCTTCTGCGGCGGCGTGCGCTTCGGATACCGTACTGGCACCGCGCGCCTGGCTCGAATCCATCGCTTTCACTGCGTCGTCTGAGGCTGCTTTGAGTCGCTCGATCATATCGTGAATTTCACCGGTGCTGTCTTGTGTGCGGCTGGCCAGTTTACGGACTTCGTCGGCGACCACCGCAAAGCCACGGCCCTGTTCGCCAGCTCGCGCGGCTTCGATGGCGGCATTGAGCGCCAGCAGGTTCGTTTGCTCGGCAATATCCTGAATGACTTCCAAAGAGGAAGCGATATTCTGGACGTCGCCCTCCAAGCGTGAGATGACGCTGCTTGCCTCTGAGACTTCCTGTGCCAGTGCCTCGACGGAGCTAGCCGCAGCATTGACGATGCTTTGCGCATCTTTGGCACTGTCGTCGGCCTCTCGGGCCGACTGAGCGGCTTGGCTGGCATTGTTGGAGATTTCCTGCGCCGTGGTGGTCATCTCTGTCATTGCGGTCGCGACTTGCTCGGTTTCTTCGCGTTGACCAGATGCCAGTTCATCAACTTGAGCGGCGCGGTGTGTCATGCTGTTGGTTTCACTGACGACTTGCTGACCAACATTGCTGACGCTGCGGATGATGTTCTGCAGGCTATGTACGAACTGGTTGAAATTGCCGCTCAGACGTGAGAATTCCGGGGCATTGAAGTTTTCCATGCGCGCGGTCAGATCAGCCTCGCCACTGGCAAATGAACTGATTGAGCGATCAAACAGTTCAAGCGGCTTCATGATGCTGCGGTTGATCATCACTGCAAACACCCCGACGGCTGCCGCAATCACAATACTGAATAAGGCTATTGCGGCCAGCGTTTCGGTCAGCGCTTGTTCTGCGGCTTGCTCCATGTCGGTGATGATGGCGTCAATGTCATCAGTATAAAAGCCGGTGCCCAGCATCAGGTCCCACTGAGGGATATAGATGGAATAACTGAGTTTCGGCAGGGCTTCCGTCTGACCAGGTTTGGGAAAGTAGTAGGTGGTATACTTGCCGATTTTGGCATTTTTCAGCAGATCCTGGATCAGGTAGTTGCCTTGCTTATCCTGCAGATCATAGAAATTTTCACCAATGCCGTTGTCGTTTTTACCCACCAGAATACGTGTGCCTTTGGAGTCGTAACCGAAGATATAGCCGCTGCTGCCAAATTCCAGTTCGCGCAAAATGGGTAGGGCTTCTTGTAAAGAGGCACCGCGGTTAAGTAACGGCGTGACGGCGGATTTCGCCATTTGCACATAATTGTTCAGCTCCGCTTTTTTCATTTCCATCATGTTCAAGCGGGTTTGTTCGGTTTGCTGTTGGTTCAGCTCGGTGGTTTTGATGTAGGTAAAGCTCATCATGCCGAGTGCGATGATAAGCAGGGGCACGATCGACAGCACGTACAAGCGTTTGCGAATGGTCAGACTCATAGCGACTTCCTCTGAAAGTAATAATCCGCATCGACTCAGCAGCGCGGTCGCGACAATAGCCTGTCTCACTACACATCCACAAAGGTGTTATGTAATTAGGTTTCTACGTGTCAGTGATTGGAGCCATCTGCTGGTCGATACATATAGGCCTGATCAATATTAGCGACACTTTGATGGCAAAAATGTGAATAATGATAGTTTTGTAACTATTTGTTGATGGTCAGAGCTGTTTTTTGCACTGACCTTGCTGACAACGTGCGCGTCCGGTCAGCCAACGAGAGAGGGTATAGCGGTTGGCAGCGAACTTAAGGTACGCCCAGTCCGCCAGAGGTCGCAACCACCACCAGCGTAGCGGGGCATACCACCTGCCTTTTCCGACCAACTGCCAGGCGCGGTGTATCGCGTCCAGTCCCAGTAGCAATGTGCCGTCAGCGGTGACGCCATGCAGAATGTCAGACGCCGATTGAGCGTCAATATGTGGGTAGTTGGCGAAATCCGGCGTGTGAATGTCGACCAGCAGCAGGCGCTGGTGCTGATCGTTGCGCGTCAATCGCTGCATTTCGCTCACACACAACGGGCAGTGCCCATCGTAAAACAGGATCAGTTCAGTCATGGATGCGCCTCCGTTGGTCATTTATACGTTATTTCTGCTCGGGCGATCGCGCAGAAGACAAATAGTGATGCCAATTCCGATTCACCCGCTCGAATTGATAAATGCAGAAATCTTTCCGATCCTGCAAATAATCATTTTCCACTTCATCGAGTAAGTGTTGGTAACCGCTCGGATCACTGCCGTACACCAGACATAGGGTCGAGAAGTAGCGTTGCAGATCAAAGCTGTGTTCGTCAATGTATTCACCAAAATCGTAATAGTCGGGACGAAACTCGGACTCAAAGGCGAACATATCGGCGGCGCTGATAGCCATGTCTTGCCCCTCACTGACGTAATTGATCATCATCAGGGTCGCAAAATTGTCAACCGCGTCTTCTTCTTTACCCAGCACCGGAATGTCATTTTCAGCAATGAACGCGTGGCCGACTTCGTGCAGCAGAGTATGCAGCAGCGTGTCCTGAGCCCCCTGGCGCGCCGAACGACCATAGCGTTTTTCGTAGTCATTGTTGCTGAAATAGTCGAGTGAGTCCTGATAGAAGCGATACGGGACATGAATAACATGCTGTTGTGGATCGTACAACGGCCCCTCGCTGCTGCCATACACTATGGTCAGCGGATCCTGAAAACGGAAGTAGCGTTCAGACAGCTCCACAACAATTTGGTTAATGCCGCTACGTTGAATATCCGTTTTTAACGCCTGCTCGTGCTCTTTCGACGGCGGCAGATAATCGATGATCAGTTTTGGTCCGGCCTGCGCTGTAGAGGTCAGTGCCAATGAAGATAAAAGGAAAAAGGGTGCCGTGTGCATCCGCTGAAAACCACAACAATGGATTGGACAAATAGTGTGACACAATTGAGGTGGTTTGCGCTATTCTGTAGCGCGAAGTGGATCCGGAAAGTTGGCAATGAACCCGTTATTGAAGCAACCACGCGTGCAGTAAACATTACTCTGCCGAACGTCTGAGTAATGTCACGAAAATCGTTCCGTGACAGTGATCTGAAACTTGAAGGAATTGTCATGACACAAAAACATTGGTCAAAAATTCAATTGTTGCACCAGGTGGTACAAAATCCGAACATTCATATCAAAGGCACCCACAGCTACTACAGCGATTGCTGGGACCAGGGTTTCGAGCGCTCTGTGGTTCGCTACCTGTTTGGGGATGAAGTCAGCCGAGACTGGCAGCCGAAATGGCCGGTCGATCAGCTCTACATTGGTGATTACGTCTGCATTGCCGCGGAAAGTGTGATCCTGATGGGCGGGAATCATAACCATCGCAGCGAGTGGTTCTGTCTGTATCCGTTTCTCGACGATATAGAACGTTCTTATCAGGGCAAAGGCGACACGATCATCGGGGATGGCGTGTGGATTGGTATGCGAGCGATGATCATGCCTGGCGTGACCATTGGCGAAGGCGCGGTGATAGCGGCCAACAGTGTGGTGACCAAACACGTCGAGCCCTATGCGATTGTCGGCGGAAATCCGGCGAAACCTTTGCGCTACCGGTTTGAACCGGAAGTGATTGAGAAACTGTTGGCGCTGGGGATCTACGATTGGTCGCCGGAAAAGTTTGACGCGCTGCGTCCGTACTTGTGCCAGAGTGACTGGTCGCTGCTGGAACGTGCGCTGGCTGATTTGAGTTAGTTCGCTATAATTTGGGCGCCGGGTCTGATAAACTCGGCGCCCTTTCATTTTCTGACAGAGACAAGAGATCATGAGTCTGAAAAACGATATTCAACACCATCACAATCGTCTGGATACGGCTAAACGTAAACTGGACAGCGCAAAGGCTCGTGGCGATCAGGAGATGATTACCAAGTTTACCGATGAAGTGGACCAACTGGCCAAGAAAATCAATTCACTCAAGGGTAAGCAAGACTACAACATGAACAAAGAACGTAAGTCTTTGCTGGATATGCCATTCTCTCGTGAAATTACCAAAGAAGAACAGGCTGACCTAGGTAAGTTGAAAAAATCGGTCAAAGGTTTGGTTATTGTTCATCCCATGACCAAAATGGGCAAACAGCTGCGTCTGGATGTGATGACGGGCTTTGCTCCGAAAAAATTCTGATCACTCTCCCCATGTTTACAGTGTAAATACGGCCCGGACGTGCATGTGTCGTTCGGGCAAATTGGCATCGCTCTCTACTTTCCTGCCTCCCTTCCTGGTCCGTCTGACGGTTTGCGTTAATGCCCTCAGCGTTAAAGCGATGTGATAAACCTCTTGTTTGGCTCCCCTTCTGCCACCGTGTGGAATTCACGGTTGTTATTGCATATTAAAAACACATCACTTTTGTTGTTTTTATCATTAATGTCAATTTATTAGATATGACACGCAAACTGATTTGAATCGAGGACGACTGGCTCGCGAAAGCCACATTTACCGTTATTTGAACGTTGACGAGATTTGGTATTTTTGTGAGGTGCACTCAAAAAAAATGCAAATAACTCACGGCGTTGAGTGGTTTGTCTGAATGCACGCCTCACAGAAAGAATGTTCATCGATGATTAATTATGGAGAAACAGGATGAATTCTCAACGTTCACTTTTGGCGGTGGCGATTGCTCTTGGGTTAGCGGCATGTGGTAGTGACAGTAGTGGCTCCGAAGCAGGAAATACGGACGGTGGGCAGAGCGCAACGTACTCGCTCAGTGCCAAAGCCGCAGACGGGTATTTAGTGGGTGCCAACGCGTGTCTGGATATCAATAACAACAAAGCTTGTGATGACGGTGAGCCTGCCGCCGTCACCGGAGACGGCGGCGAGTTTTCTCTCGATGCTCTGACGCAGACACAGCTTGAGCAAGGGGTTGTACTGATTGAAGTGGTGGCTGGACAAACCATAGACACCGACAACCCGGATTTGGTGCTGAGTCAGAGTTACACCCTGAGTGCGCCGCCGGGAGCGACGTTTGTCAGCCCGCTCACCACGTTAGTCCAGCATGAGATTGAAAACGGGCGCTCTCTGGAGCAGGCCACGGCAAGCGTTCAGGAAACGCTGGGACTGAGTCTGGATCTTGGCCGTGATTACATTGCGGCCAAGGCGTCAGCGGAGCTGACTGCTGAACAGCAAGCGGACTATGAGACGCTACATCGCGTGGCGCAGGTTACGGCTTCGATAATGGCGGAAAACCACGAGGGGCTGGCGCAAGTCGCGGCAGGGGAAGGCATCAGTGCGAAGGCGCTGGCGTCATTGATCAACGAAGAAGTCAGCCGGGTACTGACCACGGTGGTGAGTGAAATTGCGACGGCGGGTGATCAGTTTGCGGCGCACACGATCGCCTCCGGCATCAACCGTGATCATATTGGGTTGGATCGCTCGAACTTGGTGGAAAAGATCAAAGCGCATCAGGCTGACAAGCAAGCCGTTAGCGCGGATCTTGCGAAGCTGCTCTCGTCTGGTGGCCTGTATTGGCTGGACGGCGAAACTGCCGATCATGAGGCCCGCTCTGTACAGTATGGTCAGCTGTCGCTGAGCCGCGATGGCGAGGTGGAAGACGCTAAACAGGTTTTTGATTATGCCCGTGGGCAATTTGTACCCGCGGAGCCGAAAGGCGATCGCGGACAGATGGTACTGACAGATCAAGGCTGGAGCGCCGAGGACGACACGGTTGTCCAGGTTCGAGTGCTGGACGATAATGCACTGGAACTGGTGAAGGGCAGCTCGGTTCTGAATGAAATTATCACCGCCAAGCAGTTGAATGTCGGTGGCGTGAATGTGCGTACCCTGTTGCAAAGAGAGGGTGGTAACGGTGTCTGGGCGGATGTGTTGCCCACAACACTGACGTTCCCGGATAACATGAAAGCGTACCAACTCACCAGCAGCAACGCGAGTCACGGCTTTTACTCGTTTAATAAAGGCCGTTGGTGTGATGAAGCGAGAATGGCTGAACTCAACGGTATGTGTAATGGGCTCAGTGCCTTTAAAGATGGCCAGGATACCTGGCTGACCACGTTGGCCGCCACGGCCTCACAAGATGAGAGTAACCGCGCTGGCACGTTTGCGAATGCCGATCTGATCCCGATGGGCGGTGTGGCAACCGGAGGAGTGTATGCCCAACTGTTGAGTGACGGCCAAGTGGTGTACTACTCCATGCCTTGGGACTGGAGCACGCCGTATGCGCGCTACGACGCCACCGGCACCTGGCAAGATATTCGTGTCAATGGGGTTACTCTGCGAGAAGTGACACTGCCGGTTTCACTCGCTGCTCAAACCACTTGGAGTAACTTTAACTCTGCCGACAATAAAGCCTACCTGTCTGTGGTCGATGGTTTCGTGCGGGTTACACATTTTGTACAGGCGAACAGCGGCGGAGAGGAGTACGTGTTTGACCGTGAAGGGATGCGTTTTCTTCTCGACAATTACGCACAGCCGATGACATTACAGGCGTGTCTTGATGGATTGCCAGATGCCGGATATACGGCTCAGATCGGTGATCGGCAGGTGTACGCCGTACAGCGCTCAGTACCGTGGCAGAATGACGGCGCGATGACGGATTTTGTTTATCGTTTTGAGCATGCTGGCAGCCAGTTTTCCTGGTTGACCGACAGCAACGTGACGGGCTTGCCTGCCGCATTGGGTCAGGCTGGTCTGACCCAAACCGTGGTCACCGGCTATGATGCCAAAGGGAGCCACGTGTTTACTGAAGAGCAGTATCAGGACGCGGACTTTTTCTATGGTCTGAATGGACACGATCCGGTGCAAATCGAGCGGTGGGGCAGCGTTAAAGTGGTCTTGCCAGCACCAACCGGAAAAGAGCAGGTCAAACTGGGCGTGACGACCTCATACGGTCAGTTTGCGACGGTGACACTTGGCCAGATCCTGGACGCGGTGGAAGAGACGCCGGTTGAGCAACTGACATCACGCCGCTTTACCTATGGTGAGAAATATCTGGGGAGTGAGCGTGTCACCGTGGCTGCCGGCACGTTTGAAGCGTGTAAGGTGTACAGTGAAACCGTGTTCGCTGATGCGACGGACAAGGCGACGGTGTGGATGACGAACCGTGGTGTGGTGAAGCAGTGGCGCCAGGAACCTTCCTGGGAGGCGGAAATTCACATGCAGGCGACCAGTTTACCGGCTGTGCGTTAAGTTACCACGAGAGCAAAAAGCCAGCGTAATGGCTGGCTTTTTTGCTTTAAGGGTAGGGATGTTGCACGTCAAAAGCCCATCAATTGCAACAGATTTTCTGCGGTGCGGATCGCCTCTTTCCGGTTGGCGATATTGAGCTTCTGGTACAGGTTACGGATGTGGGTTTTGATTGTCGTTCCGGCCACATCCAGCTCCTGCGCAATCTGCTCATTACTGAAACCGGAGTAGATCAGACCGAGTACCTGCCACTCTCGCTGCGTCAGCGGGCTGGTGCGCACCAGTTCCGGAATATTCGGATGGTTGACCAGCTTTTCAACAAACTCCTCATCGAAATGCACAGAGCGGCTGCGCTGAGTGGTGGAGATGTCTTTCATCAACTGCTGAGCGCGGTGACGTTCGAGATCGCCGAGTTCGGCGCGGCTGGTAAGGCGTTCAAGCAGATGACCAATTTTGGCACCGTCGACGAGGAAATTACCGAGAATGCCGGTCTGGTTGGTCATCTCCAGTGCTTCTTTCAGCTTGCTGCGCGCTGTGTCTTCATCGCCACGGGTACTTGCCATGACGGCTTCAACGATCAGGTTGCGGTTGATGTCTGTCACCAACTGATATTCCTGCGCTTCCTGCTGCAAAAAGGCCAGTGTTTCTTCCGCCTTAGCAAATTCACCGAGATTGATGTAGGCGCGGGCAATATTGCGCCATTGCAGTTGGGTGAAGTGGTTGCAGGCTTTTTGTGGCCGGCTGGTGGTGGCCAGCCACTGCTGGATGGCATCAAGATCCCCGCGTGCCTGCCAGAACAAGATAAGCGACAGAGAGGCGTTGGCGGTCCAGTCCACGTGGTAGGTGGATTGCTTCATCAGGTGGACAATCTGATCGATGAATTTTGCGGCTTTGTCGAGTTCACCACGGCCTATGGCGATACGTGCCAGCATCGAATAACTGTGCAGGTGTTTGCTGGGATCGTGATTGCCAAGCACATCCAGACCTTTGTAAGCGCACTCTTCAGCTTCATCCAGGCGGTTCCAGCACCACAGAATTTGAGCGCGGATGCGCAGTAGGAATTCGTGCAGTGGAACCTGTTGTAAGTGTTGCTCTTCAATCAGTTTAAAGGCGTTGTCTTGCACCTCATACGCGGCCTGAACGTAACCTTGCGCGATCAGAATTTCGCTTTGCTGCAGCATGGCCCACAGCGCCTGGTGGTAGACCTGATACTGACGCGCCAGTTTTTCGGTCTGTTGCATCATTGGCAGGGCGCGGCTGAGCTGCCCGAGCACGTGATTCACCTCGCCAACCACAGAGGTGGCGACAATGCGGCTGCGGTAGATGGTATTGTCCAGCTGACTGAGCGCCAGTTCAGCCAGCTCAAGTGCGTTTTCCGGTTCGTTCTGGTTGATGGCAACCTGAGCCCGCAACGCGTTGAACTCCCCTTGCTCTTTGGTACTGAGTACCACGTTAAACGCGCGCATCTGTTCATCGGCTTTGCGCAACAGATCACCGACATCATTGTAGCGGTGCTGACTTTGTGCCAGCCAGGCCTGCAACATACACAGTTTCGGTTCACTGTAGAGCTGCTCCGGGGTCAGGGACTCTATCGCCGCTTCCAGCGTTCGCAGTTCACCACCATTGAACATCTGCCAACCGTACTGGGTGACAATATCGGCCACCAGCTGTGAGTTGTCGGCTTTCTGAGCGTGACGCAACGCTTGATGGGGCGCATTTTGTGCCAACCAGGCGCTGGCAGCGGCTTTATGCAGCTCCAGCTCTTTTTGTGGCATGCGCGCCATGCGTTCGTGAGCGAGAAATTCGCCAAACAGATTGTGGAAGCGGTACCAGTTCTGTTCACCTTCCAGCGGGTGAATGAAGAGACCGAAACGGTTGAGCGATTCAATCATACTCAGGGCGTCATCGCGTCCGGTCAGGGCACAGACCAGCGCATCGTTAAAGTTGTCCAGTACCGAACACTGCATCAGAAACTGACGGGTTTCCAGATCCAGCAGATCAAACACCTCTTCGACCAAGTAGTCCCACAGATGCGCATTATTGAACTGGGAAACGGATTCCATCGACTGGATCAAGGTACGCTTTTGATGCTGCGCTTGTAATGCGATCAACTGCAACGCAGACGGCCAGCCCTCCACATAAGAGCGCAGATTGTCGGCGGTGGTATCGTCAATCCCATCACTGACCCGTTGATTGAAAAAGCGGGTGGTTTCTTCGGTGTCAAATGCCAGCAATTCATGACCGATCTCGATCATCAGATCGCGGACACGCAAATTGGCGGTGCCTAAGGGAGGCGCCGCTCGACTGGTGACCACCAGCGTCAGATTATCCGGCATGTGCTTGAGGAAAAAGCGCATGGCTTCATGGATATCGTCGTCGGCAATCAGATGATAATCATCCAGTACCAGATAGCACTCCTGATGAAAGTCCGACATTTCACTGAACACTTCGCCAAACAGAGAGTGCGGCGAAGAGAACTGGCGTTTCTCCGCCAGTTTCTGCGCATTCGGGCAGGAAAAGTGGGTGGCTTTGTTCAGTGCCTGCAGCATGTAATTCATAAAGCGGAACGGGTCGTTGTCGCTTTCGTCGATGCTGTACCAGCCGACATTCGGTTTGTCCGACAGCCACTGGGCTGCCATGGTGGTCTTACCGTACCCCGCTGGGGAGCGGAATAGCACCAGTTTATAGCAGGGTGCCTGCTGTAGCAGCTCGAGAACCCGCGGACGAACAATGGCGTTATGCAGCCGTCCCGGCCGGGTCAGTTTAGAAGGAATCCACATGGTTGAATTTCAGCCCCTAATTAAATCAGTCCTCAAGGTCAGTAGAACTATCTACTGACCGAATTATTAAGATGGTACTGGAAGTCGCTGGTGACGGTTATTGATCGAGGACGAGATTTTTGCTCGTTTCACAAAATTGGTGCTTCTACGCCCTGTAAGTGTGAGTTTGGTCAAATTTGTCTGGCTTTGAATCGTCCCTTTGCGCCATTGGTTACACCGGTTTGGTGGTTGGCGATGCGAAATGACGCCTTAATATGTGATCTGTGTAGTATTCTGCTCATTTGTGTATTTTTCCTTCAACCTGCGCGTCACACTCTGAATGTATGCTCAATGCGTTGGTGTTGTGATCTGACTCACTGCTGCGTTTGTCCGATGGCGGCAGTTATGAGAGTTGGATCACTGAGTTGTGTTGTATCCGCCCTCTACGCCCTGAGCCCTCATCCTCCTCCTGCCAAAGTTTAGGAGGATGTTTCGATTGCACTGTCGATGCACGATACGTCTCAGATGGATTAAAACTAAAAGTAAGTGAGATTTCGTCATGAAACCTGCGCAACAGAAACACTTTGATAAAGCTTCTTTCCAAGCGAGTGTGAAAAAGCACCTTTCTGCGACCTACGCAACCACCGTTGAGCATGCGAGCAGCCGGGCCTGGTATCTGGCTATGGGCCGTGCCTTAGCGGAAATGACCACCTTCGACATGCTGCAAACCGAACAAGACGACAAGATCCGTCATGCTAAGAGCGTGAACTACCTGTCGCTTGAGTTTCTGATCGGCCGTCTGACCGGCAATAACTTGATCAGCCTCGGATTGTACCAACAGATCACCGATGCTATGGCAGAGCTGGGGCAGAGCCTGACCGATCTGCTGGAGGAGGAACGTGATCCGTCACTCGGTAACGGTGGTCTGGGTCGCCTGGCGGCGTGTTTCATGGACTCGCTGGCAGCTCAGGAATTTCCGACCGTCGGTTACGGCCTTCACTATGAATACGGCCTGTTTAAGCAGTCGTTTAAACAGGGTCATCAACAAGAAGCACCGGATGCCTGGTGCGGGGTTGAGGGTTACCCGTGGGAAGTGGCGCGTCCGGATTTGGCGCAGGAAATCGGGTTCTACGGTCACGTGGATGTTTACCAGGAGAATGGCAAAGAGAAACGTCGTTGGGTACCGGGGATGTCTGTAAAAGCCATGCCGTGGGATCTGCCGATTGTCGGTTATGAAAGTGACACGGTGTACCCGCTGCGTTTGTGGGAATGTCAGGCGATCGCTCCTTTCTCGTTGGAGAGCTTTAACAATGGTAACTATTTTGAAGCGCAGCACGCCTTGATTGATGCGGGTAACATCACCAAAGTGTTGTACCCGAATGACAACCATGAAAAAGGCAAGACACTGCGTCTGATGCAGCAGTACTTCCACAGTGCTGCGTCGGTGCGTGATATCCTGCGTCGTCATGAAGAAGCAGGCCATACCCTGGCTTCGCTGCCGAAGTTTGAAACCATCCAACTGAACGATACACACCCGACGATTGCGATCCCAGAGCTGATGCGCATTCTGCTGGATGACAAATCGCTGTCATGGGAAGACGCGTGGGCGATCTGTTCTAAAACGTTTGCCTACACTAACCACACTTTGCTGCCTGAAGCACTGGAAACCTGGGACGAGTCTCTGATCCAGCGTCTGTTGCCGCGTCACATGGAAATCATTTACGAAATTAACCACCGCTTCTTGCAGGAAGTTCGGGCGAAATGGCCGGGCGATGTAGCCAAACAGCAAAAACTGTCGATCATTCAAGACGGTTTTCACCGAATGGTTCGCATGGCCAACTTGTGTGTGGTCGGCTCTTACGCAGTCAACGGTGTTGCGGCGCTCCACTCTGAACTGGTCAAACGTGACCTGTTCCCGGAATTTGATCAACTGTACCCAACCCGCCTGCAAAACGTGACCAACGGCATCACGCCGCGTCGCTGGCTCAAGTTCTGTAACCCAGGCCTGTCAGCTTTGATTTCAGAAAAGATTGGCGACCAGTGGCCAGCAGATTTGGATCAGCTGGAAGCGATCGCGCAGTACGCCGATGACACCAGATTCCAGCAACAGTTCATGGCGGTGAAGAAGCAGAACAAAGAGCGTCTGGCGAAATGGGTCAAAGACAACATGGGGATCGATCTTGATACTAATGCGATCTTTGATGTGCAAATCAAGCGTCTGCATGAATACAAACGTCAGCACCTGAATATGCTGCACATTCTGTCGCTCTACCACCGCTTGATCAACGATCCGGACTTTGACATGGCGCCGCGCGTGGTGTTTTTCGCGGCGAAAGCGGCACCGGGTTATCATCTGGCCAAAGAGATCATCTACGCCATCAACAAGATTGCCGATAAAGTGAACAACGATCCTCGTATCGGTGGCAAACTGAAAGTGGTATTCGTTCCGGATTACCGCGTCAGCATGGCGGAAATCATCATTCCGGCGGCGGATGTGTCCGAACAAATTTCGACGGCGGGTAAAGAGGCTTCGGGTACCGGCAACATGAAGATGGCGCTCAACGGAGCGTTGACGATAGGGACGATGGACGGTGCCAACGTTGAGATCCGCGAAGAAGTCGGCGATGACAACATCTACATCTTCGGTCTGGAAGTGGATCAGGTCGAAGCGCTGAAAGCGTCCGGCTACAACCCTTATGACTACTACAATGCGGACCCGTTGCTCAAAGCGTCGCTGGATCTGTTGTTGGGGGATGAATTTACTCCGGGCGAACCTGGCAAGCTGAGAGCCACCTATGACAGCCTGCTCGACGGCGGCGATCCATATCTGGTGCTGGCGGACTTTGCCTCTTATGTCAAAGCGCATGAGGACATGGACAAACAGTACCGCGAACCGGCGGGCTGGGCGAAGAAAGCGATACTGAACACCGCATTGGTCGGCAAGTTCAGTTCCGACCGCAGTATTCGCGATTACGTGAATAACATCTGGAAACTGGAAGCGGTTCACCGTTAATCCAAATAAGCCAAGGCTCGAAGAGCCTTGGCTCTGTCACTTATAACGATACAACTGATCACAGATCATAACACCCTACATTTGAAGGTTATTGCAGTCCTTCGGAGAGAGCGATGAAAGAACATAATGCATTAAAACAAGTCGCTGAAATGGCGAGACTGGCCGACAGCTACGTGAGTGCGTGGGGAGACGAAGCGAAGGTTGAGGATGAAACTCTCCTTCGCTTGCTTGCGTCTTTGGGCTACGACACCACCAGCGACGATGCCCTGCTGAAATCTGCGGAGAAAAAACACCGCAAAGACGTGCTGGACCCGGTGCTGGTCCTGCGTGATGGTGAAGCGGTGGAAGTACCGCTGTACTTGGGCGTGAGTGCTCGTGAAAGCGAGTTCAGCTGGCGTCTGGAAACCGAGCAGGGAGAGGTACTTGAAGGCTATCTTCAGTCACAAATCGTTCGCGATGAACGCAATGAGGGTGGCCCTTTAGTGTTTGCATTGCCGGGGGATCTGGCGTGGGGCTACCACAAGCTGTTTATTTCCCGTAAGCGTCGTAAATCACCGTATGAAATGACGTTGATCATTGCTCCTCAAGCCTGCTACAAGCAGTCGCCGATGCTCACCGGCAAAAAAATGTGGGGACCGAGTGTGCAGCTGTACACCCTGCGTACTCAGCACAACTGGGGGATTGGCGATTTTGGCGACCTGAAACAGTTGGTGTCTGATATCGCATCACGCGGCGGTGACTTTGTCGGCCTCAACCCGATTCACTCCCTGTTTCCGGCGAATCCGGAAGGCGCGAGCCCGTACAGCCCGTCGTCACGTCGCTGGCTGAACATTCTGTACATTGATGTCAGCTCGGTGGCGGAGTTTGCGCTCAGTGCTGAAGCACAGCAGAAAGTCGGCAGTGCCGACTTCCAACAGCGTCTGCAAAAAGCCCGCGATTCACACTGGGTCAACTACACCGAAGTGGCGGCGCTGAAAATGAGTGTGCTGCCGATGTTGTTCGCCGAATTTAAAAAGCGTCATCTGGAGAAAAACAGCGATCGGGCCCGCGCGTTCCTGGCGTTTGTGGAAGAGGGCGGTGACAGCCTGCTGCATCAGGCGGCGTTTGATGCGCTGCATGCTGATTTGCATGCCCAGGACATGAGCGTCTGGGGCTGGCCGGTGTTTCCGGAAAAATACCGTCGTTTTGATAACGTTGCGGTGCAGAAGTACATTGAAGAACATCAGGATCAGGTGCATCTGTATATGTACCTGCAGTGGGTGGCGGACACACAGATCAACGAAGCGCAGCTGCTGGCAGAAGAAAAGGGGATGTCGGTTGGTTTGTATCGCGATCTGGCGGTGGGTGTGGCCGATTCCGGTGCTGAAACCTGGGCCGATGACGGTAATCTGATCCTTGACGCCAGCATCGGCGCGCCGCCGGATGTTCTGGGTCCTCTGGGTCAGAACTGGGGGTTGCCACCACTCAACCCGCAGGTGCTGCAGGCGACCGGTTACGATGCGTACATCAAGTTGCTGCGTGCCAATATGAAACATTGTGGTGCGTTGCGCATCGACCACGTGCTGGGTTTGCTGCGTTTGTGGTGGATTCCAAAAGGTGAAAACGCCACCAAAGGTGCGTACATCTACTACCCGGTCGAAGACATGTTGGCGATTCTGGCACTGGAATCTCACCGCCACCAGTGCAGCGTGATCGGTGAAGATTTAGGTACGGTGCCGGATGAAATCGTGGACATTCTGCGTGACGCCGGAGTGCATTCGTACAAAGTGTTTTTCTTTGAAACTTCCAAAGAAGACGGCGGTTATATTTCTCCGAAGCACTATCCGGTGCAGTCGATGTCGGCACTGTGTACCCACGATATGCCGACTCTGCGTGGTTTCTGGCACTGTGACGATCTGAAAATGGGTCAGGAGCTGGGATTGTACCCAGATGAAGAGCAGCTCAAAGGTCTATTTGATGACCGCCTCAAGAGTAAGCAGGGGATCCTGGACTCGGTGGCGGGGCACGACAATTTGCCATCCGGTATTGGCCGCGATGCGCAGTTCGTGCCGATGGATAACTACCTGGCGGAAGCGCTGCAATTGCACGTGGCATCTGGCGCATCAACATTGCTCAGCGTTCAGTTGGAAGACTGGCTTGAAATGGACAAGCCAGTCAACATTCCAGGAACGGTGAACGAGTATCCGAACTGGCGTCGCAAACTGTCGATGAATCTCGACGAAGTGTTCGCCAAGCCGGAAGTCAATCGAATCGCTCAGCGTTTGACCGACGTGCGCACCAGCGCGTCTAAGTAACCCCCAACTGGCAGGGAGGCGCTGCTTGGCAAATCCCTGTTGGTTTCCGCCAGATGGGCAATTTCCTCTGGTGACAGGCGGTGAGATGGAAAAATATCGGCTGTGTCACTCAATGCGTGCACTGACTTCGATAAGATAGACAAACGCTAGATAAGCCCGCTAAATAGCGGGCTTTTTATCAAATGGAAGAGATAAACACCTCCGCAGGACAGCCAGGTTAGGGAGAAAGAATTTGAAGAAAAGCAACAGCATTGATAACAAAAAAACACACGCCTATAACCAGCTTTCTCAAGCGGCCTTTGCTGACCCGTTTGGTTTTCTAGGGCCGTATCTGACGGTTGAGCAGGGCGCTTTGCGCGTGTGGATGCCGGGGGCTGATCGCGTGTCTCTGGTGATTGAGGGCGAAGACAGAATTGAGCTAACCCGCGAAGATGCCTCCGGATTCGTTTTGAAACCCGCACGTGATCTGAGATTCACACACTATCAACTGGCGGTTGACTGGGCCGGGACGGAACAACTGCTGGATGACCCGTATCAGTACCATGAATTGTACGCTGAATATGATGATCTGCACACACCGAAACACATGTATCATCACATGGGCGCGCAGTTCGTTACGTTAGAGCGCGGTGGTCAGCCGATCGACGGTATCCGCTTTCTGGTCTACGCGCCGCACGCGTCGGCGTGCAGTCTGATCGGCAGCTTCAACAATTGGGATGGTCGTCGTACCCCGATGCAGCGCCTGGACTACGGTGTGTGGGGGATATTCATTCCGGGTCTGGAAGAGGGAGCTCAGTACAAGTTCGAACTCAAGGGGCCTGACGGAAAAGGCCTGCCGCATAAAGCGGATCCATGGGGCTTTCAGGCTGAGCAGTATCCGTCGTTTGCTTCGGTGACCTACAACCACCAACGTTATCAATGGCATGATGCCAATTGGCAATCCCGCCCAATCAGCGAAAAACGCAAACAGGCGTTGTCGTTTTATGAGCTGCATGCCGGTTCGTGGAAACGGGATGACAACGGCGATTTTCTCAACTATCGCCAATTAGCTGACCAACTGATCCCATATCTGGTTGATCTGGGTTACACCCATGTTGAGCTGATGCCGGTTTCTGAGCACCCGTTTTACGGCTCCTGGGGCTATCAACCGGTCGGACTGTTTGCCCCCACCAGCCGTTACGGTTCACCAGATGATTTCAAATATTTTGTCGATCAGTGCCACCAGGCAGGCCTTGGGGTGGTACTCGACTGGGTTCCGGCGCATTTTCCATCAGACGATCACGGTCTGGCGGACTTTGATGGCACACCGTTATTCCACGACCCGGATCCGCGCCGTGGCTGGCATCAGGACTGGAATTCCTATATTTATGACATGGGGCGCGAGCACGTCCGTCGCTTCTTAGTGGCCAATGCGTTGTACTGGTTTGAACAATTCCACATCGATGGTATTCGAGTTGATGCCGTGGCTTCCATGCTGTATCTCGACTATTCCCGTAGCCATGATCAATGGGTGCCGAACGTCGATGGCGGTAATGAAAACTACGATGCAATAGCGACATTGAAATGGATGAACGAGGAAGTGTACAAATACTTCCCGAACGCCATGACCATTGCAGAAGAGTCGACGGCGTTTCCTGGCGTGTCTGCCCCAACCTTTGCTGGTGGCTTAGGTTTTGGCTTCAAGTGGAACATGGGTTGGATGCATGACAGTCTGGCGTACATCAAAGAAGACCCAATCCATCGTAAATATCATCACGATACCATCACGTTCCCGCTGGTGTACGCGCATAGTGAAAATTACGTTTTGTCGTTGTCACACGATGAAGTAGTGTACGGCAAAGGCTCGATTCACAACAAGATGCCGGGTGACGAATGGCAGCAGACCGCCAACTTGCGTGCTTACTATGGTTATATGTATGGTCAGCCGGGCAAAAAACTCAACTTCATGGGCGCTGAAATAGGTCAGACAGGTGAGTGGAACCACGATGATCAGTTACAGTGGTTTCTGCTGCAATTTGAGCGCCATCAGGGCGTTCAGGCTCTGATTCGTGACTTGAACCATATGTATCGTCAACAACCTGCGCTGTTTGAGCTCGACAGTGAGCCTCGTGGGTTTGAGTGGCGATTGCAAGATGAAGCGAAAATGAGCATTCTGGCTCATGAGCGTATCAGCGAGCACGGCGAGCGGATTCTGGTGGTGACCAACTTCACCCCGGTACCTCATGACGTATTCCATCTGGGTATGCCGGTGGCGGGGGAGTATCACCTGCTGCTCAACACCGATGATGCTAAATACCATGGCAGCTGCTATGCGGTGTCGCAACAATTACGTACCGAGGCGGTTGAAAGTCAGGGTCTGTCGCATTCATTACCACTGAGCCTTCCACCATTGGCGACGCTGTTCTACAAACTGCAATAAGCTGAACTAACAAAGAAAAAGCCCGATTTATACTGTAAATCGGGCTTTTTATTCGTTGGTGAAACTAGACTACGATGGTTTACGCGGCGCTGTGTTGCATCGATTTACTTTGTGACTTTACGAAATAGACACAGCCAGCCAGCACCAACAGAGGGAGCACTGGGTCGAACCAACTACCGTGCGTACCGAACAACAGGTTAAGGACCATCACCAGCGTGCCACCGATGGCCCAGGCTATCGTGGTGGGCACGGTCCAGATGACCAGTTGCTTGCGCACTTCCGTTACGCCCATCAAGCGGTTGACTATGTGGAACAGGCTGTCGTTGAAATAGCCGGCAAACAGGCTGCCCATCGTGGCGGCAGAGGCTGCAAACAGCATGTTGATGCCTTGCATTTCGGCCAGAACCGGGGCGGAAATGGAGGCGGCGGTGATCATCGACACCGTGCCGCTGCCCTGAATCACCCGTACCAGTGTGGCGATAATAAACGGGATCATAATGGGTGAAATCGACAAGGCCGCAATCTGGTTGGCGATTTCGGCGCCAGCGCCGGATTCACGCAACACACTGCCGAGTGCGCCACCGGCTCCGGTAACCAACAGGATGATGCCTGAGGTAGAAATCCCTTCTTCCAGTTTGTGGGTGGTGGTGGCTTTATCCAGGTACGGAGTCAAGGTGTAGACGGCCAGCAACGTGCTGATAGACAGCGCGATCACCGGGTGACCGAGGAAGCTGATCGTTGCGCCAGCGGTGCTGTCCGACAGGCCCACTATGCCCAGCTGTTTTTCTGCCAGCGACATCAGAGAGTTAATCAGGATCAGTATAATCGGTACCACAATCGGCATGATCGACTTGGTCAGCGACGGCAGATTTTTCGAGGCTTTTGATGCCATGTAGTCGTCATGCACTTTTTGTAAATCGTCTGACTCCTGTGCCAGCGGCGGCGGTGTCATGTACTCCGGAAAGTGATTTTCCAGCCAGCGAGCGTACATCACTACGCCGTAGATGCACGGCAAGGCAATCAACAGACCTAACCCAAGCATTGAGGCAATATCGACACCGAAGATACTGGCAACACCAAGAGGCCCAGGTGTTGGCGGAATACAGTGGTGCGCGACCACCAAACCACCGGCCAGTGCCACGGTCAGCGTCAGAATTGAACGCTGAGATGTTTTCGCCAGCGACTTGGCAATGGGGTAGAGAATGATGAGTGCGCTGTCGACAAACACCGGAATACTGACAATATAACCGGTGATCGCCAATGCCATCTCTTCCCGCTTTTTGCCGAGCCATTTAATAAAGTGGTAAGCGATAGACTCGCCAGCGCCGGAGGTCTCCAGAATCGCGCCCATCATTACCCCGAGCCCGATCACAATACCGATGCCGCCGAGCGTGCCGCCAAAACCTTTGCTGATGGCGGCCATGGTTTCATCGACACTCAGACCGCCGATCAAACCAGCAATACAGGCAGCACCCAGCATGGCAATCAGAACGTGAACACGCGTACGAAGCACCAGGTAGATCAACACAAACACGGCGATAATCAAACCAATAACGGAAATAGGTAACATCACACGGCCTCCTGTTCTGCGATTGGGTACTGGCTCAGGTAGCTCGCCAGAATTGTCGGGAAGTCGCGGTCAGCTTGAAAACCCAGCGCCCGTTCTTTGTCGTTGTCGAAGGCTTGAGGCCAACTGGCCACAATTCGTTCGATTACTGGGTCGGTTTCGTTACTGACCAGGGCCAACCGCTGCGGGCCGGCCACATCTGCCAGTGCCGCCAGCATTGTCGCTGGTGTGACCTGAATGCCGGGTAAATTGAAGGTGCGGAAACCCGTGATATGTTCGGCTGATAGCTGACTGGCGTGAATAATATTGTCGATCACCGTGCCGGGACTGGAAATCCATAATGGCAGATCCTGTCTGACCGGGCAGTTGGCGCCTTCGCCTTTCATTGGCTCACGAATGATGCCACTCACAAACGACGAGGCGGCCTTGTTGGGTGTGCCCGGACGGATGCAAATCGTGGGCAGGCGTACGGTGATGGCATCGACCAGACCGCGACGCCCATAATCATTCACCAGCAGCTCGCACATGGCTTTTTGAGTGCCGTAGGATGAACTCGGCTGAGTAGCCGTCATTGGTTCAATCACGGCAGGCAGTTGTCCGCCGAACACTGCCAGTGAACTGGAAAAGACAAAGCGGATGGCCGGGTTAACCTGGCGGCACTTTTCCAGTAACAGTTGGGTAGCGGTGAGATTGACTTTAACGCCCAGATCGAAATCTTCTTCTGCGTGGCTTGAGACGATCGCCGCGAGGTGAAAGACATGGGTTGTCTCGGTATCAATGAGTCCTTCAACGTCAGCCGGATTGGTGATGTCTGCCACCACAGACACAATGCGGCGGTCGGTTTGTGCGGATTCTGCCAGCACCACCCGGTCGACGACCTTCAATGATGTAATGTCGGGAAAACGACGGAGTAAGGTTTGGGTCAGCATGGCGCCCAGAAATCCGGCGCCACCGGTAATAACGATGTTCATAGGGTTGTCCTTGTCGTAATTGCTAGTGTGTACTTCCTGTTATAGGTATGGGGTTAACCAGCCCAGGCCTTCTTGTGTGCCTGATTTCGGGTTGTATTCGCAGCCTATCCAGCCGTGATAGCCAGCGCTGTCCAGCGCGGCAAAAATGTGCGGATAGTTGATTTCTCCTTCTGAGGGCTCGTGACGCAATGGAACTGAAGCAATTTGCACGTGGCCGATTACGGGTGCCAGATCGGCGATCATGCGCGTCAGGTCGCCATCCATAATTTGTGCGTGATAGACATCAAACTGCAGCTTGACGTTGGGGTGTGCAATACGCTCAATCAACTGAGCAGCATCGCGTTGATGCGCGATCAAATAATGGGGAACATCCCGGCTGTTGAGCGGCTCGATCAGCAGAGTGATATCGTGCTCGGCGAATTTATCCGCTGCGTAGCGGATGTTACTGACAAACGTTTCCAGGTGCTGGGCCCGGCTGTAGCGCGGATCAACAATGCCGGCCATGGCGTGTACTTTCGGGCAGCCCAGCGTTGTGGCGTAGTGCAGTGCGGTGTCGACACTGTGGCGAAACTCTTCTTCACGTCCTGGCAGTGCCGCGATACCGCGTTCGCCGTTGTCCCAGTCGCCTGGTGGCAGGTTAAACAGCGCTTGTTCGAGCTGGTGCGCTTTCAACTGATGTGCCAGCGCATCGGCCTCGTAAGCGTAAGGGAACAAAAATTCTACCGCTCTGAACCCGGCTTGCCGAGCCAGAGCAAAACGTTGCAAAAATGGCTGCTCGGTGAACAGCATGGTTAAATTGGCAGCAAAACGGGCCATTATTTCCCCCTTCCTTTCAGATCATCGACTTCCGCATCAGTCAGATAACGAATAGTCTGACCGCGAAGCATCAGTGCCAGTTTGGCGGTTTCTTCGAGCTCTTCCGCGTTGTCGACGGCATCACACAGATCGGTCCCGGTGATGACCGGACCATGGTTGGCGAGCAAGAACGCCCGGTAGTCGGCTGCCCGGTTGGCGAGCTCAGTGGCAATTTGAGGATCCCCTGGCCGCAGATAAGGGATCACCGGTAACTGTCCGATCCGCATCACATAGTAGGGTGTGAATGGACGGATCGCGTTGTTCGGGTCCAGCCCTTCCAGGCACGATAAAGCGGTCAGATACGTCGAGTGAAGATGCACGATCGCATTGCAAGCGGGCTGGTTGCGATAAATCGCCAGATGGAAGGCGATCTCTTTCGAAGGACGATCTCCCGAGAGATGCTGGCCATCAATATCCACCACGGACAGCGTGTCGGCGTTCAGGCGACCGAACGACGAGCCGGTTGGTGTGGTGAGAAATGTGCCGCCCGGCAGCTTCACAGAGAGATTGCCGGCACCGCCAGTGGCGTAGCCGCGCTCAAACATTGAGCGGGCCAGGCTGACCATCTGTTCTCTTAATTGTTGCTCAGTCATGGATAAACCCTTGTGCGCTAGTAAAGAAGTGTTCATCACCGAAGTTGCCGGACTTCAAGGCCAGTGACAGCGGCTGATCGATGGCTTTGACCCAAGGCACTCCGGGGGCGATTTGCGGTCCGATGTAAAAACCTCTGACGTTCAGGCTTTGAGTGACCACACCCGAGGTTTCCCCTCCGGCAACGATAAAGTTGCTCACGCCATGCTGTTGCAGGCGTTGTACCAGATGGTGGAAAAATTGCTCTACCGCCTGGCTGGACGCCTGGGCACCAAATTCAGCCTGAATCGCGTGCAGCGTGTGTGGCTGTGCAGTGGCGTAGACCATTGGCGCCAGTGGCTCGTTCAGATGGGAGATCACCCAGTCCAGTACCTGTTCGATATAGGCCGGCTCACACAAACACTGTTTCACGTCCAGTGCAAAGTGAGCGGCTTGAGATTGATAGGCGGCGACCTGGCGATTCGTCATGACGGAACAAGAGCCGGACAGAATGACAGTGCTGCCTGAACCGGGTTGTCCGGCTTGCATGGCCACAGATTGATCCGACAGCGCGTTCGCCCAGTTTTGCGCGATACCAGCCGCCAATCCGGATCCGCCAGTGATCAGCTTCAGCTCGCGGCATGCACGTCCGATCGACGCCAAATGTGCATCGTTGAGTGTGTCGACCACAGCGTAGCGGTAGCCTTGCTGTCTGAGTGCATCGAAACGTGCCGCGATGGTCTCAGCGCCCTGCTCAATCTGCAGATAGTTGACTAATCCGGCCCGGCCTTGTGCCTGCGCTTCCATCAGACGCATTAAATTGGCGTCTTTCATCGGCGTGACCGGGTGGTGGCGCATGCCGGACTCGTTGAGCAGCTCGCCCTGAACAAACAGGTGTCCCTGGTACACGCTGCGGCCGTTGACGGGCAGTGATGGGCAGATAATGGTGAACGGTTCCCCCAGCTCATTGAGCAGTGCATCGGTTACCGGGCCGATATTGCCCTGTGGCGTGCTGTCAAACGTGGAACAATATTTGAAGTAAAACTGCTGGCAGCCTTGCGCTTGCAGCCAGAGCAGCGCTTGGATCGAGAGCGACACGGCCTCGTTGACCGGACAGGAACGGCTCTTCAGGCTGATCACCACCGCATCGGCGGTTAGTGACATCTCTTCTTGAGGAACGCCGTTCAACTGAATGGTTTTCATGCCATTGGCGACCAGAAACCCAGCGATATCCGTCGCACCAGTGAAATCATCTGCGATGACACCTAATAACATGGGATTACTCCTTCGTTGGTAATGTGATGCCTGGAAAAATTTTAATCACGGCACTGTCGTCTTCTTTGCCATGACCTGCGTTACTGGCGGTGGTGAACATATTGAGTGCGGTACTCGCCAAAGGCAGTGGGAAATGGAGCGATTTGGCGGTGTCGGTCACCAGTCCCAGATCTTTCACGAAGATATCCACCATGGATTTGGGGGTATAATCACCGTCCACCACGTGTTTCATCCGGTTTTCGAACATCCATGAGTTACCCGCTGCGTGTGTGACGACGTCATACATTAAATCAAGTGGGATATTGGCTCGTGCGGCCATTGCCATAGCTTCTGCCCCAGCAGCTATGTGCACACCGGCCAGCAATTGGTGGATAATTTTGACGGTTGATCCCATGCCAATCTCTGTGCCCACGGTGTAAACCTGACTGGCGACGGCGGACAACACGGACTCCAGTTGCTCAAAGACGCTCGGAGCGCCAGCCGCCATGACGGTCAGTTCTCCGGCGGTGGCCTTGACGGCCCCACCTGAAATGGGCGCGTCTAACATCGGCAGTGAATAATCGGCCAGATCTGCCGCGATCGATCGGGCATCCTCTGCCGAGATAGTTGCGCACACCATGATCGGAGTCGACGGTTTGAGCGCTGCAGCCAGGCCCGATTCGAACAACACACTGCGAACCTGCTGGGCATTCACTACCAAAACGATAACGGCGTCCAGATCCTGAGCAAATGCGGTCGCACTGGTTGCTGTGGCGGTAGCGCCACTGGTTGCCAGCGTTTCCAGCGCTTGTGGGTTTACATCCACACCGTAGACGTCAAAACTGGCTCGGAGGCAGGACTGCGCGACACCCATTCCCATGGAGCCCAGCCCTATCACGGCGACCGATTGTACTTTGTGCATCGCACCATCCTCTTTTGTTATAATTTGTGAATTAATGTTCATGTTTGTGATTCTAGCTATTGATTGAAACATTACTGCCATGTTCATCACAAAAAATAACATTGACTAAATTATCACTTGTGAGGTTGTGTGAATAAAAGACTATAAGTTGGTCCTGAACAGCTAATAACAATGAGTTAGAGAGAATGTGTTTCTCAGGTTTAACAAATATTCACATCGATGTTCGATAACGTGTTATGCTTTTGCCAGTTTGATTGCCACAGAGTAAAAGAAATGATTCCTGCCGAACGTCAACGCGCCATTCTGGCGTTGCTGAGTAATCAGCAAGTGATCAGCATTAATGAACTGACGCAGCAACTGGATGTGTCACACATGACCATTCGCCGTGATATTGCGAAGCTGGAGGCCGATGGACGAGTTATGTCGGTTTCAGGAGGTGTGCAACTGACTGAGTCTATCCATATTGAGCTGCCGCACGACGACAAGATTGCCAAGCAGCGGGAGGAAAAAGCCAGAATCGGTCAGTGTGCTGCGGAGTTCATCCGACCACACACCACAATCTATTTGGACGCAGGTACGACTACGCTTGAGATTGCCCATCAACTGACGCAGCGGCATGATCTCACGGTGATTACCAATGATTTTGCAATTGCGGCTTACCTGATGGCCAATTCCGACTGTGCGCTGTACCACACCGGGGGAAAAATTGACCGTTTTAACCAGTCTTGTGTCGGCGACAAAGCCGCCAGCCTGCTCCGGGAGTTGAATATCGACCTGGCGTTTGTGTCCACCTCGTCGTGGAATTTGCGTGGAATTTCCACACCGAGTGAAGACAAGGTTTTAGTCAAAAGGGCGATTATTGCGGCGGCGCAGAGTAACTACCTGGTGAGTGACTCTTCCAAATATGGTCGGGTAGCGCCCTTTCATGCTGTGGACATAAGCTGTTTCGACAAAGTGATTACCGATCCACAGTTTCCCCAAAGCTGCATTCAGGATTTTGCTGAACGCGGCGTTGAGGTCGTGATTGCCTGAACGGCACTGCTGCCGGTTATTGGGCGGGTTGTTGATTGAGTTTATAAATGATGGTCTTCAATTGCGCGGATTCCATCAACGAAGCCTTCAGGCTGCTGAGTTGACGATCATGGTCGGCGAGATCACGGCTACTTTTAGACAGAAAGGTGGTGTAGTTTTTCTCTTCTTGTTTGCACATTAACAGCGACAGGTAATAAAGTTCATCGCCACTTAGCCCAAGGTGAGTGGATTCGTCCTGCTTTTTCAGGACACAGGATGAAAATGCGATATCCGGCGGTACGTCAACACTGTTTGCCACGGCCGTTTGTGCAGTTACCCCCAGTATCAAGCAAAGAAGCAGCGGAAAGGAGCGCATTACAGAAACCCTATTGCCAGGTTAATAATACCGGACCAGAATGCTGAGCCTGCAAAGCAGGCGAACATGTTGTGGTCCAAGCGAATTTGGCTGCGTTGTCCTTTAGATTCACGAAAAAACAGGTTGAGTGGAGTGAGTAAAACCAGTAGGGCAATATACCAGCCCCACGACCATTCGATGTATTCGTACATGCGTCTTTCCTTAAATAAAATATTACGATATGACAAATTAATTCATCATATTTTTAAATGGTTAATTTTTTGGTGTACTTATCTGACCATCGATAAGAGTCAATATAACAAGCAAACCTTAAATATTATTTATTATCAGTTAAGTGAATGTATGGGCTTCAATATTGCTCAGGGTTATTTGGAATTAAATTTTCCGTACACAACCAGAAACAATGGTCCGAGTAGCGCAATAATGCCTGAAAGAATCGCGAGTAAGGTTAGGTTCATCGTAATAAGTTCTCCCTTTGAACGTCTGTGTTGTGCGGTATGTGCTTGCTGATACAATGGACTGGTTATTGATATCGACGCGTTAAAATGTTGCTTTAAAAATGATGAAAATACGTCTTAAATTATTTTTATGTCTTGGGACGATAACTTAATCGATTTTTAAATCGTTTTGAAATCATGTGCCAATACCCATTTATTCATTCTTTAATGAGTCCGTTTCTTTGAGGTTAAAATAAGTGGTTTTAAGTGTTTGTAATCGGGGAGTATATATACAATCTTTATATCGGGTTTATTGTCGTGACGATAAAAATAATTATGACAATACGCAAAATGGATCCTGATAAGACGCAGAATCCGTGAAAAGGTGCGGTCAGTTAGGTCGGCAGACACCAAGCCAACCAGTGGAAAACCTGCCGTTTCGGCAGGTTTGGCTCTACTATTCGATGGAACGAACCCGGCTACAGGCCAGCCAGAGTGCTGTTAACACTTGCAGTGCGAAACAGAGCAGGAAGACGGGTTCGATACCAATCGCTGATACCAGATACCCTGATGCAACCAGGCCGAAAGGCATCATCAGCTTGAACAGCGAACCTGTGATACCGGCGATCCGACCGAGGTGCTGGGCATCAAAGGCTTCCTGGCGGTAGCTCCAGATGCAAATACTGCTCAACAGACCTATGGCTGACACCCAGGTAAACGCCAGTGTCAGTGTCCACGGACTGGTTACAATCAGTGGCACCATAAATCCAACCGACTCCAGCGCAATGGCGCCGATCAGCAATGGACCCAACCCCAGTTTGCGGCGAATTGTGTCGGCACTGAATGCGCCAAGCAAGCCACCGACACCGGATGCGGCCACCAGATAACTGACCTCAACGGCATTCATTGCCAATTCAGCTTTGGCATAATAAATGGCCTGAATCCAGAACACGGCACCTGTGGTATTGATCACCATCACGGCCAGTGTAATGGTCCACATATTCTGCTCCTGGCGCAGGATCTGCCAACCTTGGCGCAGCGCCGCCCATACGCCGGCATGATGCGGATTGAGCGTGCTGTGCCACTCCAGACGGTTGAGCTGCCAGTAGGAAATCAGCAGTAATCCGGCCACGGCCAGAAACACATTGTGGATCGCCGACAGCAACATCAGCGCCCCAGACAACACCGGACCAACGGTTTCCATAAAGCTACTGAGTGAACTCATTCGCGCGGTGGCCGTATTTTGCATGCTCTGAGGCAGGGCGCTTTTCATCATGGTTATACGCGCATTGTGGTAACCGTAGTTGAACGCCATCATCAGAAAAGCACAAGGGAACAGCACCCATAACGGCTGGCGGAGCCATTCTACCGCCAGATAGGAGCAACTCACGGTAACGACCTGCCCGAGTAACATCGCCTGAGACCAACGTTTTTTATCCACCCGATCAACCCAGACGCCGATGAACAACGCGAGAAGCAAGTTGGGGACAAATTCGACGGCGCGCATCCAGCCCATCATTTCGGAAGAGTGAGTCAGTTCATACACCAGCAAGGGAACGGCGAGGTTATAAATTTGGGCGCTGAAGGCGACAAACAGTGCGCTGGAAAATAGGATAAGAAACGGTCGGCTTTTCCATATCGAGCCCGGCTCTTGGGTTAGGGTGCTCATTTATAATTCCTTTTAACGGCCTGAAAAGTTTCATTATCGAAATTAAAAGACGAAGAAAAATAGAAGATATTCAACATATTTTCATCTTTTATGTTTGCCTTATCCTTGGCATGGATGAATAAAAAACCAACGATTCATTACACGGATTTGTCATTTCTTGCTTGCCGTACGCTAAACTGTGCCGGTTATCGGTGATATCTGGGCGAAGCATGGTAAAAAAACTCAAACGGCTGCTGATCAAAATATGTCTTTTCTTGTTATTGGCGCCTGTGGTGTTGATCGGCGTGTTCAAGTTCATCGATCCGCCCATTTGGGGCTGGAAGATCGCGCGTATGGTTGCGCCGCCAGCCAGTTATCCAAGCCGGACTGAGCATCAATGGGTGCCGCTGGACCGAATTGCCACTAGCATGTCGGTGGCCGTGATGGCATCAGAAGATCAGAAATTTCCCTATCATCATGGCGTGGATACTCAGGCACTGCTCGACGTGATCCTGTCGGCAGATGATCAAGGTCCGTCCCGCGGCGCCAGCACCATTACTCAGCAAACGGCAAAAAATGTGTTTCTTTTTCCGGCGCATTCATACCTGAGAAAAGCGTACGAGCTGTATTTTGCGCTGTGGATGGAAGTGATCTGGGGCAAACAGCGCATCATGGAGGTGTATCTTAACGTGATTGAGTTTGGACCTGGTATTTACGGTGTGCAGGCGGCGAGTGAACACTACTTCCATGTCCCAGCCAGCCGCTTGACCCGATCGCAGGCTGCCCAACTGGCGGTGGTGCTGCCAAACCCTTATCGAATCAAAGCCAGCCCGATGACACAGTACACCTACCAACGTTCCCGCTGGGTGATGCGTCAGATGAACAATCTAGGATCCCTCCAGTTGTAAGCCAAAAATGTGTTCGTGCTAACGCTCCTGCCACATCGCGCTGTTGTTGTACGCTGAAATCCCTATGATGCCATGAAACATGAAAACATGGCCTGAGAGCTCATAGGGATTTCATCTATATGCGATATTGGAAAGCGCTCGCTTTTTGCCGTGACCATTTTGAGATCAACCAGTGGCAGTCGGTGTCACTGGATACGCTCGCCACAGCGCTGTGTTGTACGCGGCGCAACGCCCAGTTGCTGGTGCGACGTTTAACACAAGAACAGACCTTAGACTGGCAACCCGGGGTTGGACGTGGCAACCTGCCTCGGGCGCGCCTGAAAAAGCCCATTGAGGATCGCCTGGTAACAAAGGCGAACCGATTGTTGGAAGAGGGTAAAGTGGAGAGTGCATTGCAGCTCATCCCAGAGACGCAGCGCGACGCCTTCATTGCCAGTTATGTAGCCCGTTATCAGAATCAGGCGCAGTCCACACATATTCTTCAGGTGCCGTTTTATCGCGCTACGCATTCGCTCGATCCGATAGCGATTAACCGCCGCACTGAGCACCATATTGCCAGCTACCTTTATGCCACGTTGCTTCGTTACGACCCGATTCGTGACCACTGGCACGGTGACCTGGCGCATTCCTGGTATCAAAGCGGTGACACTCTGGACGTCGTGTTGCGTAAAGGACTGCGCTTTCATGATGGCTCTGTGCTGAATGCGGCAGATGTGGTGGCGCATTTTGAGCGACTCATAGCTTCAGAGTCAGGGAACCGGGCTCTGTTTGATTGCATCGACCGGGTAGAGATACTGAGCCCAGATCGGCTGCGTTTTGTCAGCCAGCGTATGCCGGCTTTGTTGCCCAAACTGCTGGCCGATGGGGCCATGGGCATTACCAAACTGAGTCACGGTCAATTGTTGGGCTCCGGGCCGTTTGCTCTTGCAGAGCAGACCGAACGCCGGACCCTGTTACACCGTTTTGCTGATTATCATGGTTATCGTCCCTGGATTGATGGTATTGAAATCTGGAATGTCGGCGCTCACGCGAAAGATTTTGCCCTCAACAGCGATGTGGTGCATGGCGTTCATCTGCGTGGCAAGGCGCGGGCAGGCTATCAGATTTGCCAGCAATGGGAGCGGGGCTGTGAGTATCTGATGCTCAATCCGTCGCGCCACCCGTGGCTGAAAAAGCACGCCCATCGTCAGGCCTTACAGCACTTGGCCACTTGCCTGCAGCCGCCTCAACACTTACTTGATGAAGAGCTGGCGAAGGCGAAGGGAATGCTGTCACAACCGGAGACGCTCACTGCGCCCGAGCCATTAGATCTCGAGGCTTTGTTTGGCCCGTTAACGCGGCCTGCGGAGCCGCTGAAGATCCTGACCTATCAACTGGAAACCCATATCACGCTAGCCCGAATGCTGGCGTATGCTTTGCAGGCTCGGGGTATTCCTTGTGACTGGCAAGTGCTGAGTTTTCCGGATTTCAATTGTCGTCTGCGTCAGTCTCAGGCGGACATTCTGATCAGCGGTGAAGTGTTCGGTGACGATACAGAAATGTCCTGGCTTAGCTGGCTGATGTGCACCCATTCGTTGTCAGTGTGCTTGTCATCGCGTGAGCGCACCTGGCTGCAGACTCAGATTGAACGGGTGATGAACAGAGAAACGTTGGCCCAGCGTTTGCGTGGGTTTGCTCAAATTGAAAAAAAGCTTATCGATAAAGGCGTGTATCAGCCTTTGTATCACGTGCGGCAGGAGTTGAACGTGTCTGACAGGCTGACCACGACCGAACTGCTGGCCAATGGCTGGATCGACTTTAATCAGGTGGTCATGCAATAAAAAAGCCGGAGTTGAAACTCCGGCGGTGAGGCTTAACTGCGACTGGTAGCGAAGTGGTCAAAGTCGTACACGTCGTCACGATATTGTACGTGATGACCGTCATACCACGCGGTTTTATAGATGATGTAGACCGGAATGCGGCTGCGCAGTGGCAGGGCTTTATTGGACGATTTACGGTATTCTGGTTTGGTGTTCAGCCCCTGTGTTCGCATCAGAGCGGAAGCAAACTTATCGGCATGTTCCACTCGGATACAGCCGGAACTGAACGCACGAGATGCGCGGTTAAACAGATATTTACTCGGTGTATCGTGCAGATAGATGGCTTCTGCGTTTGGCGTATTGAATTTGTAACGTCCGAGCGCATTCCAGTTGCCTGAGGCCTGACGCAAGCGATACGGGAAGTTATTAGGATCGACACTGCTCCAGTCGATTTGCTGATAATCGATCACTTCACTCGACCCCCAGCTTTTGAGGATCTGAATGTGGCGCTGGCTTAAGTAGGATTGATTTACTTTGGCCTTGGGCAGGATATCCTCTTTCATGATGGTGGGAGGCACGTTCCAGGTCGGGTTGAAAATCAACGCATTCATGTAGGTTTTCATCACCGGGGTCTGACGTGCTTTACGCCCTACGATCACTTTTGAGCTAAATGCTTCATTACCTTCAGCCCAGTAATGCATTGAAAAACCGGGTACGTTTACGACGATCAGCTGATCACGCTCTGTCGGCCACATTCTGGCCCGCTCGGTATTGAGTGCCAGCATGGCCAGTCGCTTACTCGATGAAACGCTTAACCATTTCAGTGTCGCCGGGCCAATCGCACCGTCGTCAGTCAGGCCATGGATGCGCTGAAACGCTTTAACCGCACTGACCAGGCTCTCGTCGTACCAGTCGACATCGTTGGCCACACCGGAGACATCAACACCAACCATGTTTAATCGGGCAATCAAGGCAGGACGATCGGCTAGTTTATCCCCTTTACGAATGACACCACTTTGGTAATAAACGGGTTGAGGTTTGGTTTCAAACTGCTTGAGGCTCTGATAGGCACTGTAGAGCGCTGGGTCGGTGATCAGGGAAGGAGCAAAGGAACGCAGATAAGCACTGGTGCTGTGATGAGCGATTGCCTGTTCAAATTCAGCGACAGAAGCCGCCTGAGGTTCTGGTAATTTGCTGGTCAGGCGCGAGCTGAAAAACCATTTTTCACCCTGGATCGGAGCCTGTTGTGCATAGCTGAGGTACAACAGAGCGGTATCGGTTGCCAGCAGATCGTATTCAAACCAACTGTGGCGCTCTCGGTACAGGCGCAGGTAATCCAGTTGATGGCTGAATAACGGACTGAATCCGGCCCGCTGGATCACTTCCAGTTGTTGTTCAAACTGGTCACGCAGTTGTTCGTCGGTCCAGATCAACTGCAAATCCGCATCCTGATACACACGACTGGTTAAAGCCGGATACTGGAGCATTGAGATAATTTTTGAGTTTTCTTCGAACCAACTCAGAGGCTCAGTGCGCGCGTGCGCCATTGCCGGGAACGCGACCAGCAAAACACTTAGCCAACAAAATAATCGTGTTCTCATAGATCTGCTCTCATTTCTCCTGTTTATGGTTATGACGCTTTTGCACTGTTTTGTTCCGGGATTCTTCGCCTGGAATCGCCGCATCACAAGGTGTGATCAGGGTTACAGTTTACGACGGAATTATCCACCAAATTTATGAAAATTGTGTGATATGAAATTTATCGCACTTGATTTTAACCAAAGTGCTCAAGGATTGCTCATGTAAATGCATGAAAATTCAATCTTAGTGACGGCGCTCAGGCCCGTGCATTGTTAGGGCAAAATTGTTCTCAAAGGTGAGACGATGGCAGTTTGAGTTAAATCTAAGACAAATATCAGAGTGTTAAGCTTAAAATCAACAAGTTAGGAATAAAAGAGTCAGGCTGTGAGCGTACCAGGCGATGAAACGCTCGCCTTGGCCTACACTAGTTACGATCAATTTCATCGAAAGGAACTTCTTATGATTACAGCACTTTACGCGTCAGTGTTGGCGGGGCTGCTGATTTGGTTATCGTTTCAGGTCATTAATCAGCGACGTGACAATAAGGTGATGTACGCTGATGGCGGGGTGGAAAAGCTAACTATTGCACGCACGGCACAAGGGAACGCGGTGGACTACATTCCTATCACGCTGATTCTGATGGGGCTGGCTGAGTTCAATGGTGCTGGTGTTTTCTGGATCCATCTCACCGGACTGGTGTTCTGTGCCGGGCGCTTTATTCATGCTCGCGCGATCCTTAACGAAAGTCTCAAAGGCCGGGTCAAAGGCATGAAACTCACCTTTGCCGCTATGGCAGGGCTGATCCTCCTGAATCTGGTTAATCTGCCGCTGGCTAACTTGTGGTAACAAGATGAAGCGTTTGTGGCCAGCGGCCTGGGTGCTGGTGCTCACAGGGTTAGTGCTGAATATCCTGGCGATCCTGTTGTCGAGTATCGTGCTGGATAAACTGAGCTCAGACAAAGCCCAGTTGAGTGAGCAAAAAGCGGAAAACCTCTATTCAATCCAACTCGCCTGGAATGGCGTTGAGACGCTGGAGCGCAAGCGAGAGGCATTGCTGCTCCATTTGCAACTCGCGTCGCAGGCTCCGCTCTCCAAGTCGCTGGATGAGGCACTCCGTGGACAGCTGGCGATCTGGGTGGGGGACGACAGTGTGGCGCACGTTACGCCGGATCATTTACCAGCCTTGATGGTGCAGATCAACGCTGCCCAGCGTCATCAGCGGGAGCGTATTGATGATTTTTATTTGCAGAATCTGTCGCTGAATGAACGCACCTTGCAACTTGAAGAGCGCATTGCGTTTTATAAAAACATCGCTCTGTTCCTGCAAATTTTTGGTTTAGCGCTCATTCTCGCCCGCGATCTCGCTCGTCAGTCTTAGTGCTTGTTCATCGATATTGGGGTGATTGAGAACCTGATAATCAGGCAGTTCTCGCTTGAGGCCGATGAACGTCGCCAGCGCGCTGTCCACCGACAACTGATTGGCCAGCCAGTCCGGCAGCGCACCGCCCGGGTTTGCAAAAGCGGTGTATTCGATGTGTGTCTGGCCGTTGGTCAGTTTTTCCAGGACCCAGCGGGCCCGTACCGCTGTGATACGGATGTAGTCTGGATTTTGCGGTAGATAGTCACTGGCGTCTTTGATGAGCAGTTCGAATGCGCCGTCAACAAATTGATAGCGAGAATAAGTCACCATGTCGCGATCTTTGGCGGGCCAGGGGGCGGCAAACTGGGTGTAGACAATATTTTCGTTAGAGCTGATTTGCTGTAACACCCGGCTGTGGCTGGCGTTATCGATCCAATTAGGGATGTTGTCACTGTCCTCCAACAACAATAGAAAGGCTGAGTAGCGGGTCGGAAACAGCATCTGGGCGCGAATTTCAATCAACCCATCCTGATGGTCGCGCTTGTCGATGGTGATGCCTTGTTCCGTTTTAATGAATGTCCATGTTTTTTCGTTGGCGGAGTAAGAGTAAGTACTAACTAAGGCGGCGAGTAACACCATCAAGCGCATAACGATTCCCTGAGTCGAGGTAAAAAAAAGGTTGTCCTAAGACAACCTTACAAGTGTTTCATAGACAAACGCTAACAAAAACTCCCTCTTACAGAGATCTTATTACACCATGTGCTTACGCTCGTCGGAGCGAAATCGATCACTGAAAGCGTTCGGATTAGATCAGTGCCTGGCTGGAAAGCAAAAAGATCCCGAGTGTACAGGTAAATAAAGACAGTACGGTTGTGAGCGCGATAATGTTGGCAGCCAGTTGTGCGTTGCCCCCCATCGCTCGGGCCATGACGTAACTGGCGGCCGCTGTGGGCGAAGCACTCATCAAAAAGACCACCCCCAAATCCAGTCCGCGAAAGCCAAATCCGATGGCGGTGCCGGTAATCAGTAGTGGGGCCAGTAGCAATTTCAGCCCGGTGGCAAACCAGGCGGGAGCTTTGTCGTGCTTTAGCGCGCTGATATCGAGCGAGCCGCCGGTACACAGTAACGCCAGAGGCAGGGTCATGCTGGCGAAATACTGTCCGGCATCAATCACCATGTCGGGCACGGGAATCGCCAGAGCGTAAACCAAAATACCAATCACAATCGCCAGAATCAGTGGGTTGCGCGTCATGGTTTTCGACATCACTTTGATCGCCTGCATTCCGGACGTTTCACCTTTCGGGGTCAGTAGGATGACTGCCTGGACGTTGTACAAGAACGTCATGGCTGCAACGTAAATGGCGGCCAGCGCGACGCCGGGTTCCCCATACGCATTGGCGACGTAAGCGAGGGCTATGATCCCGGTATTGGCCCGAAAGCCACCTTGTATCACCACGCCTTGATCACCGCTGTCACGCAGCAGCTTCCTGGTTGCCACAATGGCAATGAGGAAAAAGACGAAATTGGCAGCCACACCGTAAAGAATTAACGGGGTGCTGGAGGAGAAATCGTGTTCGGCATTGACGATGCTGATGAACAGCATGGCTGGCAGAGTGACTTGGAACACCAGCTTGGATGCGACATCGATAAAGTTTTCATTGATGCGACCGGAGCGCTTTAAAAAGACACCGAGAAACAGCATGAGACAGATCGGGCCAGTAATAGACGCAGAGAACAGCAACTGATCGAGAATGCCAGTCATATCAATCCTTTGAAACAGCATGCGTAAAGAATCTATTGTGCATAATTTAAGCGTGATGCAAATAAGAATTTGCATAATAGTACGATCGTGCTAAATATAGAACTTGATTGTCACGACGGATCACATCATGAGTAAAGGGCGCCTGACCCGGGAAACCATCCTTAGCAAAGCATTTGAACTGGCCAGTGAAGATGGGCTGGAAAGCCTGACCATCGGTGAGTTGGCCAAGCAGTGCGGTATGTCTAAAAGTGGCCTGTTTGCACACTTTAACTCGAAGGAAAATCTGCAGGTGGCACTGGTCGAGTACGCCAACAGTGTGTTCACGCAGCGGGTTATTTCTCCGGCCAGAGCACTGGGGTCGGACAATATTGAACGCAAACTCAAACTGCTGCTGGACAATTGGCTGGGGTGGAATCACTCGTTTCAGGGCAGCTGCATGTTTCTTGATGCGTGGAAAGAGACGGGCCGCGAACACGATGCGACCCAGCAGGTGCTGAAAAAAACCATCGCAACCTGGATTCACTACCTTGAGATCCAGATTGATAAAGGCATTGCCAATGGTGAGTTCCGTGCCGATTTGTCGGCCGGTCAGGCGGTGTTTGAACTGTATGGGCTCTACCTCAGTGCGCACCTGTTTTATTCCATCCATGGTCAGCAGAGTAGCTATCAGCGCTTCTGGCATGGTGTGGAGTGTTTGCTCGAGCGCTGGAAAGTATCACGCTAGTGAAGTTCTGGCCTTGAGTTTTACCGATTATTTGCATTAAAAAAGCACGGTCGTTCGATTAAATGATGACCGCATAAAGGACGACATTATGAGTGAGAAGATTTATTTTAATACCTCCAACAAGTTCAGTGTAAAAAGAACACTCGTGAATGTGAGTACCCGCTTACATCACACACTGGCTCCGGCTCATGCCCGAAAAACAGCGCGTCAATTGCTGCTAACACCGGCACGAGCCAAACCAAAGAATCATGAGCCTCAAGGATTACGCAAAGGGGAAATCCATTCGGCGGAAGGTGTACTGCGCACGTATAGCTTGGGTCAGGGGCCGGTATGGGTGATGACCCACGGCTGGTCGGGATCGGCGAGCCAGTTTTATCCTTTGATGGAACACGTCGCCAGTCAGGGTTATACGGCGCTGGCGTACGATCATCCCGCTCATGGGGAAAGCGAAGGCCGTTACGGACATATCCCGGCTTTTGTCATGGGCCTGGACGCGATCCTCGACAGTGTGGACGAGGTCGCGGGGTTAATTGGTCACAGTATGGGGACGGCTTCTGCGCTGGAGTGCCGACATGCGAAACTAGAAAACAAACCAATGCTATTAATTGCGCCAGTCCTCGATTACCTCGATAACTTGTTTGGTAGCATTGAGCGCTCCGGTTATTCGATGCGTTTGTTTCATGCTGTGGTGTCAGAAGTGGAACAGCAGTACCGCTACCCGATTCAGTCCATCAATCCCTACCTGCGTTTAACCCAGCGTGACGCACCGACCATTATCGTGCACGACGAGCAGGATAAATTTGCCAATTACGCAGTGTCTCAGCAGGCCGATCAGGAGATCGAGCGGGTCACGCTGGTGACGACCCACAACCAGGGACATGGTCGGATCATGAAATCATCCATGGTGTTCGATGCGTTTAATGCGCTTACTCAAGCGTAAACAGTGCGTCGTATTTCGTATACCAGCTTGTAAATCAAGCACTTCATGTTTGCTTCTGTGTGAAGAGCCGTGTGCACGGCTCTTCCATTTCGCTTAGCCCAAGCCATTCCTGCTTTCTTTATGCATTATTTGTATTGGCAAAACATCACATTTTCAGCTAAAAATTATAATCTAATTACTCAATAAGTGTGACTGCACAAAGTTGCAATCTCCGATAACAACACCGTCAGCTGGCTATGGTGGGACATAATGGTTTTTCTATTCGTTGTTAAGTACAGGTTGTACCATGAGAGCTGGCAGAGGCGTGCTTTTAGCGGGGATTGTTGCGGTGTGTTTGTTTACCGTCACACAATCTGTGCGCAATCAGGAGCGTGCCGATAAAGTAATTCGCATTGCGGTATCAAAGACAGCACTTTCTGCACCACTGATCATTGCGGAGCAGCAGGGATTGTTTGCTCGGTTTGGTCTCAAGGTTGAGCTGATTCAGATGAAAGGTGGTGTGCGCTGTGCTCAGTTGCTCAATCAGGGGATGGCTGAGTACGCCACCGCCTCCGAGTCGGTGCTGCTGGCTGAGCGGCGTCGCCAACACGATTTGGTATTACTCGCCAGCTTTGTCGAATCCGATAACGATCTTAAGCTATTGAGCCTCGCTTCCTCTCCGATTCAGGCTATTGCCGATTTATCTCAGCGCCGGGTCGGCATGACCCCCGGCAGCGCGAGCGAATTCTATTTTGATGCTGTGGTGATCGCCAGTGGCTTGCGTTCGATGCAAGTCAACAAAGTCTACCTGACCTCCGATAAACTCGACAGTGCACTGCTGTCCGGGGAAGTCGACGCCGTTTCGGTGTGGGAACCACATGGGTACTACGCATACGCGCAAACCTCCGGCCAGGTGCGTGAACTGGGCATTCCCGGCGTGTATACCTTGTCGTTTAACCTGATCAGCCAGCGGGCGTATGCCGAGCAAAACACCGATGAAGCCCGACGATTGCTGAGTGCGCTCAATCTGGCCACGCAATGGATTCACGATCATCCGGAGCGGGCGCGTCGGCAGGTTGCCACCGCACTTGGGCTGTCCCATGATCTGATTCACTGGGTGTGGGACGACTACATTTTTCGTGTGTCGCTGAGCAATGCCCTGATGTCAAATCTGCGTTATCAGATGCGCTGGTCACAGCAGCAGGGCAAAGTAGACGGTGGCAGCATGGAATTGAGCCATGTGATCGATCAGCGCCCGTTTGAACGTGCGATGCAGACTGAGGTGCCGTTGCAATGAAACGTTCGCTGCGCAAGAAGTTGTATTTCCAGTTCAGTTGCACTTTTCTGCTCTGTGCGGCGATCGTGTTACTGATCTGGAGTCAGGTTTCTCAATATAATCAACTGCATAGCCAGATTGAGCAGGTCGCACTGGCTCAGCGGCAACTGGAGTTGGTGCGAACCCTGTTGTGGCAGAAACAGTATTTGTCTGAGGGCGTCAGCGCAGAAGATCGTCTCAATGCCGGACTCGCTAACTTTGAGTTAATTGCGGCGAAAATTGAGGACAAGCAAAGCAGCAACGATACTATGTTGAAGCTGGTGTCTCGTCTAAACGAATTGCTTCAGCAAGAACAGCGGCTGAACAATGCCCGTAACCTGATGCAGACAAGAGAGTTCGACAGTGCACAGGATCTGCTGTTTGCCCGCTACAACATGGTGCTGCAGAACATCACCGATCAACTGCTTGGTACTCAGCGTCAGCTCTTGGTGGACACCGAACAGCGTAATACCGGCATGATGTATCTGGTCGCTGCGGTACTGAGTGCTTTTGCTCTGGTGTTAATCATCACCGCGTTTTTCATTCTCAACCGTTTCACCCATGGTCGGCGGGCCATTGCCCGGTGTATTCGTGAGTTACAAAGTGGTAACTATCAGTACCAGGTTGGTGTTGATACGCTCGACAAAGAGTTTGTCTTGCTGGCTGATTTTCTCCACAAACTCGGCCACACCCTCAATCAGACCACCATTTCCCGTAATGAACTGTCCAGAGAAGTGGCGATGCAGACCGCGGCGATCATCAAACAAAAGAACGAGCTGCTGCACCTCTCTTTGCACGATCCGCTGACCGGGTTGTTCAACCGCCGGGCGCTTGAACATCACCTCAATGCGGCGATTGAGCGGGCACAGTCCCGAGATTCGGATGTCGCACTGATTTATTTCGACCTGGATGGATTTAAGCAGGTGAATGACCGTCATGGGCACGCCGCTGGGGATGCGTTATTGTGCACCATTGCCAAGCGATTGCTTAATAGTGTCCGCGATCATGACATCGTGGCTCGCATGGGGGGCGATGAGTTTATCATCTGTTGTGAACTGGTTGGGCAGGAGTCTGTCCCGGCTTTGCTTGACCGAGTTGTGATGCTGATCCGCAAGCTCAGTGAACCGATCAGTTTTGAACATCAGACATTGAGTGTCGGGGTCAGTATCGGCATCAGCTACTACCCGAGCCAGTCAGACAATGCAAGCAAGCTAATTCAGCTGGCCGATAAGGCCATGTATGTGGCTAAGTCGGTGCCGGGCAGCGCCTATTACCATGACCACCTCACCACTCCGATCGTTGTTCGATAACCGTCTGGCGTACTCGTGCTTTTATTGGTGTTGTTTATTTTTTATTACAATACAAATCAAATATTTAATAATTATAACCTCGTCCTTGATGCGGTTAACAATTTTGTAATCATTATTATCTCCGTGTTTGAATCTGTGGGATCATATTCCGGTTCCCTCTGAGCAGAGATGCACGCTGTTTCTGTCTGACTCAGTGGGCGCGACGCCGACAGGCTTTCATAAGGAATATAATAATGAACAGAAACGATAGTGTCCCTTTACCTTCCAATACCCGAGAATGGTTTTTTAACCGAAACAGCCTCATCATCATCGCCGATATCCTGTTATTTTTGGTGATGTACACCACCTTACCCTTTGATCCGCAAGTCGTGCTTGGACTCAGCATTCTGGTTTTTGTGGCCATTTTGTGGTTGACCGAAGCTCTGCACGTGACGGTTACCGCGATTCTAGTGCCCGTGATGGCCGTACTGTTGGGGGTGTTTGATACCCAGACAGCGCTGAATAACTTCGCCAACTCAATCATTTTCCTGTTTTTAGGGGGCTTTGCGCTTGCTGCCGCGATGCATGTCCAGGGGCTGGATAAAGTTATCGCCGATAAAGTCTTGGTTTTGGCCAAAGGTCGCATGAGCGTGGCGGTCTTTATGTTGTTTGGGGTGACGGCGCTGCTTTCCATGTGGATCAGTAATACCGCGACTGCGGCGATGATGTTGCCGCTGGTGCTCGGGGTGTTGAGCAAAGTCAATTCAGACAGCGGACATAAAACCTATGTGTTTGTACTACTAGGCGTGGCGTACAGTGCCAGTATTGGCGGTATTGCGACCATGGTGGGCAGTCCGCCTAACGCTATTGCCGCCGCAGAAGTGGGTCTGACGTTCACTGACTGGATGGCATTTGGCCTGCCGACGGCGGCGGTATTACTGCCGATCGCCATTGCGGTACTGTACTTTATGCTTAAACCGGATCTGCGCGGTCAGTTCGAGCTCAATCAAGAGGCCGTCCACTGGGATAAAGGCAAAGTGGTGACGCTGGGCATTTTCTCCCTGACGGTTGTGTTGTGGATTTTCAGTAAGCCGATCAACGCCATGCTGGGCGGGTACGCCAAGTTCGATACCATCGTCGCGCTGGGTGCTATTATTCTGGTCAGTTTTGCTCGTGTGGTGCACTGGAAAGACATCGAAAAAACCGCTGACTGGGGTGTGCTGCTGCTGTTTGGCGGCGGGATTTGTCTGAGCAACGTATTGAAAGTCACTGGAACCAGTGTATTTCTGGCCAATGTACTCAGTGACGCCATCGCGCATCTGGGCATCTTCTTCATCGTGTTGGTGATTGCGATCTTTGTGGTTTTCCTGACGGAGTTTGCCAGCAACACCGCCAGCGCCGCGTTGCTGATCCCTCTGTTTGCTACGGTCGCTGAAGCGTTTGGTCTGTCACCTGTGGTGCTGTCGGTGCTGATTGCTGTTGCAGCTTCGTGCGCGTTTATGCTGCCGGTTGCAACCCCACCGAATGCGATTGTTTTCGGCTCAGGTCACATCAAACAAAGTGAAATGATGCGAGTGGGCTTGGTACTGAACATTGCCTGCATCATTGCTCTGACGATGATCGCCATGTTCTTCTGGGTCTAAAACCTGTTAGGGAGGTGCCGGTGGTTCGGCACCTCTTTGCTGGTTTGGTCAGTTTCGTGTCACCGAATAAATAGCGTGATCGAGAATACGTTCCCCGATCTTTTCCTGATGGCTGAGAACCGCCTCCAATTGCATGCCACACCGCTCAGCCACTGCGCGGCTGGCAGTATTGTTTACCGCGGCGCTCAGTTCGACTTTTTCCATGTGCAACTCACTGAAGGCAATGTCGATCAGTGTTTTGACCACGCGAGTCATGATACCTTTGCCCTGATGGGATTCGGATAGCCAGTAGCCGACCTCGGCTTTTTTCAGGTCATGATAGAGGCGATTAAAACTGCAATTTCCAACCACTTCTCCCTGATAAATAATGGCGCAGACCATGCTGTTCCCGTCAGCGTAATCTTTCACAGCATTGCGGATAAACGAAGCAAAAAAGGCTTCATTATGGGCTTTCGTCGGCCATGCCAGCCATTGGGCCAGATAGTCACGCTGGGTATTGACCAGCTCCAGGTAGCGCGGCGCGAATGATGGTTGAGGCAGAGCCAGTTCAAGCTCGTCGTCGATGATGCGGGTGAACATCCGGTTCTCCTTGCGATATATTATCCGTAGTTATGAGTTTAACCTATTGTTACAAATAGTCTTTTATTATTTGTTGCACGTAATTCATGGTCTACGTTAGTTCAGTCACGAATTGCCTAATAACCACAAGAAAATATGGGATTAATCGTCACATTTGCTTTACTCTCTGAGCACCATAATAAAAACAACATGTCAGTTAGGTTAACAGAATGGACTTTCTTCGTGACGAAGTGAGCATTGACTTACGTCGCGTGCTCTTTGGTATCGCTGATTCTCTGGATGCGGTGGGCATCAACGATGCGTATCATGGTCACCGGGTCGGGTATATCGCTTATCGCTGCGCTAAACGGATGGGTTGGGATGAGGAGCAGGCTCAGCTCGCTTTTTATCTCGGCCTGATCCATGACTGTGGTGTCACTCAGCCCGAGGAGATGACCCCGCTGCTGTCAGAGTTATTACCCCGGGACACCCACTCTCACTGTCGGAAAGGGTATGAACTGCTCAGCAGCTGTCATCCGTTATCGGGGTTTGCAGTGCCAGTTTTACACCATCATACCTGGTGGCAGGATCTCTCTCATTTAGATGTGCTGACCGAGGTTGAAAAGCAGTTGGCGGCGCTGGCGTTTATCTCCGATCGCTTGGATTATCTCTATTCTATCGCCGATCCGGATCACTTCGGTAATCTGGGTGTGGACGCCAAACACACCATCATCAGGGAGTTAGGTGATAACAGTGGCACCTTGTTCGAACCCAATATGGTTCAGCATTTGTGTGAGCTGGTGGACAACGACGACTTCTGGTTTTCCATGGAGAGTCATTACATCGAAGATATGGCGCTGCATTTCGAACCGGTGCCATTTTTTTCAGCGCAGATGGGGCTGGAAGAAACGATACATATTGCGGAGTTTTTGGCGCAGTTGGTCGATGCCAAAAGCTCGTTTACGTTTCAGCATTCGTTGCGCGTGGCTGAGTTAACGGAGTTCATCGGCAAGCAATTGGGGTATTCCAAACGTATACAGCGTATGTTGTATCTGGCGGGACTGGTGCACGACATCGGCAAGCTTCGTACCCCTAATAATGTCTTGCATAAAGAAGGCCGATTGTCCGAAGCGGAATACACCTGCATTCGCCGCCACGCGACCGATACTCGTTATGCGTTACGCAGTATGTTTACGTCCCAGCGCGTGGTGGAGTGGGCTTCTAATCATCATGAACGATTGGATGGCAGCGGTTATCCGCTTGGCAAAACTGCCAGCGAGTTGGACATGCCGAGCCGGATTGTGGCGATGACGGATGTTTTTCAGGCGTTGACCCAATCACGTCCGTATCGGGATGGCATGAGTCTGGAGCAGGCGATGACGATTATCCAGCAGCAAGTCGTCAATCATCAGCTTGATAGCCGGGTGTTTTTCTGCCTCAAAGCACACGGGCAGAAGTGCTATGAAATTTCCACCGGTCGCGATGCTTCACACACCAGCCAGTCGGAGATAAAAAAAGGAGCGTAAACGCTCCTTTTTTCACACGGCGATTTATTGACCGTTCACGTATGCTTTGAAGCGCGCTTTGGTTTGCTCATCCGCTTTGCTGTACCAAAAGTGCAGCATTTCTTCTGCCGTTGTGGCTGAGACAGGTGCGCTGGTTGCAACCGGCGCTGCAGGTTGTGTGCCCGTTACTGCTGGCGTGGCCGCATACCCTGCAACTGCTACCGCGGCAACACCGCCTTTGCGGTTATATTCCATCAGCTCCTGAGAGTAGTTACGGCCAATCTGCATGCCTTTTTTGATCAGCTTGTCTTCGCTCACGTTGACTTGAGAACCAGATTGATCCACCAGCGACCATTCCGCGTCTTTGATGTTTTCCTGAGCTTCAACTTCATTGCGGTATTTCGGTAGCTCGAAGCTCAGTTCTTTACCGCTTTCATTAAACTTGGCGATGATGACGTCGCTTTCCACAATGATGCGATCATTGCCTTTATCAAAGTACTGCTCGATACGGAACGCCAGCTGGTTCTCACCGTCTGGGAGTGTCAACGTCTTTTCTGACGAAAAGAGGCTGCCGGACAGCGACGGCTTTTCACCGTTTGCAACCAGCACATCGACGGTGGTTGGGATGTTCAGCGTCACATCAGCCATTGCAAAGCCACTGACACTCATAGCAAGCAAGAATGATAAAGGTTTGATAGCATTCATTGTATTTATCCTAGTGCATATTCCTATTGAACGGAAAGAGACTGCCTAGCTATGACGATGAATGCAACGATTAATCGCCAGAAGTTTGAAGATTTAACCAAAATTTAATCCCAACCTACGATTTGTTCTCATGGCTGTTAACATCTTGTTTTCACTCCCACTCAATACGGTTGTCAGTGCATATGGAATCGCCGGCCTGAACATACGACAAATGTTTCTCAAATGTTAAGTTGAGGGCGTCCTCACAGTGATGTGGTGGAAAAATGTCCTATATTAGAGTGTATTGTCACCAAAGGAGAGATAACGCTATGCGACGCATCCATTTGCTCGACAGCACGTTAGTGTTGTCACCCTGGTATAACCTCGATTACGGCTTATCCCTGCTCAGCAAAGAGAGCTCTTCATTCTAGTTTCCTGACAGGTGTCTCTGACACCTAACTCCACCTGATATTCGCCGTGCAGCGTATTCACTGCAGGGCACTCTATACTCCTAAGGAAATGAATGATGAAACGTATTCCAGAACCTTTTCGAATCAAAATGGTTGAGCCAATCAAAATGACCACGTTAGCGGATCGTGAGCGCGCACTGGCCGAAGCGGGCCTCAATCCGTTTTTATTGCGCAGTGATGATGTTTATATCGATCTGTTAACCGATTCCGGAACCGGAGCCATGAGCGACAACCAGTGGGCGGGCTTGATGCTGGGGGACGAATCCTACGCTGGCAGCCGTAACTACTATCATTTGTGCGAAGCGGTGCAACACTTTTTCGGCTACAAGCTGACGGTCCCGGCACACCAGGGACGAGGAGCTGAGCAGATTCTGTTTCCGGCGCTGATCGAACGCATGCGTCAGGTGCGTGGAGGCAGCACCCCGGTGTTCATCTCAAACTATCATTTCGACACCACCGCAGGCCACATTGAGCTCAATGGTGGCAAGGCGATCAACGTGGTGGACAAGCACGCATTTGACACCACCACACCGTATGACTGGAAGGGCAATTTTGATCTGCAGAAACTGGAGGAAACCATTGAAGTACATGGTGCCAACAACATTTGTGCGATCATCACCACGGTAACGTGTAACAGCTCAGGCGGACAGCCTGTCTCAATGGCCAATATGCGTGCGGTGTATGAGATGGCGGTTAAGCACGACATCCCGGTGGTGATCGATTCTGCCCGTTACTGTGAGAATGCTTATTTCATCAAACAACGCGAGGCTGGTTATCAGGATAAGTCCATCCTGGATATCATTCGCGAGATGTACCAGTACGGCGATATGCTGACTATGTCGGCCAAGAAAGATCCCATGGTCAATATCGGCGGGCTGTGCTGCATTCGTGACCATGAAGAGCTGTTTCAGGCGGTACGCACCCGCTGTGTGCCGATGGAAGGTTTTGTGACTTACGGCGGGATGGCGGGACGAGACATGGAAGCATTGGCTCGCGGGTTATACGAAGCCGCGGATGAAGATTTCCTTCACTATCGCATCAGTCAGGTTGAGTACTTAGGTGAGCGGCTCCTTGAGGGTGGAATTCCGATTCAGTCACCGACCGGCGGCCACGCTGTGTTTGTCGATGCGGCTAAAATTTTGCCACATATCCCGCCAGCGCAGTTTCCGGCGCAGGTGCTGTGCAATGCTCTCTATCTGGAAGCGGGCATTCGAGCAGTGGAGATCGGCTCCCTTCTGCTTGGACGTGACCCCGAAACTGGCGAACAGAAATCCTCTGAGCTGGAATTGATGCGTCTGACCATTCCTCGCCGGGTCTACACTAACGATCATATGGACTACATCGCCGATGCCATCATTGCGCTCAAGCAGCGTGCTCACGAATTGAAAGGATTGACGTTCGAGTACGAACCTCCGGTGTTGAGGCATTTTACGGCGCGTTTCCGTGCCCTGTAAGCGGCAGCGGGCAAATGACGTACATTTTGTTGCTTAAATGTTAAATTATCCCGGTGTTTCAGCGTATCCTATGCAATACTCAGGCTGGAATACCGGATGATTTTTGCTATTTATATTTCTGATAATTAAAGAAATTTAAGATTTCTCTCTTGGCTAATTTGCACTTTTGTAACTTATTTTTCTTCAATTAGTAACCTCAGGCGCATTTTCCACTTTTATTAAATAAATTTATAAATTATTGGCTCGGGGTGGATTTTGTAGTGCAACAAGATGATAACAACTGACTATTTTTTCGTCTTGACTCGAATAGTGTTTTAATTTTTTTCAATTAAAAAAAAGTCTCTCGAATACTGTTGGGTATCTTCACTGCATTGGTGAAGATTTGGCTGCTCGCAGGCCTGGGGGTGAACACACCAGTTAAAGGGCGATTGCGGGTGAAACAGACAAGGAATGAGAGAAATAGGTATGAATCGTATTACTTTGTGCGCCGCGAGTATCGCAATGGCACTATCTGGCGCTGCGATGGCTGCACCTGCGGCTCCTAGTATTGACGTCTATGGTTCCAACAATCTTCAGTTTTCCAAGATAGAGCTGGCGATGGAAACCACCGCGGGATACAACCAAATGGTGAAATATCACGACCAAGCGGATATCACCATTAAGTTCAATCAGTGGAGTGGCACCACCGGCGACACCTACAAAATTTTATTTGATGGCGTGGAAGTGGCGACTGGCCCGATCACCGGCAGTCAAACGACCGCCAGTTTCAAATATGGCAAAGGTGGCTTATACCAGATGACCGTCGAAGCGTGTGATTCCAGTGGTTGTAGTGCCAGTGCGCCTGCTGAGCTGGTTGTCGCCGACACTGATGGCTCACATCTGAAACCGCTGACCATGAATGTGGATCCCAACAACAAAACCTACAACACCGACCCAAATACCGTTGTCGGGACTTACTTTGTAGAGTGGGGCATCTATGGCCGCAACTATACCGTGGACAATATCCCGGCAGACAACCTGACCCACATCCTGTATGGCTTTATCCCAATTTGTGGTCCGAACGAGTCTGTCAAGCAAGTGGGCGGTAACAGCTACAACGCGTTAATGACGGCGTGTAACGGTGTGCCGGACTACGAAGTGGTGATTCATGACCCTTGGGCGGCGTATCAGAAGAGTTTTTCGCAAGCTGGTCACGAGTACAGCTCACCGATCAAAGGCAACTACGCCATGTTGATGGCGCTCAAACAGCGCAATCCGGATCTTAAGATCATCCCGTCAATCGGTGGTTGGACACTGTCTGATCCGTTCTTTGACTTTACCACCAAAGCCAACCGCGACACATTTGTTGCGTCGGTGAAACGTTTCCTGACAACATGGAAATTCTATGATGGTGTCGACATTGACTGGGAATTCCCTGGCGGCGGCGGCGCGGCGCCGGATCTGGGTGATCCAGTCAATGACGGCCCGGCATACGTGGCGTTGATGCGCGAATTGCGAGCCATGTTGGATGAACTGGAAGCAGAGACGGGTCGCACCTACGAACTGACGTCTGCAATTGGTGTGGGCTACGACAAGATCGAAGACGTGAACTACGGCGAAGCGGTACAGTATATGGACTACATCTTCGCCATGACGTACGACTTCTACGGCGGCTGGAACAACGTGCTGGGCCATCAGACAGCACTCAACTGTGGCACGTTCATGCGCCCTGGTCAGTGTGATGGCTCCGGCGTCGATGAAAACGGCGAACCGTACAAAGGTCCGGCTTACACCGCGGATAACGGCATTCAGCTGTTGCTTGCACAGGGTGTGCCAGCGAACAAACTGGTGCTGGGTACGGCGATGTACGGCCGTGGCTGGGAAGGTGTCACACCTGGTTCTCTGAGCGATCCGAACGATCCGATGACCGGTGTGGGTAACGGCAAGCTGAAAGGCACTACCGCGCAAGGCGTGTGGGAAGAGGGCGTCATTGATTACAAAGGCGTGAAATCTTACATGCTGGGGCCAGATGGCACAGGCATCAATGGCTTCGAGTATGGCTATGATGCGCAAGCCGAAGCGCCTTGGGTGTGGAACCGTTCAACTGGTCAGCTGATCACGTTTGACGACCACCGCTCTGTGTTGGCGAAAGGCGCTTACGCTCGCAGTCTGGGGCTGGCGGGTCTGTTTTCATGGGAAATTGATGCGGATAACGGCGATATCCTGAACGCCATGCATGAAGGCTTGGCGGGGGATCCTCCTGCCAATCGAGCACCAACGGCTTCCGCTGGCGTTGATGTGACGGTGACTAGTCCGGCCAGCGTGACACTGGACGGCAGCGCATCGCGAGACTCCGATGGCACGATCGCCAGCTACCAATGGCAACAAGTGGCGGGTACGCCAGTGACGCTGACAGGCGCCAACACAGCGCAAGCCAGTTTCAATGTGGCCGAAGTCGCTGCGACGGAAACCCTGACGTTCGAATTGACTGTGACCGACAATGATGGTGCTTCAGCATCGGATCAAGTGGTCGTAACGGTACAGCCAAAAGGCACTGAACCAGAAAATAACGCTCCGGTAGCGGCTGTCTCTGCGCCAGCCAATGCTGTCGCGGGTGAGCTGGTGGTGGTGGATGCGTCGGCATCCAGCGATGCTGACAACGATACACTGACGTTCAGCTGGGATGTCCCTGCTGGTGTGAATGCAACCATCGATGGCGCTACCCTGAGCTTTGTGGCGGCTGAATATACGCAAGACACATCGCTGCAGTTCACGGTCACCGTGAGTGATGGCAAAGCGGCCGCGTCGGCGTCAACCACGGTGGTCGTTGCGAAGAAAGACACCGGCGGCGGCACGTGCACTAATCTGTGGGAGACTGCGGGAGTGTACAACGGCGGCGATCAAGTTACTTGGGCAGCGAAGGTCTGGGAAGCCAAATGGTGGACCACCGGAGAAGAGCCTGGAACAACGGGCGAGTGGGGCGTTTGGAAAGAGATCGGTCCGGCAGATTGCACGACCAACTGATCCTACGTTCAACATGTGAATTAAGAAACTCCACCTTCGGGTGGAGTTTTTTTTATTGGCGGCTTTTAATTATGGTGTTATATGTATGTATAACACCATATCAATGAGAGGACCCAGGATTTGACGGAATGGCAGGATAACCAACCGATTTTTCGTCAATTGGCGGATCAGATCACCCGACAGATTCTGCAGGGAGTCTGGGCCGAAGGCGAAGCACTACCTTCGGTGCGAAGCGTGTCCGCTGACATGAAAATCAATCACTTAACTGTAATGAAAGGGTATCAACTTTTGGTTGATGAAGGTCTGGTAGAAAAACGTCGTGGTCAGGGTATGTTTGTCGCTGCGGGGGCGACGACCAAGCTGGCTGAGGCGGAGCGCGCCTCTTTTATCCAACAGCAGATCCCGCAGATTGCAGCCACATTAACTCGTTTGGGTATGCCGCTGGACGATTTCGTCGAGCTGCTCCAACCTCATTTACAAGGTGATCCATCATGCCGTTAGTCAGTGTGAAACATGTTTCGAAACTCTATGCCGGTCGCGAAGCGACACAAGGTGAAGCGCTGCACGATATCAGCTTTGAACTGCGTGGCGGCCAGGTGCTGGGGCTTCTCGGTCACAACGGTGCCGGGAAGTCTACTCTGATCAAAGCGTTGCTTGGCGCACATCACTATCAGGGTGATATTCGCATTAACGATCTGGAGCCGATTGCGCACCGCGCAGAGCTGATGGCGCATCTTTCTTACATCTCGGATGTCAATGTACTGCCAGAATGGATGACGGTGGCTCAATTGCTCAAATATGTCGAGGGTGTGCATCCCAGCTTTGACATTAATAAAGCGCAGACGATGTTGGCCAAGACGGACATTGTTGCCCGCGCAAAAGTTCGGGCGCTGTCTAAGGGGATGAAAGTCCAGCTTCATTTGGCGATAGTGATTGCGACGGACACTCAGGTACTGATTCTGGACGAACCAACTCTGGGGCTTGATCTGGTGTACCGTGATACGTTTTATCGTCATCTGCTGGAATGGTTTCACGACGGTGAGCGGACGCTGATCATCGCCAGCCATGAGGTCGCTGAGATTGAACACCTGCTGACCGATGTACTGATCCTCAAACATGGCCGTGCGGTTATGCAAAGCTCCATGGATGAGCTCAGTGAGCGTTATTTTATTCTGGATGCCAGCGATGATCATGCGGCGCAGATCCGGGCTCTGAACCCCTTATCGTCTCAGAAAGCATTGGGTAGTACGCGCTGGTTATTGGATGCCAGGCATGCTGCCAGCGTGGCCGACTTAGGTTCTGTTTACAGTGTAAAATTGGCCGATTTGTTTTTGGCCCTGCAAAAGGAGGCTGCGTGATGCGAGCGAGTATGGCGATGCTGGAAAAAGAGTGGCTGGAAAACCGGGTGGTGCTGTACATCCCGTTGTTTGTGATGATATGTGGACTGGCTTTGTTTGCCAGCCTGCTGACCAACGCGACCATTCAACACAATCTGTTTTTTGAACTGAGTTTCGGTGACAACAGCGGACCCTTTGATCTTGAGTTGAATGACAGCCTGAACACATTGGTCATGGGCGGGGCGGGGTTGGTCTCTCTGATATTGGCAAGTCTGTATTTTCCTAAAACGCTGCGCAAAGCGCGTCAGGAAGGCAGTTTGATGTTTTGGCGCAGTATGCCGGTCAGTGATGTGAAAACGTTACTGGTGAAGCTGGGGTTTGGTTTGTTGGCCATTCCACTGGTGTGTTCGGCTCTGGTGCTGGCAGCCGATTTGCTGTTGTGGCTGTTGAACCTGTCGACAGACAATCAGCTGAATGGGTTGTATAAACAGGTGGCGTTGAGCTTTGTCCTCATGCATTGGCTGGAGTTCATTTTGCGCATGGCGTTAGTGGGGGGGCTGGTTATACCACTGGCGCTGACCGCGATGGCGATCTCTCAGCGGGTCAATTCCCCGATCTTGGTGATGGTAGTGGCAATCTACGCATTGAAATGGATGTCGATCGGTTTGTTTGATTTTTACGGCATCAGCGATTTCTTCACGGCTATTTTCGCGTTGCCGATGCACGCGCTGCTCAGTTCGAATCCGTTGAACGCGGTGGTGGAGGCTGGAGTATGGAACGTCAGTCTGTATGTGATCATCGGCGTGATTGCCGCCATCACGAGTCTGAGACTGAGCAAAACTGTCGATTAATTTCTGACCCGTCCTGATATGAGTTGACACTTTTTAACTAAAACGCTCGATGTACTTCATCGGGCGTTTTGTATTTTAAAGCCGTATGAGGCCTCATTTGATTATAGATCTCTACAGATTCTGCTACCATTTTCCTCGCTTCTTCCAGATCTTTCGGCTTCCTCAGTAAGAGCTCCATTTTGAGTATCCCATTTACGCGCTCTGCTAACGCATTCTGATAACAGTCATACCCGTCAGTCATCGAGCAAGTCACTCTGTGTTTCTCATGGATATCTTGATATTCCTTCGAGCAGTATTGTGAG
>NZ_BATJ01000020.1 GCF_000467125.1 Vibrio proteolyticus NBRC 13287 | reverse complement strand
CGTTTTTCCCCGTTATTTTGGTCTTCGAGCAAACGAAGCCCGGTTGCTTGAAATCCCTACGGCTTTGCCACCTCTTTCAGACCCCAGCCATCATGCTGGGGTCTTTTTGTTTGTGGGCCATCCACTTCTCCGCCACGGATTATAAGCCCAGGTTTAAAAATTTGGGCTTTTTGACGTTTTGATAAAGTTCCGGCCTTGGGTCGAAAGCGTTCCACCGAAATGGTTATCTCACCGCCCTGATTGATTTTGGAGCTCTTTAGGAGCGTGTGTACGTAGGTGCTACTTCAGAACTGCTATCCAGTTTTGTATGCGTCTTTGTATGCGTCCTACTGAACGCTGTTCCAGTTGACCCTTTCTATGGGAGATTCTGATGTGTACGATGGGGGGGGGGGGCGATAGGCGCACAATCCAGGCACATTCGTTAGTGGAGCTTGTCCCATATCGAGGGAGCTAAAGTAAGGCTTAGTTAGCGGTTTATTCGAGCTGTCTATGAGTGAGAATAAACTCTATGCAGAGATAAGCGTAGAAGAGAATAGCAAGAGTAGGTTAACTGTAGGTACTGGTGTTGGATATTGATAGGTAATAAAAAAGCAGCCAAGAGGCTGCTTTGTTTATGTCGAGTTACGATTCCGTTTGCTGCGTGGACGCTGCGGCTTGCCGCTCTTGCTCCATTTTCTTCTCTTCAGCTTTGGCTTTTTCGATCATCGGGGTGATGGTTGACCCCTGAACCAGAATCGAGAACACCACCACGGCATAGGTCATGACCAGGATGATCTCTTTAACATCAATTAACTTATCTTGAATCACCCAAATGCCTGACGGAATTGATAGCGCCATCGCCAACGCCAGGCCTCCTCGTAAGCCTCCCCAAGTCAGAATGTTGATCGACCAAGGGTTGTATTTGCGGTAGCGTTTAAAACCAATGTAGGACAGAAACACACTCAGGTAGCGTGCGCACAGGACCAAAGGAACGGCAAACGCCATCATGATCCAGTCTTCTTTGTGGAACTCAAACAGCAGCATCGACATACCGATCAACAAGAACAGCACACCATTTAAGAACTCATCCACCAGTTCCCAGAAGTGATCCAAGTGGTCTTCACTCTCCTTTGAGAAACCAATAAAACGTGTCCAGTTACCGATCATGATGCCAGAAACTACCATCGCAAGTGGGCCTGAAACGTGGATGTATTCTGCAAAAGCGTAACCGGCGGTTGGGACGCCGATCGTCAACAGCAGTTCCATTGAGTGGTCGTCGGTCGCGCTGATCAGGTAGTGGAATAGCAGTCCCAGAGCAAACCCGTAGGCGATACCGCCGAGCGCTTCCTGAACAAACAACATGGTCACACTGCCAACCGTCGGTGTTTCTGAACCAAAGGCGATGGTAAACAAGGTAACGAAGATCACCAGACCAAAACCGTCGTTAAACAAGGATTCGCCTTCAATCTGGGTTGAAATGCGCTTTGGCGCATCAAGCTTTTTCACAATCGCCAATACCGCTATCGGGTCTGTTGGGGAGATCAAAGCGCCGAACAGCAGGCAGTAGACTAATTCGAAGTGAATACCGATAAACTGGCAGAAGCCATAGAGAACGAAGCCAATGAAGAAAGTCGAGAATAGCGTTGCACCCAGAGCGAGAATGGTGATTTCCCACTTTTGATCTTTCAGATTTGGCAACTTGATGCCGAGACCACCAGCGAACAGCAGAAATCCGAGAATGCCCTTAAGTAGAAAATCTTCAAAGTTGATACTTGAGACCGTTTTTGTGGCGATCTCAGTCAGGTGAAACCAGTTATTCTGACCAGCAATCAATATCAATAATGAAAGGACCATGGACCCGGCGGTGATCGCGATAGTAGTTTGCATTTTGCCAACCTTGCTGTTGACAAACGCTATCATCATCGCTGCTGCCGAAAGAAAGCAAAGCGTGTAATAGACCGACATTAGACTTCTCTTGATGTAACAAATTATGAACGGGAATTTTCGGCTGATGCTGACTAAATAGCAAACACTTTTTGGCCTTTCTGAGTGATTTGAAAGATAGTTATAGAATAGTCATATTTTGTATTTTTAGACGTCTAGATTTCTATTGTGGCTGTGATAGGATGACAAAATAACAACAAGGAATGAGGCGGTATTGTGGGAAGCAACGTAAGACAACAGATTGAAACTCAGTTAGCACAGCGAATTCTGCTGATCGATGGTGGTATGGGCACCATGATCCAAGGGTACAAGCTGGAAGAGCAGGATTACCGGGGAGAGCGTTTTGCAGAGTGGCACAGTGATCTGAAAGGGAACAACGACCTGTTGGTGCTTACACAGCCTCAGTTAATTAAAGAAATTCACTCGGCTTATCTTGAAGCCGGAGCAGACATCCTCGAAACCAACACGTTTAATGCCACCACCATTGCTATGGCTGATTACGACATGCAGTCACTGAGCGAAGAGATCAACTTCGCGGCGGCTAAGCTGGCGCGTGAAGCGGCCGATGAGTGGACAGCGAAAACACCGGATAAGCCGCGTTTTGTCGCCGGGGTGCTGGGCCCAACTAACCGCACCTGTTCTATTTCGCCGGATGTGAATGATCCGGGCTATCGAAATGTCACCTTCGATCAGTTAGTGGCAGCCTACTCAGAGTCGACACGCGCCCTCATCAAAGGAGGGAGTGATCTGATCCTGATCGAAACCATCTTTGATACGCTCAACGCGAAAGCCTGTGCGTTCGCCGTAGAAAGCGTGTTCGACGAATTGGGGATGCAGTTGCCGGTGATGATTTCCGGCACCATCACTGATGCTTCCGGACGCACACTGTCAGGTCAGACAACCGAAGCCTTTTACAACGCGCTGCGTCATGTCCGTCCTATTTCGTTCGGCCTGAATTGTGCCCTTGGGCCGGATGAATTGCGCCAGTATGTTGAAGAACTGTCACGCATTTCTGAAAGTTACGTCTCTGCTCACCCGAACGCGGGGTTGCCGAATGCTTTCGGTGAGTACGATCTTTCGCCTGAAGACATGGCGCAGCACGTCCAGGAGTGGGCGCAGAGCGGTTTCCTTAACCTGATTGGGGGGTGTTGTGGTACCACGCCGGAGCATATCCGTCGTATGGCGAAGGCGGTCGAGGGCGTCACTCCGCGCGCGCTACCCGAACTGAACGTGGCGTGTCGTTTGTCAGGGCTAGAGCCACTGACGATTGAAAAAGAGACTTTATTTATCAACGTTGGTGAACGCACTAACGTGACGGGCTCAGCCCGCTTCAAGCGACTGATCAAAGAAGAGTTGTATGACGAAGCGCTAGACATCGCCCGCCAGCAGGTTGAAAACGGTGCTCAAATCATTGACATCAACATGGACGAAGGAATGCTGGAGGCTGAGGCTTGCATGGTCCGTTTCCTCAATTTGTGTGCTTCGGAGCCGGAAATCTCGAAAGTGCCGATCATGGTCGACTCTTCCAAATGGGAGGTGATTGAAGCGGGTCTGAAGTGTATTCAGGGCAAAGGGATTGTCAACTCCATCTCACTGAAGGAAGGCAAAGCGAAATTCGTTGAACAAGCGAAACTGATCCGCCGTTACGGGGCTGCCGTTATCGTGATGGCCTTCGATGAAGTGGGGCAAGCCGACACCCGAGAGCGCAAGCTGGAGATCTGTACCAATGCGTATCGGATCTTGGTCGATGAAGTTGGCTTCCCGCCAGAAGATATTATCTTTGACCCGAACATCTTTGCCATTGCAACGGGGATTGAAGAGCATAACAACTACGCGGTCGACTTTATTGAGGCAGTGGCCGATATCAAACGTGATTTGCCGTACGCGATGATTTCTGGCGGTGTGTCCAACGTTTCGTTTTCTTTCCGTGGTAATAACTATGTGCGCGAAGCGATTCACGCGGTGTTCCTCTACCACTGTTTTAAAAATGGTATGGACATGGGCATCGTGAATGCCGGCCAGCTAGAGATTTACGATAACGTTCCGGACAAGTTGCGTGAGGCGGTTGAAGATGTGGTTTTGAACCGACGTGACGATGGTACCGAACGCTTATTGGATATCGCCGCCGAATACGCCAACAAAGGTGTTGGTAAAGAGGAAGACGCTTCAGCGCTCGAATGGCGCAACTGGCCAGTGGAAAAACGTCTTGAACATGCGTTGGTTAAAGGGATTACCGAGTACATTGTCGACGATACTGAAGAAGCGCGTGTGAAGGCGACAAAACCGCTAGAGGTGATTGAAGGTCCATTGATGGATGGCATGAACGTGGTCGGTGATCTGTTTGGCGAAGGCAAAATGTTTCTGCCGCAGGTGGTGAAATCCGCGCGGGTAATGAAGCAGGCAGTGGCCCACCTTGAGCCGTTTATTAACGCCGAGAAGCAGGCCGGGTCTTCCAACGGTAAGATCCTGCTGGCCACGGTGAAGGGCGATGTTCACGACATCGGAAAAAACATCGTCGGCGTGGTTTTGCAGTGCAATAACTACGAGATCATTGATCTGGGGGTCATGGTGCCGTGTGAACAGATCCTCAAAGTCGCCCGTGAGGAGAACGTCGACATTATCGGGCTGTCCGGTCTGATCACGCCGTCATTGGATGAAATGGTTCACGTGGCTAAAGAGATGGAACGTCAGGGGTTCGAGCTACCCCTATTGATTGGAGGGGCGACCACCTCGAAAGCGCATACGGCCGTCAAGATCGAACAGAATTACCATCAGCCTGTGGTGTACGTCAACAATGCGTCGCGAGCGGTCGGGGTATGTTCTTCGCTGCTTTCTGATACCTTAAAACCCGCGTTTGTGGAAAAATTGCAAGCCGACTACGACGTGGTGCGCGATCAGCATGCCCGCAAGCGTCCCCGCACTAAACCCGTGGCGCTCGACGCGGCGCGCGCCAACAAAGTGGCCATCGACTGGGAGAGTTACACGCCGCCGGTACCGGCTAAACCCGGTGTGCATGTGTTTGATGATTTTGACGTGGCAACGTTGCGTCGTTACATCGATTGGACGCCGTTCTTTATGACGTGGTCATTAGTGGGGAAATATCCGGCGATTTTAGAGCATGAAGAGGTAGGGGAAGAGGCTAAACGCCTGTTTAAAGACGCCAATGACTTACTCGATCGCGTGGAAAAGGAAGGGTTGCTCAAAGCCCGTGGGATGTGTGCGCTGTTTCCTGCGGCCAGTATTGGTGATGATATTGAAGTGTACACCGATGAGTCGCGTACTGAGGTGGCGAAAGTCTTGCACAACCTGCGTCAGCAAACGGAGAAGCCGAAAGGGTTTAATTACTGTTTGTCGGATTACATTGCACCTAAATCGTCGGGTAAAAAAGATTGGATCGGTGCTTTTGCCGTGACGGGCGGTATTGGCGAACGTGAACTGGCGGACAAGTTTAAAGCGCAGGGCGACGACTATAATGCGATCATGATTCAGGCCGTCGCGGATCGCCTGGCCGAAGCGTTTGCCGAATATCTGCATGAACAGGTTCGCCGCGAGATCTGGGGCTATGCGCCTGGGGAAAATCTCAGTAATGATGAGCTGATACGGGAGAAGTACCAAGGCATTCGGCCAGCGCCTGGTTATCCGGCGTGTCCGGAGCACACCGAAAAAGGCACTCTGTGGGAACTGCTCAATGTCGAAGAGATGATTGAGATGTCTCTGACGACGAGTTACGCGATGTGGCCTGGTGCCTCGGTCTCTGGCTGGTATTTCTCTCATCCGGACTCCCGTTATTTTGCCGTCGCTCAGATCCAGGATGATCAGGTCCAGAGTTACGCAGAGCGTAAAGGTTGGGATACCGTGGAAGCGGAGAAGTGGTTGGGGCCGAATATCAACGGTTAAATCGAGAAAAGGTCACCATCAGGTGACCTTTTGTTTGGTTACGCTTGATGTTCGAACAAATCATGATGCAGTTTCTGGATCACACTGCGTGACTCATGAGCATCCACTAAAAAGCAGAGGTTGTGGTCGCTGGCGCCGTAACAGATCATCCGCAGATTGTAATCTCCCAGCGTACTGAACACTTCTTTTGCATAACCCTTGGTTTCCATATGATTACCAATCAGGGCAACCAGACACAGGTTCTGCTCCACTTCCACCGTACATAACTCTGCCAGCTCTTCACGAACATCCTGTGGCAGTTGCGGTGCACCGCCGGCGGTATCCGTTTTATCCAGCGTCAGAGAGACGCTGATCTCCGAGGTGGTGATCAGATCGACGGAAATTTTGTGTTTGGCCAGGATTTCAAATACTTTCGCCAGAAAGCCGTAGGCATGGAACATCTTAGCGCTGCGCAATGTCACCATGGTTTGATTGCTGCGCAGCGCCAGTGCCCGGAACTGCGGAGAGCTTTCGACTTGCTGACGAATCCAGGTGCCACCTTTTTCTGGCTCTTTTGATGAGCCGACAAACACCGGAATACCGTGTCGCAAGGCCGGCAGCAAGGTGGATGGGTGGAGTATCTTGGCGCCGAAATTGGCCATTTCAGACGCTTCGCTGAAGCTGATCTCCGCAATCGGTGCGGCCTTTTCTGCGATGCGTGGATCTGTGGTGTAGATCCCCGGGACATCGGTCCAGATTTCCAGGCCTTCCGCTGCCACGGCCTCGGCAATCAATGCAGCGCTGTAATCACTGCCACCGCGGCCAAGAGTGGTAGTATTGCCGTCCTGATCCGCGCCGATAAAACCCTGAGTGACGACAACATGCTCCGCGCACAGTGGAACCAGATGCGTTTTAGCCAGTGCGGCAATCGTGGCGACGTCAGGTTCAGCGCGGCCATAGTGGCTGTCGGTGCGCAGGACATCGCGAATATCAAAACGCACTGCTGGGATCCCACGCTCACGCATCAGTTGAGCCAATATATGCGTCGACATCAGTTCGCCACAGGCCACCAGATGATCGGTCAGTTTAGTGGTAGCCTGAATGGACGCCGCTTCGGCAAGGCTGGTGATAGTATCCAACAGGCTGTACACCTCGGATGCCACTTCGGTTGGCTGGCTTAACTGGGACAGTATCGCGTCGTGAATAGCCGCCAGTTGTTGTAGTAAATGGGCTCGGTGTTCTTGGTCCTGAACGCCATGCGCCAGCTCCACCAATAAATTGGTGACGCCAGAGCAGGCGCTACTGACGACCAGTTTGGTGTTCGGATTGTTTTCGATGATGGCCGCACAGCGGCTCATGGCTTCAAAGTTTGCGACACTGGTTCCGCCAAATTTGGCAACGTTAAATGCGCTCACAGCATTTCTCCCACGACTTCCTGAAAAATTATTCACTGATGACTGCCAATGGCAATCGAACATCCTGTATCTGAAGAGAGTGGTAGAGCCAAAAGAGAGGTAAAATTATAATGAATTGATGACCTCAGAAGCTCTTCACCAGACGGTGCTGGTGACAGTTGCTGGGACTCAACCCAAGTCAACCGACAGATCTGATCCACAACTCAGAACTACCTCGGCACTGCTCCCCCTGAGTATGTCGTGTTGGAGTTGAGGCTCCACAACATACCTGCCTGGGCAGTGCTCCTCTTCTGCATAAAGCTTAATCATTGAACGGGTTTGCTGAAACAATGTCAATCAATAATTCAACCGGAATGAAAATTTTTGTTAACGAATTTGTGACACTGGTTTGACCTGCCGGAAAGAGGGCGGATTGCTGCCGATGACTATTTCGATTAAGGTGAAAAGTCATGACCAGTCACGCAAGGAGCGAGCATGTCGATTCAAAGCTTTATTCCCCCTCACCGTATTCTGATGGGCCCGGGGCCGTCGGATATTTCTCCACAGGTCTTGCAGGCCTTGAGCCGCCCGACCGTCGGCCATTTAGACCCGCTGTTTATCCAGATGATGGATGAGCTCAAGCAGCTGCTCAAATACGCTTTTCAGACAGAGAATGACTTTACTATTGCGGTATCGGCCCCAGGCAGTGCCGGGATGGAAGCGTGTTTCGTCAACCTGGTCGAGCCCGGAGACAAAGTGATTGTCTGCCGCAACGGGGTCTTTGGTGAGCGTATGCGCGAAAACGTGCTGCGTGCTGGTGGTGAAGCGATACTGGTGGACGACGAATGGGGCTCGCCCGTGTCGGTAGATAAAGTGGCGCAGGCACTGAGCGATCATCCTGATAGTAAAATTCTGGCGTTTGTGCATGCAGAAACCTCAACCGGTGCCCTGTCGGATGCTGAGGCGTTGGGACGCCTGGCCAAGCAACATGGGGTATTGACCATAGTCGATGCGGTGACGTCGCTGGGTGGTGTGCCGTTGAAAGTGGATGAGTGGCAGTTGGATGCGGTCTATTCCGGGAGCCAGAAATGCCTTTCTTGTGTACCCGGCTTGTCGCCGCTGACGTTTTCACCCCAGGCGATTGCGAAGATTCAGTCGCGTCAGACCCCGATTCAGAGTTGGTTCCTGGATCAGAGTCTGGTGTTGGGGTATTGGAGCGGAGAGGGGAAGCGCAGCTACCACCACACAGCCCCCGTGAACAGTTTGTATGCGCTGCATGAAGCTTTGCTTATCCTCAAAAATGAAGGGTTGGAGCAAGCCTGGCAGCGTCACCGCGTAATGCACGACAAACTGAAATCGGGCTTGGAAACGTTGGGCTTTGAGTTTGTGGTTGACGAAGCGCACCGCTTACCCCAACTGAACGCGATATATGTGCCGGCGCACATTGATGAAGCTAAAGTCCGGGCACATCTGTTGCAACAGTACAATCTCGAGATTGGGGCTGGTCTTGGTGCGCTGGCAGGAAAGGCGTGGCGGATTGGTCTGATGGGCTATGCTGCCCGCAACGAGAATGTTGCGTTATGTCTGCGGGCTTTAGAAGAGTCACTCACTGTGTGACGGATGACGGAACGTAAAAAAGGGCGGTACATACCGCCTTTTTTATTCTCTGCTACCTTGTGTGGCAACGGAATCAGACCTTGTCTGGTGGGACTGGAGCTGGTCGAAATCCTGGAGAGGAAACAGGTACAGCGCTTCGTTTAAGGTTTGTTTGGCCCGGCTGTCGTCGCCCAGCCCCTGATAGGCCAGGATCAGATTGCGGTAAAATACCGGGCGGGGTTTGTGCCGGATGATTTGTTGTGACCACTGAATATACGGGGTGATCAGCGCGGGATCCTGACGTGTCAGACCAAGCTGGAGATAGCTGCTGTAAACGTCCCAGTCAAATCTGTCTTTCCATACCACAGGGTTACTGATCCGGCGCAGAATCTCCGGGTTTTTCGGCTTGGAGTGTTCAAACTGCGTCAGAATGTAGTTGGTGTGCAGGGCGCTGAGCATGTACACGCAGGTGACCACCGGCAGTACCAGACTGCTGACTCTGAGCAGTGCTTTGGTGATATTGCTAAAGCGAATGGCTTTATAGCGGGCAACGCGTTGATCGACCCAGAACAGCAGGATGACAAACGTCAGCCAGTGAATTGCTGAATGATAAAACGGGTATTCGAGTTGAGAGTGCAGCACTATCGGCACAAACAGAGCAAACATCGCAGTGCGGGTGCCCTTTTTGGCGGTATAGATACGAAACAGCACCATCCCTGCGGCAAACACGATGCCTATCAGTGGCAGCAGCCCGCCTTCAGCCGACCAGAACAACAGTTCATTGTGCGGATGATCCATGGCGGGTAGGCCTGGCGGATAATCCGGATTCAACTGGTGCTGACGTGCGGTGTACAGCATGTACTGGGACTCAAACCGGCCATAACCGTAGCCGGTAAAAGGCTTTTCAATCACCATGTCCAGTGTTTGAGGGAAAGTGTAACGACGGGGGCTGTCGAGGTCCGCTTTGTCCGACATCAACGAGTCACTGCCCTGCAAGTAGCCGGCAATAAGTCCCAACACGATTCCGAGAAACAGTGAAATTAGCCAGCCCACCATCCGGCGACGAGTCGCATAGCGGTAGAGGTAGGGCAAGATCAGCGCAGTGGCCAGAGCAGCACTGAGCCAACCCGTACGTGAGGCCAATACCACTAGGAGCGGCACGGTCAATAGCGGAAGTGCATACAGCAGGTTGGTGGCGCTGAGTTTATTGTGGTACTTGACTGGCTGGCGCGACAGTAGATAAGCGGACAACACCAGCCCGGTCGCGAGAAAGCTCGCCATCACATTGGGCTGTTGAAAAATGCCATAAGGCCGGTTGGCGATCGTGTCATAGCCAAATGGGTTGCCCGGCGACAGCAGGAAATACTGAATATAACCCAGCAGGGCTTCGATGGTGACGGCGATAACCACCAACCACAACAGACGCAATTTATGTTTATTGCTGAGCTTGAACTGTTGTAGCGCGACGAACAGCAGGTAACCCGCCCACAGGCCAATCAGACGGCCGGTGGCGTACTCGGGCAGACTATCCGGAAAAAAGATTGGCACCGTGAGCAGTAAGCAACTGACCAAAAGACCGATGGTCAGCTTGGAATAGCGCAGTCTCTGGTTACTACCAAGCTGATAAAGACCCAGCGCCGCAGCAATACTGAACGCCATCCAGGTCGTCGGGTTGAACGAAAGCGCCAGCCCGGCACCGCCAGGGTTGGGCGTGAAAATGTGCATCGCGACGACAAACATGACGGCCAGAGCTGCCATAAAGCGCTTATTGAGTGGGACACTGGGCGTTTCCGGCTCCAGTTGTGTTCCGCTGAGGTGTACAGTTGCCATAGTCGTTAAATCACTGATAAAAACAAACCAGCGCAGGAGACGCTGGTTTGGTTACTTTACCGTTTTTTTCTACTTCAACATAGGCTTGAGGAAGCGGGCGGTGTGCGATCCTTCGACTTGTGCCACATCTTCTGGTGTCCCCTGGGCAATGATCTGCCCGCCGCCCTGGCCGCCTTCGGGCCCCAGATCAATGATCCAGTCAGCGGTTTTGATCACATCCAGGTTATGTTCGATCACCACCACGGTATTGCCGTGATCGCGCAGGCGGTGCAGGACTGTCAGCAATTGCTGAATGTCATGGAAGTGTAGCCCTGTGGTCGGTTCGTCAAGAATGTACAGGGTTTTGCCGGTATCGCGTTTGGACAGCTCCCGAGCCAGTTTGACCCGCTGAGCTTCACCACCGGATAACGTGGTGGCCGCTTGGCCGAGGCGGATGTAAGACAGGCCCACATCGATGAGCGTTTGCAGTTTACGGGCAATGGCCGGAACCGGATCAAAGAAACCACGTGCGTCTTCAACGGTCATTTCCAGCACTTCATCAATGGTTTTTCCTTTGTAGCGCACTTCCAGTGTTTCTCGGTTATAGCGCTTGCCTTTACACACATCGCAGGGCACGTACACATCCGGCAGAAAGTGCATTTCGACCTTGATAACCCCGTCACCCTGACAGGCTTCACAGCGACCACCGCGGACGTTAAAACTGAAACGGCCCGGTTTGTAGCCGCGCGAGCGGGATTCCTGAGTCCCGGCAAACAGCTCGCGGATCGGGGTGAAGATCCCGGTATAGGTTGCCGGATTGGAGCGCGGCGTCCGGCCGATCGGGCTCTGATCAATGTCGATGACTTTATCGAAATGTTCCAGGCCTTTGATGGCCTTGTATGGCGCCGGCGTGGCGGTGGTGGCGCCATTGAGCTGGGTGTGCGCGATTTTAAAGAAGGTGTCATTGATCAGAGTGGATTTACCCGAGCCGGACACGCCGGTAATGCAGCTGAACAGACCAACCGGAAGCGACAGATCGACGGCTTTGAGGTTATTGCCGGTTGCGCCCAGTAGCTCAACCGTTTTCTTGGCATTTCGTGGCGTGCGCTGCTCAGGGATGGCGATCTGCTTGTCACCGCACAGATACTGGCCGGTCAATGAGTCTGGGTTAGCGATGATCTCATGAACAGTGCCTTCTGCCACGACCTGACCGCCGTGCACCCCGGCGCCCGGACCAATATCGATCACGTGATCCGCCATGCGAATGGCGTCTTCATCATGCTCCACTACCAATACGGTGTTTCCTAGATCGCGCAGGTGCGTCAAGGTGTTGAGCAAACGTTCGTTATCTCGCTGGTGGAGGCCAATCGAGGGTTCATCCAGTACGTACATCACGCCAACCAGCCCTGCGCCAATCTGACTGGCAAGCCGGATGCGTTGCGCTTCTCCGCCTGAGAGGGTTTCAGCACTGCGCGACAGGTTGAGGTAATTCAGGCCGACGTTGACCAGAAAATGCAACCGGTCATTGATTTCTTTCATCACTTTTTCGGCAATCTGGGCACGCTGGCCTTCCAGTTGCAGGGATTGGAAAAAGGCCAGTGCATCGGCAATGCTCAGTTCAACGATCTGGGGCAGCGTGGTGTCCTGGATAAAAACGTTACGCGCTTCCAGCCGCAACCGGGTGCCGTCACAACTGCTGCACGGTTTGGTGGATATGTATTTTGCTAACTCTTCGCGTACTGAGTTTGATTCGGTATCACGGTAGCGGCGTTCGAGCGTGTTGAGGATACCTTCAAAAGGATGACGTTTGACGCGGATATCACCGCGATCGTTGACGTAATTGAATTCTATCTGAGTACGCCCGGACCCTCGCAGGATGATTTCCTGTGTTTTTTTCGGTAGGGAGGTAAAGGGGGCGTGCAGATCAAAGTCGTAATGGTCAGCCAGTGATTTGAGCATCTGGAAATAATAGAAATTTTTCTGATCCCAGCCCCGAATGGCGCCGTCTGCCAGACTGAGCGATTCATCCACGATCACCCGGGCTGGGTCAAAGTATTGCTGTACACCCAAGCCGTCACAGGTCCCACATGCACCGGCCGGGTTATTGAACGAAAACAGGCGTGGCTCCAGCTCTCGCATGCTGTAGCCACAGTGCGGACAGGCAAAATTGGCCGAGAAGACAATTTCCTCTCCGTCGCCATCCATTGGGGCAACCACGACGATGCCGCCGGACAGCTCCAGTGCGGTTTCAAAGGACTCCGCCAGGCGTTGCTGTAAATCATCACGAACTTTGAAGCGATCCACCACCACCTCGATGGTGTGCTTTTTATGCAGTTCCAGTGGTGGGGGATCGGACAGATCGCAGGTTTCGCCGTCGATACGTGCGCGGATAAATCCCTGCGCCGCCAGATTCTCCAGCGTTTTGACGTGTTCACCTTTCCGCTCTTTGACGATTGGGGCCAGCAGCATCATACGGGCACCTTCCGGCAGATCCAGTACCTTGTCGACCATCTGGCTGATGGTTTGTGCGGTCAGCGGAACCTTGTGATCCGGACAGCGAGGCTCACCCACCCGGGCGTACAGCAGACGCAGATAATCATACACTTCGGTGATGGTACCGACAGTGGATCGCGGATTGTGTGAGGTGGATTTTTGCTCTATCGAAATGGCCGGTGACAGGCCTTCGATATGGTCCACATCGGGTTTTTCCATCAGAGACAGGAACTGGCGGGCATACGCAGACAGAGATTCAACGTAACGACGTTGACCTTCTGCGTATAAGGTGTCAAAGGCCAGGGAAGATTTACCCGAGCCGGATAAGCCGGTAATGACGATCAGCTTGTCGCGGGGAATCGTCAGGTTGACGTTTTTCAGGTTGTGGGTTCTGGCACCACGAACTTCAATCTTATCCATCTTCTGTGCTCTGTGAAAAATTGAGTTCGCCAAGTATTACATAGTGTGAGAAATGTGCAAAGGAATACTGTATAAAAAAACAGTCAAAGAAAAAGGCGGCTCAGAGAGCCGCCTTCAGTTAGTTTGTTGAACAAGCAGGAATTACTTCTGTTCTTTTTGCGTGGTTTGTTTACCCAATGTAGAGACTTTGCTGTCTTTCAGGTACAGATTTTCGTAGCAGTAGTTGGTTGCTTCGATATACCCTTCCACGCTACCACAGTCAAAGCGGTGGCCTTTAAATTTGTACGCCAGAACACAGCCCGCTTTCGCTTGCTTGAGCAGCGCGTCCGTGATTTGAATTTCGCCACCTTTACCAGGTTCGGTATTTTCGATCAGTTCGAAAATATCCGGCGTCAGGATGTAGCGGCCGATGATTGCCAGGTTGCTTGGTGCGGTGCCCGGCTCCGGTTTTTCGACCATGTCATCCACGCGGTAGATGTCATCTTTGATCATTTCACCCGAGATTACCCCGTACTTGTGAGTCTCTTCGGCTGGCACTTCCTGAACGGCAACAATCGAGCAGCGGAATTGTTTAAACAGCGCGACCATCTGTGCCAGGACGCCTTCCTGTTCATTGACACACAGGTCGTCGGCCAGAACAACGGCAAATGGTTCGTCACCCACCAGTTCACGACCAGTCAGAATCGCGTGGCCCAGGCCTTTCATCTCGCGTTGGCGGATGTAAGTGAAGTTCGCGCTGTCGATGATGTTGCGGATATCGACCAGAAGCTCTTCTTTATTGGTGCCGCTGATCTGGTGCTCCAGCTCGTAGTTCTTGTCAAAGTGATCCATGATTGCGTGCTTGCCGCGACCGGTAACAATACACATCCCGTTCATACCAGCGGCAATGGCTTCGTCAACGCCATATTCGATCAGTGGTTTGTTCACCACTGGCATCATCTCTTTAGGCATAGACTTGGTGGCGGGGAGGAAGCGTGTACCGTAGCCAGCTGCCGGGAAAAGGCACTTTTTAATCATGTGAGAAAACCCTTTAAAATATCGTTGTTCTGAGTACCGCCGAACCTTACCACGAAATGGATGAATAGATAATGAATCGTGACGCGAAAGTCTCTTTGACCTGCAAAAAGTGATCAACCCAACAAATTTTGGTCTGCCCAGGCAATGGCCTGAACCCGATTTTTGACCGACAGTTTTTTGAAAATCTGATACAGATGGGATTTGACCGTGTACTCACTGATAAACAGACTCTCGGCAATTTGTTGATTGGAGGCGCCGGTTTGCAGACAACGCAGAATTTGCAGTTCCCGAGCGGTAATGTCGACGGTAGCCGGTGCGGTATGACTTGCAATCACGTGACGATAATAATGCAGTAACTGGCTGGTGACTTTTCTTGGCAGCCAGTTCTGACCGTTAATGATCTCGCCGCAGCCCCGTGCGATCGCGTTAATCTCATCATTTTGATAAAACAGCCCTTTCAAATTGCCAAACGTCAGCAGTTCCTCGGTGGGCAGGCGCTTTTCGACATTAAAGATGATGGTTTCATAGTTTTTGTTGGTCAGTGGCAGACCACGAACTTGTTGTCTGAGGTGACGGTGGGTCTGATAATCCAGCATCAGAATTTTGTGCCGGTGTTTCGGTGCAGCCTGCATCAATTCCGCTGGCTCAATGCGTGGAATGGTTAATCCTAACGTGGCGGAAACGCGGTCAATGACCGGCATAGGCTGCTGTTTATCCGCGCATAAAAAATAAATCGTCCGTGTGTAGTCGGCTCTGCGCATAGTCTCTCTCCATGAGAAGTTGTTAAAATGGAGCGCTAAAATGACGCATGCCTGGCGAAAGTTCTATTGGTGTTCAAACTTTTGCGTTGGGTTTCATACAACCAGGTAATGCATAATTTTATTAATAGCGGAGCAGTATGAATCGGGTCTAAAAAATGAACACATCACACCGCGCGGGGAATCCGTTCCGCGCACACTACGAATGAGTTGTACCAGGATGAATCCGTGGTATCCTAATGCGCTATTCTTTATACAGACAGATGAAACAAGACGGAGCAAAACATGGCCAGCCGTGGAGTGAACAAAGTTATATTAGTCGGTAATCTGGGGAATGACCCAGAGATTCGTTACATGCCAAGTGGCGGTGCAGTGGCCAACATTACAGTGGCTACGTCGGAAACATGGCGTGATAAAGCGACTGGCGAACAGCGTGAAAAAACCGAATGGCACCGTGTGGCGTTGTTTGGCAAGCTGGCCGAAGTGGCTGGTGAATACCTGCGCAAAGGGTCTCAGGTTTACATCGAAGGTCAGCTGCAAACGCGTAAGTGGCAGGACCAAAGTGGTCAGGATCGTTACACCACTGAGATCGTTGTTCAAGGTTTTAACGGTGTGATGCAGATGCTGGGTGGTCGTGCTCAGGGCGGTGCGCCAGGCCAGGGTATGGGACAACCTCAGCAACAGCAAGGTGGTTGGGGACAGCCTCAGCAACCCGCAATGCAACAGCAGCAACCACAACAGCCAGCACAGCAACCGCAACAGGCTCAGCCTCAATACAATGAACCGCCGATGGATTTTGATGACGATATCCCATTCTAAGCGCTTGATTAGCAAAAAAAGCCGCGGATCCCGCGGCTTTTTTATATATTAAACAAGACAATCATGTATCCCGCTGCCGATGTGGCAGCCGGCACGCTTTACCGGGGAAAAGGAATTCTGCGCACATGAGGTACACGCCTACCTTAAAACTGAGCACGCGCTTGGTGGCTTTCGTCACCGTGATAGTAATCAGTGCTATGTTCATTTTATTCATCGGTGGAACGCTGTCGTTCAAGCGTGTCGGGCAGGAATATCTGGATCACTATCTGCAGGGCATTGTTGAAGTGGTCGATAAAGAGATGGAAGATCCGGACGCCGCGTATTCAATGCAGCGCTGGATGCCTAAAATGCTGCAAGCTTCGAACATCATCGAAATGCAGCTCTCTTCCCCTGTCGGTGTAGTTTATCGCTTCAAAGATACCTCCTCACGCATTGATGAGCAGTTGTTGTACGAAAAGTCGTTTGCTTTGGAGCGCAACAGTGGCTATCAGATCGCATTTAAAGCGCTGCCACCGTATTTGGGTTACAGTTACTCACTCGAAGCATTGTGGTCTATTACACTCGCGGTGGCTTTGGTGATTTTCTGTCTGATGCGAGGCGTTAAGTGGCTGAAGGAGCAGTTATACGGCTCTGAGCTGCTGGAAGAGCGCGGGCGGATGATCCTGGCTGGTCGGGTCGAAGAGCACGCCAAAGGCGATGAGCGCGAATGGCCATACACCGCCAGTGAAGCCTTGGATATGCTGATCGAAGAATTACAGGACGCGCGGCAAGAGCGCAGCCGCTTTGATACGTTTATTCGTTCACAGACGTTTCTCGACCAACTGACCGGTACCGCGAACCGGGTGTTGTTTGACAGTAAACTCGAGTCAACTCTGTCCGAAAGCGGAGCCTACGGCGGGGTGATGCTATTGCGCATCAACGACTGGGATTCCTTGTGCGAGGAAAACGGTAAGAAAGCCGCCGATGATTTCATTGTCGATGTCGGTGAGGGGCTGTCGAATGTTCTGCAGCGTTACCCGGACGTGATTCTGTCGCGTTATTACGATGCCGACTTCGCTATTTTTATTCCACATCAGGGCGCGAAAGAAGTCGCTACCATTGCCTCTAACTGCCTTAAACAACTGGAAAAGATCACACCTCCGCCTCCGATTGACGTTGAGGACTGGTGCCACATCGGGGTCAGTATGTATCAGGAAGGGGAGCGCAGAGGGCGCATTCTTGATGAAGCCGAAACGGCGCTGAAAAGTGCGCAGCTGCAACGAATCAACACCTGGAGTCGTTTTCAGAAAAGCGCCAACGCCAATCTGGAACGTGGCAGTGTCCGTTGGCGGACCTTGTTTGATCAAGTGCTGACTCCCAGTAAGCTGCAAATCTATCAGCAGCCGTGCTACCTGTTAACGTCACACAAAGAGTTACAGTTAGAACACCATGAGCTGTTTGCCCGCATTGATGATCCGGAGCGCGGGATTCTGAAAGCGTCCCGATTTAATGCTGCGATCGAATCGGTGGGTTATGAAACCATGCTGGATAAAACGGTATTGATCTCTGTGATCCGCCATATCAAACAGTCGCCACAGCGTAAGCCGCTATCGGTGAATCTGTATGTCCAGCCATTTGCGGATAAATCTTACTTTAAATGGTTCCGCGATGAGCTGCTGCAGTTGCCAATGGATCTGCGTGGCATGCTGACGTTTGAGTTTTCGGAGGCCCGTCTGGTCAAACATCTTGATTACATGCGCCCGGTGATCCGAATGATCGCTGGTATCGGTTGCAAAGTGTGTGTCGGTCAGGCCGGACGCTCGATCGTCAGTACCTATTATCTGAAAGATCTTAAAGTGGACTTCCTTAAGCTGCATCGCAGTTTGATCAAACAGATCGATCAACGCCATGAAAATCAGTTATTTGTCCGCAGCCTGATTGGCGCCTGTAAAGGACTGAAAACTCAGGTTATCGCGGTAGGCGTCGACAGCAGGGAAGAGCAGGATGTGCTTATCAGCCTTGGGGTGGATGGGTTGCAGGGGCGTTATCTGGCGGCGGAAACGCCCATGTTGCCTGAAATCAGCCCAACCCCGGTCACACGGCGTGACACCAGTAGCGCGAAAGTCCAGCCCGGTAGACGAAACCGCTGGCGGCGCAAATAGCCCCATCAGTGGTGCCTTATACTGTGCGGGTTGTCACTCTGGGTTTCGAATAGCAGTGCGTTTCCAGCTGCGAGCGTGGAACGCTGCTCATAACAATCAGCCTCGAGCGGTATGATGCTCCGCGATTTTTTGTTAGGGTGCGGGCATGCCTTCTGAGGTGGCGTCAACGTGGTTCGTGTGTTCGCCACCGACAGTCAGCGGATTATCAACTGCGAGCCGAGGAAACGTGCCAATGAATCAACACTTGGGATTTAGCCTGATAAAACTGACGGTGATGCTGATGATCCTGGGAATTCTGACGGTGATCGCCGCCCCGCGCTTTTTGAATCTTCATTCTGAGGCTCGAATGTCGGCATTAGAGGGACTCAAAAGTGCTATGCAAAACGCAGCCGGCGTTGTGCATGCACAGGCTGAACAGACTCCGCAGGCAACGCGATCTGCAGTCACTATGAGCCTGAATTCGGGCTCGCAAGTGGTCGAGATGGTGTTTGGTTATCCGGCAGCCACGTCAGCCGGAATTGGTCACGCGGTGGCGGGTCTGAGCGACACCGCTACCTGGCGGGTGGTGTCGACGTCGGCCACATCGATTAGCTATGGATTTCGTGACGATAGCGAAAAAGCCTGTGTCGTGCGCTACGTGCAGCCCTCAAGTGCGGGCGAACCACCTCAAATTATCACCTCGAATGCTGAGCAGTGCTGATTCATAAGGCCGCCTGATAGTCATCTTTCCGAGCGCGATGATATTCACCGCCGGTCATAAGCGTATGCGTTGTCTGCGTCACACCCGGTGCAGCGGATTGCTACGCGATCAAGGCAGATTTTTCCGATTAGGTTAGGAATCTGTTAGAAATTGAGTGTTTCAGCCCATGTTTCCGCTTCAATGCCTTGCTGTGATGGCGAGGCATTGGTACATTTAGTGCAATTTTCATCTTCTAATTCTTGCAGGACGAGCGAAGAAATATGTTCAAAAAACTTCGTGGCATGTTTTCAAATGACCTATCGATTGATTTAGGTACTGCCAACACTCTTATTTATGTTAAAGGACAGGGCATTGTTCTGGACGAACCCTCAGTAGTCGCCATCCGTCAGGACCGTAACCGGACGGGAAAAAGTGTAGCCGCAGTTGGTCATGCCGCCAAGCAGATGCTGGGCCGTACGCCGGGTAATATTTCTGCTATTCGTCCAATGAAAGACGGTGTGATCGCCGACTTTTATGTTACGGAAAAAATGCTGCAACACTTCATTAAACAGGTGCATGACAACAGCATTTTGAAACCAAGCCCGCGCGTACTGGTGTGTGTGCCTTGTGGCTCCACTCAGGTAGAGCGCCGTGCGATTCGTGAATCGGCACTGGGCGCTGGTGCACGTGAAGTGTACTTAATCGATGAGCCAATGGCGGCCGCGATCGGTGCTGGCCTGCGTGTTTCAGAACCGACCGGTTCTATGGTGGTCGATATCGGTGGCGGTACGACGGAAGTGGCGGTGATCTCGCTGAACGGTGTGGTGTATTCCTCCTCGGTGCGTATCGGTGGTGACCGTTTTGATGAAGCTATCATCAATTATGTTCGCCGTAACTACGGTAGTCTGATTGGTGAAGCGACCGCAGAAAAGATCAAACATGAAATCGGCTCGGCATACCCGGGTGATGAAGTTCAGGAAATTGAAGTGCGCGGCCGTAACCTAGCAGAAGGTGTGCCACGCAGTTTCAGCCTCAACTCAAACGAAATTCTGGAAGCGTTGCAAGAGCCTCTGACGGGCATCGTCTCCGCGGTGATGGTTGCGCTGGAACAGTGTCCGCCTGAACTGGCGTCCGACATTTCAGAAAACGGCATGGTACTGACCGGTGGTGGTGCTTTGCTGAAAGACATCGACCGTCTGCTGACGGAAGAAACAGGTATTCCGGTTGTTATTGCTGAAGATCCCCTCACTTGTGTGGCTCGTGGCGGTGGTAAAGCGCTGGAAATGATCGACATGCACGGTGGCGATCTCTTTAGCGAAGAATAATAACGATGTCGATCCGGGCTGACCGAGCGCCGGATCCTGAAACCGGAATAGGGGATCTCTATAGATGAAGCCGATTTTTGGCAGAGGACCTTCCCTGCAACTTCGCCTGTTTCTTGCGGTCATCGTATCAGCCAGCCTTATGCTGGCTGATAGTCGTTTAGGTGCTTTCGCCAACGTACGCTTTTTGCTCAATAGCCTGGTCGCGCCAATCCAGTACGCGGCCGATCTTCCCCGGGTGATGTTTGACGATTTTTATGAGCGACTCAACTCCCGTCAGGAATTGATGGAATCCAATCGTGGACTGAAACAGGAAGTGCTGCGCCTCAAAAGTGAGCTGATCCTGTTGGACCAGTACCGGGAAGAAAACCAGCGTTTTCGTAAACTGCTGGGCTCGTCGTTTGTCCGTGATGAGAGAAAAGTGGTGACGGAAGTGATGGCGGTGGATACCTCCCCATATCGTCATCAGGTGGTGATCGACAAAGGTCAGATTGATGGCGTATACGTTGGGCAGCCAGTGATCAATGAAAAAGGCATTGTGGGTCAGGTAACATTTGTGTCGGCGCACAATAGTCGGGTACTGCTGTTGACCGACAGCAACAGTGCCATTCCTGTGCAAGTTATACGCAATGATATCCGGGTGATCGCGTCCGGTAATGGGAAAATTGACCAGATTCAGCTTGAACATATTCCGACCAGCACTGACATTCAACAGGGCGACCTATTGGTGAGCTCTGGACTGGGCGGCGTGTACCCGGAAGGTTATCCGGTGGCGCATGTTTCGAAGGTCGAGCGAGACACTCAGCGCGAGTTTGCGTCCATTGAGGCGGATCCGGTGGTGGATTTCGAACGTTTGCGGTACCTACTGCTGATCTGGCCCAATGGCTCGAAACCTGAAGCGGCCGGTCTGACAACCAGCAATGAGCCGCCACAAGCTCAGCCGGAGGCGCAAGATGGGCAATAATACGTTAAGCAGCCGCCTGGCAATCTGGCTGACCTTTCTGATCGCGTTGGTGCTGCAGACCATTCCCTGGCCGGGCGTGCTGGATTTGGTTCGACCGTCCTGGTTGCTGCTGGTGACCTGCTATTGGGTGCTGGCACTGCCACATCGGGTCAATGTCGGTACTGCGCTGATTCTGGGGCTGTTGTGGGACGTGCTGCTGGGCTCTACGCTGGGCATTCGCGGCATGATGATGTCGATTGTGGTCTATCTGGTGGCATTAAACTTTCTGGTGCTGCGTAACATGGCACTGTGGCAGCAAGCATTGGTGATTGCTTTGCTGTCGATGTTACTGGATGTACTGATTTTCGGTGGTGAATACCTGATCCGAGACATCACGTTTAACACTATGTCGCTGTGGAGCGGGCTGGTTAACTGCATTCTTTGGCCGTGGTTATTCCTGTTGCTGCGTCGCATTCGACGTCACTGGCATGTAAGATAATGAATATAGTATTAGCGTCCGGCTCTCCGCGGCGTAAAGAACTGCTGGCTCAGCTTGGCTATCAGTTCCAGGTAATGACCACGGATGTGGAAGAGCAGCGGCAGCCCGGCGAAGCGCCACTGGATTACGTGCGCCGCTTGTCGCAAGACAAAGCGCTGGCGGGAGTGACGCTGGCAGGGGCTGTGATGGCAGCCCCGGTGGTGATTGGCTCCGACACCATCGTCGTTCAGGGCGATGAGGTGTTGGAAAAACCGCTCGACCTGGCCGATGCCAAGCGTATGTTGCTGGGGTTATCCGATACACGCCACCAGGTGATGACCGCGGTCACCGTGGCCAATAAACAGATGCATAAATCGGTCGTTGTGACGACCGATGTGTGGTTCAAACCCTTGTCTGAAAAAGAAATTGAACAATACTGGCAAACGGGTGAGCCATGCGATAAAGCTGGCAGTTACGGCATACAAGGACTGGGTGGAAAATTTGTAACCAGAATTGAGGGCAGCTTTTACGCTGTTGTGGGTTTACCTCTATTTGAAACTGACCAGCTTCTGCGCGAATTCTTATAAATTAAAAATTGAGGTGCTCTCATGAGTGCAGAACTGCTGATTAACGTGACCCCGAGTGAAACTCGTGTGGCCATGATTGAAGGCGGCGTCCTTCAGGAAATCCATATTGAACGTGAAGCAAAACGAGGCATTGTTGGCAACATCTACAAAGGGAAAGTGAGCCGGGTTCTGCCGGGTATGCAGGCCGCTTTTGTGGATATCGGTTTAGACAAAGCGGCGTTTCTTCACGCCTCTGATATTGTCCCTCACACCGAATGCGTGGCTGAAAACGAAAAGCAGCAATTTCAGGTCCGCGATATCTCCGAACTGGTTCGTCAGGGACAGGATATCGTGGTCCAGGTGGTCAAAGATCCGCTCGGTACCAAAGGGGCACGGTTGACCACGGACATCACTCTGCCCTCCCGTTATCTGGTCTTCATGCCAGGCGCCAGCCATGTTGGTGTCTCGCAGCGAATTGAAAGCGAAGAAGAGCGCGAGCGCCTGAAGAAAGTGGTGATGAACTACTGCGATGAGCACGGCGGTTTTATCATCCGCACTGCGGCAGAAGGCGCATTTGATAAAGAGCTCTCTCAGGACGCGGCGTTTCTGAAACGCCTGTGGTCGAAAGTGATGGAGCGCCGCTCTAAATACAAAACCCGTTCGACATTATATGGTGAGCTTGGATTGTCTCAGCGTATCCTGCGCGACTTTGTCGGTACAGACCTGACAAAAATTCTGGTCGACTCACGTACGGAGTATGAAAACCTACAAGAATTCACCTCCGAATACGTCCCTGAGCTGACCGATAAGCTGGAATTGTACGAAGGCGACAAGCCGATTTTCGATATGTACGACACCGAGAATGAAATCCAACGTTCGCTGGAGCGGAAGGTGGAACTCAAATCCGGTGGTTATCTGATCATTGATCAAACCGAAGCCATGACCACGGTCGACATCAACACCGGTGCGTTTGTCGGGCGGCGGAATCTAGAAGAAACCATCTTCAATACCAATGTCGAGGCGACGCAGGCGATCGCGCGTCAACTGCGTTTGCGTAACCTAGGTGGCATCATCATCATCGATTTTATCGATATGGCATCGGATGAGCACCGTAAGCGGGTACTTACCTCACTAGAAGTCGCCTTGAGTAAAGATCGGGTGAAAACCAACATCAACGGCTTTACCCAGCTTGGCCTGGTTGAAATGACCCGTAAACGTACCCGCGAAAGTATTGAACATGTGCTGTGTTCTACTTGTCCAACTTGTGAGGGGCGTGGCAGCGTTAAAACCGTGGAAACTGTGTGCTATGAAGTCCTGCGTGAAATCACCCGGGTCAATCGTGCTTACGATGCCGACAAGTTTGTGGTGTACGCCTCACCGGCCGTCGCGGACACGTTGCAGGGCGATGAATCTCATGCGCTGGCGGAACTGGAAGTGTTTATTGGCAAGGAAGTGCGCATCCAGGCGGAGCCACTTTACAGTCAGGAACAGTTTGATGTGGTTATGATGTGATGGAAATTGTGTGAATCCTGGTGTTACCCGCTTATCGCGTTTTCTTCTTTGGTTAGTCGTCACTTTACTGGTGACCCTTGCCGTGGCTGTGACCGCTTTGCGGATCATGTTACCTGAGCTCAACCGCTATCAAGTTCAGATTCAGAACATGGTCAATGAAGCCACCGGGCTTGAATTTCATATTGATAATGTCAGTGGATTCTGGCGTAACACACACCCATCCATTTCCCTTCAGGGCTTGAAGGCAGAGCAGCCAGAGGGCTCAACCGTCGGTTTTTCGGCAGACAAAATTGAAATTGAGTTTGACCTGATCCAGTCGCTGATGCAGATGCAGCCAGTGATCGCTGAACTGACGACCTACCAGCTGAAACTGGATTTGCGCCGCGTCGATCTGTTCTCTCAGCGTCAATCTGATGCCACTGACAGCAAAGACAACCGGGTACTGCAACGTCTGGATAACTTGTTCTTGCGCCAGTTGGATGACTTTTCACTGCTCCATTCCGCGATTCAGTACCGCTCTGTGGCCGGCGAAGAGCGCCAGCTCGATATTGAGAAGCTGCGCTGGAAGAACAGTGGCCGCCGCCATCGCGCTGAAGGGGTGGTCAGCATTGCGGAAAAACACATCAACTCGCTGTCGGTGAACGCCGATTTTATTGACCATGGCTCGTTGCAGGATGTGTCCGGTGAGTTTTATGTCGGGGCCGAGAATCTGCGCATTACGCCGTGGCTGACCACCTATCTGCAGACACAGACGGGCATTGACAATGGTCAAATCAGCTTCAACAGTTGGGTAACGCTTGAGCACAGTCATCCGCAGGATGCGTATGTCGAGTTAAAGCCGTCAGACATCAGCTGGCGGGAAGGAACGCGTCATGACCTGATGCTCGAATCCGGCATATTCCAACTGGTTCCTTCGCAAAAAGGCTGGCAAGTAAGCGGGCATTCACTTCGAGTGCGCACCGATGACAAAGCATGGCCGGAATTGGATGTGGCGTTTAACTGGCAACCGGACAAATGGCGTCTGAACGTCTCGCAACTGGATCTGGCTGCGATCGCTCCGCTGGTGAAGTTGGCACCTGACTCTGACCAAACCTCGCTGTTGATTGATCAGCTCCAGCCGGGGGGACTGGTTGAAGACTTGCGCATCGCCATGGGGAAAGACCGCGATTCTTTGCAATACTCGGCGCGTTTGAGTGACGGATCGCTGGCACAATGGCAACTGCTGCCTGAACTGCATCACCTGTCGGCCACTCTGACTGGGAATGCCCGCCAGGCGCACGCCCGATTATCATTAATTGATGATGTGTTGCCGTATGGCGAGGTCTTCCAGGCTCCGCTCAATATTAAGCAAGGCGCAGTAAACATCGTCTGGCAAAAGCAGAGCAGCGGCTGGTCGTTGTGGGCTGATAAAGTCACGGTCGCAACCCCGGATTTACAGGTATTGGGGGCGTTTCGTCTTGATTTTCCTGAGGATCAGAGTCCGTTTTTGTCTTTCTACGCTGAAGCGGATCTGTACAACGCCGGTCAGACCTGGCGTTATTTGCCCACGCTGGCGTTAGGACGCACGCTGACCGATTATCTCTCGACCGCAATACAGGCCGGTCAGGTCGATACCGCCAAGCTGGTATGGTACGGCGCACTCAATGATTTCCCCTATCATGAGCATAATGGTGTCTTTCAGGCGTGGGTGGGTCTGAAGCACGCCAAGTTCAGTTTTGATACGGCCTGGCCGCCAATCACCAACCTGCAACTGGATCTGTTGTTCCACAACGATGCCATGTACCTCGATTCGCATGACGCCACGCTGATGAACGTGAAAGCGCAGCGGATCACTGGCCGCATTCCCGAACTGGCGGAAGGGGGGCACATTGAGATTGAAGCCAGTGCCATGGCGCAAGGGAACGATTTACGCGATTACATGACCGCCACGCCGCTGGTGGACTCGGTGGGCGCAGCACTGACTGCAGTGCAGGTGGATGGTGAGGTCAAATCTGCGTTTCAGCTCAATATTCCATTTGACGGCGATAAAGAGCCGCGCGCCTGGGGCTGGGCTGATCTGACAGACAATCATGTGGAAATCGATGCACCGGCGATGACGCTGGAAAAAGTTTCGGGTCGGATCCGCTTTGACAACGACGTGGTCCAGGCCGCGGGGCTGGCCGCTGGCTTGCTCAAGCAGCCCGTCTCTATTGACTTCAAAGGTGAAAGTGCGGCGAACGGATATGACGTGAATATCGATGTATTGGGCGATTGGAAGATCAAGCCACTCAGCCCTTATCTGGGATCTCGCTGGACGCAGCCACTGACGGGACATGCGCCGTGGACGATGGATCTCAATATTCAGCTCAATGATGTCGGCTTCACTTATCAAATTGATACGCAGGCGGATTTACGTCAACTGAGCAGCCGTTACCCCTATCCACTCAATCGAGACGCAGGCACTGCGGGCAAAGCGCGTTTGCAGGCATCAGGTAATCAACAATCAGTCACCGCCAGGTTGTCGCTGCCGTCGGCCAAATATCAGGCGGAAATCGACATCGGCAAAGATAAGCCGGTGTTGCAAGCCACCAACCTGGTGCTGGGCAGTGGCAGTTTTAAGATCAGCCCGGTGGTGGGGCATCAGGCGCAAGTGCGTACCGATAAGTTGAACCTGGATGAGTGGCTGGCCCTACTGGGTCATTCGTCTGACGCTCAAACGGCGTCGTCACAGCAGCAGAAGGCAGAGGCTGTGGAAATACCATTGCCTGAACGGGTTGATGTCAACGTTGCGGAGCTGACGCTGGGCGGGATCGACTGGCACGACGTTAACTTTGATGCTCGTAAGAAGAACCTCACCTGGTATATGTCGCTGGACAGTCAGGAAGCCAAAGGCGAAGCCAGCTACCTGCAGCCCTACGATCTGAGTGTGGCTCTGGAACGCCTGCATGTGTACATTCCTGAGCTGGAGAACAAGCAGAAGTCAGAAACCAGCCTGTTCCGGGGTCAGGAAGAGGGGGCATCACTGATCTCTGACTTTGATCGCGAGTTTCACGATCTGATGCCCAACCTGACTCTGAATATCGACGATTTCTGGTTGCAGGGCTACAAGGTGGGCAAGTTGACGATGGATTTGCAGCGCACTGGCGATCAACTGGAGTGGAAACAACTGACGCTGCAAAGTGGCAACAACAAAGTGGCGATCCAAGGCGCCTGGTCACTGACCGATACCAGTAGCCACACCAATTTCAACCTTGATATGCAAGGGCAGAATAACTCAGAGTTGATGGAGCGTTTCGGCATCAGCTCCGGCATCCAACAGGCTCCGTTTGAGCTGTCCGGTAATATCGACTGGGATGGCGCGCCCTGGTCGATGAGGGTTGATACGCTCAAAGGCAACATCAAAACCAAACTGGGCAAAGGCATGGTGTCGGATGTCAGCGGCGCGGCGCGTCTGCTCGGTCTGTTCAGTCTGGATTCGATCATTCGCAAGATGCAACTCGATTTTTCCGACGTGTTTGACAAAGGCATGGCGTTCAACTCGATTTCCGGCAGCGGTGAGATCCGCAACGGCATTTTTGTCACTAATGACATTAAGATGGACGCGGTGGCGGGCGAGATGAAGATCAAAGGCATGGCCAACCTTAATACCCGGATGGTGGATGCCGAAGTTAACTTCACGCCGGATATTACCTCCGGCATACCGGTATTAACCGCGTTTGCAGTGACACCGCAGACGGCGTTGTATGTGTTGGCCATAACCACGGTGCTTTCCCCTGTTGTGGAAGTCTTTACTCAGGTAGATTATGAAGTGAAAGGGCCGCTGGACTCGCCGACGGTGAAAGAACTGTCGCGCAGTAAAGGTGAGTTTAAACTGCCGGAATCACTGCGGCTTAAAAGTAAAGAGTAAGGAGGACGCATGGAGCGCGTCGGATTGATCCAGATGACCTCAGGTGCGGACCCTGAGCAAAATATTGACTTTGTGGCGGCGCAGCTGCCCGGATTGGTGGCGCAAGGCGTCCAATGGGTGGTATTGCCAGAGAATGCGCTGGTGTTTGGCTCGCGAGCCGATTATCACCGTCACGCCTATCCACTTGGTGACGGGCCACTATTCGGGGCGATGGCGGCTCTGGCGCGCCAGCATGCCATCTGGATCGTGGTTGGCAGTATGCCAGTGCGCCGAGCGGAGGGCGTCAGCACCACGTGTGTGGTGATAAATCCGCTCGGGGAACCCGTAGCGTACTATGATAAACTGCATATGTTTGATGTCGATGTCGCCGATGGCCACCAACATTATCGGGAGTCGGAAACCTTTATACCGGGTAATCAGGTGAGTACCACCTCGACACCTTTTGGCAAACTTGGTCTGTCAATCTGTTATGATGTGCGTTTCCCCCATTTGTATGCGGAGCTGGTGGATTTGGGTGCTCAGATCCTGCTTGTTCCAGCGGCGTTTACCGCGGTCACCGGTGAGGCGCATTGGGAAACGCTGTTGCGTGCCCGAGCGATTGAGACGCAGTGCTGGGTGGTCGCCGTTAATCAGACAGGCACCCATCAGGGTGGCAGAGAAACCTGGGGACATTCAATGGTGATTACACCCTGGGGTGAGAAAGTCACCGATCTTGGCCGGCAGGCAGGTGTAGGCATCGCCGACATCGACCAGGCACAGGTCGATAAGCTTCGAACCGCCATGCCGGTTCAGCAACATCGCCGTTTCGCCAATCAGTTTCAACCTAAATAAGAGCAGAATATGACGATTAACCGCATTGAAGATGCACTCCTGAAACCGGCCGGTCTGACAGAGCAGGACGTTGCCGCGACTCTGGCAAGCATCACGACCCGCGCTGTAGACTACGCTGACATCTATTTTCAATCCAGCTGGCACGAGTCTCTGGTACTGGAAGACAGCATCATCAAAGATGGTTCATTCAATATTGATTGTGGCGTTGGTGTCCGCGCTGTCTCCGGCGAGAAAACCGGCTTTGCCTACTCTGATCAGATTCAACTTGAAGGGTTAAAACAAAGTGCCCAGGCCGCCCGGGGGATTGCACAACAAGGTCAGAATGGTCAATTGCAGGCGTTTCGCCGTCATGATAACCAACAGGTGTACGCGGCTGTTAACCCGTTAGAATGTTGGGAGAAACAACAGAAAACTCAACTTCTGAAAGCGCTGGATGCGTACATCCGGACCAAAGAACCGTTGATTAAAGAAGTGTCAGTCAGCCTCAGTGGTGTCCATGAACAGGTGCTGGTGGCTGCAACCGACGGAACCTATGCTGGCGATATCCGTCCGCTGGTGCGTTTATCGATCAGCGTGCTGGCACAAAAAGGCGATCGTCGTGAGCGCGGCAGCGCCGGTGGTGGTGGTCGCTTCGATTACAATTATTTCCTCTCGGATCTCAACGGCAGTCAGATTGCGTACCAGTACGCAGACGAAGCGATCCGAATGGCGCTGGTGAATCTGGAAGCCGACGCCGCGCCTGCGGGGGCGATGCCAGTTGTATTGGGTTCTGGTTGGCCGGGAGTACTGCTGCACGAAGCTGTCGGACACGGCCTGGAAGGGGACTTTAACCGCAAGGAATCGTCGGTCTTTTCCGGCAAGATGGGCCAGAAAGTCACCTCAGATCTGTGTACCATTGTGGATGATGGCACTTTGACGGATCTGCGAGGCTCACTCAACATCGATGATGAAGGAGTCAACGGCCAGTACAACACGCTGATTGAAAACGGGGTGCTCAAAGGGTACATGCAGGACAAACTGAATGCGCGCCTGATGGGTGTCGCACCGACGGGTAATGGCCGTCGTGAGTCTTATGCTCACCTGCCGATGCCGCGCATGACCAATACCTACATGCTGCCAGGTCAGCACACGCCGGAAGAGATCATCTCGACGGTGAAAAAAGGCCTGTATGCGCCGAATTTTGGTGGGGGCCAGGTGGACATCACGTCTGGTAAATTTGTTTTCTCTGCCTCTGAAGCGTATCTGATTGAAGACGGAAAAATTACCCGTCCGGTGAAAGGCGCGACGTTAATTGGCTCGGGCATTGAAGCGATGCAGCAGGTATCGATGGTGGGCAACGATCTCAGCATTGACCGGGGCGTGGGTGTTTGCGGCAAAGCCGGGCAGAGTGTGCCTGTGGGGGTTGGACAACCGACGCTGAAACTCGACTCGCTGACCGTCGGCGGAACGGAATAACAAAAAAGCTGCGCAGAGCGCAGCTTTTTTTTCGTTCAGAGCCTGTCAGGAATCAGATGTCGTCCCGCTCGATAGGGCAGCTCATACAACGCGCACCACCACGGCCACGGCCCAGTTCGTTGCCCGGGATGGTCAGAACCTGAATGCCGGCTTTATCATACTTCTCGTTGGTGTAGACATTGCGCTCGTAGCCAATTACCACACCCGGTTTGACGGTGAGTACGTTGTTGGCGTCATTCCATTGCTCACGTTCCGCTTCGTAATTGTCACCGCCGGTGGTGATGATTTTGAGGTAATCCAGTCCCAGCGCCTCTTCGATCGCGTGCACGTAGCTCGGTGCGCTCTGCGCCTGGATGGTGCCATCGTCTTTAGGCGTCAGACGCCAGGTCGCGAGATCTTTGCGCATGATTTCCGGATACACCGAGAACGTATCAATATCCATGTGGGTCATTACGGTATCCAGGTGCATGCACGAACGGTGTTTTGGCAGTTCCACTGCGATCACTTCTTTGGCTTGTCCATGACGGAATAGGTTGGCCGCCAGGTTCTCAACCCCTTGCGGAGTGGTGCGCTCGGAAATACCAATCAAGACAGCTCCATTACCAATCACCAGTACGTCGCCGCCTTCAATGTTGGCGTTGTCGTAATGCAAATCTTCATCACCGAAGTACTTAATGAAGTCCTGGCCGGCAAAGACCGGGTGCCAGCGGTAGATCGCCCGCAAATGGTTGGTTTCACGTTGACGAGCCGGTTTCATCATTGGATTGAGTGACACGCCACCGTAGACCCAGCAAGATGTATCACGGGTAAACAGATGATTGGGTAGCGGTTCAATGACGAAATCCAGTGGACGGTGCATGCGAGGCAGCATTGAGGCGGAATCCAGCTTAAGTTCAGAATACGCCAGACCACCCAGTAAGACGGTGGCCAGATGCTCATTATCCATTTCTGACAGATAACGACGCAGTTCGCTGGCAAAGGTTGGGCCGTAACGGAAATCAGAAATCTGGGTGTCGAGCAGCCACTGTTTGGCTTCTGCGATGGCCAGTGTTTCCACCAACAGATCGTGCAGCAGCAGAACTTCCACGTCCTGAGCGCGTAAGGTGTCGGCGAAGGCATCATGCTCTTTGCCTGCCGCTTCGACCGCCAGTACATCATCAAACAACAGCTCATGGCAGTTTGATGGTGTTAAGTGGGTGAGGGCGCGTTCTGGGCGATTCAGCAGCACTCGGCGCAGTTGACCGACTTCAGATCCAACGTACAACTTACTCATTTTGTATCCTTACTCTTATTCCAGCCCGTATTTATGACAAGCTTAACGGGAAGATGCAAGTTGATTAATTGAAGCTTTTATCTAAAGTTTGTGTTTTTTGTTGGTGTATATTTTTCTACGGTGTGTTTTTTTGATTGTTATTGAAATTTTATGTGTTTTGGTGCCGGTTGTGGAAAATGCGTGACTATGCGTACTTGGCCCAAGGTGCAATAGCGTAGATATCAATGCAAATGAGAATAGTTATTCAATATTTGAGATGAATAGCAAGTTTTATCTAAATTTTATGCAGATAAGTGGGCGAGAGCTGTATTCATCCTGAACTGATATTCACGCACTTTTTCGCCATCCGATGCGGTTTTGACCGCAAAATAAAACTCTGAATGCGTCATTTTGGCTAAAAATGTTAATTTTTTGTGTATTTGCACGCGGTTCTTTTCCGCTCTGCGCGCCTGGTGCGCTAAAGATCCGGATCATTCGGGTTTCGAGGTGGTAATTCCACGCGATCCATGCCATATTTCGTCGCAATTCAAATGATCCTTTTTACTGTCTGGAGCACCTTATGTCGCATGAAGATGAATACATGTCTGTGGAAGAACTGATCGAGATTCAAAAAGAAGATACTCGCGACATCATTCAGGCCTTGTTGGAAGATGGCAGTGATCCAGATGCGCTGTATGAGATCGAACACCACCTGTTTGCGGAAGATTTTGATACGCTGGAAAAAGCGGTCGTCGAAGCATTTAAGATGGGGTTCGAAGTACTTGAAGCGGAAGAAACTGAAGATGAAGACGGCAACAAACTTTTGTGTTGCGACGCGACTATGGAATCGGCCCTGAATGCTGAAGCGATTGACGCTCAGGCGGAAAAACTGATTCACCTTGCCGAAAAATACGACATCATCTACGACGGATGGGGTACCTACTACGAAGGTGAAGATGCTCTGTACAACGACGAAGATGAGGACGAAGAAGACGCTTAATTGTCTTGGTCGAAAATCAATGGATACCAGCCGATGTCGGCTGGTATTTTTTTGTCTGTCGACAAACTCATGTCCTTATGGAATGAGATTCATTATACTTTTAACCTTTCATTCAACGATGTTTTGATATCATGCAGCTAACACTGGCCGGTCTCTGGCAACTTTCTCCGCTCACCGATCTCTCCATTCCTCAGGACGACATCACGTTTCCCGGACCGCTGAGCTGTGTCCTGCCATCATCGCTGAGTGAAGCGGACATTGCCCGTCAAGAATGGCACCTGATGCACGACATTGAGGTTGATGACGCTATGCTGGCGTTTCCAGCCGTGGATCTGGTGATCACGGGGATCGATTTTCATGCCGAAGTTCGCGTTAACGGCGTGGCGGTGTTTGATTGTGACGCGACCCACAATGAGTATCGCAAGGAGATTCGGCCGTATCTGCAGCGTGGCCGCAACCGGTTTGAAATTCTGTTTCTCCAAGAAGAAGATGACTGGCTGATCGATGACGAGCCAGCCACGCCGCTCTGCCCGTTGGGAGAAAGTGCTTACCGGATTAGTGATGCGCGCATCGGGGTTTGGCAAGTGCCGTATTTGCAGTTTATCCGCCATGTGCGTCTTGAACACATTACCACGGAACAAATCTGGCATTATGGGGGCGGGTGTGAATTTCTGGTCGACTTGCACTATCAGACCTACACCCCTGGCCTGGTCTCAGCGTCCGTCAAGTTTAACGGCATGACTTATCAGTTGCCGATAGATGTTCGCAGCGACCACGCCAGTGCACTGTTTCAGGTTGAGGCGCCGATCTATGTTGACCCTCTTCATCCGATGCCCGAGCAGCTCTATCTGCTGGAAATCATGCTCGACGGTCAGAGCCGGCGTTTGCACATCGGCCTGAGCGAAAATCAGTGTGTAACGCACTACCCAGTGTAGAGATCAGTGCGTGCAAACCAGACTGAATGACTGTTTTGATGACTGCTTACGTTGCCAGAAGGTCTCATGGAAATAGTACGCACAGGTATTAATGGTTGGTTCAATCGCCGCCATGATGCCACCGACAAATGCGTCACCAGTCAACACGTATACCACGCTGAACGCCACACTGAAGTGCACCACGGCGAAGCTGGTGGTTTTGATCCGTGCAGATCGGGCGAGTGTTTTTAGTGAGGAAAATGTGTTCCACGCTTTTTCGTGAAAGTAGAACGCCACCGTGTTGACCATAGGTTCAATCATCGCGATCAGGCTGCCTACAATGATATCTCCGGTCAGCACGTACGCCACGGTGAATGCGATAGTAAAATGAATCGTTGCAAAACTGAGCGTTTTTTTCATAGTGAATGCCTGATGAGTGGTTGTCTCGATATGACTATTATTGATAATCATTCTCATAAAATAAAATGGAATATTTCAATAATATCAATAGGCAAAAACTATTAATGTAGCGCTGAATAAAAAAGGCGCCTACTGGCGCCAGATTGGTTTCAGCCCTGTGGTTTCACCACGAGCACATTGATAGGTGAGCTCTGAACCACTTTGCTGGCCACAGAGCCAAGCATGACTTTGTCCATTTTGGAACGCTTGTGACTTGGCATCACGATAAGATCCGCACCGAGTTTGTCCGCGTAGTCGAGGATGGTTCGGTAGGCTTTTCCTTCAGCCACATGGATCTGGTACACCACCTCATCATCTATCTGCTTTTCCGCAAACTGTTTTAGTTGGGCTTTCACATCGGCTTTCATTTTCTTGGCAGCGTCTTTGGGGAAGTAAGTTGCGACCATCGACATGTGAATCCCCGGTAATACCGTCAAAAGATGCACTTCGGCGTTGGAATGTTTGGCGTGCCAAACCGCCAGTTGAACGGCTTTATCGGAAAAGCCTTTTTCATTGAGGTCAACGGGAACCAGGATTTGTTTAAACATAGGTCATTCTCTTGTCGGGTGGCTTGTGCCACTTGATCCTTTGTGTCAGGCTCCGGCTTGCGGAGCCTGATTCTGTTATGCGCTGACCGGTATACGACGTGCGCGACGTTTCTGATTCAGACCCAGAGCGATCAAGATCAACAAGGCCGGAATGAACACCCACTCTTTCATCGGACGATCTGCTTCTTGAACGATCGACTCGATCTCCCAATCAAAGTCAATACCGGCCGCTTCTGCTGGACTACCGAATTCCACCATATCGACCAGCATTTTGCCGTCGCTTTGAGTCAGAGTCAGTCCCATCGAGCTGAGACGCGCTTTGGCGCTGGTGGCCTGTTCGTCAAACGGCAGGCTGACGATTTTCTCAATGTGTTCACCTTCGAGATTGTCGCCACTGACTTTCAGTTCCAGCGATTGTCCTACATGCAGTTGTTCGACAACTTGCGCTATCTCAACGCCTGGGGTAATAACCTTCGCTGGGTACACCATGTCCCACCAGAAGCCCGGACGGAAGAAGGAAAAAGTCAGAACCAGAAGCAGCAGAGTCTCCCACCAGCGGTTCTTGGTGAACCACCACCCCTGAGTGGCTGCGGAGAAGATCAACATGGCGATGATCGAGGAGATCACCGTGAGCATCAGATGCCACCAACTGTCGATGCCGATCAGCAACAGCTGGGTATTGAAGATGAACATGAACGGCAAAATGGCGGTTCGGATATCGTATGTGAAACCCTGAATACCGGTTCGGATCGGATCCGATTTGGCGATCGCGGCAGCGGCGAAGGCCGCCAGACCTACCGGAGGCGTATCGTCGGCCAAAATACCGAAGTAGAACACAAACAGATGCACCGCGATCAACGGAATGATCATGCCGTGCTGGGCGCCCAATGTGACGATCACCGGAGCCATTAGTGTTGACACCACGATGTAGTTAGCGGTGGTTGGCAGGCCCATGCCCAGAATCAAACTGATCACCGCGGTAAACAGCAGCATCAAGATCACACTACCGCCAGAAATGAACTCAACGAAATCGGTCATTACCAGACCAATACCGGTTAAGGTCACGACACCGACGACGGTCCCAGCGGCGGCGGTCGCCACCCCGATGCCGATCATATTGCGCGCACCGGACACCAGACTCTCTGCCAGATCAACAAACCCGGCTTTGGTCTGTTCCCCCATGTCGTTGCTCTGGTTAAAGATCGCCATCAACGGACGCTGGGTGATCAGAATAAAGATCATAAACACGGTTGCCCAGAATGCGGACAGGCCCGGTGAGAAACGCTCGACGGTCAGACACCACACCAGAACCACGATAGGGAGCAGGTAATGCAGGCCGGACTTGATCGTCGGGCCGGAATCAGGCACTTCTTGAATATCGGCGTCGATTTCAATATCGCCCTCGTGGGCAAAGCGCGATGAGATACGTACCAGCAAAACGTACGCGATAAGCAGCACTGCGGTGACAATCGGAGTGGCGGCGGCGCCAAAGACGTCCTTGGTCCAGCCCACGCCATAGTAAACCAGTGCGCTGAGCACGCACAGCCCCAAAATGGTACCGGTAAATGACAGCATGCTTTGCAGCAGCGTCGGATTATGACGACGTGGCAGGCCGGTCATGCCCGCTTTGCATGCTTCCAGATGAACGATGTAGATCAGGGCGATGTAGGAGATCAGCGCGGGCAGCAGCGCAGCTTTGATCACTTCAACGTAAGAAATACCCACGTATTCCACCATTAGGAAGGCTGCAGCGCCCATGATCGGTGGTGTGAGCTGTCCATTGGTGGACGCGGCAACTTCTACAGCACCAGCTTTGGTGCCCGGAAAACCGACCCGTTTCATCAGCGGAATGGTGAAAGTCCCGGTGGTCACGACGTTAGCAATCGAGGAGCCAGACACTAGGCCAGACAGACCGGAGGCCACCACGGCGGCTTTGGCCGGGCCACCACGCATGTGACCTAACAAGGAAAACGCTACTTTGATGAAGTAGGCGCCAGCACCTGCGCGCTCAAGCATGGCCCCAAACAGAACAAACAGGAACACGAACGAGGTAGAGACGCCCAGGGCAACCCCAAACACCCCTTCGGTCGTCAGCCACAAGTGTGACATGGCTTTGTTCAGGCTGGCCCCTTTGTGGGCGATCACATCGGGCATATACGGGCCGCCGAAGGTGTACAGCAGGAAGACGGCGGCGACGATCATCAGCGGTGGACCGAGCGCACGTCGGGTGGCCTCAAGCAGCAGCAACATACCAATCACTGAAACGACAATGTCCAGTGTGGTAGGGGCCCCAGAGCGCCCAGCCAGCTCCGCATAGAACAGGTAAATATAGGCCGCCGAGAAGCTGCCAGCCAGCGCCAGCACCCAGTCGATCAGAGGGATATGATCACGGGAAGAGTGCTTCAACGCCGGATAGGCGGTGAACGCTAGAAAGATGGCGAAGGTCAAATGAATAGAGCGAGCCTGGGTGTCATTGAGGACACCAAAGTCAAAAATGAACGGTAGAGGTGAAGCGTACCAAAGCTGGAAGAGTGACCAGCACAGCGGTACAAACCACAAGATGCGGCCCGGAATGCCACTTGGATTACGGGCTCCGGTATCGGACTGAGCCACCATGTCTTGCACATCTTGCGACGAATGATTTGTCTGCGTCATGTACTTTATCCTTATTATAAACGGTCCTGCCTGTCAGTGTTTGGACCACGACTTTGCCACTACTCAGTGTAGTGGATTGAGAGCAAGTTGTTTTCTCAGGTTGTACGAAAGGTGGCTTTCCAAAAGGAAGAAAACCAAAGGTATGAGGATGGTAGGGAGGTCTGGCGACCTCCCCGTCAGCAGGGCTGAATTACTTCAGCAAACCCACTTCTTTGTAGTATTTTTCCGCACCCGGATGCAGAGGGATAGACAGACCGGCTTTCACCATGTCTTCTTTTTTCAGGTTGGCGAATGCCGGGTGAAGACGTTTGAAGGTATCAAAGTTTTCGAATACCGCTTTCGCCACATTGTAAGCCACGTCGTCGGACACGTCGGTGGATGTCACCATAGTGGCGGCAACACCAAAGCTCTTCACGTCTTTATCTGTGCCACGATACATGCCGGCAGGAACCTTGCTGTAAGCGTAGTATGGGTTGTCTGCGACGATCTTGTCGATCTGTGGGCCAGTCGCAGGTACCAGTTTCGCGTCACAAGATGTGGTGGCCTCTTTAATCGAACCGTTCGGGTGACCAACCATATAGATAAATGCGTCGATTTTGTTGTCGCACAGGGCTTGCGAGCGCTCAGAACCTTTCAGCTCTGACGCCAGTTTGAAACTGTCGTTGGTCCAGCCCATGGCTTCCATCACCACGCCCATTGTCGCGCGGTCACCTGAGCCTGGGTTACCGATGTTGACACGTTTTCCAGCCAGATCGGTCACGTTCTCGATGCCTGAGTCTGCACGAGCGATGATGTTAAAAGGTTCGGTGTGCAGAGAGAACATCGCGCGAAGTTTTTTGTATGGGCCTTGCTCGGCAAACTTACTGGTGCCGTTGTAGCCGTGGTATTGCCAATCTGACTGAACGATACCGAAATCCAGCTCGCCGGCGCGAATGGTATTGACGTTGTAGATCGAACCGCCGGTTGACTCTACCGAACAACGGATGTTGTGATCCTTACGGCCTTTGTTCACCAGCTTACAGATCGCCCCACCAGTCGGGTAGTAAACGCCGGTGACGGAACCGGTACCAATCGTGATGAATTCCTGAGCGTTAACCGCGCCTGCACCCATTACTGCGGCTGCAATCGCACCGACCTTAATCAAATTTTTAAATGCCATGAATTTCCCTTCCTTTATTTATTATTAACCCACCGCAAGTGTAGTCGCTGGGGGAGTTTCCCATACTGGAAACGGCATCTTTTTCAAATCCGCGAGTTGAAAAAGTGCCTGAATAATAGCAAAAAATTGGCAGATAATTACAAGGATGTTAAAAAATATAGAGAATTGGGCTAAAATGTAAGCAGATTTGCATGGCGAAAATATGGGCTAATTCTCTTATTAATCATCAGTTTATGATTAACTAACCAGCAAGCCTTTGATTTTTAAAGATGTGATATAAGTCACGCGTTAAAAAATTGGCGTGACTTATATGAAAGAGCGGAAAGTGGAATTTATCCAGTGTATTCAAACAGTTCACATACGGACTGAAACAGTTGCTCTGTGGTGACGTTCAGGGTCGGGGTAATGAAAATAGTGTCATCACCCGCGACGACACCCAGAATGCCTTCCGACTTGCCGAGCGAATCCAGCAGACGGGCAATCAACTGCGCCGCACCCGGACCAGTGTGAATGACCACCAGGGCTTGGTTATGGTCGACATCCAGTACCAGTTCACGCAGCGAGCTGGAGACCGTCGGAACGCCTAATTCGGCTGGCAGACAGTAAACCATCTCCATTTTGGCATTGCGCGTACGTACTGCACCAAATTTGGTCAGCATACGTGAGACTTTGGACTGGTTGATGTTCTCAAAGCCTTCGTGCTTGAGCGCTTCAACAATGTCGCCCTGAGAGCCAAAGCGCTCTTCTTTCAACAGCGCTTTAAACGCGCGGACCAAATTATCTTGTTTCTCTGAATTACGCATAGTTCTTCTTCTGCTTCGGAAAATCAGCTGGTGCATATTTTCGCATAGTCATGCACTCGGCGCCAAACCCAGGTGCAAAACTGTCTAACACATCACTGTAAACTTTCACCACTTTACTGAGAATTATCGATGTAACTCTTTGTCATTAAGGTAATTAATATGATAATCACCGCTGTCGGTGTAGCACGAAAAAGTGGAGTTGCGCAAAGTCGCAAAGCTGACGTTAATTGATTGTAATCAACTTGTGATTGCTATAGGTTGAGTGCAGCTGTTTATATAGAATGCCCTACAAGAATGTAATAAGAGATCTACTCTCAAGGAGAACTACAATGAAAGTAGCTGTTATTGGTGCCGCTGGTGGCATCGGTCAAGCCCTAGCCCTTCTTCTTAAAAACCGCCTTCCTGCGGGTTCTGATTTAGCCCTGTACGACATTGCTCCGGTTACGCCAGGTGTGGCGGCCGATCTGAGTCATATCCCAACGCCTGTATCGATCAAAGGTTACGCAGGTGAAGATCCAACGCCAGCACTGGAAGGTGCAGACGTGGTCCTGATCTCTGCAGGTGTTGCGCGTAAGCCGGGTATGGATCGTGCGGATCTGTTTAATGTGAATGCCGGTATCGTAAAATCACTGGCGGAAAAGATCGCGGTAGTATGCCCAACGGCGTGTATCGGTATCATCACGAACCCAGTCAACACCACAGTGCCAATCGCAGCTGAAGTGCTGAAAAAAGCAGGTGTATACGACAAGCGTAAACTGTTTGGTGTGACAACGCTGGACGTGATCCGCTCGGAAACGTTCGTCGCTGAACTGAAAGACAAAGATCCAGGCGAGATCCGCGTGCCTGTGATCGGCGGCCACTCGGGCGTGACAATTCTGCCTTTGTTGTCTCAGGTCGAAGGCGTTGAATTTACCGCAGAAGAGATCGATGCTCTGACCAAACGTATCCAGAATGCGGGTACCGAAGTGGTGGAAGCGAAAGCGGGCGGCGGCTCGGCAACTCTGTCTATGGGTCAGGCGGCGTGTCGCTTTGGCCTGTCTCTGGTGAAAGCACTTCAGGGTGAACCTGGAGTGGTGGAATGTGCTTATGTTGAAGGTGACGGTCAACACGCGCCGTTCTTTGCACAGCCAGTGAAACTGGGTAAAGACGGGGTGGATGAAATCCTAAGTTATGGCGCCCTGAGCCAGTATGAGCAAGCTGCGCTGGAAGGTATGTTGACAACGCTGCAAGGCGATATTGAGACCGGTGTTGAGTTTGTTAAATAAGCCAGTCTAACCGTGTGTTGCAAGCCGATCCTGTGGATCGGCTTTTTTGATCCTGATGATCGTGTATGGCGTAAACTTAAAGGGAACCCCAAGTCATGCGTTGCGGGAGGGAGAGATGGACATAGCGCAAATTAGAAAAGGCATGGTGGTGGAGTGTTCACAAGGTGTGGGGACCGTACTGGTGGTCGACCGTGAAACTCAATCGGTGTTGCTGGAAAAACAGGACACTCATGAGCAACTGGCCGTGGATGCCGGAGAGATCGAATTTAACCCACAACTGCACACTGGCTGCGAACGCTATTACTGAGCCACAGATACCATAAAGGGGAGCCTGGCTCCCCTTTACTCTGGATGTCGTACCGCTGAGTTACTTGCTGCGGTTGACCGACAAATGAGCCAGAGCGATCAACGCTTGTTTGTATTCTGAGTCGGGCAGTACCGCCAGTTCGGCAATCGCTTTATCCGCTTCTTGCAGCGCTTTTTGCGTGGTGTACTCCAGAGAACCGGCCTGGTCCATAACCGCCAGAATGTCGTTCAGTCGTTCCATTCCGTTAGCTTTCTCTATCGCTTCCCGAATCATGGTGGCTTGCTCGGCGTTACCATGACGCATGGCGTGCAGCAGTGGCAGTGTCGGTTTTCCTTCTGCGAGGTCATCGCCGACGTTTTTGCCCATTTCTTCGCCGTCAGAGCTGTAATCCATCACGTCATCAATCAACTGGAATGCAGTGCCCAGGTACTTGCCATAGTTCTGCAGAGCCAGTTCGATCTCTTGCGATGAATCGGTCAGAATGGCACCAATTTGGGTGGCGGCTTCGAACAGACGAGCGGTTTTTGAGTAGATGACCTGCATGTAACTCTCTTCGGTGGTGTCCGGATCGTTGCAGTTCATCAGTTGCTGCACTTCACCTTCGGCGATCACGTTCACCGCATCACTCATCAGTTTGAGGATCTTCATGGATCCCAGTTCCGTCATCATCTGGAACGAACGGGTGTAGATAAAATCCCCGACCAGTACGCTGGCTGCATTGCCAAACGCCGCATTGGCGGTCGCTTTGCCCCGGCGCATATCGGACTCGTCCACCACGTCATCGTGCAAGAGTGTCGCCGTGTGGATGAATTCAATGAAGGCCGCTGCCATGGTATGGCCGTTGCCCTGATAACCCAGTGCGCGAGCGGACAAGACCGCCAAAAGGGGACGCAGACGCTTACCTCCCCCACTAACGATATAAAAACCGAGCTGATTGATTAGAGAAACGTCAGAGTTAAGTTGGGCTTGAATTGTTTCATTCACTTTTGCCATGTCGTCGGCAGTAAGCGCTTGGATAGCTTTAAAATCCATTGTAAATCCGGCTGAGGTTAGAACCCATAAGGTCTTTTATCTACTTTAATTCTTGAATAATACACTAAAAAACGTTGATAAATACATTGCTTAAAGGCATGATTGCGGCACTTTTCTTTGGCGATTAGCTTTTCGCCAATTTTTTCAAAATATGGCTTGTCATAGGGGCATCCTTTCTGTAGAATCTGCGCCCTATTGATGATTAGTTTAGCGCACACCCTCATGAAAAGGCTGTGCGGAAAAAGCGGAGTAAAATATGTACGCTGTTTTCCAATCTGGTGGTAAACAACACCGTGTAAGCGAAGGTCAAACTCTTCGTTTAGAGAAATTAGACGTTGAAACTGGCGCAACTGTAGAATTTGATAAAGTTCTGCTGGTTGCTAACGGTGAAAACATTCAAGTTGGTGCACCTCTTGTAGAGGGTGGCAAAGTTGTTGCTGAAGTAGTACAGCACGGTCGTGGCGATAAAGTTAAAATCGTTAAGTTCCGTCGTCGTAAGCACTCTCGTAAGCAACAGGGTCACCGTCAGTGGTTCACTGAAGTGAAGATCACTGGTATCAACGCTTAATCTAATAGGAGAGTTTAACAATGGCACACAAAAAAGCTGGTGGTTCTACTCGTAACGGCCGCGATTCAGAAAGCAAACGTCTTGGTGTTAAGCGTTTCGGTGGTGAATCGGTACTAGCAGGTAACATCATTGTTCGTCAACGTGGTACTAAATTCCACGCTGGTAACAACGTTGGCCTAGGTAAAGACCACACTCTGTTCGCTCTGACTGACGGCAAAGTTAAGTTTGAGACGAAAGGTCCTAAAAACCGTAAATTCGTAAGCATCGAAGCTGAATAATTTAGGTTTCTAGCTGAATTCAAAAGCCCTGCCGATTCGGCGGGGTTTTTTATTTATACAGAGAGCAAAGACCTTAGACCCTAGACCCTAGCAAGCGGGGAGACTGGGATCTACAGTCTAAGGTTTACTAGACTTATATTGACTTCCCACGCAAACGAGTGGAGGAAAAATGAAGTTCGTTGATGAAGCGGTAATTAAAGTTCAGGCAGGCGATGGCGGCAACGGTGTCGTCAGCTTCTGGCGTGAAAAATTCGTTGCGAAAGGTGGCCCGGATGGTGGCGACGGTGGCGACGGTGGTGATGTTTACATCGAAGCCGATGAGAACCTTAATACCTTGATTGATTACCGCTTCCAGCGCTTCTATGAAGCGGAACGCGGTGAAAATGGCCGCGGTGGTAACTGTACCGGTAAGCGCGGTAAAGACAAAGTCATGCGTGTTCCGGTGGGGACGCGAGCGGTCGACATTCATACCAATGAAATTGTCGGTGAAGTGGCTGAGCACGGCAAAAAGGTCATGGTGGCGAAAGGTGGCTGGCACGGACTGGGTAACACCCGTTTTAAGTCTTCGGTCAACCGTGCGCCGCGCCAAAAGACAATGGGTACCAAAGGTGAAGTGCGTGAACTGCGGCTGGAACTGTTGCTGCTGGCGGATGTCGGTATGCTTGGTTTGCCAAACGCGGGTAAGTCAACCTTCATCCGTGCGGTATCGGCGGCCAAACCTAAAGTGGCGGACTATCCGTTTACCACGTTGATCCCGAGCTTGGGTGTGGTGAGTGTGGTCCCTGAAAAGAGCTTTGTGGTGGCGGACATTCCGGGTCTGATTGAGGGCGCTGCGGACGGCGCGGGCTTGGGCATTCGCTTCCTGAAGCACCTGGAACGTTGTCGTGTTTTGCTGCATATGATCGATATCATGCCGATCGATCAATCCGATCCGGTTGAAAATGCGCTGACGATCATCGATGAGCTGGAACAGTACAGTGAGAAACTGGCGGATAAACCACGTTGGCTGGTTTTCAACAAGGTTGATCTGATGCCGGAAGAGGAAGCGGACGAAGTGATCCAACGGATCCTCGACGCTCTGGGCTGGGAAGAGCAATACTTCAAGATCTCTGCGGTGAATAAACAGGGCACCAAAGAGCTGTGCTACAAACTGGCGGACTTCATGGAAACGCTGCCGCGCGATGTGGAAGAGCGCAGTGATGAAGAAAAAGTCGAGTTTATGTGGGATGACTACCACAAAGACGCGATGGCCGGTGACAATGTGGTCACCGAAGATGACTGGGATGATGAAGATTGGGACGACGAAGAAGATGACGGGCACGTTATCTACGTTCGCGACTGATTGAAATCCGTTAAAAAGCCGCAATGTCTATTGCGGCTTTTTTGTGTCTAAATCATGATTCTGACTGATGTTTTCAGGCACAATAACGCGATACCTAAATGGAGTTAGAGACACACTATGGCATCGGAACAGCGGGCGGTGTCCCGTTTAATTGCCCAGGCCGGGCAAATGTTACTGGCCCATGGCGCAGAGAGTACGTTGGTGGGTGATATTATGCGTCGTATCGGACTTGCGAGTGGCATGAATGAGGTGGAAGTCTCGTTGTCCGCCAGCTCGCTGGTGATCACCACGGTGTACGACGGGCATTGTATTACCACTGCCCGGCGTTGCCCGGATCGTGGCATCAACATGCGTGTGGTCACACAGGTACAACGGATTTGTATCATGCTCGAGCGTGGCATCATTGATCCGCCGATGGCGCAGCACAAATTGGAGAAGATCAGCCCGGCGCGTTACAACCGCTGGTTGGTGCTGGTGATGATTGGCTTGTCCTGTGCTTCGTTCAGCCGGCTGGCAGGCGGTGACTGGAGTGTGTTTACGATGACGTTTCTCGCTTCATCGGTTGGTATGGTGGTGCGCCAGGAGATCGGTCACCGCCATTTCAATCCACTGCTCAACTTCACCGCAACAGCCTTTGTCACCACCGTGATTTCCGCTCAGGCGGTGACATTGCAAATTGGTAATCGCCCTGAACTGGCGATGGCGTCGTCCGTACTGATGCTGGTACCGGGATTTCCATTGATCAATGCCGTTGCTGACATGTTGAAAGGCTACATCAATATGGGGATTGCACGGTTTACCATGGCCAGCTTGCTGACGTTGGCGACGAGCTTAGGTATTGTGGCTGCGATGACGCTGATCGGCGTATGGGGGTGGTGAGATGCTGAGTTGGACGCTGTTGCTGGGATTACTCAATGACATGTTTTTTGCCGCCATTCCGGCGGTGGGATTTGCTCTGGTGTTTAATGTGCCAGTGCCGGCACTCAAGTACTGTGCATTGGGCGGCGCGCTGGGGCACGGTGCGCGTTATCTGATGATGCAGTTTGGCATTCCGATTGAGTGGGCGACGTTTTTTGCCGCAACGTTGGTGGGAATGATCGGCGTGCACTGGTCGCACAAATTCCTCGCCCACCCGAAAGTGTTTACTGTGGCAGCATTGATCCCTATGGTGCCTGGGGTGTTTGCGTTTAAAGCCATGATTGCTATGGTCGAAATCAATCATCTGGGCTATCAGCCAGCCTTAATTGCGACGCTGATGGAAAACTTTCTCAAGGCGATGTTCATTATTGCCGGTCTGGCGGTTGGTCTGGCCGTTCCCGGGCTGTTATTCTACCGTCGTCGACCGATTGTTTAGATAGGAAAAGTTATGATCATCAGTATGATTGCCGCGATGGCAGAGCAGCGTATCATTGGCAAAGACAATCAAATGCCATGGCATTTACCTGCGGATTTCGCCTGGTTTAAGCGCTGTACGTTAGGCAAGCCGGTGGTGATGGGGCGCAAAACGTATGATTCAATTGGCCGTCCTCTGCCGGGACGGATGAACATCGTTATCAGTCGTGATGCATCGCTTATCATTGACGGCGTGACCACCGTGACCTCAATTGAATCGGCGCTGGAAGCCGCTGGCGATGCGGAAGAGGTGATGATTATCGGCGGCGGTAGCATCTATCGGACTTGCCTGCCGCAAGCTGACAAATTATATCTGACGTTCATTGACACCCAAGTGGATGGTGACACCCGGTTTCCTGATTGGGGAGAAGCGTTTGAAGAGATCCACAGTGAAGAGTATGCCCGGGATGAGAAAAACGCTTACGATATGCGTTTTACCATCTGGCAACGCCGTTGATGTCATCGCCCACCCCTCCGGTGGGCGTAATCTCAGGCGGTCGTCAGAGCAGGTTGATGGAACCAGCGCTGATCTTCCCAACGGAGCATCGTGAGGCTGCCGCCCCAGACACAGCCGGTATCGAGTCCGATCACACTTTCTCCCTGATAACCTTCCAACGCCGCCCAATGACCAAACAAAACCGGTTTTGCCAACTGAATGCGTTGCGGTAAACGGAACCAGGGCATCAGTTCCTGGGGACTGACCTCGTTAGGGGGCAGCTTACATGCCATGTCGAGTCGTCCGTCCGGCAAGCAAAAGCGCATCCGGGTATACGCATTGATGATGTAACGATAACGCTCCAGCCCTGATAAGGTCGGCTGCCAGAAATCCGGCGTGTTGCTGTACATATGCTCAATTAGCCAAGGCCAGTGTTCACTGCGTAGCACGTGCTCTACTTCTCGGGCGCACTGACGCGCGGTATCCAGATCCCATTGCGGGGAGATCCCAGCATGGGCCATCACAAACTGATCGTGTTCCGCCAACAGGGGCTGTTGACGCAACCAGGCCAGCAACTCGTCGCGATCCGGTGCGTCGAAAATCGGCTGGGTTTGATCTTTCTTTTTGACTTTGTGGATCCCAAGCGATACGGCCAGAAGATGCAGATCATGATTCCCCAGTACCACGGTCGCGTTGTCGCCCAGATCGCGTACAAAACGCAGTGTCTCAAGGGATTTGGGGCCTCTGGCCACTAAGTCACCCGCCAGCCATAAGTGATCGTTGTCCGCGCAAAAGCCGGCCTGAGTCAGCAGTGCCTGCAACTCATCAAAGCAACCTTGAATATCACCAACAATATATGTCGACACAGCAACTCCGTTCGGTTAGTTCAGCACATTCGGTACCGCCAGGCGGAACGGATCGATTTCAGCGCTGAATTCCACGCCTTTACTGTCGTGCATGATGTACTGGCCTTGCATGACGCCGACCGGGGTTTCCAGTGCCGTTCCACTGCTGTAGGTGTATTCGTCGTTGCCGTCGATAAACGGCTGCTTGCCGACAACGCCTTCACCTTCTACCGACATTTGTTTGCCGTTAGCATCGGTGATTAACCAGCGTCTGCTGATCAGCTGCACGGTTTCTGTACTGAGGTTTTTAATCGTGATCATGTAGGCAAACACATAGCGCTGCAGTTCCGGATTGGATTGCTCGGCGATGTATTTGGTGTGAACCTGAACTTTGATGCAAGGTGAGGATACGTCCATGGCAACTCCTTACTTGTCTTAACAGACAAAAGCCGATAGCAGTGCTATCGGCTTGATGATGCAATTATTGGTGGTGAGCGTCCAGCCAGTTGGCCATCGCGACAAACTGCTCCAGAGTCAGATTCTCCGGACGAACGCCTGAGTTGATGCCCAGTTGTTCAAACTCGTTGTCACCCAGCAGGCCTTTGTAGCAGTTTCGCACGGTTTTACGGCGTTGATTGAAGCCTTCGCGGCAGACGCGATCCAGCCATTTGAGACTGGTGGCCGGGTGCGGTAGATCTTCATAAGGCACCAGACGCACAACCGCTGAATCTACTTTTGGTGGCGGGACAAACGCCGTTGGTGGCACTTCCAGTACAGGCATGACTTTACAGTAGTACTGCGCCATGACGGTCAGGCGACCATACGCTTTGCTGCCAGGGCCGGCGGCCAAGCGGTTGACCACCTCTTTTTGCAGCATAAAGTGCATGTCCTGAATGTCTTTATGGAACTCAAACAGGTGGAACATCAGCGGCGTAGAGATGTTGTAAGGCAGGTTACCGAAAATACGTAACTTGTTGTTTGGCTTGACCAGTTGTGTGAAGTCAAAGCGCATGGCATCGCCTTCATGAATGGTCAGTTTGTCTGCCAGTTCCGGGTGGTTGCGTAAACGCTCCGCCAGATCGCGATCGAGTTCAATCACGGTCATCTTATCGATTTCGCGGCCAACCGGTTCGGTAATAGCGCCCAGGCCCGGGCCGATCTCAACCAGATTCTGGCCTGGTTTTGGGTTGATGGCTGAGACAATGCCATCAATGATATACGGATCGTTCAGAAAGTTTTGACCAAAACGTTTACGCGCTTTGTGCCCTAAATGGACATCATTTCTCATAGTCATCTCAAAAAATTAATTCGGTTGCTTTTCTACTAATTCAATAGCGTGTGTCAGTGCTGTTCTAAAGCTCCCTGTGTCCGCTCGTCCTGTCCCTGCCAGATCGAGAGCGGTACCGTGATCGACCGAAGTTCTTATAAAGGGTAGACCAAGGGTGATATTTACTGAACGGCCGAAGCCTTTAAACTTCAGAACCGGCAACACCTGGTCGTGGTACATGCCCAGTACGGCATCGGCCTCGTCGAGGTATTTCTGGTTGAAGATCGTATCCGCCGGCAACGGGCCGACCAGATTCATGCCATGTTCGTCGCGCAGCCGCTCCAGTGTCGGAGAGATGGTTTCGATCTCTTCCATCCCCAGACAGCCGTCTTCGCCAGCGTGTGGGTTCAGTCCGCAGACATATATCTTGGGTTGCTCAATGGCAAATTTCTCAACCAGATCCTGATGCAGGATATGAATGATTTTTTCCAGACGTTCGCTGGTGACGGCTTTAGACACATAGGCCAATGGAATGTGAGTGGTCACCAGTGCCACACGCAGCCCTTCGGTTGCCAGCATCATTACTACCAGCGGTGTTGCTGACTTTTCCGCGAAGAATTCTGTGTGTCCGCTGAACGCAACGCCTGCCCGGTTGATCACCCCCTTGTGCACAGGGCCGGTGACAATAGCATCAAATTCACCGCTCATACAGCCCAAAGCGGCTCTTTCCAGTGTTTTTAATACGTAGTGACCGTTGGCTTCATCCAGTTGTCCAGTGCTGCAAGGCGCTGCCAGAGGAATATGGTCCACCACCAATGAGCCTGCGGTTTGCGCCACAGGAGCTTTGGCAGCATCGTAGTCGAGCAGCTTGACCTCAACGCCAAGTTGCTTGGCGCGCTCGGCCAACAGCGACTTGTCGGCACTGACGACAATCTGGTGTTCCCAGCTTTCTGTTGAGAGAGCCAGCACCAGATCCGGTCCAATCCCCGCCGGCTCACCGGCGGTCACCACGATTCGTTTAGTTGTTGCCATCGTTTTCGTCATTCAGTTGTTCAACAAAGGCACTGGCCCGCATTTCTTGCAGCCATGCACTGGCTTCTTCATTGAATTTACGATTAAACAAAATTCGGTAAGCTTTGTTTTTCAGCGCAGCATCGGTGCGGTCAACCTGACGACGCGCCATTACTTCAACAATGTGCCAGCCGTGTACGGTTTTGAATGGCTCACTGATTTGCCCAATTGGCAGAGTTTCGACCTGATGCTTGAATTCTGGTACGTACAGATCCGGGGTTTGATAGCCCAGGCTACCGCCCTGAGCGGCCGAGCCCGGATCCTGACTGTACTGTTTCGCCAGTTCTGCAAAGCTGGCTTTGCCTTCTCGAATTTGACGGATAAAGTCATTCAGCTCTTTTTGTGCCCCCTCATCGCTGAGGATGACGGTCGGCTTGATCAGAATGTGGCGCGCGTTGACTTCCGTTACTGCCACTGTCTCCAGACCTTTCACGTCGTCGATTTTCAGAATGTGGAAACCGACACCGCTGCGAAACGGTCCGATAATCGTGCCTTTGCTCTGAAAGCTGATTTGATCGGCAAAAATGGTTGGCATCTCTTCTTTGCGCATCCAGCCCCAGTCACCGCCTTGCAGTGCTTTTGGTCCTTTCGAGTAAGTGTATGCCATGGTTGCGAAGTCTGCGCCGGATTTGAGTTTCGCGACCAGATCGTTGGCTTGTTTCTCAACGTCGGCTTTATCGACGCCTTCGTCGACGCGCAACTGGATATGGGAGATTTTATACTGCACCGTGGCATTGGTTTCCTGAGCCAGCAGGTTTGCCAGGTTGTCTACTTCGGCCGGTAAAATATTGATGCGGCGACGAACCAGCGCATTGCGCGCTTCACTGGCGGCGATCTCTTTACGGATCTGCTCACGGTAATCCGCCCAGGTCAGACCTTCTGCTGCCACAGCCGCCTGCAGTTGCTCCAGCGACTGGTCGTTTTTCTGCGCAATGTCACCAATGGCTTGGTTGAGACGGTTGTCGTCAACACGCACACCGATACGCTCTGCTTCTTGTTGCTGAATGGTGTCCATGATCAGCTTCTCGGTCACCTGTTCTTTCAGGACCGAATCTGGTGGCAGGGTTTGCGCGTTTTTCTTGGCATTGGCGCGAATGGTTTTCATCGCTGAGTAGATGTCACTTTGCAATACCACACCGTCGTTGACGATGACCGCGATCTGATCCAGCTCACGCGGTGCAGCGTGGGCCAGGGTCACTGTGCAGGTTGTCAGCAGAGTGATGAGGGTAGCTTTCCAGGATTTCATTTATCGTCCTATCTATAAAACCGGTCTGCCTGTGAGGCAGACCGAGATCATTAGTTGTTCAAGAAGAATGGGCGGCCGTAGCCCAGAGCATTGCCAGCACCGCTGACACCAGTTGCACTGGAGTCTGATCCGACTGAGGTACCGAAACCGATGATACCGAAGTTAACACTGAAGTTGTTCTCATATTCAGGATCTGCGTCTGGGTAAGCACCGAACGATGGGTCCCATTTACGCAGCTGGTTACTGTAGGTAAAGCCGATGTACCAGCAGTCTGAACGGTAGTTCAGGTTAGCCAACCATTCGATGTCTTGATCTATGGTCAGGTCGTAGAAGTACTGAGCACTGGCCGACCAGTTGCGGTTCAGCTTGTAACTGCCCAGCAGACCGAGCTGGGAGATGCCGTCTTTGGTGATGTTGTCGGTGTTAAAAGTGACGGTTTCATCAATGTAGTCTTTATCGACGTAACGGTAGTTGGTCTGCACGTAGCCCGCATTGAAACGGTATTCCAGCGTGCTGTTGGCGGACTGAACCGAGCTGGAGTCGATGTCATACTGAATCCCACCATGGTAGAACAGCGCATCTGCATAGTTGAAGTCCATCTCTACTGCCCAAGCGGAGTAGTTGGTGTCTTCATCGTTGTTGCTGTCTTCGTAAGGGGATGAATCTTTCGTGCCTTTGTCCAGGAAGAAAATCTGACCAAACGAGATATTTAGACGCTCTTTGTAGCCATCATCGAAGAAACGCGTGGTGGCCCCGTAACTGACCTGGTTGGCTGGTGCGATGTAGTCGACACTGCTGTACTTACGGCTGCGGAACAGACCATAGTAGTCAGTTTGCAGCAGCGTGGTGTCGTACCAGCCGATGTTGTCCTGTTTTTCGTTCGGCACGTACAGATACTGAACCTGAGGTTCCAGCGTCTGAGTGTAGCCATCAATAAAGGTGGTGCCGCGCTCAAGGACCACACCGGCATGGGTGCGGAACTGCGGGATCACCCGGGTGAGGTTCTCGTCCAGATTCTCGTACGCCTCATTGGTGCGATCCACTCCTTCCAGATCCTGATGGTAGTATGTGGTCAGCAAGCGCGCTTCTGTGGTCCAGGTACCCCAGGTGTTGCCCACCGGCACGGTCAGACCCGGCTCAATATGGACGCGGGTGGCCGACGGCTTGCCTCTGGCGTCGGTATCAAAACGTGAAATGCTGCTCAGCATGTCAAAGTCCAGATAACGCATCAGCTCAGGTGAGTAGTAGTTAAACGCCAGCTGTGGCATCAGACGATACGGCTGGTTGGTGTTGGTCGGGTCGTCGGTCAACAACTGGAAGTCCCGCACCAGTACTGACGCGTCCCAGTTGTTGGAGCGGTACGTCGCTTCGCCTTCCTGGATCAGCTGGCCGTCTTCACGGTTACCTATGCTGGAGTCAACGTCGGAGAAGTAATCAATGTCACTGACTTTGGAATAATCAATGTCGAATTTCCACGCTTGACGGAAAATACCGCTGTGACGGTACTGGATACCCCAGCGATCGCCTTTTTCCTGGTATTTCTGATCATCCGGCAGATATTCAAATTCGATGCCACCTTTACCCAGCACGTTGAGGTAGCGGAACTCGCCGTTCAACTGTGTGCCGCGCTCCGACATGTATTTGAACGTGGTGGTTAAGTCGTACTGTGGATGGATGTTCCAGTAAATTGGCACCTCCATCTCGTAACCGTCGCTCGAACCGTACGAGACGGTCGGGTATAGGAAGCCGGTTTTACGCGTGTCACCGATCGGCACGGTCAACCAGGGCAGATAAAATACCGGCACGTTCTGGATTTCAAAACGTGGGTTGTAGAACGTGGCCTGTTCTTCATTCTGATCAACGTCGATGCTGGTGGCGACCATGCGCCACGCGTTGTCACCGTCTGGGCAGGAGGTAATCGAGCCGTCTTCAATCTCGTACACGGCTTTGCCAGTTTTGGAGATGTAGACCGCATGACCGCGGCCCGGCTCACACAGGAATTTGTACTTGGTGTTCTCTAAGGTCACCTGATCCGTGTTGAGATCGTTGGTGGCGCGATCGGAGAGACCTTTTAGTTGGCCATCGCTGAAGTTAACGTTACCTTCAGCGACCACGATGTTCTCTTTTTGGTGCAGGGTGACGTTATCTGCAATAATGCGTTTCTTACCTTGGGTGACAACCACGTTACCGCTGTAGGTCGCTTTTTCGCCGTTTACTGCTTCCAGCGCATCCGCTTCAACGTTAATTGGTTGTTCGTTCGGGTTTTCGGGGTCTGGCTGATTGATCAAGCATTGATCTATAGCGGGCAGTTCCTGCACACTATCCTCTACCGTCGCTTCGGCTTGAGTCGGAGGCACAAAAAAAGCAGCACTGATTGAAGCGGCCAATAGGGTTAGGGGAAAACGTGGCATCGAGTTTTACTATCCTGTTGAACTTGATTTCTTCGGTGAATAGGTGACCGAATGTTAAATAAATCGGCCCTTATCATAAAGTAATTTGAAGCTTACGGCACTATCAGACCACTGAACCACAGAAAAATTCATAGATTGAGAGCACATAAATGCAGATTTTTGGCAAAATCCTGGGCGGTTTTTTTGGTTTTCTTTTCGGGGGACCGTTTGGCGCCATACTGGGGATCTTCATCGGCCACCAGTTTGATAAAGCCCGCCGCATGAGTCAGGCGGGATTCCGTACCGGCGCATTCGGTTCGGGGCCAAGCCAGACAGAAAAACAAGAAGAATTCTTTAAAGCAGCGTTTGCGGTGATGGGACATGTGGCCAAAGCCAAAGGCCAGGTGACACCGCAGGAGATCGAACTGGCGACCATTATGATGGATCGCATGAATCTGCACGGTGAGCAGCGCCGTGCAGCGCAGGACGCTTTCCGTGATGGCAAGAGCCCGGATTTTCCGCTTGAAAGCACGCTGGAGCGGGTGCGCATTTCGACGGGGGGCCGTTTTGACCTATTGCAGTTCTTTCTCGAGCTGCAAATATCGGCGGCGTTTGCCGATGGCAGCCTGCATCCGAGTGAACGCAATGTCCTGCACAAAATCGCTCGTGGCCTGGGTTTTTCGTCCGAGCAACTCGAACAACGTCTGCGGATGCAGGAAGCGGCGTTTCGCTTTCAGCATGGGGGCGGGCAGCAAAGTGGCCAGCGTTCCCATCAGTCTGGTTGGCAACAAGCGTCTCGGACCAATCACCTTGCCGATGCCTACGACGTGCTTGGTGTGAGTGAGAGTGACGATGCGAAAACGATCAAGCGTGCGTATCGCAAACTGATGAATGAACACCATCCTGATAAGTTGATGGCGAAAGGTCTGCCACCGGAAATGATGAATGTGGCCAAAGAAAAATCGCAGGAAATCCAGAACGCCTACGATTTGATTAAAAAAGTCAAAGGGTTCAAATAGCGCACGCGGAAGCAGGATCGCACTTTACCTGAGTATTGCCATTTACTAACCAAACGCTGACCCTTAAACGGGGCAGCGTGCCCATATGTTTGCTAATGTTTTATTTGTTAATAAGAAAAGTCACTTATTCAAGGTAATACATATGAAACATTGGAATATGGCGATGGTTGCCGGAGCTGTGGCTCTGGCTTTGACTGGTTGTGGTTCAGATTCAGGATCGGATTCGAACTCAACCACACCAGTGACGTTATCGGTATCGGATGCGCCGGTGGACGATGTCTCCGAAGTAGTCGTGACCTACAGCAAAGTCGCGTTTCTGCCACTGGGTGGCGGTGATCCGGTTGTGGTCGAGGTGTACAAACGCGATGCTGAGGGAAATTTGATTGACGAGAACGGCGATCCACTGCCGGACGGTCAGGAACCGTTGCCGTTGAGTGTCAACCTGCTGGATTTCCAGGGCAGTGACGCGCAGGCTCTGGTGGAAGACCAGGTCTTAGGCAACGGTGACTACAAACTGTGCGTGTTCGCCAACGACGGTGACCATCCTGAGTACCCTTCTTATGTCGTTGAAACCGCTTCCGGTAACCAGTATCCGCTGACGGTCAAAGGTGAGGGCAAGTGCCCTCAAGGGGTTGGTGAAGAACCTAACGCCGGCGTGTTGTACTTTAACGACACCTTTACGGTTAATAACCAGAACGACGATTTTGTCCTGGAGTTTGATCTACGGCGTGGCCTCAAAGAGGACACCACGTCACCAGACAACTACACCATTCAGCGTACGTCCGTGGCGCTGGTTAATACCGTGACCACCGGAGAGATTGAAGGGGAGATTGCCACGGCCACTTATGGCGCATGCGAAACGGATTCGCCATCCGGTAATGGCTACGCGCATGCTGTTTACCTGTACTCGGGCGATGTCGCCCAAGCTGATATGGGCACTTTTGCCGGAACGGGCAGCGTTGCGCCACTGAGCGCCGCCAATGTCACAACCGACGATAACGGCGTAAGCTACGAATACGAATTCGGCTATCTGGCGCCGGGCACTTATTCGATCGGCTACACCTGTACTGCGAACGATGACTCGGAAGAGGGCATTGTGGACGGTGAAACTTTCCGTATCCACGCGTCTCAGAGTAATATCGTGGTGACGGCAGGGCAAGATAGCGAAGCCAATCTGTAACGATGACCAGCACGAAAAAGGCGAGCATGAGCTCGCCTTTTGTGTCTTGCGCGCCGCTTAGGTTATTTACGCACTGCGATGGCTTCGATTTCGATACCTACGTCTTTTGGCAGGCGTGCCACTTCCACACACGAGCGTGCCGGGTAATTGGCAACCTGATGCTCATCAAAGAACTTGCCGTACACCTCGTTGACGGTGCCAAAGTCGTTCAGGTCTTTAACGAAAACCGTCATTTTCACGATGTCTGCGACGGTCAGGCCAGACGCTTCTACTACGGCTTTGACATTGTCCAGTGACTGACGTGCCTGCTGTGCGATGTCGGCAGACACTTCACCTGTCGCCGGGTTCACTGGGATCTGACCCGAAGTCAGTACCATATTACCCAGATCAACGCCTTGTACGTAAGGACCAATTGCCGCTGGCGCGGATTCCGTGTGAAGTACTTTCGTCATTATTATGTTCCATCTTAGTAAGGGGAAATCGGAAGCCCCAGTGTGCCGCGAAAGCCGCGGGGGGTAAAGAAAAATCCCCGCTCGAGGCGGGGAAGAGTGACTAGCGTTCGGTGACGATTTCGCGCGAGAAGACTTTCTCGCAGTACTTGCATTTAAGGCGGATATCATCCCGTTTTTCAATCACCTTAAAGCTGCTGTCGACTGGCTCATTGTGTGAAATGCAGTTGCTGTTTGGGCACTCGAACACGGCGTTGATTTGCGGTGGCAGTGTCAGCGCCAGTTTTTTCACTACCTGATAGTCTTCAATCTGGTTAACGGTTGCGTGCGGCGCATACAGAGCCAGTTTGTTGGCCTGCTCTTCACTGATGAATACGTTTTCAATCTTGAGTAAATCTTTGTGGCCCAGCGCAGAAGACGGCAGGTTGAGGCCTATGGTCACGCGTTGCTCCGCTTTGTCCATTGCAAACAGTTTCAGCACCTTGATGCCGATCTGAGCCGGGATATGGTCAATCACAGTGCCGTTTTTGATCGCTTCGACCTGAAGTTGCGTTTCTTTTCCCATTTGAATTGTCTCCCGATTACAGTGTTTCGTTTAGGACCAGTGCCAACAAAGCTTCACGCGCATAGACGCCGTTTTCTGCCTGCTCAAAGTAGTAGGCATGGGGGGTCTTATCCACGTCGGTGGTGATTTCATCGACACGCGGCAGTGGGTGCAGCACTTTCAGGTTATCCCGCGCCTCCTTGAGCATCGAGGCCGTCAGGATGTAGGCGGACTTAATGTGGGCGTATTCTGACTCGTCGAAGCGCTCTTTCTGTACCCGGGTCATATAGAGGATATCCAGTTGTGGAATCACGCTCTCCATGTCGGTATGCAGGCTGTATTCAATGCCCGCATCGTCCAGTTCTTCGCAGATGTAATCCGGCATCGCCAGCGCCTCTGGCGCGACGAAGTAAAAGCGGACCTGCTTGAATTTCGCCAGTGCCTGAGTCAGTGAGTGGACCGTACGGCCATACTTGAGGTCTCCGACAAACGCGACGTTCAGTTGGTCGAGGCGTCCCTGGGTTTCCGCAATGGTAAACAGATCGAGCAGGGTTTGGGTGGGGTGCTGGTTGGCGCCATCTCCGGCGTTGATGACCGGAACGCCTTTCGAAAATTCCGACGCCAGACGCGCCGCGCCTTCCTGAGGGTGGCGCATCACAAACGCATCGACGTAAGAAGCGATCACTTGCACGGAGTCCGCCAGGGTTTCTCCTTTTTTCGCCAGCGAGGTGTTACCGCCGTTGTCAAAGCCGATCACATCCCCCCCGATGCGTTGAATGGCCGTCTCGAACGACAGGCGGGTACGGGTGGAAGGTTCAAAGAAACAGCTGGCGATGACCTTATTTTTAATCAGCTCCGGATTTGGCTGCGCTTTCAGCTGACCAGCGGTGTCCACGATGAGTTCCAGCTCTTCGCGTGAGAGTTCCGGAATTGAGATGATGTGCTTGTGATAAAGCGTATTGGTCATGATCGTCTTCCCTAGCAGTATACTTCAGACAATAAAAAAGCCTCCCGAGATGGGAGGCTTTAGAAATCAGATGAGGAAGAAAAAGAATTCGCCGGTAAGCCAACCAGCTTACCTAGAGTATGTCGCATTGTCGCTACCAGACTCGGCTTCATTTCACTTCCCTCAGACAAATTGCCGAGCATTATACGCCGGAAATTTGTGAGCGCAAGCGATTACATCATGCTTTGCGCGTCTTACTGGCCAAGTGTGGCGACCATGACGGCTTTGATGGTATGCATGCGATTTTCGGCCTGATCAAACACGATGGAACATCCGGATTCAAACACGTCTTCCGTGACTTCGAGCCCTTGCATGTCATATTGTTCGGCCACTTGCTTGCCGATGGTGGTTTCATCATTGTGAAATGCAGGCAGGCAGTGCATGAATTTCACCTGTGGATTGGCGGTTTTTTCAATCACCGTCTGGTTGACCTGATAAGGCGTCAGAGTGGCGACGCGTTCACCCCATGCTTCGGCGGCTTCGCCCATGGAAACCCAAACGTCAGTGTAGAGGAAGTCACAATCTTTGACGCCGTCGTCGACACTTTCCGTCAGCGTGATCTGGGCGCCTGTCTCGGCCGCAATCGCCTGACACTCCGCGACCAGCTCTGCCTGCGGCCAGAACGCTTTCGGGGCGACTAAGCGAATGTCCATCCCCATTTTTGCGGCGCCGACCATCAGCGAGTTGCCCATGTTATTGCGCGCATCGCCCAGGTAAGCGAAACGGATCTGGTGTAACTGCTTGCCGCGGCCGTGTTCGAGCATGGTGAGGAAGTCGGCCAGGATCTGAGTGGGGTGATATTCATCGGTCAGACCGTTCCATACCGGTACACCGGCGTGGGTCCCCAGCTCTTCGACAATCGCCTGACCAAAGCCACGATATTCAATGCCGTCATACATACGTCCCAACACCCGGGCGGTGTCTTTCATCGACTCTTTGTGGCCGATCTGGGATCCGGACGGACCGATGTACGACACCTGGGCGCCCTGATCAAAGGCGGCCACTTCAAACGCGCAGCGGGTTCGGGTCGAGGCTTTTTCAAAAATCAGGGCGATGTTTTTGCCGCATAAGGTTTTCTGCTCGGTACCGGCGTATTTGGCCTTTTTCAGCTCTGCTGACAGCTCGAGCAGGAAATGGATTTCTTTTGGGGTAAAGTCCAGTAACTTGAGGAAGTTACGGTTACGTAAGTTAAATGCCATGCTCCAGTTCCTGAATCGTTATTTAATTATCAGGATTAGTTAACCATAAAAATAGACTTTTTGTGAATAATTATTTTAAAAATAAAGCGAGATATAAATAATATCTCGCTTTTTTTGATTATAAATTCTCTTCTGCAAACTCAGCCAGACGACTGCGGACCACGCCGTTGAGGTGAATGTTGGCGCTGCCTTCAAAGTTTTTGAAGCGTTCAACCATGTAGGTCAGGCCGGAGGTGACCGGAGTCAGGTAGTGAGAGTCGATCTGGGCCAGGTTACCCGAGCAAACGATCTTCGTACCTTCACCACAGCGGGTAATGATGGTTTTGATCTGTGAAGCGGTCAGGTTCTGACATTCATCGAGCAGCACAAATGCATTTTGAATTGAGCGGCCGCGCATGAAGTTGATCGACTTGAACTGAATGTTGGCTTTGTCGCAGATGTATTTGAGAGAGCCTTCAGTGCAGTGATCGTGTTTGTGCAGCGCTTCCAGTGTGTCGGTGACCGCCGCCAGCCAGGGCATCATTTTCTCTTCTTCTGTCCCGGGCAGGAAGCCGATGGACTCACCGATATCTGGCGTATTACGGGTGACGATGATCTTATCGAACATGCCTTTCTCAATGGTCTGCTCAAGCGCCGCCGCCATCGCCAACAGGGTTTTACCACTGCCGGCTGCTCCGGTGAGGATCACCAGATCGATGTCGGGATCGAGCAGGGCATCCAGCGCCATGCCCTGATAGATGTTTTTCGGCGTGATATCCCACGCTTTGCGGTGCATCATACGTTCGCGGCTGAGATCGCGCAGCGTAATTTGCTCCGGATTGATCGACTCGACTCGTCCGGCGAAGTCACTTTTCTGGTCGATGACGTATTGATTAATGAAGGTCGGTTCAAACGGCCCACGGGCCAGAGTGTGATAGGTGTAGCCGTTGATGGTACGGCTGTCGACCTGGTCGATGTTGCTCCAGAAGTCACCTTCGACCTGCTGAAAGCCTTTGGTCAGGTACTGAACGTCATCGATCAGTTGATCGGTCCGGTAGTCTTCGACAAAGCGCACGCCGGCACCTTTGGCACGCAGACGCATATTGATGTCTTTGGTGATCAACACGACTTCGCGCGGCGCTCGTTTATTTTGCAGGTACAATACCGCGTTGAGAATCCGGTTGTCACCCTCTTTGTCGGTGAAGGCTTTGACGGTTTCCTGCAGTTCAAAATCGGCCAGAATGGAGATGTGGCCTGTCTCATTGCCTTCCTTATTGATGGGAATGCCTTCTGAAATCTGATCGGGAGTGGCGTCACGGAACAGATCTTCAAGTGCGCGAATCGCCACACGAGCATCGCGCGCCACATCGCGTTTGCTGTCTTTGATTCGGTCGAGTTCTTCGAGGACGGTCATGGGAATGACCACGTCGTGTTCTTGGAAGGAATAGATGGCAAAAGGTTCGTGAAGAAGGATATTGGTGTCGAGTACAAACAGTTTCCGATCGGTATCGCCCATAAGCGTCTCCTTGCCGCAGCGCGGCGTGCTTAGCCGAAGATGCTTGCAACAGAGGTGACGGATTTCTGCTTGCCGGGATGCGAGGGAGAAATCCACTACGTGCTGCAAACCCGTGTTGATACATCGTCTCGTATACCGAAGATACAGGCTTAAGCTTATGAGTCCGTAAGTGCTGTCCTGCATATTCAGTTCGAGTATAGCAACACTCCTGACTAGGAATGACACGAATTTCTTACAGTTTGATTTCAGCCACAAAAGCGCGGTAAAAAAAACGTCGTAAACGGGGTGTTTGCACGTGACCTGTATCACAGCTTCAAGTAATATTAGCGGCCTTTTTTCCACCTCCTTACTGAGCCGGATTATCCTGTTCAGTCGCCTTTCAACAGGTGGGATTCACACTAAAATAGTTTCAGACCAACAGATGAGGTAGTCGATTCATGACATTTGCTTTGGGGCAGCGCTGGATTAGCGATACGGAAAGCGATTTGGGATTAGGTACCGTCGTAGCAATGGATGCTCGAACCGTAACGCTGATGTTCTCAGCATCGGAGGAAACCCGGGTTTATGCCCGCAAAGATGCGCCAGTGACCCGGGTGACGTTTAATCCCGGTGACCTTATCGAATGTCAGGAAGGCTGGTCTCTGAGTGTTGAGGACGTGCAGGAAAGCAATGGTCTGTTCTGCTATATCGGCACCCGGCAAGACACCGGCGAAAGCGGTGTGGTTTTGCGTGAAATCATGCTCAGCAACCAGATTCGTTTCAATAAGCCACAGGACAAACTGTACGCCGGCCAGATTGATCGTATGGACAATTTTGTCCTGCGTTATCGTGCCCTGAGCAATCAATACCAACAGCACAAGAGCCCGATGCGTGGTTTGTGTGGCATGCGCGCCGGCCTCATCCCTCATCAATTGTACATTGCTCACGAAGTTGGCCGCCGTCATGCGCCGCGTGTGCTGCTGGCGGACGAAGTGGGGCTGGGGAAAACCATCGAAGCTGGGATGATCATTCACCAGCAGGTCCTGTCTGGGCGTGCGGAGCGCATTCTGATTGTGGTACCCGAAACCCTGCAGCATCAGTGGCTGGTGGAGATGATGCGTCGTTTCAACCTCCATTTCTCCATTTTTGATGAAGAGCGTTGTGTCGAAGCGTTCGAAGAAGCCGACAACCCGTTTGATACGCAGCAGTACGTGTTGTGTTCATTGGATTTCCTGCGCAAGAGCCGTCAGCGTTTTGAACAGGCGCTGGAAGGGGAGTGGGATCTGTTGGTGGTGGACGAAGCGCATCACCTGGAGTGGAGTCAAGATAATCCGAGCCGTGAATATCAGGTGATTGAAGCGCTGGCAGAGAAAACACCGGGAGTGCTGCTGTTGACCGCGACGCCTGAGCAACTGGGACGTGAGAGCCACTTTGCCCGTTTGCGTCTGCTCGATCCGGATCGCTTTTACGATTACGCCGCGTTTGTCGAAGAAGAAGCGCAATATGCTCCTGTGGCCGACTCGGTGGCGGCGCTGTTTGCCGGTGAGCAACTGGCGGATGCGGCCAAAAACCAGATCAGTGAGTTGTTGTCCGAGCAGGATGTCGAACCACTGTTTCGAATCATTGAAAGCAACAGCGACCAAGACGCCAAAGCGAGTGCCCGTCAGGAATTGATCGACAACCTGATGGACCGCCACGGCACCGGACGCGTGCTGTTTCGCAACACCCGTGCCGCCATCAAAGGCTTCCCGCAGCGCAATGTACAGTTGCTGCCGATGGACATTCCGTCACAGTACACTACGTCGATGCGCGTTGCCGGTATGTTGGGTGGCAAGATGAGCGATCAGGCCCGGGCTTTAAAGAACCTCTATCCGGAAGAAATCTTCCAGGAATTTGAAGGCGATGACGCCAGTTGGTGGCAGTTCGACTCTCGGGTCAACTGGCTGCTGGAGAAGATCAAAGAAAAACGCAGCGAGAAGATCCTGGTGATTGCATCGCGCGCCAACACGGCACTGCAACTGGAGCAGGCGTTGCGAGAGCGTGAAGGGATCCGCGCAACGGTCTTCCATGAGGGGATGTCGATTCTCGAGCGTGATAAAGCGGCGGCGTACTTTGCACAGGAAGAGGGCGGCGCTCAGGTACTGATTTGCAGTGAAATCGGCTCGGAAGGGCGCAACTTTCAGTTTGCTAATCAGTTGGTGATGTTCGATCTGCCGTTCAACCCGGATCTGCTGGAGCAGCGTATCGGTCGTCTGGATCGGATTGGACAACAACGCGATATCGACATTTATGTGCCGTACCTGAAAGACACGGCACAGGCGATCCTCGCTCGTTGGTTTGATGAAGGTCTGAACGCGTTTGCTGAAACCTGCCCGACCGGGCGCGCGGTGTACGATCAGTACGCCGATGCGCTGATTGAGATGCTGGCCAGCGGAAATGTGGACGCGTTGGATGAGGTGATTGAGGCGTCTGCCAAGCTGAACAAGTCATTGAAATCGCAGCTCGAACAGGGGCGTGACCGTTTACTGGAAATGCACTCTAATGGTGGCGACAAAGCGCAGCAAATCGTGGAAAAAATTGCTTCAACCGACGGCGATACCAATTTGGTGACGTTTGCTCTTAGCCTGTTTGACACCATTGGTCTTAATCAGGATGACAAAGGCGAGAACGCCTTGGTGGTTACTCCGTCGGAGCATATGATGGTACCGAGCTATCCGGGGTTGCCGTATGAAGGTGCCACCATCACGTTTGACCGGGATACAGCGCTGTCACGCGAAGATATGCACTTCATCAGTTGGGAGCACCCGATGATTCAGGGAGGGATTGATCTGCTGATGAGTGAAGGGGTCGGCACCTGTGCGGTGTCGCTGCTGAAAAACAAAGCCCTGCCGGTGGGCACTATTTTACTCGAGCTGGTTTATCTGGTGGATGCGCAGGCACCAAAAAGCAGTGGCATCAACCGCTTCCTGCCGCAGACGCCAATCCGACTGATGCTTGATAAACAGGGCAACGATCTGTCCGCTCAGGTGGAGTTCGAAAGCTTTAACCGTCAGCTGAGTCCGGTGAACCGTCATTTGGCCAGCAAGTTGGTGAACTCAGTACAGGCGCAGGTGCATCAGTTGATTGAACAGGCTGATCAGCGCATTGTCGAGCAGGTCGCGGCGGTGCGTGATCAGGCTCAGAAGGAGATGCAGGCCAGTCTCAACAGTGAGCTGGGGCGCCTACAGGCACTCAAAGCCGTCAATCCAAATATCCGTGATGAAGAGCTGGAAGCCATCGATCGTCAGATTCAAGCATTGTCGGATTACATCAGTCGTGCTCAGTATCAGCTGGACTCTCTGCGTCTGATTGTGGTGTCTCATAACTGATCCATGCTGTGACACTCTCAGGGCAGACACAGATTGGTCTGTTGCTAACAAAAAAACCTGCTGCGGCAGGTTTTTTTGTTGGCGAAGCCTCAATCAGGGCCTGATAGGGTGACTTTTATCACGCATTCAATGAGTTGGGAGTCGCAGACCCGGACATTTCTTACCCATATTTCATGGAAAATATGAAAATACTTCATATCCTACTTATTGCTTATGTTGTTGACGTGAATAATAAGGATATGAAATGGGTAGACGATTCAAGAATGGATACCTCAGAGCCGCTGTGGTACTGATGTTATCGACATTGGGACTGGTCGGGTGTAACAGTGACTCCGACGATGATGTGTCCAGCCAGGTGCAGGCATTGTCGTTCAATGTGACCAATACGACCGATGACACGCCACTATCGAATCTGGAAGTGAGATTTGTGTTTGATGTCAGCAATCAGTCACAGGACTTTCGGGTGAGTGTGACTGACGTTTCGGGGCGTGAGGTGGCCGGTTATGTTGACGGGACGGCTTATCAAAGCAATGTGCTGCTGGTTCCGGACTCAGGCATCGTGCCAATTTCTATCAGTGCTTTCAACGTGTCCTCCAGTGGTGATAGCCGAGCCAGTTTGACACTGGTGACGCACGGCAAAGGCTTTTTCTCTAACTCCCAATATTTCGATCTGACCCAAACGTCGATGGAGACGAGCTACTGGGTCGAGGTCATGCCGAAATCTTCCTCTGACGATGTGGCGACCGCGTACGCAGCACAAATCGTCGCCATGTCCGGTTCCTCAACCGCGAGCACGCTGACGTTGTCCACGCCTATCCAGTCAACTACCACCAGCGGGGGGCAGATTCTCGATGGAGCCAGCGCCAGTTTAACCATCCCTGCCGGTACGACCCTGCTGGCAGAAGACGGTTCGGCGTTTGTGCCCGTCGGTGACATCACCGCGTCGTTGATGATGTTCTCCGCCGATCCCCAGGGGATTGCCGACGCAGACAACAATCCGTTGTACCTGTTCCCGGGGGGGCTGTCGCCACAAGAAGTCACCGGTGATTTACCGGCAGACATTCGCTCTGCTACCGGGTTGACCTTTATTTCTGCAGGCTTTGTGGCCATCGAACTGGAAGACGAAGCGGGCAATCAGGTCAAAGGCTTTGATGGCAGCGGGATTCGCCTGACCTTTGACGTGCCTAAGTCCACCACTAACCCAAATACCGGCGCACCGCTTTCTCTCAATGATCAAACCATCCCGATCTGGAGTTATACCGACACCACGGGTAAATGGCACTATGAAGGGGAGGCGAGTATCGTGAAGGAAAACAGCGATACCTTTACCCTATCCAAGCAGATCACTCATCTGTCTTATTATAATCTCGACTGGTATGATCAGGATCGTTGTAAGCTGGACATCAATGTGGTCGACCAGAATGGTGAGCCGAATAATCAGAAACTGAGGCTGTCGTTTGCTAAAGCTGGCGGTGGCTGGGCCTACAAGCCGTCGGGCTGGGGTGACAATCCGGAAAAACTGGAAATTAACCGGGTACCGGCGTTTGCGGGGCATTTTGATTTGCTGGACAGTCAGGGCAACAGCTTACTGGCCTCTATAGAAGTTGATAGTCAGGTGACATCGGTTGCCAGTGGTGACACCGGCCTGGATCTGGACGATTTTTGTTTTGGTTTGTCGGGGGATAACACCAAGTCGCTGAAAGCCACCCTGAATATCACTAATCCACCGACGATTGATATCCAGCCGACTCTGAAGCTGGTGTGTCCGACCAACACCAGTGTTGCTCAGGCGGTGACCTCTGGCCGTTATTACCTCTATTCCGGTTATTCCTATGAGTCGTCCGGCGAGATCTCTGGGGATACGCTGTCACTGACGAATTTGCTGCAAGATGGGCTCTATCGTCTGTACTACTATGGCGGACAAACCTGGGGACAGGTCGAGTTCACGGCCAGCGCGAATCTGGATGAAATCCAGCTCATGTCGCTGGAGCTGTGCGACAAGATCGACCAAACCGTAAACGTGCGCTTGGTTTGTCTTGATGATCAGCAAGATGTCACCCGCGAGAAAGCCGCGCCTTCGGCGTACTATTGGATGTATAACCAAGACTACGGCCAATACTTGTGGGGACAAGTGGATGAGGACGGCACCGCTCAGGAGAGCCGCGCCGTCGATACGGTTCAGTACGAAGGGTCGGCGTACGTGCGACTGGACAACCAGTATTACTGGGGCGAGCGGCAAACGGTGACCGCCAGTGATTCACAGCCGGTTGTGTTCGATATCGCACTGCCTTCGGATCACACCTTCTGTAGCGAGGTATCGACTGTGGATTACAGCGGCAGCACGTTAGTTATTGCTGATACCCAAGGAATGGATATCGCCGCGACCACAACTCTGACTGTGACACTCAAAGACGGCGATAATCAGGATTATACGCAAAGTGGCGGAACGCTGGAGTTGGCGTCATCGCCGTCTGGACTGGTGTTTACGGATATCACCGATAATGCTGATGGTACTTACAGTGCCACCGTGTCAGCGACGGACGCCGGCAGTTATACGATTTCCGCGACGGTAGGCGGCGAGGTGCTGAGCAACACAGCGCCGCTGACGATAACGGCAGTCGATACGTCGTTGAGTGCGGTGTCTCCGGATACGGTCGCCCAGGATGAAGGCAGTACCACCAACGTGACCTTAACGCTACGTCAAGCAGACAACTCCGTGGTCGGACACGGTGGTCATACGGTGACTGCGACTGGGCTGGCGATTGATTTCGGGCTGGTCAGTGTCGCGACCACCGATCATGATGATGGTACCTACACGTTGGCGGTCACCTGCGACAACGGATTTAATGGTTCACAGGACATTAACGTCAATGTGAACGCAGTCGTCGTGGATACCTTATCGGTCAGTTGTAACAGTATTTAGCGGTAAAGACCGTACGACAAAGGGCAAGCGTGAGCTTGCCCTTTGTATTTTCTGGATACCGATGGCGCTTTTCAGGCCGGCGTTACATCAACCACTTCCACCACACAAACAGCGCCAGAAAGCCAAACAGATACACCAGACCGGCGAGCGACAACCATCTGAGTTTACGACTCAAGGCCAGATTGGCCGGCAGCGCGGTGCGAGTCACCAGAATGTAGTTCAATAACGCGAAGAAAGGGGTGGTCATAAATGCCATCACCATGGCGAAGTCAAGCATGGGTAACAGCGCTGACATCCAGAACATCAGAATGGCCAGAGCGGCACCAGACACCAGCAGCATCCAGGCCTGGGTTATTTTAGGATTGGCCTCTTCTTGATTACGCAGCAGGCGCTGAGACTCGGAAATCACTCGTGAATAGCCATCGATCACGGTAATCGTACTGCCGAAAATCGCAAAAAAGGCGATCACCGTGATCAGGTAACGTGACCACTCACCAATGGTGGAGGCGTACAGGCTGACCAGTTGGTGAGAGAAGCCGACACCAGATTGAGACAGTTCTACTCCCGTACCATGCAGCACCAGGGCGCCCAAAGCGAGAAACACAATGGCCAGCAGTGCCGTGCCGATGTAGCCGACATTGAAATCGAACAGCGCTGACTGAGCGGTAACCTGTTGATGACGACGCTGACTCTTAAGCCACATCGACGTCAGGCTGGAAATTTCAATCGGAGCTGGCATCCAGCCCATGGTCACTACAATAAAACCGATGGCGGCCAGAGACCAGGGAGAAGGCGTCTCGAATGTGGGCGGCGTGGTGACCGGATTTCCGGCTGCGACCGCGACGGCCAGTAGTGTTGCCAAAGTCAGGACCAGCATGATGGCCTTAGACAGAGTGTCCAGCGCTTTGTAGTGACCGGCAAACAGGATCACCAGGCAAGTGACCAGAACAATGATGGCCAGTGTGGTCATCGGCAGTTCGAGCGGCATGAAATAGCCGAGCAGGCTGGCGCTGAAGAGCGTCAGGGCCGCGGTGTTAATGATCGCGGAAATCACCGCCAGTGCGACAAACAACCACAGATACGGGCGCCCCAGCTTAGCATAACCTTCGACCAGGCTCTCCCCCGTGCCCATGGTGTATTGGATACCGGCCCGGAAAAAGGGGTATTTAAACAGGTTGACCAGCAGGATCAGTGCGGCCAATTGCCAGCCGTAGATGGCACCGGCTTTGGTGGATGCGACCAGGTGGGAGCCACCGACACAGGCCGCAGCCATCATTATTCCGGGGCCCAGAGAGCGTATCAGTTGAGGCAGAGAAGCGCGCTTCTCCAACGTTTGCACGGCGGCAGTGTCCATTCTCATTCTTCCTTTATGTTGTATTTGTTTTTTCAGGCGTTTTTATTTTTGTCAATATTCTCTATGAGTATCATAGATTTTTACTCCGTCCAAAGGGATTTACATGGTTGTGACCATTTTATCGTGACAGATGGGCATTCAGCCGCTCTGGCTCTCCTGTTATACTCGTCGGTCATCGATTGAGTAGAGACAAACTATGGCCATGCTGGAATATCACCCGCCAACCCAACCCTGGGTCGATGTGGTTTATGAAGATGACCACATCATTGCCGTCAACAAACCCTCGGGCCTGTTGTCGGTTCCCGGGCGACTGGAAGAGCATTACGACAGCATGTGGAGCCGTCTTCTGGAGAGCTATCCTGATGTCAAAGTAGTACATCGATTGGATATGTCGACGTCTGGATTAATGGTGTTTGGCAAAAATCGCCATGTGGAAGCGGCGCTGAAGAAACAGTTCCAATATCGACTGACACATAAAGTGTACTATGCACGCGTGTGGGGAGAGGTTGAGCAGCAGGAGGGGGACGTGGATCTGCCCTTGTGTTGTGATTGGCCAAATCGGCCAAAACAGATGGTGAGCCATGAACACGGTAAGCCTTCCCGCACTTTGTATCAGGTTGCCAAACGTGAAGAGAAAACCACGGTGGTGCGGCTGTTTCCGATCACCGGGCGCTCGCATCAGTTACGGGTCCACATGCAAGCGATAGGACACCCGATCGTCGGGGATGAGTTCTATGCTGAGCAAGAGGCGTACCAGTTTTCTGAGCGTTTAGAATTGCATGCGGCAGAGCTGAGTTTCTACCACCCGCGTAGTCACTGGTTGCGCAATATCTTTGTGCCGTGTGATTTCTATCCTGAAGCGCAGGAGATGCTCTTTGATTATTTCGATCCTGTGCGAAAATTGCCAGACTATAAAATGCTGCCGCGTCCATAACGAGACCGCTTAGGCAGCACAAGGAGATTGTATGTCGCTGCCTACTATTGTGTTTCTCGACCGGGCCACCATCCCGGCTCATATCCGTCTGCCGCATCTGCCGTTTGATCATCAATGGGTAGAATATGACTTAACCGCGCCTGATCACGTGTTTGAGCGGGTGCAAAGTGCCGATATCGTCATCACCAACAAAGTTGTGCTGGATGAGCCATTACTGCGCCGTCTTCCGGAGCTGAAATTGATCGCCGTGGCGGCAACCGGATATAACAATGTCGACCTCCAGACTTGTCGTTCGCTCGGTATCGCTGTTGCCAATGTCAGAGGGTATGCCACTCAGTCGGTTCCTGAGCATGTGGTCGCGATGATGTTTGCACTGCGGCGCAACTTGGTGGGCTACCATCAGGATATCCAACAGGGAGAATGGCAGCGCAACAAGCAGTTCTGCTTCTTTACGCATCCGATCGGAGACATTGCCGGGGCCACGCTGGGTGTGATAGGCAGTGGCGAGTTGGGGCAGGCAACCGCGGTACTGGCCCAAGCGTTGGGGATGCACGTTATTTTTGCTGAACGTAAAGGTGCGCAGCAGTGCCGGGAAGGCTACCTGCCGTTTGAACAGGTACTGATGCTGGCCGATGTTCTGACCCTGCACTGTCCGTTGAACGCCGAAACGCACCATTTGATCGGTGCCAAAGAGTTGGCCCGGATGAAGCCTGATTCGGTATTGATCAATACCGGTCGCGGTGGCCTGGTGGATGAAGCCGCACTGGTGGCTGCGTTACAGCGAGGGGGGATTGGCGCGGCGGGCGTAGACGTCTTCAGTACTGAGCCAGCGGATGAGCACAATCCGTTGTTGGCGAACATGAACATGCCCAACCTGCTACTGACTCCGCATGTGGCTTGGGGCAGTGACTCATCGTTTGAAAAACTGGCCCACATTCTGATCGAGAACATCCAGGCATTTGTAGAAGGGCGCGAACAAAACCGCTTGGTATAGTCCGCTTATCGAATGAACCCAGACAGAAAAAAGGCAGCGAAATCGCTGCCTTTTGGGTGCCTGTCTCCGCGTTACAGCGCGGCGATGGTGGTCTTTTGCTCGGCCAGTTTCACCAGCGTTTCTTTGTAACCGTCCAGCTTCTCGCGCTCTTTCGCAACGACCGCTTCCGGCGCTTTAGCGACAAAGCCTTCGTTGTTCAGCTTGCCTTCCAGACGCTTGATTTCACCTTCGGTTTTCTTGATTTCGCCATCCAGACGAGCCAGTTCGGCGTCTTTGTCGATCAAGCCCGCCATTGGGATCATCAGTTCAGACTTCGCTACCAGTGCAGTGGCACACGCTGGCATCTCTTCACCGGCGGCGAGCACGCGCACAGACTCAAGCTTCGCCAGAGAAACCAATACTTGTTTGTTGGCTTCCAGGCGCACTGCGTCTTTCTCGCTGGCGGCTTTGAGCATCACTTCCAGTGGTTTGCCCGGGTTGATGTCGTATTCTGCACGCAGGTTACGAATACTGGTAATGAAAGACTTCACCCATTCGATGTCATCGAGTGCTTCTTGGTGGAAGTTCGCTTCATTGTACTGAGGCAGGGCTTGCAGCATGATGGTGTTACCTTCAACGCCGTCTACCAATGGTTTCACGCTCTGCCAAATGGTTTCGGTGATGTATGGGATCACCGGATGCGCCAGGCGCAGCGTTTTCTCAAGTACTGTGATGAGCGTGCGACGTGTGCCGCGTTGCTGCGCTTCCGAACCTTTCCAAAGCACAGGCTTGGTCAGTTCCAGATACCAGTCACAGAATTGGTTCCAGATAAACTCGTAGAGGGTGTTCGATGCCATATCGAGACGGAAGTTGTCCAGATGATGGTTAAAGTCTTTGGCTGCCAGTTCAAACTGAGACTCGATCCACTTATCAGCCAGTGAATATTCGATCTTGCCACCGTTAAAGCCACAATCCTGCTCTTCGGTGTTCATCAGCACGTAGCGGCTAGCGTTCCAAAGCTTGTTACAGAAGTTACGGTAACCTTCCAGGCGCTTCATATCCCAGTTGATGTCGCGACCGGTTGATGCCATCGCGGCCAGAGTGAAACGCAGCGCGTCAGTGCCGTAGGCTTCGATACCATTTTCAAACGTCTTACGTGTGTTCTTTTCGATCTTCGCCGCAAGTTGAGGCTGCATCATGTTACCGGTGCGCTTCTCAACCAGAGATTCCAGATCGATGCCATCAATCATATCGATTGGGTCAAGGACATTACCTTTTGACTTCGACATTTTGTCGCCGTTTTCGTCACGGATCAGACCGGTCACGTAAACTGTCTTAAATGGTACCTGCGGCTTGCCGTTTTCATCCTTACAGAAGTGCATCGTCATCATGATCATACGAGCAACCCAGAAGAAGATGATGTCGAAACCAGTGACTAGTACGTCTGAAGGATGGAAGGTTTTCAGATCGTCAGTGTTCTCTGGCCAACCTTGCGTACCGAACGTCCATAACGCTGAAGAGAACCAGGTATCCAGTACGTCGTCGTCTTGGCGTAGAACCACAACTGGCGCTAGGTTGTTGTTAGCACGAACTTCTTCTTCTGTGCGACCTACGTAGACGTTGCCGTCGTTGTCGTACCATGCCGGGATGCGGTGACCCCACCAAAGCTGACGAGAGATACACCAGTCTTGAATGTCGCGCATCCAAGAGAAGTACATGTTTTCGTATTGCTTAGGTACGAACTGGATTTCGCCGTCTTCCACCGCTTTGGTTGCTGTCTCTGCAAGTGGGGCAGTACGTACATACCATTGGTCAGTCAGCATCGGTTCGATAACCACGCCACCACGGTCACCGTAAGGAACGGTTAGGTCGTGGTCTTTGATTTCGTCCAGCAGGCCAAGTTCTTCAAATTCTGCCACGATCGCTTTACGCGCCGCAAAACGCTCCATAGTTTGGTATTTGGCTGGAATCTCGGTGGAGTAAGCATCGCTTGCTTCGCCGTTGGTGTTAAACACTTCAGCCGTGTCACGAATGTTCGCGTCAAACGTCAGGATGTTGATCATTGGTAGCTGGTGGCGCTTACCGACTTCGTAGTCGTTGAAATCGTGCGCTGGCGTGATTTTCACACAGCCAGTACCTTTTTCCATATCTGCGTGCTCGTCACCCACGATAGGGATACGACGGTCAACGACAGGAAGCAGGATTTCTTTACCGATCAGATCTTTGTAACGAGGATCTTCTGGGTTAACCGCCACACCGGTGTCGCCCAGCATGGTTTCAGGGCGGGTCGTCGCTACAACGATGTAGTCTTTGCCGTCGGCGGTTTTCACACCGTCGGCTAGCGGGTAGCGGAAATGCCACATGTGGCCTTTTTTGTCTTTGTTTTCAACTTCCAGGTCCGAGATCGCTGTGTGCAGTTTTGGATCCCAGTTCACCAGACGCTTACCGCGATAGATCAGATCGTCTTCGTACAGACGCACGAACACTTCCTGAACCGCGTTAGACAAGCCATCGTCCATGGTGAAACGTTCACGATCCCAGTCGACCGAGGCACCCAGACGACGCAGCTGTTTGGTAATGGTGCCGCCAGACTGGCCTTTCCATTCCCAGATCTTGTCGATGAACGCATCACGGCCGTAATCGTGCTTGGTTTTGCCTTCTTCTGCTGCGATCTTACGCTCAACCACCATCTGAGTTGCGATGCCCGCGTGGTCGGTACCCACTTGCCAAAGGGTGTTTTTACCCTTCATACGCTCAGCACGGATCAGTGTATCCATGATGGAATCCTGGAACGCGTGGCCCATGTGCAGGCTACCAGTGACGTTCGGTGGCGGGATCATGATGCTGTATGATTCTTTAGTCGTGTCACCGTGTGGCTTAAAGTAGCCTTTCTCTTCCCAAGTCTGATACAGAGCTTGTTCGATTGAAGTTGGGTTGTATGTCTTTTCCATAGCGCTCTTAAATGGATACGTTGATGGTTTAAATCAGTGGTCAATCTCTATAAGTGAACTCTCTGAAGAGAGAGCTTAACTATAAGGATTGACCGTTATGGGTGTTGTATTTCGACCGTCTGCAACTGGTAGCCAGCCTGACGGTAAAGTTTATACCTTTCTCTTGCGAGCTGCTTCGCTTTTTCCTCGCAGGGGACGAAGTCTACCACTTCGGCAAACTTGTTCGCAAAGGTTGTCTCATTATCGGCCAGATTAATCACCAACTGGCGGTTCCAGCTCGGGCGAACACCTTGAAATCCGATTTCGATCGCGGTGGCGTATTTCGGGCCTTCCCCCACCAGATTGTGCGCGACGAACTGATCCGGCTCAACTTGCCAGAACGCTTCGGCCAGCTGTTCAGCATGAATTTTATTGTGACAGTTGAGGTAGACCTTAGCCCCTTGCTTGGCAAAGTGGTGAGCCAGAAAAACCACATACGGTATAAAGCCAGCGGGCTCGGCTTGCGGGCTGCCGTCTTTAACGATGTAAAAGGTTGCCGTTTGCATTGTGTTTTCGTCGTGGTGAAAGTGGTATTAAAAAAGGGCCTGACGGCCCTTTTGGATGTTTGCAGAAATTATTCTTCTGTCTCTTGGCCGCTGCGGTTCAGGAGGAACTGGACAAGCATCGAGACTGGTCGGCCAGTTGAGCCTTTCGCTGCGCCAGATTTCCACGCCGTACCGGCGATATCCAGGTGCGCCCAATTGTACTTTTTCGTGAACTTCGACAGGAAGCAACCGGCCGTAATGGTGCCACCCGGACGACCGCCGATGTTTTGCATATCCGCAAACGGGCTCTTCAGCTGTTCATGGTATTCGTCCGCCATTGGCAGGCGCCATGCACGGTCACTGGCCTGTTCAGACGCATTCACTAATTCGTGCGCCAGCGGGTTGTGGTTCGACAGAACCCCGCTGATGTGATGACCCAGCGCGATCACACAGGCGCCAGTCAGCGTTGCAACGTCGACCACACAATCGGGTTCGAAACGCTCAACGTAGGTCAGTGCATCACACAGGACCAAACGACCTTCTGCGTCCGTATTGAGCACTTCGACAGTCTGACCGGACATGGTGGTCAGAATGTCACCCGGACGGTATGCGTTGCTGCCTGGCATGTTCTCACACCCAGCCAGGACACCCACTACGTTCAAAGGCAGATTCAGTTTGGCCAATGCTTTCATCGCACCAAATACCGAAGCTGCACCACACATGTCGTACTTCATCTCATCCATGCCTTCGCCGGGTTTGAGTGAAATACCGCCTGAGTCGAATGTCAGACCTTTACCCACCAACACGATAGGTTTGGTGTTCGCATCTGGGTGGCCTTTGTATTCGATGATCGACATCATGGACTCGTTTTTCGAGCCACGACCAACCGCCAGGTAAGACGTCATACCCAGCTTTTCCATCTCTTGCTCACCAATGATTTTGGTGGTGATGGTCTCGTAGTCGTCAGCCAGACGTCGAGCCTGAGAGGCCAGATACGCCGGGTTGGCAACGTTGGGTGGCATGTTACCGAGATCTTTACACGCTTTCACGCCAGATGAGATAGCCAGACCGTGCGTGATCGCTTTTTCACCCAGGCTCAGTTCGCGACGAGTCGGGACATTAAATACCAGTTTACGCAGCGGACGACGGGTTTCCGGTTTGACGGTTTTGAATTGATCAAAGGTGTACAGGCCATCTTTGGTTGCTTCCACCGCCTGGCGGACCTTCCAATAGGTATCACGGCCTTTCACATGCAGTTCAGTCAGGAAGCAGACCGCTTCCATCGAGCCGGTTTCATTCAGCGTACTGATGGTTTTCTGAATGATTTCTTTGTACTGACGCTCACCAAGTTCACGCTCCTTGCCACATCCGACAAGCAGAACACGTTCAGACAGAACGCCTGGTACTTGGTGAAGCAGCAACATCTGCCCCGGTTTTCCTTCCAGATCACCACGACGAAGTAGTGAACTTATGTAGCCATCGCTAATCTTATCTAATTGTTCGGCTACTGGAGAAAGGCGACGTGGCTCAAAGACACCAACGACGATACAGGCACTGCGTTGTTTCTCTGGACTGCCACTTTTTACACTGAACTCCATGCGTACTCCTACATCCTGAAGACAAATAGACCTAAATGTTAGATAATGGACGCTTAACTTGTTGAATCCTTAATCAGGACTAAGTTTAAAAGGTCCTCAACACTTAGTGAAATTTTTAAAAAATAAAAGGTTCAACGGGAAATTATAGTGATTCGACTAAAAAAACAAGTTTTGTATAGGTAATTTCAGCGTGATTATTGTTAGATATTTGATCCGCGAGACACTCAAGAGCCAATTAGCGATATTCTTTGTGCTGTTTCTCGTGTTTCTAAGCCAAAAGTTTATCCGGGTTTTGGCGGAAGCGTCGGATGGTGAAATTCCTGCACGAATGATTATGTCCATCGTCGGGTTGAACATGCCGTCGATGGGGCTGCTCATGCTGCCACTGAGTCTGTTTATTGGCATCCTGCTGACGTTCGGTCGCTTGTACGCGGAAAGTGAAATTACCGTGATGAACGCCACGGGGATCGGCAATAAGTTCCTGATCCGGGCGGCGCTGTATCTGGCGATCATAACCGGTGCGGCCGCGGCATTTAACGCGTTCTGGCTGTCACCGTGGAGTCAGGACAAAGAAGCGCAGCTGATGGAAGAGTTTTCCTCCGAAAACAGTGTGGATCTGTTGCAAAAAGGCACGTTCCAGCGTACGCCGGATGGATCGTCGGTGATGTTCATCGATGACATTAAAGGCAAGCAACTGGAAAACGTGTTTGTGGCTCAGCTGCGTCCGCGTGATTCGGTGTCGCCGAGCGTGGCCTTTTCTGACGCCGGTGTGGTGAAAGAGCTCAGCGACGGGCGTCAGGTGATTCGCATGTTTAACGGTACCCGCTACGAAGGAATGCCAACCAGCGTGCAGTACATGATCACCGATTTTGAGCAGTATGAAGGCTTGATTGGTCAACGTGACGTGAAGAAAAAGCGCCGCGACTGGGAAGCGATCCCAACTCATCAGCTGATCAAAAATCCGGACCCGGAAGCCCAGGCGGAGCTGCAATGGCGGATCTCGTTGGTGGTGTGTATTCCATTGCTGACCATGTTGGTGGTGCCACTCTCTGCGGTTAACCCGCGTCAGGGGCGTTTCGCCAAAATGGGCCCGGCGATCTTGATCTACCTGACTTACTTCCTTGCTATCAGTGCAACCAAATCGGCACTGGAAGACGGAGCCATTCCGGGCTGGCTGGGTATGTGGCCAATCAACCTGTTGTTGTTGATTACCGCGGTCATGGCGAACTCCATGGACAGTGTGGCAATGAGACGATTCAAAGATAAATTACGACAGAAGAAACTGAAAAAGGCAGCCTAACAGTGTTTAAAATTCTGGATCTTTACATTGGCCGAACCATTGTTGCGACCACGTCACTGGTTTTGGTGACCTTTGTCGGTCTGTCGGCCATCATTAAATACGTCGAGCAGTTGCGTAAAGTTGGACAAGGCACCTACGATTTACTGCAGGCACTGTTTTTTGTGGTGTTGAGTATTCCTCGTGATGTCGAAATGTTTTTCCCAATGGCCGCTCTGCTGGGAGCGTTGATCGGGCTTGGGATGTTGGCGTCCAGCTCAGAGCTGGTGGTGATGCAGGCGGCAGGGTATTCCAAACTTAATATTGGTATGTCGGTGCTGAAAACCGCGGTGCCGCTGATGATTTTTGTCACCTTGCTTGGCGAATGGGGCGCACCACAAGCGCAGAAAATGGCGCGTGATTTACGGGCATTTGCCACTTCGGGTGGTAGCCTGATGTCGGTCCGGACCGGGGTTTGGGCGCGTGATGCCAATGATTTTATCTTCATTGGTAAAGTGGATGAAAACAAAATCCACAACCTGAATATGTGGCGTTTTGATAAGAATAAAGATTTGTTCAGCGTTATATACGCCCGCGAGGCGGATTACATCGGTGACAATCAGTGGGAAATGAAGCATGTTCAGCTGACGGACATGACCGATGACATCGTGATCAGTAAAGAAAATTTACCGGAATACCGCTGGGTGACATCCCTGGCGCCCGATAAACTGGCGGTAGTGACCGTCAAACCGGAAGAGCTGTCGTTGTCAGGATTGTATGACTATGTCAGTTATCTGAAAGCGTCAGAACAGGACGCTTCCCGTTACGAGCTGGCGTTATGGCGGAAGATCACCTCGCCGTTTTCGATTGCCGTGATGATGTTGATGGCGCTGTCGTTTATCTTTGGTCCGTTACGTAGTGTGACCATGGGGGCGCGGATTCTGTCAGGGGTAATTGCCGGATTTACGTTTTACATTTCCAGTGAGTTCTTTGGTCCGCTAAGTTTGGTCTATGGCATTCCACCAGCATTGGGTGCGATTGCACCAAGTGTGGTGTTCTTGTGTATTGCCGTGATGCTCATGCGGCGCAAGTTGTAAATCGTCAAATAGAAAAGGAAGGCGCCAGCCTTCCTTTTTTGTATCGCTCAGTTGGCTTTGGGCAGAACCACGACCTGCGTTTTCGCCACCAGATCGTGCAGTCCGCGTTTTTTCGGGTCAACCAGCGCCATAATGTTCGCTAACCCGAAGCCCGCCACCGCCAGTCGCAGCACAGCCTGTGTCCAGCGGATCGCGCTGCCATCTTCGTTTTGGATTCGCAGTTTCCAGGCTCGCATCCCGAGCGTCTGTCCGGCTCGAGTCCAGAAGAAAATAAAGAAGTAGCACCCGGTTAATACCAGGTACAGACTGTACAGCGGGCTCCAGAGCGGATGATTCGTCAATAGATCGCTGACATCCACATAGTTGCCATAGGTGATAAGGCCCGCCGCGAACAAGGCTTCAAGGATCGCAATCACGATACCGCCCGCGATCATTTCAATCGCAATCACAATCAGCGCATCGTAAAACAGCGCCGCCAGACGGCGGAAAAAGCCCGCAGGTGGCAAGGTTTGAGAAGGAGTCATAAATTCGTGTCGTACCAGAAAATTTGGGCGTCAGAATATAGTGCTCATCAGAGGGAGAAAAGTGTCCGCGTTAAGTGACCGGTATTTATGTCGTGGCTATCACAGATTTACCCCCGCCGAGTCTGTGCTGTGATCTGGTGCGACAGTTCGGCAAGCAGGTGTTTCTCATCTTCGGTGTAATGTTGAGGCAAGGCCAGTTCGAGGGCTTTTTCCGACAAGCGTAGCGCGGGCTGAGCGAAGCGTGCTGGTTGCATACTCGCCAGCGCCAGCAACGATTTCTGCAAACGAATCTGAATGGGGAGTTGTTCACAACCATCATGAGCAATGGGCAGAAAAATATCATCAAACAGATCCTGGTTACTGAGCGCGGGTACATAGAGACGTGGGAACCGGATCGTTTGCGGAGGCTGATCTTGCAACTCCCCCCACAGTGCCAGCGCACGCACCGCTCGGCCCATTACATCAATCGCAGTACCGCTGTCATTAACCGCCGGTGACAGCGCCCGGGATGCAATCTCCGCCAGTACCACCAAACCGAAACGTGGATCCTGATCATAGGAGCGTTCGCTGCGCACGCTGAAGGCAGAAAGCATGTCTTCGCTGTCGGGCGCTGAACCACAAATCCAGGCCAGCGGTTGTCCGAGGTACACAAAGCTGCCAGGTTGTCTGGCCAGATAAATTGTGCAGTCATGATGCTCGGCGAGGTCGTTGAGGTGACGCATATCGACGTGCTGAAGGTAGCCGATCGCCTCGCTGCACAGGGGGGGACTGTTTCGCGGCTTGTGCTCAGGGTGGCTCCAGGGGTGACCGCCCAACCAAGGTGCTGCCCCGCGTTTTTGGATCGCGTCGCGCAGGGCCTGCTCCACTTTTGCGGTGGTTTCGTTGACCCGGCCCAACACCGAAAGGTGCTGTATCCAGCGCAGTAAAGTCAGGATGATCATCACGATGACCGCCATAGTGACGACAAACAGATAGATTCGTCCTTGTTGATGGTAGGCGCCAATGCCCAGTGCGATAATGCCAACCAGACTGAACAGAAACGAACCGAGAAATGTCGCCAGCGCATTTTGTGTGGTGCTGTCTTCCATCAGTAAACGCGTCGCTCTGGGGGTGACCCCCGCGCTGGCCGCGCTGTACGCGGAGACCATAATATTGAGCGAGAAAGTGGTCACAGCCAACATACTGGTCGCCAGAATATTGAGAATGTTTTCCAGCAGATCAATATTAACCGTCATCGCGGCGGGTAGGGTCAGCACCTGATTCAGAGCTAGCGATAGCAGGGCGGTCAGCACAGCCAATAAAGCAAACAATGAGGTACGAAACCACAATTTACGCGTCATCTGATTCAGTAACCACTGCCACTTTGACACCATCATTGGCGTACTCCTGTCAATTATTCGTTTTATCTCCAAGCGCTATCTGCTGAGAACGCTTTGTTTAGCTTAGATGAAACGTTTGGTAACTGTGTGATGCGGCGGGGAAAAGTGATAAGCGGCGACGGAAAAGGAGGCCAATGAGTGAGGAAATTCGAACTTATGGCGAAATTATCGGCAAACGAGTTGAAATCCTTGCTTTTCTTGTTGCGCACGCTCCGGAGTTACGTATAATGCCATCCATCGAAAGGCAATAGCCTCAAGATGCCGGTGTGGTGAAATTGGTATACACGACGGATTCAAAATCCGTTGCCTTCGGGCGTGGCGGTTCAAGTCCGCCCACCGGTACCATATTTAAGATGAAGACGTCCTCGGACGTCTTTTTTCGTTTTATAACCCCCTGAAATATCAATACCTTAACTCCGAGGATGTCGAAGAGGTATTGTTACAGCCAGTGATTTATGTAACCCTGTTAGTAACCCTAGCGGTATATTTCCCCTAACACGGAACTGAATTATGGCGCGTCTCACCACCAGCTTAACAGCGACTCAAATCAAGCAAGCGAAGCCAAAAGAGAAAGAATACACATTGGCTGACGGAAATGGTTTGCTCCTTCGTATCCGTCCAAATGGCGCAAAATCTTGGATGTTTAACTATTACGTCCCGATCACTAAAAAGCGAAACAAGATCAGCTTAGGTAGTTATCCAGAGGTGTCTTTAGCTTTTGCCCGGGAACAGAGAGACGAAGCTAGAAAACTACTTGCTCAGGGTATAGACCCAAAAGCTCATAAATTGGCATTAGAGCAATCTAAACGTGATGAACTCACGAATACCTTTGCAGCGTTCGCTGATGAATACCTGGCTATCAAGAAAGAAACGACCGTTATCACGACATATAACAAGCGTGCTCGAATGGTGGACAAGTATTTAATACCTGCAGTTGGCCATGTGCCGGTGACCGAAATTAAACCCATGTTGATGAAGGGTGTTCTGGATCCGATAGCTAAGCAAGGCAAGATAGAAACGGTTAAACGTATTTGTATCATTGCTAATGAGATCATGCGCATTGCGGTGGTAAATGGTGCTATTGAATTTAATCCCCTGGTTGAACTCACTAAGCTGTATCCATCTCAGAAAGTGAAACATAACCCCGCTCTTAGCCCCGAAGAACTCCCAGAGCTCGTTACCTCCATAGATAACGCTAACCTATCTACCACGACCAGAAACCTTATCCTTTGGCAGTTGCACACTATGGTGAGACCTAGTGAAGCTGCAACCGCTAAATGGTCGCAGATAGACTTGGAAGAAATGGTTTGGGTTGTTCCGGTACCCAAAATGCACACTACTCACACAGTGCCTATCACCCCTCAGGCATTGGCCATCATTGAAAGCATGAAACCTATCTCTGGCCATAGAGAATATATTTTCCCTGCCGACCGCAACCCTAAGACTCACGTAAACACCCAGACGGCTAATGCAGCTCTTAAGCGTATGGGCTTTAAAGACAGGACTACGGCTCATGGTTTACGTGGCCTAGCAAGTACTACGCTAAATGCTCAGGGCTTTGATGGTGATGTTATCGAGAGTGCTTTGTCGCACCAGGAACCAAATAAAATCAGGCGAGCGTATAACCATTCCGACTATCTAGAACGAAGAAAGCCGGTTATGTGCTGGTGGAGTGATCGTATTGAACAAGCCAGCAAAGGTGAAACATTAAAGGTTGGTATCCGTGGTTTGAGAATCGCCTAACCACCAGCATGACAAGATTAGTGTTGCCTAGGGTAGCTCCCGAACGCCGTCACTCTAACGGCTGGCAACACTTCCCTTTAGAGGTCGCATTAAGAGGATGTGATGAATATTCCGCAATTATATTATTCGATTGATGAACTTGCCTTGTATCTGGCTGGGCTAAACCCCTTCGAAGTAAGCAGTGTTAACCAAGCTGAATATGAGAACTGGACTAATTCAGCAGAAGCTAAGCAGTGGCAAATAACCATTGTTCAACATCTAGCATCCAAGTCATTGCGATTGAGAGGTGATGTTTACATCAAAACTGAACAACATTGCCATAGCTTAGATGGAGAGGTTATCAGTGATTATTACTCTCCATTTGATTTACTTGTTCAGGAGCTTGACAGTATTAATCCTCCTTTAGATAAAAGGGTTATTCCTGTCATTGAGATTGTTAAATGGGCGGAAAGGTTTTCCATAAAGCTATGGTTTAACTATGAATTACCAGCAGAAAATGGGAAAACAGCTAGCAAAGTAATACAACCTGAGCCTAATCAATCGGAAGGGAGCAACTGTTCCTGCCCTGACTGGGTTAAGGATGTCGAATTATTGCTTGATTATTCGCATGAAAAAACGGCACCAGAGCTAGCCATAGCGTTAAGATCATGGCTAAAAGCAATTAAAGACCCAAAAATTAACCAAATAAATGTACCTGATGGAATTCAAGATTATTTTCCAGATGGGTTGAGTAATGCAGCAACTGAGAGATTACGTACAGTTACCAACTGGAATAAACTAGGAAACGCACAAAAAAAATAGTACCCCGAGAAGCCTTTATTTATAAGGGATACGCACGGGGTATACCCCACTATTCATAAAAAATCTTCGGGGTGGTTCTATCCCACTCCCACAATTCATCCCCTTATATTTGTCCTTGTCGAAAACGTACACAGTTAACGCGAGGGCAACATGACAGAACAAGTTAAAACCACACGACGCCTAATGCGCATGATCGAAGTCATTCGTATGACAGGCTTATCTCGTAGTTCCATCTATGACCGCATGAATGCCGGTCAATTTCCAAAATCTGTTTCTCTTGGTTGCCGATCAGTGGCTTGGGTTGAAGCTGAAGTTGATGATTGGGTTGAAAACCAAATCGCTCAGCGTGATGAACTGGCTGCATGAGAGTGCACTAAAGGGGGGACGTTGAGTCATGAAAAAAGAAAACGCCCACGAGAGGGCGCAATCTAACTTAGTTTCCGAGAAAGATTATAACACTGATAGTTCACTGAAGGTATTCACAAACTCCCAGTTCGGAGAGTTAAAGGTTGCCACTGATGTTGATGGTCAGCCTTGGTTTATTGGTGGAGAAGTCGCTAAAACGTTGGGCTATAAAAATCCACGAGATGCATTAGCTAAGCATGTTGACATTGAGGACAAGGCCGTCGCGAGGCACGACACCCGTGGAGGTGAGCAGGAAGTAACCACGATTAACGAGTCCGGTTTATATGCTCTTATCTTTTCTTCAAAGCTTCCTAAGGCTAAAGCGTTTAAGCGCTGGGTAACGAGTGAGGTATTACCGTCTATTCGAAAGCATGGAGGTTATACACATGGTCAGAGTGAGCTATCACCGGAAGAGCTAATGGCAAAAGCATTGCTGGTGGCACAAAGCGCTATCCAGGAGAAAGAGCAGGAGAACGCTCGGCTATCAAGTGCTATTGAAGATCTTTCTGCGCAGTTGGCTACAGGAGTAACAATCCCGTCGTTCTGTATGCAGCTTAATGGAGTTAACACTCAAGACGTTCAGGGATCTTTGGCGTCTATTGGTGTTCTGATTGCTGAGAGACATGGTTTTAGACCGTCTTCAGCTTATAGAAATACATCGTTTACGTGTAGTTCATATGAATACCAACCAGGGAAGCGCAGTTATAAGACGCTTGTTACTCCAAAAGGTGCTGAGCTTTTGTATCGATTGTATCGGAAAGACAAATTGCCGATGCGTAAGGACTGGGATGGGCTTTATACCACCAGCCAACTGACTCCGGCGCAGCTTAAAGCTCTTCACTAATAAGGTGGCGGACTAATGATTTATGGCAATAACGAGAGAAAGGACTAAAGGGCGCCAGAGTGGACGAAGGAGCTTTGCCGGTATACCTCGCCATGTCATGGATAGTGACGACTTTCGGTACTTATCTGCTAATGCTGTTCGTCTGCTGTTGTGGCTTGCTTATCAATACAAGGGCAATAATAACGGTGATTTATCTGCCACACATACGCAAGCTCAAAGCTGGGGGATTGCTGGAAAGGCCACTTTAACCAAAGTGTTGGGAGAGCTTCAAGCTCGCAGATTCTTAGTATTGACGCGGCAAGGCAAGTTCACGAATCCAGGGGGAAGGTGTGCCCTGTATGCTTTGTCATGGGTTCCAATTGATGAGTGCCCGGGAAAGCATTTAGAAAGAGATGCAACAAGGAGGCCTGACAGGTTGGACTGGTAAAACTACCCGGTTCAAGTTTTGAACTGAGTTCGGTTCAATTGTTGAACCTTAAGGCGATTAAAAGGCGGGAATGTGATGTTCATCAGTTCAGTTCTTGAACCCATGGGGTGAATAACTGGGTTCAAATTCTGAACACCTTTATAACAATACCATGTATCTAAGATACGGATGGGGGCGGTGTGAGTTATATGCGCTTTTCTGGTGAAAAAAAACTTAGTAAGACACTACATAAGATAGACGAGTATACCGGGTCTCAATTGATGCGCCTTTGGGGGGTGGCTTCGTGGCCTCAGGTAGAGGGCAACTATTACCTTTGGAGTGATTGTGGCGTATTTGTTGTGATCAATCGCGTAGGTTATGTTGAGTTGCACATGGCCATGAAAGATGGAGAACGACACTGGTGCCGAGATGCGGTCACTGATGTACTGACGTTCATTGGCGATCGTGAGGTTTGGGCTGTTATCAGGGAAGAAAGAAAGCGAGTTTGTAACTTAGCAAGAAAGTTTGGTTTTGTTGAAACCTGGAAGGGACCATCAAAGGTTGTTGGTGCGGGTGTAAAAAACATCATTTTAATGAAGAGGTTTAGTTATGGGCGATGTATTTGACAAGGTTGGCGGGGCTCTGGGAGCGGATGGCGCCGGCGGGTTGCTGGGAATTTCACATGATCCAGGGGATTTTCTTGGGACTCAAGCAGCTAGAAAAGCTGCGAATACTTCTGCTGATTTAGGTTATCGAACGCTCGGAATGCAGCAGGACTGGCTCGATTATATTAAAAACGAATTTGAGCCGTATTCTGAGGTCGGCCAGTTAGCTCTCGGAAAGCAAAAAGGGTTGCTCTCAACCCTGCAGGGGATGAGTGGTCCAGACTATAAGTCCGCATCTCTATCCCCTGAATTCAAGCAAATGCAGAAAGAAGCGCAGTACTCACTTCTAAATGCTGCTGAAGCAACTGGAGGTCTTGGTTCAACTGCTACTGGAAACGCTCTAGGCGCGAGTTCGGGAGCTTTATTAAGTCAGCTTGCCAATCATAAGTATGCTCAAGACTACCAGAAAAATTATGACTACTTTAATGCGCTAGGTGCGCTTTCCGGTCGTGGCCTTCAGGGATCACAAGGGCTTGGTACGTTTGGTGGCAGTACATTGAGCGGAATGGCAAGTACTATGTCGGGCATCGGAACCGGAATGCTAAACTCTGCGGCATCTCAACAAAATATGGCGTCTGGTGTTCTTGGTGGTCTTGCAAGTGCGGCGCCAGCTCTGATATCCGCATTTTCAGACATCCGACTCAAGAAAAATATTAAAGCCACTGGAGAATACACCGAGCGCGGAAACGAGATTTACACTTGGGATTGGAATGATAAGGGCGAAAAGCTTGGGCTTTCAGGGTCTGGACGTGGCGTCATCGCAGATCATGCTGAACAGGTTACTCCAGATGCAGTTTCAACAGACAAGACTGGTTACAAGGTGGTGAATTATGCAAGGGTATAACCCAGATTGGAGTGGCATCCTGTCTTCTAGTCAGAATTTAGGTTTGGCTCTTGGAAAAGTGGGGTCAGCTGTTGGGCAGGTAGCGCAACAAAATCAGCGGCAACAACAGCAACAGATGATGCAGGAAGAAGTGGCTGCGGCATTTCAGTCAGAGAATCCGGACGCCATTGCTCAGGTTATGCTCAAATATCCTGAAGCGGCCAGCTCAATAAACAAGGCATTTAACTTCAGAAGTAATGAGACAAGAAATAATTTTTTAGATACGAATTATAAAATAATGTCTGACCCACAAAATGCTGAAAAATACCTAAAAAAACGGGCTGACTATCTAACAAAAATTGGCGGAGATCCCGCCGAAACGCTCAATAGAATTCAAATATTGAAGAATTCTCCTGAGCGATTTATGAATATGACAGCAGGCTATACTGCATCGCTATCTCCTGAGCGATACAACGCTTACAAATCCTCTCAGCCAAAGGAACTTACTCCTTATCAGCAAGCCCAACTTGATGCTGAACAGCAGAAAACTCAGTTTGATCAAGGTATCAAAAAGCAAGAACTCGAAATTAAGAGAATGGAGTTGGAAGACAAGAAAATAGACCGTCAACTTCAGCGAGAAACTAATCAAGCTAAACTTGCAGAACTGAATCAGAAGAAAGAATCCAATCAGAAGAAGTTAGAGCAGGAAAAAGCCAATCGCGAAGAACAATATCTATCCAGTATGGACACAATGGCAAGAACCATTGATACAGCCCAGTCAATTCTGGATAGTGACGGGTTTAGCAATTATTTCGGTACCAACTTCTCTCTAACATCTCCTTCTATTGCTGGTGTTTTTGCACCAGGTTCGTCTGGCGCGGATACTTCTGCACTGGTAGATACGTTGAAGTCACAAGGGTTCTTATCTGGCGTACAACAAATGAAAGGAATGGGGGCTTTATCTGATGCTGAAGGTAAGAAAATCAGCGATGCGATCGGTAACCTTTCACATACACAATCTGAATCTTCCGCAAAAAGATCAATTAACAACATTATCGGTACGATAAAGCTTGGTCAGAAGCGGTTGTCTGATAAGTACGGGAAGAAAACTTCTGATTATTACAACTCTAGAGAGCAGGTGATAACTGAATCTGGTGGTAATCAGAGTGATGATGAGTTGTTGAATAAATACCTATCGAGGTAAGACATGGCCGTTGCAAACTATACAGAAGAGCAGTTGATGACTGCTCTTAGAGCGGCAGATGCCGCAGGAAATGAGCAAGATGCACAGCGTATAGCTCAGATGGTTGACCAAAAGCGTCAGGAGTCTTCTGGTTCAGTTCTTGGTGCTGTATCCGATTTCTTTACCGGGGCAGATCGTGAAACCAGAGCTACAAGAGAGTTGCCAGAGCTTGCCACATCGTCAGGCTTTTTATCTACAGCTGATACATCTACTGTGGCAAAGGTGGCACCAGCGATACTTACAGCAACTGATCCTCAGGAAGTAGCTGATATTTTGAAATCGAACTTTCCTGAAGTTGGAATCCAGTACGATGAAAAAGGTAACATCATTGCAGGGAATAATAAAACTGGCCAGAGAGTTGTTCTGAATAAACCAGGGGCTTCAATGATGGATTTATACAATGCTATTGGCCTTGGTTCTCTTGCTATTCCTGCTGGTGCTAGTGGAGCTGCTTCACTGCCTGTCCGTGCTGCTCAAATAGCGGCTCAATCCGGAGCTACAACGGCGGCACAAGAGGGATATCAGTCTGCATTAGGTGGTGACTTTGACCTGACTAACGTGTTAGTTGATACGGCGGCGTCTGGTGCGCTTGAAGCTATCCCTGCAATTCTTCAGGCAGCTAAAGTTAGATCAGCGAAAGTTGCTACTACTGCAGAACAACAGGCTATTAATGCTGAAGCAGCGAGAGTTAGTGACAACCTGTCTCCTGAAATGCAACAGGCTAAGCAAACTGAAATCGCTCAAGAAGTGGCTAAACAATCAAGAGCTCGACGTCCTGACTTAGAACAGGTTGCCTCTGATGTCGCCCCAATACCAGAAGTTACTCAAGCTGCAGAACGCTTAGGTGTTTCTGATACTCTCACACCTGCGCAGACTTCTGGTAGTCAGGCTTACCGAGAGTTAGAGGGGGCGCTTGCTGCGGTTCCGGCTTCAAAAATGAGCGTGATGCAAAAGAACGGCATCGATGCTGTTGCTCAAAAGGCTGATGATCTTATTGAAGAATTTGGTGGTTCACTGGACAAGTCTGAATTGTCTGAGAGTGTTCGTGATGGGATATTCAAGACAATTAATGATCTCGATGATGAAGCCAGTACTATCTACAAAAACATTGCTGACACGGTACCGGCTAAAACAACCGTCGATACAAGTTCGTTAAGACAGTCACTAGAGGCGAGGGCGAATGAGTTAGGTAGAGAGAAATATCTAGATCCTATTCAGCGTAGAATTTTAGGTATCGCGAAAAGCAAACCAACATACGCGCTCATCGATAGCGAACGTAAGAAGGTGGGCTCCGCTCTCAGGAAGTCACAAGGTCCATACAAAGACGCTGATACCGGTGCTCTAAAAATGCTTTATGGTGCTTTGACAGATGCTCAGGAATCAACAGCTAAAGCGGCTGGTGCAAATGATATGTGGGATGTTGCTAAAAAGCTGGTGGCACAGCGTAAAACTTTAGAAGATCAGTCGATTACTCTACTTGGCAAGAATAAGACGGCAGCGATAATGCCTAAAGTTGGTCAGGCAATGAAGAAGCTTTCTACTGGTGATTTTAAGTCATTTGATGAAACCATAGCAGCTATTCCAAAAGAGAGGCGTCAGGAAGTTGTACTCAGCGCACTGAACGATGTATTCACTGGTTCCTCTAGAAAAGAGAAACAACTTAATCCGGCAGCATTCGTTGACTGGTATGAATCGTTATCTCGAAACTCAGCAGTTAAAAAACGTATCATGAGTAATTTGCCAGACGGTGCGCCTGAACGTCTTCGTGACTTATTCTTGGTTGCTCGTGGAGTAAGAAATGCTTCTTCTGAGCGAGTTCGCACCGGTGTAATACAAGGGCTATTGAAAGACTTTGATTCTGAGTCCGGAATGATATCCAAACTTTATCAAGTCGGTAGAAATGCTGTCGCAGCTGAAGGGGTATCTACATCAATAGGCGTGCCCGGAGTCGGAACAGCAAGTGCTATAGCGTCAGCTCTTTCAAAAGGTAAGAGTGAACCAATCGCTAATGCTGCAGATAGTTTAATCTCAAGTGCTGAATTTAAAAGTCTCGTTAAGCTATATGCAGGGAAATCGGTTGGGGCGAAAAACGCGCAAAAAGCAGCGGAACGAGCACTCATGAAATCTGAAAAATATCAGAGATGGTTCGAACTATTACCAAGCGAAGATAAGAGAACAATTATTAGATCTGGTCTCATGGCTTATCTTTCTGGAGAGGAAAGTGATTAGTCTATCTTCTCATTGATGCTAGCCAGCGTGAGCTTAACTTCGTCAAGGTCTTTGTATAGATTTTCACTTAAATCAGCAATGGCCTTTTCTGCATCCTCTTGGATGGTTGATGTTACGTTGGCAGTTTCTTTAATATCGCAAAGAAGATTAGCAATTCTTCTCAGTACAATGAGTATCGCAAAAAGGAGGACGATTAGTATTACATACACGGATAACATTGATGGACTACCTATCAGTTTGATGTTGTTTCCATAAGATTCATATAGTACTTGTAGTATGATGCTGCTTTATCACATGAAGAAAGAAATTCTTCACCTGTCATGTTTAATCTAGCAAGCTCAGTGGCTACAAATCTAGATATAAATTCATCTCCACCAGCAAGTTGCGTTGAGTTTTGAAAATTTGCCATTTGGTGAACCAGTCCGCATGCTCCATGCATTTTGGCTGATATCAGCATAAGTTTTAGATCATCTGTTTGATCGCTTTCTTCACTGGCATGTACCGGTGAAGCAGATAAAGCAGCCATTATAGCTACCATCAACATTTTCATTATTTAGCTCCTGCATTCTCTTTAGAGAACAAATTTTCACCATATGTAATCTGCCTACGACCCCAAAAACTTTAAGAGCTTTGCCCTAACGTCATCCATCTATTCATCTTCTTCTACGATAACCGTGTAGTTACCTGTTGGTGTCGTCGTTCCTCGTATTTTTGATCCAGTTAACTACTGTTCCATTTGTGATGTCTGCCCCGAGCCAAAACTCGTCTAAGTATTGTCGTGGTTTGATTATTCTCATGGTGGATCCTCTAACCGGAAGTGAGGAAATCGATGAATGAAATAAATATAGTTTAGGTGTCGTGAAGTGAATCAATTAACTGTTGGTATTGCGAACGCGAAAGGCAAAACTTGAAATCAAATACATAAATATCGTTGAAATTCATAAGAGAAGTACGTTATATTCTTTTCGTTACAGCAAAATCTGTAACCGGGATTGGTCTCCCGAAATATTACTCGGCGCATAGACGCCAGCTCACTATTAGTGCTGGTTTTTTTATGCGTAAAATCTGCACACACATCTACAATTCCTTAGGGATATTGTATCTAAATTATGGTGGGCTGGTTGAGGGCGCTTCGGCGCGCCGTTTCCGAGTATGCGGTAAGACCAACCTTGATCAGTCCACCACCAGCCGATTGGTCTCTGCTTGTGGTGGTTATATCAAACCATACTCGGAGGCGGTCATCATGACTACTACCCCTATCCAAGCTGTATCAACAGCAATGATATACACATTTTTGATTTCACGAATCAAGACGCAACTAACTACAAATCGCAAACTACGCTTCATATCAACATGTGCTAAAAGCGAGCAGGAAGCACGACACGCGCTTTTAGGCTTGCCGCTAGTGTTTGTATCTCGAACTCCAGCAAAAGCTCAGGAGGTCGCAGCATGAACCCTCGCAACCTTGAGTCAATCAACACTCTCAACAAGTTAATTCTTCAAACTACATCGTTAGTCACTGCGCTAAGTGAAGAGGAAAACCTAAAGACTATGCAGCCAGAGGCGATTGGGAATAGCCTTTGGTTGGTATCAGACCAGCCTGAACGCATGGAGCAAGCCGTAAAAGAACTGAGTGATTCAGTGCAGGGTAAAGGGGGCGCGGTATGAGCAATTACAGTGACCTTTGCCAAGCGCAACAGTTTTGCATTCGTGTTGGCGCATTACACGGAATGACCAATACACATGATGCTGAGAACCTGAACCACGTTAAGGCGACAGCAACACAGTTCACGGACTCTATCGGAGCAAAAGCCCCGGACCTTAAACGCCTGTCTTACTTCAATGACGGTGAGGTAGACCCGCAAAAAGTTGCGGTTGTCTTTGAGGATGGTTCCCTAGTCCGAATCAGACACAGCCTAACGTGTGAAATGGTACAGCGTGTATTTGGTATTAGTGAAGAGATTGATCTGTTCTGGCTTCCTGCTGAGTTAGTAACACCTCCTTGTGTAGAGGAGTAGGTTATGTCCATCCCAAATGAATATTGGGATTTGGTCGATAATATCAGCGGCATGAAAGGGACTGAGAAACATGTGCTAACGTTTTTATGTCGCAAAGCCAATCCTAAACAAAATTACTCTTCGTGGTATAGCGTGTCAGAAATGGCACGCATTAACTGTATTTCGGTTGCGTCAGTTAAGAACGCTACCAAAGCATTGTCTGATATGGGGCTAATTACAAAGAAAAGAATAAAGGATTCATCCAGCATTTATACATTGAATCTTGAGCGTATTTCCCAGCTTGGTAGGGATAATATTTGTCTCAACCAAAAAGAAGAGGAGACAGCTAATCCGACAGAAAATCCAAAACAAGATGTTGGTAGAGCTAATAATTATCCCTCGTTTAGCCAAATATTAGCTGAGGGTGAGCTAAATAATAGCTATAAAAACGTAAATGAAGACGTAAATACAGGGGGAACAGGGGTGCGTAAAAAAGTTACGCACGAAAATTTATCTGATGAGATCATTGCATTCTGGAAAGCAATTCGTATTCATGTGAGAGACTTGTACCAGGTGGAAAGATTTCCATCACGACCAAGTCAAGAAGATATCGATGCAATGGAATGGGCTATTGATGAAATGCTACCTAATGGAGTGAGTGACAATGATTGTCGATTACTTTGTATCTATGTTGATGATGAGCTAGGAGAGCCTCACAGCGTTTTAAACCCAATAGTAAGGCTCAGGCTTGCTTATGGCGCCCATGAGTGGCCTGAGATGCGTTTCGGTGAGAAATTTTGGCAATACATGGAAGACTATAATCCCGACTAATTTTTTTGACTGTCCTTGACGTTTTGATGTTATCAATATGCCAGCTAAATATCCTTGAAGCTTTATGCAGCAAGCATTGCAAGCCATTTTACTGACTAAATTTTACTATGGACTGTCAAAGTTATTGGATGAAATGGCGGCTGTTTGTAGCATGCAGGGTGCTAGTGAATGTTAGTATTAAAAGGCAAACTTTAATGGAGGTTGAACGATGACAAATGTAGACCTTTTTTTAGCGAGTTCATATCAAATCACGGATAGATACGATAGGTTTTGCCATGAGATGCTTATCGATTTGAACCCTACCAAAGCGGTTAGGCGCACCGGTTGTTATTCCCACAAATATGCCAAGCAACAAGCATGGCGACTTATGCGGAATCCTATTGTAAGGGCAAGGATAGCCGAACTAATGGATCTGCGCATACAGAGTACCGCCAGCGTTGAATGTGTTGGCATAAGATCAAACAGAGACGCCAGTAAGCTGATGTTGTCTAGGGACGCCGCCTGGCTCATGAATTATCAGGATTAGATCTCTGTTTTGAGTTATCCCTATTAACTATCCCAAAAGGGCGAGGTTAGGGCGAGGTTGGAAAACGCCACGACCATGTTTTAACCGACCTTAGAAATATGCTGGTTAAAATTCAATCTCCCGAAAAATCGGGAGAATACAAAGACGGACGAGGAAGAAATCAGGTGTAATAGGTTTTACTGCAATGCAGGAAAACCCCAACGGACAAGGCGGCAGGACACTCACTGTATACAATGTAAACAAGCGTGATAGTTACATCGTCGTGGCCCAATTATCACCAGAATTTACCGCCCAAATTTGGACGGTTCAGAATACGAGCATCGTGGCAACATTTACACAGAGTTAAAAATAGATGCGAGCAAATTTGCTCATATCTATCTAGACGTCCAAAATCTAACCATGGGCAGCCGAGAGATTGCGGAGTTAACAGTCAAGCGTCACGACAACGTTAGAAGGACAATAGAAAGCTTATGGGATTTGTCTTTGGTTTCGGTAACTCAATCTGAGGAACCGACAATTGGAGGTGGTAAGCCAACAAAAATTTACCACGTTAACGAAGAAGACTCTTACATAGTTGTGGCCAGACTTTCACCAGAATTTACAGCAAAGATTGTAAAAAGATGGAGAGAACTTGAAGAAGCCAATCAATTCAAAATCCCTCAAACGCTTCCAGAAGCTTTGCTGCTTGCCGCTGAGCTTGGGGGAAGAACAAAATCCATTTTTGGATTTTGATAGTTCTAAAGACGGGCGAGGAAGAAATTCTCAAATTGAGGTTTTATAAGAAATCAACTACTTAAAGGTTGACGTAACCAAGATGCTTGATGAGTTAAATCTAGATGTCCTGAATTTTCAGGGCGTCTACGTTTACACCAATGGTGGGAAACCCCGCTGTACAAGGGGGCACTATTGCGAAGATGCTTGTCAAAAAAAAGGATAATGTACGGCAAGGTGTTGCGGTCAAAAGCTGTCATTAAGAATTGCATTTATGAAACCTAACTACTGTGTTTAAATACAGGTCAATAATTGCGCAGAGGCTTTCAAATGGGAAATCTTAGACTGAGTAAACATGACGGAAGGGTTACTGGTGGCAATGGTGTATTAGACCTTTCAGGAACGAGAGACCTACTATATGCGTGGGGCAATTGGTCTAACAACAACACCTTCACCGATTGGTATCGAGAAGCTCCATACCTTGCTTCTGTGGCTCCTAAGCCAACACGCAATCATATCTCTATCACTGATGAACAAGCCGGTATTATCGATAAAGCGATCGCTAACTTACTTCAAAGCCATGATTCTCAGGCTATGGCTTTCCTGGTGCTTTATTATGTCTACGGGCTAAATAAGAGCGAAATCGCGCGACTGGCAACCAAAGCCGATCGGGTTAAATGTTCAGAGGGTAAGGTTAGAAATGCAATCCAGCTTGCAGAATTCTTCTTGGCTGGTGTGTTCTTTCATCAAGGCTTGTTGAAAGAGCTATCAAGCAAAGCCGCATAAGAGCCAAGCAGTTTATCTCTTGCTGATTTTATCAAGACATGTAAATAACCGCCATTATTCGTGTGTCTCGTGATCTGATGGGATAATGATGTATGTATAGCTGTTCTTAAGATCGTCATTGTACTTGTCGGTCATATCCTGGTGTTTGTGTCCCAGTATGGCCTTAGTATCGTAGCCAGCATCTCGATAGGTTCTCTCGGCAAATGACCGAAGTTCATGAAACGAGAACGACGATTCAGCCACTGACTTGCTGCACTCCCGCTTTGCTGCCATGAATGACTTGCTCAGTGTTGATAGCGATATCTGATCGCCACGTTTCGCACGTCCGGCGTTCTCCGATGAGTGCACCATGTGCTTTGACACTATTCGACTCGATCGGCACTCCTTGATGATTTCCCCCAGCGACTGACCAAGAAACGGATTCGTCAGAGTGAGAGGGAAGGCCAGCTTCGTTTTCCCCACTGATTTTTTGAGCGATACGAACAGGTGATCGCCTTTCACGTCACTGAATTTCAGATCGGCAATGTCAGCCCGACGCAGGCCCGTTGTGATCGCAAGCTTAACCGCCATGCGCAGATAGTGCCGCGACTTGAACAGGTCGGTATCCATCAGCTCAATCAGGTCTGATTCGCTCACTCGTTGGCGCTGTGGCGTGAGTTTGATATTTCGCGTGTGAATGGCAGGGTTAAATCCCGGCTCGACCTCTCCGGCGTACTGGGCCTCTTTGTACAGGTCAATCCACAGGCTTTTGATATTCGATGCCATCGCCGCTTTACCTTCTAATTTGTAAGCATCGATAACGTCAACAATGTCCTTTGTTGATATGTCCTTTATTCCACGGTTGCCGAACCTATCCGCAAATATCTGCGCCAGGTAGTTTTTGTTTTTCAGTGTCGACTCTGTCAGCTCGCCAGTCTTTGTGCGTTCCTGCTGAATTTTCTGGTACCGGGCAACCCATGACTTAGCTGACAGGCCGACAACCTTAACCGCTTTCGGGTTCTGCTGAATTGCAAAGTTGAGCTGTTCAAGCTTCTGTTCTGCGATCAAGATATTCGCTTGTCTCGCCGCTTCAAATGCCTTATCTCTGTCGCACCCGAGGCCAATCATTTTTCCGGTTAACGGGTGCTTATATGTGAAATAGGTCTTGCCGTTCCGCTTGTCTGTTTTTTGGTATAGGTTTGCGACATGCTGCTTGTACTTTCTTGGCCTAGCCGCCATTTAAGATCCTCCCCAGTAATGGATTTGATGTGTCATGATTGGCCGGTTGCAGTTCCAGAAACTGAGCTTCCGGATCAACTCGCCACCGACCGCCGAACTTAACGGGCTTAGGGTATATCTGGCCGTTCTTGGCATAGCGTGAGAGAGTTGCTGATGTTGGAACGTAACCGAACTTTCTTTCGGCCCACTCCTGTAAAGATACATATGTACTCATTGCTATTTCCTTATTTGTTTACCTGATGAATGTTGTTCAATGAGTGGAGGCGTTTTTCTGGAACTTAGTGTAGTCGGTGAAATAGGAATCCGACATAGTGGCACCGTGACACCATAAGGCACCGTGCCACTACTCATAATCAGCCATACTAAGCACTTGCCTAATGTAATGCTTTGTGAAAGTCTCTTGTACTCAAAACATATAGTTAGATGTATAGGTCGGAGCCGTTGCTTCGAAAGACGTAATGAAAAGTGAGCCAAGCAAAGAGAAGTCAATAAAAACTATCGAGTATTGCACCATACGGAGAGCGTCAGAGAGTTTGGGGTGTAGTACCGAGGATATAGAGCATTACATGATTAAAGGCTCTATAGGCACATACGTTTATTTAGATAAGAAAGCGTTCCCACTTAGCTACATTGTCGGTAAGGAAATAGCAGAACAGATTACAGCAAATCGACTGCCTCATGGTGACATTGATATTCTGCTGTATGGCTCAAAATCAGCAGCCTCAACAGATCTTTCAACAATCTCTTATGGTACCGCTAATGACCCCAATTTTGATACTGAGTGCTGGGGGCCTGATGTCACCCCGTATGCATCAGGGATATGGCGTATTTCTGAACGTAAAGCTATTAAGGATTTAATTCAGATCAACAATGTTTCTGAAGTAAGAGTTACTGCCTGCAATTCAGACGGTTCACTAGATCAGCCGAACTTTCTTGGAGCACTAAATTCAGATGTATGGGATAGAACTATTCGGGTAGGTAATGTGAGTAAGTCGGACCTATATCTAATCCAAAGTGATTTACTCAAAATCTATAATGCTCTCTACAATGAACAGCCTATGGTAACCGATAGTTCAGTTGATCATTCGCAGCAAATAGAAGCGATTCTTTCAGGGGTTAAAGAACCTCAAGCAGAACCAATTATGTCAGAAAATAAATCCCATCAGCTTCCGGAATACTTAGCTGAAATTCAAAAGCTGCTCAATGGCCAGCATGAATATCATGCTCCAGAGTTAGTGTTGGCAATTAAAGTCTGGCTCGATGCGATAAAAGATCCCGATTTAAACCATAACAATGTACTTGGTAGCCTGGACAAATTCATACCTAGCGACATTACTTCTGAAGCTGCTAGGAGTCGGATTAAGCAAGTAGCAAACTGGAACAAAAAGGGTAACGCTAAGTAAAAGTTTATGAGTGATTGGTGGCCGTTCTCTATGGGCGGCTTTTTTACGCTTGGGTTACCCCGATAATTAGCAATTTGTATTCACATTTTAGTTATAAGGGGATTTTAAGCTTGGATTCCCCTTAATGGGATTTCAAATGATTTTTTTGCCAGTTTTTAGGGAAATACACACTGCCAATTGGAACTATTACCGGCTTTGTTGCGTAATTCGGTCAGAGACCCCAACTGCCTGAAATTGAAAAATTCTTATACAACATACTGAGTTTTAGGTATACCAAGCCCTGTAAGTTTGTTCAGCGCTTTAATCATGGCGTAAGTCTCACCAACCTGAGCATTGTAGTTTCTCAGGCTTAGCCGCCCACCTAACAACTGCTTCACTCGATACATTGCTGTCTCTGATAGGTAGCGTTTATGATAGCCGTACCGCTTTTTCCACTTATTGTTGGAGCCGTAGAGCTTCTGGCAACCTACCGCTAAATTCCTAGGGTGACCATTCTCCCAAAAGGCTGCCCCTTCTCTTGGGGGAATGAGTGGAACAGCTCGCTTGAACCGTATGGCATCGTGGCAATCCCTTGTGTCATAAGCGCCATCACCAGATATCTCGATAATTCTTCGGCGTGTTTGCTTGAGCAAGTTAGGAAGGACTTCTGCATCAGTAACATTAGATAAACTCAGTTCTGCCGCGACGATTTCGTGAGTGCTGGTGTCTACCGCTAGATGCAATTTTCTCCAGACTCTACGCTTCCCGTCAGTACCATGCTTCTTGACCTTCCATTCACCTTCGCCATAAACCTTGAGACCTGTCGCATCAATGGCTAGATGCTGTATTGCACCTCTAGTCTTGGGTTTAAATGAAACCTCGACTTGCTTAGCTCTTCGACTGATACAACTGTAATGTGGACAAACTATAGGGACGTTAGCCAATGAAAAAACAGAATCGATAAACCCTTGCAATGCTCTCAACGGCATTGAGAAAACTCGTTTCACCATAAGCGCAGTGGTAATGGCTAAGTCGCTGAACTGACGAGGTCTACCGCGTTTATCTTGTTTACTCTGCTTCCACTTGCGAATGGCTTCTTCATCAATCCAGAAAGTGAGTGAACCACGGTTGATTAAGGCTTTGTTGTACTGTTTCCAGTTCGTTGTTTTGTAGCGAGGTTTCGGCATGAGACTAGGGTAATTAACTTACTTAGCCGATCAGATCGTAAGTTTCTGATTTAGTTTCCTCGAATTACGCAACAAAGCCTCTTGCTTTGTGAATTTTCATCTATACGCCAAATGTTCTTAGCTAAAAATTGAAAGGACTGAACAACTAAGAGTAAAAAAGAGCAACGAAATTTAATTCATTTGCTCTTTTGTTATTAGTTATAGTTTCCTATCCACTGTTACTTATACTGCGATGCTGGTATTTCTAGCCGCCACATACCACCATTTTTACGGTAAATACGCTTACCGTTTTTGGTGATATATGGACGATAGATAACAACAACATCTTCTTTCGAAGGACGGCTGTTCATAGCACTATCTCCATACTAGCCATCGTTGACAAACTGGAGTTAGTGGGATACGCTTTAACCGTCAAGTTTACGTGTGCACATGTCCAGACTTTCAGATGATAGCGTTACCTGAAAGTTTTGTTCTATATAGTGTTCACTCTTAAAAAGAGTAGTGAGTAGCTCGTTGCAGGAGTCCTTACTACTTTTTTTATCTTATCTTCTTAAGCTTCATACCAGCAGCAGTCCGACTGACTCCAAATTTTTCAGCTACAGACTGTATGTCATCGCTCGCATTAATCAAGGTATCGTCTATTAGAAAAGCACTTGCAAACTCATCTGCTTGCCACTCACTGTCTTCAAATACCTTATGTTCTCGCCGATTCCTTGCATAGCTGTGATGAATTTGATTTTTGTGCAAAAATAGATGCCCAAACTCATGAGCTATGGTAAAGCGGCAATGACCGTCACCAGCTGCGGCACCATCATATATAGATTGCTTTATGACAATTCGTCCCTCATCAGGATAAGTTACAGCTTCCTCTTCACCTAACTCATCATCCTCGACCACTTCATAACTAGCTATTTCGTACTCCATAAAGATATCGAGCAGCCTACACACATCTACTTCTGGTTTTGCAATTCCAAGCACATTTCTAAGGCGGTTTGCTTGCATTTTAATTTTATCCCTAGAAAGTGGCGTTACTTTATTTCCAAGTTTACGGTGCTTCATAATGCTACCCCTCGAGAAAATCCATCAGTTTTTCTTTTTTCTCAGGAGACATTTCCTGATATTTTCTAGCGAAAACAGCGACTAACTCCCTTTCCTGTGAATTCGCATTTTTTAAGTCAAATTTAACTACTGGTTGAGAAACGGTTGCAGCGTCCCTTAACTCATTAGCCTCATTTGCATTTAGTCCATATAAACCAATAATTTGATTTACAACTTCATCAGAAATATTCTTTTTACCGAGCTCTAAAGCAGATAGATAAGCAGAACTCACTCCTAACGCATCAGCTAAATCTTTAAGAATCATGCCCTTATCAATTCTTAGCTTGCGCAAATAGCGTCCAAAAGCTGTAGTTTTCATAATCGTGACCCCTTGCCTTTAAGGATTGTTATAACCCTTATTTTTAAATCTACCTAAAGTAGAAGATTAAATCAACCTTTTTTAGGTTTAATTATTCTTTGGATAATGGGTTACACTATATGTTCAGGTGTGCATATAATTGTTCAATTATTGACTTCAAGAGGATCTACAATTTGCATTCTTACTTGACGACATTTTAAAAGTTTTAGTAACTATCAGAAAAATAGTAGTGGGTTGGTAACTTATTATTATGGTAACCCTATTGGTAACCCTGTGTTCGTTTTGTTTTTGATAAGTAACTTAAATACATATAATTACGATAATTAATCAAGTCCGCCCACCACCATACATAGAAAGGTCGCTTTTATAGCGGCCTTTCGTCGTTTTGGGGTAAAGGCACGTTGCCTGCGCGGTGGCGGCAGGACTGATAGATCCGATCGACTTTTGTTTGGCGCGCAAATATCAAAAAGGCCGCTTTGTGCGGCCTTGATAAGGTTAAGTGTAAACGTCGATTATCAGATCACAGCGCGCTGAACAAACTGTTCTCCTGATCGGGTGTCCAGCTTGCCTGGGAGACGTGCGCCACATCTACCTGATAGCGCAGCCCTTTGTAGACGACGATATCGCCCTGTTGATAAGCCACGTTCATGCGCCAGTTGATTGCAGGATCCGCATTAGTCCATAAGGTAGATGTGGCGGAAGGAGCCCAGTCTGCTTGTGCGGTATGAGGGGTGGCCGCTTGATAAACCGTCCCGTTGTGCAGGACATAATCGCCTTGGTGATAGGTTACACCGACCTGCCAGTTTGGCGTGTAATTATCCATCGTATCAAAGACATAACCGGCTTGTTTGGCCAGACGGATAAACTCTGCCAGTTTCGGTAGGTTTTGGGTTGCGCCCATGCCACGTTTACCATCTTCGAACAGAAACTCATGCGTTAAAACGATCACTTTGTCGGCATGCAATGGGGTGCCACATGGGAAGTTTTGTGTTTTGGAATTGATTGGCTCAAGGGTTGCCGGCGCACAACTGTTTAATGCCGCATCAACGTAGCCGAGAAACGCCGCCGCTTCGGTTAGGCTATTGGCAGGCATAGGGATCCCCCAGTTTTCCGGTGCCCAGTCTACGTCCCAGCCATGAGTCTGATAGCCTTGGTTGGCCAGAATATTCTGTACTTCAATTGACGCCTTGACGCTGTTGGACGGATTGTCGGTATCGCACACGTAGCCCGGCTCCCAGGGCTTGAGTTCATCAGAAGTCGCGCATAAACCGTCAGCCTGGTAGTTTTTGGCGACCCGCCAACCATTGGTGTAAGGCAAACGAGCCAGTTGATGTCCTTTGTAGTTAGGGTAGCTGCTTATCCCCGGCAGGTATGTTTCCATTACCGTCAGATTCTGAGTGAACGTGGCGGCGTCATAGAGTGGATCCTGATACGAATTGATCTGGTGATCACCGGTTGCATTACATTCGGCGCCACTCTGTGGGCCAAATTCTTCCACGCAGTTATGGATCATATGATCATAGCTGTGGTTGGCAACAATGTGACCGGAATCCAGGGCCAGCTTGAGCGCTTCCAGAGCGCGATCTTCATTTTCATCACCGATGCCGTCTAAATGCCAGGCGTTAAAGTAAAAGGTGGCTTTGACTCCGCCATCGTTCAACACCTTAATCACATCCAGTGACGCATTGATTGGTCCGTCGTCAAAAGTGAGATAAATCGTACCTTTTACATCCTCCTGAGCCAAAGCGACTGGCGAACTCAGGGCGCTAATTGCTGCCAACAGAGCAAGTTTTTTTAACTTCATGATGATTTCCTTATGTTGAAATTAATAATGGTGACGTTGTTAATTTTTATTAATTTGATGGTTTTTGTTTTCTATATTTAAATGTTTATCGACCCTGCTATTTCTGTTAATTATCCTAGCGTCGATTATTTGAGTGAAATATCGTTACTTTCTTAAATTGAGAGTTTGTTCACGAATAACGCAACCGGTTGCGCTTTTGTGCATAGAATAAATTTGCTACAGTTTTTATGGAGCAAAAATTAACCTATCGGAGTGAGTGATGAAGAAGATTCTATTGTGTTGCAGTGCCGGGATGTCGACCAGTATGCTGGTAAGGAAGATGGAGCAAGCTGCTGAAATTAAAGGAATTGAATGTAAGATTGATGCGCTGTCTGTCAATGCATTTGAAGATGCGATCAAGGAGTATGACGTGTGTTTGCTAGGGCCTCAGGTGCGTTTTCAATTGGAAGCACTGCAGAAAACCGCCCAGGAACATGGTAAGAACATTGCCGCCATCTCTCCTCAGGCTTATGGAATGATGAAAGGCGATGAGGTTCTGGAGCAGGCTTTGGCATTAATAAATTAAATATTATAAATTAACTATTTAATTAAATAGTAAAGAAAGTTTTCACACCATATTAAATTATGGTGCGGAGAGCTTATATCTAAAATAAGGATGGATTCTATGAAGCTTTATGACGCCATAATAGGAGTAGTGGAAAAATATATTGCTCCCATTGCTGCGAAAGTGGGTAATCAGCCACATGTTCGGGCCATGCGTGACGGGTTTATCGTTGCCATGCCGTTTATCATTGTCGGTAGTTTTATTCTGATTTTCGCTTTTCCGCCATTTGGTGAAGAGACCCAAAATGCTTTTGGGCGTCTTTGGGTTGATTTTGCGACCACACACTTCGACACCATCATGATGCCGTTCAATATGTCGATGGGCATTATGACCATATTTGTCTCGCTCGGTGTGGCCTACAGTTTGGCGAAAGCTTACAAAATGGATGGTATCACCAGTGCGGTACTGTCCTTGATGAGTTTTCTGTTGGTGGCTGCCCCTGCCACGGACGGCACGCTTTCGATGTCGCACATGGGGGGCACAGGCATCTTTACCGCGGTAATGTGTGCCTTTTTCTCTGTTGAACTGTATCGATTAATGAAAAAGTACAACGTTACCATCCGGATGCCAGAGCAGGTTCCACCCGCCATTGCTCGCTCGTTTGAAGTGCTGTTACCCGTGCTGGCGATCTTTGTCACTTTGTATCCGCTCAGCTTATTCGTGCAAACACAATACGACATGTTGATCCCGGATGCAGTAATGGCGATGTTCAAACCGCTGATCAGCGCCTCTAATACCTTACCTGCCATCATTGGGGCTTTGTTGTTGTGTCAGTTGTTGTGGTTTGCCGGCATACATGGCGCTGCGATTGTGGTGGGGCTACTGTCACCCATTTTCCTGACCAACATCAGCGCCAACATTGAGGCATTTGTTGCTGGAGACACTGTACCGAATGTCTTTACCCAACCATTCTGGGATTTCTACATCTTTATCGGTGGCTCAGGGGCAACCTTGGCGCTGGTACTGCTGATGTCCTTCAGCCGTTCGGTGCACCTGAAAAGTATTGGCCGTATGAGTGCTGTGCCCGGGTTCTTCCAAATCAATGAACCAGTGATTTTTGGCAGTCCGGTAGTGATGAATCCTATTTTGTTTATTCCTTTTGTGTTCGCTCCTGTGGTGAACGCGACGATTGCGTATTTTGCTATTCAGCTGGGTTTTGTTGGCATGGGCGTGGCAACGACTCCCTGGACGACGCCAGCACTGATCGGCGCCTCATGGGGCAGTGGTTGGACTCTCTCACCAGTGTTGCTGGTGATCGGCTTACTGATCCTGGATCTGTTTATCTATCTACCATTTTTCAAAATGTTCGAAAAACAGATGCTTGAGCAAGAACAGCCCTCAGAGCTGCAGGACAGTGCGCAGCCTCAGCCAGCCAGCGTTGGCGCAACCGCTTAATCAATTTATCCGGGCCGCCGTGCAGGGTGGCCCGCTATCGGGAGAAACACAATGGAACAAGAATTGGTTGTGATGGAAATTATTTGCAATGCCGGTGAAGCTCGCAGTCTGAGCTATGAGGCATTACGGCTGTCAAGAGAGAAAGCTTTTGCGGAGGCGGAGGCAAAATTGGCTCAGGCCAAAGAGTGTTTGAACAAAGCGCATTTGATCCAGACTCAGTTGATTGAAGCGGATCAAGGTGAGGGAAAAGTGCCGATGACCTTGGTGATGGTACACGCTCAGGATCACCTCATGACCACCATTCTGGCTCAGGAATTGGCGACCGAGATGGTGGCCCTGCACAAACAACTGGCGCAATAAGGAGGAGTTATGCCGAGAGATGCTTTGAAACTGGCCATTATTGGTGGCGGCAGCAGCTACACGCCAGAGCTGGTTGAGGGGGTGCTCAAACGCCTTGAATACCTGCCGATAAAACAGCTGCATTTTGTCGACATCGAATCTGGAGCCGACAAACTGGAGATCATTCGCAGTCTGGCGCAGCGTATGGTTGACAAAGTCGGTGCTGAGATCGAAATCAAGGCTGGATTTGATCGTCGGGAAGCGATTCGGGGAGCGGATTTTGTGATGACTCAGTTTCGTGTCGGAGGGTTAACCGCACGGGCGAACGATGAACGCATCCCTTTGAAATATGATGTCATTGGTCAGGAGACGACCGGGCCGGGTGGTTTTGCCAAAGCCCTGCGCACGATTCCTGTCGTGCTGGATATTTGTCGGGATATTGAAGAGCTGGCACCGGACGCTTGGATGCTCAACTTTACTAATCCGGCGGGGCTGGTGTCTGAAGCGGTCAGCAAGTACACCAAGGTGAAAAGCATTGGACTGTGTAATGTGCCCGTCTCAATGGAGATGATGATCGCCGAAATGATGGAGTGTGAGCCTGCGGAACTGCAGCTCGAATTTGCTGGTTTGAACCATCTGGTGTGGGTACATAATGCCTGGTTACGTGGGCGCAATGTTACTCAACAGGTTTTGGCCAAAGTGGGGGATGGCGCTAACTTCAGCATGAAGAACATTTTTGAAGAGCCTTGGGATCCAGATTTTCTCAACGCACTTGGGGCGATCCCTTGCCCATACCACCGTTATTTCTATCAGACCGATGCGATGTTGGCAGAGGAAAAACAGACGGCCAGTGAGCAAGGCACCCGTGCAGAACAAGTCATGGCGACCGAACAGGCACTGTTTAAACTTTATCAGGATCCTCATTTAGATCATAAACCTAAGGAGCTGGAAGAGCGTGGAGGTGCATACTATTCTGATGCTTCTTTGAATTTGGTCGATGCAATCTACAATAACCGTAACACTATCCATGTGGTCAATGTTTTGAATAATGGCGCTATCAAAGGACTGGCGGACGATGCGGTGATTGAGTGCAGCGCGGTGGTTGGCAATTGGGGCGCGAAGCCACTGGCGGTTGGTGAACTGTCACCCAAAATCAGCGGATTGTTGCATCAAGTGAAAGCGTACGAGCAACTGGCGATTGAGGCCGCAGTACACGGTGATTACGATCAGGCCTTGATGGCACTGGCAAACAATCCATTGGTGCCGGACATTCAGCGTGCCAAACTGATCTTGAATGATATCTTGGACGTCAACGCCAGTTATCTGCCTCAGTTTCGTTGATGCGGCGTGTAACAAGAGAGTGGACCGATGAAAGTTATTTTTAACGCTGACGATTTTGGTTTGACGCCTGGCGTGAACGCCGGGATCGCCAGAGCACATCGCCAGGGGGTGGTGAAATCGACCACCATGATGGTCGGAATGGCGGCTGAAGCCGATGCATTAGCGCTGGCTGCCGAGTTACCTGAGTTGAAAATCGGATTGCATTTGAGGTTCACGGCGGGGGCTCCATTAACGGGGCACCCGAGCTTGACGTCAGATGGCCATCATTGTCTGACTTATGCGGATTTTTGGCGTAAACAGGATTTTGATCCTTTGGTGGTCTATCAGGAGTGCCACGCTCAAGTGGAGTATTTTTTACGTCTCGGGCTGCCGCTCAGTCATATCGATAGTCATCACCATGTGCATCGCCATCCTCAGTTGTTCGATGTGGTAAAAGAAGTGGCAAGCGAGTTTCGGGTTCCAATGCGTGAAGTGGGGCTGGTGGGCGCCGCTGCGCCCCTTCGCTACCATTTCAGCGATCGTTTTTATGATCACGGGGTGAGCATGGACGCTCTGACCACGCATTTGCATGCGATGAGGGCGGATTGTGATGTGTTGGAAGTGATGTGTCATCCGGCCGAGGTGGATCATTGGTTAGCGCAAAACAGTGGCTATACGCATCAGCGAGAGCAAGAACTGCAGCTTCTCACCTCAGCGCAATTGATGGACTGGTTAGTGCAACATGATATCAGAGTCACGGATTATTCAGAGCTTGGTTCTGCCTCTTAGGCGCTCTGTGTATGATTAGACTGCCAGTTGCGCCCCCGGGTTAGTCACCTTTCGCATCCGGCAGTCCCTTTTTCTTAACCAATGAGATTTCTCAGCAGTCAGAAGACAAATATGGCCAGAATTAAAGATGTAGCAGAGCTTGCGGGCGTCAATCGTTCGACTGTGTCACGGATCATCAACGGAGAAGGCAAGTTTCGTGAAGAAACTCGCCGTAAAGTTGAACAGGCGATGGCGGAGCTCAATTATAGGCCGAGCGCCATTGCCCGCTCTCTGGCGACAGCTTCGAGTAACATGATGGGGTTGCTGGTCACGTATTACACCGGGGGCTTCTTTGGTGAAATGATGGAGCAGGTGCAAACGGAGCTGGATTCTCATCACAAGTTTTTGATCACGGCGCAGGGACACCACAGCGCAGAAGGCGAGCGTGAGGCCATTCAGCGTTTTCGTGATTTACGCTGTGATGGATACGTACTGCATAGCCGTTATTTGTCTGACGACGATCTCCGGGCCTTGGCGCAACAACCAACGCCGTTTGTGCTGCTCGATCGCTATGTCGAGGGATTGGAATCACGCTGTATTACCTTTGATCACCGTCAGGCCAGTCGCCTTGCCGTTGAACACTTGATTCAGCAGGGGCATCGTCGTATCGCTTGTATTACCGGGCCATTGCAACGGCAAAACAGTATGTTGAGAAAACAAGGTTATCTCGACGCAATGCAAAGCGCAGGAGTGACGCCAGATGAGTCGTGGTGTGAAGAAGGCAACTACGGCCGAAAAAGTGGCTATGAAGCCATGAAAGTATTACTCCATCGCCATACCGACATGACGGCAGTGTTTTCCTGTAGCGAGGAGATGACCGTCGGGGCTATGCAGTGTCTTCAACAGTTCGCGATTCCGGTGCCAGAGCAGATTTCACTGACCAGTTTTGACAGCGTGGACGTCTGCGATGGCTTATATCCGACAGTATCAGCGGTACATTTTCCGATCAGTGATATGGCCCGTGCAGCCGTTCAGGTATTGATGGGGCTGGTTCAAAGTAACGGTGCGCCTGAAATGCCACATTTTCAGGCGCAGTTGATCAAACGTCATGCGGACAGAGCCCTTTAGTGGTATCGGCTCTTGAAAGATGAAAGACTTGCCAGAGATCAGTCTTTCATACTCAGAATTAACACAGCAGCAAGGGCCAGAAAGCCACTCATGATCAGAAACACGTCATTGTATGCCATGATGGCGGCTTCACGCTGCATGGTCACGGCCAGAGTGGATTGCGCTTGCATCAGTGCTGTCGCGCTGTCACTCCCCGACTGTATAAAGAAGCTTTGTTGCTGCTGCAGAGTTTGCCAGCCTTGAGTGCTGACCAGCGGCAGGGACTCTTTGATGTGTGCCAGATGCTCTCGGGTTTTGTTGTCCAGCAGGGTGGCAATCACGGCGATGCTAAAGGCCCCGCCTAGGTTGCGCATCACATTGGTTAGAGTGGAGGCGTCGGGGGTATCGGGTGGGCGGATGTTCTTCATGGCCACCAGTGATAACGGCACCATAATGAACGGGCTGCCGATGGCCCTCAGAATCATCGATAAAATCAGCTGATGCCCGCCAAAATCGATGGTCATGTGCGTGTTCACGAAACAGCTCAGTCCGAACATCAGAAACCCGAACGTCACCAGCCAGGTGGGTTTAATCATGCGGGTCAGTTTCGGCACCAGTGGGAAAATCAACAGTTGAGGAAAGCCCATCCACATCAGAACTTCACCAATCTCCATTGCGTTGTATTGTTGTATCTGAGTCAGGTAAAGTGGCAAAACGTAAATTGACCCCAGCAGCGCCATACCGAGGATCATGTACGCGATGCACGACATGGCGAACTGCGGATCACGCAGCAGTCGCAAGTTCACCAGTGGCCTTTTATGCTGCAGTTCATTAATGACGAAGTAAACCAGGCTGACGGCGGAGACAATGCTCAACAGCACGATGAATTCAGAGCTGAACCATTCCTCGCGATTTCCTTCTTCCAGCACCACTTCCAGGCACCCCAGACCCAGCGCCATGGTGGCAATTCCAAACCAGTCCGCCCGTTTTAAATGCGTCAGCTCTATGGGTGCATCGTCCAGCCCGTAGCGGATCATCGAGATCACCAGCAGCGCCGGTGGGATATTGATGTAAAAAATATAGTGCCAGGAAAGGTTCTCGGTTAGCCACCCGCCTAATGTGGGCCCGATGGATGGCGCAAACGTCGCGGTTACCCCAAACAATGCCATACCGATAGCGCGTTTGCTGACGGGCAACAGCTGAATCACCAAGGAAAACGCCAGCGGGATTAAGGCGCCGCCGCTAAAGCCCTGCATTGCCCGGAATACAATCATCGATGTCATGTTCCACGACAACGAGCACAGAAAGGACGACAGGGTAAAAATCGTGGTGGTCCAGGTCAGATAGCGGCGGGTGCCCAGTGCTTTTGACAACCAGCCACTGAGTGGAATCGCAATCATCTCTGCCACCAGATACGACGTTGAGATCCACGAACTTTCATCGAGTGTGGCCGAGAGCGCGCCTTGAATGTCTTTTAGCGATGAGTTTGTGATCTGAATGTCGAGAATCGCCATAAATGCACCGACCAGACCACCAATAAGAGCAATCCAGTGGCGTTTTGGCACGCTCTGCTCTTGATGGTCTGCCGGTATTGATGCGGTACTGGCCATATGCTTAATCCCGGGTATCAACCGTAGCGATCACGGATAGCCCTGGTAACAGGCGGCCAGCAAGCGATTTTTGATCGGGTATCAGTATTTTAACCGGGACACGCTGGACAATTTTTGTGAAGTTGCCGGTGGCGTTTTCAGGTGGCAACAGCGCAAACTTGGCACCAGTCGCCGGAGAAAAGCTATCGACGATCCCGTCCAGTGTCTGGCCAGGGAAAGCATCCAGCTCGACCCGGACTTTTTGTCCTTGGTGGATCCCGGCCAGTTGAGTTTCTTTGAAGTTGGCTTCGATCCAAACCTGGCTGGTCGGGACCAGGCTCATCAGCGGCATGCCGGTTTGCACCAGCATACCAACTCGTGCGGCTCGTTTGCCGACGATGCCATCCACCGGCGCATAAATTTTTGTGTATTCCAGATTGAGTTTGGCCTGTTCCACCTGAGCCTCGGCTTCTGCAACGGCGGCTTTCGCTTGTTGGGTTTGACTGTCGAGCACCGACAGTTGCTCCAGTGACGCCTGATGGGTAGCTCGTGCTTCATTCAGTGCTGCCCGGGTCACTTTCTGGTGTGACAACATGCTGTCGAGTTCATCTTGCGATGAATAGTTTTTCTGCAGCAGACGGCGTGTGCGGTCGACTTGTTGGCCTGCACGGTCATATTCGGCTTGCTTCGATGCGATTTGACTTTCCGCCTGCCTGATTTGGCTTTGCTGCAGGATACGCTGTGCTGTGAGATTACCGATATTGGCTTTATTGACAGCTAATTGAGCGTTGGCTTGAGCCAGTGCCGCAATAAAATCACGATCATCGATGTCTGCCAGCAGAGTGCCTGCGGTTACATACTGATTGTCGCTGACGTATGAGTGAACAATATAACCGGCCACTTTGGGACTGATGGTAGTGATGTCGCCCTGCAGGTAGGCATTGTCGGTGGATTCAAAATACTGGCCATAACCATACCAGTAAACAGCGCCGGACACGCCGAGTACGAGCATCACTAATGTGGCGATCAGTGGGGCTTTCTTTTTCCCTTTGACGGGGAGAGCAACGTCGTCGTTTGCACGGTTGGCGTGGGGCTCTGACATCTTAACCTCGATGGATTCGTTTCGTCGATGAATGGTTGCTAAGTGTAACGGATGCGGATTGGTTGATAAGATAGGAAAAACAAGAAACACTGTTGCAAAAATTTTACTAATCTAAGGAGCAAGGCTGGTGGACTTAAATGCGATTGTGGTGTTTACGCAGATTGTGGATGGCGGCAGCTTCACTCAGGCTGCTCAGGCATTGGATATGACTAAGTCAACGGTCAGTCGCAAGCTGGCTGAGCTGGAAAAACATCTGGGGGTGAGGTTGGTCACCCGGTCAACTCGCAACCTGGTATTAACCGAAGAGGGAGAACATTTTTACCAGTCGTGCACTCAAATGCTGGAGGTGCTCGATCAGGCTGAACTTGAGCTGACGGCCAATCAAGACATGGTCCGGGGGCGGTTGAATGTCGTGATGCCAGTGGAACTCGGGCATGAGGTACTCTGTGCCCATATTAATGCGTTTTTGTCCGAACACCCGAATGTCACAGTGAACTTGGAAATGAGTAACCGCGAAGTCGACCTCATCGCTGAAGGCATCGATGTGTACGCGCAAGTGGGGGAGTTGAGTGATTCGAGTTTAATCTCACGTCGGATCAGCAGTTCGCCGCGAGTGCTGGTGGCGAGCCCTGGCTATTTGATGAAACACGGTCAAATTAATGCACCGGCTGATTTGAAAGCGCCACATAAAATGGTCAAATTGCATAATCCGGCGGTGAAGCTGCCTCCCTGGCAGTTAAAAACCGCTAATCAGGCCCCGGTATCCATTGAGTTACCGTATCAACTGAGGGTGAATACCATTACGTCCTGCCTGAAAGGGTGCCTGAGCGATCTGGGTATCGCGGTGTTACCCGAGTTTATCTGCCGCGAGTATTTTGCCTCGGGCCAACTGGTTCAGTTATTGCCCGAATGGGAAATGACGGAAGTTCCCATCAGTTTGGTCTACGCCAATCGTCAATTGATGCCTAAACGGCTGAGCGTGTTTATTGAGTTCCTGCTGGGCCGTTTCGGTCAGCAATTCAGGCCGTTTCCTCGTTAAGTTGTACCGCAACGCGTGCCGACTCGATTTCGTCTATCTTGTAGGTATAGAGTGAAAGGAGGTGGTTATGTTAACGGTCACGCCCTATCTGTTTTTTGCCGGATACTGCGAAGAAGCCTTGAGTTACTATCAACACTGCTTTGATGGCCATGTCGTATTGAAGAAATATTTTCGCGATGCACCAGAGCAGATAGAAGGTGTCAATCCCGATTGGGTGATGCATGCGGAGTTTCAAGCACACGGTATGACGGTGATGCTGTCCGATGGATTGGCTGCCCGGGAGTTAGGGGGAAACAACATTGCGCTGTCGGTCGTGATTGATGAGTTGAGTGTACAAGAGCAGATTTTTAACCGTTTGGCGGCAGAAGGGCATGTCATGATGCCGTTGGCAGAAAGTTTTTGGGGCGCACGGTTTGGTAAGGTGGAAGATAAGTTTGGTGTGCGGTGGATGCTGCATGCGGGCATGAGTCGTTAATTCGCCCCGGGGTCTGGCGAGTGTCTCACTCCGTCGTTTCACTAATGAATTTATGATTTTAATACACTAAACTGATGTTTCGAGCGACTCGTTTGTTGAATAGTAGTGATAAGCCGTGGCAACCATAAAAATAACTGTTGACCGAATTCAGCCCGGGCTGCATATCCGTCTCCCAGTGAAGTGGAATGAGCATCCCTTCTTATTTAATAGCTTCAAAATCAAATCGGATGAACAAATTCAGGTCATTCGCCACCTGGGCATCAAATACGTCTATATAGATCTCAGCCAGAGTGATACTCAGCCGTTATCGGCAAATGTGCTGGTGGACAAACATCAAGATGAGAAAGAAGACGCGCAGAGCATCGATATCGAAGCGCAAAAGTTATGGCAGGAAAAGCAGCAGCGAATTGAAAAGCTCAGCGCCTACCGTCGGCGGGTTATTCAATGTGAAAAGGAATTTGAGCGCTCTTTGGCCAGAATGCGTTCGGTCATGAACAAAATCCGCAATCGACCTGAGCAGGCGGTCAGCGAAGCGACCTCGCTGGTCGAAGATATTGTCGATAAGCTTTTAAGTGATGATAACGTCACTTTGCACTTGATGAACGGTAAGACGGAATTTGAAGATATTTACTTCCATTCGCTAAACGTTTCAGTGATCGCTATGATGATCGGTCAGGCCAAAGGCTACAACGCCCAGCAATTGAGAGAGTTGGCTTTTGCCGCGTTATTTCATGATATGGGGAAAGTCAAAATTCCAACTGCAATCTTGCGTAAGCAAACGCCGTTGACGGACCCGGAAGTGAACTACCTTAAACTGCATACCAAGTACGGTGTGGAGTTAGCCGATAAAATAGACGGCTTTCCTGACAGTGCACGTATCGTGATTGCGCAGCATCATGAATTCAATGATGGATCCGGGTATCCGAAAGGCTTGAGCGGTGATGAGATTGACGAATTTACTCAGGTCATTGCCGTCGCCAATGCGTTTGACAACATGTGCCATGCCAATAACACCAACGAGCAAAAAATTCCGTATGTCGCTTTGTCTCATCTTTATAAGCATGGTAAGCATCTATATAACAGTGAAAACCTCAGCATTCTGGTTAAGTTTATGGGGGTCTATCCGCCAGGAACTGTAGTTCAGCTTTCTAATGAGATGATTGGCCTGGTGATTTCTGTCAATGCTCGGAGCATCTTATACCCTAATGTGTTGGTATACGATCCATCGGTACCACGCACTCAGGCACCGATCATTGATCTGAAAGAGAAGGACATCAGTATTGTGAGTGCTATCTTACCTGCCAAATTGCCGGATAAAGTTCGCGAGTACTTAAATCCGCGCTCACGGATTTCATACTTTTTTGATAGTGACGACTAGTTATCCACAGCTTTTTGTGGGTAAGTTATGGAAATCGTGGCGATAAAATGGGTGTAAATAAAGGGTTGATTGAAAGCTGTTCAGTTGACTCTTTTTTTATGAAAAAAACGGATTTTCCTCTTGCCTTCATTCTCCATCTCTCTATAATGCGCATCCACTGACACGGCAGACGCCACAAGGCTTTAGCGGTATCAGCGAGGTGAAAAACTTCTCCGAAAAGAAATTTGAAAAAGTGTTTGACTCTTCAAATTATCTCGCTAGAATGCACCTCCGCTTTGAGAGAAAAACTTCTCGAAAAGCAAGG
>NZ_BATJ01000021.1 GCF_000467125.1 Vibrio proteolyticus NBRC 13287 | reverse complement strand
AAAAGAGCCGCTCAACGCGACTCTTTTTAACAGGCAAACCGCCCGGTAATTAAGCAATTTTACCGTGGCACTGTTTGTATTTTTTACCGCTGCCGCACGGGCAAGGTTCGTTACGACCCACTTTACGCTCATCACGCACCATAGGTTGATGCGCCCCCGACTCTTCTTCACCGTCGGAGAGCGGGTTTTCCGCCGCAGCGTGTTGCGCCTGAGCACGACGAGCTGCTTCTTCTGCCTGCGCCTGACGCTGAGCTTCCATCCGCTCAACTTCTTCCTGTTGCTGTACACGTACTTTCGACAGGATGGCAATCACATCAAACTTGAGTGAATCCAGCAAGCCCTCGAACAGTTCAAACGATTCACGTTTGTACTCCTGTTTCGGGTTCTTTTGCGCGTAACCACGCAGGTGGATCCCCTGACGCAGATGATCCATCGCCGCCAGATGCTCTTTCCACAAGGTATCGAGCGTTTGCAGCATCACCGATTTTTCGAAGTTGCGCAGGACAGTTTCACCTACGGTCTCTTCTTTGGCTTTGTAAACCGTAACAGCCGCATCGATGATTTTCTCACGCAACGCTTCTTCGTACAGTTTGTCGTCTTCTTCCAGCCATTGTTTAATTGGCAGATCCAAATCGAAGTCGTTACGTAAACGCTCTTGCAAACCTTCCACTTCCCACATGTCTTCCAAAGACTGAGGTGGGATGTATTCGTCGATCACTGACGTGAACACATCGAGGCGGTTCTGTTCAATCATGTCACTGATGTCATCAACGCTCATCAGTTCATCGCGCAGCTCATAAACCACTTTACGCTGGTCATTGGCGACATCGTCAAATTCAAGCAGCTGTTTACGGATATCGAAGTTGCGACCTTCCACTTTACGCTGGGCTTTTTCAATCGAACGCGACAGCATCTTGGATTCGATCGCTTCACCTTCATCCATACCACTTTGGATCAAGCTCGCCATCCGGTCTGAGGTAAAAATGCGCAGCAGAGAGTCTTCCATCGACAGGTAGAAGCGAGACGAACCAGCGTCCCCCTGACGACCAGAACGACCACGTAACTGGTTATCGATACGACGTGATTCATGGCGTTCAGTACCAATGATATGCAAACCGCCCGCTTCCAGCACTTGATCGTGCACCTGACGCCATTCAGCTTTGATGGCATCGATCTGTTCCTGAGTCGGGTTCTCCATTGACTCCACTTTGACCTGCCAGCTACCACCCAGCACGATATCGGTACCACGACCCGCCATGTTGGTGGCAATGGTCACCGAGCCCGGTTTCCCCGCTTCGGCGACGATTTCTGCTTCTTTTTCGTGGAATTTGGCGTTGAGTACGTTGTGCTTAATTTTGGCTTTCTTCAACGCGTTAGACAGCAACTCTGATTTTTCAATCGATACCGTACCCACCAGTACTGGCTGGCCTTTCGCCACGCGCTCTTTGATGTCTTCAATGATCGCCGCGAATTTTTCCCCTTCGGTGCGGTAAACCACATCAGGCATATCGTTGCGGATCATCGGTCTGTTGGTTGGAATCACCACAGTTTCCAAGCCGTAAATCGACTGGAATTCGAACGCTTCCGTGTCCGCCGTCCCTGTCATACCCGACAGCTTCTCGTACAGACGGAAGTAGTTCTGGAAAGTGATGGAGGCCAGTGTCTGGTTTTCGTTTTGGATCTTGACGCCTTCTTTGGCTTCGACTGCCTGATGAAGACCTTCAGACCAACGACGGCCCGGCATAGTACGACCGGTGTGTTCATCCACGATCACCACTTCGCCTTCGTCTGTCACGATGTAGTCAACGTTGCGCTCAAACAACACGTGGGCACGCAGCGCCGCGTTCACATGGTGCAGCAAGCTGATGTTGGTTGGTGAGTAGAGCGTATCGCCCTCTTCCATCAAACCGTTTTTGACCAGCAGTTCTTCAACAAACTCCTGACCAGTCTCAGTCAGATGAACCTGTTTCGACTTTTCATCCACGGTGTAGTGACCATCACCGCGGTACTCTTCTGAATCCTCTTTATCTTGCTTCTGCAGATGTGGGATCAGTGTATTGATGCGGGTGTAGAGTTCTGAGCTGTCTTCAGCAGGACCAGAGATGATCAGTGGCGTACGCGCTTCATCGATCAGGATGGAGTCCACCTCATCGACAATCGCAAAGAAGCGATCGCGCTGAACACGGTCTTCACTACGAAACGCCATGTTATCGCGCAGGTAGTCAAAACCAAATTCGTTATTTGTTCCGTATAAAATATCCGCTTGATACGCTGCTTTTTTCTCATGCGGCGGCATGTTCGGCACGTTGACGCCAACGGTCATACCCAGGAATTCAAACAGCGCACGGTTGGTCTCAGCATCACGCTTGGCAAGGTAATCGTTCACCGTGACAACGTGAACGCCTTTACCTGGCAGTGCATTCAAGTAAGCTGGCAAAGTGGCCGTCAGCGTTTTACCTTCACCGGTACGCATCTCAGCAATTTGGCCTGCGTTCAACACCATACCACCAATCATCTGCACGTCGAAGTGGCGCATGCCAAAAACACGTTTCGATGCCTCACGAACGGTAGCAAAAGCTTCTGGTAGAAGTTGGTCGAGTGTTTCACCCTTTTCCAGGCGCTCACGGAACTCAACGGTTTTCGCTTTCAGCTCGTCATCAGACAGAGCTTCAAAACTCGGCTCGTAATTATTGATCTCTTTTACAATCTTTCTAAGGCGACGCAATGTACGGTCATTACGGCTACCAATTACTTTTGTCAGTAGCTTAGTTATCATTTGCTATGAATCTCTCTTTCTTAGACCTTCCCTAGGTCTACTTTTTTGCCTTCAGTCTCTACCAGTCTTGAACTAAGAATACTGAGATAAATCATGTATCACATGAGATATTGTGATGAGAATACTGTATTTCAAGGCAAAAGTTACAATTTGCGGCCGTTAGTTTAAGGAATTTTTCCGCAAACAACCATCATCAAGGCCATTTGTTTGAAGCGGACTTATTTTTTATCAATTATTTGATGAACAATTGGTCGCTGACGCCCCTATCTTCTGGGCAAAGCTTGGATTACACTAACTGTAAATCGAAGTTTAGATTGCAATGATGAGAGACCACCGCCCTACTTCCACCGACACCATTCTGGCGAAATCCAAAATGAGCCAGCTACAGGCGCATGCAGAAGAGATCCTGGCGATCAACCGGATCCTCCAATCTCTGTTGCCTGCCAACGCGGCGGATCATTGCCGGGTGGCAAACCTGAAAGACAGTGTGCTGGTGCTTGAAGTCGCCAGTGCAGCGATCAAAATGAAGCTTGACCGCGATCGGCTGCATTTATTGAACCAGCTGCGCCATCAGGGTTACGCTCGTCTGATCAGTATAGAGATCAGGATCAATCCGGATCTCTACAGAGTCAGAAGCGTCGCAGAAGAGAAGCAGAGTGCACCGCCCAGACCACCGATTTCAGACTGTGCGGCCGCTTATCTGCGTACTATTGCGCAAAATGCGCCGGACAAAATCAAACAGCGCCTGGAAAATATCGCCAAACTGTCACGCAAATAAACCGCCAGTATTGCCCAAATCACAAAATTCGGATGTAAAAAAACCAGACCTCAGGTCTGGTTTTTTATAATCTATTTTGCCGTTACGCCAGAACCATATTTGGCTCTGCAAACGCAACTGGAGAACCCGCTTCTTCTTCAAACGTTGCCCATTCCCACGCTTCCTGATCCGCCAGTACCGCACGCAGCAACTGGTTATTCAGACCATGACCGGATTTAAAGGCACGGAATTCACCCACGATCGCATGACCACACATGTAAAGGTCACCAATCGCATCCAGCACTTTATGGGTTACAAATTCGTTTTCAAAACGCAGGCCGTCTTCGTTCAGAATACGGTAATCGTCCAATACGATCGCGTTATCGAAGCTGCCGCCCAAGCACAAATTCTGTGCCTGAAGGTATTCGATATCACGCATAAAGCCGAACGTACGAGCACGAGAGATCTCTTTCACAAACCCTTGTGAAGAGAAGTCGAAGCGCAGGTGTTGCTCGTCAGAGTCGATCGCCGGATGGCTGAACTCAATTTCGAAGTCCATACGGAAACCGTTGAACGGTACCAATTCAGCCCACTTGTCGCCATCTTCGATGCGCACTGGCTTTTTAATACGGATAAAACGTTTAGGTGCGTTCAACGTTTCAATACCGGCTTGCTGAAGCAGGAACACAAACGGGCTCGCGCTACCGTCCATGATTGGGATCTCCGGCGCATCCACTTCGATGACGACGTTATCGATCCCCATTCCAGCCAAAGCCGCGTTCAAGTGCTCAACAGTCGAGATGCGCACGCCTTCGTCATTGACCAAAGCGGTACACAGCATAGTATCGCGTACAGATTCTGCGTTCGCCGGGAAATCAACCGGTGGATTGAGATCGGTACGACGGTACACAACCCCAGTGTTTGCAGCGGCAGGGCGAAGAGTAAGCGTGACTTTACGACCAGAGTGGAGACCCACACCAGTTGTTTTCACTATTTCTTTCAGAGTACGTTGTCTGATCATCTACTTGCCTCTATATAAGTGCCACAAACCACGGCCGATGATGCCATTGACCGGGTATGCTACCATAATTTTGAACAGTGTCAAATTATGATGATTTCTTAATCAGCCTGACGACGCAAGAATGCTGGTATATCCAAGTAACCACTTTCCTTCTCAGCTTTCGGTGCGGCTGCCTGATTAGACGAGCTCGATGCCGCTGGCTGACTGACTTGTGGTTTTTCCTGCTGCAAAGGTTGTGCCGGCTTCTCTTCCACTTTGGCTGCAGGTTGCTGAGGAACAACTGGTGCAGTTTGCTGTGGTTGAGCAACTGGTGCGACTTTTGCCTTACCGCCAGCCACCAAAGTGATGTCTGGTTTTTTCTCGTTGCCGATACCCGTGGCGACCACGGTGACGCGGATTTCTTCCGTCATATCAGGATCCAACGATGTACCGATAACCACTGTTGCATTGTCAGATGCGAAGGCTTTCACTGTGTTACCCACAGTTTCAAACTCATCCAGACGCATATCCAGACCCGCCGTGATGTTAACCAGCACACCACGAGCGCCTGCCAGATCGATGTCTTCCAGTAGCGGGCTGGAGATAGCGGTTTCTGCCGCTTCTTCAGCACGGTCTTCGCCTTTCGCGACACCGCTGCCCATCATGGCGTGACCCATTTCCGACATCACAGTACGAACGTCAGCAAAGTCGACGTTGATCATGCCAGGACGAGTAATCAACTCAGCAATACCCTGAACAGCATTTTTCAGTACATCATTCGCGCTGGCAAAGGCTTCAAGCAGAGTGACGCCGCGACCCAGTACTTTCAGAAGCTTCTCGTTTGGAATCGTAATCAGAGAGTCCACATGTTTAGACAGCTCTTCGATCCCCTGCTCAGCAAAAGCAAGACGCTTTTTACCTTCAAAGCTGAAAGGCTTGGTCACCACTGCGACAGTCAGAACACCCAGTTCTTTTGCCACTTCTGCGATAACAGGAGCAGCACCAGTACCAGTACCACCGCCCATACCCGCTGCGATAAATACCATATCGGCACCGGTCAGCACTTCTTTAATGCGATCGCGATCTTCGAGAGCGGCTTCACGCCCGACTTGAGGGTTAGCGCCCGCGCCCAGACCTTTAGTGATGTTGCCACCAATCTGAATCACTGTGTTTACGCTTGTTTTACGAAGTGCTTGTGCATCCGTGTTAACACTGATGAATTCCACACCTTCGATGGACTCACGCACCATGTGTTCGACAGCGTTACCGCCGCCACCACCTACTCCAACGACTTTAATTACTGCATCGTCAGACATTTCCATCATCGGTTCAAACATGTGTTATCTCCGCCTTTCCTGCTGCTCAGGTTAAAATTCTTTCTGTATCCAATTACGCAAACGACCTAACAATCCCGACATGGACTGGCGCTTCGGCTCGTTATACTCGGTATCGTCGTTAATTCGACTGTCTCTTGCGTAATGAAGTAAACCAACTGCCGTAGAATGGTACGGCTCCTTTACATAATCTGTGAGCCCGCTCACTTCCAGTGGCTTGCCGACTCTGACTTGGTTGCGGAATACCCGTTCCGCACACTCGACCAAACCTTCAATTTGTGCCGCCCCGCCGGTGAGCACAATCCCTGCTGCCAAATGGTGTTTAATGCCATCCTCACGCAGTTTTTCTTGAACAGTATCGATCGTCTGATTAACCAGTCCCATAAGTTCAGTGTAGCGAGGTTCAATTACCTCAGACAAGGTTTGTCTTTGTAAACTGCGCGACGGGCGACCGCCAACACTAGGAACGTTAACCGTATCATCCTTGCTGACCAGCTCACTAAGAGCACAGCCATATTTTACTTTGATCTCTTCTGCGTCGCTGACTGGAGTACCAAACGCAAACGCGATATCACTGGTCACGGCGTTACCCGCATATGAGAATACTTCGGTGTGGCGCAGCGCGCCGCCAGTCCAGATGGACACATCCATCGTACCCGCGCCGATATCGACGACGCAGACACCCAACTCACGTTCATCTTCGGTAATCACGGCGTTGCTAGACGCCAGGCCCGAATAGACCAGTTGTTCCACTTTCAGACCGCAACGTTCTACCGCTTTGATGATATTCCGTGCCATGTCATTGTGGCATGAAATCAGGTGAACACTCACTTCCATCCGAACCCCAGACAAACCAAGCGGATTCTTGATCCCTTCCTGATAGTCTATGGTAAATTCCTGCGGGATCACGTGAAGAATGCGTTGTTCATCCCCAATTTTGATCGATTTCGCAGTATGAATGGCGCGATCCATATCATCCTGAGAAACTTCTTCCTCAGAAATGGTGCCCATGCCTTTTTCAATCCGGCTCGCAATATGGCGGCCGGAGAGAGAAATAAACACATTGCTGATGCTGCATTCTGCCATCAACTCAGCCTGGTCAATGGCACGCTGAACCGACTTCACGACCGATTCCAGATCGTTGACGCCGCCTTTGTCCATCCCACGTGATGGGCTGGTACCGGCACCAATAATGTTGATCTGACCATCAGGGAGCAGTTCACCGACCAGAGCTGATACGGTTGCAGTGCCTATATCGAGACCAACAATAATGCTGTCATCTGCAGTCTTAGTCATCTGAGTTCTCTTGTGCTTACTCTTCTTTCGGGAACCAACCAACGGCGGCTCCGGTATCGTACCTGAGGTCGACGTAGCTGACTTTTTCAGCCTCGCTACCTAATTTCTTATACAGGAATAAAAAACGTTCGATCCTTTCTTCGAGCGATTCTTTGCCCAATTCCAGACGAATGCCATTCTCCAATATGATTTGCCAGGCTCGGCGTTCGTTTAATACTAACGAGCTGATGTTCAGCCCCAGAGTTTGAAAACGCGGCTCGATATCTTTCCAGACCGAGAGAACTTCTTCACTGGATCCCTGCGGACCGTAAAGTTTCACTCGCTCCTCTTTCAGTTTACCGACATCGCCGTTAAACACCTGACCTTTGTCATTCAGCAGTGCGGTCCCATTCCATATCGCGGCCGGGTGATTCTCCGTCAAAAACACTTTGATGGTATCAGGCCACTGTTTACGAATGGAAGCATGCGCAACCCAAGGGATGGTTTGTACGGTATTCTGCAGTCCATCGATATCTTCCGACATAAATGTTCCGATGTGATCCAGCTTCGCGAACGCGCGCTGGACATCCTGAGCCGTGACGTATTCCAAATCGCCTTGTAACACAATCTTAGACAGGGGTAATCGTTGATCGTCCCACATCCATGACAGTGTTGAATAGAGCATTGAGCCAATCAACAACAAAACCACCAGCAGAAAACAGCCGCCTGTGGCATGTTGTCTGACTAGTGGATAATTGGGTAACCAACGGCCTTCATTTAAAGCACTTTTAATCAAAGTCCGTTGTCCTTGCCATTAGCCTGCAATATTTCCCTATTCCTTTTTCGTAATAGAGGTAAAAGCACTTACTTTAACCTTTGGATTATACTGAGGTAAGTGAAAGTAGCAAATATTGAAATTGAGAAATCGAAGCTTTAAATACGAATTGTGTTTAAATCTTCGAAATATCCAATCTACTCTTCCGCGTTCTGCATTTTCTCGATATTCAGTTCCAGTGCAGCTAATTGCTTTGCTACTTTGCCAACATCACCCGCGCCTTGCGTTAATACTAAGTCACCATCTTGTAAAACATTAGCTAATACCGCGGGCAGAGTTTGACTGTCAGGCACAAATATAGGTTCCAGTTTTCCACGGCTGCGAATGGTCCGGCACAGCGAACGGCTATCAGCACCGGAGATTGGTTTTTCCCCTGCGGCGTAGACGTCCAGCATGATCAACACGTCCACCTGATCGAGCACATTGGCAAAATCATCGTACAGATCGCGGGTGCGACTGTAGCGGTGTGGCTGAAACACCATCACCAGACGTTTGTCCGCCCAACCACTGCGCGCCGCTTTGATGGTCACGTCTACTTCCGTCGGATGGTGGCCATAGTCGTCCACCAACATGGCATGGCCGTTGCCGGTATCAAACTCGCCCAGATGATCAAACCGGCGTCCGGTCCCCTGAGTACCAGCCATAGCCGCCAGGATCGCCGCATCATCGATATCATCTTCGGTTGCCACCGCAATCGCCGCAGAGGCATTCAGGGCGTTGTGACGTCCTGGAATGTTCAGCGTAATATCCAAATTTTTGCGTCCCTGACGCACGACAGTAAATTTGCCCTGTTGACCTTCCTGACGGTAATGTTCAATCCGCACATCAGCGTCGGCCGAAAAGCCATAAGTGATCACCTGACGGCTGACGCGCGGGATCAGTTCACGCACCACAGGATCGTCAATACACAAAATCGCCTGACCGTAGAACGGCAAGTTGTGCAGAAAATCAATGAACGTCTGTTTGAGAGTATCGAAGTTACCGCCATAAGTGTCCATGTGATCGGCTTCAATATTGGTGACGATGCTGACCATCGGCTGTAAGTGAAGAAAAGACGCATCACTTTCGTCGGCTTCAGCGATCAAAATCCGGCTTGAACCGAGACGGGCATTAGTCCCGGCGCTTTTTACCAGTCCACCATTCACAAACGTTGGATCCAGACCGGCTTCTGAGTAAATTTGCGTCACTAAGGCCGTCGTAGTGGTCTTGCCATGCGTCCCGGCGACAGCAATGCCGTGACGGAAACGCATCAGCTCCGCCAGCATTTCAGCACGGCGAACAATCGGAATGCGTCGTTCACGAGCGGCGATGATTTCCGGGTTTTCTTCATTGATCGCCGTAGAGACCACCACCACACTGGCGTGTTGCACATTCAGCGCCTGGTGTCCGATGTACACTTGCGCGCCCTTACTTTGCAGGCGCTCAGTGACGGCATTCTCCGCCAGGTCCGATCCGGTGATCTGATAACCTTCGTTGAGCAGGACTTCAGCGATACCGCTCATACCGGCACCACCGATGCCGATAAAGTGGATGCATTTAACACGGCGCATTTCCGGAACAATCGCCCGGATCTGAGCAAGGTCTTGAGTGTGTTGTATCGTCATATGCTCGTTCTCTATTTGGTTAGCGCTACGATGGCGTCCGCCACAACTTGATCCGCGTTGAGTTTAGCCGCTGCCCGGGCTTTCTCTGCCATGGCGGTCAGTTGGCTGCGATCCAGTGCCTGAATCTCTCGGGTTAGACTGTCGACGGTCAGTTGTGGCTGTTCAATCATTTTTGCCGCCCCGCACTCGACCAGGTGGTCAGCATTCAGTGCCTGCTGGCGATCCTTATGCATGAAAGGAATGAAGATTGCGCCCACGCCGGCAGCTGACACTTCCGATACCGTCAAGGCACCTGAGCGACACACCAGCAGATCAGCCCAGGCGTAAGCCTGCGCCACATCATCGATAAACTCGATCACCTCTGCGTTAGTGACTCCGGCTTGCTGATACGCCTCTTGTACCGGGCGTTGGTTGTTTTTTCCCGCCTGATGACGGATAACGTAGCCGTCACCCAGCGTTGCCATCACCTCTGGCAAAGTACGGTTCAGGATCTGAGCCCCCTGACTGCCCCCCATCACCAGAATACGAACCGGCTGGGTACGATCCCGCATGCGCTCCGACGGAGGCGGCAGTTGCACCACATCATCACGGACCGGATTGCCAACCACTTCAGCTTGCGGGAAGGCGCCCGGAAAAGCCTGAAAAACTTTCTTCGCCACTTTGGACAACCATTGGTTGGTCAATCCGGCGACGGCATTTTGCTCATGCAGCACCACTGGGATCCCCAGTGTCCAGGCAGCAATGCCCCCGGGGCCACTGACATAACCGCCCATGCCCAGTACCGTATCCGGCTGCCAGGCTTTCATATAATGGCGGGCCTGCAGAATGGCATTCACGATCTGAAACGGCGCTTTCAGCAGACGCAGTACGCCTTGCCCCCGCAGTCCTTTAACGCGAATAAAATCGATATCGATACCGTGTTTGGGCACCAGATCCGCCTCCATACGATCGGCGGTTCCCAGCCAGCGAATATCCCAGCCTTGTTGCTGCAGTTTGTGTGCAACAGCCAGTCCGGGGAAGACGTGCCCCCCGGTCCCACCGGCCATTACCATCAGACGTTTATTTTGTTTCATCAGGCTCAGTTTCTATTGCAAGTTTGTGTTTATCCAGCAGGCGGCATTCAAAATCGATACGCAGCAGAATCGCCACTGCCACCGACATAATGATCAGACTCGAGCCACCATAGCTGATCAGCGGTAATGTCAGACCTTTGGTTGGCACAATGCCCGCTGCGGCGCCAACGTTAACCATGGTCTGAAAAGCAAACCAAATGCCGATACCAAAGGCAAGGTAACCGCCAAAATTCTGTTCATGTTCAAACGCTTTTTTACCGATCAGCACCGCTTTGATCACCAGAGCGAATATCAACATCAGCACCAGAATAACGCCGATAAAGCCCAGCTCTTCAGCCAGCACGGCGAACACAAAGTCGGTATGAGCTTCCGGCAGGTATTCCAGCTTCTGAATGGAGTTGCCGAGGCCTTGCCCCATCCATTCGCCGCGGCCAAACGCCATTAGCGACTGCGTCAACTGATAGCCGCTGCCGAACGGGTCTTCCCATGGGTCAAGAAACGAGGTCACTCGGCGCATCCGGTAAGGCTCGGCAACGATCAAGCCGATCACCGCGAGAATTCCGGCCACCATCAGTGCGATAAACTGAGAGAGTTTCGCCCCGGCGATAAACAGCATGCCGAACAAGGTCACCAGCATCACGATCACAGTCCCCAAGTCAGGCTGCCCCAGCAGCAGCACCGCCAAAGCACCGAATACCATGATCGGTTTCAGGAAGCCGCCAAAAAAGGTTTCACGGACTTCGTCCTGTTTGCGCACCAGATAACTGGACATAAAGATAAACAGCGACAGTTTGGCAACCTCGGCAGGCTGTAAGTTGAATAAGCCAAGCGGAATCCAGCGTGAGGCGCCATTCACTGACTTACCCGCCAGCAGCACCACAATCAGCAGGATGAATGAGACCCCAAGAAACACTGAGCTGTAACGCATCCAGCGCTCTATCGGAACCTGAACAATGACAGTCGCAGCGGACAACGCCAGCGCCAGAAACAGGGCATGGCGAAACATAAAGTGGAAAGGTTGTCCGGTCAGACGTGAGCTGATCGGAAATGACGCCGACGTCACCATCACCAGCCCGGTCAGCATCAGTCCGAGCGAAATCCACACCAACTGACGGTCAAACATCGCGTCGGGAGCCGGATGAGAAAACCAGCGGCGGATACTGTGCAGTATTTGCTTAATCGACATCGTCTCGGGTACCTGAGGTTATGCGTATTGTCTGGCTAACTGCGTAAAGGCATCACCACGGGCCATAAAGTTTTTGAACTGATCAAAGCTGGCACAGGCAGGCGAAAGCATCACCATATCGCCAGACGTCAGTTCCGGCGCAATCGCCGCCATGATTTCGCCCATTGAGTCAAAGCGTTTTGCCGACGGATGCAAATGCATAAATGCTCCGCCATCGGCGCCAAAACAGCACAACTGCACATTCATGGTTGCCAGCACTGGCGCGAGTGCTGAAAAATCCGCTCCTTTGCCTACCCCGCCGACCAGCAGGTAGAGTTTGCCCGGGCATTCCAGCCCGGAGAGCGCGGCCAGAGTACTGGCCAAATTGGTCGCTTTGGAATCGTTTACCCACTTGACGCCATGTTGCTCCGCCACCACCTGACAACGATGAGTCAGGCCATTGTATGCTTGCAGCGCTTCCAGTGTGGCCGCGATGTCGACCTGCGTCGCATCCAACAGCGCCAGCGCCACCAACGCGTTGGCAACGTTATGGCGTCCAACCAGAGTCAACGCAGAGGACGGCAGCAGCGGCGTGCCTCGGCTCGTTAGATACTCTTCCCCGTTGACAAACTGCAGACCAAAGTCCGCTGCGGCGCACAGGCCAAATTCGGTGATTGCACCCTGCTCGGGATAGGTCGCCGGGTCTTGTCTGTTCACGATGCAGTGACAAGCATGACGGAAAATGCGCAGTTTTGCCTGACGGTAATCGTCCATACCCTCGTAGCGATCCATGTGATCTTCCGACAAATTGAGGAATGCTGCCGCCTGCAGTTTCAGGCTGGATGTGGTTTCCAACTGAAAACTGGACAGTTCCAGCACGTACAGATCCGCGTCTTCGTTGAGCAAATCGAGTGCCGGTACGCCAATGTTGCCACCGACGCCAATATTCACCCCGGCAGCACGGGCCATCACCCCTGTCAGGTCGGTCACGGTACTCTTACCGTTCGACCCCGTAATGGCAATCACCGGTTTGTCCACCTGCCAGGCAAACAGTTCAATGTCACCGACAACCGGAATCCCAGCCTCCCGCGCGTGCTGGATATCAGGGGTCTTGAGTGCGATCCCCGGATTCGCAACAATCAAATCCGCCTCCAGCAACCAGTCACTTTTCCAGCTGCCTTGATGGAGCGGGATGTTCGTCGGCAGATCCTCTTTTCCGGGCGGGTTATCTCGGGTATCAATAACCTTGATCTGCAAAGAATGAGGCAGAGAAAGTAAGTGCTTCACAACCGACAGCCCAGTTATACCCAGACCGACCACCACGACTTTCTCAATATCCTGCCAACGTTCCATAGCCATAAATTCTCAGTAATCTATCTTCAACAATAACTTAACGGACTTTCAGCGTCGCCAGGCCAATCAGCACCAGCACGATGGAAATGATCCAGAAACGCACAATCACGCGCGGCTCCGGCCAGCCTTTCAGCTCATAATGATGGTGAATCGGAGCCATACGGAAAATACGCTGACCCCGCAGCTTGTACGAGCCGACTTGTAAGATCACCGACAGCGTTTCCATCACAAATACCCCGCCCATGATCACCAGAACGAACTCCTGACGAACCAGCACTGCAATGGTACCCAGCGCGCCGCCCAATGCCAGTGAGCCGACATCGCCCATGAACACTTGTGCCGGATACGTGTTGAACCATAAGAAGCCCAGTCCGGCTCCCACGATTGCGGTGCACACCACCACCAGCTCCGACGCCTGAGGGACATACGGAATATGCAGGTAGTTGGCAAAATTAACGTTACCGGTTGCCCAGGCAATCGCTGCGAAACCGGCCGACACCAGTACAGTCGGCATGATCGCCAGACCATCCAAACCATCGGTCAGGTTGACCGCATTACTGGTGCCCACAATCACAAAGTAGGTCAGAACAATGTACATCAGCCCAAGTTGCGGCATGATGTCTTTGAAAAATGGCACCACCAGTTGAGTTGCCGCAGTGTCTTTACCATGCGCATACAGTGCAAAGGCCACCACCAGCGCAATCGCCGATTGCCAGAAATATTTCCAGCGCGCCACCAGACCATCAGTGTTTTTGCGCACGACTTTGCGGTAGTCATCGACAAAACCAACCGCCCCGTAACCAAGCAGCACGGCCAGCACAGCCCACACATACGGATTCGATAAATCGGTCCACAGCAACACCGTAATGATGATCGCCGCGAGGATCATAATCCCGCCCATGGTTGGGGTGCCACGTTTACTAAAATGCGATTCCGGTCCTTCGTTGCGCACCACCTGACCAATTTGCAACAATTGCAAGCGTTTGATCAGTCGCGGCCCCATCCACAAAGACAGGCCCAAGGCAGTCAGAATGCTGACGATCGCTCTGAATGACAGGTATTCAAACAATCGAAAGAATGAAAAGTATGGCTGGAGTAGTTCCGCGAGCCAAATAATCATGAAAATTTCTCCTTTAAAGCAGCCACTACACGACTCATACCGGCGCTGTTCGCGCCCTTGATCAACAAGGTATGAGCCTGCTCACTCTGTTGTTCCAGTTGCTGCTCGATGTAGGCGATCATGCTGTCATGTGAATCAAAATGAATGCCATTACAGACTTCACTGATCACTTTAGCGTCACGGCCGTACGTCAACACATGTTCAAAATTGAATGGGGCAGCATGTTCCCCGACTTGGCGGTGAAGTGCAAGGCTTTCATCGCCCAACTCCGCCATATTACCTAAAATAAGCCAGCGCTCTGCGGCGAAACTGCCGAGCAGATCCGCGGCGGCTTTCATCGCCGGCACACTGGCATTGTAACTGTCGTCAATCAGCTTCAGTTTGTCGCTCAGCGCGACAACTTCAACCCGTCCTTTAACGTTGGCCAACTGACTCAGCCCCTGCTGTATCTGCTCAACACTCGCGCCGAACTCACACGCCAGCGCTGTCGCGGCTAATGCGTTGGCAACATTGTGCTGACCAACGATGCCGAGACTGACATCGAATTGGGTGCCCGGTGTATGCAGACGAAACTGCGCCTCTCCGGCGGCGTTTAAGCGAATATCGCTGGCATAGTAGTCCGCCTGGGGATCGCTGAGCGAGAAGGTTTTGACCACCTTGTCTGACAGGACCTCGTCCCAGTAAGCGCCGCCGTTGCTGTCCAAGTTGACGATCGCCGTTTGGCCGGCCGCCAATCCCTGATAAATTTCGCCTTTGGCGCGCTTGACGCCATCAAGAGAACCAAACCCTTCCAGGTGCGCTGCGGCCACATTGTTCACCAGAGCAACACTGGGTTTGACCAGCTGTGTGGTGTAAGCAATTTCACCCACGTGGTTTGCGCCAAGCTCAATCACGGCGAACTTGTCTTGCGGGCGCGAGCGCAGCAGCGTCAGCGGCACCCCAATGTCGTTATTAAAGTTACCGGCGGTAAACAGCACTTCTCCCTGCGCCGCCAGAATACCAGCCACCATTTCTTTAACCGTGGTTTTGCCACAGCTACCGGTGATCGCCAGCGTCGGTGTCTGGCATTGTTGATGCACCCAGGCCGCGAGCGCACCCAGCGCCTGACGGGTATCCTCAACACAAAGTTGCGGTGCAGCAACGTCCAGCTTGCGGCTGACCAGCAGTGCCGCGGCACCAGCATCGATCGCCTGCGGAACAAAATCGTGGGCATCAAAACGCTCACCGCTCAGAGCGACAAACAGCGCACCAGCCTCGATGTGTCGGGTGTCCGTTGAAACACTGTGGATCTCACAGTTGGTGCCAATCAGTTCGGCATTCAATACTTCAGCAAGCTGAGTTAACGAGGCTGTAATCATTCCTTCAGTCCTAACAGTGTCTGAGCAGATTCGCGATCTGAGTAATGGATGGTGTCATTGGCGATGATCTGATAATCCTCATGGCCTTTGCCGGCCAGTAAGATGATGTCGTTAGCCGCTGCGTGCGTGAGGGCATGTTGCAGCGCCTTGAAACGACTGTGCTGAACGATCGCGCTCTGAGGACGCTGCATACCTGCCAGCATATCCGTCATGATGGCGGCCGGGTCTTCACTGCGCGGATTATCATCGGTCAGGATCACGTGATCCGCCAGACGTTCGGCAATTTCTGCCATCATCGGCCGTTTGCCACGGTCGCGATCCCCGCCACAGCCGAATATCCCCCACAGCTTGCCCTGACAGTGCACCCTCAGGGCGTTAAGCGCCTTCTCTAGCGCGTCCGGAGTATGAGCATAGTCGACCACTACTTTAGCTTTGTCAGTGGTTTGGAAGAGTTCCATCCGCCCGAAGACAGGTTTCAGTTGGGGCGCCGTCAGGATTAACTGCTGAATGTCAAAACCCAGACACATCAGACTGACGAATGCCAGCATCAGGTTAGACGCGTTAAATTCACCGATCAACGGCGCCTGCAAAGTGCCTGCGCCAAAACAGCCGTTGAATTGAATTTTGATACCACTTTCGGCATACCCGATCTGCTCGGCATAGACGGTGTGGTCGCCGCTCGTCTGCGCTTTGAGCGAGACGCGCACAGCGTTTGGCAAGGCGTCGGCCCAATCGGCTCCGACCGGATCATCCACGTTGATCACTGCGTGCTGGCAGGAGTGTTCAGTGAACAGGCTGAATTTAGCCCGGGCATACTCTTCCATGCTGCCATGGTAATCAAGGTGATCACGACTGAGGTTAGAGAACACCCCGACCGCAAAGTTCAGCGCTTTGACTCGCTGCTGCACCAGACCATGAGAAGAGACCTCCAACGCGGTATATTCCGCGCCCTGTCGGGTGAGTTCACTTAACGAGCGTTGAATATCAATCGCGCTGCCAGTGGTGTTGGCCGCCGGTTTGAGAGCGTCCAAGAAGCCGTTCCCGGTCGTGCCCATCACCGCGGCACGCTTGCCCAGTAATGTCAGCCACTGTGCTATCAATTGGGTAATGGTGGTTTTACCGTTGGTACCGGTAACCCCGATCAGGGCATTGCCTTGGCTGGTGTACAAACGCCCGGCGAGATGTGACAGGTGTTGATTCAGATCCGCCAGGTAAATCACCGGAGCACGGTGCTGGCTGTCAATATAACCATGAGGATACCGCTCACACGCCTGCGCAATCACCGCCGCCGCGCCCTGTTCTATCGCGGCCGGGATAAAACGACGTCCGTCGACACTGTGACCGATCACAGCGACAAACACATCGCCAGTGGCCACTTTACGACTGTCCAGTTCCAAATGAGCAACGGGCATCGCGGCAAGGTGTGGATCATCCAAACGGATCCAGGGAGACAATAGCCCCGAAAGTGTGATTGCGGAAGTCATCCTGCTTCTCTCTTATTTTTCTTTAAATCGATTCTCGTCCGGTGCCACGTTCAGAATTTGCAGTGTGCCTTTCATGATTTCGGAAAAGACCGGACCTGCAACCGAACCACCGTAAAACTGGTCGCCTTGCGGTTCGTTCACCACGACCACCATGGCAACCCGAGGATTACTGACCGGCGCCAAGCCAGCGGTCAGAGCCACGTATTCATCACTGTAACCACCCACCGCAGCTTTGCGCGAGGTGCCGGTTTTGGCCGCCACACGATAGCCCGGCACGGCAGCTTTGGTCGCCGTACCGCCCGGCTGAGTCACCGATTCGAGCATGTTTAGCACCAGCTTGGCTTTGTCATGATCCATCACCTGACGTGACAAATCCTGATCATTGTTCTCAATAATATGGATCGGCTGGTACTTACCATAATTACCTAATGTGGCATACGCATGCGCCAGTTGCAGCGGCGTGATGGAAATACCGTAACCAAACGCCAGTGTAGCGATCTCAAATTGTGACCAACGTCGCCGGTTGGGGAAAATACCGGTGGTCTCTCCGACCAGATTCAGTCCGGACACTTCGCCAAAACCAATGGAGCTGTACATGCCAAGCAACGATTCCAGCGGCATCCCCAGCGCCAGCTTCGCCACCCCGATGTTGCTCGACTTTTTCAAGATGGTGCGCAAGTCCGCTTTGCCGACTTTCGAGGTATCCCGAACCCGGCTGCCACCGATGCGCATAATGCCGTACCCGGTATCGATCACGGTATCCTTGTTCGCAGTCCCGTTTTCCAAGGCGGCCAGAACCACAAACGGTTTAACCGTCGAGCCCGGTTCCATCGCATCTGTGATGATGCGGTTACGCATTTTAAACGGCTGACGATCTTCGCGATTATTGGGGTTATAAGACGGTGCGTTCACCATCGCCAGTACCGCCCCCGTTTTCACGTCCAGGATCACCGCCGAGCCGGACGTCGCACGATAATCGGCTACCGCCTGCTTGATCGCCCGGTACGCAATCGCCTGAATGCGCTGATCGATGGTCAGCTTGAGCGGTTTACCTTCTTCACGCTCTTCCAGTGAGATGTTCTCCACCACCCGGCCGTAACGATCTTTCCGGATGATGCGTTTGCCCGCCTCACCCGTGAGCCACTTGTCGTAGCTACGTTCCACGCCTTCCAGACCGTGACCATCAATGCCGGTCACACCGACTAAGTGTGCACTGACTTCTCCCGCCGGATAGTAACGCCGGGATTCGGCTTTCAGTCCGATACCCGGCAATTTAAGTTCGCGGATGTATTTGGCCATCGCCGGACTGACCTGACGCTGCAGGTAGATAAAGCGGCGTGTCTGATTCCCGTTGACCCGATCGATCAGATCCTGACGTTTCAGGCCGAGCACGTCCGCCAGCGCGTACCAGCGTTCAATGTCTTTCAGCCCGCCTTGTTTAAAAATGGTTACCGGGTCGGCCCACACCGCTTGTACCGGCACACTGACCGCCAGCGGCTCTCCATTTCGATCAGAGATGATCCCACGGGCGGAATGGAGAGTCTTGGCTCGCACCGAGCGCAAATCGCCTTCGCGGATCAGGTTGTCCGGTTCAATGACCTGTATGTAAGCAATGCGTACGACCAGCACCGCAAAGGCTAAAAAGACAAAAAACAACACCAGGTAAAAACGCCACTGGATCAGAATCGGCTTATCTTCCAGGACTTTACGAGTATTGGACGGCTTCTTGGCCGGTTTGGCTTTTTTCTTGGTCATTTTAGCGTCACGATCACTTCTTTCTCGGAATCCGGACGTTGCATATCCAGCTCGTCTTTGGCCACAGACTGCACCCGGCTGTGCTCCGCCAGAGCGGTTTCTTCTAGCAACAGGTTACGCCACTCGTTATCAAGTCGTTCACGTTCAGCCTGCGCCACGTCTTTTTCTGAAATGGCCTCTCGGGTGTGGTGGGTCATAAACACAACGCCCATGGCGCTGGCGAAAATCAATATCAGCAGTAACATCGGGATGCGACCCACGGTCAGCAGATCCGCTCCAATCAATTTGGCCAGGTTAGGCGTGTCTTTACTCATGCGTGTTATAGTTTTTCAGCTATGCGCAGTACGGAACTGCGTGAACGAGGATTGAGTTCAATTTCCTGTTTGGACGGTTTGATCGCCTTACCAATGGCTTTCATGTTGGCACTGCCCAACGCCTGGATCTGTGCTTCTGTCATCGGAATACCGTGTGGAACTTGGGGGCCTTGGCTCTCTTTACGAATGAAGCGTTTAACCATACGGTCTTCGAGAGAGTGAAAGCTGATCACCGACAGACGCCCTTGCGGTGCCAGGATCTCCGCTGCCCCTTTCAGCGCGGTATCAATCTCTTCCAGCTCACTGTTGATGTAAATACGAAATGCCTGAAAGGCTCGGGTCGCCGGATGTTTTTTCTCTTTGAAGCTCTTTGGCGCCGCATCCGAGATCAATTTGGCCAGCTGACTGGTGCGTTTCAGTGGCTCGTTCTCTTCGTTTTCACGGTAAGCCACGATCGCCTTGGCAATGCGGCGCGCGTGCTTGTCTTCACCAAATTCACGGATCACCCAGGTAATGTCATCCAAATCCGCTTCCATCAACCACTGCGAGACCGGAATACCAGAGGTTGGATCCATACGCATATCCAGTGGTCCGTCTTTCATAAAACTGAAGCCACGTTCGGCGTCATCCAGTTGTGGTGACGATACCCCCAGGTCAAACAGGACACCATCGACTTTACCCGCCAAGCCATGTTGTTTGGCGTAGTGCGCGATTCCAGAAAACGGACCGTGCACAATCGTAAAACGAGGATCATCGATGGTTTTCGCTTCCGCGATCGCCTGAGGATCACGGTCAATGCTGTACAAACGACCGTTTTCCCCGAGCTGAGACAAGATGGTGCGACTGTGGCCACCACGTCCGAACGTACCGTCGATGTAAATGCCGTCAGGTTTGATCGCCAGTCCCTCGATGGATTCGTGGAGCAATACGGAAATATGTTGGAAAGATTCGGTCATCGTTATCTCGTCTAGCTTGGGCTGAACCATGAAAACAGGTAAAGGTTAAGTGTACTGATTTAGTACTATATCGCCACTGCTATCGCTGCCATCACGTGATATTGCGCTAAGTTTAGTGGCTTCAGAAACATTTTCGTCAGTAAAAAGCAAAAAACCCATCATAACCGAAAAGTTACGATGGGTCTGAATAGTGGGAGTCGACCTGTAAGCCGGGTTCTGTTCCGCTTGCGCGGCAGTAGCCATTCGTCTAGGCCAGCAATCGCTCACTGGCTCAAGCAACCTACCCGCCTCCTTACGCGAGCAACGCAATGTGGAGGCCTATTTGGTCTTGCTCCGGGTGGAGTTTACCTTGCAACGAACTGTTGCCAGTCGTCCGGTGCGCTCTTACCGCACCCTTTCACCCTTACCTGATCCCTTACGGGCCATCGGCGGTCTTCTCTCTGCTGCACTTGTCGTAGGCTTGCGCCCCCCAGGCGTTACCTGGCACCCTGCTCTATGGAGCCCGGACTTTCCTCCCCTCCATCAGTCTCCCCAACACTAGGCTGAAGACATCAATGAAGCAGCGACTACCCGGTCGACTCCGAGGGCGGATTGTATAGAGTTCTGTGACGGGTGTCTAGGAAGATCCGGCCTGGATGGCACTTTCCGCCTTAAGCGAGCAAAGTTTCACCAACAGCGCGCAAAATCTCACCCTTGTGACACTTAACCTAAATGTTCCAGGCCCCACTTATACAAAGCGTTTTTCTTCACGCTGTAGATTTCCGCCGCCAGGGCCGCCGCTTTCTTAAGGGGCAGTTCCTGAGTCAGAATCGCCAGCGTGCGGGTCGCTTCTTCCGGCAAACTGCCGTCTGAGCTGGCCCGGAACCCGTGCACCAGCAGCACCATCTCACCCCTCTGTTGATTGTCATCCGCGGCCACCCATTCAACCAGTTCAGCCAATGGCATACCCTGAATGGTTTCAAAGGTTTTGGTCAGCTCACGGGCCAGCACCACCTCACGCTCCGGGCCGAGGACCGCCAGCATATCCTGCAGAGAATCCGTGATCCGATGTGGTGATTCATAAAAAATGCAGGTGCGCTCCGCTTTGGCAATTTCAAGAAATTTGTCTTTACGCCCTTTGCTCTTCGCCGGTAAGAAACCTTCAAAACTGAAACGATCCGACGGCAATCCTGAGGCACTTAACGCAGTAATGACGGCGCACGCACCCGGTAATGGCACAACTTTGACGCCTGCCTGACGACATTGCGATACCAGATGGTACCCTGGATCACTAATAAGTGGCGTGCCGGCGTCTGACACCAAAGCGATGGATTGCCCGGCGAGCAATTTTTCGACTAAGACTTGTGCTTTTTGCTGTTCATTGTGATCATGTAGCGCATAGGTCTTCGTTTGAATATTGAAGTGAGACAGTAACTTCCCTGTATGGCGGGTGTCTTCGGCAGCAATCAGGTCCACTCCGTTCAGCACGTTCAGTGCGCGGTGTGTGATGTCGCCCAGGTTACCAATTGGCGTCGGGACGATATAAAGAGTCGGGACGTCCATTGGCAAAGTTTTATTATCTGTCATTTGTTTACCATCACTTCAACGATTAATATAGAAACAATTTTACACGCAAAATAAAGAACTCATGGCTATGAAAAACCACAAGAGAGTCAGTGTACCACGCTTACTCACTCCTGTTGCATTAGCAATTACACTGGCAGCTTGTTCGTCTACGCCTTCCACATCGGACGTGGACATCACCTCTGCCCCGACTCAATCCGCCCAGCGTTACCTGATGCAGGCCGACAGTACACAAGGCAGCATCCAGAACGATTGGTTAATCCTGGCGCTGAAAGCCGCTATTCAGGCGGGCGACACTCAGCAAGCGGAATTGATCGTTAACCGCCTGTCAAAGCAGCAGCTCAGCGACGCCCAGCAGGCCGAATGGCAATTGGCTCGTGCGCAACTGTTGGTGACGCAAGAGCGTTACCCACAAGCGCTGAAACAGCTGAATTTTCAGCCAAGCTGGCAACTGGATGATCAGCAGTGGCTGGAATACCATCAGTTGCGCGCCGAGTTACTGACCCGTCAGGGAAAATATTTCGATGCCAGTCGTGAGCTGACACTGGCCTCGCCATATTTAATTCCAAGCCAGCAGCCGATGTTGTCTGAGCAAATCTGGAGCAACCTGACCAAGTACAAAACTGACGACATTACCGAGCTGGCGGCCGCGCCGAACGAAGCTGTACTCGATGGCTGGCTGCAACTGGCGGTGTACGCGAAAACCATGACCAGCGATATTCCTCAGTTGAAAAATACTCTGGAAAAGTGGCTGGCAGAAAACCCGAATCATCCGGCGGCCCAGTACACACCTCAATCTCTGACCAACATCCTGGCGCTGGACATTATCAAGCCAGTGAATTCCGCACTGCTGCTGCCGCTTTCCGGCAAATACGCCAAACAGGCGCAACTGATCCGCGATGGATTCATGATGAAAATGATGAACGATCCTAACCGCGATCCAAACGCCTCACTGACGGTAATCGATACCAACACCAACTCTGCCGAACAGATCAAACAGACGCTGGTGCAGAAAAACATCGATTTCATCGTCGGTCCGTTAACCAAAGAAAACGTTGAAGCCCTGCAACGTGAACAGAGCAGCCTGCCAGCGCCTATCCCAACACTGGCGCTGAACATTCCGGATCAACTCGAAGATGGCCCGGGCGTGTGCTATTTGGCGCTTTCCCCTGAACAGGAAGTGGCTCAGGCAGCCAAACACCTGCACGAGCTAGGCTACCAGTTTCCACTGCTCCTGGCACCGAAAGGTCGTTTGGGTGAACGCGTAACAGAAGCGTTTGAAAAAGAGTGGCGAAAATACAGCCCGAATAAAGTGGCGGTCAGCCTATTTGGTGATAAACGTCAGCTACAACGCAACATCAACACGGTTTTTGGCCTGCAAGACAGTCAACAACGTATCACTCAGATGCAATCCCTGATGCGCCGTTCACTGGAATCCCAGCCGCGCAGCCGTCGTGACATCGACGCGGTGTATATTGTGGCCAAAAGCTCCGAGCTGACACTGATCAAGCCATTTATCGAAGTCGCCATCAACCCGGATACCGCGCCACCGAAGCTGTTCGCTAACTCCAGCAGCAACAACGGCCGTAAACAATATGAAGACCTGACCGGTGTTGCTTACAGCGATATTCCACTGCTGATCTCACCCGATCCGCAAACAGCCGAGCAAATGGCTGAGCTGTGGCCACGTGAGTCCAACGTCGAGAAGCGTCTCAAAGCGATGGGCATGGACGCGTATACTCTGATGGAAGAGCTGCCACAAATGAAAGTGGTGTCTGGCTACACGGTGGATGGCCAAACCGGCATCCTGAGCATCGACTCACAGTGCGTCGTTCAGCGTGAAATCAGTTGGGGTGAGTACGGGAAAGCAACCCCAGTAACGACGACCGGCAGCGATGATATCGCCACGGACGAGTTGCCAACGGCGGAACCGGATGAAACTGCTGAAGAGCTTGAGCCGTCGCTCTAAAGGCGCTCACTACGAGACCGCAGCCAAAGAGTATTTACTTGGTTGCGGTCTGTCGTTAATTGAGAGAAACTTTAGCGCCAGAACGGGTGAGATCGATCTGATCATGCGTGACGGTGATACCATCGTCTTCGTAGAGGTACGCTACCGTACTCATCAGAACTTTGGTCATGCAGCGGAAACGGTTACGTATCAGAAAATGCAAAAGCTGATACGGACAGCAACCCGTTGGCTACAAACCCAGAACCTTTCGGTTCACACAACCGACTTTCGGTTTGACGTCGTTGCTATTCATGATAACGGCAAGCAAACTGACTGGATAAAAAACGCAATAGTTCAAGGATAATCAATGCTCGACAGCATTAAAGACAGTTTCAAAGAAAGCATTCAAATTCAAATCGCGGCAGCCGAAGCGCTGCCTGATGCCATTACCCATGGGGCTCAAGCCATGGTCACCAGCCTGCTCAACGGCAATAAAATACTCTGTTGCGGCAATGGCGGCTCCTCTTCGAATGCTCAACAGTTTGTCTCTTGCCTGCTCAATCGCTTTGAAACCGAACGTCCCAGTCTGCCGGGCATGGCACTAACCGCTGACAATACCACGCTCACGGCGGTCGCCAACGACTATCATTATGAAGAGATCTTCTCCAAACAAGTACGTGCATTCGGTCAGCCGGGTGACATTTTACTGGCAATATCCACCAGCGGTAACAGTAAGAACATCATCAAAGCGATGGAAGCGGCAGTGACTCGCGACATGACCATCATCGCTTTGACCGGCAAAGACGGCGGTGAAATGGCCGGGTTACTGGGCGAAAATGATGTGGAAATTCGGATTCCATCTCACAGAACCGCCAGAATTCACGAAGTCCATATGGTGACGTTGCACTGCTTGTGCGATCTTATCGATCAAGTTCTGTTTCCGACACACGAAGAGTAATGATGAAACGCCTAAAAACCTTGCTACTGACTGCGGTTATCCTGTCGACCTCCGGGTGTGCGGGATTATTTGTCGCTGGTGCGGCAACCACCGCCAACATTGTGACCGATCCCCGTTCAACGCAGGAGATCTGGAATGACAACAACATTGAGTTTGAAGTCGCCGGTATTGGTAACAAAGCGCCGTACACTGGCAATGTGCGCATTGTGGCCAGTTCCTACAACGGCACTGTGGTTCTGATGGGACAAGCTCGTAACCAGGAGTTACTCGATCAGTTCGTTGCACAGGCTCGTGACGTCAAGGGCGTCAAAACCATCTACAATCAAGTCCGGATCAAAGCACCACTCTCGGTTGGCGAAATCAGCCATGACAGCTGGATCACCACCAAAGTGAAGTCGTCGCTACTGGCTGACAGCGAGCTGACTACCGTCAAAATCAAGGTCATTACCGAGGACAAAGAAGTCTTTTTGCTGGGCTACGTCAAACGTGCGCACGCCGATAAAGCCGTCAACATCGCCCGAAATATCTCTGGTGTAAAGCAAGTCATCAAAGCGTTTGAATACGCCGACTGACGCTTAAATGAAGTCGATAAAAAAGCAGCGCTAATGCGCTGCTTTTTTTATTTCACGACTCTCAAACTCGGCCGTCCTTTGGGACGTGGTGCTTCGTCATCATCGTCGTCCGTGGTCTGGTTTTCCGCCGAGGTCGCTACAGTCAGACCTGTGGCTTCCGCTTCTTCAGCCAGCTCTTCCAGCGCTTCATCTTCATAAGCGATGTCGTAAGCTGGCTCAGGCTCAAACATGGTCCCTGCCCCATTTTCGCGGGCATAAATCGCCTGCACCGCGTATAGAGGCACAATCACCGAATGAGGACGTCCGCCGAAACGGGCGTTGAAGGTAATCACTTCGTTCCCCAGTTCCAGATTCCCGACCGCTCGCGGAGCGAGATTGAGGATGATCTGGCCATCCTGGATAAACTCAACCGGAACCCGAACCCCAGGTAAAGTGGCATCCACCACTAAGTGAGGCGTCAGATCGTTGTCAACCAACCAGTCATAAAACGCGCGCAGCATGTATGGGCGACGCGGAGTCATTTGGGCAATATCCATCGATTCTGTTAGCGAGCCAGGCGCATTTCTCGTTCAGCTTCAGTCAGTGAAGCCAGGAATGAATCACGTTCAAATACGCGGTTCATGTAAACTTTCAGTTCTTTTGAACCCGGACCTGTCAACTCAATACCCAGTACAGGCAAACGCCACAACAGCGGAGCCAGGTAACAGTCGATCAGGCTGAATTCTTCACTCATGAAGTATTCGTATTCAGCGAAAACCGGCGCCAGAGTCAGCAGGTCGTTGCGCAGTTTGTTGCGCGCAGCTTCCGATTCTTCCGCAGTGCCTTTCACCACTTTCTCAGCCAGTGAGTACCAGTTTTTCTCAATACGGTAGATCATCAGACGGCTATTACCGCGGGCAACCGGGTAAACAGGCATCAGTGGTGGGTGAGGAAAACGCTCATCCAGGTATTCCATGATGATCTTCGAATCGTACAGCGCAAGCTCGCGGTCAACAAGAGTTGGCACTGTCTTGTATGGATTCAACTCAATCAGCTCAGCTGGCAGATTTGCTTCATCAACAAGTTCAACTTCTACACTGACGCCTTTCTCAGCCAGTACAATGCGTACCTGATGGCTATACATATCAGATGCGCTTGAAAATAGAGTCATCACAGAACGTTTATTGGCAGCTACAGCCATGGAGCCCTCCAGCACACTTACTTAAATAAAAACAATGGAGGCTAAGCCTCCATTGTAAACGTTAAAACGCGGAAATTAGCACGGTATGATAGCACAATTAGTGCACATCGCGCCAATACTCTTTCTTGAGTAACACGACCACGATGGTCAGCAGAACCAAGAAGCCCATCACCCACCAGCCAAGAGCATGACGCTCGAGCTTGACCGGGTCACCGGAGTACTCCAGAAAGTTCACCAGATCACGGACCGCTCTGTCGTACTCTTCGGTATGCAGCTCACCCGTTCCGTCGGTTTTAGTACCAACCACGACTTTATGCTCTTCACCATCCACCATTTTGGTTTCAAACACTGGCTGCGGAATCCCCTGCAGCTCTTCCAACACGTGAGGCATGCCCACACTCGGGAAAACGATGTTATTCACCCCAAACGGACGAGACGGATCGGCGTAAAATGAACGCAGGTAAGTATACAGCCAATCGGTACCACGCACGCGGGCCACCAGTGTCAAATCTGGTGGTGGCGCGCCAAACCACTTCGCAGCCGACTCTTCAGGAATGGCATTTTCCATCAAGTCACCAATTTTCGCTTCAGGATTGAAAATCAGGTTTTCTTTCATCAGATCAGCCGGAATGCCGAGGTCAGTCGCAACACGCTCATAGCGTTGATATTGCGCCGAGTGACAGCCAAAACAGTAGTTCATAAACAGTTTGGCACCGTTTTGCAGTGATGCCTCATCCGTCAGATCGTTGTTGGCTTGGTCCAACGGCACCTTCGCACCAGCAGCCATCGCCAGAGATGGCAGCAAAGCAAATAAAACTACAATCCATTTCTTCATTTGAAATTCACCCTCTCTGGTAATGGTTTGGTCGCTTCATTCTTGCTGTAGAAGAACAGCAGCACGAAGAACATGAAGTAACCTAAGCTAAAGATCTGCGCCAGCAGTGTGTATGTTGGAGTCGCAGGCAGCGCCCCCAGAATACCCAGCGCGATAAAGCAGATGGTGAACTGAATGATATTGATCAAATGAAGCTTGCTACGGTAACGGTAAGAACGCACTTTACACCGATCCAACCAAGGCAGCACAAACAGAACCACAATGGATGCCCCCATTGCGATAACGCCCAGCAGCTTGTCCGGTACCGCACGCAGAATCGCGTAAAATGGTGTGAAGTACCAAACCGGTGCAATGTGCTCAGGCGTTTTCAGCGGGTTTGCCGCTTCAAAGTTAGGTGGCTCAAGGAAGTAACCGCCCATCTCTGGGTTAAAGAACAAGACATAACAGAACAGGAACAGGAAGCCTGCCACACCCACCAAATCCTTAACCGTACCGTACGGATGGAAAGGGATCGAATCGATGATGTCGTATTTCTTAGTGTAGTACTCGTGGAACTTGAACTGGCTCTGGTAATCGTCGCCCATAGAGCCTTTCGGCAGCTTAGTTTCGATGCCGTCCGGGTTGTTAGAGCCCACCTCATGCAGCGCCAGAACGTGCAGCACGATCAAGAGCAGCAATACGATCGGTAGTGCGATTACATGCAGAGCAAAGAAACGGTTCAGCGTCGCGCCGGAGATTACGTAGTCGCCACGAATCCATAGTGTCAGATCATCACCGATCACAGGAATCGCACCAAACAGAGAAATGATCACCTGAGCGCCCCAGTAGGACATCTGCCCCCATGGCAACAGGTAACCCATAAAGGCTTCTGCCATCAGAACCAGGAAGATCAGCATACCGAACAACCACAGCAGCTCACGCGGCTTCTGGTATGAGCCGTAGATAAGTCCACGGAACATGTGCAGATACACCACAATAAAGAACGCCGATGCGCCAGTGGAGTGCATGTAACGCAGCAGCCAGCCGTATTCCACATCACGCATGATGTATTCGATAGAAGCAAACGCGCCGTCGCCGGACGGAACATAGTTCATAGTCAACCAGATACCCGTTAGGATCTGGTTTACCAGGACAAGCATTGCCAGTGAGCCAAACAAGTACCAGAAGTTGAAGTTCTTCGGCATTGGATACTCAGAAAGGTGTTTCTTGTACGCATTCATTGCGGGTATGCGTTTTTCTACCCAATCAAGTAGAGCTTGCATTATGCCTCCCCAGTTTCATCAATACCGATAATGATTTTGGTATCACTCAGGTACATGTGCTTAGGCACCACCAAGTTCAGCGGCGCGGGCACCCCCTGGAAGACTCGGCCAGCCATATCAAACTTCGAACCGTGACACGGACAGAAGAAACCTGACTTCACACCCTGAACCTGTTCGCTGAAACTGTCTGGTAAATAGGTAGGCGAACACCCCAGGTGAGTACAGATACCAACCGCGATGAAATACTCGGGTTTGATCGAACGGTACTCATTCTGAGCGTAATCCGGTTGCTGTGCTTCTTCTGAAGAAGGATCACGTAATTGACCGTCGATGACCTTCAGGCCGTCAACGATAGACTGTGCACGTCGAACCACCCATACAGGCTTACCACGCCACTCGACACGAACCATCTGCCCTTCTTCCAGTTTGCTGACATCAACTTCAACTGGGGCACCGGCAGCTTTCGCTTTGGCACTCGGGTTCCAGGACTTAATAAAAGGAACGGCGACAGCAGCTGCTCCAAGACCACCAACAACCGCCGTTGTTGCCGTCAAGAAACGTCTGCGACCGTTATTTAAAGGCGCATTGCTCATCCAACATTCTCCCATTTGCTCCTTATGGATTATCGTTATTCCGATGACAGAGCATGGCTAACAAAATACGATTTTCGTTGTATTTATTTGATGGGAAATGATAAATAAAACCCTACTTTTTGACAAGATAAAGCTACCTTTTTGTAACATTTGTGAAGTAAATCGCTTGTGAGGTCACAAAAGGGAGATAAGTGAAACAAAGCAGAATAAACGGCCGTTCGGGAGAGGATTTTCTTCGAGCAAAAAACAAAAAAGCCTGGCAAAAATGCCAGGCTTTTGACCCACAATCCGATATAAAAATCGGAGCGTTCTCTTTTCGTAAAAAGAGATTAACGCTTAGAGAATTGTGGACGACGACGTGCTTTACGCAGACCCACTTTCTTACGTTCAACGCGACGAGCGTCACGAGTAACGTAACCAGCGGCACGTAGAGCAGGACGTAGAGACTCATCGTATTCCATCAGAGCGCGAGTGATACCGTGACGGATAGCACCTGCTTGACCTGAAATACCGCCACCTTTAACAGTAACGTATAGGTCCAGTTTCTCAGTCATTTCAACTAGCTCAAGAGGTTGTTTAACAACCATGCGAGAAGTTGGACGACCGAAGTACTCATCAAGGCTACGCTTGTTGATTACGATGTTGCCGCTGCCTGGTTTGATGAAAACACGTGCAGCTGAGCTTTTGCGACGGCCAGTGCCGTAGTATTGATTCTCTGCCATTTCCGAAATCCCCGATTAGATGTCCAGTACTTGTGGTTGTTGAGCAGCATGGTTGTGCTCAGCGCCAGCGTAAACTTTCAGCTTACGGTACATAGCACGGCCAAGAGGACCACGTGGAAGCATGCCTTTAACCGCTAGTTCAAGAGCCATCTCAGGCTTACGATCGATCAGCTTTTCAAAAGTGATTGATTTTAGGCCGCCTGGGAACTCAGAGTGACGGTAGTACACTTTGTTTTTAGCTTTGTTGCCTGTTACAGCAACTTTCTCAGCGTTGATAACGATGATGTAATCACCAGTGTCAACGTGAGGAGTGTATTCAGCTTTGTGTTTGCCACGTAGGCGAGATGCAATTTCACTTGCTAGACGACCTAGAGTTTTACCCTCAGCGTCTACAACGTACCAGTCGCGTTTTACAGTTTCTGGTTTAGCAACGAAAGTTTTCATGCTAATAATAACCCGTTAATTTAAATTTACACTTAAGGAGCCTTAGCTCCCACTGACTAAGAGCCCAGTCATCACCCCTTCGAGTGGGTGGCACTCTCGACCCAACTTGGAAAAATTGAGTCTGCAGTAACGGTGGGTCGCAGGATTATAGAGAAGAGCGAAGAAAAAATCACCTCTTTTTGAACAAAATCACGAATTTTTTCTTCGTTGTCTAAAAATCGCAGACAGCCTTTAACCTAAATGCTCCCGAGCTAGGTATTCGTGACTCTGCATTTCAATCAGGCGTGACTGACAACGTTTGAATTCAAACTCCAGATGCCCTTGTGTATACAGGGCTTCTAAGGCAACTTCTGCCGAAATAATCAGTTTAACGTGTCGCTCGTAAAACTCGTCCACCAGAGCAATAAAACGTCGCGCCGCATCGTCAATATTGCGCCCCATTTGTTTCACGTCTGACAGCAATACCGTGTGATACAGTTTGGAGAGTTCAATATAGTCATTTTGGCTACGGGCGGTTTCGCACAGCTGGGCAAACGTCGCCTGAAGCACCCCGTCACAACTGGCGACAACCTCCAATTGACGATGATTGATGTCAATCTTCTGTTGGTAAGCTTTGTCTTCACCGACCAATTGACGGAAATAACGCATCAGATTACTGCGGGCGGCGTCATCAATTGGAAAGTGGTAAATCTCCGCCTGCTCCAGCGTACGTAGCCGATAGTCGACGCCACTGTCGACATTCAGGATGTGGCAATGCGTTTCGATCAATTCAATCGCCGGCAGAAAACGCGCACGCTGTAAGCCATTGCGGTACAGATCATGTGGCGGAATGTTCGACGTCGCGACCAAAATCACCCCGCGTCTGAACAGAGCCTGAAACAGAGTGCCCAGTATCATGGCATCGGTAATATCTGAAACAAAAAACTCATCAAAACAAATGACGTCCGCTTCCAACTTAAACTTATCAGCGACACACTCAAGCGGATCGCTCACCTCGGCCAGGGCCGCCAGTTCATCATGCACCCGGTACATGAAACGGTGAAAATGGACGCGCATTTTTTTCTGGATAGGTAAGGCGTCATAAAACGCGTCCATCAGATAGGTTTTACCGCGCCCCACTCCACCCCAGAAATACAGCCCTTTCGGCGCCTCCGCCTGACTTGCCTTTTTACCGGACAAACGCTGCCATAACGATCGCGTCGCTGGTGGCTGGTTCACATGCTCGAGAATCTGATGATAAAGGCTATCTAGGGCGTCGACAGCTTGTTGCTGAGCGGCATCGTGTTGAAAGCCAGGAGTTAAAAGATCGTTCTCGTATCGCTGCTTGGGAGTCATACACCTTTCCATTCAAACTTCTAATCGGAGCACACGCATTTTGCTTTATCCAATCTGGGACTCATAGTACCATGTGATTTGAACATGTGTAACCAACCGGTAAAAAACATGTTAAATAACAATGATAAGGAGCTATTATGCCTTGGATTTATGCCCTTGTTGGCCTGTTAGTAGGTGCGGTCTTGGGGATTGTGATTACCCGAATCATGACCCCTGAGTACAAAAAGCAAAAGAACATTCAGAAAGACCTGGATGCGGCTAAGTTCGAGATAGAGCAGCATCGCCAGGAATTGGCTGACCATTTTGCCCAGGCCGCAGAAATGCTGGATACACTGGGTAAAGATTACACTAAGCTGTATCAGCACATGGCGAAGACCTCTGTCGAGCTCCTTCCTAACCTGCCAGAGCAGGATAACCCATTCGCGAAGAAACTCACCCAGGCGGAAGAGCCGCGTGATGTCGTGGATGAACTGAGCGAGCAGGCACCGAAAGACTACGCCAGCGGCGCCACCGGCTTACTGCGTGAGCAGGAGAAAGAGATCATTCGCTCCGCCGATGTGGTGAACGTCAAAGCCTCATAAATCACACTGGTGAACTAAACAAAGGTTTTTGAGTCATAACTCTCAGATGTAGCAATTGTTTTTTAATATTTCGGACAAATATTAACCTCAATGGCGTTAACTGAAAGGAGTTAAAACGATGAAAAAACCTTTGCTTGCCTTAACCATCCTGTCGTTAAGCATAAGTTCACTCATCACCCCTATATCGGCCACCGCAGCCTTGCCTTTTTCTGCCAGCGGTGAACAGCTGCCGAGCCTAGCCCCAATGCTGGAAAAAGTCACACCAGCGGTGGTCAGCATTGCCGTCGAAGGCACTCAGGTATCCAAACAGCGTCTTCCCGAACAGTTCCGTTTCTTCTTTGGCCCTGACTTTCCGACTGAGCAGCTTCAGGAGCGTCCTTTCCGCGGACTGGGCTCCGGCGTAATTATCGATGCCGGGAAAGGCTATATCGTCACTAACTACCACGTCATCAACGGCGCCGAGAAAATCCGGGTCAAGCTGCACGATGGTCGTGAATACAAAGCAGAGCTGATCGGCGGTGATAAAATGTCTGACGTCGCGCTATTGCAGCTCGAGAAAGCGAAGAATTTAACGGAAATTAAGATTGCAGATTCGGATCGATTGCGGGTCGGTGATTTCGCCGTGGCCATCGGTAACCCGTTTGGCCTTGGCCAGACCGTCACCTCGGGGATTGTGTCAGCGCTGGGGCGCAGCGGGCTCAACATCGAAAACTTCGAGAACTTCATTCAGACCGACGCGGCCATCAACAGCGGTAACTCGGGCGGTGCTCTGGTCAACCTAAATGGTGAGCTGATCGGTATCAATACCGCCATTCTAGGCCCAAGCGGCGGCAACGTCGGTATCGGCTTTGCTATCCCATCCAATATGATGAAAAATCTCGCCGACCAAATTCTGGAATTTGGTGAGGTCAAACGCGGCATGCTGGGGGTTCAGGGGGGCGAAGTCACCTCAGAGCTGGCTGACGCCCTGGGTTACGAGTCCAGTAAAGGGGCCTTTGTTAGCCAGGTGGTGCCTGACAGCGCCGCCGATAAAGCGGGGCTACAAGCTGGTGATGTCATCGTGTCGGTCAATGGCAAAGCGATCAACACCTTCTCAGAGCTGCGCGCTAAAGTCGCCACCCTGGGAGCTGGTAAAGAAGTCACGCTCGGCGTGGTACGTGACGGCAAAGAACGCAGCTTCCGGGTCACACTGGGCGAGCAAACCAACATCAAGACCGCTGCCGAGAAACTGCATGAAGGACTGACTGGAGCCGAGCTAACCAACACCACCAAACGCGATCCGGTGACCGGCGTTAAAGTAACCGAAGTGAAAAAAGGCTCACCAGCTGAAGCTTATCAGTTGCAGACCGGCGACATCATCATCGGTGTGAACCGTCACCGGGTGAAAAACCTCGCGGACCTGCGCGCAGTGCTGGAGAAAAACCCGGGAGTTCTGGCGCTGAATATTCAACGGGGTGAACGTTCGATATACTTAGTCGTTCGCTAGACAAAACGCGACTCGCTTACCAAAGGGCAGCTCAGAGATGAGCTGCCCTTTTATTATTTTGAGATCTGATGCTATGCTCTGCGATTCGAATTATGTTAATTGGGGCGTTATGAGAAAACTATGCTGAAATTCCTGTTGCGGTCAGTGTTATTGGGTGTTCTGACTGCCGCTCTCCTGATCCTCGCGGTGCCTTCTTTGCGTTCCAATGTGATTCCCGTGGTTGACACCGCCAGCCCTCAAGATTTGAGCGACTTGCAGATTTCCTTCAATAGCGCGTACCGACGTGCTGCGCCGGCCGTGGTCAATATCTACAGCCGCAAGTATGCTGAAAATGACCGCACTAAATTGTCGACGCAGGGCTTGGGATCCGGCGTGATTGTGAACCCGAAAGGCTACATCATCACCAATTATCATGTCGTCGCTCAGGCCGATCAGATCATCGTAGCACTGCAAGACGGTCGCGTCGCCGCTGCACAACTGGTGGGCAAAGATCGCCGCACGGATATCGCGATTCTGCGTATTGAACTGTCCAGCCTACCGGTGATCCCGCTCAACCCGAATTACTCGCCCAACGTCGGCGACGTCGTCCTGGCGATCGGTAACCCATACAATCTGGGACAGACCACGACCTTTGGCATCATCTCCGCTACCGGGCGTTCATCAATCAGCGCCGATGGACGCCAGGCCTTTATTCAAACGGATGCTGCCATCAATCAGGGGAACTCCGGAGGCGCACTGGTTAACACACGGGGGGAACTGGTTGGCATCAATACTGCGTCGTTCCAACAAGCCACCGATCTGGAGACCTATGGTATCTCGTTTGCTATTCCGTATGCGCTGGCGAGTAAAATCATGGAAAAAATCATCGCTGATGGCCGGGTGATCCGCGGCTACATCGGTGTCGATGGTCAGGACATCAACCCGGTTACAGCCCGTCTGCTGGGTAATGAACATATGGGTGGTATCATCGTACTGGGGGTGGACCCCAATGGGCCTGCCAGCACCGCGGGCTTTCAGGCTCAGGACATTATCCTGAAAATCGATGGCGAAAAAGTCAACGGCCGACAAAGTGTGATGGACCTGGTTACTGACCTGCGTCCAGGTACCACCGTTGATGTGCTGATCCTACGTAAAGGCGAAGAGAAAACCCTGACAGTGACCGTTGCGGAAGACACCCGCTAGTACCGCGATTAAACCAACAGCTACAGATATAAACATCCCCGCTCATTGGCGGGGATGTTTCTTGTTACTCTTCTTCGGCAGGTTCCGTTGCGTCACTTTCCACATCAATCCGGGTTACGCGCTGCAACCCTCGTGGCAGTAAGCTGCCACGACGGCCTCGTTCACCACGGAAATTCTCCAGGTCCGCCGGCTTCAGGCCTAACTTGCGTTTTCCGGCATAAAGCGTCACCGAGCAGCCTTGCGGCAAGGCCATCAGGTGCGAGACAAACTCTTCACGCTCTTTGGCTTTCGCTGCCGGAATGTTGATGATCTTGTTTCCTTTCCCTTTGCCCAGTTGCGGCAGGTCTTTGATCGGGAACAGTAACATCCGGCCCTGGTTAGTGATCGCCAGAATTTCATCGGAGTCGAGATCATTGATGCTTTGCGGCGTCATGATTTCCGAGTTTTGCGGCAATGTCACCAGCGCTTTACCACTGCGGTTTTTCGACAGCATATCCGCGCCTTTACACACGAAGCCGTAACCAGCATCCGAGCCAATCAACCACAGCTGATCTTCTTCACCCATCACCACCTGACGCACATGCGTGCCGGCACTGATATTGAGTCGCCCAGTGATCGGTTCCCCCTGGCTACGCGCAGACGGCATAGAGTGCGATTCGAGTGAATAACTGCGACCATCACTGCCAAGGAATACGGCCTGTTGGTTGCTCTTACCGATGGCATGAGCCAGATACTTATCGCCAGACTTGTAGTTAAGCCCTTCCGCATTGACGTCATGACCTTTGGCGTGACGGATCCAGCCTTTTTCTGACAACACAACCGTGATTGGCTCACTTGGCACCAAGTCACGTTCAGTCAGCGCTTTGGCTTCCGCACGTTCTATCAGCGGTGAACGGCGGTCGTCGCCATACTTCTCAGCATCGGCTTTGATCTCTTTCTTCAGCAAGGTATTCAGACGGCGTTCGGAACCCAGCAGTTGCTCCAGTTTCTCACGCTCTTTTTCCAGCTCTTCCTGTTCACCGCGGATCTTCATCTCTTCCAGCTTAGCCAGATGACGAAGTTTGGTGTCGAGGATAGCGTCCGCCTGAATGTCGGTGATACCAAAGCGCGCCATCAGCACGGCTTTCGGATCGTCTTCGGTCCGGATGATTTCAATCACTTCATCGAGATTCAGATACGCGACCAGCAAACCTTCCAGAATGTGCAGGCGTGCCAGCACTTTATCCAGACGGTATTGCAAACGACGACGTACGGTCTCACGACGGAACTCAATCCATTCGCTCAGGATCTGCACCAGCCCTTTGACTTGTGGACGGTTGTCCAGACCGATCATATTCAGGTTAACGCGGTAATTTCTTTCCAGATCCGTCGAGGCGAACAAATGGTTCATCAGTTGCTCGCTGTCGACCCGGTTCGAACGCGGAACGATCACGATACGCGTCGGATTCTCGTGATCCGATTCATCACGCAAATCGTCGACCATCGGTAGCTTCTTGGCGCGCATCTGGTTGGCGATCTGTTCTAGCAACTTCGCACCGGAAACCTGATGTGGCAACGCGGTCACCACAATGTCACTGCCTTCTTTGTGCCATACCGCACGCATTTTAATGCTGCCGCGACCGTTGCGATAAATCTTCTCGATTTCCGCTTGGGGTGAAATGATCTCCGCTTCCGTCGGATAATCCGGTCCTTTAACGTAATCCATCACCTCGGGCAATTCCGCTTTCGGATTGTCGATCAGGTGGATGGTCGCATCGGCAATTTCACGTACGTTATGTGGTGGAATGTCGGTGGCCATGCCGACGGCAATGCCGGTCACGCCATTGAGCAGAATATGTGGCAGTCGGGCTGGCAACATTTGCGGCTCTTTCATCGTGCCATCAAAGTTTGGTTGCCACTCAACCGTGCCCTGACCCAGTTCCCCGAGCAGTACTTCGGCAAACTTGGACAGTTTCGCTTCGGTATAACGCATCGCAGCGAACGATTTCGGATCGTCCGGTGCCCCCCAGTTCCCCTGACCATCAACCAGAGGATACCGGTAGGAGAATGGCTGCGCCATCAAGACCATGGCTTCGTAACAGGCCGAATCACCGTGAGGGTGATATTTACCCAATACGTCACCGACGGTACGCGCGGATTTTTTGTACTTAGCCGAAGCGGACAATCCCAGCTCCGACATGGCGTAAATGATACGTCGCTGAACCGGCTTCAGGCCATCACCAATGTATGGCAATGCCCGGTCCATGATGACGTACATGGAGTAATTCAGATAAGCGTCTTCGGTAAACTTGCGCAGTGGCAGTTGTTCAACGCCATCGTAGGTAATTTCAGTAGACATGGTTAAACCTCAACCTCCGCCTGATCGCCGTTGCGTTGCAGCCAACTGCGACGGTCATCGGCACGCTTTTTACCCAGCAGCATATCCATCATTTCATTGGTTGCTTCATCGTCATCGATGGTCAGTTGCACCAGACGACGCGTGTTCGGATCCATCGTGGTTTCCCGCAACTGCAGCGGGTTCATTTCACCCAGACCTTTGAATCGTTGGACGTTGATTTTGGCTTTTTTCTTACTCAAACGTTCTAGGATGCCGTCTTTCTCGCCGTCATCCAAGGCGTAAAAGACCTCTTTACCACAATCGATGCGATACAGTGGCGGCATCGCCACATAAACGTGTCCTGCCTCAACCAACGCACGGAAATGGCGGGTAAACAACGCACACAACAAGGTGGCGATGTGCAGACCATCTGAGTCCGCATCGGCCAGAATGCACACTTTGCCGTAACGCAGGCTGTCCAGATTATCGCTGTCCGGGTCGATCCCCAATGCGACGGAAATATCGTGCACTTCCTGCGACGCCAACACCTGATCCGCCGACACTTCCCAGGTATTAAGAATCTTACCGCGCAGTGGCATCACCGCCTGAAATTCGCGATCGCGGGCTTGTTTCGCACTGCCGCCGGCCGAGTCCCCTTCCACCAGGAACAGCTCGGTACGGTTGAGGTCCTGCACCGAACAATCGGTCAGTTTCCCCGGCAGAGCCGGGCCAGACGCCACTTTCTTACGCACCACTTTTTTGCTCGCGCGCATACGGCGATGCGCATTAGCAATACACACTTCCGCCAGTTGCTCAGCCAGTTGCGGCTTTTCATTCAACCACAAACTGAACGCATCTTTGACGACGCCAGAAACAAAGGCTGCCGTCTGACGTGACGACAGACGTTCTTTAGTCTGCCCTGCAAATTGGGGATCCTGCATTTTGACCGACAGCACGTAACTACAGCGGTCGAACACGTCATCACCGGTCAGCTTGACACCGCGTGGCAGCAGGTTACGGAACTCACAAAATTCGCGCATCGCATCCAGCAGGCCCTGACGCAACCCATTCACATGAGTGCCTCCCTGCGCTGTCGGGATCAGGTTGACGTAGCTTTCGGTGATCATCTCACCGCCTTCCGGCTGCCAGATCACCGCCCAGGTAGCCGCTTCCGTTTCCGCAGAAAATTCGCCGGTAAATGGTTCTTCCGGTAACACCGGATAGCCTTTGACACCTTCGGCCAGATAGTCTTTCAGACCGTCTTCATAGAGCCACCGGTGCTCTTTGCCATTGACCTTGTCACTGAAGGTGATTTCAAGACCAGGGCACAGCACCGCTTTAGCACGCAGGTTGTTGACCAGACGTGTCACAGAGAAGTTGGCGGAGTCAAAATATTTGGCTTCAGGCCAGAAGTGCACGCTGGTGCCCCGATTACGGCGGCCACAGGTACCAGTCACGGTCAGATCTTCGACCTTATCACCGTGTTCAAAGGCAATTTCATACACCTGACCATCGCGGCGCACGGTTACTTCCACACGCTTGGACAGGGCGTTCACCACCGAAATGCCCACGCCGTGCAGACCACCGGAGAACTGATAGTTTTTGTTGGAGAATTTACCGCCGGCGTGCAGCTTGCAAAGGATCAATTCAACCCCGGAAACCTTCTCTTCCGGGTGAATATCAACAGGCATACCACGACCATCATCGATCACTTCAAGTGACTGGTCGGCATGAAGAATCACTTGTACCTTGGAGGCATGTCCGGCTAACGCTTCATCGACACTGTTGTCGATCACTTCCTGACCCAGATGGTTTGGGCGAGCGGTATCCGTATACATCCCTGGTCGGCGACGTACTGGTTCTAAACCATTAAGAACCTCAATGGCCCCAGCATTATATTGTTCAGTCATAATACGGAATGCTTTCGTAAATAAATAATGAGTGACTTTACGCTCTGTTCATGAATGTTTTTGTGATTTGAGCAAAAAACGGTCAGCCATGGCTGATTTATCCGCCATGAAACGCAGCAAAGTATAGGTGGAACATAGTCTGGAAGAGCTCGACTTATGTCAAGCGACATAAGTGAGTAACAGGCAAAATTATGACTCTTCCCTCAATGAGCGCAAAGAGATGTATTACAGCCCTAAGAACTGAATAATCGCGGGCGGATAACGTTCAAAACCGACAAAACTGTGGTCTCCTCCCTGTTCAATGGTTTGTTTGGCGGCAGCAAACTTACTGACGGCCTGACGATAGTCGAGCACTTCATCCCCCGTCTGCTGCAGCAGCCAAAAATCTTGCGGATCAGCGAGCACCGGCACATCGAGTGCTTTCAGCTCTTCAATATGCGCCTTCGTCAACTGGTAACGCTCGTGGGTATACGGGTTTTCCTGTTCCCCGAGGTAATCCACCAACAACTCATATGGACGTACGGCCGGGTTCACCACTACCGCTTTAAAGCCATAGCCTTGATTGAGCCAGGTCGACAAGTAGCCGCCAAGCGAACTGCCCACCAGACCAATGCGGTAATCATTCTGATACTGCTCCACAAGTTGCGTGAGCAGCTCTGCCGCTTGCTGCGGGAAACAAGGTAACTGCGGAACCACAACTTTGATGTCCGGGCGGTGTGTCTGGCAGTAGCTTTTCATGTCCGATGCTTTGACCGACAACGGCGAGCTGTTAAACCCGTGGATGTACAGTAGCAGTGGCTTTTTCATTCAGTACCCCGAAGCGCTGAAGTCAGGCAAGAAATGTCCTTCCGGCAGTCGCTGCACCTGAGTGTGCAAAGTGCCGTCTTGACACAGTTCCAGCTCACGCCATCCAGGTGACTGACGATCAAGCGCAAAATCGTTTGAGCGAGGTTTAAACTGCACGCAAGTTGAGGGGGTGGCCATCACTCGGACATCGCCACGTTGCAGATCCATTTCCTGATGAATATGGCCGCACAACACCGCACGAACATTACTGTGTTTATCCACGATCTCCCAGAACGCCTCACTGTCTTTGAGGGTATGCTGATCCAGCCAGGCACTGCCAACCAACAATGGGTGATGATGCAATAGCACCAGCGTGTAACGATCCGGGTGAGCGCTCAACTGATTATCCAGCAAGGTCAATTGAGCATCACTCAACCGTCCGTGCGGGACCCCCACAACCTGCGAGTCCAGCAGAATCATCTGCCAGTGTTCGCCGAGCAGCACATGCTCTGCGGTCTGGATTTGCTGCGACGGCAGAATCGCCCCCATGCTGGGCTTATAATCGTGATTACCCGGCAACCAGAAACATGGCTGGCTCAGTGGCTGGATACCACGCTCAAACTTCTCATACGACTCGCGGCTGTGGTCCTGAGAAATATCTCCGGTAGCAAGAATGGCATCAAACCCCACCTGCCGCTCAAGAATGGCTGCCACCACAGCATGAAAACTCTCCGCCGTGTTGACACTGAGTAAGCTTCCGTCTTCGGGCGCAAACAGATGAGTATCTGTAATCTGCAGCAGTTTGATCCGCTGATCTGTTGAGCTTGACGACACGTTCAAAATCTAAAACCTAAAGTAATTATTAATTTGTCTGAATCGGAGTCCGGCTGATTCCGTGTTTGAGGCAAAACGTCAGCCAGTCGCCAAGAAAACGGTTTAACTGAGCTTTTTCGTCCCGCTGTACCATGTTGACATTGGGGTACTCGTAACGCGGCTGAACACGGCTGACGCTGTCACTGCCACACACCTCTGCCACACGAGCATCGTGGTACAGCCTGACAGACATTTTTGGCAATGGAAACACCGGAATATCATCACTTTGACAGATGTCGACCAAAGTTGTGTACTTTGTGACTTCGCCCACTTCCAACTGATAAGTCATGCTGGCCGCCTGATAGCAGCGCACGTCCCCGACGCTCGGCTGGTGTGGCAGCAAAGCGTTCAGTTTGGCGTAGTTGGTCTCATAAACCCGCATCAACTCCGCCAAATCAACGTGATACGGTTTTCTCAGTGCTACTTCAGCCATTGTGATCTTAAATGCTCATAATTGAGTTCTAACCATTGCAGTGCAATTATTGAGGCACCATTCTCAAATTTACCTTCCCGTACATATTGATACGCTTGTGCACGTGACAACACCCGTACGCGGATGTCTTCGCCTTCATAATCCAGCCCGTGAATGCCCTTGGCCGTGGACGCGTCCACTTCACCGACAAACACATCCAACATTTCCGAGCAGCCCCCTGCTGACGGGTAGTAAGAGGTGACTTTTTCCATGCGACCGATGTTGATCCCCGCCTCTTCCGTCGCTTCCCGGCGAACCACTGCCTGAGCCGACTCATCACGATCGATCATTCCGGCAATGATTTCCAGTTGCCACGGATGTTGGTGCTCCAGCGCACCTACCCGGATCTGCTCGATGATGACCACTTTATCAGTTACCGGGTCATAAGGAAGCATAGCGGCTGCATGGCCTCTTTCAAACATCTCGCGTTCAATGGGCTCGCTCCAGCCACCAGCAAACAACTTATGCCTGAAACGATACTTTACCATCTTGAAGAAACCATGAAACAACGTCTCTTTGGCGATGATTTCTACATCGTCCACAGTAAACTCAGCTTGTTGCTCGTCAAATTGTTGCATTTATCACCTCTCTGAGTGAATCTAATAGTTTACGCAGAGAAGCACTGAACCACCAAGGACTTGGCTCAACTTTTTATACAATTTTTATAGTAAAATTTAAATTGATTAATTAAATTTATTGTACAATTGGACAGCTAAGTGTAAAAAAGTGCAAAGTTTCGAGTGAATTACCATCAAATTACGTTAGAATCTCAACAGTCACCCTCTTTGAACCAGGCAGGTATAGGACCAATGAAAAAACTGCTTCCTCTATTTATCAGCGCTGCGCTCGGCAGTCTGAGTACTTCGGCATGGGCGGATACGCTGGCTGAAATTTACAACCAGGCAAAAGACAACGATCCAACGCTTATGAGCGCGGCCGCTCAGCGTGATACTGCATTCGAAGCAGTGAACTCAAGCCGTAGTGTATTGCTACCGCAAATTGACCTGACTGCCGGTTACAATATTAACCGCAGTGATGAAGACGCACGTGAAAGCGACAAGCTGACTGCTGGCGTAAACTTCTCACAACAACTGTACAACCGTTCAAGCTGGATTTCGCTCGATACGGCCGAGAAAACTGCGCGCCAGGCAGACTCAACGTACGCGGCGGCGCAACAGGATCTGATCCTGCGTGTGGCTCAGGCGTACTTCGATGTACTGCGCGCTCAGGACAACCTCGAATTTGTCCGCGCGGAAAAAGCCGCGGTGGGTCGCCAACTCGAGCAAACCAAACAACGTTTTGAAGTTGGCTTGTCTGCCATCACCGACGTGCATGACGCCCAGGCTCAATACGATGCGGTTCTGGCAGATGAAGTCCTGGCACAAAATGACCTGACCAACAGCTATGAAGGTTTGCGTCAGATCACCGGACAAGATCACGCCAATCTGTATGTTCTGGATACCAAACGTTTCTCTGCCAGCAAACCTGGTGAAGGTGCAGAGTCACTGGTGAAAGAAGCCGAGCAACGCAACCTGCAGCTATTGAGTGCACGTATTTCTCAGGACATCGCGCGCGACAACATCTCTCTGGCGAGCTCTGGGCATCTGCCATCACTGACGCTGGACGGCGGCTACAACTTCGGTAACGACAGCAACAGCAACGCCAACAATGGGCCGAATGAACAGTACAACGACTTCAACATCGGTGTGAACCTGTCGGTACCTCTTTACACCGGCGGCAACATCAACTCGCAAACCAAGCAGGCTGAATACCAGTACGTGGCAGCGAGCCAGGATCTGGAAGCGACTTACCGCAGTGTGGTCCGTGATGTTCGTGCGTTTAACAACAACATTAGCGCGTCTATCGGTGCGATCCGTGCCTACGAACAGTCGGTTGTGTCGGCCAGATCGGCTCTGGAAGCAACGGAAGCGGGCTTTGATGTCGGCACCCGTACCATTGTGGACGTACTGGACGCGACCCGTCGCCTGTACGATGCCAACAAAAACCTCTCGGATGCTCGCTACAACTACATCATTAGCGTACTGCAATTGCGTCAGGCTATCGGTACTCTGAATGAGCAGGATGTCATGGACATCAGCGCCGGCCTGAAACCAGCACCGGCGTCTAAGCCAGGTAAAACCTCGTAAACCGGGTTCAAGATACGCAAAAGCCGCTGACAACAGCGGCTTTTTTCTTGTCGATGTCCCGGCCCTGGCCTCTGGCCATGACCGGAATCCCACTCACAGCACTTAACCTTTGCCGCCTTTAATCGCATCGATGATTTCGGTGGTCGAGCAGCCATCTTCAAAGTTCAGTACTCGTACTTCACCGCCATTGGCAATCACTTCCTTACCTCCTGCGATCTCTTCCGGCTTGTAATCACCGCCTTTGACCAGCATATCCGGCAGCACCTCTGAGATCAGGCGTTGCGGCGTATCTTCACCAAACGGCACCACCCAGTCCACTGCGCCCAGCCCCGCCAGTACTGCCATACGGCGATCCGTCGGATTGACCGGACGACCCGGCCCTTTGAGGCGCTTCACCGATTCATCCGTATTAACGGCAACGATTAATCGATCGCCCAACTCGGCCGCGTGATTGAGGTAAGACACATGACCAGCATGCAGAATGTCAAAGCAGCCATTGGTCATCACCACTTTCTCCCCTTTCGCCTGAGCTCGCTTCACGGCTTCGATCAGCGCAGATTCAGAGATCACACCGTAGTCGGTATCTTTGCTACCGTGGATCGCTTCCGCCAGCTCAATGGTCGACACCGTTGACGTGCCCAGTTTACCCACGACCACACCGGCTGCCGCGTTTGCCAGCGCACACGCTTCATCCAGAGGTTTACCCGCAGAAACCGACGCCGCCAGGACCGAAATCACCGTGTCACCGGCCCCGGTCACATCAAAGACTTCTTTTGCCTGAGTCGGCAGATGGAACGGCTCCTGACCACGACGCAGCAATGTCATCCCGTGTTCACTGCGTGTCACCAACAGAGCTTCAAAGTCAAACTGTTCGATCAGCGCCAACCCTTTGCGGACCAGTTCCTCTTCATTGCGAACTTTGCCCACCACCAATTCAAACTCTGTCATGTTCGGTGTCAGCAGAGTCGCGCCGCGGTAACGTTCAAAGTCGGCCCCCTTCGGGTCAATGAACACAGGTACCTGAGCCGCACGGGCTTTCTGGATCAGTTGCTGCACATTTTCCAGCGCACCTTTGTCGTAGTCCGACAGGATCACCGCCCCCACTTTGGGTAGTGCACGCTCCATACGCTCATTGATTAACGCCGGATCCACGTCTTCAAACTTGTCTTCAAAGTCAAGGCGGATCAGCTGCTGACCGCGGCTCAGCACCCGCAGTTTGGTCACGGTCGGGTAGTTGGGCAACGCCACGAAATCACAACTCACTTTGAGCGCCGTGAGTGTCTCAGTCAGTACCTTGGCTGGCTCATCCATCCCGGTTAAACCGACGATATGGGCGTGTCCCCCCAGCGACGCAATGTTCATCGCAACGTTGGCGGCCCCGCCTGGACGCTCTTCGTTATTCTCTACTTTGACTACCGGCACCGGGGCTTCTGGAGAAATGCGCCCGGTTGGCCCATACCAGTAGCGATCAAGCATCACATCACCAATGATCAACACGCCCGATGAGCTGTAATCAGGTAGGATTGGTTTCATTGTGGATCTCCAATATTAATTTCTGCGCGAAGTGTAGCACAGGCAAAAAAGTCACTAAACTCCTGCTTTGACCTCAGCCAAGCCATTGGTTCCATCCTTGGATCACCACATTGCGCTCGGCGGTCAGCTTTTCTTCAGCCACGTCGGCGTCCAGATTGAGTAAATTGCGGTGATGAATATGATCGCGCATCGTGGTGTACGCCTGAGTCAGGGCCATCGCCTGAGTTTCATCCATAATGCCTTGCTGAAGCATCGACTCAAAAATACGCACGTTATCCGACCAACGGGTCAGTTTCGGTTTTTCATGGCTGTAGCGCAGGACCAGGTACTGAGCGAGAAATTCAATGTCGGTGATGCCACCCGGATCTTGCTTAAGCATAAAACGCCCCGCCTTTTTCCCGCCAAGATGCTCACGCATCTTATGACGCATCTCGACCACCTCGCGTTTGAGGGTCGCCTCATCCCGTGGACGGGCAAGAATGCCATGACGGATTTGATGAAACGCCTGTTGCAGCGGCGCGTCACCGTAAATCATCCGCGCACGAACCAGGGCCTGATGTTCCCAGGTCCAGGCTTCGGTTTGCTGGTATTCGGCAAACGCCTCCGTCGGACTGACCAGCAGTCCAGAAGCCCCGGATGGCCGTAAACGAGTGTCCGCTTCATACAGAATGCCAGACGCCGTGCGTGTGGAAAAAATATGAATGATGCGCTGCGCGAGACGCAAATAGAACTGACGGCCATCGATCTCTTTTTTGCCGTCGGTATACACGTTCACCGGGCAGTCGTGCATGAACACGATATCCAGATCTGAGTTGTACCCCAACTCCCAACCGCCTACTTTCCCATAGCCGACGACGGCAAAACCTTTGCCTTCCCGCTCGCGCAAATGGGTAGGTTCACCGTATTTTTCCGCCATCTGCTGCCAGGCTTGGTGCACCACCGCCTCCACGATCGCTTCAGCCAGATAGGTCAAATGGTCGCTGACTTTCATCACTGGCAGCACCCCGGCAATGTCGGCCGCAGCAATACGCAGCATGCAGATCTGTTTGAACTGGCGCAGCGCTTCCATCTGCTGCTCAAGATCGTCTTCCGGAATGCGGGCCAGAAAGTCACGTAACTCTGTTTGATAGGAGTCAAGCGGCACCGGATTATACAAATGCTGTGGATCAATCAGCTCATCCAGCAGAATCGGATAACGCCCCAATTGCTCGGAAATCATCGGACTGGCGGTACACAGGCGAACCAGTTGAGTCAACGCGGCCGGATGCTCATCCAGCAGCTCGAGATAGGTGGTGCGCGTCACAATTTTATGCAGCAGATGCAAAACCCGGGGCAGGCCAAAGCGGGCGTCCTGATGGTCGAAAATCGCTTTGAATATTTTGGGCATTAAACGATTTAAGACTTCACGTCCGCGTGGGCCGAGTGTTTTCTTGGCCAGATCATCTTTAAAGTGGACGATCACCCGCGCCATGACATCCGGCTCATCACTATGGACATCTTGCTCCAGAATGTGGCTCATCACTTCCGACTTGTGGGCCATGTCCCATAGCTCGTGGTAATACTGCTCGGTGTTCGACTCTTCGTCGTCATCGGCACCGATCAGCTCGGCAAAAATAGCGTGTACCGCAGCCATGTGAGTTTGAGTTTCCGACAGCAATGCACGCCAATCCGGGTAGCCCATCGCGGTCGCCAGCTTGAGTTGTTCGAGCTCGCAATCTGGCAGGGTTTGGGTCTGTTTGTCACCCATCGCCTGCAGCAGGTTTTCCTGGCGGCGCAGGTAACAATATGCCTCGCGCAATACATGGACTTCTTCTGGTTTCAGCAAACCGAGCTCACCAGTCGCCTCTAAGGTTTCCAGTAACCCTCGCTGACGCAGCGAAGGCTCGCGTCCCCCCCGAATCAGTTGGAATACCTGCGCAATAAATTCCACCTCTCGAATGCCACCAGCGCCCAGCTTAATGTTATTACTCAACCCTCGCCGGCGTACTTCGCTGGAAATCATCGACTTCATCCGTCGCAGCGACTGGACCGCGCTGAAATCGATGTAACGACGGAACACAAAAGGCCGCAGCATCTGACGCAGTTCCTGATATTGGGGGTACATTTCACTGCCCATGACCCGGGCTTTGACCATCGCATAGCGCTCCCAGTCACGGCCTTGTTCCTGATAATAATCTTCCAGCGCAGCGTAGCTCATCACCAGCGGGCCACTTTCCCCAAACGGACGCAAACGCATGTCGACCCGATAACAGAAACCGTCGAACGTGTGCTGATCGAGGGCTTTGATGATGCGCTGACCAAGACGGGTAAAAAATTGGGCATTGGCGATGCTGCGTCGTGCGCCCTGCGTTTCGCCATTTTCCGGATAGGTAAAAATCAAGTCGATGTCTGACGAGAAGTTGAGTTCACCGCCCCCCAGTTTGCCCATGCCGATAATCAGCATCGGTTGTGCTTCACCTTGCTCATTGCACGGCGTGCCCCACTCCTGACAACAGCTCTGGTACTGCCAGTGGTAAGTCTCAAAGATCATCGCCTCTGCCAGCTCGGATAAGTGCGCCAGACTCTCTTCTAATGTCCACAGATTGAGAAAATCACGCCAGGCAATCAGCACCATTTCCCGGTTGCGAAACTGACGCAATACCCGGTGACCACTCATTTCATCCGCACAGCTGGTCAACAGCGAGTTAAGACGGGAACGGTATTGAGCTGCCCGATCGGATTCAGCCAACATCTCGGGCAGGCTGCGCAGTAAGGTCTCGTCGCGCTGCAAAGCTTCAGTCACAAATTGACTGAGACCGGCAATATAGTGCAGTTGCTGTTGATGTTGCTTGGGCCAATAGGCATAAGCCGGCTGTTGAATAATCCCTTCCAGAGCAGTCTCAGCGACAGGCTGGAGTGACGCGGGTAATTGCATGATTCTTCCTTGCTTTTGGCGGGAGTGAAACCTTAATGTCATGAACTCATTTATACCAGAGTTTCCGCAATAAAAAACGCCCACTGGTGAGAGTGGGCGTTGCTTCAAAGCTTTTGGCGTCAGACTTTAAACACAGTGATCTTACGATCGAGCTCTTCCGCGTTACTTTGCATGATTTCCGAGGTTTCCAGCAGCTCGGTCACCACGGTCACCGAGGCTTCCACCAGCTCACGCACATTGGTCAGGTTCTGGTTCATTTCTTCCGCCACGCTGCTCTGCTGTCCGGCCGCGGTGGCAATCTGGAAATTCATGTCGTTGATCTGGTTTACCTGAGACACAATGCCGTCCAGCTCGGTACCAGCATTGGTCACCAGCTCCACCCCTTCCGCTGCTTCGACAACACTTTTCTCCATCAGGTCCACCGCCGAACTGGCACTGTCTTGCAACTGAGAGATCATGTCCTGGATTTCGACTGTAGCCTGCTGAGTGCGCTGCGCCAGGTTACGGACCTCATCCGCCACCACCGCGAAACCGCGGCCCGCTTCCCCTGCACGGGCAGCTTCGATTGCGGCATTCAATGCCAGCAGGTTGGTCTGCTCCGAAATGCCCTGAATGGTGCCGACCACACTGCCAATGGAGACCACGCTTTCTTCAACCTGATTCACCGCCTGGGCTGAGGCCGAGATATCCTGTGACAGCTCACTGATTTTCGACACCGTGCCACGCACAAACTGCTGACCCGAAGCCGCTTGGGTCGAAGCGCTTTCGGTCAGAGAGGACGCACTCTGAGCGTGCTCGGCCACGGTTTGTACCGTCGAACTCATTTCGCTCATCGCCGTGGCCAGTTGATCGATCTCATTAAATTCTTCCTGAGCAGACTCTTTGGTCTCCGACATGCTCAGGGTCATCACTTCGGTCAGCGAGGCCAGTTCTTGGGAAGACTGAATTTGCAGTTTGATCATCTCCTGCAACTGACGACGGGTGGTTTCCAGCTCTCTGGCAACATCTCCGTATTCATCTTTGCACGCCATCTCAATGGGCACCGACAGATCTTTGCTGGCCATCTGTTTGATCGATTCGCTCAGATAGCGGGTCTGGCGCAGCATGATCCGCGCCGCAAACAGCAACAACGCCACAAACACCACAATCATCAGCGCCGTTTGCCACGCCACCTGCACCAAATAAGCCTCGTAGTGCTGCTGGGCTACGGCCGTGTTCTGGGTCGCAGCCAGCAGGGACTGATAGAAGGTGCTCGCATCCCACAACTGTTTTGCGACAATCAAAATGGTACTGAACACCATCAGCATCACCATTTTGGGTACCAGGCGAATATCCGTGATCACCCTCTCCCATGGCTTGAATGCCATTGTTGTCATATCTGTTCTCCATTAAGTTATAGTTCTGGAACCCATTTTCTGAGCTCGTGTGCAAACACAAACGGGTTCAGCGTATTTATTTCGAGCTTCGTATGAAAAAAGATGATACCAAAGACGTCGTTAAGCCGTTGAGTCTGCTGTCACTGATTTTGTCGATTGTGTCGCTATTTGTGATCTCTGGCCTTTTGTTTATCCCGGTGGATCACGATACCCGACAGGTTCTTATCGGCCTTGACTTTGTGATCTGTAGTATTTTTCTCCTGCAGCTGACCACAGACTTGATCCGCGCCGCAGATCGTCTGCAATTTCTGAAACGCCACTGGATTGACTATCTGGCCAGTATTCCGATGATCGAACCCCTGCGTTTTGCGCGGATCTTTCACATCCTGCGGGTTATCTGGGTGATCCGCTCCGGGCGTTTTCTGATGCGCCAGTTGGTCACCAACCGACGAGAAACGACACTGGCTTCGATTTTGCTGTTGATCGTGGTGCTGCTGACGATTGGCTCAAGCATGATGCTGTCATTGGAGTCCGCTGCGCCAAATGCCAATATTCATACCGCAGGTGACGCCATCTGGTGGGCGCTGGTGACAATTTCTACTGTGGGGTACGGCGATCATTATCCGGTGACCGACGGTGGTAAGATCCTCGCAGGGGTACTGATAGTGTGTGGCGTGGGCTTATTTGGTATGACCTCCGGTCTGGTCAGTTCTTTGCTGACGTCGCCGTCACGCATTCAAGAACAGCGCTCTGCCAATAAAGAACGCATGTTGCACGAATTGCTGGCGCAGCAAAGCGAGATCCTGCGCCGTATTCACCAGTTGGAAAAAGACATTGCTGCGACAAAAAAACAGGATGCCTGAGCATCCTGTAAGTCATCATTCCTGCCAGTAAGGCTTGGCCTCGACACTGATGAGGCGCGTCTGCTCCATGGCATGCAAAATGGAACTCTCCTGGCGTTGCAGCCAGCGCAGTAACTGCTCCTGCTCTTCGCCTTCAAGCTTGTCGGTCAACACTTCCAGCGGCTTGAGCGTTAACAGGTCGTCAATGCCCTGCATCAAATCTGCCCAGGGGAGACGAAAACTCATCCGCTCGTCCGGGTTGTACAGGTTAGCAAAGCTCATCCCGGTATACAGATTGCGCATCAGACGATACTGCTGGTCAATATACTCCTGTTTGGACAACTCACGCTCCGGCGGAAACGCTTCGAGCAATTCCGCCCAGGTGCGATCCAATTGCTGCACTGAAAAGGCCTGAATATTGCGCGCCATTTTCTCTCGCGCTTTATCGTCCAGAAATGGCTGCCAGCCTCGGGTCAGGATCCAGCGGCTCAAATCCAGCAGCAGTCCGGTATAACGGGCGGAGCTGAGCAATTGCAACGTCTCTTCCCGCTCGGGGAGCTGCTCTTCCAACAATTTCAATTCACCGACCAAAAACTTGCGGGCATCGAGCTTACGCAGCGCGTGTCCTTTATCTTCCAGCAAGTCTTCCAGGTAATCGTAGGTTTTCAGCCAGCCCAATTCCTCTTCCAGCCACTTGAGTTCCTGACGTAAGATGGCACTGGCGCGGCGCGGTACGATGCCACCGAACACTGTTAAAATCTGACGGATAAAGCTGATCGCATGGCTGATTTCATGCAGCGCTGGCACCGATTCCGTTTCCGTGTACAACTGCTCATGGTCGTGCCAGTGTGCCAGCGCGTGCTCAAGCGATTTGATGAAACAGGATTCCACCGTGTCGTGCTTGTCGGTATCCACCAGAGACAAAGGTTGCGCGGTGCCAATTTCATACCCCATTGCCAGGCGGTAGCCACGCGCCGCTTTACTCAGGTTCCCAAGACGCATTCCCCCAGACTCACCCAAGGTGCGTGCCAGCGTAAACAGCGCATCGGTTTGACCCGATTTCAGCTCCAGCTCTACCTCGCAAATCGGCTCTTGTTGCTCCCCCGCGACCACCAGCCCTTGGTCAAAAGCGACTTCGACCTGGCTCCCGTCCGCCATTCCTACTAGCCATTGCTCGCGGGCAAAGTTGGTTGAGAATAAGGGCGTAAGTTCAGTTTGCAGGGTGTCTAAGGCTTTGCCTTCAGGCCAGATATCTTCGGGGTGGAGAGTTAAATCAGGAGTGTTGCAGGAGTGTTCGGCATTGTATTCCGGTCGCTGGTGCAACCCTGCGACCACCCGGCCTGCGGTTTTCACCGTTTGCACGAAAACATCATCATAGCGGCGGATCCGTAGCCCGATGTCATGCTTTCGTAACCAGTTATCAGGCGTATCAAAATAGGTATTACCAAGCTCTCGACAACTGTGCTGAAGTACTTTGGTTTCAGAAATCTTGTCACGTAAGGTTTCTGAAAATTCAGGAGAAACAAAAAACTTCAGTTCTATCTCGGTTTCCATAGTTGTACCTTTCAAAGCAGATAGCGACAGGATATTGCCTAAATTCCAGCGGGGCAAGAAGGAAATATCGCCCCAATGATGATCTAAAACAGTTTTAATGAGTGATTTAATGCGTTACCATGCGCGCCTTTATAGCCATCGTTCAACATTTCGCCACGAAATGGTGTATGTTTTTTTAAGGTTATAGCAATTAGGTTGAATAACCATGCCAGTAAATACAATCATGGGGTTATTTGCAAAGTCCCCTATTAAGCCTTTGCAGCGACACGTTGTTTGTGTAAACGAATGTTGCTCTCACCTGGTGAACTTCTTTGAAGTGTGCTCTCAGGGCGACTGGGAAAAAGCAGCAGAAATTCGCGCACAGATTTCTCACCTTGAGAAAGAAGCTGACGTATTGAAGCGCGAAATCCGCCTGAAACTTCCTCGCGGTTTGTTCATGCCTGTCGACCGTACAGACATGCTGGAGCTACTGACCCAGCAAGACAAACTGGCTAACCTGGCGAAAGATGTCGCCGGCCGTGTCTACGGTCGCCAGCTCATCATTCCTGCCCCTCTACAAGAAAACTTCATCGCTTATTTAAAACGTTGTCTGGATGCGGCGAATCAGGCGCAAAAAGTGATCAACGAGCTCGATGAGTTATTGGAAACTGGATTCAAAGGCCGCGAAGTGACACTTGTGGCTGAGATGATCAATCAACTGGATGTGATCGAAGATGACACCGATGCGATGCAAATCCAGCTTCGTCAGCAACTGATGGCGATCGAAGCGGACATGAATCCAATCGATGTGATGTTCCTGTACAAAATCTTTGAATGGGTCGGCGGTATTGCAGATCAGGCGCAGCGCGTAGGCGCACGTCTTGAGCTGATGCTTTCCCGCTCTTAACAGTTAATCAAATAACGAAGAGCACCAGACAGACACACTTGTATTTAACGATGACCTGAGCACATCGAGGGGTCATCGTGTGTCTCGTTTTTGCTCCGCTTGTTATAAAAAACAACTAGGTATTACGATGGATATCCTCGCGAACTACGGCACTGTCCTGATTATTGTTGCTGCTCTTTTCGGCTTCCTGATGGCAATTGGTATTGGCGCAAATGACGTCGCCAACGCAATGGGTACATCAGTCGGCTCAAAAGCGCTGACCGTAAAACAAGCCATCATCATTGCGATGATTTTTGAATTTGCGGGTGCTTACCTTGCAGGCGGTGAAGTAACCGATACTATCCGTAAAGGTGTGATTGAAACCTCTCTTTTCGCCAACCAGCCTGACATTCTGGTATACGGCATGATGTCCGCGCTGCTGGCAGCCGGCACCTGGCTGCTGCTGGCGTCCTACATGGGCTGGCCAGTATCGACCACCCACTCGATTATCGGTGCCATCATCGGTTTTGCTTGTGTGTCCGTTGGCACCGAAGCGGTGGACTGGGGCAGTGTGAAAGGTATTGTGGGCAGTTGGATCATTACCCCTATCATTTCCGGCTTCTTTGCTTACGTTATCTTTGTCAGCGCACAGCGCCTGATCTTTGATACCGAGAAGCCACTGATCAACGCCAAGCGCTTTGTGCCTGTGTACATGTTCATCACTACTATGGTGATCGCGCTGGTGACGATCAAGAAAGGGCTGAAGCACGTTGGCCTGCACCTGAGCAACACCGAAGCCTGGTTCTGGGCTATGGTGGTGTCGGCACTGGTGATGATCGGCGGCTTCCTCTACATTCAGAAGAAATTTGCCAACCGCGATGAAGATCACAGCTTTGCCGGTGTGGAAAGCATCTTTTCCGTACTGATGGTGATCACAGCGTGTGCGATGGCCTTTGCGCACGGCTCAAATGACGTTGCTAACGCGATTGGCCCTCTGTCTGCTGTGGTATCGACGGTTGAGCACATGGGACAAATCACCGCGAAAAGTGAAATTGCCTGGTGGATTCTGCCGCTGGGTGGGATCGGTATCGTTGTGGGTCTTGCGACGCTGGGTCATAAGGTCATGGCAACAGTTGGTACCGGTATTACCGAACTGACCCCTAGCCGTGGCTTTGCAGCGCAGCTGGCAACCGCTTCGACTGTGGTTCTGGCCTCAGGTACCGGTTTGCCTATTTCGACGACACAGACACTGGTCGGCGCGGTACTGGGTGTGGGTTTTGCGCGTGGTATTGCCGCCCTTAACTTAGGCGTTGTGCGTAACATCGTGGCGTCCTGGATTGTCACGCTACCGGCAGGAGCCCTATTGGCGGTCGTATTCTTCTATGCAATGCAGGCCTTATTCGGCGCTTAAGCCGCGTCAACACTATGTAAGCGCTCTGTCATTATTGACTCAAACGCACAGAAAGGGAGGCTTTGCCTCCCTTCTTAGTTGATCATACCGCCGAAAGTTTTTACTATTTGCTGCCTCAAGCGCGATATACAAACAAAGCAACACTGAAAGGATTTACCGTGAAAAAACTGATTTGCATGGTTCTGGCTTCAATGCTGGTAGTACCGGCGGCCCTCGCCCAAAACCGTTACATTGCGGACAAACTATTTACCTACATGCACTCAGGTCCTAGTACTCAGTACCGAATCATTGGCAGTGTGGACGCTGGTGAGAAAGTCACTCTGGTGTCTACCAGCAAAGAAGCCGGCTTCACCCAAATCGTCGATGAACGTGGCCGTAAAGGCTGGGTGGATTCCAAATTCGTGACCTCTCAAGAAAGTATGGCGGTTCGCCTGCCAAAACTGGAAGCAGAGTTATCGGACGTGAAAGACAAACTGGCTAATGCCCAGAAGAACGCCGACTCCGCCAAAGCCGGACTGGTCGACTCGCTGGACATTCGCAATAAGCAGATTGCGGAACTGGAGCAAAACTACAGTGACATCAGCCAGCAACTGACTGAGTCTCAAACCGAAGTCCGTGAACTGCGTGCTCGTCTGGATACTCAGAAAGAAGATCTGCTGCTGAAGTACTTTATGTACGGCGGTGGTGTCGCGGGTGCCGGTCTGTTGTTCGGCCTGATTCTGCCGCACATCATGCCGCGTCGCAAACGCTCTCCGGCGGGCTGGGCGTAATCGCCCCCGAAGACGTCGATAACCGAAGATAAAAAGAAAAGGTCACCCTCTGGTGACCTTTTTTGTAGTGCTTGTACTCAGCCTGGCCAGTCATACAGCGCTGGCACACGAATCAGCTTACCGCGAAAACGAATGGTGCACGATTGCGGCGCGATACGCACCAGTTGGGTATCCGCATCAATCTGTTCCCCTTGCTTGTATTCCTGACCGTTAATTTTCACCCAGCGGCGATTGGCGTCACTGGTGTACACATGGGTCTGAAAATTCATGGCAGGTAACTGACCGATCAGATCATCGCCCGCCATCGATAAATCCACCGCAGCGTCGTCCGCCTCACCGGTATCTCGCATCGCAGCTCTGACCGACTCAGACGACATGGCCGCTTCTACCCGCCGCGCCAGTGACGGTGGCAGCGAGCTGAGGTCGACCCCATCCAGCTCAGAGTCGGCACTTGGTGCCGATGAGGTCGACGGTGTTGGCTCATCGCGACGAATGGCAGGCTCCGCCTGTGGCAGTGGCGTGGTCCGCCGATTCACCGCCAGCGTTGCAAAATCCGGGTACGGTTTGACCGACAGCGCCGCTGGCACATCCACGACCACTTCTTGTGGCTGATTGCTGCTTATCCAGTCCACCAGCGCCGATTGATAACTCTGATAGCCCACCCAGGAAACCGTGGCCACCGCCGGCAGCAACAGGCAGGTTGCATGCAACCACAATGGCGTATCCGCTCTGTGACTGACGGCCTGACGACTGGCGCCCCCCGGAGCGGAATTGTGTAACTGCTGATGACTGCGCTCTGACTGCTCCAGCGCTTTCAAGACATTCGACATCAGACGTCCTCCTTCACAACAGACAGAACGGGCGGATTGGTTTGCGTCATCAACTCCAGACGACGCAGCGTCCGCACCCCGGCAATGCCGTCGACGTTCAGTCCCTGCCAGCGTTGGAACATTTCGACTTTACGTTTCAGCTCGGCATCAAAGCGATCACTGCCATCATAACTGTCCCCCATTAGCAGCGACAGACGCTCATTCAGCATCGCGACTGCTCTGCCACGCATGCCAGGTTTGAGGGTTGCATGCCAGACACTTTGCCAGATGTAATGGTATTCCCCTGACCACAGCTCTTTCAGCCACTTGGTCTCAAACTCAAGGCGCTGTCCATCCACCAACAGCTGCACCGTATCGGCACCGAGGTGATACAGCACTGCGTAGCTAGCCTGACCGTTGACATGCAGAGTTAACACCACCGGAAAACCAAGCTGCTCAATATCACTGAGCGCCCCCATGGCACTCTCACAGCGGAACAGGCTGTTGTCGTTGTCAGCACAGAAGCGATCCAGCATAGAAGCCTGATACCCCCAGACTTTATACAGCTCCGCCAGCGGCTCTTCGAGTGAGGTGGAACGAACCAAAGCCTCCGTCAGGGACGGCGGCATCACTTCCTGTGTAATTTCCACGTCCGGCTGCTGCGGATGCTGCGCTTCAATCTGTTGTTCAATCCAGGGCTGAGCCATCACCGGTGTCCATTGATACCCAAGCCAGGCGAGACCCAAGCCAATCACCACAGAAGCCGTCAGCGCCATACCAGAGCGTTTTGGCGGCGCAATCTTGGCTGAGACATTAAAGGAACTCTGAAACGCCATAACTTCTTCACAGGCGCTCTGTACGGTTGCATGGCTCGGCTTATGCTCCCCGATCTGATACGCCTGTTTGAGCGCGGCGTCGCACACCAGGTTGATCAGACGAGGAATGCCCTGCGTCTGTACCCCAATCAGTTTAAGGCTTTTGACTGCAAATAGATCCCGTTCGCCGCCGGCCAAATCGAGACGAAACTGAATGTACTTGGCGGTCTCTTCAATATTGAGCGGTAGTAAGTGGTAGCGTCCGGTGATCCGCTGAGCCAGCTGTCGCAACTGTGGCATCTGCAGTTTCTGCTGCAGTTCTGGCTGACCAATCAACAGCACCTTCAATAACTTACGGCTCTCTGTTTCCAGGTTAGTGAGCAAACGCAGTTGTTCGAGTACGTCCGCCGCCAGATGTTGCGCTTCATCGATCACCAGCAGTGTCTGTTTGCCGTGCGCATGGCTGTGGAGCAGAAACTGGTAAATGGCCTGGCTGAGCTGTTTGAGAGTCGCATCCGCCGGATACTGGATGCTGAATTCATCACAAATCGCCTGCAACAGCTCAATATCGGAGAAGGTCGGATTCAAAATAAACCCGGCCTGTGTGGTCGGGTCGAGAGATTTGAGCATTGCACGGGCAACCGTTGTCTTTCCCGTACCGACTTCGCCGCTGAGCATGGCGAAGCCGCCCCCGTCGCCTAGCCCGGCACGCAGATGCTGGATGGCTTCTTTGTGTCGCTGGCTGAGAAACAGGTAACGAGAATTGGGAACGATCGAGAACGGCAATTCCACAAATCCAAAAAATTCCTTATACATTCTCTCGTCTCTATAATTTCACTAATAAGAAAAGTACCATTGCCGTGTAATCCAAGCCAATGGCTGTTTCTGATTTTGAGGTTTGATAAGTGCAAGTATACCTAGTTGGTGGCGCTGTGCGCGACCAGTTGCTCAATATTGCTGTCTATGACAAAGATTGGGTTGTCGTCGGCAGCGCTCCACAGCAGATGCTCGACGCGGGCTTTACGCCCGTCGGTAAAGATTTCCCGGTGTTTCTGCATCCAGACACCAAGGAAGAGCATGCTCTGGCCCGAACCGAACGCAAAACCGGCGCTGGCTATAAAGGTTTTGACTGTTACTTCGCACCGGACGTCACGCTGGAAGACGATCTGCTGCGCCGCGATCTGACCATCAACGCAATGGCACAAGACACCCAGGGTAACATCATTGACCCTTATGGCGGCCAGCAGGATCTCCATGACCGGATTCTGCGCCATGTCTCGGCCGCGTTTGTCGAAGATCCCTTACGGGTATTGAGAGTCGCCCGTTTTGCAGCGAAACTCGCTCACCTCGGTTTTCGCGTTGCCGACGAAACCATGGCGTTGATGGCTAACATCGCCGCCAGTGGAGAGTTGGATCACCTGACCGCTGAGCGGGTGTGGCAGGAGTGGCACAAATCCCTCTCAACTTCTGCGCCACAGGTGTTTCTTCAGATACTGCGCGATTGTGGCGCCCTCAAACACATTTTGCCGGAGCTCGACCGGCTGTTTGGCGTCCCACAACCCGAAAAGTGGCACCCGGAGATCGATACCGGTGTTCATACCCTGATGGTGGCCGAGCAAGCAGCGCAACTGTCTGAGGCTCTGCCAGTGCGCTTCGCCGCACAGGTGCACGATCTGGGCAAAGGCGTGACACCAGAAAAAGAGTGGCCGAGCCATAAGCTGCATTGCCACACTGGCCTGAGCTTGATTGAACAATTGTGTGAGCGGATCCGGATTCCGAACGAATATCGCGATCTGGCGCTGGCGGTGTGCGCACAACATTCCAATGTTCACCGCGCGGCCGAACTTAAGCCGGCCACCAAGCTGAAAGTGCTCAACAAGCTGGATGTATGGCGCAAACCCGAGCGGTTAAACGCGGTGCTGCGGTGCTGTGAAGCCGACCACCGTGGCCGGCTTGGTCTGGAACAGAATCCGTACCCGCAACGGGCGATTTTTCTGCGCGCCTACCACGCCGCGCTCAACGTGGATGTTCAACAGGTGATTGCGGATGGATTTAAAGGGAAAGCCATTCGTGACGAGCTGGAAAAACGCCGTATTGAGGCAATCAAAACAGCGGACTGATCGCCACTGATGGACGCGCGCAGACACGCGCCTCGCAGAGACAAAAAAGCCCCGCAATGCGGGGCTTTTTAAAGTGTCTATGCTGAGCTTAAATTAAGCTTGGCCTTTCACTTCTTTCAGACCGTTGAATGGTGCGCGCTCACCCAGTGCTTCTTCGATACGGATCAGCTGGTTGTACTTAGCAACACGGTCAGAACGGCTCATAGAACCCGTTTTGATTTGGCCTGCTGCAGTACCTACCGCCAGGTCAGCGATAGTTGCGTCTTCAGTTTCGCCGCTGCGGTGAGAGATTACTGCGGTGTAACCTGCGTCTTTCGCCATCTTGATTGCAGCCAGAGTCTCAGTCAGAGAACCGATTTGGTTGAACTTGATCAGGATAGAGTTAGCGATGCCTTTCTCGATACCTTCTTTCAGGATCTTAGTGTTGGTTACGAACAGATCGTCACCAACCAGTTGGATCTTGTCGCCCAGCAGTTCAGTCTGGTGCTTAAAGCCATCCCAGTCTGACTCGTCCAGACCGTCTTCGATAGAAACGATTGGGTATTGCTCAACCAGACCCGCCAGGTAGTGGTTGAACTCTTCAGAAGTGAAGATTTTACCTTCGCCTTTCATGTTGTAGTTGCCAGCTTCTTTGTCGTAGAACTCAGAGGCAGCACAGTCCATAGCCAGAGTCACGTCTTTGCCCAGCTCGTAACCAGCAAGCTCTACCGCTTCTTTGATTGCAGCCAGTGCAGCAGCGTTAGATTCTAGGTTAGGAGCGAAACCACCTTCGTCACCAACTGCTGTGCTCATGCCTTTTGCTTTCAGAACTTTAGCCAGGTTGTGGAATACTTCAGCACCGATACGTAGACCTTCTTTCAAAGTTTTTGCGCCAACTGGTTGGATCATGAACTCTTGGATGTCAACGTTGTTGTCTGCGTGCTCACCACCGTTGATGATGTTCATCATAGGCAGAGGCATAGAGAATTGACCTGGAGTACCGTTGAGTTCAGCGATGTGCTCGTACAGAGGCATGCCTTTCGCAGCTGCTGCAGCTTTCGCGTTTGCCAGAGAAACAGCCAGGATAGCGTTCGCACCGAATTTAGATTTGTTTTCAGTGCCGTCTAGGTCGATCATGATTTGGTCGATGTCAGCTTGCGCTTTTGCGTCTTTGCCAACCAGGGCTTCAGCGATTGGGCCATTAACGGCTTCAATTGCTTTCAGAACACCTTTACCTAGGAAACGTGATTTGTCGCCGTCACGTAGCTCAAGAGCTTCGCGAGAACCGGTAGATGCGCCAGATGGAGCAGCTGCCATACCTACGAAACCGCCTTCTAGGTGTACTTCAGCTTCAACAGTTGGGTTACCGCGTGAGTCGATGATTTCACGACCTAGAACTTTAACGATCTTAGACATTAATGTTTCCTCTCGTTTCAAATATAAATGTCAAATTTAAAGGGCAGCAGCACAGCTGACGCTACTGCCCGTATCCCTTTACTTCTCTTCGCTGCGCGAGTATTCACCAGCAGCTTTAACGAAACCAGCAAACAGAGGGTGACCGTCACGAGGCGTCGACGTGAACTCTGGGTGGAACTGAGCCGCTACAAACCATGGGTGAGCCGGGTTCTCAATCATTTCAACCAGTTTCTTATCCGCAGACAGACCAGACACTTTCAGGCCCGCTTTTTCAATCTGAGGACGCAAGTTATTGTTCACTTCGTAACGGTGACGGTGACGCTCATGAATGGTGTCGCTACCGTACAGTTCACGGGCTTTCGTGCCCTTCTCCAGGTGACATAGCTGTGCGCCCAGACGCATCGTGCCACCCAGATCCGACTTCTCAGTACGCTCTTCGACGTTACCTTCGTTGTCGACCCACTCTGTGATCAAGCCTACCACAGGGTATTTGGTGCCTTTGTTAAATTCTGTTGAATGCGCACCTTCCATGCCCGCGACATTACGTGCGTACTCGATCAGTGCTACTTGCATCCCCAGACAGATACCCAGATACGGAATTTTGTTTTCACGCGCATACTGCGCTGAGCGAATCTTACCTTCAATACCGCGATCGCCGAAGCCACCTGGTACCAGGATCGCGTCAAGACCTTCCAGCACTTCTACGCCGCGAGTCTCAACATCCTGTGAATCTACATACTTAATATTAACGCTCAGGCGATTTTTCAAGCCTGCGTGTTTCAGTGCTTCGTTAACGGACTTGTAAGCGTCTGGCAGTTCGATGTACTTACCTACCATACCGATGGTCACTTCACCGGTCGGATTCGCTTCTTCGTAAATCACCTGTTCCCATTCGGCCAGATCCGCTTCTGGGGCATCAATGCCAAAACGGGCACATACCAGATCATCCAGGCCCTGAGCTCTGATCAGTTGCGGAATCTTGTAGATCGAGTCTACGTCTTTCATGGAGATAACCGCTTTCTCTGGCACGTTACAGAACAGCGCAATCTTCTTACGCTCGTTCGCCGGGATCATGCGATCGCTGCGGCATACCAGGATATCAGGCTGAATACCGATCGACAGCAGCTCTTTCACTGAGTGTTGTGTTGGCTTGGTTTTGACTTCACCCGCAGCCGCCAGATAAGGAACCAGCGTCAGGTGCATGAACATCGCGCGCTCGCGGCCCAGCTCAACCGCCAACTGACGGATCGCTTCCATAAATGGCAAGGATTCGATATCGCCCACCGTGCCGCCGATCTCAACGATCGCGACGTCGTGGCCTTCCGCACCAGCAACCACACGGTCTTTGATGGAATTCGTGATGTGAGGGATAACCTGAATGGTGGCGCCCAGATAGTCACCGCGACGTTCTTTACGCAGAACGTCAGCGTAAACACGACCGGCCGTGAAGTTGTTGCGCTTGGTCATCTTAGTACGGATGAAACGCTCGTAGTGACCAAGGTCTAGGTCTGTTTCAGCGCCGTCTTCTGTCACGAATACTTCACCGTGCTGAGTCGGGCTCATGGTGCCCGGGTCAACGTTGATGTAAGGGTCTAGCTTCATGATGGTCACTTTAAGACCACGAGCTTCTAGAATCGCTGCAAGAGAGGCCGCTGCAATACCTTTACCTAGAGAGGATACAACCCCGCCAGTAACAAAAATGTAATTTGTCGTCATGTTTAACCTGAAATTGGTTGAATGAGGGAAATGGATTTCTTCTGGACGGGACGTAAATATACCAGAAGCTCCTTACCGCCACAACGTGAAATCTATCACACTAGAATTTTTTATTTTTTGCTTCAAATCAAACCTGTGGCGGCCCGACTTGACTGGGTGCAAACAACCGGTCGCCTACTCCTCCGAGCGTTTGACCTGATCCCACAGCGCATCGAGTTGCGCCAATGAGCATTCCTGCAAGGTTTTCTCCTGCTCGCGCACTTTGGCTTCCACGCCTTTGAAACGACGCACAAACTTGGTGTTGGCTTTGCCCAGCGCCACTTCCGGATTTACCCCCAAATGGCGGGACAGGTTCACCGTGGCAAACAGCAAATCCCCCAGTTCCAGTTCCACACTGGCCGGGTCCGGTGTCACCTGAAGCGCTTCTTCCATCACTTCGTCAATCTCTTCATGTACTTTGTCGACCACGGGCCCCAGCGAGTCCCAGTCAAAGCCATAGCGGGCGCACTTCTTCTGAATTTTGGTTGCCCGGGACAGCGCGGGCAAAGAGTTTGGTATTGAGTCTAGGATACTTTGCTCCGTTTTGCCCGCACGGGCTTTTTCTCTGGCTTTTTCGGCTTCCCAGTTGGCGTGAATGTCGTCTTCGTCCGCCAACGCCATGGCGGTGAACACGTGCGGGTGACGACGAGTCAGCTTTTCATTCACGCCCTCAACCACATCGGAAAAATCAAACAACCCCTGCTCTTTGGCCAGTTGACTGTAAAAAATCACCTGAAACAGCAGATCGCCCAGTTCTTCCTGCAGATTCGGCCAGTCACGCTGATGAATCGCGTCCACCACTTCATACGTCTCTTCAATGGTGTGCGGCACAATGGTGTCAAATGACTGTTTCAGATCCCACGGACAGCCGCCGTCCGGATCGCGCAGTTTGGTCATGATCGCTTCAAGTTGTTCAATAGGATGACTCATGTTCTTCTCTTCCTGTAACCAAAAGGCGAGCCGTCTGCACCGCTCGCCCTGGTCATTTTGTTGCTTTGCGTAGCCACCGGCTGGGTAGCCTCGTTATCAGCGGCGCTTAACCAAGACGTTTCACCGACATGACGTCCCGGATCTGTTCGACCCGTTTGACGATGCGGTTGAGCACCTCAAGGTTGTTCACTTCCAGATCAAAATCCATGATCGATAACTGACTGCGATAATCAATGCGACTCTTCATGCTGGTCACTTTGATTTTTTCGTTGGCAAACAAGGTGGTGATGTCTTTCACTAACCCACCGCGTTCCATCGCTTCGACACGCACCGTCAGAATATACGAGCCGACAAAACCACTGCCCCAGACGGTATCAATGATGCGTTCCGGTGCATGATGACGCAGCTCATCCAACTGCTCACAATCACTGCGGTGAACGGAGATACCCCGTCCTTGCGTGATGTAACCGCAGATGTCATCACCCGGAATCGGATGACAGCAGCGCGCCAGATGCGTCAGCAGGTTATCGACCCCTTCGACCACCACCGCGTCTTTCTTTGGCCGACTCTGCGCCGGTGCCCGGTTTTCGGCTTCCTGCAATTTCTCCAGCGCCTGAAGATCTTCTTCTTCCGCGGTCGGTTTGTTCACCAACGCATTGATGTGATTGATGATCTGGTTGATACGCAAGTCACCGCTGCCGACCCCCACGTAGAGCTCATCCGGCGTGTTGACGTTGAAGCGCTTGAGCGCGTATTGCTCTGCATCTTTCAGCGTGGCACCAATCTTAACCAGTTCACGCTCTAAGATCTCACGACCGGCCTCGAGGTTCTTCTCCCGGCTCTGCTTGCGGAACCAGGCATTGATTTTCGCCCGTGCCCGCCCGGAATGCACAAAGCCCAGCGACGGATTCAACCAGTCACGTGACGGGTTCGGCTCTTTCGAAGTGATGATCTCGACCTGATCGCCCATGTGCAGCTTATGGGTGAACGGCACGATCCGACCTGCCACTTTGGCCCCGATACAACGGTGGCCCACTTCAGAGTGAATGTGGTAGGCGAAATCAAGTGGCGTGGCCCCCATCGGCAAATCCACTACGTCACCACGTGGCGTAAAGGCGTATACCCGGTCATCAAACACCTGGCTGCGTAACTCATCCAGCATCTCACCGGAGTCGGACATCTCTTCCTGCCAGTCAAGTAGCTTGCGCAGCCAGGTGATTTTCTCATCGTAGCCACTGCGCGCACTGCTGCCTTCTTTGTATTTCCAGTGGGCAGCCACGCCAAGTTCAGACTCTTCGTGCATCTGCTTGGTGCGGATCTGTATCTCGATGGTCTTGCCTTCCGGCCCCAGGATCACGGTGTGGATCGACTGATAACCGTTCGGTTTCGGGTTGGCGACATAATCGTCAAACTCACTCGGCAGATGCTTGTATTTAGTGTGCACCACCCCCAGAGCGGCGTAACAGTCCTGCAGCTTGTCAGCGATAATGCGCACCGCCCGGACGTCAAACAGCTCATCAAACGCCAGATTTTTCTTCTGCATCTTTCGCCAGATGCTGTAGATATGCTTAGGACGGCCACTGACTTCAGCATTGATGCCACACACTGCCATCTCCTCCGCCAGATCATCGACAAAGTCTTTGATGTACTGCTCACGGACGATCCGACGCTCAGCCAGTTGTTTGGCGATCTGCTTGTAGGTATCAGGGTGCTGATAACGAAACGCGTAATCTTCAATCTCCCACTTGAGCTGACCAATGCCCAAACGGTTAGCCAACGGCGCGTAGATGTTGGCACACTCTTTCGCCGCCGCACGGCGCACTTCATCCGGCGCCTTTTTCACTTCAATCAGGTTGCAAATCCGCTCAGCCAGCTTAATCACCACGCAGCGGAAATCATCGACCATCGCCAGCAACATACGGCGCACGTTGTCGACCTGTGCCGACGCCGCACCGCCAGACATGGTGACGTTCAACTGACCGATTGCCGCCATCTCTTCAACGCCGTCGATCAGTTTGATGATCTCTTTACCGTAATGTTCTTCGAGCAATTCGCGCTCAAACAAGCCACTGGTTACGATCGGAAACAGCTGAGCGGCCACCAGCGTGGCCCGATCCATTGACAGGGTGATCAAAATTTCGATCATCTCCCGGCCACGCCACAACAGCAACGGCCCCTGCTCTGTGCCGTTCAGCAGTTCTTCGCACTGGCGATAAACGTTACTCAGCCGGTTGGCCGTCTCTTTATCCTGCTTCAGACTAGAGATCCACTTCTCCAGCTCAAACTGTTCGTCTTGATTCAAATGTGCGCTTCGTACCGCAACCATCTTTTCGTCCTGTTATATTTTTTATCAGCGACCTACCCCGGTGTTCGACCAGAATCCATCAGGTAAGTTCGTTCAATCCTTCACAAAAAGCGCCATCGATTCCAGATGGCTGGTATGCGGAAACATGTCCAGCATACCCAGCTTCTTCAGCTTATATCCTTGTGCCAGCAAGCTGTGACTGTCTCTGGCAAGCGTAGCAGGATTACATGAAACATAAACTATCCGCTTTGCGCCCAGCGACGATAATTGTTCAACGATCCCCGCGGCGCCGGCCCGAGCCGGATCCAGCAGTACTTTATCGAACTTTTCTCCCGCCCACGACTGAGACGACATATCTTGTTCCAAATTCGCCTGGTAGAAAGACAAATTCGGTAGCTGGTTCAGTGTAGCGTTCGCTTTTGCCTTAGCAACCATCTCATCGACGCCTTCTACTCCGACCACTTGTCCGGTGAGTTTCGCCATTGGCAGGCTGAAATTCCCCAGACCACAAAATAAGTCCAGCACCCGGTCGTCTTTCTCCAGTGCCAGCCAGTTCAATGCCTGCTGCACCATTTGGCGATTGACCTGCTGGTTCACCTGAATGAAGTTATTGGGGGTGAACGGTATCGTCACGCCGGCTTCAAGATACACCGCCTCTTCACCGCTGAGGCGAACCAATTGGTCACTTTCCGGCATCAGATACAGCGTCAGATCGTGCTGTCTGGCAAAGTCACTCAGCGCCTGTTGGTCAGCCGTTGGCAGCGGTTGAAGGTGACGTAACGCCAGCACGCGGTGGTTGTCTCCTTTGACCAGTTCAACATGGCCCAAGGCCTCCGGATGCTCAAACCCCGCCAGCAACGATTTGAGTTGCGGCAGTAAACGGTTCAGTTCCGGAACCAGTACCGGGCAACCGGTGACATTGACGATCTGTTTGCTGCTTTTTTTGCGAAAGCCGAATTGCAACTGGCGCGCACCTTTGTCAAGCCTGAGGCTGATACGGGCGCGGCGGCGGTACCCTTTATCGTCGGCCGTCACCGGGGCTTCCAATGTCAGGCTCTGACCGGCAAACTTGTTCATCAGTTGGTTGAGTGCCTGCTGCTTGTAGGCTCGCTGCGCATCAAGAGTCAGGTGTTGCATGTTGCAGCCACCACATTCCTGATAATGCGGGCAGAAAGCCGCGACGCGCTCATCACTCGGTTGTAACACTTTGATTAATTGCCCACGCGCAAACTTACTTTTGCTTTCCGTCAGTTGCATCAGCACCTGCTCCCCTGGCAGAGCGCCGTCGATAAAAATAGGTTTACGCTGATGGTAAGCAATACCGGCGCCGTGATGATCCAGTTTTTCTATCGTCACCACCTGGTGTTTCTTGTCTATCTGAGTGTTCTTCTTTGCCTGGAAAAAACGCGCCATGCTCTGTGCCCATTATAAAAATCTGAAACAAATAATTCGCCCCGGCATCACTATTCTGCAGCGGGGAGATTGTACCGGCCGACCGAGTTGATTATGCTTATTGTTTCGACGGCTCTGTCTTCCCGGCCCGTTTTAAAGGCATTACGGGAAGCACGAAGTTATTTTCCCATATCCACACCACGATGTTTAGACAATAATGACCCGATATGGCTTACGCGCCCGCGTGATTACCCTGACCCTGGCGCCCACTTTGATCATCGGCCTGTTGCTGAGTGCCTTTTTTTCTTACAACCGTTACCACGATTTGGAAAAACAGGTGATCAATTCCGGCCTGAGCATTATTGAGCCGCTCGCCATCGCCAGTGAAGACGGACTGAAAAACCAGAGCCGGGAATCGGTGCGCCGTCTGATCAGCTACGCACACCGTAAGAATTCCAAAAACGTGCGCAGCATTGCAGTGTTTGACGCCAACCATGAACTGTTCGTCACCTCTAACTTCCACCCGAACTTCGAATCCTTAACGTTTCCCAAAGACAAACCGATCCCATTAGTCGGCTCGTCAGAACAGTTTGAAAATACCCTGGTGCTGCGCGCGCCGATTCTGGCCGAGAACCGTTTTATCGACAGCGCCAATGGCGACAGCGGGCCAAATCGTGCCATCGGCTACATTGCCGTGGAACTGGATCTCTCGTCATTGCGTCTGCAACAGTATCAGGAGATATTTTCGGCGTTCATTGTGCTGCTGACCGGCCTCGGGCTGTCAGCGGTCTTCGCCTATCGGCTGATGTATGATGTCACCCGCCCCATCACCAATATGAAAAACATGGTCGATCGCATCCGCCGGGGACACCTGGACGTGCGGATTGAAGAGAAGTTTTACGGCGAGCTGGATTCACTCAAAAATGGCATCAACGCCATGGCAGTGTCGTTGTCCGAATACCACATGGACATGCAGCACAGCATCGATCAGGCCACCTCGGACCTGCGTGAAACTCTGGAACAGCTTGAAATCCAGAACGTCGAGCTGGACATCGCGAAGAAGCGTGCCCAGGAAGCCGCTCGGGTGAAATCGGAGTTCCTCGCTAATATGTCACACGAACTGCGTACCCCACTAAACGGTGTGATCGGCTTTACCCGCCAGATGCTCAAAACCCAGCTCACCAACAGCCAAACCGATTACCTGCAAACCATTGAAAAATCGGCCAATAACCTGCTGAACATCATCAATGACATCCTCGATTTCTCCAAACTGGAAGCCGGTAAACTGGCACTGGAAAACATTCCGTTCGACTTCCAGGAGTCTCTGGAGGAAGTGGTCAGCTTACAGGCCACCAGCGCACATGAGAAAGGCCTTGAACTGACCCTGAAAGTGGATCCGAAAATCCCGACTGGGTTGGTCGGCGATCCACTGCGGATCCAGCAAGTCCTGACGAATCTGGTGGGTAACTCGATCAAATTCACCGAACGGGGCAATATCGATATCAGCGTGGAACTGCGCTCGCAGAAAGACGATGTGGTTGAGCTGCAGTTTATGGTACGCGATACCGGCATCGGCATTTCCGAGCGCCAGCAGGCTCAGTTGTTCCAGGCCTTCAGTCAGGCCGATGCCAGCATTTCACGCCGCTATGGCGGGACCGGACTTGGCCTGGTGATTACCCAGAAACTGGTTAGCCAGATGGGGGGCGAAATCAGTCTCACCAGTCGCCTCCACCAGGGTTCGACATTCTGGTTCACGCTCCGGTTACACGCCACCGAAATGCCGGTCAGCGAGTTGATCGACGTGCAGGTGCTGCAGCAGCGTCATATCCTGCTGGTGGAGCCAAACATGCAGGCCGCTTCCGTGATCCAGCAGGTACTGGTGCAGGAAGGGCTCAACGTCACCTACCGCTCTTCCTTGCCGGAGGATACCAGCCAGTTTGACTATGTCCTGCTGAACTTGGCGCCGAACATGCAGCATGAACGGTCAACAATCGAAAAATGGGTCGAAAAGGCAATGTCGCTCGCACCGCAGGTGGTGGTCGGTATTCCGAGTACTGAGTTGGCTCTATCCGATCATCTGCTGCAACGTTATCAGGTGCAGTGCATCACCAAGCCATTATCGCGCAAGAAGTTACTGCAACTGCTGGCGGCCAGTGGCCCGGCAAGCACACAGCCACGCCTGGAACTAGTACAGAGCGAGAAATTGCCACTGCAGGTCATGGCAGTGGATGACAACCCGGCCAACCTCAAACTGATCACGGCACTGCTGCAAGAGCGAGTCTGCAAGGTGATCGCCTGCACCAACGGGCTGGATGCCGTCAAACAAGCCGAGCAGCATAAATTCGATATCATTCTGATGGATATTCAGATGCCGCACATGGACGGTGTGACCGCCTGCAGAAAAATCAAGCAACTGGCGCTGAATGCATCTACCCCGGTGATCGCCGTGACCGCACACGCCATGAGTGGCGAGCGGGATAGGCTGCTCAATGCCGGCATGGATGACTACCTGACCAAACCGATCGAGGAACACGTGCTGCAGCAGGTGTTGCAGAACTGGAGCCCTGAGCACCGAAGCAATGGTGAGAACCTCCCAGTCCAGTCACCACTTGCACCCGTCACTCCATCTCCGGAAAGTGAGGCTGCGCACGACACTATGATCATTGACTGGCAGGCGGCGTTAAAACAATCGGCCAATAAAGTCGATTTGGCGCGCGATATGCTGGGGATGTTGATCGGCTATATCCCGGAAGTGAATGCCATTGTCGAAGCCGCTCTGGATGACGATATCTTCGATCGTGACACTCTGCTGCATCACGTGCATAAGCTGCACGGCAGCTGCTCTTACTGCGGAGTACCGCGCCTGAAAAAAGTGTGTGCCACGATCGAACAGGCACTGCGTGCCGGCCGCAGCATCGAAGAGCTGGAGCCGGAGCTGTTTGAATTGCAAGATGAAATGGAAAAGGTTACCGCGTCTGCGCAACCTTATTTGGATTCGTAAATGACCGTCGCCACGGCATAGTGGCGTTCGTCGGAAATCGACAGGTGAATGGCGGTGATCGCCATCTGCTGAGCCAGCTGTGCGGCTTTGTTGTGCAGCGTCAGCACCGGCTTGCCCAGCTCATCATTGCTAATGACAAAGTCGTGAAAAGTCACCCCTTGCGCAATGCCCGTACCCAGCGCTTTCGAGGCCGCTTCTTTCGCTGCAAAACGTTTCGCCAGATAGCGCCCTTTCTGCTTCAACTGAGCGAACTTTTCCATCTCCACATCGGCCAGAACCCGACGAGCAAACGCCTCGCCCGAGCGGGACAGGGCGTTTTCAATCCGTTCAATCTCAGCGATGTCCGTGCCAAGGCCAACCAAAGCCATTACCGACGCGCCGCTTCCATGACGGCTTTCATGTCCGCGACCGCTTTATGCAGGCCATCGAACACCGCACGGCCGACAATGGAATGGCCGATATTGAGTTCGTAGATCTCCGGCATCGCAGCGATCGGTGCCACGTTGTGGTAGGTCAGACCGTGGCCGGCGTTGACAGTGATCCCCAGGTCGTTCGCATAACTGGCTGCCGCGGCGATTTTTTTCAGCTCTGCCTGACGATCGTCATCATTTTTCGCATCAGCATAGTGGCCGGTATGCAGCTCAATGAAAGGCGCCCCGCATGCTTTGGCCGCATCGATCTGCTGACGATCGGCATCAATGAACAGTGACACCTTAATCCCTGCGTCGCTCAGTTGTTTTGTCGCGGCTTTGATTTTGTCTTTCTGACCCGCCACATCCAAGCCGCCTTCAGTGGTCAGCTCTTCACGTTTTTCCGGTACCAGACACACAAATTCGGGGTTGGTTTCCAGGGCGATAGCCACCATTTCATCCGTCACAGCCATTTCCAGGTTCATGCGGGTCTGAATGGTTTCACGCAAAATGCGCACGTCACGATCCAGAATGTGGCGACGGTCTTCACGAAGATGGATAGTGATCCCATCGGCGCCGGCGCGCTCCGCGATTTCCGCAGCGTGGACAGGGTCTGGATACTGTGTCCCACGCGCATTACGCAAAGTGGCAATATGATCGATGTTAACGCCTAGATAGATTGAGCTCATTTTCCAATACTCCGTGCTCTGGGAATGCCCGTTTTCGCCATGAACAATTCCCGACTTTTTAAAGGTTTGCCGCCAAGATACGGCTTTAGTGCTATACGTGTAAAGCGTTTTGCCGCCCTAAGCTGCTCTTTGGTCACAAAACGGCGTTCACTGATGGCGATCAATTCATTCCCGACAAAGGTGAGGTTGTCGTTTCTGACGGAAGCAATAAACCCTTTCTGCTCGCGATAACGGTAGGTCATGTCGGGTTCAATCGGCTCCCCGCTGCCTGCGCAGTGGAGAAAATCGACGCCGTATCCCATGGCCGCCAGCAACGCCAACTCAAAACGGCGCAGGGCCGGCTCCGGATTGTCGGTCTGAGCCAGCTCAGTCAGTGCTGCCAAATAATCGTGAAAAAGTCCGGGCATGGGAACTTCCGCCATCAGCACCCGCCCCAGCAGTTCGTTGACGTACATTGCGGAATAAAGATGAATACCGCTCAGCGGCAGACCCAGACTGATCGGCTCTGCCTGACGCAAGGTCTTCATCGAGCCGTTTCCCGACCACTTCAGCAGTAATGGCGTGAAGGGCTGCAACGCCCCTTTGAGGTTCGAACGTTTGCTGCGCGCGCCTTTCGACATCAACGTCACGCGGCCAAACTCTTCACTGAACACATCCAGAATCAGGCTGGATTCACTGTAAGGGCGGCGGTGCAAAACAAAGCAGCGCTGTAAACCGTCAGACATATCTCTCAACCAAGCAAAACCGCAAGCGGCCACCATCCGATAAAAAATAAGGAGCCATCCGGCTCCTTATGTCATTCATGTTGCGGAGCGAATCACCGTCGCACCCAGGTTACAAATCGTCAATGTAACCCAGAGAACGCAGCGCACGCTCGTCGTCAGCCCAGCCGGATTTCACTTTAACCCAGGTTTCCAGAAACACTTTACGTCCGAACAGCTCTTCCATGTCCAGGCGGGCTTCACGGCCGATGGTTTTGATTTTCTCACCACCTTTACCGATGACCATTTTCTTCTGCCCACTGCGCTCTACCAAGATCAGCGCATTGATATGGAAGCCGTCCGTTTCCGGGTTATAGTCAAACCGTTCGATCTCCACCGTGACAGAATACGGCAACTCATCACCGGTAAAGCGCATCAGTTTTTCACGCACAATTTCTGACGCCATGAAACGCTGAGAGCGATCCGTCACGTACTCTTCCGGGAAGTGGTGCGTGGCTTGAGGCAGATGTTCGCGCACGTGTTTGCGGATCACATCCATGTTTTTGCCTTGTTTGGCCGAAATAGGCACCACATCGACGAAGTTCATCTTCTTCGACATCTCCAGCATGTGCAACATGACGTCGTTGCGATCTTTCACGTTATCGACTTTGTTGACACACAAAACCACCGGAAAATTGGCATTTTGCAGCTTATTCAGCACCATCTCGTCGTCTTTGGTCCAGTGGGTACCGTCGACCAAAAACAGAACCAGATTCACATCGCTCAACGACGAGTTCGCCGCCCGGTTCATCAGACGGTTGATCGCCCGCTTTTCTTCAATATGCAGCCCTGGGGTATCAACGTATATCGCTTGGTAATCGCCGTCGGTGTCCACACCCATGATGCGGTGACGCGTGGTTTGCGGCTTACGTGATGTAATGGAAATCTTCTGTCCCAGAATACGGTTCAGCAGCGTCGATTTCCCCACATTCGGGCGCCCCACAATGGCAATGAAGCCACAGTGCTGGTTTTCTGGTGAACTGGTTTCACCGTGTGATGCGAAGAACGCATCAATATTAAATTCGTTATCAGCCATTAGTCAGTTGCTCTAAAGCAGTTTCGGCAGCCGCTTGCTCAGCCTTGCGACGACTCGTACCTTTTCCAATTACAGGCTGTCCGATGCCTGCGACTTCACACGACACAGTAAACTCCTGATTGTGTGCTTCACCTTTAATATTAGTCACTGTGTAGACAGGAAGCGGCTTTCTTCTGCCTTGCAGAAATTCCTGCAGGCGAGTTTTGGGATCTTTCTGTGACACACCTGGTTGGATCGCATCCAGACGTTGTTGATACCAACGGAGGATAATACGACGCACCTGTTCGATGTCACTGTCGAGATAAATCGCCCCGATGATCGCTTCAACCGCATCGGCCAGAATCGAATCACGACGGAAGCCGCCACTTTTTAACTCACCTGGACCTAATTTTAAGTAATCTCCCAGCTCGAATTCTCGACCCAGTTCCGCCAGTGTGTTGCCGCGAACCAAGGTGGCACGCATGCGACTCATGTCCCCTTCATTCACTTTCGGAAAACGATGGTACAAATCATCAGCGATAACAAAACTTAAAATTGAATCGCCCAGAAACTCAAGACGTTCATTGTGTTTACCGTTGGCGCTGCGGTGAGTCAGCGCCAGGTTGATAAGCTCGGCATCATTGAACTGATAGCCGAGCTTAGTTTCTAATTTACGGATTGGAGAAGTCATACTCTCTCGATTTGTTAATGTCCCGCAGGACTAGTTAATGCCACCAATGCGGTTAAAACGCACACCAGTTGGAATCCATGAAGGCAGAATGCTGTCCGCGCCACGTTCAAACTCAAAACTGATCCAGATACCGATCGCCTTACCCACCAGGTTGGCTTCCGGCACGAAGCCCCAGTAACGGCTGTCGGCACTGTTATCGCGGTTGTCGCCCATCACAAAGTATTCACCTTGTGGAACCACCCATTCACTCACGCCAGGGCGTGGCTGATAATCGTCAACGCGATCGCGGCGCAGTCGGTTAATCAGGATCTGGTGTTCTACCGGGCCCAGTTTTTCTCTGGCTTCGATCAGAGGTAGACCGTTTTGGATAAACTGACTTTCATGCACATCCGAGATAGCCACCGGCTGACATTCCGAGGTGCCTTTCGCCTGAATGCACACCTGTTTGTCGGCACTATAACGCACCGTATCGCCAGGCAAACCCACCACACGCTTAATGTAGTCAATGCTTGGTTGTACCGGGTACTTAAAGACGATGATGTCACCACGCTCAGGCTTACCGGTTTCGACCAACTGAGTACGCCACACCGGATCTTTCAGGCCATAAGCGTACTTTTCCACCAAAATGAAATCGCCCACCAGCAAAGTCGGCATCATTGAGCCTGACGGAATCTGAAACGGTTCATACAAGAAAGAGCGCAAAACCAGCACAAAAGCGATGACCGGGAAGATCGACACGCAGTTTTCCACCCACCAAGGCTGAACGATCAGTTTTTGGCTAACACTGTCGTCAAGGCCGTTAGTCTGTGCTTCGACCGCCGCCAGTTTCTGTTTGCGTTGCTTGGCCCAAACCAGTTTTTCCATCACCCAGACAATCCCGGTGATCAACGTGGCAAAGACCAGTATCAGTGAGAATATTTTCGCCATTGACTTCCCTTATCTTAAAAACACGAAAGTGAAAGAGCCGAAACCCTTTCACTTATCTTCTTCTTATATTTCAGTGTCAACGCACCGAGCGTTAATCTTTACCGACATGAAGAATCGCCAGGAAGGCTTCCTGAGGCAGCTCGACGTTACCGATCTGCTTCATGCGTTTCTTACCTTCTTTCTGCTTCTTCAGCAGTTTTTTCTTACGGCTGACGTCACCACCGTAACACTTAGCGATAACGTTTTTACGCAACTGTTTGACCGTCGAACGCGCGATGATGTGGTTACCGATCGCCGCCTGAATCGCGATATCAAACATCTGACGCGGAATGAACTCTTTCATCTTCTCGACCAGTTGACGGCCGCGAGTCTGAGACTGATCTTTATGCGTAATCAATGCCAGCGCGTCCACTTTGTCGCCATTGAGCAGCACGTCAACACGCACCATGTTCGACGCTTCAAAACGCTGGAAGTTGTAGTCCAGTGACGCGTAACCACGAGAGGTGGATTTTAGACGGTCAAAGAAATCCAACACGACTTCAGCCATCGGGATATCGTAGGTTACCGCCACCTGGTTGCCGTGGTAAACCATATCCACCTGCACACCACGTTTCTCAACACATAGGGTGATCACGTTGCCCAGATAGTCCGACGGTACCAGAATGTTACAGCGCGCGATGGGTTCGCGGATCTCTTCGATGTCATTGACCGCTGGCAGCTTCGCCGGGCTATCAACGTACATCACTGTGCCGTCTGTCTGCTCCACTTCATACACTACCGTCGGTGCGGTGGTGATCAAATCGAGATCGTATTCACGCTCCAGACGCTCCTGGATGATTTCCATGTGCAGCATGCCAAGGAAACCACAGCGGAAACCAAAACCCAGTGCCGCAGAGTTCTCTGGCTCATAGAACAGCGACGCGTCATTCAGGCTCAGTTTGCCCAGTGCATCACGAAAGTTTTCGTAGTCATCGGAAGAAACCGGGAACAGGCCAGCGTAAACCTGAGGTTTCACTTTCTTAAAGCCTGGCAGCGGTTTGTCACAGCCGTTTTTCGCCAGCGTCAGCGTATCGCCCACGGGTGCGCCGAGGATATCTTTGATACCACACACTACCCAGCCAACTTCACCGGTGCGCAGTACATCGGTATCCACCTGTTTTGGCGTAAAGATACCCAAACGGTCCACACCCCAAGCCTGACCCGTGCTCATCACTTTAATTTTGTCGTTTTTCTTCAGCGAGCCATTTTTGATCCGCACCAACGACACCACGCCAAGGTAGTTGTCGAACCACGAGTCGATGATCAGTGCTTGCAACGGACCATCCGGATCGCCTTCCGGCGCCGGAATCGCAGACACAATGTTTTCCAGCACATCATCCACACCCAGACCGGTTTTCGCCGAACAACGAGTGGCTTCCATCGCATCGATACCCACGATCTCTTCAATCTCTTCCGCCACGCGCTCAGGATCAGCCGCAGGCAGGTCAATCTTATTCAGGATCGGCACGACTTCCAGATCCATTTCGATCGCGGTGTAACAGTTCGCCAAAGTCTGTGCTTCTACGCCCTGACCGGCATCCACCACCAGCAGAGCCCCTTCACAGGCCGCTAGCGAACGGGAAACTTCGTACGCGAAGTCAACGTGTCCCGGCGTATCGATGAAGTTTAGCTGGTATGTTTCGCCATCTTTCGCGGTGTAGTTTAGTGTCACACTCTGAGATTTAATGGTGATACCACGCTCACGTTCAAGATCCATGGAGTCAAGAACCTGCGCAGCCATTTCACGATCAGACAGACCACCACAAACCTGAATCAGGCGGTCAGAAAGGGTCGACTTACCGTGGTCGATATGGGCGATAATCGAAAAATTACGAATGTGCTTCATAGATATGGTGTGACTAACTCTTTGCAAATAGGGACATAAGAAAGCCGTCGTTTGACGGCATTTCAATCAAGTTGGCAGATTCTACCCAATTTCGGGCGGCTTCGCACTAGCTAATTGGCTCTCCCAGAACCCGCAGTAACACCACCTCATCATGGGATTGACGTTCCAGATTTTTCGACAGCTTTTTCGCTGCCCAAATCCCGCCCGCTGTCGACAACGTGGAGCAGAGGATCACCGCCCCTTCGCCGAGGCCGAATGCCGGTACCAGCAACCATTGTGCGAGCAGTGCCCCGGCGATCATCGCCAGCAGCGGCACCAAATACACGATCGCCGCCGACTGCAGTAAACTCTTTTCCGGGAAACCGATTTCAACCACCTGTCCGGCTTTGACTGAGCGGGAGGTCAACAAACGCCAATGCAGGGATTTCTTACCCACGGCTTTGGAAACAATACCGGTCCCACAGCTCTTTTGTGATGCGCAACTGCTGCAACTGGTTTGCTGATCGCAACTGAGTTCAACCTCGAAGCCTTTCGCCTTCGAGGTTACAGAAGAGACCGTCGCCAGCGCCGTCATCATGGTGTGGTTGCTCCTGATTGAGCGCTGAACGTCACCGACTGAGCAATGCGTTGAGCGGTCGACGGTGGAATGTCACCGACCACAGACACTTCATTCTTACCACTCACCAGGCTATGAAGTGTGCGTCGCCCCTGACGCACCAGTTGGCCCCGCAACGAATGGTTGTCGCTGTCGGAGACGTACACCGAGAAACTGAACAGGCCATCAGAGTACATCTGGCTCTCGACCATACGATCGGTGATCGCCATGCGGTAACGGTTCAGTTCCTTGGGTTCAAACCCTTCAGGAATCCAGCCCACTTTCCAGTACGTCTGTTTCACCGGGCCTTTAGGTAACGATAATACTTGTGGCAGTTTGACCTGATTGAGGCCACTCAACAGTTGCGCAATTTTATCGTTGACGCTGTAAGCGATGGTGCGGTATTGCTCCAGCACTTCACCATCACGATCAATCAGATCAGCGCGAAGCGGCAATTTGCTCTGCTCATCAACCCACAGAACATAGGAGTAACGTAAGCCATCTTTGGGTACAACACGCAACACCTGGCAAGCCGCGCCAGCTTCGCGGGCACGCCCAACTTTGACGAAATCGTAAAACTTACTGATGTCATCAATATCACTGTTGAGTAAAGGAATGGTCGGCGCCACCATATTACCGGATTCAATGGTAAACGGTTCAACCCCAGGCTCGATGTAACTGATCTCATCACCGCGGCGAATCACTTCGCGCACCGGACCACTCAGATACACCAGATGGGCCAGCTGCTGGGTTTCCTCCAGCGCATGGCGGTACAGCAAAGGCTCGATACTGTTTTTCTTAATCAGGATATAAGACAGCTCGTAATTTAGATGCTGACTGGCTTCGTTCATTTGATGCAATAAAGCCTCCGCAGAGTCGTTATCCTCTGCAAAGGCCATACCTGAGCTCAAACTGAACAGCGTCAGCGCACTGATCAGAAATTTTTTCATTCAACTACCGGTTCAACTCGATCGCTGTGTTGGTCAGCGTTCTCACTGTTTAGTCTAAGCTGAAGCTCGTAATCTTGCAGCATGGCATTGATACGACGACGCTGCTCCTGGACATTAATGTCACCAGTGTGCTGCTTCTCTATCGAATCACGGGTCAGACTGACAGGCTCTGCACTGCCGGCAAACGGCACCGTTTGCAGAACAGGCACTTGATTATTCTGTGGCTGAGAAGGATCCGTGCCACCATACTGTTGAACACCCAGAATCACAGCCAAAGACACACACGCGGCCACCGCCACCTGACCAAACTGGCTCAACCAACCCGGCAACTGGCGGCGCGCTTGTTGCGGTGCCGGTTGTTCTTCCACCCGCACCGCATCAAGATGCGTGACATTGGTGGCATGATTGAGATGGTGTGCAGGCTCATTTTCCAGCGCCAATGCAACACTTTCTGCAATGTTCCACTCCGGTGCTTCCGGAGCCTCACCTCGCATCACATCACCAATCAAATGGTAATTTTTCCAAGTTTGCAGGCTTTCCTGATCGTCACCCAGCTCTGCAATCAGAGCTTTGTCGATCATTTCCCCATCCATGAGTGCTGAAAGTCTTTCTTTGTCAGCCATTGTTTTCACCATAGTCATTACTGGTAATTAGCGTTGCAACAGCGGTTTGATTTTTTTCTCAACCGCTTCACGAGCTCGGAAGATTCGAGAACGCACTGTCCCTACCGGGCAATCCATCACAGCCGCGATCTCTTCGTAACTTAAACCATCTAACTCGCGTAAAGTCATTGCAGTTTTTAAATCGTCGGGTAGTGCTTCAATCGCACTGAAAACCACGCGTTTCAATTCTTTGGACAACGTTAAGTTCTCAGGGTTCGAAATTTCTTTTAACGCACTCGCCGACTCGTAATATTCAGCTTCTTCAGCATCCACATCGTTGGCTGGCGGTCTGCGGCTCTGGGCAACGATGTGGTTTTTGGCAGTGTTGACAGCAATTCGATATAGCCAGGTATAAAAGGCGCTTTCACCACGAAAGCTTGGCACCGCCCGATACGCTTTAATGAACGTTTCTTGGGCCACATCGGCGACATCTCCAGGATTGCTCACATACCGGGAAATAAGATTGCAAACTTTGTTCTGGTATCTCAGTACTAACAGATTGAATGCCTGCTTATCTCCACTCTGAACTCGCTCAATCAATACTTGATCGGTCAGCTGCTCGTTCATTCGAGCGTGTACTCCTATTTGTTTCTCTCCCCTATCCTCACAGATATGGGCATTAATTATGCAAAATGTAGTATTGACACCACTGCTTACATGAGCACTATTGTGACTCTGGCGTATATAGAAAGTTCCACATATTCTCTAAAAAAATATTCTGATACGTTCGCAGGGCGATGTGTTCGTTGTCACTGCTCCAAATTCTGGGGGCGAAGTACACGAAAAGCAATGGGATTTACAAAGTAATGCGTGGCCACTGATGATAATATAGAGGGATTCATCGGCGCTCCGCGCATGGGGATAGAGTGTTGCTACTCTGAATATAGTTCGGGATTTTAACAGTTTTATGAACGCAAACCGTGAACATCAGTGTGATGTATTAGTCATTGGTAGCGGCGCAGCAGGCTTGTCGCTTGCACTGCGCGTAGCCAAACGTGCCAACGTGATTGTCTTAAGTAAAGGACCAAGGAGCGAAGGCGCGACGTACTACGCTCAAGGAGGAATTGCAGCGGTATTTGATGAATCCGACAGCATTGAATCGCATGTACAGGATACACTGATTGCCGGCGGCGGCATCTGTGAAGAAGAAACCGTGACCTTTATCGCCGAAAATGCCAAAGAGTGCGTCCAGTGGCTGATCGACGGCGGTGTTCCGTTTGACCGCGAGGACGATGACGACGACGATGAGCCACGTTATCACCTGACCCGTGAAGGCGGCCACAGCCACCGCCGTATTCTGCATGCAGCCGATGCAACCGGCATGGCGATGCAAACCTCACTGCAGGACAACGTTCACAATCACCCCAACATCACGGTTCTTGAGCGCCACAATGCGCTTGACCTGATCACCGAAGATAAAATCGGTGGGGACGAAAACAAAGTCGTCGGTGCTTACATCTGGAACCGAAATGAAGAGCACGTTGAGACCGTACGCGCCAAATTTGTCGTACTGGCAACCGGCGGAGCATCGAAAGTATATCAGTACACCTCCAACCCTGACGTCTCGTCCGGTGATGGGATTGCCATGGCCTGGCGTGCCGGCTGTCGGGTCGCCAATATGGAGTTTAACCAATTCCACCCGACCTGTTTGTACCACCCGGAAGCCCGCAATTTTCTGCTGACCGAGGCTCTGCGCGGTGAAGGTGCCTTCCTGCGCCGGCCCGACGGCTCCCGTTTCATGCCGGAATTTGACGAGCGCGCCGAACTGGCACCGCGTGACGTGGTGGCCCGGGCAATCGACTACGAAATGAAACGCTTGGGCGCGGACTGCATGTACCTTGATATCAGCCACAAACCCGCCGATTTTATCGAAAAGCACTTCCCGACCATTTACACCCGGTTAATGGATCTCGGCATAGACATGACGAAAGAGCCGATCCCGATTGTTCCCGCTGCGCACTACACCTGCGGCGGTGTGATGGTTTCTCAGCAGGGGCAGACCGATCTGTCACAACTGTATGCGATTGGCGAAGTCAGTTACACCGGTTTGCACGGTGCCAATCGCATGGCCTCTAACTCGCTGCTGGAGTGTGTGGTCTACGCCTGGTCTGCCGCTAAAGACATCCTGACCAACCTCGACAGCGCCACCCTACCGACAACCTTGCCGGCGTGGGACGAAAGTCAGGTGAGCAACTCAGATGAAGAAGTGGTTATCCAACACAACTGGCATGAACTGCGCCTGTTCATGTGGGATTACATGGGCATTGTGCGGACCGACAAACGCCTGGAACGTGCGCTGCGCCGAATTCAGTTACTGCAACAGGAAACGCACGAGTATTACAGCCATTTCCGCGTCTCAAATAACCTGCTGGAGTTGCGTAACTTGCTGCAAGTCGCCGAACTCATGGTCCGCTGTGCGATGCAACGCAAAGAGAGTCGTGGCCTGCATTACACTCTGGATTACCCTAATCCGGCGGAACACAGCGGGCCAACCATTTTGGTGCCTCAAAAATAATCACGTTCAGGGAGCCTGGCGCTCCCTTTGAACCACCACCAGCAGATGGCGATAATCCGCGTCACTCAAACTGTCGCGCCACACCGTTAACGCCGCGCGCTGTTCAAAATACACAATCACAAACCAGTGAGCACATGCGCTCTGACAACCGCGCAGTGTCAGAGTGTCATCGTTAAAGCGAACCTGTCGTCCGGGACCACAACGCAGTTGACCTTGCGCGGCGGGGGGCAACAGTGCTCCCCGATGACACAATTGCCATATCGGTACCAACAGCATGGGAAGAATGACCAGTGGCAGGAAAGCAGCAAGGGATGCCCAGGTCGTCAGTAGCCAAGCCACCATATGCAGGACACGGGCATCAGTAGAAGGGAGTAAGTGGACGTTAACGCACTTTGCTGAGGTTATGGGCAACAATCTTGTCTACCATGGAGGCGTGACTCAGGTTCTCACTGCGTCCATGCCCCATAATCCAGGTAAACAGATCCGGGTCATCACACTCCAGCAGCGACACAAAATCCTGTTGCTCCGTCTCGCTCAGTGAATCAAAGCACTCCTCAAAAAAAGGCATAATGACCACATCAAGTTCCAGCATCCCACGTCGGCATGCCCACTTGATCCGTGCTTTTTCTTCTGCAGTGTACATCGGTTATCCTCACCTAATCATAATTTTAGCTGAGTGTAACAGGGGTCAGAGACGGCGACCACTAACTCAGTCACAGTCCGCAGAAGCTGACAAAAAAACTCAACCGGATTAACATAACCCCATACCAACATAGCTAGGAATTTCACATGGATTGGCAAAACTCATTCACTCCTCTTGCCGTAAACGCAAACGATGCGTTGCCGCCCCTGATGCTGGCTTACCTGCCCTCATGGGGAGCCATCACTCTGCAAGGTGATGACAAGAAGTCTTACCTGCAAGGTCAGGTCACCTGCGACGTGGTATCTCTGCCTTTGGACCAAACTACACTGGGTGCGCACTGCGATGCCAAAGGCAAGGTCTGGAGCGTATTTCGTGTGTTCCACCACAACGGTGGCTTTGCCATGGTGCAGCCACGATCGGCGATCGACGTCGAATTGCGAGAGATCCGCAAGTACGCGGTGTTCTCCAAAGTTGAGATCAATGCCAGTCAGGAGATCATTCTGGGAGTGCTCGGCCAACAAGCCGAACATTTTATTGACAGCCTGTCGGAGCAGCGCGGTGATGTCCGGGCCATCAACGGTGGCAGTGCGGTGAGAATAGATGCTGAGCGCTGGATGCTGTTGCTGGACGCACACGCAGCCGAAACGCTGGCAGCACAGTGGACCGCGAACAAAGTCGACGAATCCCTGTGGACCCGCTTTGACATCGAACATGCGTTACCGGTACTCGGCGCCAGCGAGCAAAATGAACATATTCCCCAAGCGCTCAACCTGCAGGCACTGGGAGGCATCAGCTTTACTAAAGGCTGTTACACCGGTCAGGAAACCGTTGCGCGAGCTAAGTACCGCGGCATGAACAAGCGTGCGATGTACATAGTCAAGGGCAGTGTCTCAACGGCAATTGAAGGCACGGCACTTGAGCGGGCGGTCGGAGACAATTGGCGTGGCGCTGGTCAGTTGCTTGCGCATTATGTGTTTGCCGACAACAGCGCCATCGGCTTGATTGTTCTGCCCAACAACCTCGACGCCGACACTCCCCTGCGCCTTCAGGATCAGCCGGAACACACCTGGACCATTCAGCCTTTGCCGTATACGTTAGAAGAGAATGAATAAGCCGATAGAGACCAAAATCACGCGGTATCTACGTGAGCAGCAGGTGGCGTATCGCCTGCTGCCTCATCAGACGCCAGCCACCACCATCGAAGACGCCGCCCGGCAACGAGGCATCCGTCCCGCCCAGATGGTGAAGTCAATTCTGCTACGGGACATGGGCGGTCAATACGCTCTGGCGTGCGCTCCTGGCGACAGATCTGTGGATCCAAAGAAAGTTCGTGCTCTGCTTGGCTGGCGCCGAATGACCTGTGTCGATCTGGCTCAGGTCCCCGAATTAACCGGCTATCAGCCAGGTTGTGTTGCTCCCCTTTTGCTGCCCGTATCGATGCCGATCATCTTTGATCAACATCTGCTGACAGAGCCGGAAGTTACCATCAGTAGCGGCTGTCACATGGCCGGAGTAGCTCTGGGTTGTCACGATCTGGTGCAGTTGTGCCAGCCTCAGTTCGGAGACATTTGCCGTGATACGGCAATTTAGTGTAATGGATTACAATAAAACGTGATCAAACTCGAACTCCAGACACTAACATCAAAGATATTTATTCAAAATAAAAACATAAATAGTCATGGGCATTTTTTTCGCGTAGTCTGTGCTTGTTGGTTAAAGTTCAAACAATTTGAGTAGTATTGTTGATATCCTTCTCCAACAACAAAAGTGAATCCACTGATTGTTTCAGGACATCCACTTTTTGTGTAATGCATCTGTGACTATTCGCCCGCAATGTTTTGCGGGCTTTTTTTCAACAAAAATTTACACCTTTCTTAAATTCTTAGCTAAATTTCGACTATTCTTAATTCTGTAATAATTCTCGTGCCTAATGTGCGCGTCTCAGTTCATTAGGTAGTTCCACACACCGAACTAAAATGAGGTAAGCATCACATAAACTTGGATATTTATCTGAGAATCTGCCTACAGCAGCACAAATATCCAACAAAGTCGATATCCACTGCATATTTCTCCAAGACTGTCACACAATTTTAAACCAGTCTTACTTACAATTTGCGGTGCCAGAAAAAACAAGGATAAAGATATGAGACTGTTTAAGCGCTATATCCCCGGTATGATTGCTAAACACGTGAGTCGATTATTCAAGGGAAGAATTTACATCTATGGAATTGGCAAATTTGAATTTGATAACGGCAAATTGATCTTGCCGGATCGTGCCGAAGCCCGTCATTTTCAGGCGGTCAAAGAAATCAACAGCGAAATCATGAAACTGCGCTGTGCCTATGCATAAAATGAATTAAAAAGGGTTGGCCACTGGCCAACCCTTTTACCTTTCTAATGGTTTAATCCGCATACACTGTTCGCTTTGCCAAATCAGGCAAATGGCCTTTTAGTCCCAGGGCACGCTTCATGATCTCATCTTTCGCGCCGGGCAGCTGGCCTGCCAGTTTCATTCCCAGACCACGAATCAGCTTCTTCGCCGGATTGTTCCCGTCAAACAGATCGCGGAATCCCTGCATCGCAGCAATCATCTTCGCCGCTTCGGCTTTGCGCCAGCGCTCGTAGCCACGCAGGTTACGACGCGCACCGATATCTTCTCCCTGACGCCACAGCGCATACACCTCTTGCGCTAAGCTGGCGGCATCCAACAGCCCGAGATTCACGCCCTGCCCTGCTAACGGGTGAATGGTATGCGCCGCGTCACCAACCAGAGCAATACGCTGGGCGATGAAATCACGGGCATAACGCATCTTAAGTGGATACGCTGCCCGCTCGCCACGGACTTCACACAACCCCAAGCGGGCATCGAACTCGGCGGTGAGCACTTTGTTGAATTCACGATCCGACAACGCCATCAAGCGCTCAGCCCGGCTGGGATCGGTTGACCAGACAATCGAGCTAAGATGTTGATCTTGCAAAGGCAAAAATGCCAGAGGCCCATTCGGTGTGAAGATCTGCCGTGCGACACTGTCATGAGTGTCCGCGGTATAAACATTGGCCACGATCGCGCTGTGACCATAATCCCAGTGGGTCAGAGGAATATCCTGTTGATGACGAACCCAAGAATTAGCGCCATCAGCTCCGACCACCAGCTTGGCAGTCAGTGCCTGTCCGTTGTCCAGTGTCAGCCAGGCTTCGCGTTCACTGACGGCCAGAGAGTGACAGGTGGCGGGCATGTATAACGTCACATTGTTCATCTGCTGAACCTGCTCCAGCAGGGCCAACTGAATCACACGGTTTTCAACGATGTGTCCCAGATCCGGCTGCCCCAGCGCATTCGCACTGAATTCGATCCGGGCGAAGCTGTCCTGTTCCCACACTTCCATCGCGGAATACGGCGACAATCGTCGCCGGGTGATACCTTCCCAAACACCCAGATTACGTAAAATAGTTTCACTGGAACGGCTCAGTGCGGACACGCGCACATCGGGCAATTCCGCCAGAGATTCATCCGGAGTCCGACCTTCGATGACCGCTATCCGTAGATCGCTGTCCTTAAATGCGGCAGCCAGAGCTAACCCCACCATACCACCACCCACAATGGCAATATCAACGCTCTGCATCATGTTTTTACCTTAATCCGTCTCCGTTAGCGGTCGACCAGTCCGAGCGTTCGTCTCAGCAAAGGTGCCTTGAGCGCCGGGATATTGTCCATCGCAGCCAGGCCAAGATTGCGTCCCAGACGCAATGTCAGCCAATCATTTGAAAATATGTGTACCAGTGACGTCGTCAATTGAATGGTACGGTTCCGATCGTCATGGCGACGCTGACTGAACGCCGCCAGCGCGGTGTAGCGTCCGACATCATCAAGCGAGTTCAGCAGTTCTTCAGCCAGGCTGGCGACATCGCGAATACCCAGGTTGAACCCCTGCCCGGCGATGGGGTGCAAAGTTTGCGCTGCATTACCAACAATAGCAAAGCGGTGACTGATATTAGCCTCCCGGTAACGCAGTAATAGGGGATAACTCGCCCGGCTTCCCACTTTTGAGAATTTCCCCAAACGCCAGCCAAAGTCGCGTTGCAGCTCAGCAAGGAACTGTGTGTCATCCAAAGCCAAAACGCGCTCAGCCTGTTCGGGCGGCATACACCAAACCAACGACATTCGTCCTTCACTCATCGGTAGCAACGCCAGTGGACCATGCTGGGTAAAGCGTTCAAACGCACGCCCCTGATGAGCCTGTTGACACAGCACATTGGCGATCAATGCCACCTGACCAAAATCATGCTCCTGAAGCGGCAGCCCCAATTGCTGGCAACAAGTGGACACCGCGCCATCTGCTGCCACCAGCAGCCGGGTTTTGAGCTGTGTTCCGTCCCGAAGTGACACCAAAGCATGGCTGTCTGTGCGCTTAACATCGGCCACGGCATTCGGACAAAACAGGGTAATTTGCGGACACTGGCTGATTTTTTGCTGGTAGAGACGGCCCACATCCGCCAACTCGACCACATACCCCAGAGCGGCCAATCCCAGCTCTTGGCGATCAATGTCCGTCATACCTGCGTGGCCACGGTCAGACACATGAATGTGTGCAATCGGAGTCACCACCTCAGCAAGCGTCTCCCATAAGGCAAACTGCTTGAGTGTCTCAACCGTACCATGCGACAGCGCAATGGATCGCGAATCGAACCCCGGGTGGGCTTGATGATCGGTGTGAAACGGTTCCACAATCCCAATAGACAGTTGCTGATTACTAAGATGATCCAGTGCAAGCGCCAGAGTCATCCCGGCCATTGCACCGCCAGCAATCACTACATCAAACGGCTTCATCCTGGTACCTGCTTAGTGAATGGTGGGCGTACTCTCAGGCGCCGGCCGGCTACCCAGTTCTGCATGGATGGTCAGTACGCAGGCTTTAATATGTTCGACCACCTGAAGCAGCAGCTGTGCCTGCTCACCTAAATCGTCATCTTCATCAATGCCAAGACGGGCAATCTCTTCCATATCCGCCAGCGCTTCTTTCACATCTGCCGACGCATTTTTCAACCCGGCGTTCACCAGCCCCAGGCCGGAAATAAAATGGTTGACCCAATCGGCAACCCCGTCCGCCAGATCAAACAGGCTGGCGCCTGCATCATCATCCGGCAAAAGCAGTTCCATCTCCAGGCTGGTGCCGGTCATCTCTTGTTTGCTTGCTTCCAGCACAGATTTGGCCACCAACAGCGCACCGCTTGGCCAGCCCATACCATCGTTAGTGTAATCAAACAGCAGCGGCTGCCAACTGTCATCATTTAAACTTAATCCGCCACTGAGCATCCCTGTGAGCAGACCATGCAGTTCCGCTGGGTTGACAGCCAGTCCGGCCGATTGAAGTTCAGTGGCAGCGCCGAGGTAGTCAGGGAGTGTAGTTTTGCTCATGGGAAGCCTAATTGTGACAAATAAAGCTAATCCTATCACTTCGCACCCAGAGCGAAAACGTTGAGTTCCTTAAATGTGGGCAGCTTTTGTGCAAATTGCCCAAATCCTGTGTTGTTAGGCTTTGTTTTGCTCAATGGTCAGTGGAAAAGCTTGAATCTTAAAGGCGCTTTTCCTATAGTTTCCTCCTCGGTGGCGCATATTCCACCGACCCAATAAGGCGCGTAAAGAGTTCATCAAACATGAGTAATCAAGCGGTTGAAATTGAAGTACTGGGCAAACTGACCCGGGTCAATTGTCCTCAGGGACAGGAAGAGTCATTGCTGAGAGCGGCCGATGACCTAAATAACCGTATCCATGAAATGACCTCTCGCACCAAAGTGACCAATGAAGTGCAGTTGTTAACCATTGCCGCACTGAACATTTGTTACGAATTGCAATCTAAGAATGAAGAAGCGCTGGATCGTCAAGCGCTGACAGAGCGGATGGAAAAGCTCTCCATAACACTCGATGAAGTGTTAAATAAAGTGAAGCCAGGACAGCAGTAGCTTTTACCGGACGACCAAATTTACCCTGGAGTGTGCGTCAGCAGGATGTAAGTCCCTGAGCCGATAAGCAATACCTAAGGGTTAGTACTTGGTAGCTATTGAGCAAGCTCGGCCCGTACCGAGAAGCCTACGGTTATCATTGCTGATCCGCCTTGAACCAGCTGGTTCAAGGGCCACAATCCTCAACGGCACTCTGGGGTATCCTATCGATACCAAGAACAATCTCAAGGTAATTGGTATGAACCTTTCAAGGCAGGACTTTCGCCGCCAGATACGCGAAAGACGCAATCAACTTTGCAGTGACACCCAGCGTCTGGCCGGACTCGATCTGGTGAAACAATTTTCTCAATTGCCAGAGTACCAAACCAGCCAGCACATTGCCCTGTATCTCTCCACCGACGGTGAACTGGATACCCGCCCCTTGATCGATGCGCTGTGGGCCGAAGGCAAAGAGGCCTACCTGCCTGTCCTGCATCCTTTCTCTCCTGGCCATCTGTTGTTCCTCCGCTATCGCGCTGACAGTCCGATGGTGTTCAACAAATTCGGTATCGCTGAGCCGAGACTGGCCCAACAGCACATTCGGCCAGTTCAGCAACTGGATCTGATCTGCACTCCCTTGGTGGGATTCGATTCACGTGGTCACCGACTCGGTATGGGCGGCGGCTATTACGACCGGACGCTTGAAAGCTGGTTTAAAACCGGTCGTGGTCCCCGGCCTGTGGGTCTGGCGCACGACTGCCAGCACGTCGAACAGCTACCGATTGAATCCTGGGATATACCACTGCCCAAAATAGTGACCCCAAGCCGGATCTGGCAATGGGAATCCACCGGCAATGAGGCTATAATCGCGCCGCGATAACACTTTAACTCAAGCATTCAGGAGATGGGCATGACTCAAGATGAAATGAAAAAGGCCGCGGGTTGGGCTGCGCTGAAATATGTTGAAAAAGACAGCATTGTCGGTGTCGGTACCGGTTCTACCGTGAATCACTTCATCGATGCACTGGGCTCAATCAAAGACGACATCCAAGGTGCCGTGTCCAGCTCAGAAGCTTCTACCGAAAAACTCAAAGCACTGGGCATCGAAGTATACGACTGCAACGATGTGGTCAAACTGGATGTCTATGTGGACGGTGCCGATGAAATCAACCCGGCTCGTGAAATGATCAAAGGGGGTGGTGCAGCGCTGACTCGCGAAAAGATCGTCGCCGCCATTGCCGATAAGTTTATCTGTATCGTTGATGACACCAAAGCCGTGGACGTGCTGGGACAATTCCCGCTTCCTGTGGAAGTCATTCCGATGGCCCGTTCGTACGTGGCCCGTGAATTAGTGAAACTGGGTGGCGATCCGGCGTACCGTGAAGGGGTCATCACCGACAACGGCAACGTGATTCTGGATGTGCACAATATGCAGATCACGCATCCGAAAGACATGGAAGACAAAATCAATGCACTGCCAGGGGTCGTGACTGTCGGTTTGTTTGCACACCGCGGCGCAGATGTGGTCATCACCGGCACCCCACAAGGTGCGAAAGTCGAAGACTAAAGCACATGATTTCCGTCATTTGATTACAAACGGCACCATTAGGTGCCGTTTTTTTTACTTTTCTCTAGAAAAAGCATGGCTTATTCCGTAATTTTCTTACCCAAAGTGATTTTTTTTTGTTACTTTAATGTTCAGAAGACGCACAGGGAAAACGTTTGCGTCCCGATAAGATGTGCTCTGAAACCTGAGTTTTAGTCACTTTTATACACTGTGCGCCAGTTAAGCCCCCTTTCCCCATTTAAAGGATGAACATAATGGCCAAAGTTTCGTTGGATAAAGAGAAGATCAAAATCCTCCTGCTGGAGGGTGTGCACCCGTCTGCCGTCGAGGTGCTGCAAGCTGCCGGTTACACCAACATCGAATATCATAAAGGCTCCCTGCCTGAAGACGAGCTGCTGGAAGCTGTCAAAGATGTGCACTTCATCGGCCTGCGTTCCCGTACCAACATTACTCAGCAAGTGATCGACTCGGCAGAAAAACTGGTGGCAATTGGCTGTTTCTGTATCGGTACGAATCAGGTTGATCTGAATGCGGCAGCAAAACGCGGTATCCCCGTGTTCAACGCCCCATTTTCCAACACCCGCAGCGTGGCCGAACTGGTACTCGGTCAGGTTCTGTTGCTGCTGCGCGGCATTCCTGAAAAAAATGCCCTCGCCCATCGTGGGATCTGGAAAAAAAGCGCTGACCACTCCTTTGAAGCGCGCGGCAAACGCCTGGGTATCATAGGCTACGGCCATATCGGCACCCAACTTGGCATCATCGCTGAAAACCTGGGGATGCGTGTTTATTATTACGACATCGAAAACAAACTGTCGTTAGGCAACGCAACGCAGATCCACACCATGAGCGAACTGCTCAACAAATGTGACGTGATTTCCCTGCACGTACCAGAAACGCCAGAAACCAAAGACATGATGGGCGAAGCTGAATTCGCACGTATGAAACCGGGCGCGATATTTATCAATGCGGCGCGCGGCACGGTCGTGGACATCCCAGCACTGTGTCACGCTCTGGAGTCTGGCCATTTGGCTGGCGCAGCGATCGATGTGTTCCCGGTGGAGCCGAAAACCAACGCTGATCCGTTCGAATCGCCACTGCAAAAATTCGACAACGTGATTCTGACACCGCACGTAGGCGGCTCAACTCAGGAAGCGCAGGAAAACATCGGGGTGGAAGTCGCCGGCAAACTGGCGAAATACTCAGACAACGGCTCTACATTATCGAGCGTCAATTTCCCGGAAGTGTCACTACCAGAACATCGCGGTACGTCGCGTCTGCTGCATATTCACACCAACCGTCCGGGTATCCTGACTCAAATCAACACCATCTTTGCGCAGGACGGCATTAACATCGCAGGTCAGTATCTGCAAACATCGGCAGACATCGGTTATGTGGTGATTGATGTTGAAACCGAACGTTCAGAAGAGGCATTGGCCAAACTAAAAGGCATTGAAGGTACCATCCGTGCACGGATCCTGCACTAAGCTAATGCTCTAACCGTAAAAAGGCCACCTGACGGTGGCCTTTTTTGTTGGTCGCGATATGAATCAGATAAAACACGCTAAGCTTTAAGCGCTCGCTCACCACGGGCAATCCCTACAACACCGCTACGCGCTACTTCAATCACATCGGTAACTTCGGACAATGCGGCAATGAAGGCATCGAGTTTCTCGGCCGTTCCCGCAATTTGAACCGTGTACTGTGAAGCGGTCACATCAACGATCTGACCACGGAATATATCGGCAGTCCGTTTCACTTCCGCCCGGGCGAAACCACTCGCTTTAACTTTCACCAGCAGCAGCTCACGTTCGATGTGCTCCAGCTCCGACACCTCCTGTACTTTCAGTACATCGATCAACTTGTGAAGTTGTTTCTGAATTTGCTCCAACTGCATTTCGTCAGATGTGGTGGTGACGTTCAGACGCGATAACGTTTCATCATCCGTTGGGGATACATTCAGCGATTCGATGTTGTACCCACGCTGAGAGAACAGACCAACGACCCGAGACAGAGCACCCGGCTGGTTTTCCATTAACAGTGAAATTATGTGTCTCATATCAGGTTCTCTCCGTTTTGCTCAGCCACATCTTATCCATACCCTCGCCTTTGATCTGCATCGGATACACGTGTTCGGTTTCATCCACATTGATGTCGACGAATACCAGACGATCTTTCATCGCCAACGCTTTTTTCAGCCCAGCTTCGAGTTCGTCCGGCGTCGAAATACGGATACCGACGTGACCGTACGCTTCTGCAATCGCAGCAAAGTCCGGTACTGAGTCCATATACGAGTTGGAGTGACGCCCCTGATAAATGATGTCCTGCCATTGCTTGACCATGCCGAGGAAACGGTTGTTAAGGTTGATAATTTTCACCGGAATGTCGTACTGCATCGCGGTTGACAGTTCTTGTATGTTCATCTGGATACTGCCGTCACCGGTCACCACCACAACTTCCTCGTCCGGCTTGGCAAATTTAACCCCAAGACCGGCAGGAAAACCAAACCCCATCGTGCCCAGACCGCCGGAGTTGATCCAACGCCGCGGCTTATTGAACGGATAATACAGCGCCGCAAACATCTGGTGCTGACCCACATCAGAAGCCACATAAGCATCACCGTTGGTCAGTCGATGCAGCGTTTCTATCACCTGTTGGGGTTTGATACGCTCAGGAGAAGTTTCATAAGCCAGGCAATTGCGATCACGCCACCCTTGAATATCCTGCCACCAGCTTTGCAGTGCGTCAGCATCGTTCGTGCCGCCTTGTTCAACCAGTAGTGTCAGCATGGTGTCCAAGACTTTCTCGGCCGAACCAACGATAGGCAGATCGACCCGCACATTTTTTGAGATGGACGACGGATCTATATCAATGTGCATCACTTTGGCATCCGGGCAGTATTTCTCCAGATTGTTGGTGGTGCGGTCATCAAAGCGCACACCAATGCCGAAGATCAGATCGGCATTGTGCATGGCCATGTTGGCTTGGTAAGTGCCGTGCATCCCCAACATACCCAAAGAGTTATGGTGTGTGCCCGGGAAAGCGCCAAGCCCCATCAAGGTACTGACCACCGGCAGGTTCAATACTTCTGCCAGTTTAAGAATTTGTTCGTCGGCGCCGGAAATCACCGCGCCGCCACCGATGTACAGCACCGGTTTTTTCGCATCCAGGAGCGCTTTTAAAGCCTTTTTGATCTGACCTTTGTGGCCGGATGTCGTCGGGTTGTAGGAGCGCATTTTGATTGTCTCCGGATAGGCATAAGGCAATTTGATCTGCGGACTCATCACATCTTTCGGCAGATCGATCACCACAGGGCCTGGACGACCCGTTGACGCAATATAGAAGGCTTTTTTAATTGTTTCGGGGATATCTTCCGCATTTTTTACCAGGAAGCTGTGCTTCACCACCGGACGGGACACACCGACGATATCGCACTCCTGAAACGCATCGTTGCCGATCAGGTTCGTTGGCACGTTGCCTGAAATCACGATCATCGGTACAGAGTCCATGTAGGCGGTCGCAATGCCGGTGATGGTATTGGTTGCTCCTGGGCCGGAGCAGACTAACACGACGCCTGGTTTGCCTGTTGCACGAGCATAACCATCGGCCATGTGAGTCGCTGCTTGTTCATGGCGAACCAGCACGTGTTTGATTTTGTCGGTTTTTTCATGCAGAGCATCGTAGATATCAAGCACCGAGCCACCTGGGTAACCAAAGATCTGCTCTACGCCCTCTTCGATCAGAGACTGGACGACCATCTCTGCGCCGGACAACATTGCCATATTTTTCTCCTTACCAGCATCCAATCACGCTAGGTCAGCGCCATTGTTCTGGTTTTACATAGTCTAGGTCTTATTCGTAGCCTAATTCGAAATACGTTCACTCTTTCGGCTATGTCTCGTTTCTGTCATAACAAAAACGAGTGAGCTCCCACTGTAGCGTGTAATTCCTGAGCGGTCTAACGTGACAAAAGTCACACCATTAACAACATGCTTAAAAAGAGGAAATTATAAGAAAAGGATGTCACAAAGAAGAAAAAATACGGGGGTTATGATTAACACTTCGCAAAAAAAAAGAATAAAATTCCACAACACAACCACCAGACTCACACGCATGAAAGAAAGAGCCACGCCCAATCTGCAAACAAGCAATAAAAAATCCTCCCACAGCAGTCACGCTGAGCAGGAGGACTTTTTATCGGATTAACCAGCTTGAGTGCAGGTTTTTATCTCTTTTTTGAATTCTCAGTGTACATTTCGTCGATTTCATCCTGATATCGGTCATGGATGACTTTTCGACGCAGTTTCTGCGTCGGGGTCAGTTCACCGTCATCCATTGAGAAGGCTTTCGGCAACAATTTGAATTTTTTCACCTGCTCAAATTTTGCCAGCTCTTGTTGCAGGTCGGCGATGCGCGCTTCGAACATGGCAACAATCTGATGATGTTTGATCAGCTCCATTCGATCATGATACTTAATGTTCAGCTCTTTCGCGTACTGCTCCAGGCTATCAAAACACGGTACGATCAACGCCGAAACAAACTTGCGCGTATCGGCGATCACGGCAATCTGCTCAATAAAATGGTCTTTGCCTAACGTGCCTTCGATCATTTGCGGGGCAATGTATTTACCACCGGATGTCTTCATCAACTCTTTGATCCGGTCGGTAATAAACAAGTTCCCCTGCTCATCAATCTGCCCAGCATCGCCAGTTTTCAGGAATCCATGCTCGTCAAAGCTTTTTGCCGTTTCTTCCGGCATTTTGTAGTAACCGCGCATGACCATAGGTCCGCGGACTAAAATCTCATTATTGTCACCGATTTTCACCTGCGCGCCCGGCATCGCCATGCCGATGGAGTCAGGGTTAAAACAACGATCGTCCCAACAGGAGACGGTCGCTGTGGTTTCGGTCATACCGTAACCGAGTTTGACGTTGATGCCCATTGCATGGAAAAAGCGCCCGATGGTCTCATCCAGTTTGGCCCCCCCACACGGCATGAAATTAATTCGTCCGCCGAGCAGATCGCGCAGTTTAGACAGCACCAGTTTATCCGCCAGCCGGTAAGATTTTTTCAGCAACAGAGACGGTTGGCGATTCTGTTGCTGACAGAGAGACATTTTGGCCCCCATGTTGACCGCCCAGGTGAACAGTACTTTACGGAGAAAGGGCGCTCGCGCGACTTTTTCGTGAATCGCAGAGAAGATTTTCTCGTAAAAACGGGGAACCGCACACATCACAGTCGGACGAACTTCACTTAGAGCGTCACGCACCTGCATAGTGTCTTGCAGATAACAGTTGGTTGCCCCTTTGTACAATACGTAAAACGTCCAGGCGCGCTCAAAAACGTGTGACAAAGGCAGAAAACACAGTGATACGTCCTCCTGAGAGAGACTCAGACGCAGATCATGCCCTTCCAACTGGGCGCCAATGTTCGCGTAGTCGAGCATCACCCCTTTGGGCTGGCCGGTGGTACCAGAGGTATAAATCAGCGTGAGTAAGTCATCCATACACGCCTGCTCCAGGCGTTGTTCCAACTCAGCTTGCTCGCTCTGTTCGCCCTGTGCCATAAAGCGTTCCCAGCTCAGCGCTTGCGGGCAATCTCTCAAGTCGACATCATCCGACATGGCCACGATCAGTTCCAGCTGCGGACACTGCTCCAGGAGATTTAATGCCGCATCGTATTGCGCCTGTTCACCGACAAACAGTATGCGGGCATCGGCATTGTCAACGATGTACGCGGACTGCGCCGCCGTATTGGTCGGGTATATGGGTACCGGCACCGCGCGAACTTGCAACGTGGCCAAATCAGCAATGGTCCAGCGCGACATGTTGTTGGAGAAAATCGCCACTTTGTCCTGTACCGCGATGCCCTGTGCCAGCAGCGCGCGTGACAACTGATCGATTTCGATCCCCAGTTGTGTCCAGCTGATGCCCTGCCATACAGCGCCGTCTTTCTGCTTCAGAGCAATGCGTGCGCCACCCTGAGCAATCTGAGCGCGAATACGTTTAACAATGTGAAAATCTAAATTGGCCATGCTTTGTACCTTTGGCTTACACCTGTAAGCTTTTTTTGAGCGCACAAGTGTACAATCAAGGCCAGAAAAGGCAACTGACAGACGTCAAAGTTAGCCACCTAAATAGTAAAAAACCTTGAACGAAGAGCTCCGTTCAAGGTTTTTACCGTCAGTTTGGTGCCAAAATTGCCTTACGACAATGCCACCACTTCGCCACAGATCATCATCAGTTGATCGCGCATCCAGATATGACCTTTGTCTTTTTCACTGGATTCATGCCAGCTCAGATATCCGCTGATATTGGCGTTCTCAAACGGCAACGCCAACATCTGCAACTGGTCTTTGTTGGCGGCATTTTCCACCATCCAGCGTGGCGCGATCGTTACCAGTTCAGACTGCCCAACAACGTACAGCACATTACTTAAACTGGTGCCCTCGTAATAAGGCTGACAATCCATTTCACGGTATGCCTGCTCGGAAAAACTGCGTTGACCGTGAATCTTCGACAATTTGGCGTGTTTCTCTGCACGCAGTTGTTCTGCGCTCACCTCTCCCTGAACACGAGGGTGCGCTTTGGCGGCAACGACCACCAGCTCGTCCTGAAAAATCTCAGTGCTGGAGAAGCCTTGATCATCAAAACGGGCGTAATCAATAACAAAATCAATTTCCTGATAACGCATACGTTCGGCCAGCTTACGGTCGAACTCTGCATCCAGATGCAGTTGCACATTCGGTGCCTGTTCATGCACGGAAGTCATGATCTTAGGCGCAAAGCGCATGTCACAAGGGCTGCAAATCGCCAGTTTGAACAGACGAGTTGACGTTTCAGGAGAAAAAATCGAGCTTGGCAGCTCATTGCGGATCAGCTGTAATGCCTGACGAATCGGACCAAACAGCTGGCGAGCGCGTTGTGTGGGTTGAATACCACGTCCCTGACGCATGAACAATTCATCATTAAACATCACTTTCAGACGAGCAACCGCGTTACTGACCGCTGGCTGAGACATGCCCAGATTGTGCGCGGCGCGAGTGATGTTTTGTTCCTGCATCACGGCATCGAATACCGTCAACAGGTTAAGGTCTACCCCACGTAATGTGCTTTCCATTCGGTAGCTAGCAATAGCGCTCATTGCATCTTTTTTTTGTAACATTGATTACGCCTCTTAATGGTCGTCGATAGCTCTAGGTTTGTTTTGGGTTGGAATAGATAACCTGTCGTTTTTATATTTATCGCCCCGATAAGAGCGGAGCGACACTTACTATCAGCGAATCAATCGAGGTTTAGCAACTAGATTGATAATTAATCAGTATTTTTTATCTGGATAACAATAAAGCCTTTAAAAATCAATAATATAATCTTTTTATAAAAAAGCATAAAAGGGCTTTTTTAGCCCTTTCATAATTTTCTAATGATTTTATCAGTGACAAAGCTGAGCGTTTTTTACCCATTGACACGTTGAATACGTCAATAGGTACAGCAAAAGGCAGGATCAATATCGGCGTTACAGATTGATAACATAACTGGGAAAATCGACTTTTTCCCATAACGCGAGACTGAGCGACGCCGGATCAGACAAATCACCACCAACCAGCCAGTCAGCAATCGCCCCGGCCACATCCGGGTACGACACGCTTTCTGCTTCTTTTTCATCCAGCCAACTGCGCACGGCAGAGGCGTCTAAGAAATCCATCGAGCTCGCTAATCCAAGGTTTTCCAGTGTGGCGACGTTGCTCTGCTGTTCAAACTGACCAGCCAGCGGTTTGAGCAGCAGTTTCTTACCCAAGGTCAGCGCCTCGGAAGGCAACTCAAATCCGCCATTGGCGATCACACCCGAGCAACGCTGCAGGTGATGTTGAAAACCCTGATGGCACAGCGGACGTAGCGTAACGTTTTCCAGCTCTTGCAAGCCTGTCACCGCTGGATGGAAGCAGACAAAACGCTGATTGCCGAAACGAAACAAAAGTTCACAAATATCATCTACCGATTCAAATGGCAGATAAACCAGCACATACTGCTCTAGGCGCGCTTTCTCACCCAAGGTGTGGACAATTGGCGGCAGCAACGGCTGATCAAAATGGTACCAGTGCAAACCGATATGCTGATCACACGGCGCAAAATGCTCAATCACCCGCTTATCCAGCCAGGAGGCTCCTTTCAGCGGCACCGGGTAGCGAAATGCATTCTGATGGCTGATACCGATGCAGGTGACCTTCTGCTTTTTTGCCGCCCAGGCTGAGATAGGCTCAAAATCATTCAGCACCAGATCGTAGCGGCTGAGATCCAATGCTGCGATTTCCTTGTTTAGCTGGATCAGGCTGTTATTCAGCCCGGTTTTCCAGTAATTCACCCGGCCTTTTTCTGTCACGAACGTCATCCCCCGCCGGGTCTGATAGTCCCCAAAGTCGTCCATGGAAAAGTATTTGTCCGACGCACGGCCGGAGAAGAGAAAATCGACTTCAAGATCACGCTGCTTCAGCGCTTTGCTCATAGCTCTGGCCCGAGCAATATGCCCATTTCCAGTTCCCTGAACACCGTACAAGATTTTCAATCGTTAGCCTCCAACAACTGAGATGGCGAAAGTGGCACTGCCCACTCCCAATAACATACCGATCAGCACATCGCTGATGAAATGCACCCCGAGTAGAATACGGGCCGCACCAATGGCGGCCGCCCACAACAGGGCAAAGCTGTGCAGATCCGGATAAAAGTGACCAATTAAAGTAGCCATCAGGAAGGCGGCGGCCGTGTGGCCTGATGGCAGGCTATAGCGGTCAGAAGGGGTAATAAAAGACACCACTAAGTCAGAAAACTCGTCCGGTCGACGACGCTTAAAACTGTTTTTGGTTAGCCAATAGATAGGCAGTTCAAGTGCGAAGGCACTCAGCCCAGCGGCCAGAAACATCGCTCCGGTAGGGCCATCCAGCCACCAAGCCAACAACCCAATCACAAGATACAGATGGCCATCCCCGGTGTGCGAAATGGCTTTACTCATTTGGGCAACCTGTTGGTTGAATCTGTGTTGAAGACAAAACAGAGAAAATGCCAGGTCAAGTTTGGCAATCGGTTCGATAGCTCTCATCTTGTTGCTCCTGCAAACCTTCCACTCATTGTTGAAAAGATGTTAGGAGCCCCAAGTGACAGAAACATGAAGATTGTTTGGAGATATGGTGACAAACCAGCTCAGCCGCTGGCATTACTTTCCGAAGTGGTGAGAAACCCGCTGGTCATCAGACGAATATTGTGTTCAAACAAGCGATCGAGAAACTCGTCACTGAGTTCGACTCCATGCAGTGCCAGCATCGACGGGGGCGCCATAAACGGAAACACCATCAGGCTGATGTATGAAATCCGACACAGCTTGGGATCCATATCCGGCCGAATCACCTGCTCTTGCACCAGACGATCAAAAATGACGTCTTGCATCGGCTTACTGATGTCCATAAACACTTTTTCCATCAGCTTTCTTTGTGTGTCGGACGGTGGCATGTTCATCAGTTGCATGACCAGACGCGGAAACTGAGGCACTTTAACCATTTCCCGGTAATAGGTACGCATAATGTCGATAAAATGCCCACGTGAAGCATGTTTGATCAGGGTATTGAGCTTTTGTTGCACTGGCGCGAGCGTCTCGCGCAACATCGTCTCGAACAAGCCTTCTTTATTGCCGAAATAATAGCTGATCATCGCGCTGTTCACACCAGCTCGCTGAGCAATCAAACGGGTAGAAACCTTGTCATACGCCATCACGGTAAATAACTCCCGGGCATGATGGATCAAGTGTTCACGTGCGTGAGTTTGATTACTCGGCCGGCCCACTCTGCGTGCCTTTTCTGACCGTGTAGTCTGTTGCATAGATGATCTCGACAATTAATCATTGATTAATTGTAGGCCAGTTACCCTGCTCCTTAACAGGTTTATTATTCATCATAATAAGTGACACTGGTTAAAATCAGTCCAAACGATGAATTTGCCCCTGGATTAGGCACCGGCGAATAAAAAAGCAATTTTAGGGTTGACGAGCTCCATTGAGTGCGGTACTAATTTGTTAACTTAATTCTGTGGAACGCTTAACAACATGACAGCACGTTTTTCTCTCCTGCTTAGCCTCCTCCTTATCGTGACCAGATCGCGCGGGTAGGCTGTGGAAGAAAAATAACCTCACAGAATGATACTAGACCCGCACGCAGATGCGGGTTTTTTTATACCTAAATACCGGAAGTAAAACGATTACTCATCGCAAAAGGAAGCAAACATGAACGATCAGGTCATAATCTTCGACACCACGTTACGTGATGGCGAACAAGCGTTGTCAGCAAGCTTGACGGTTAAAGAGAAACTGCAGATTGCGTATGCGCTTGAAAGGCTCGGCGTCGATGTGATCGAAGCAGGCTTCCCTATCTCTTCACCGGGTGATTTCGAGTCCGTACAAACTATCGCTAAAAACATTAAAAACAGCCGAGTTTGTGCCCTTTCGCGTGCCGTTGCGAAAGACATCGATGCCGCCGCCGAAGCGCTCAAAGTGGCGGACCAGTTCCGTATCCACACCTTTTTGGCCACCTCAACCATCCATGTCAAAGACAAACTGCGCCGCAGCTATGATGACGTGGTAGAAATGGCGGTTAACGCCGTCAAACATGCGCGTAAATATACCGATGATGTCGAGTTCTCGTGCGAAGATGCTGGTCGTACTCCGATTGACAATTTGTGCCGCATGGTTGAGGCCGCAATCAACGCAGGCGCGACCACCGTCAACATCCCAGACACCGTGGGCTACACCGTGCCAAGCGAATTTGGTGGCATCATCCAGACCCTGTTCAACCGCGTGCCAAACATTGATAAAGCGGTGATTTCCGTCCATTGCCATGACGACTTAGGAATGTCGGTCGCCAACTCGATTGCCGCGGTGCAGGCCGGCGCACGTCAGATAGAAGGCACCATCAACGGTATTGGTGAGCGCGCTGGTAACTGTTCGCTGGAAGAGATCGCGATGATCATCAAAACCCGCCAAGAGTTCTTAGGCGTACACACCGGCATCAAACACGAAGAGATCCACCGTACCAGTAAGTTGGTCAGCCAACTGTGCAACATGCCGATCCAGAGCAACAAAGCCATCGTCGGTGCCAACGCCTTCAGTCACTCGTCCGGTATTCACCAAGATGGCATGTTGAAGAACAAAAACACGTACGAAATCATGACACCGGAGTCCATCGGCCTGAAGAACCAGGCGTTGAATCTGACCAGTCGCAGCGGCCGTGCTGCAGTGAAAAGTCATATGGATGCCATGGGTTATAAAGAAGAAGAGTATAATCTGAACGCACTGTACGAAGATTTCCTGAAGCTGGCCGATCGCAAGGGCCAAGTGTTCGACTACGATCTGGAAGCCTTAATGCACTTCTCAAACCTGCGTGAGGAAGACGACTTCTACAAACTGAACTACCTGAGCGTGCAGTCCGGCAGCGTGATGGCAACGACCAGCATCAAACTGCTGTGTGGCGATGAAGAAAAATGCGAGGCAGCCGTCGGTAATGGTCCGGTCGATGCGTTATACCAGTGTATTTACCGCGTGACTGGGTACGATATCGTGCTGGACAAGTTTGACCTGACCGCCAAAGGTGAAGGGGAAGATGGTTTGGGGCAGGCGGACATCATTGCCAATTATAAAGGCCGTAAGTATCACGGCACTGGCGTCTCGACCGATATCGTCGAAGCGTCTGGCCAGGCGCTGCTGCATGTGATCAACAGCATTCACCGTGCGGATCAAGTGGCTGAAATTAAACAAAAACGCATCACAACAGTATAAAACGCTTCCGGAGGGAAATCGTACCTCCGGGGTCAGATAATGAACAAGAAAGGACAAACATGACAGACAAACATTACAAAATCGCCGTATTACCCGGAGATGGGATCGGCCCGGAAGTGATGGCACAGGCAAACAAAGTACTGGATGCGATTGAAAAGAAGCACTCGATCACATTCGAGCGTGAGCAGCATGACGTAGGCGGCATCGCAATCGATAATCACGGTTGTCCGTTGCCTGAAAGCACCATCAGCGCGTGTGAAGAAGCAGATGCCGTACTCTTCGGCTCGGTGGGAGGCCCGAAATGGGAACACCTGCCACCGAATGATCAACCTGAACGCGGTGCCCTGCTGCCACTACGTAAACACTTCCAGCTATTTTGTAACCTACGCCCAGCTCAAATCCACACTGGTCTGGAAGCCTTTTCTCCTTTGCGCGCTGATATTTCTGAGCGTGGTTTTGATATTGTCGTGGTTCGTGAGTTGACGGGCGGTATCTATTTTGGCCAGCCCAAGGGCCGTGAAGGCGAAGGCGCGACCGAAAAAGCATTTGATACTGAGATCTACCACCGTTTCGAGATCGAACGCATCGCCAAAATTGCATTTGAATCGGCACGTCTGCGCAATAAGAAAGTGTGTTCCATTGACAAAGCGAACGTGCTGCAAAGCTCGATCCTGTGGCGAGAAGTGGTGGAAGAGATCGCCAAAGATTACCCGGATGTCGAGCTTTCCCATATGTACATCGATAACGCCACCATGCAGTTGATCAAAGATCCGGCGCAGTTTGACGTCATGCTGTGTTCGAATATCTTCGGCGACATCATCTCAGACGAATGTGCCATGATTACCGGGTCGATGGGTATGCTACCGTCAGCAAGTCTAAATGAGAGCAAGTTCGGCCTGTATGAACCAGCAGGCGGCAGCGCACCGGATATTGCAGGTAAGAACATCGCCAACCCAGTGGCACAGATTCTGTCGGCAGCGTTGATGCTACGTTACAGCCTGGGTGAGGAAGCGGCGGCGCAGGATATTGAAACAGCGGTATCTCAGGCCCTATCTGCCGGTGAGCTAACGGCCGATCTGGCCGGTGACCATCCGGCACTGTCGACCTCCGCCATGGGCGATACCATCGCCAGTTACATTTTAAATTCATAACAAGAATATCGTTGTCTGAGACCGAGCTTTACGCACGGCTCAGGCACGCAGGAAGCAAACACAATGGGCAAAACTCTGTATGAAAAAGTCTACGACGCGCATGTGGCCGTAGCCGCCGAAGGCGAAAACCCAATTCTGTATATCGACCGTCATCTGGTGCATGAAGTCACTTCACCACAAGCGTTTGATGGCTTGCGTGAGAAAGGCCGACCGGTTCGTCAGGTTGGCAAAACGTTCGCGACCATGGATCACAACGTATCCACGACCACCAAAGACATCAATGCGTCAGGTGAGATGGCGCGCATTCAGATGGAAACGCTGAAAAAGAACTGTGAAGAGTTCGGCGTCACTCTGTACGATATCAACCACAAATATCAGGGAATCGTCCACGTGATGGGGCCGGAGCTGGGCATTACCCTGCCAGGAATGACCATCGTATGTGGTGACTCTCATACCGCCACCCACGGTGCATTTGGCTCATTGGCGTTTGGTATCGGAACCTCCGAAGTGGAACACGTCCTGGCTACTCAAACGTTGAAGCAAGCGCGTGCTAAAACCATGAAAATTGAAGTGCAGGGTAAAGTTGCACCAGGCATAACGGCCAAAGATATCGTACTGGCCATCATCGGTAAAACCACCGCTGCAGGCGGAACAGGCTATGTGGTCGAATTCTGCGGTGAAGCAATCACCGACCTGACAATGGAAGGCCGTATGACGGTGTGTAACATGGCGATCGAATTAGGCGCTAAAGCGGGTCTAATCGCACCAGATGAAACCACCTTCGAGTACATCAAAGGGCGTAAGTTCGCCCCCACCGGAGCTAACTGGGAAGCGGCCGTTGAATACTGGAAAACATTCCGTACCGACGATGATGCAGCGTTTGATGCGGTGGTGACACTCAATGCAGCCGACATTAAGCCTCAGGTCACCTGGGGAACTAACCCGGGTCAAGTGATTGCCGTTGATGAGCCAATCCCGGCACCAGAAAGTTTCTCCGATCCAGTCGAACGCGCTTCTGCGCAGAAAGCCTTGGCTTACATGGGACTGGAAGCGGGCAAATCGATGTCTGACTATAAAGTGGATAAAGTCTTCGTTGGCTCTTGCACCAACTCGCGTATCGAAGACATGCGCGCGGCGGCAGCCATAGCGAAAGGCAAACAAGTTGCTGCTCACGTTCAGGCATTGATTGTCCCAGGCTCAGAACAAGTCAAAGCGCAGGCGGAAGCTGAAGGTTTGGACGTGATATTTAAGGAAGCGGGGTTTAAATGGCGCTTACCAGGCTGTTCTATGTGTCTGGCAATGAACAACGACCGTTTAGGTCCCGGGGAGCGCTGCGCGTCAACCTCAAACCGTAACTTCGAAGGTCGTCAGGGCCGAGATGGCCGCACCCATCTGGTCAGCCCTGCTATGGCAGCCGCCGCTGCGATTGCTGGCCACTTCGTTGATATTCGTGAGTTGGACTAAGGAGAGAACAGATGTCAGGTTTTAAACAACATACAGGATTAGTGGTTCCTCTGGATGCAGCAAACGTCGACACCGATGCGATCATTCCTAAACAGTTCTTGCAAAAGGTGTCTCGCTTAGGCTTTGGCAAGCACCTCTTCCACGACTGGCGCTTCTTGGATGATGCAGGCCAACAGACAAATCCGGATTTCGTCATGAACCAGCCACGCTACCAGGGCGCCTCTATCTTGCTCGCGCGGGAAAACTTCGGCTGTGGCTCATCACGTGAACACGCCCCTTGGGCACTGGCCGATTATGGTATCAAAGCGATGATCGCCCCAAGTTTTGCGGATATTTTTTACGGCAACTCCATCAACAACCAAATGGTTCCTGTACGCCTAACCGAACAAGAAGTGGATGAAATCTTCCAGTTCGTTGAAGCGAACGAAGGCGCTGAGATTGAGGTTGATTTGGAAGCCAACCTGGTGCGGGCTAATGGCAAAGAGTATTCATTTGAGATTGACGAGTTTCGCCGTCACTGCCTGTTAAACGGCTTAGACAACATAGGTCTGACCCTACAACACGAAGACAAAATTTCAAACTACGAGGCGAAGATCCCCGAATTCTTGCGCTGAGACTTACCTGAGCAAAGATCACAAAAGGTTGGCCATGAGCCAGCCTTTTTTATTGAAAGCAATTACGCTTGAAGTGGGTCTACTCTTCAAATCATTCATTTGGAACTTATTATGACGCGCTTGCTGACTTTACTCTTAACTGCCCTTTCTTTTTACAGCTATGCAGCCCCTAAAGCGGAACTGTGGCCATACTGGCAACAAAGTGACGAAAGCAGCACATTATCCATTTCACATCAGGCATGGCAGGAGCTTCTGGATCGGTATCTGGTGAAGGAAGGAGAGTTTACCTTGTTTACTTATCAACAGGTGAAACCCGCCGATCGCAAAAAACTCAATAGCTACCTGCGTATGCTGAGCAGTATTGACCCATTACGCTACTCCAAAGCTGAGCAGTATGCATATTGGGTTAATTTGTATAACGCGATGACCGTAGAACTGATCCTCGACAGCTATCCCGTCAGTTCCATCACTAAATTAGGTGGGCTATTCAGTTTCGGCCCATGGGATGAAGAGATCACGAAAATTAACGGTCATCCTCTGACACTGAATGACATTGAGCATCGTATTTTACGCCCTATCTGGAATGATCCGCGTACGCACTACGCCGTCAACTGTGCCAGCCTGGGTTGTCCGAATTTACAGCAACAAGCCTTCACCGCAGAGAACAGCGAAGCGCTATTACAAAAAGCAGCCCGCGAATTCATTAACAGTGGCAAAGGCGCCCAAAAATCGAACGGTACACTGGTGCTGTCTTCTATTTATGAATGGTTTAGCGAGGATTTTGGTGATCGGCAGCAGCTCTTAGAACATTTAGGTGCCTATCGTACTGAACTGCAACATTACGATGGGAAGATAGATTACGACTATGACTGGCAGCTCAACGAGAACAAATAACGCTCCAATAGCAAAAAACCTCAGCCAAAGGCTGAGGTTTTTCAGTATTTAGAGCCTAGCGATGTCCTACTCTCACATGGGGAAACCCCACACTACCATCGGCGCTACTCTGTTTCACTTCTGAGTTCGGCATGGAATCAGGTGGGTCCAAAGCGCTATGGTCGCTAAGCAAATTGTGTTCTCATTAGAGAGAATAACTGGTGCTGATACCCAGACTCGAACTGGGGACCTCATCCTTACCAAGGATGCGCTCTACCACCTGAGCTATATCAGCACACAAAATTTTGTGTCGGTGGACTAAAAAAGCCCGTCATACAACGGGCTCTTTAAAATTTAAGA
>NZ_BATJ01000022.1 GCF_000467125.1 Vibrio proteolyticus NBRC 13287 | reverse complement strand
CTTTTGTTTTAACTTCAGGCTTAGCCTGACTCAAAACGGACGGCCATTTTAGCGATTTAAGTTTTAGTGTCAACCACTTTTTTCAAAACTTTTTCAAGCGTTTCCGCTTGGCTAACTGGCCTGCCAACCCGACTGCGTTTCTTTCGAAGCGTTCCCGTGTCAGCGAGGGGGCATTATAGAGATCGGGATTTTATTGGCAACCCCTTTTTTTGAATTTTTTCCATATTTTCCGTCGTTCGGTTAGTAATTCATCGAGATGCTCTAAAATGCACCTTTATCTCTACAGATTCTTAAACTCAACCGCAAAAAGATCGACTTTTTTCCAGTTGGTATATTCGACTTCTTTACTGGTATCGGTCTCTCCACCAGTTAACGTCATGATCAGGCGAATCATCATGCGGTCAAACCAACGGTAACGCGGGTAATACAGCGCCCCAGCAAACACACCTATTAAGGAAGGGTGCCATGGGGACTTTTTCAGAAAGGTTTGGATATACGCACTGCCTTCCGGTGTGTCCTTACCCAGTTCTTCTTTACGCGCAGTCAAGTTGACGCAGATAAACGCGGCTTTGTGCTGAGTCAGTTGCGCCTGATGCGCATCAATAAACTGATACAGTTTACTGTGCAGTTTGCCATAACGGATCGAGGCGCCAATCAATACCCGCTCGTACTGGGATAAATCCAACTGGCCAACATCGAGTAAATTCACCATTTCAATGTCATGATGAGGCAATTGCGCAGCGATATGATGGAGGATTTTTTTGGTCTGCCCTTCGCGGGTTGAATACAGAAACAGAGCTTTCGCCACAATATCTCCTTAACTGCGCCAGAATGTTGGGGTTAGCAGTATTAATAAAGTAAAGATTTCCAGTCGGCCAAACAGCATCGAAACAATCAATACCCACTTGGCTTTGTCATTCACGTCACCAAAATGCAGCGCGACCTCCCCTAATCCGGGCCCCAGGTTGTTCAAGGTCGCAGCGACGGCTGAAAACGCACTCAGTTCATCCATGCCAGTCGCAATCAATCCGAGCATGCACACTACAAACACCAGAGCATAAGCCGAGAAAAATCCCCAGACGGCGTCCACCACCCGCTGCGGCAGCGCGCTGCCACCCACTTTAATGGTATAAACCGCCCGAGGGTGCACCAACCGCTTAAGTTCACGCGCACCCTGTAGCGTCAGTAATAACACCCGTATCACTTTCATCCCGCCACCGGTTGACCCCGCACAGCCGCCAATAAAAGAAGAGAACAACAGCAGTACCGGTAAAAACAGCGGCCAGTCCGCGAACCCGGTGGTGGTGAAGCCTGCGGTGGTCGAAATGGAGACCGTTTGGAATAACGCCTGATCAAACGCGTCATAAAATGAGTTATAGGAGTGGTGGCTGAGCAGCATTAGAAAACAGATGGTAAACAGTATCACCTGAATCAGAATAAACGCACGGAACTCAGGATCGCGCCAATAATACTTAGGATGAACGCCCCCCGACGCAAACGCCGCATAATGTAAAGTGAAGTTACACGCAGACACCAGCAAGAAAAACACCGTAATCATATTGATGGCGTAGCTGTCGAAGTAACCGATGCTCGCATCGTGGGTGGAAAATCCCCCAATCGCGATGGTCGAGAAACTGTGGCCGATGGCATCAAACGGTGTCATACCCGCCAACCAGAATGCCGTGGCGCATGCAATTGTCAGGCTGAGATAGATGTACCACAGCGCCTTAGCGGTTTCGGCAATACGGGGAGTCATCTTCTTGTCTTTCACCGGGCCCGGGATTTCCGCCCGATATAACTGCATACCACCGATCCCCAGTACCGGCAGAATGGCGACCGCCAACACGATAATCCCCATGCCGCCAAACCATTGCAGGAACTGGCGATAAAACAGGATCGCTTTGGGCAATTCATCCAATCCGACAATCACGGTGGCACCAGTTGTGGTTAACGCCGAAAACGACTCAAAAAACGCGTCCGTGACCGAGACATTCGGATTGTCTGAGATCAGAAACGGCAATGCTCCGGCACTGCCGATAACCGTCCAGAATAACACCACAATCAAAAAACCATCGCGGGCTTTCAGTTCGTGCTTGTGACGCCGGTTTGGGAACCAACAAACTGCCCCGCAAAATAGCAGAACAAAAAATGTGGTTACAAATGACACGCCAGCTCCGTCGCGATAAATCAGTGCCACCAGTGCTGGCATCAGCATGGAAACACTAAACAAGGCGAGCAGCAGCCCGACGATTCGGATAATAGATCGAAATTGCATTGCTTTCTGATGCGTGAAGCGATTGGCTTCTGACTTCCTTTTAAGTCCCGGTTAACGGGAACACCACGGCTTTAGCGCCACTTTTATTGATAATACTCTGAGTTAATCCGTCTACCTGCCGTCGCTCGACCTCGACGATTAACTCGACCATGTCGCTGTAGCTGGCGTCCACTTCCCTGGCACCAAACTGAACCAACAACGACTGAGCTATCGGCATGAAAGCATAGTCTAACTGGAGTCTCAAATGAGTGGTGATTTTTTTCTCGATAGTTTGAAGCCGCTTAAGTGCTTGCTGCACTCCGCCCCCATACGCCTTGACTAACCCGCCCGTACCAAGCTTGATGCCACCAGAATAGCGCGTCACCACCGCGGTCAGCTCTCCCACCCCGGATCCCGATAACTGCGCCAGAATCGGTTTACCCGCCGTACCGGACGGTTCGCCATCGTCACTGAATCCCCACAACATGGAGTCTTCAGGCCGACCAGCCACAAACCCCCAGCAGTTGTGCCTGGCATCAGAATGTTTGGCTTTGATCTGCTCTACGAACCCTTTTGCCGCTTCCACGCAGGGGGTATGGGCCAAATGCGTAATAAAAAGGCTCTTTTTGATTTCTTCTTCAAACACCGCTGGCGCGGCAGGGATCAGATACGGCAGATCGTTCATTGTTTCACTGGGGTTGATGCATTCACGCCCAGTGTATCACGAGGCCCTATGAAAGGGAGGGAGGATCTGCTCAATCGCACAATGTTAAACACTTGTTTAAAAAATGTATTGAAATTCAACAATCACAGGTCCACACTAATCATCACTGGTCTAACCAGAACAAAAAGTATAACGACTTACCTCTACACACAATCGCAGATTGTAGGTCATGGAGATAGACAATGATTTACCAAGCCAACACCCTACAGGTAAAGGAATTACAAGACGGTATTGCCGAGCTCAGCTTTTGCTCTCCCAATTCAGTCAACAAGCTGGATCTGGCAACACTGGAATCACTCGATAAAGCGCTCGACGCACTGAACGCCCATCCCGGCCTAAAAGGCCTGTTGCTGACGTCTGACAAGGACAGCTTTATCGTTGGGGCTGATATCACCGAGTTTCTGGGTTTGTTCGCCAAGCCAGAGCAAGAACTGGATCAATGGCTGCAGTTTGCCAACAGCATCTTTAATAAACTGGAAGATCTGCCGGTTCCTACCGTGTCGGTGGTCAAAGGTCATACTCTGGGCGGCGGTTGTGAGTGTGTACTCGCTACTGACATGCGCATTGGTGATAAAACCGCCAGCATCGGCCTGCCGGAAACCAAACTGGGCATCATGCCGGGTTTTGGTGGCTGTGTACGCCTGCCACGCGTGATCGGCGCTGACAGCGCAATGGAAATCATCACCCAGGGTAAAGCCTGCCGCGCTGACGAAGCACTCAAGGTGGGTCTGCTGGATGCGGTGGTTGACAGCGAGACCTTGCGCGAATCCGCACTGACGACCCTCCAACAAGCGATCAATGAACAACTGGACTGGCAACGCCGCCGCCGTGAAAAAACCTCCGCGCTGACGCTGAGCAAATTGGAAGCCACGATGAGTTTCACCATGGCGAAAGGTCTGGTGGCGCAAAAAGCCGGCCCGCACTACCCGGCGCCAATGGCCGCGGTCATGACCATCGAAGCAGGCGCTCGCAGCGAGCGTGATGCCGCGCTGGCGATTGAACGTCAATACTTCATCAAGCTGGCCAAGTCCGAAGAAGCCAAGTCTCTGGTGGGGTTGTTCCTCAACGATCAGTACATCAAGAGTCTGGCCAAAAAAGCGGGTAAAGCCGCCGATAAAGACACCCAACGGGCCGCCGTCCTTGGCGCCGGGATCATGGGAGGCGGCATCGCCTACCAATCGGCGCTGAAGGGGGTGCCGGTTTTGATGAAGGACATCGCTCAGCCGTCATTGGATCTCGGTATGACCGAAGCCGCGAAGCTGCTGAACAAGCAGTTGGAGCGCGGTCGTATCGACGGCTTCAAGATGTCCGGTATTCTGGCTTCGATCACTCCGAGCCTGCACTATGCCGGTATTGAACAAGCCGATATCGTGGTGGAAGCCGTGGTCGAAAACCCGAAAGTAAAAGCCGCGGTTCTGAGCGAAGTAGAGCAAAACGTTGGTGAAGACACCGTGCTGACCTCCAACACTTCCACCATTCCGATTGACCTGCTGGCAAAATCGCTGCAACGTCCGGAAAACTTCTGTGGTATGCACTTCTTCAACCCGGTTCATCGCATGCCGCTGGTGGAGATTATCCGCGGTGAGAAAACCTCACAAGATACCATCAATCGCGTGGTGGCATACGCGGCTAAGATGGGCAAATCCCCAATCGTGGTCAACGACTGCCCGGGCTTTTTCGTCAACCGGGTGCTGTTCCCGTATTTCGGTGGTTTCAGCATGCTGTTGCGTGATGGCGCAGATTTCACCCGGATTGATAAAGTCATGGAACGCCAGTTCGGTTGGCCTATGGGTCCGGCGTATCTGCTGGATGTGGTCGGCATCGACACAGCACACCACGCGCAAGCCGTTATGGCACAAGGTTTCCCTGAGCGTATGGCCAAGCAAGGCCGCGATGCCATTGATGCTTTGTATGAAGCCAACCGTTACGGTCAAAAGAATGGCCACGGTTTCTACAGCTACTCCACGGATCGCAAAGGCAAACCGAAGAAAACTTTCACCGATGAGATCGTTCCGCTGCTGGCCGACGTGTGTGCTGCACCGGCGGAGTTCGATGATCAAACGCTGATCGAACGTATGATGATCCCGATGATCAACGAAGTGGTGTTGTGCCTGCAGGAAAACATCATTGCCTCTGCGCAAGAAGCGGATATGGCACTGGTCTACGGTTTGGGCTTCCCTCCATTCCGCGGCGGGGTGTGTCGTTACCTCGACAGCCTGGGGATCAGCAACTACATCGAGATGGCGAAGCAATACGCCTCGCTGGGTGCGATGTATCAGGTGCCTCAGCTACTGCTGGATATGGCAGCCAACAACCAGAGCTTTTACGGTACGCAACAAGCCGGTTCTATCTAGGAGGGATACCAAATGAAAAACGTAGTAGTTGTTGATTGTCTGCGCACACCTATGGGTCGCTCCAAAGGCGGTGCGTTCCGTCACACACGCGCCGAAGATTTGTCGGCGCACCTGATGAAAGGCCTGCTGGAACGTAACCCTCAGGTGAATCCAGGTGACATCGAAGATATCTACTGGGGCTGTGTACAGCAGACTCTCGAGCAAGGCTTCAACGTTGCTCGAAATGCCGCGCTACTGGCAGGCCTGCCGATCGAAATCGGTGCGGTCACCGTCAACCGGTTGTGTGGTTCGTCCATGCAGGCTCTGCATGACGGTACGCGCGCGATTATGGTCGGTGATGCGGACATCTGTCTGATTGGTGGTGTGGAACATATGGGTCACGTACCAATGACACACGGCGTCGATTTCCACCCGAAAATGTCCAAGAACGTCGCCAAAGCCGCCGGCATGATGGGCCTGACAGCAGAAATGCTGGGCAAGTTGCATGGCATCAGCCGTGAGCAGCAGGACGAATTTGCCGCCCGCTCTCACGCCCGAGCACACGCCGCGACACTGGAAGGCCGGTTCAAAAACGAAATCCTGCCCACGGAAGGACACGGCCCGGACGGCACACTGTTCACCCTCGACTTTGACGAGGTGATCCGCCCGGAAACCACGGTCGAAGGTCTGTCTCAGCTGCGTCCGGTGTTTGACCCGGCACACGGCACCGTCACTGCTGGTTCGTCTTCTGCTCTGTCTGACGGCGCGGCCGCGATGCTGATCATGAGTGAAGACAAAGCCAACGAGCTCGGTCTAACCATCCGTGCAAAAGTGCGGGCCATGGCTATTGCCGGCTGCGATCCGTCCATCATGGGTTACGGCCCTGTCCCCGCGACGCAAAAAGCGCTTAAACGCGCCGGACTGAGCATTGACGACATGGACGTGATTGAGCTTAACGAAGCGTTCGCCGCGCAGTCACTGCCGTGTGCCAAAGATCTTGGCCTGCTGGATGTGGTCGACGAGAAAGTGAACCTCAACGGCGGTGCGATCGCACTCGGTCACCCACTGGGGTGCTCCGGCGCGCGCATTTCCACCACGCTGATCAACTTGATGGAAGCCAAAGGCGCAAAATACGGCCTGGCCACCATGTGTATCGGTCTGGGTCAGGGGATCGCGACGGTGTTTGAACGCCCATAACTCCAGATGACCACCAAAACAACGCCGGCTCCCCACCGGCGTTTTTTATTGTCCGGATGCTAATGGGCCTGTAGCCAATCCTGATAGAGCTGTTGGCTGGAGCCAAGATAATCCACCATCCACTCGATCATTTTATGATTCTCATCTTTACGCCATACCAGACAACAATGGCTGAGCGGTCGCTCTTCGGCGAGGATTTTTTCCACCAGCAAGCCCTCCGCGATCAACGGCTGGGCAATATGGCGCGGCATGTAACCGACCCCGACCCCGTTTCTCAGGCACTCAATCGCACTGTACCAGTTCGGCAGCAGCAAACGTCGCTGCCCGGGATAATGCACGGTATGCCGCTTGGGCAACACGTTCGATGTGTCATCGAGGCAAATGGCCGGAAACTGACTGACAAACGCTTCACTCAAGGTCTGCTCACGCACACACGGGTGGCTCGGCGACATCACAAACGCCCAATCGAGTACCCCCATGTCTTTCACCTCAAAATCGCCGCCGACCGGCACCGCGGCTGTGGCCCCAATCACGATGTCCGCCCGCCCCTGTGAAATCGACTCCCAGGAGCCGTTGAACACTTCCATATTGATCTGCAGTTCGGCGTGCTGAAACGTGGCATAAAAGTCCTCCACCAACGGTTTCATTTTGTCCAGTTTCACCACGTTATCCAGTGTCACGCGCAGCGTTTTCTGCCAACCGTGCGCAGCGCGGCGGGTCTGCGCTTTGATCTCTTCCATCTGTCTCAGCATGAGACGCGCCTCCGCCAGAAACAGTTCTCCGGCCGGGGTCAGCTCCACTTTGCGCGGCAGACGACGAAACAAGATCACGCCGAGCTCTTTTTCCAACTGACGCACACTGTAGCTGATGGCCGACGGCACCCGATGCAACACATCAGCCGCGGCGGTAAAACTCTCTAAGCGGGCAACGGTATCGACCATCTCCAGCGACGATTTGGAAAACAGACTCATGATCCACCTTTCAAATTTTTTGATTGATAACTGCAAATATTAACGTTTTATTTTCTTAAAAGCGAAAAATACAATAACTAAGTGAATAAAAATGGTGGATTACGCACCAGAGTAACTGATGAATAATTTTGAATGGAAACGTTATGAAAGTATCCAAATTACAACTTTTCTATCTTGCCGCGCTGTCGATGCTGGCGTTTGTTGCCACCGATATGTACCTGCCGGCGTTCAAAGCAATGGAAACCGATTTTGCCACCGGGCCGGAACAGATAGCGCTGTCGTTGACGGTGTTTCTGGTCGGTATGGCCAGCGGTCAACTGCTCTGGGGACTGGCTTCGGACAAGTTTGGCCACCGCAACACACTGTTCAGCGGCATGCTGGTGTTCACTCTGGCTTCACTCGGACTGGCTTTCTGTGATCAGGTGTGGCAACTGCTGACGTTGCGTTTCGTGCAGGCCATCGGCGTGTGCGCTCCAGCGGTAATCTGGCAGGCTATGGTGATAAAACGCTACGATGCGTCCACCCGCCAGCAGTTGTTTGCCACCATTATGCCGTTGGTGGCTCTGTCTCCGGCACTGGCTCCGCAGCTGGGCGTTGTCCTAACCAACCAGTTCAACTGGCAAAGCATCTTTGTCTGCCTGACGTTGGTTGGTGTGGTCCTGGCGGCAGCAACTCTGGCGCAGTCAAAAGAGGCGGTGGCCGTCAAACAAACCTCGATGGGGGCCGACATCAAGGCCCTGCTGCATTCCAAATCTTACCTGGGCAATGTGATGATGTACGCCACCGCTTCAGCGGCGTTTTTTGCGTATCTGACCGGCATGCCGGAAATCATGGCAAAACTGGGCTATGACGCGAAAGACATCGGCCTGAGTTTCATCCCACAAACCATCGCTTTTATTGCGGGTGGTTATCTGGGGAAAGTCGCCGTAAAAAAATTTGGTGACGAGAAAATTCTTAAACAGCTGTTGGGCCTGTTCAGTGTAGCCAGCTTGCTGGTGTTCATTGCTTCGCAGTGGCAACTGAGCTCGATCTGGCCGATTCTAGCCCCTTTCTGTTTGCTGGCTGTCGCCAATGGCGCGATGTACCCAATTGTGGTCAACCGTGCCCTGTCGAGTGCCAAGCAAAGCCCGGCCACGGCCGCTGGCTTGCAGAACAGCCTGCAAATTTGTGTCAGCAGCCTGGCAAGCGCTCTGGTCGCCGCAATGGCCAGCCAGGCGCAAATGGTCACCGGCATCGCTATCCTGATTTGCATGGGAGGGTTGTGGCTGGGGTACGTGATTTCCAATCGTGCCCTGAGACAACACTTCACCACACCGGACAACGCCCGGGTGGTCAGCGAAGAGTAATCACACCATCAGAGCCGCAGACTGCGGCTCTTTTTTCACTCAGCCTACAGGCTGGTCAGGCCCCACTTTTGCGCCGTCTGTGTGAAAAAGCCCTGGGTTTTCTTCAATTCGATCCAATGGTTGATGTAGTTGATCCACACCTGGTCATCCTGAGGGAGCAACATCGCGATCGGAGTCGGACGACGCGGGGCTTTTACGGGTACGATCGCCAGTTGGCTGAACTTTTCCACTAAGGTGGCAGCTTCAACATTCGACGTGACCGATACGTCTGCGCGTTTGGCCAGCAATTCCTGAAAATCGCGCGCCGGTGCTTCAATCACAATATGCTGCGCTGACGGGAAAAACTCTTTGACCATTTTTTCCTGTACGGTACCAAGCGTCGCGGCCACTTTGACATTGGGCTGATCAAAGTCAGACCAGTCCGAAAACCTGACCAGATCTTTTTTCTGCACCACAGGCACAAATGCCAGATAAAAATACGGCTGACTGTAACCGGCCACTTTAGCTCGGGACATGTTCAAAGAGGCGCTGCCGGTAATGTCGTATTTGTTGGCGGTGATGCCATTGACCAGCGTTTTCCAGTCGGTGGCAACATACTCCACTTTGACCCCGAGATCGCTGGCCAGCGCCGTGGTCACATCGATATCAAAGCCGCGATAACCATTGCTGGCCGGATCTTTCATCGTCATTGGATTCCAGTCTCCGGTGGTACCGACCCGCAGCACGCCGCTGTCGAGGATCTGCTGCAGCCGGCTGGTCTCCGCCCACGCCTGACCGATGGCCAGAACACACATTCCCAATGCCAGTATGAACTTGTTCATTTTCGCTATCCTTAAAGTTATTACGTTCGAGGCAAAATCACTGATAACATAGCAGCAACAAACGGATTTTTTTAGCCAATACAAGGTGTAGTGTGACGGGTCGATATTTATTACTGCTCTCGCTCCTGCTACTGACAGGATGCTCAGATTATCAATGGGGATGGTATGTGCTCGATCCGTCTACCGAACAAGGGCGCACCAACCTGAGCTTTTTGCTGGCGGGCTTTAACGACACCATTCAGGTGTCGCTGCTGAGCATGCTGCTGGCGATGACACTCGGTCTGCTGGTGGCACTGCTGGCGTTGTCAGAGTCGCGCCTCCTACAATGGCTGAACCGCTTGTATGTCGAGGTCATCCGCTCCATTCCAGCGCTGGTGCTGTTGTTGTGGGTCTATTACGGCATGCCTACGCTGCTGGACATCTCACTGAATCATTTCTGGGCTGGCGTGATTGCCCTGACTGTCGCCGAAAGCGCATTTATGGCCGAGGTATTTCGAGGCGGGATTCAGGCAATTGCGCGTGGCCAGCACGAAGCAGCGGAATCGCTGGGACTCAGCTACGGGCAGAAAATGCGCCTGATCATTCTGCCACAGGCATTTCGTCACATCCTGCCGCCACTGGGCAATCAGTTTGTCTATATTCTGAAGATGTCATCGCTGGTCAGTGTGATCGGTTTGAGTGATCTGACCCGCCGGGCCAATGAGCTGGTGGTGAATGAGTACTTACCGCTGGAGATCTATACTTTTCTGGTTCTGGAGTACTTGCTGCTTATCTTACTGGTATCACAAAGCGTTCGCTGGCTGGAAAAACGCATTGCCATTCCGGGCCACTAGCCCAGATAGCACAACGCCGCTGTATACAGCGGCGTTGGATTGCTCTATCGCATTACTTTTTCTTTACCGGACGCTGCCAGCCCGCAATGGTGCGCTCTTTTACGCGAGTGATCACTAACTCACCCTGAGCCACGTCCTTGGTCAATGTCGTCCCCGCACCGATGGTCGCACCGTCCGCCACAGTGACTGGTGCCACCAGCTGACTGTCGGAGCCGACAAACACATCATTGCCAATCACGGTTTTGAATTTGTTGGCGCCGTCGTAGTTGCAGGTGATGGTACCAGCTCCGATGTTGGTACGCTGACCGATTTCAGCGTCGCCCAGATACGTCAGGTGATTGGCTTTTGAGCCTTCGCCAATGCGGGTGTTTTTCACTTCGACAAAATTACCGACGTGCGAATCGTTGCGCATTTCTGCTCCCGGACGCAGACGGGTAAACGGTCCGACGGTACACTCTTCACCGACCGTGGCCCCTTCGATCACGCTGTACGGACGCACCACAGTGTTGTCGTCAATCTCACAATCTTTCAGCACACAACCGCTGCCGATCACCACGTTATCACCCAAAGTGACGTTACCTTCGATGATCACATTGGTATCGATTTCACAGTCCATGCCACACTGCAGCTCACCGCGCAGATCGAAACGAGCCGGATCGCGCAACATCACCCCCTGCTCAAGCAGTTTTTGCGCCTGCATAGACTGGAAGGCCCGCTCAAGACGCGCCAGCTGAGCCCGGTCGTTAACCCCTTCCACTTCAATAGGAGTGCCCGGGTGTACCGCTTCCACGGCGCGTCCTTCATCGTGCGCCGCCGCAATCACGTCCGTAAGATAATATTCGCCTTGCGCGTTTTCGTTGTTGAGTCCGGACAACCAGCGTTTCAGATCCCCGCCCGTGGCGACCATAACCCCAGTGTTGATCTCTTTGATCAGCTTCTGCTCTTCCGTCGCGTCTTTTTGTTCCACGATCGCCACAACCGGGCCATTTTTCCGCACGATGCGGCCATAGCCGGTCGGGTTATCCAAGACAACAGTCAGCAGTGCGATCCCGCCAGTTGGTTGCGCATCCAGCAGGCTCTCGATGGTTTCTTCCGAGATCAAAGGCACATCACCGTACAACACCAGGATTTTTTCATCGTCTTCAAATTGCGCGGAGGCCTGATCGACCGCGTGGCCCGTCCCCAATTGCTCTGCCTGCAAGACCCAATTGACCTGTTCGTCGGCCAGCTCCGAGTGCATCTGATCGCCACCGTGGCCATACACCAGATGGATATTCTGTGCTCCCAAACCGGCACAAGTGTCGATCACGTGTTTGACCATCGGCTTGCCTGCCAGAGTATGCAGAACCTTAGGTTTATTAGAGTACATACGGGTGCCTTTACCCGCAGCCAGAATAACCGCACTGAATTTCATAAAGTGACCTGTTGGAATTGTGAAAAAATTTTTGAGGAGATTGTAGCGGCTTCGCGTCGATTAGTTAAACGATGCGGGAAAATTTACTTTAAAAAATAAGCAAAAAGGCGGTCAAATGACCGCCTTTTACTGCACGTTGCTAAAGATTAGCGACGTTTCTTTGTCAGCTCAATTACTCGTAGCTGAGCAATGGCTTTAGCCAGTTCACTGGCCGCTTGCGCGAAGTCCATGTCGCCATGCTGATTCTGAATCTTCTCTTCAGCGCGACGCTTGGCTTCTTCTGCCTTCGCTGCGTCAAGGTCTTCACCACGGATTGCCGTATCAGCCAGCACAGTCGCTGTGCCAGGCTGAACTTCAACAATACCACCCGAGACATAAATGAACTCTTCGTGGCCGTGCTGTTTCACAATGCGCACCATACCAGGCTTGATAGCGGTCAGCAGCGGTGTGTGGCCATGGAAAATACCAAGCTCACCTTCGCTACCGGTCACCTGAAACGTTTCAACACGTCCAGAGAAAAGCTTTTTCTCTGCACTGACGACGTCTAGGTGAAAGGTTATTGCTGCCATATCGCCTCCTAGTTAGCCTTATAGCTTCTTCGCGTTCTCGATAGCATCGTCGATTGCACCGCAGTACATAAACGCTTGCTCTGGAACGTCGTCGTAGTCACCAGCTAGCAGACCTTTAAAGCCACGCAGAGTCTCTTTCAGAGGTACGTAGATACCAGGGTCGCCGGTAAATACTTCTGCTACGTGGTAAGGCTGAGTTAGGAAACGCTCAATCTTACGTGCACGAGATACCACTTGCTTGTCTGATTCAGACAGCTCGTCCATACCTAGGATCGCAATGATGTCTTTCAGCTCTTTGTAGCGCTGAAGTGTCTGCTGAACGCCACGCGCGATGTCGTAGTGCTCTTGACCAACGACCAGTGGGTCTAGCTGACGAGACGTTGAATCCAGTGGGTCGATCGCTGGGTACAGACCCATCGCTGCGATGTTACGGTTCAGTACCACCGTTGCATCCAAGTGCGCGAACGTGGTTGCCGGAGACGGGTCGGTCAAGTCATCCGCAGGTACGTATACTGCCTGTACAGACGTGATAGAACCTTGCTTAGTTGACGTGATACGTTCCTGAAGAACACCCATTTCTTCTGCCAGTGTAGGCTGGTAACCTACTGCAGATGGCATACGACCCAGCAGTGCTGATACCTCAGTACCTGCCAGTGTGTAACGGTAGATGTTGTCGATAAACAGCAGTACGTCACGACCTTCGTCACGGAAACGCTCTGCCATTGTCAGGCCCGTCAGGGCAACACGCAGACGGTTACCCGGTGGCTCGTTCATCTGACCGTAAACCATCGCAACCTTAGATTCTTCTGGTTTCTCGATGTTTACTACGCCTGCTTCCTGCATCTCGAAGTAGAAGTCGTTACCCTCACGAGTACGCTCACCTACACCGGCGAATACAGACAGACCTGAGTGTTGCAGTGCGATGTTGTTGATAAGCTCCATCATGTTAACGGTCTTACCTACACCTGCACCACCGAACAGACCAATTTTACCACCCTTCGCGAATGGACAAATCAGGTCGATTACTTTTACACCGGTCTCAAGAAGCGATGTTTCGTTTGACTGCTCTTCGTAGCTTGGTGCTTCACGGTGGATAGAGTAAGTCTCTTCCGCGCCGATTTCACCACGCTCGTCAATCGCGTCACCCAGAACGTTCATGATACGACCTAGGGTTTTAGTACCTACTGGTACTGAAATTGGAGCACCGGTGTTAACCACTTCCACTCCACGACGTAAACCATCAGAGCTACCCATCACGATACAACGAACTACGCCACCGCCTAGCTGTTGCTGAACCTCAAGAACCAGACGTTCTTTTGAGTCCGTAACGTTTAGAGCGTCATATACACTAGGTACTTCGCTCTGTGGGAACTCTACGTCGACTACCGCACCGATGATCTGTACGATCTTACCTGTAGCCATCGTTAATCCTCTAAACTGTTTCGTTTTACCTAAGCTTAAACCGCTGCCGCACCACCAACGATTTCCGACAGTTCTTGTGTAATCGCCGCCTGACGGGCTTTGTTGTACACAAGTTCTAAGTCGTCAATCAGGTTAGTCGCGTTGTCGGTTGCAGCCTTCATCGCAATCATTCGAGCCGCTTGCTCACAAGCAAGGTTCTCAACCACACCCTGGTAAACCTGAGACTCTACGTAACGCACTAATAGCGTATCCAGCAGAGGTTTTGGTTCAGGTTCGTAGATGTAGTCCCATGAATGCTCACGCTGCATCTCTTCGCTGTCCGATTTAGGCAAAGGTAGCAATTGATCGATCGTTGGTTGCTGAACCATGGTGTTGACAAACTTGTTGAACACCACATACAGACGGTCCAGTTCACCTTCATCGTATTTTTTCAGCATCACGCTGACAGAACCAATCAGATCTTCCAGCACCGGGCTGTCGCCCAGACCAGAGACCTGAGCAGCGACTTTCGCGCCGCTGTTGTTGAAGAAAGCGGTTGCTTTTGAGCCAATTACAGCCAGCTCAACGTCCGCACCTTTCTCTCTCCAGGCCTGCATATCCGTCACGGCTTTTTTGAACACGTTAATGTTCAAGCCACCACACAGACCACGGTCTGTGGATACGATGATGTAACCAACACGTTTGGCTTCACGCTCTTCCAGGTACGGATGACGGTACTCCAGATTTGCGTTTGCCACATGACCGATCACTTTACGCATTGTTTCCGCGTATGGACGAGAAGCTTCCATTGCATCTTGAGAACGACGCATTTTCGAAGCTGCTACCATTTCCATCGCTTTCGTAATCTTCTGAGTGCTTTTTACACTCCCGATTTTACTACGTATCTCTTTTGCGCCGGCCATCGTTACTCTCCATTAGTTGGTGGCAGAGCCTGCCACCGACCTGTTACCAAGTTTGGGTTGCTTTGAAATCGTCTACCAGTTTCTTCAACTGAGCTTCGATTTCATCGTTGTAAGCACCAGACTTGTCGATCTCAGCTGCCAGTTCAGCGTATTGACCGCGAGCGTACGATAGTAGAGCCGCCTCGAAATCCAGAACTTTAGTCAGTTCTACGTCATTCAGGTAACCGCGCTCTGCCGCAAAGATAGTCAGCGCCTGGTCAAAGACAGACATCGGAGCGTACTGCTTCTGCTTCATCAGTTCCGTTACTTTCTGACCGTGGTCCAGCTGACGTTTCGTCGCTTCGTCCAGATCAGAAGAGAACTGCGCGAATGCTGCCAGTTCACGGTAAGCAGCCAGAGCGGTACGGATACCACCAGACAGCTTCTTGATGATTTTCGTCTGAGCAGAACCACCTACACGAGATACTGAGATACCTGGGTCAACCGCTGGGCGTACACCCGCGTTGAACAGTTCAGTTTGCAGGAAGATCTGACCGTCGGTAATCGAGATTACGTTCGTCGGTACGAATGCTGATACGTCACCAGCTTGCGTTTCGATGATAGGCAGAGCCGTCAGAGAACCGGTCTTACCTTTCACTTCGCCGTTAGTGAAACGTTCTACGTACTCCGCGTTGACTCGAGCGGCACGCTCTAGCAAACGTGAGTGAAGGTAGAATACGTCACCCGGGAAAGCCTCACGGCCAGGTGGACGTTTCAGAAGTAGAGAGATCTGACGGTAAGCGACCGCTTGTTTCGATAGATCATCGTAAACAATCAGTGCGTCTTCGCCGCGATCACGGAAGTATTCACCCATCGCACAACCTGCGTATGGCGCCAGGTATTGCAGCGCTGCAGATTCAGAAGCCGATGCCACAACAACGATGGTGTTCGCCAGCGCGCCGTGCTCTTCCAGTTTGCGAACTACGTTAGCAATGGTCGATGCTTTCTGACCGATCGCGACGTAGATAGAGAAAATACCAGAGTTTTTCTGGTTGATGATCGCATCGATCGCCATCGCGGTTTTACCGGTCTGACGGTCACCGATCACAAGCTCACGCTGACCACGACCGATTGGGATCATTGAGTCAACTGACTTGTAACCAGTTTGAACAGGCTGATCAACCGATTGACGGTCGATTACACCTGGTGCAATCACTTCAACAGGCGAAGTCAGTTTGGCTTCGATAGGACCTTTACCGTCGATAGGCTCACCCAGCGTGTTCACTACGCGACCTAACAGTTCTGGACCCACTGGCACTTCAAGAATGCGGCCAGTACCTGTTACTTTCATGCCTTCCTTAAGGTCAGCATATGGGCCCATTACAACCGCACCAACCGAGTCACGCTCGAGGTTAAGTGCCAGTGCATAACGGCCACCCGGTAATTCAATCATTTCACCTTGCATCACGTCCGCCAGGCCGTGGATGCGGATGATACCATCGCTTACCGATACGATAGTACCCTCGTTGCGAGCTTCACTAACAACGTCGAAAGATTCGATACGCTGTTTGATCAGATCGCTGATTTCCGTGGAATTAAGTTGCATGCTCCAATCCCCATTAAGACTGCAATGCATCGCTCAGGCGGTTCAAACGACCACGCGCTGAGTTATCGATGACTAAGTCTCCGGCTCGAATAATAACCCCACCAAGTAGGGCCTCATCTACACTGCAATTCAGCTTCACTTTGCGCTCAAGACGCTGCTCAAGTTTGCTGCTGATGTCTGCCAGTTGCTGCTGAGAAAGCTCAGTCGCTGAAGTGACTTCAACGTCAATTTGCTTCTCATGCGCCTGCTTCAGAGCAAAATACTGCTCATAAACATCAGGAAGGGCACGAAGTCGGCCATTCTCAGCCATCACCTTCAACAGGTTCTGGCCATTTGCATCAACTTGCTCGCCACAAACGGCAACAAAGATGTCTGCCATTTTATCGGCAGCAACGGAACCGGTTAACAGTTCCTGCATCTGGGCGTTTTGAGCAACTTCCGCAGCGAAAGACAACATTTGACCCCATTGGTCCAGTTGGCCTTTTTCTACGGCAAAGTCGAATGCTGCTTTAGCATAGGGGCGTGCGATAGTAGTCAAATCAGACATATGCGCCCCCAGACTTAAAGTTTTGCAGTAATGTTGTCGAGAATATCTTTGTGCGCATCTTTATCGATGGAACGCTCAAGGATTTTCTCAGCACCAGCTACAGCCAGAGTTGCAACTTGTTTGCGCAGTTCATCACGCGCGCGGTTACGTTCAGCTTCAAGTTCCGCTTCTGCTTGCGCAAGGATTTTCTGGCGTTCTGCCTGAGCTTCCTCGCGAGCTTCGTCTAGAATTTGAGCTTTGCGCTTGTTCGCTTGCTCGATGACCTCAGTTGCTGTGCGCTTCGCTTCTTTCATCTGATCAGAAGCGTTGGCTTGTGCTAGTTCCAAGTCTTTTGCAGCACGCTCAGCGGCTGAAAGACCGTCAGCAATTTTCTTCTGACGTTCTTCGATCGCTTTGATGATTGGCGGCCATACATACTTCATGCAGAACCACACAAACAGTGCGAACGAGATTGCTTGACCTAGCAGAGTTGCGTTCATATTCACAACAGCTACCCCTCTAAATGGACTTAGTGTTAATCAGGGACAAACCGCAGTTTGCCTTACGTTAAAAGTGATTAACCTAGCTGACCAACGAATGGGTTCGCGAAAGTGAACAGAAGTGCGATTACGATACCGATCATAGGGATCGCATCAAGTAGACCAGCGATAATGAACATCTTAACTTGCAGCATAGGAGCCATTTCTGGTTGACGTGCAGCACCTTCAAGGAATTTACCACCTAGAAGTGCGAAACCAATCGCAGTACCAAGAGAAGCAAGACCGACGATAATACCTACGGCGATTGCAGAAAAGCTCAGTAAAGTTTCCATTACTATCTCCAATTTGTAGTTTTTGGCTTAGAGTGCCCGATAAATAAAGCTTAAAAAAATATTAGTGATCAGAATCTTCGTGTGCCATCGATAGATAAACGATGGTCAACATCATAAATACGAAGGCCTGAATCGTGATAACCAGAATATGGAAAATAGCCCACGGTAGTGAACCCATCCATTGTAGCCACCATGGTAGCATTGCCGCACAAAGAATGAATACAACCTCACCCGCGAACATGTTACCGAAGAGACGCATACCGAGTGACAGAGGTTTCGCCAGCAGCGAGACCACTTCAATCAGCAGGTTAAACGGAATCATGATTGGGTGATTAAATGGATGTAGAGCCAGTTCTTTGGCAAACCCACCCAGGCCTTTTACTTTGATGCTGTAGTAGATCATCAGAGCAAAAACGCCCAGAGCCATAGCCATGGTGATATTCACATCAGCAGAAGGTACCACTTTCAAGTAAGGGATACCGAGCCAATGCTCAGCTGGGTACGGTAAGAAGTCGATCGGGACTAGGTCCATCACGTTCATCAAAAATACCCAACAAAAGATAGTCAGTGCTAAAGGCGCGATCAGTGGGTTGCGTCCATGGAACGTGTCTTTGACGTTATCCGCGACAAATTCAACGATCATTTCTACAGCACACTGAAGCTTACCTGGTACACCTGCTGTTGCCTTCTTCGCCACTGAACGGAAAATCCATAGGAAAATCAGTCCTGTAAACAAAGAAAAAAACAGGCTATCGATATGTACGTTCCAGAAACTTGTCTCCTCCGCTACCAGACCCAGCTTGTATAAAGACAGGTTGGTAAGGTGGTGATCAATGTATCCGGCCGATGTTAGCGCTTCACCTGGCGCAGCCATAACTCGTCCTATTTTTTGTTGTTAATGAATAGCACTGGCGCACAGATATTAATACCTAGAGCCAGCAAATAGGTTAGTTTCAGGGGAACAAGTTCCACCTGCATATACATGTAGGCAACGGAGAAAAGTGCAACCGTGATGAGGATTTTGAGTGCTTCGCCTGTGTAGAAAGAGGCCGTGATTCGCTTTGCAGCGCGAGCTCCACTAAACATAAAAGCACACAGCGCGAATACCGCATTGGCCACGACAAATATGCCGCCGCCAACCAGCGCTGAAAGTCCCCATTCAGCATTCACGGCTACCGCCATCCCTGCTGCCACAAACATAACCGCGCCGGACTGGATCATTAACAATTGCTTAGCAAGCTCTCGTCCTGGTCTAGCCAACGCAGCTACCATGTATTCGTACCTCTAGTTAACTCCAACAGCCTGACGATTCCGGGCTCTGGAAATTGGCGAAAATTATACGGTGAGTCGGACTTAATGCAATTGAAACGCCGCAAAAAGTTACAATTTTGTTTACAAACCGACAACTTTCGTTCAAGAAATCATTTTTTGCACAATTGATTTAAATCAATTATCTCATTTAGCTCTCGAGCTTGGCAATTAACTGCTCTAATTTGTGAGGCTCATCAAGACTAATCGTCATTTTAGCCTTACCGTCCTTCGAGCGCACAATCGACACTTTAGCATCGAGAATTTCGCTCAGTTTATGTGACATTTGTTGTGCGTCAGCGTCTTCTGGCACGTTTTTTGTGTCAGCTTGGGGTGCCAGACACTTTTTGACTAACTTTTCCGTCTGACGTACTGTCAGTTGCTTTTTGGCAACCTGCTGTGCAATCTCACATTGTTGCTCGCCTTCCAGCGCCAGCAGGGCGCGAGCATGACCCATTTCGAGCAGTTTCTCCGCCACCAGTTGCTTGACCTGATCATCCAGCTGGTTCAGGCGCAGCAGATTGCTGACCGTGGTGCGGGATTTACCGATCACATCGGCGACCTGTTGATGGGTCAGAGTAAATTCGTCCTGCAGACGCTCAAGTGCCTGCGCCTCCTCGATCACATTGAGGTTTTCACGCTGAATGTTTTCAATCAACGCCATGGCAATCGCCGCCCGATCCTGGACGTTCTTCACCAAACACGGCACCTGACGTAAACCCGCCTGACGGGCCGCACGCCAGCGACGCTCGCCGGCGATAATTTCAAATTTGTCGTCCGCGACCTGACGCACCACGATCGGCTGAATGATGCCTTGCGACTGAATCGAAGCCGCCAGCTCTTCCAGCGCTTCCGGTGCCATGTCTTTACGCGGTTGATACACCCCTGGCTGCAGGCTGGTGATCGCCAGATCCCGCAGTTCGCCATCGGAGGACAACGCCTGGCTCTGGGTGGCAATGTGTTGTTTCTCACGGGCAAATGAGCTGGTGGCTAAGAGCGCATCCAGCCCTTTTCCTAAACCACGTTTAGACATGCAGAAGAATTCCTATTGGTTGAATTATGCGGGTACTTCGTCGCGACGCAGCATTTCGCCGGCCAGTGCCAGATACGCTTTCGCGCCAGCCGAATACTTATCGTAATACATGGCAGGTTTGCCGTGACTCGGCGCTTCGGCCAGACGAACATTACGAGGAATAACGGTTCGGTAGACTTTGTTACCGAAATGCTTTTTCAGCTGATCAGACACTTCATTGGAAAGGCGGTTACGCGGGTCGTACATGGTACGCAGCAACCCTTCAATCTTCAGATTTTCATTCACAACGGCAGCCAGCTTGCTGATCGTATCCATCAATGCGGTCAGCCCTTCCAGCGCAAAATACTCACACTGCATCGGCACCAACACAGAGTCAGCCGCTGCCATCGCGTTGATTGTAAGAAGGTTAAGTGCCGGCGGACAATCGATAAAGATGAAATCATAGTTATCGCGAACTGACGCGAGCGCGTTTTTCAGCCGGATCTCGCGGGCAAACACTTCCATCAGTTTGATCTCGGCCGCGGTGACGTCACCGTTGGCGGCGATCAGGTCGTAATAGCCTGTGGTTTTCTGGCACACCACCTGCTCAAACGGCAGCTCTTCGACCAGCAGATCGTAGGCGGTGGCCTCGACCTGATATTTGTCGATGCCGCTGGCCATAGTGGCGTTCCCCTGAGGGTCGAGATCTATCACCAGCACCTTACGCTTAGTGGCCGCCATGGACGCCGCTAAGTTAATACACGTTGTTGTTTTACCAACACCACCTTTCTGGTTGGCGATCGCTACGATTTTTCCCACGTTATGCCTCGCTGTTATCCCTTGCGCGATAAGATTACAAGATGACGCTCACCTTCCAATTCAGGAACTGTCAAAGCTTTGATACCGATCACAGAACACCACTCCGGCAACTGGTCGATCTCATCCTGCGGGAGTTGACCTTTGAGCGCGAGAAACACGCCACCCGACGTTTTGGGCAGATGGTGACACCATTCCACCATGTCGGTAATGGAGGCAAACGCGCGGCTGAGTACCCCGTCAAACAGCACGTCAGGCTGATACTCTTCCACCCGGCTCTGCACTGGCGTGACGTTGCTGATGCTGAGCTCGTGCAACACTTGCTTGATGAAACGAATGCGCTTACCAAGACTGTCGAGCAGCACGAATTGTTTGTCCGGATTCATCACCGCCAGCGGAATGCCCGGCAGCCCCGGGCCAGTTCCAACATCGATAAAGCGCTCGCCATCCAGCGCCGGGCTGACAACGATGCTATCCAGAATGTGTTTAACCATCATCTCCTGCGGATCACGCACCGAAGTCAGATTGTAGGCCTTGTTCCACTTGTCGAGCAGGGTCACATACCCTACCAGTTGCTCACGCTGACGCTCAGACACCAACAAGTCGGTTTGCGCGATCAGCGCATCAAGTGTGCTGCGTAGTGCGCTCATGCGACGTCCTCGCCTTTTTTCAGCATGCCGTGCTTTTTCAGATGCACCAGCAAGATAGAAATCGCAGCCGGCGTGATGCCAGAGATGCGCGATGCAATGCCAATGCTTTCTGGTTTAGCCTCACTCAGTTTGGCCACCACTTCGTTAGATAACCCTTTGACCGCGGAGTAATCGAGATCCAGCGGCAATTTGGTGTGTTCATGACGCAGTGATTTTTCGATCTCATCCTGCTGACGCTTGATGTAACCTTCGTATTTCACCTGAATTTCGACCTGTTCGGCCGCCTGACGATCCGCTAACGCCGGGGCAAACGCGTCCAGTTGAGTCAGTTGATCGTAGGTCATTTCCGGACGACGCAACAGATCCTCACCGCTGGCTTCACGCACCATTGGCGTTTTCAGCAACTGGTTAAGTGATGCTACGCCAGCAGAATTGGGGTTCATCCAGGTCTCTTTGAGACGCTGGCGCTCGCGGTCCATGTTGTCAATTTTCTGGTTAAAGCGTGCCCAACGCGCTTCGCTGATCAGCTCCAATTCATGCGCTTTCGCGGTCAGACGCAGATCGGCGTTGTCTTCACGTAGCAACAGGCGGTATTCCGCACGGGAAGTGAACATCCGGTACGGTTCTTTGGTGCCCATGGTGGACAAATCGTCAATCAGAACCCCTACGTACGCTTCATCACGGCGCGGACTCCAGCCGTCTTTGTCCTGACTGTACAGGCTGGCATTAAGACCGGCCATCAGGCCCTGAGCGGCCGCTTCTTCGTATCCTGTGGTGCCATTGATCTGACCGGCAAAGAACAAACCTTGAATAAATTTGGTTTCAAACGTCTGCTTCAGATCGCGGGGATCGAAGAAGTCGTATTCAATCGCGTAGCCCGGACGCACAATGTGCGCGTTTTCAAAACCTTTCATCGAGCGCACAATTTGCACCTGAACGTCAAACGGCAGACTGGTTGAGATGCCGTTCGGGTATAATTCGTGCGTCGTCAGGCCTTCCGGTTCAATGAAGATCTGGTGGCTGTTTTTGTCGGCAAAACGCATCACCTTATCTTCGATCGACGGGCAGTAACGTGGCCCGATCCCTTCGATCACCCCAGCGTACATCGGGCTGCGATCCAAGTTGGCGCGGATCACATCGTGCGTCTGCTCGTTGGTGTGAGTAATAAAACACGGGATCTGGTGCGGGTGTTGATCCCGCTGGCCCATGAACGAAAACACCGGTGTCGGGTTGTCACCATGTTGCGCTTCCAGTACCGAGAAATCGACGCTGCGCGCATCAATGCGCGGCGGTGTGCCGGTTTTAAGACGATCGACCCGAAACGGCAGTTCACGCAGACGATCCGCCAGTGCGATCGACGGAGGATCGCCCGCGCGTCCCCCGGATGAACTCTCCATTCCGATGTGGATCTTTCCGCCCAGGAAAGTCCCGACCGTCAAGACCACGGCTTTGGCACGGAATTTTAGCCCCATCTGAGTGATCACACCCACCGCCTGATGATTTTCGACGATCAGATCATCCACCGACTGTTGGAACAACGTCAGATTAGGGGTGTTTTCCAGCGTCTGGCGTACGTACGCTTTGTACAGTGCCCGGTCAGCTTGCGCTCGGGTAGCTCGAACCGCCGGACCTTTTGATGCGTTCAGTGTACGGAATTGAATACCCGCATGGTCAATGGCCTCGGCCATCAAACCGCCCATGGCATCGACTTCTTTGACCAGATGACCTTTACCAATCCCACCAATCGCTGGGTTACAGGACATCTGACCTAATGTATCAATATTGTGGGTCAACAGCAGAGTGCGTTGACCTGTGCGAGCTGATGCGAGTGCGGCTTCCGTTCCTGCATGACCGCCACCGACAACAATGACGTCAAAATTTTCGTGATAAAGCATGAACCGACCTCAGGTATTCAAACAAAATGATGGACAGAGAAAAAGAGCCGTATTTTACCCTCTTTCCGGGATCGATAAAATCGCTTTTCGCTTTTTTCCTCGTTCAGGGAAAGAATAAATATATATAAGATCTATATAGAGATCTTTTATTGGATCTACTATTAGTGGAACCGTTTTCTGTGGATAACTAAAAAATGATCAACAAGATCATGGATCTTGAGACGATCATTTGCTGTGATCTTCATTTGATCTGATCGAGGATTAGCTGGGATCAAAATCGGTTGTTATACACAGGGGATCGCATGACCTAAAGTTGTTATTGGGATAACTATAGTTTGATCACTGGAAACTTGATAGGTTATCCACAGCTCAAATGGTCAAATAATCAGCAAACGAATCATCCCGTTTGGCTTGTGGATGTTTTCGGGGACAAAAAAAAGCGGCCCGAAGGCCGCCGATTGTCCGTTCTCAATCAGAATAATTCGAGGTGATCGTTCAACCAGGCCTCGGCGGCATCTTCCGGTACGGTGTGGCTTAACACGTCAATAGTGACGCAGTCTGTCAGTGGCGTGGCACCGATGTCCAGCAACAGATCATACGCGTGCTTCCCTGCGGCACAGAAAGTGTCGTAACTGGAATCGCCGATGGCGATCACTGCGTATTGCACGTCACTCATTTTAGGTGGGGTGTCTTGCAGCGCCTGAATGAATGGCTGGATGTTATCCGGGTACTCGCCGGCACCGTGGGTGGAAGTGATCACCAGCCAGGTGCCACGATTAGGGATCTCTGCCAGATCCGGCTGGTTGTGGATCTTGGTGGTCAGGCCTTTTTCTGTCAGCAGATCGCTGAGGTGATCACCGACGTACTCGGCACCGCCTAAGGTGCTTCCGGTAATGATGTGGATCATAAATACTCCCTTATGAGCAGCGTGGCCGCCCCGTGCCACGCCTGACGTGTTATTTGCCGATACAAAATGATGAGAAGATACGCCCTAACAGATCATCCGAGCTGAACTCTCCGGTGATCTCGTTGAGGTGCTGCTGGGCGATGCGCAGCTCTTCGGCAAGAATTTCCCCGGCCATGTAACCTTCCAGTTGCTGCTGACCGATGTCAAGATGCTGGGCGGCACGCTCCAGAGCGTCTAAATGACGACGACGGGCCATAAAGCCTCCCTCGCTGTTGCCGGCAAAGCCCATGCACGCTTTGAGGTGGGCACGCAGTGCGTCGACACCGGCGCCGGTTTTGGCCGACAAGCGGATCAGGGTCGGATGATTGACGTGGCAGATCCCCAGCTCTTCATCGGTTTGATCGGCTTTATTGCGGATCACGGTCATTCCGATGCTGTCGGGCAGACGATCAACAAAGTCGGGCCAGATCGCTTTCGGGTCCGTGGCGTCGGTGGTGGTGCCGTCCACCATAAACAATACCCGATCCGCCTGAGCTATTTCATCCCAGGCGCGCTCGATGCCGATTTTTTCCACTTCATCAGACGCATCACGCAGGCCGGCGGTGTCGATGATGTGCAAAGGCATGCCGTCGATGTGGATGTGCTCACGCAATACGTCACGCGTGGTGCCGGCAATGTCGGTGACAATCGCAGACTCTTTGCCGGACAAGGCGTTGAGCAGGCTGGATTTGCCTGCGTTTGGCCGGCCGGCGATGACCACTTTCATCCCTTCACGCATGATCGCACCCTGGTTGGCTTCGCGGCGTACCTCGGCAAGGTTATCTATAATGGTCTGTAAATCGGCGGCCACTTTGCCGTCGGCGAGAAAGTCGATCTCCTCTTCGGGAAAATCAATCGCGGCTTCGACGTAGATGCGCAAGTGGATCAGCGATTCCACCAGCGTGTGGATGCGGCGTGAGAACTGACCCTGCAGGGATTGCAGCGCGGACTTGGCGGCTTCTTCCGAGCTGGCGTCAATCAGATCGGCAATGGCTTCCGCCTGCGTCAGGTCCATTTTGTCGTTCAGGAATGCCCGCTCGGAGAACTCCCCTGGCCGGGCCGGACGGACGCCGTCGATGTCGAGAATGCGTTTGATCAGCATGTCCATGACCACCGGGCCACCGTGGCCCTGCAGCTCCAGCACATCTTCACCGGTGAACGAATGGGGATTAGGAAAGAACAGGGCAATGCCCTGGTCTAACTGGCTGCCGTCACTGGCGGTGAAGGGCAGGTATTCGGCATAACGTGGCTTCAGAGTACGGCCTGTCACGGTTTCGGCGACCAGTGCCGCCTTAGGGCCGGACACACGGATAATGCCGACACCGCCACGACCGGGCGCGGTTGCCTGAGCGACTATGGTGTCTGTTGTCATATTGTAGCCTTTCGAGCTGGGACCGCCGGGGGCGATCGAAAAATTCAGTTAGCTGAATTGTAATCAGCAGCAAACAAAAAGGCGACCCTTTGGTCGCCTTTGTCGGTGTGTGTCGGGCTTACTTGGAGTGCAAGCCTTTCTTCTCCAGTGCTTTGTAAATCAGCGTTTGCTGGATCAGAGTGACCACGTTCGATACCAACCAGTACAGAACCAGGCCTGACGGGAAGAACAGGAAGAAGAAGGTGAACATGACCGGCATGAACATCATGATCTTCTGTTGCATCGGATCCGTGACTGTAGTCGGGCTCATTTTCTGGATCATGAACATCGACGCACCCATCAGCAGCGGCAGAATGTAGTACGGGTCCTGTGCAGACAGGTCGTGAATCCAACCGAAGAATGGTGAGTGGCGCAGTTCAACCGACTCCATCAGTGACCAGTACAGGGCGATGAAGATAGGCATTTGCAGCACAATCGGCAGACAGCCACCCAGCGGGTTCACTTTCTCTTTCTTGTACAGCTCCATCATTTCCTGACTCATGCGCTGACGATCATCACCGATGCGCTCACGCATGGCCTGCAGTTTAGGTTGCAGCATGCGCATTTTCGCCATGGAAGTGTACTGCGCTTTGGTCAGCGGGTACATCGCACCACGGACGATAAAGGTCAGACAGATGATCGCCACACCCCAGTTGCTAACAAAGCCCTGGATGAACGACAGCAGCATGTGCAGTGGTTTCGCGATGAACCACAGCCAGCCGTAGTCTACCACCAGATCCAGGTTGTCCGCTGTAGCGGCCATTTGGTCCTGAAGTTTCGGACCAGCCCACAGAGTAGCTTCGAAGTGGGCGCTGTCGCCGTTGGCGATGGTTTTGTTCGGCATGCGAACGCCGATGTCGCCCAGATTACCGATCACGCGGGTGTACAGGTTGGTGCCAGGTTCGTTGCGTGGGATCCACGCGGCAGCAAAGTAGTGCTGAATCATGGCCGCCCAGCCCTGACCGTCAGTCAGGTTGATCTGCAGGTTGCGATCCTGCATGTCGTCAAAGCTGTATTTTTTGTAGCGGGTATCTTCGGTGGAATACGCACCACCACGGTAGGTTGGCATCGTGATGCTGCCACCAGAATCCAGCAGGTTCTGACGCAGATGCGCGTACATGCCAACGGTGGCGTTGTTGCCTGAGTTGTTCACGACGTCGTAATCGACATTGATCGCGTAACTGCCACGCGTCAGCGTGAACGTTTTGGTGTACGTGATGCCGTTCGCGGTGTATGTCATCGGGATACGCAGTTCGTCCTGACCGTCTTGCAGGGTGAAGCTGTCTGCGTCAACGCTGTAGTTGGGACGATTGCTGCTGCTCAGATCAACCCCCTGTGGACCCACCAGACCGCTTTGCGCGATAAACTGATGTCCCTGAGTGTTTTTCAGCAGCACGAACGGGTCTTTGGAGTCCAGCTCGGCAGAGTATTGGTTCAGATCCGCGTTGACCACATCGCCACCCTGAGTGTCGATTGACAGAGTCAATACGTCAGTCGTCACGGTAATCGTCTTCGCTGATGCCTGCTGGGCCGATGGTGCTGGGTCAAACTCATCACCGGTTGACGGGGCAGGTAAGGTACTGCTTGATTGTGCCTGCTCAACCGCTTGAGGAGCCGGATTCTTTGCTACTTGCCACTGCTGGAAAAGTAGAAAAGAGACCAACGCCAGTGCGATTAACAGGATATTACGTTGAGAATCCATCGTTATTTATCTCTGTCATGTTTCTGGACGGGTGGAACGGGGTCGAACCCCCCTTCGTTCAAAGGGTGGCATTTTAATAGACGTTTGCTTGATAACCAACACCCTTTTACAAAACCGTGAGCTTTCAGGGCTTCTATGGCGTAAGTTGAGCAGGTGGGGGTGAATCGACACCTTGGCCCCAGGAGCGGACTAATGAGCCCCTGGTAAAGACGGACAAGTCCGATCCCTAGCCACGCGAAGGGCGAGACAGGCGATGCCATAACTTATCAAACAATTGGAACAATTCATCATTGCTTAAATCTTGGGCGCTTTTTTTAGCAATCACAACAAAATCTTTGTTCGGAAGCTGATGTTGTTTGTTACGAAAGCTTTCTCTGGCCAGACGCTTGAACCGGTTACGGCCAACGGCAGTTTTGATTTGCTTTTTGGGAACGGCTAAGCCTAAACGAGGATGAGAAAGGTTATTATTGCGAGCAATGATGGTGAAATGAGGTGAACCAGCACGATGCGCTTGCTGGAAGACATTTTGATAATGCTCGGGAGTTAGCAGACGTAACTCCCGATTGAACGCGTACGTATTCAAAATAAGCTAGTGATTATTTTGACAGGCGCTTACGGCCTTTTGCACGACGTGCGTTGATTACTTTACGACCGTTCTTAGTTGCCATGCGAGCACGGAAGCCGTGAGTACGCTTGCGCTTTAGAACTGTAGGTTGAAAAGTGCGTTTCATGATAATTACCTTTACTGATCAGTAGTTTTAGGTCAATGTTAACCCGGCGTGGGTTGTATTGCTCTCTTTACTATAGAAAAGAGAAGCACCGACGCCTCTCAACAAAGAGGCGGAATTGTAATCACACTCACCTTAGCTGTCAATCACTGCGGCAGTATGAATCCCGGCCGGGCGATTATACGGAGTGTGATTAAAATCTCAAGGATCTTGGGATCTTTTGGCCGATCTTTATTCGGCGCCAACCTGACGCAGAAACTTCTGCAGGCGAGGATCCTGTGGATTGTTGAAGATATCCTGTGGAGATCCCTGTTCCACTATCTTCCCCTCGGCCATAAAGATCACCCGATCAGCCACTTCACGGGCAAACTGCATTTCGTGCGTCACCACCAGCATGGTCTGGTGCTGCGTAGCCAGGCGCTTCATCAGCGCGAGGACTTCGCCGACCCATTCCGGATCGAGAGCCGAGGTGGGTTCATCAAACAGCAGCAATTCCGGTTGCAACGCCATCGCCCGGCCAATGCCGACCCGTTGTTGCTGACCGCCCGACAGGGAAGCCGGATATTGATCACCCTTGTCTCCCAGACCGATGTCATCGAGGATTTGTTGCGCCCGGGTCAGTGCCTGGTCTTTTTTCCAGCCGCGCACGGTGATCAGGCCCTCGGCAATGTTCTGGCGCGCAGTCAGGTGAGCAAACAGTGCGTAATTCTGGAACACGAAGCCAGTTTTGCGTCGCAGCGCCAGAACATCCGATTTGCTGTGCTGGCGAGCATTGACGCTGACATCATCAATGGTGATCTGGCCCTCATCGGCTTGCTCGAGAAAGTTCACGCAGCGCAGCAGCGTCGATTTGCCGGTGCCGCTTGAGCCGATAATCACGATGATCTCGCCTTGCTGGATGTCAAGATCGATGCCTTTCAGTACTTCGCTGTCGCCAAAGCGTTTATGGATATTGGTCAGTTTGATCATCGTACGTATGCCCTATTCAGTTTGGTTTCCGCCCAGATCTGGACGCGGGTCAGAACCAAAACCACGCCCCAGTAAATCAGTGCGACCGCCAGGAACGCTTCAAAGAAACGAAAACTGGATGAGGCTTCCATTTGCGCTTTGGCCATGATTTCTGCCACGCCGAGAGTGAAAGCCAGCGAGGTGGATTTGATCATGTCGATGAAGTAATTCATCAGCGACGGCAGCGCCACGCGGGTTGCCTGTGGCAGGATGATTCGGCGCATCGCTTGTGGTGTGGTCATACCGACCGACAAACTGGCTTCCATCTGGCTGCGGTCAATGCCGATGATCGCGGCGCGTATGCTTTCTGCCATGTAAGCGGCAAAATGGAGCGTCAGGCCGATCACCGCCGCTGAGAAGGCATCCAGTCCGACCATCACCGGAAAGATTTGTGGCAAGCCATAATAAAGCAGGAACAGCTGAACCAACAACGGCGTGCCGCGGAAGAAACTGATGTAAAGCTGGCTGAGCTGATCCAGCACCGGCAGACGAAACACACGAATGTTGGCCAGCACAACGGACAGAATCAGCGAAAACAGCAATCCCCAGATCGCCATTTCCATGGTGGTGCCGAGATACTTGAGCAGTATCGGCATTAACTCCAGCATGTAGTTAAAGTCAAAACCCATAAGTTACCTTACATCAGAAAAGAAAGGGTGGAATTGACCATTCCACCCTCGAAAATACAGTTGATTTGTTCTGGTGCGACGGTTATTTGGTAATGTCGGCACCGAACCATTTTTCAGAGATCTGCGCAAGCGTACCATCTTCACGCATCGATTTCAGAGCCTGATTGACTTCAGACTGCAATTGACGGCCTTTTTCGTTGTTCAGGAATGGCCAGGCGTTCTCGATGGTCTCAAACGGTTGACCCGCCAGTTGCAGCGGCAGACCGGTTTTTTTGATCAGTTCCAGCGCCGACAAGCGATCCATCACGAAGGCATCAGCACGGCCGAGTGCGACGTCGTGTTCGATACCGGTATCGTACGTTTTCACGTTGATTTTACCGTCTTTGTCGTAGCTGCGCAGCAGTTGTTCGAAGTTCGAACCCAGATTCACGGCCACGGTTTTACCGGCCAGGTCATCCACACCCTTGATGGTGTCGTTGCCTTTACGGACGGTGATTTGCGCACCGTCGATGACGTACGGATCCGCAAACAGATACTTGGCCTTGCGCTCATCAGTGATAGTGATTTGGTTTGAAATGGTGTCGATGCGGCCGGTTTCAAGTAATCCGAACAAACCCGAGAAGTTTGCGGTGACGTATTCTACTTTATAGTCGTTGCGTTTACCGATTTCGTCCCACACGTCCACTTCAAAGCCCTGCAGTTTATCCTGCTTGACGAACGTGAACGGGAAGTAGCGGCCAGACATGCCCACTTTGATTTCGGTTGCGGCCTGCACAGTGGCTGCAGACAGAGCGACGGCTGCAACGGCAGCTTTAATCCAGGTTTTCATAATACAACTCCATATATTTGTAGAGGGAAATACTACTGTTACTTTGCTTAGTTAGATAAATAACCAAGTGCAATAAACTAGAGCAGTGTGTAATAAGTTGAAGGTTATGGTCAGGTTATACACAGCCTAGTCTATCCTGGGCGATTTTCGTGCCAGGCCGATGTGAGCCAGTGCTCAAAGGCACAAAATGATCCAGATCGCTCAGGGTGTGGAGAAAAAGATTCACAGAGTTATCACCAGATTGAAGATCACCGGATCCCGTGAAAAAAAAGCCAAATGTGGATCAAAATGTGAGTAATTTTGGGACGGTTTGTGTGGATCCGGCCAAATTGCGGTAAATAATTGTGTATAAGTACGATCTTATTCACTGGATCGTCGATCAATCGCTGGCGATCTTGGTTATCAACAGGTAACATTGTCGTCTTTTCCGATCATCTAAGTTTCGAGTGGGGGCATCGTGTCATCTTCGCTATGGTTGCAGTGCATGCAACAGCTTCAAGAAGAGCTACCAGCTACAGAATTCAGTATGTGGGTTCGACCGTTACAAGCAGAGCTCAATGACAATACTCTCACTTTGTTCGCTCCGAACCGGTTCGTGCTCGACTGGGTTCGGGATAAGTACCTGAACAACATTAATCGTCTGCTGCAGGAATACTGTGGCAGCGACATTCCGAGCCTGCGCTTTGAAGTTGGCAGCCGCCGGGTGGTTGCGCCCAAACCGGCCCCGATCCGCACGCCCGCCGATGTGGCAGCAGAGTCGTCTGCGCCGGCCCAGTTGCAGGCACGCAAGCCGATCCACAAAACCTGGGACGACGATGCGGCCAGCGCGCCGGAAATCACTTACCGTTCCAACATGAACCCGAAACACAAGTTCAACAACTTTGTGGAAGGTAAATCAAACCAGCTTGGTCTGGCCGCGGCCCGTCAGGTTTCAGACAACCCGGGTGCAGCGTACAACCCGTTGTTCCTCTATGGCGGGACCGGTCTGGGTAAAACCCACTTGCTGCATGCCGTCGGCAACGCCATCGTCGATAACAATCCGAACGCCAAAGTGGTGTACATGCACTCGGAGCGTTTTGTGCAGGACATGGTCAAAGCCCTGCAAAATAACGCGATTGAAGAGTTCAAACGTTACTACCGCAGTGTGGATGCGCTGCTGATCGATGACATTCAGTTTTTCGCCAATAAAGAGCGCTCTCAGGAAGAGTTTTTCCATACCTTCAACGCGCTGCTGGAAGGCAATCAACAGATCATTCTCACCTCAGACCGTTATCCGAAAGAGATCAACGGGGTGGAAGATCGCCTGAAATCCCGCTTTGGCTGGGGGCTGACGGTGGCGATTGAGCCGCCAGAGCTGGAAACTCGCGTCGCGATCCTGATGAAAAAAGCCGAAGATCACCAGATTCATCTGGCCGATGAAGTGGCGTTTTTCATCGCCAAACGTCTGCGCTCGAACGTGCGTGAGCTGGAAGGGGCGCTGAACCGAGTGATCGCTAACGCCAACTTTACCGGCCGTCCGATCACCATTGATTTCGTGCGAGAAGCGCTGCGGGATTTGCTGGCGCTGCAGGAAAAGCTGGTGACGATCGACAACATTCAGAAGACGGTCGCAGAGTACTACAAGATTAAAGTCGCCGATCTGCTGTCGAAGCGTCGTTCTCGCTCGGTTGCCCGCCCGCGTCAGCTGGCGATGGCGCTGGCCAAAGAGCTCACCAACCACAGTCTGCCGGAAATCGGCGATGCGTTTGGCGGCCGTGACCACACGACGGTGCTACACGCCTGCCGTAAGATTGAGCAGTTGCGTGAAGAGAGCCACGACATCAAAGAAGATTATTCGAACCTGATCCGAACGCTGTCTTCGTAATCGGGCGAGATCGCACTATTCTTATCGCTGATAATAAAAACCGGCACATGCCATACACCGTTAAGAGCTAGCTATGAAATTTACTATTCAACGTAGTCACCTGCTGAAACCCCTGCAACAAGTCTCTGGCGCTTTGGGGGGCCGGCCGACTTTGCCGATCCTCGGTAACCTGCTGCTGAAAGTCGACGACAATGTCCTGTCGATGACCGCCACCGATCTGGAAGTGGAACTGATCAGCCGGGTCAGCCTGGAAGGCGAGTGTGAGGCGGGCAGCATTACGGTGCCGTCACGTAAATTCCTCGATATTTGCCGTGGCCTGCCGGATGAATCGGTGATCACGGTACTGCTTGAAGGCGATCGCGTTCAGGTGCGCTCAGGACGCAGCCGTTTCTCTCTGGCCACATTGCCAGCAAGCGATTTTCCGAACATTGAAGACTGGCAGAGTGAGGTGGAAATTTCCGTCACTCAGGCTGACCTGCGTGGTTTGATTGAGAAAACCCAGTTTTCGATGGCTAACCAGGATGTGCGTTACTACCTCAACGGTATGCTGTTTGAGATTGAAGGCACCACCCTGCGCAGTGTGGCGACTGACGGTCACCGGATGGCGGTGGCGCAGACCCAACTGGGCGCTGAATTTGCCCAGCAGCAGATCATTGTGCCGCGTAAAGGCGTGCAGGAACTGGTGAAGCTGCTGGATGCTCCAGAGCAACCTGTGGTGTTGCAGATCGGCAGTTCCAATGTACGCGCGGAAGTGAATAACTTTGTCTTCACCTCTAAGCTCGTTGACGGCCGTTTCCCCGATTATCGCCGCGTATTGCCACAAAATACTACCAAAACACTGGAAGCGGGCTGTGATGAGCTGCGTCAGGCGTTCTCGCGGGCGGCGATCCTGTCGAACGAAAAGTTTCGCGGTGTGCGGGTCAATCTGGCGGACAGCGAAATGCGCATTACCGCCAATAACCCAGAGCAGGAAGAAGCCGAAGAGATGCTGGATGTCACATTTGACGGTGAGGCGATCGAAATTGGTTTCAACGTCAGCTATGTGCTGGATGTGCTCAATACCTTGCGTTGTGAGGCGGTGCGTGTGTCCATGTCGGACGCAAACGCCAGTGCGTTGATTGAAAACCGTGATGACGACAGCGCCATGTATGTGGTGATGCCGATCCGTCTGTAAGCGTTGTGACTCAGACCAACTGAATGCCTCTTTCCCGTTTAATCATTCAGCAATTTCGCAATATTAAAGCCTGCGACATCGCACTGTCGCCAGGCTTTAATTTTCTTATCGGCCCCAACGGCAGCGGCAAAACCAGCGTGCTGGAAGCGGTGTATCTGCTCGGTCACGGTCGCTCTTTCAAAAGCTCGCTGACCGGCCGGGTGATCCAAAACCAGTGTGATGAACTGTTTGTCCACGGTCGTTTTTTGAACTCGGACCAATTTGAGCTACCAATTGGCATTAATAAGCAGCGTGATGGCTCGACAGAGGTTAAAATAGGCGGTCAAACCGGTCAAAAACTGGCACAATTAGCTCAGGTTTTGCCCTTGCAGCTGATTCACCCTGAAGGGTTTGATTTGCTGACGGACGGGCCGAAACACCGGCGGGCGTTCATCGATTGGGGCGTGTTTCATACCGAAGCGGCGTTTTACGATGCCTGGGGGCGGTTTAAGCGCCTCAATAAGCAGCGCAATGCACTGCTGAAAACGGCCACCCGATATCGCGAGCTCAGTTACTGGGATCAGCAGATGGCCGTGCTGGCCGAGCAGATCAGTGCCTGGCGGGCGGAATATGTCGAGCAAATGAAAGGGGTCGCCGAGTCGATTTGCCAGACATTTTTGCCAGAATTTGATATTCAATTGAAGTATTATCGTGGGTGGGACAAAGAGACGCCCTACCAAGAGATTCTCGAGAAAAACTTCGAACGCGATCAAGCGCTGGGTTACACCTTTAGCGGCCCGAACAAAGCGGATCTGCGCATTAAAGTGAACGGAACCCCGGTGGAGGATGTTCTGTCACGAGGTCAACTGAAACTGATGGTCTGCGCACTGCGTGTGGCGCAAGGCCAGCATCTGACCGACAAGACCGGTAAGCAATGCATCTATTTGATCGATGACTTTGCTTCTGAATTAGACAGCCAACGTCGCAAACGACTGGCAGATTGCCTTAAAGCGACGGGGGCTCAAGTTTTTGTAAGCTCGATTACCGACAGCCAGATTGCCGACATGCGCGATGATTCTGGCCGATTGTTCTATGTGGAACATGGTGTGATCGAGCAAGGATAAATAGTGAGAGAGTAACTCATGTCTGAAAATTACGATTCATCGAGTATTAAGGTACTGAAGGGTCTGGACGCGGTGCGTAAGCGTCCGGGTATGTACATCGGCGACACTGATGATGGCACCGGTTTGCACCACATGGTGTTCGAGGTAGTCGATAACTCAATTGATGAAGCGTTGGCGGGTCACTGTAAAGACATCGTTGTGACAATTCATGAGGACAACTCGGTTTCCGTGAGCGACGATGGCCGTGGTATTCCAACCGAAATGCACCCGGAAGAGAAAGTGTCTGCCGCTGAAGTGATCATGACGGTCCTGCACGCGGGCGGCAAGTTCGATGACAACTCGTACAAAGTCTCTGGTGGCTTGCACGGTGTGGGGGTGTCGGTCGTGAACGCTTTGTCTGAAAAAGTGGTCCTGACCATTCATCGTGGCGGTCATATCCATACGCAAACTTACCGTCATGGTGAACCTGAAGCACCTCTAGCAGTGGTCGGTGATACTGACAAAACCGGCACACAAATTCGTTTCTGGCCAAGTGCGGAAACCTTCTCGAATACCGAATTCCATTATGACATCCTGGCGAAGCGTCTGCGTGAACTGTCGTTTTTGAACTCGGGCGTATCGATCAAGCTGATTGATGAGCGCGAAGCGGATAAACACGATCACTTCATGTACGAAGGCGGCATTCAGGCCTTTGTTGATCACCTGAATACCAACAAAACGCCGATCATCGACAAAATTTTCCACTTCAACTTTGAACGCGAAGACGGCATTGCGGTGGAAGTGGCGATGCAGTGGAACGATGGTTTCCAGGAGAATATCTTCTGTTTCACCAACAACATTCCACAGCGTGACGGGGGGACTCACCTGGCGGGTTTCCGCGCGGCATTGACCCGGACGCTGAATACCTTCATGGACAAAGAAGGTTTCTCGAAGAAAGCGAAAACCGCGACGTCGGGTGACGATGCGCGTGAAGGTCTGACGGCGGTGGTTTCGGTGAAAGTGCCGGATCCAAAATTCTCCAGCCAAACCAAAGACAAGCTGGTGTCGTCTGAAGTGAAGTCGGCGGTTGAGTCGGCCATGGGTGAGAAGCTGTCAGAATTTTTGGTCGAGAACCCGAACGAAGCCAAGATGGTGTGTTCAAAAATCATCGACGCGGCGCGTGCTCGTGAAGCGGCGCGTAAAGCGCGTGAAATGACACGCCGTAAAGGTGCGCTGGATCTGGCAGGTCTGCCGGGTAAACTGGCTGACTGTCAGGAAAAAGACCCGGCACTGTCTGAACTGTACATTGTGGAGGGGGACTCTGCGGGCGGGAGTGCTAAGCAGGGTCGTAACCGTAAGAACCAGGCGATTTTGCCGCTGAAAGGTAAGATCCTCAACGTCGAAAAAGCGCGTTTCGACAAGATGCTCTCTTCACAGGAAGTGGCCACACTGATCACGGCACTGGGCTGTGGCATCGGTCGAGACGAGTACAACCCGGATAAACTGCGTTACCACAACATCATCATCATGACCGATGCGGACGTTGATGGTTCGCACATCCGTACGCTGCTGCTGACCTTCTTCTACCGTCAAATGCCAGAGCTTATTGAGCGCGGCTACGTGTACATCGCTCAGCCACCACTTTACAAAGTGAAGAAAGGCAAACAAGAGCAGTACATCAAAGATGAAGAAGCGATGAATCAGTATCAGGTGTCGCTGGCGTTAGACAACGCGGCGCTGCACGTCAATGCGGATGCACCAGCCATGGCTGGTGCGGCACTGGAGAAACTGGTTCAGCAATACAACGCCGGCATCAAGCTGGTGGAGCGCATGAGTCGCCGGTACCCGTATGCGCTGCTGCATGAGTTCCTGTACGTACCACGTTTGACGGCGGATCAATGCCAGGATGTGGCACAGGTCGAGGCCTGGACCCAACAACTGGTGGAACAACTAAATGCCAAAGAAGTGGGTGCCAGCCAGTACAGCTATGAAATTGAACAGCATCAGGAGCTGGGTGTCAGCATTCCGAAAATCAAAGTGCGTACTCATGGTGTGACTTACGATTACATGCTGAGTGTGGATCTGCTGAACTCAAAAGAGTACGCCAGACTGGCCGAGTTGTCAGAAAGCCTCGATGGTCTGATCGAAGAAGGGGCGTACATCAAACGCGGTGAGCGTATTCAGCCGGTGGGCAGCTTTGTGGAAGCCCTTAATTGGCTGATGAAAGAGTCGCAGCGTGGTCTGAGCCGTCAGCGTTACAAAGGTCTGGGTGAGATGAACCCGGAGCAGTTGTGGGAAACCACCATGGATCCGGAAACCCGTCGTATGATGCAGGTGACTATCGAGGACGCCGTGGGCGCCGATCAACTGTTCACCACGCTGATGGGCGATCAGGTTGAACCGCGTCGTAACTTCATCGAAGAAAACGCCTTGCGTGTCGCTAACCTAGACGTGTAACTCGCGTTAACATCTCGTATGAAAAAAGCAGCGATACATCGCTGCTTTTTTGTTTTTGTCGACGGTGCAAATCGCCACTTTATTCCAGCTCTGGTGGTTTTTCCGAGTTTACTGCCACTTTCTGATCCCCGCGTGCCATTTTCTGTCTGTTTTACCGGTTTCTTGCCATTTTGTTCGAGGCGGCGCTTTTGCTTTCTTTTGGGCTCTGGTTATAGTGCTAGAACACCCACCAACTTGCGGAGAACACACATGGTGACGAGGTTCCTGGACTGAGCCGGAAGTGAGGCACTTCCGGCTCTATGTATCGCAATTATCGCTAAAACAAGGTCTTGAGAAGGAAGTCATCGTGTTGGCACGTAGATGGTCGGCATACGCCCCGGCACTGCGTACCTGGTGGTTCACCAGTCGCTTTTTAACCTATCAGTCTCCGCTGCGCTTGTTGGCGCTGTTTGAACGCTATGATCAACAGGCCGATTGCCACAACGGTGCCCGCATTGCTGTCGGTGATCGGGTAGGGCTGATGGATATCGAACGCCGTCATCATTATCGAGTCACGTTAGTCAACGCCGATAAAAGCCGGCCTCTGAGTGGCCAGCTGGCCGTGGATTCTCATTTGGGTGCCCAGCTATTGGGGCGGGTTTTACAGGACGAGTTCGACATGATCCTGTTCCATCAGCGGCGCCGTTTTGTGATTACCGATATTGTGCATTCGTCACGCCCACCCGCGTTGTTGTCGGTGTGCGGCTGTCGGTTATGTCAGTCAACAGAGGTGAAGTCATGAGTAAGCAAGAGAAGAAACAACCCCAGTTAAGTCTGAAAGAAAAACGCAAGCTAAAGCAGGAGAAAGCGGCAGAGCAAAGCGTAATAAAAGCGCGTAAATCTTCTCGCAAGTAAGCGGATTACCCCATCAGCCCGTGACGATCCGCGGGCTGATTAAAATTTTCATTTTTCCCCTTGAAAGCCATTTTTGTGCCCTTATATCTAATAGTGAAGGGGATGACTGGCTTGCTAGAGACTAGAAGCACAGCCCTCTGACATCGCCAACACCTGCTCGCTCTGTGGAGGAGACTGCGTTTTGGCATACAACCTGACTGACGATTCCTTATCATGTCTCCGCGCCAAACCAAGGCCTGTGGAATGATCTGGAATGCTTAGCTCGGCGAAGTTGTTTGCATCAACACGCCATCGGGATGAAGTTCATCTGGGCTAAGACTATTGCTTAAATTAAGAGGATAGATTTTATGCGTAATGTAGATTTCTCACCACTATACCGTAATGCCATTGGCTTCGATCGTCTGTTCAACCTGATGGAAGCGAACACCGCCAAAAGCTCCTCTGGTGGTTACCCTCCTTACAATATTGAGCAGAAAGACGAGCACAACTACCGTATCACCATGGCGGTGGCGGGTTTTTCTGAGCAACAGCTCGATCTGACACAAAACGAGAACATGTTGATCGTGAAGGGTGAACGTAACGCGGAAGAAGGCAAAAATTACGTTTATCAAGGCATTGCAGAGCGTGATTTTGAACGTAAGTTCCAGTTGGCGGACTACGTCAAAGTGACGGGTGCATCGATGGAAAACGGCTTGCTGCACATTGACCTGGTGCGTGAAATTCCGGAAGCGATGCAGCCACGCAAAATTACTATCGGTAATCAACTGCTGGAAAATCGCTGAGCATAAGAGTGAGTGTATAGAGTGAGAAAGAGCGCCATAGGCGCTCTTTTTTGTGCGGAGAAGGTTGTTTCTCTCACCCTTCCCGGTAGGCCTTTTCCACCTCTTCGGCGATGGCCGCGATCCCTAGCTGCATTTTGTCGTCGTCCTGAACGTAGTTCATTCGCAGACACTGATGCGCATGCGCCCATTCGTCTTCCTGGCCGATAAAGAAATACTCGCCCGGTACAATCAGCACCCCACGTGCCTTGAGGCGTTGATACAGTTCCATGGTGGTGATGGGCAACTCATCAAACCACAACCACAGGAACATCGCCCCTTCCGGTTTATGGATCCGGAAGCGTTCATCACTGATAGCGGCTTGCAGCAGTTCTACCGCGCGTTGGGATTTCTGCTGGTAAAAGGGCTTGATCACTTCAGTGCTCAGTGTCAGCAGATCGCCTTTTTCAATCATATGGTGGGCCAAAGCCGGACCGACGCTCCCCGGAGCCAGGCTGATGATCCCGTTCATGTTGGTCATCGCTTGTGTGATGGCTTCACTGGCAATCACAATCCCGCAGCGCACGCCAGGCAGGCCGAGTTTGGACAGGCTCATGCAAAGAATGGTGTTCTCATTCCAAAATGGCTGTACGTCTTCAAAAATGATGTTAGGGAACGGCAGGCCGTAGGCATTGTCGATGATCAGCGGAATGTCATTGGCGCGCGCTAACCGATCCAGTTTGCGGATCTCTTCGTCTGTCAGGACGTTGCCGGTCGGGTTGGTCGGGCGAGAAGCACAAATCGCCGCCACGGAGTCGTCGATGGTCAGTTGCTCGAAGTCGACATGGTATTTAAACAGGCGGTTATCCAGCAGTTCGATTTCCGGGTGGTAGGAGACGAAGATGTTTTCGTCCACACCGGCATCACCGTACCCTATGTATTCCGGAGCGAGTGGCAACAGAATTTTTTTATGTGAGCCATCGGCCTGTTTACCAGCCAGCAGATTAAACAGGTAGAAGAAGCCGCTTTGGCTGCCGTTGGTCAGGCTGATGTTCTTTTCACTGATGTGCCAGCCATAGGTGTCGCGCAGTAACGCTGCCAGCGCTTTCACCAGCACATTCTTTCCCTGCGGGCCGTCGTAGTTCGCCAGCGCGGCCACCAGATCGCCATTTTCGAGCATTTCCTCACAGGCTCGGTGAAAGTAATCGAGCATGGCCGGGATGGCGGCCGGGTTGCCTCCGCCGAGCATGATGGCACCAGGTGTGCGCAGGCCATCATTTAAGTCATCCATTAACTGCGTAATACCGGAGTATCGATTAAACTTTTCACCAAACTTAGAGAATTGCATTGCTGATTTTACCTAATTCATTGTGATTGCTTTGATCAGTGTAGAAGCGCCAGTGCGTGGCTGGCGAACAGAGTAATCCTTGAACATACCTGAATGGCTGGGCGACGAAAAGCACTAATTCCGTGCAACAGATAAAACAAAGCCCAACTCCGAGGAGTTGGGCTTACATCGTTGCCTTTATGTCGACAACTCATGTCGATTGCAGCACGTTATTTTTGCAATAGCGAAATGTCGGCGATTTTTAGGAACAGGTTACGCAGGTTGTTCAGCAGGGTCAGACGGTTCTTTTTCAGCGCTTCGTCATCGGCCATAACCATAACGTTGTCGAAGAACGCATCCACCGGCTCACGCAGGTCAGCGAGCTTGCTCAACGCTTGTTGGTAGTTACCCGTAGCAAAGGCCGGCTCTAGTGCTTCTGTCATCACTTCAACGCTTTCCGCTAGTGCTTTCTCTGCGTCTTCCTGTAGCAGTGCCAGGTCGATGTCTGCGGCCAGTTCGCCGTCGAATTTCGCCAGAATGTTACCGACACGTTTGTTTGCTGCTGCGAGAGACTCCGCCGCTTCCAGTTCACGGAAGTGAGAAACCGCTTTCACGCGTTGGTCGAAGTCTGCGGGTTTGGTCGGATGACGCGCCAGGACCGCCTGAATCACATCCACACTGAAGCCTTCGTCCTGATACCAGGCACGGAAACGACCCAGCATGAATTCAATCACGTCTTGCTCAACGTTGTCGTTGGTTAGACGCTCACCAAACAGTGATTTCGCTTTTGCGACTAGGTCAACAAGATCTAGGTGGTAGCCGTATTCTACGATGATACGCAGTACACCGAGCGATGCGCGGCGCAGGGCAAATGGGTCGCTGCCTTTTGGCGCCTGACCGATACCGAAGATACCGACGATAGTGTCCAGTTTGTCTGCCATTGCGACGGCCGTTGACACGCCGTTGGATGGCAGCTCATCACCGGCGAAACGCGGCATGTACTGTTCGTTCAGTGCGACGGCCACTTCTTCCGCTTCACCGTCGTGGCGCGCGTAGTGCATACCCATGACACCTTGAGTATCGGTAAATTCGAATACCATTGAGGTCATTAGGTCACACTTAGCTAGCAGGCCAGCGCGCTTCGATTTCTCAACGTCAGCATCGATTTGCTCAGCGATGTAGCCAGCAAGTTCAGTGATGCGGTCGGTTTTGTCTTTGATCGTACCCAGTTGCTTTTGGAAGATCGCTTGCTCTAGTTCAGGCAGACGGTCGATAAGCGGACGCTTACGGTCAGTGTTGAAGAAGAATTCAGCATCAGCAAGACGAGGACGAACCACTTTCTCGTTACCTTCGATTACGTAACGAGGTTCTTTTGATTCGATGTTCGATACGAAGATGAAGTTAGGTAGTAGCTTCTTGTTTTCGTCATAAACAGGGAAGTACTTCTGGTCACCTTTCATGGTGTAAACCAGGGCTTCAGAAGGCACTTTTAGGAACTCTTCTTCGAACTTCGCGGTTAGTACCACTGGCCATTCAACCAGAGACGTAACTTCTTCTACTAGGTCATCTTCTAGATCCGCGATACCGCCAACTTCTGCTGCCGCTTTTTGTGCGTCCGCGAGGATGATGGCTTTACGCGCTTCGTAATCGGCCATCACTTTCCCGCGCTCTTCTAGGATCGCAGGGTATTGCTCAGCAGAATCGATAGTGAACTCTTGCTCACCCATGAAGCGGTGACCACGGATGGTGCGGCTTGACGCTACGCCGAGGATCTCACCTTCAATGAGATCGCTGCCCATCAGCATGGTTAGCGTTTTCACTGGGCGGATAAATTGAGTCGTCTTGTTACCCCAGCGCATTGGTTTTGCGATCGGCAGGTTTGCTAGTGCTTTTGCTGCCAGTTCAACGATGATCTCAGACGTTGGCTGACCTTTCACTTCTTGTTTGAACAGTAGCCATTCACCTTTGTCGGTTACCATGCGATCCGCTTGGTCAACCGTAATGCCACAACCACGAGCCCAGCCTTGAGCTGCTTTGGTTGGGTTGCCTTCCGCGTCAAACGCTGCAGAAACCGCAGGACCACGTTTTTCAACCACTTTGTCTGATTGGCTTTCTGCCAATGCCGCTACTTTTAGTGCCAGACGACGAGGCGCCGCGAACCATTTTACACCTTCGTGCGCAAGCTCCGCGTCTTTGAGTTCTGCTTCGAAGTTTGCTGCGAATGCTTCCGCCAGAGTGCGAAGTTGCGTTGGTGGTAGCTCTTCGGTACCCAGCTCGATTAGAAATTCTTTTGCCATGTGACTTTACCCCTTACGCTTGTTCTTTCTTACACATTGGGAAGCCCAGTGCTTCACGCGATGCGTAGTATGCTTCTGCTACTGCTTTGGTCAGATTGCGGATGCGCAGGATGTAACGTTGACGCTCAGTCACTGAGATCGCTTTGCGTGCGTCCAGTAGGTTGAATGCGTGACCTGCTTTCAGGATGCGCTCGTAAGCAGGTAGTGGCAGTGGCTTTTCAAGCTCAAGCAACTTTTTACACTCTTTTTCACACTGCTCGAAGAAGCTGAACAGGAAATCGACATCGGCGTGTTCGAAGTTGTAGGTTGATTGCTCGACTTCGTTTTGGTGGAAGATATCACCGTAAGTCACAGCGCTGCCGTCTGGGGCGATATTCCAAACCAGGTCGTAAACCGAGTCGACTTCTTGGATGTACATTGCCAGACGTTCAATACCGTAAGTGATCTCACCGGTTACCGGTTTGCATTCCAGGCCGCCAACTTGCTGGAAGTAAGTGAACTGAGTGACTTCCATGCCGTTGAGCCACACTTCCCAGCCCAGACCCCAGGCGCCCAGTGTCGGGTTTTCCCAGTTGTCTTCGACGAAACGGATGTCGTGAACCAGTGGGTCGATACCAAGAACTTCAAGGGAGCCAAGGTACAACTCTTGGATATTGTCTGGCGATGGTTTCAGCGCGACCTGGAATTGGTAGTAGTGCTGAAGACGGTTCGGGTTCTCACCGTAGCGGCCATCGGTCGGACGACGTGAAGGTTGTACATAAGCGGTCGACATTGGCTCTGGGCCAAGTGCTCGCAGACAGGTCATTGGGTGAGAGGTACCCGCACCCACTTCCATATCCAGTGGTTGAACAATGGTACAACCATTTTGAGCCCAATAATCCTGCAGCGCGAGGATCATTCCCTGGAAGGTTTTGATATCGTATTTTTGCATAAGTCAGGTTCGCGCAATTGTTCGGTTACTCATGATGACCGCCCGATAACGAGTGGTGAACACCACCTTTGGTCAGCCATGTTGAGTAATGACGGTTGAATAAAATAACGATCAAGTATACCGAGATATTCTGCATGGGAGTAGGGCTAATCTTGCTTAATTCGTAGTCAAAAATGTCTTTTAGTGGAATTTATTGTGTTTATTGTTCGGAAATCGCCAAAAAGGCCACTTTTGATGGATTTCTTACTTGAGATCTGGCGTTAGCCTGATTAGAATTCCGCCGTCTTTGGGGAGTAGCTTACCCGGTCACCATTCTTGGTTATCTGGTTCGTCCGTCAACATAATTGGTGCCAAATCACCATGGCGTTCGAGGCTCATCGCTGGATGGGTTTAGCAAGACCTTAGACAAACATCGTGAACCGGGGTGGGGCGCGAGGTTTGTCTACGGTTAAAATTATAATCCCTGCCCCAAAGAGCATGTCGTGAGCGTTTTAGCTATTTCAATTACTACGGTGGCCTTAGCCGAAATTGGCGATAAGACCCAATTGCTGTCTCTACTGCTGGCAAGCCGTTATCGTAAACCGTTACCCATCATTGCTGCGATTTTGGCCGCGACCCTGGCCAATCACGCCCTGGCCGCCTGGCTTGGTGTGGTGGTCGCCGATTTTCTGTCCCCCGAAATCCTCAAGTGGGTTCTGGTGATCAGTTTCCTCGTTATGGCCGGTTGGGTGTTGATCCCGGATAAACTCGATGACGATGAGTCGATATCCAGTCGCGGACCGTTTATCGCCAGCTTTATCGCGTTTTTTGTGGCGGAAATCGGCGATAAAACTCAGATTGCGACGTCGATTCTTGGCGCACAGTACGCCGATGCTCTGGGCTGGGTGATTGTGGGCACCACGTTGGGGATGTTGCTGGCGAATGTGCCAGTGGTACTGCTTGGCAGATTGTCGGCCGATAAGCTCCCGTTAAATCTGATCCGTAAAGTCACCGCGATCCTGTTCGTTATTCTGGCCATCGGTGCGGCGTTCTTTTCCTAACTGACGCGAAAATGGGGTTAAAACACAGCAAATCAGCGATGTTTGCGCCAGATCATACTCTGAGAGAAAAGCCGGATTTGCATAAGCGCTGAGCTATCAGGGCCATCAAGGTCATGCTACTTTTATCATGTACTTGGTGGCGGGAGGGCAGAAGTATGCTGACACGTTATATGGGGATGACCCCGAAAAGTCAGAGCTATTTGTTTACCTTTGGACTGGTGTTAACGCTGTTGGGCATGGCGTTAACCGATATGTGGTTGCCCATGGTGGCCGGTGCGATCATCCTGACCGGTTTGACTGTCGAAGCCTGGATTCGGGTCGCGCATATCATCCCGATGCACAAAGAGATGCGAGCGATGAAACAGCAACTCCAACAGTTACAGGCTGAGGTACATCGCATCGATTATGATGAATAACAAAAAGGCTGCCAGAGGCAGCCTTTTTTACATTGGTCTCGCGCTCAGTTGAGCCCTTTCTTGATCAAATACTGATAGGGCAGGGTGTCGGTTTGCGCGGCCATCAACTGGTGATCCATAAAACGACAGAAGCTGGGAATATCACGGGTTGTTGACGGGTCGTCCGCTTTCACCAGTAACACATCCCCGTCCTGCATGTTACGAATTGTCTTCCTGACCATCATCACCGGCTCCGGGCAGCGAAGTCCTTCTGCCTCTAACGTTAGGGTTGCCTGCTCTGCATTGAATGTCATGGTCATCTCTTAAATACGTCTGGAGAGGCTAAATAATACTGCTGGAGAAAAAATATTCAATAACCCCTTGGCAAACAGATCAATTTGTTTTAACTTAATTAACAAGTTGGTAACAAACGATAAGGAGCGCCTATGTTAACAGCCCTAGATAGACTGACCATCTACTCGGTTCTGTGTTTTATTTCTTTCTGCGCACTTGTCCTGCGTTCGCCAGCAGAGACGTCATTCATGCCCCTGATCGGCATGTGTGCCACCATGTTAGGGATTTGGCTCGAGATGCGCCGCTGGCAAGGTTCATCTGAAGAGCAAAACAATTAACGCACTTGTAGTACTACGCTCAATTACATTCCGACACTATCCCCATTTTTCTTGGGCTTCCCCGCTGAAAGGCGGGATTTTTTTGCCTGAAAATCGACCGGCTCGTTGCCCGGACCGTTGTGCCGTTTCCACTGCCAGATCTTGCGGTAAGACGAGGGTAAAAACGGGTAACGCAGCTGTTGTAAATAGCTGCCACCGCCACTGTGAGACGGCACACCAAGCCGGGGCGGGGCATAGGCTGGAACGTAGTAGGTGCCGAACCAGCGGTCAAACAGGGCAAACACCGTGGCAAAGTTTGCCTGATAGGCGTTGCGGTCATTGGCGTGGTGCCAGCGGTGCATCATCGGAGACACAAACCAGGGCGCAAGTCGGCCATAATCGATTGGAATGTCGGCATGAATAAAGTAGCCATAGTAGTGTCTGACAATGTTGTTCACCAGCACCGCCCAAACTGGGAACCCAAGCAGCAGCAGGCAACTGGTGTCGATGAAAAAGGTGGAGAGCCGGTTGAGTGGGTGAAAGCGTTCCAGTGTCAGCCAGGTCATGTGTGTATCGGAGTGATGGGTGCTGTGCGACGGCCACAGCAGCAGCGAATGCTCGAAGCGGTGACGCCAGTAGCCGACGAAGTCACCGACGAACACCACCACCACGATCAGCAGCCATGGAGGGAGGGCTTCCCAGCTTGATGCGGCAATCAACGCCAAATTCATGCCGCGCAGTGTGACGTCGAGATAGGCAATGATGGGCGCAGTGAGCAGGATATTGATGGTGATCAGAATCAGATTGGTGGTGCTTTCCGTCAGTACGGGTCGCCAGTTGGTCAATAGCTTTTGACGGTGGATCAACAGCGCAACCAGGATGAAAAACACTCCAGGGAAACACAGCGCACGATAGGCATTAATCAGGGCGTTAAGTGATGATGCTATCAGTTCGTCCATGTATTTGCCTCCGACTGCGAGTGATAGAGCCTCTCTTTAGATTAGGCGTGTGGCATCGAAAGCGGGGATTTTTTCTCACTTGCGGTTACAATCACCACGGTGTCCCTGATAACTGCATGGGTATAATAGAGTGGAACTGGAAGACATTTACCGCCGTGATCTGAATTTGCTGGTGGCCTTGCGAGTATTGATTGAAGAGAGCAGCGTCAGTAAAGCGGCCGCCCGGCTCAGCCTGAGCCAGTCAGCGATGAGTCGTGTGCTCGGCCGTTTACGTGAGTTACTCGGCGACCCGCTCTTTTCTCGCCAGGGACAGCATTTGGTGCCAACCGAAAAAGCGCTGGAAATTAATCGTTCACTCGGTGAGCCGCTTGAATCGCTGCGCCAGTTATTGTCGCCGGTTGAGTTTGAACCGCGCAGCTGTGAACAAACCTTCACCATCGCCACTACCGATTACGCCATGCAGACCATTCTGCCGTTTGCGCTCCCCAGAATTTATCAGGAAGCGCCGCGAGTATCGTTTGAGTTTCTGCCGTTGCAGCATGATCGGTTGAGCGATCAGTTGATGCACGCAGGCGCCGACTTAGCCATCTGTCGTCCGACCGGGTCCTTGGATCCGCTGCGCAGCGAAGTGCTGGGCCGGGTCGGTGTATTGTGCCTGTTGTCGCGCCATCATCCTTTGGCTGAGTTGCCGCTGACCCTGAACGATTACCTGACTCATCCACACGCCATGATTGCCATCAGTGACGGCGTGAAAGCGCTGCTTGATCAGGCACTGAGTGATCAGCCTGAGCGTCGTATGGTGCTGCGCGCCTATCATCTGGAAGCGGCGCTGGCGATCATCGATACCTTGCCGCTGATCATCACCGTACCGGCCGACTTGGCCTACCTGGTCGCGGAACGTTTTGATTTGGTGGTCAAACCGCTGCCTTTTCAGTTTATGCCGTTCGATTATTCGATGATTTGGCATTCGAGATGTGAGCATTCTCCGGCACAGGAATGGTTGCGTTCTATCGTCAAAGAAGAGTGTAGCCGCTTGATTGCAAAGCGAATCGAAGATATGGGACTGAGCTAAAAAGCCTGCAGGACGGCTTGCCTAATCGTACGGCTGTTCTACTGTTAACTCATGATTATAAAAAACACAGGAAGTGAGCATGAGTACACAGTCAGTCAGGCGCTGTCTCATTTTGGCGTGCCTGCCGATGGCATTTTCGCTGTCGGTTGCTGCTAAGCAGTCGGTGATCGAAGTCTGTTCGGATTGCCATCGGGTGGACGGGACCGCCGGCGACAACACCATTCCCAATCTGTGGGGGCAGTCGGAGCAGTACCTGGCTGAGCAGGTTAAGGCTTTTCGCAGCCAGACCCGCACCAGCCCATTTATGCAACCCATTGTTCATGAAATGAGTGATGCCGATCTCAAAGCGGCCGTGGCCCATTATGCCTCGCTGCCGCCTGCTAAATCGTTTACGTTGCAATGGCGCGGAGAACAGTGGCCGGGAGACATGTCGTTGGGGGAACAGCTGGCATACAACGGCAAATGGCAGAATGATGTGCCTGCGTGCGTGGCGTGTCATGGCCCCAGCGGGGTAGGAGTTAAACCGTCTTTTCCACGTCTGGCCGGGCAAAATGCCGATTATCTGAAAAATCAGCTGCTGGCGTGGCAAAAAGACCAGCGCCCGCCAGGCGTGCTTGGCACCATGGTACCGATTGCCAAAGCGCTCAGTGCCGACGAGATCGAGGCGGTAGCGCAATACTTCGCTCAACTCGGGGAGGACAAGCAATGAAACGATATATGCTGATCCCGGCGCTGCTGCTGTTCGTTCAGGCGCAGGCGGAGTCTACCTATCCCGATCTGGCTGAAACCGGGCCAACCCGGGCACTGCAAGCGGGTGAGGTTCATCATACCCCGCGAGACTGGAAAGCGTTACCGGACGGCGAGTTCGGTGAATCGATCAAGCGCGGTTACTCGCTGTTCGCCAATTCGCAGCAATTACACCGCAGCGGCCAGGTCAATAATGGTCTCAATTGCATCAATTGCCACCTTGGTGCCGGACAACTGGCCAATGCGGCGCCGATGTGGGCCGCGTATGTGTCGTATCCGGCCTACCGCGCCAAGAATAAAAAAGTAAACACGTTTGAAGATCGTCTGCAAGGCTGTTTTATGTATTCGATGAATGCGGGCAAAGGCAAGGCGCCGGGGGTACTCAGTCAGGAGATTCTCGACCTGACGGCGTATTCTTATTGGCTGTCGTTTGGCGCCACGGTTGACAACAATTTGCCGGGTCGTAGCTACGCTAAAATGAGCCATGCGCCCGCTGAACCGGATTTTGTCCGCGGTCAACGTGTGTACGCCTCAGAGTGCGCGGTGTGTCATGGTAAGAATGGAGAGGGCCAACAGGTCGATAATCGCTATGTCTTCCCTCCGTTGTGGGGTAAAGACAGCTACAACTGGGGCGCGGGGATGCATCAGATCAACATCGCTGCCAACTTCATCAAAGCCAATATGCCGCTGGGTGAGCGTTACAGTTTGTCTGATCAGCAGGCCTGGGATGTGGCACTGTTCATCAACAGTCAAGAGCGTCCGCAGGATCCGCGTTTTGATGGCAGTGTCAGCCAAACGGCCGAAGCGTACCACCAGCACAACGATAGGTACGGTAAGCCAAGCCCGGTTGATCGGCATTTATTGGGTTCACAGGCCTTTTAAAACGCCAACAGCCGGGCATTTCCGTGCCCGGCTGTTGCTGTTTGGCTGGGGCGTTACAGTTTGATCACGACTCGACCCGTCACCTGACCCTTGGTGATGTCTTCGGCGTATTTTGGTGCCTGCTCCAGAGGTACTTCGGTGCACGCTTGCTCGAAGAAGCTGTCTGGCAGCAGAGCGACCAGTTTTTCCCACGCAGCGACGCGCTTGTCGATCGGACACATCACGGAGTCCACCCCTTGCAGGCGTACGTTGCGCAGGATAAATGGCATGACGGTGGTCGGCAGATCGAAACCGCCTGCCAGGCCACAGGCAGCGACGGCGCTGTTGTAGTCCATCTGAGCCAACACTTTCGCCAGCATTGTACTGCCCACAGTGTCGACTGCGCCTGCCCACAGCTGTTTTTCCAGCGGACGAGCCGGCGCGTCAAATTCACTGCGATCGATGATGCGACTGGCGCCGAGTTGCTCCAGCAACGGGCCGTTTTGCGCCACACGGCCAGTGACTGCAGCCACTTGGTAGCCCAGCTGCGCCAGCAAGGTGACGGCGACCGAGCCAACTCCGCCACTGGCGCCAGTGACCAGAATTTCGCCGTGTTCAGGTTTGATGCCGGCATCCAGCAGAGCTTGAACACACAGCATGGCGGTGAATCCCGCGGTACCCACCATCATGGCTTTTTTACTGTCGATACCCTGCGGCAGGGGCACCAGCCAGTCGGCTTTGAGACATGCACGTTGTGCCATGCCACCCCAGTGGTTTTCACCCACCCCCCACCCCGTCAGGACCACCTGATCGCCGGGCTGGTAACGGTTGTCCTGTGAGCTGATCACACGTCCTGCCAGATCGATGCCCGGCACCATCGGAAAATTACGGATGATTTTGCCTTTCCCTGTGATTGCCAGGCCATCTTTGTAGTTGAGTGACGAGTAATCGACGTCGATCAGCACGTCGCCTTCAGGCAGTTGTGCCTCGTCGATCTGTTCGATGGCAGCGATAGTACGTTTGTCTTCTTGGTTAAGAATCAGCGCATTAAACATAAGGGTCTCCACAGTTGTGCAGCAATATTGATACTGAGGTTAGTGTAGCGGCTCATTGAGTATGACTAAAATGAAACTTTAGCATTATATTTATGCGCAAAGCGCATAGAGGTGGGCCGAAATCGTCCCTAGAGAATAGTACAAAGCCAGTCACAGCGACTGGCTTTGGATCAAGAGAGGAAGAAACGGTAGGCAGGGTTGTCGCTTTCGTCTTTACACTGATAACCCAGCTCACGCAGATGGGCGGAAAAACGGGCTAAATCGTGCTCATCGAGTTCAAAGCCACACAGTACGCGACCGTAATCGGCACCGTGATTGCGGTAGTTGAACAGGCTGATGTTCCAGTGTGTGCCCAGTGTGCTGAGGAATTTCAGCAGCGCACCCGGGTACTCGGGAAACTCAAAACTGTACAGGCGTTCTTTGAGCGGCTTGGACGGTTTACCACCGATCATGTAACGCACGTGCAGCTTGGCCATCTCATCGTCAGACAAGTCAACCACCGGATAGCCGCCGTCGCGCAGATCCTGAATGATGTGGTCCAGTTCTTCCTGCCCGCCTTGCAGACGGACACCGACAAAAATGTTGGCCAGCTCGTCGTCATTGTAACGGTAGTTAAACTCCGTCACGGCGCGGCCGCCGATCAGGTTACAGAACTCAAAAAAGGCCCCCTGACGTTCAGGAATGGTGACGGCCAGCAAGCCTTCGCGTTTTTCACCCAGTTCACAGCGTTCCGATACGTAGCGCAGACCATGGAAGTTGGTGTTGGCGCCCGACAGCACGGTGCCCAGTTGTTTGCCCCGGAGCTGATGCTTTTCGGTGAACTTTTTCAGGCCGGCCAGTGCCAGCGCCCCGGAAGGTTCGGCGATCGCGCGGGTATCTTCAAAGATGTCCTTGACCGCCGCACAAATTTCATCGCTCGACACGGTAATGTGGTCATCGATGTACTGCTGACACAAACGAAAGGTTTCCTCTCCGATGCGTTTGACGGCCACGCCGTCGGCAAACATGCTGACCTGATCCAGCACCACGGGCTCTCCGGCATCCAGTGCTGCTTTAAGGCAGGCTGAATCTTCCGGTTCCACCGCAATCACTTTGATTTCCGGCATCAGCTGTTTGATCAGCACCGCGACTCCGGCGGCCAGACCGCCGCCGCCAACGGGGACAAAAATATAATCCAAATGGCCGTTTTGCTGCAGCATTTCCATCCCGATGGTGCCCTGACCGGCGATCACCAGCGGATGATCAAATGGTGGGACAAACGTATAGCCGTGTTCGGCCGACAGGCGTTCGGCTTCGGCTTTCGCTTCATCAAAGTTGTTGCCGTGCAGTACCACGTTACCGCCGAAGCTGCGTACCGCATCCACTTTGATATCCGGTGTGGTTTTTGGCATGACGATGGTGGTGCGGATCCCGAGCCGGGTGCCGGACAGGGCCAGTCCCTGAGCGTGGTTGCCCGCCGAGGCGGCGATCACGCCAGCGGCTTTCTGCGCGTCTGTCAGGCTGGCGACCATGTTGTAGGCGCCGCGCAGCTTAAATGAATGCACCGGCTGGCGGTCTTCGCGTTTGATTTGCACGCTGTTGTGGATCCGGGCCGACAAGCGCGGCATGGCCTGCAGCGGCGTGACCGTGGCTACTTCGTACACCGGTGCCCGCAGGATCTGGCGCAGATAGTCTGCGCCAGTTTGATGGGTTCGTGTCATCCGCTAGTCCTCAAGTTTGGACTTATCACGGACCGCACCTTTGTCGGCACTGGTGGCCATGCTGGCGTATGCTTTGAGTGCAAAAGACACCTCACGCTGACGCGACACCGGTTTCCAGCCAAGTTGATCCTGACGGCTGCGACGTTCGGCCAGTTCCTGCTCCGGTACTTGCAAAGCGATGGTGCGGTTTGGAATATCAATCGCAATCTGGTCGCCATCTTGCACCAGACCAATGGCGCCGCCGTTGGCCGCTTCCGGAGAGGCATGGCCAATTGACAAGCCCGAGGTGCCGCCGGAGAAACGGCCATCGGTCAGCAGCGCACACTCTTTGCCCAGTCCCATTGATTTCAGGTAGGTGGTCGGATAAAGCATTTCCTGCATGCCCGGGCCGCCTTTCGGACCTTCGTAGCGGATCACCACCACATCGCCGGCTTTGACTTTGCCACCGAGAATGCCGTCCACGGCGTCTTCCTGGCTTTCGAACACCACGGCCGGGCCGGTGAATTTCAGAATGCTTTCGTCAACCCCGGCGGTTTTCACGATACAGCCATCCAGAGCGATATTGCCTTTCAGTACGGCCAAGCCGCCATCCTGACTGAACGCGTGCTCTTGGGTACGGATACAGCCCTGTTCACGGTCGTCATCCAGTGTGTCCCAGCGACAATCTTGGGAGAAGGCCTGAGTGGTGCGGATGCCGGCGGGACCTGCGCGGTAGAAGGATTTTACCTGCTCCGACTGGGTCTGCATGATGTCGTATTGCGCCAGTTGTTCTTCCCAGGTCAGGCCGAGTACGGTTTTGGACTGGTTGTGCAGCAGGCCGGCGCGGTTCAGCTCACCCAGAATGCCAATCACGCCGCCGGCGCGGTGCACGTCTTCCATGTGGTATTTCTGGGTCGACGGGGCCACTTTACACAGGTGCGGAACCTGACGGGACATACGGTCGATGTCGGTCATATCAAAGTCGACGTCGCCTTCTTGTGCCGCCGCCAACAGGTGTAGGACGGTATTGGTGGAACCGCCCATGGCAATATCGAGTGCCATAGCGTTCTCGAACGCGGCTTTGGTGGCGATGTTGCGTGGCAGGGCTGTGGCGTCGTCTTGTTCATAGTAACGGCGGGTCAGCTCGACGATGCGGCGACCGGCGCTGAGGAACAGCTCTTTGCGGTCGGCATGGGTGGCCAGCAGTGAACCGTTACCTGGCTGTGACAGACCGAGCGCTTCCGTCAGACAGTTCATGGAGTTGGCGGTAAACATGCCTGAACACGACCCACAGGTTGGGCACGCTGAGCGTTCAATCTGTTCGCTTTGCTGGTCAGAGACTTTCGGGTCGGCGCCCTGAATCATTGCATCAACCAGATCGAGTTTGATGATCTGATCTGACAGTTTGGTCTTACCCGCTTCCATGGGGCCGCCGGAGACGAAGATCACCGGAATGTTCAGGCGCATTGACGCCATCAGCATCCCTGGGGTGATTTTGTCACAGTTGGAGATACACACCATGGCATCGGCACAGTGGGCATTGACCATGTATTCGACAGAATCGGCAATCAGCTCGCGCGAAGGCAGTGAGTAGAGCATGCCGCCGTGGCCCATGGCGATGCCGTCGTCGACGGCGATGGTGTTGAATTCTTTGGCGATCCCGCCGGCGGCTTCGATTTCTCGTGCCACCAGCTGGCCAAGATCTTTGAGGTGTACGTGCCCCGGTACGAATTGGGTGAAGGAGTTCACCACCGCGATGATCGGTTTACCGAAGTCTTCGTCTTTGACGCCGGTGGCGCGCCACAGTGCGCGGGCGCCGGCCATGTTGCGGCCATGGGTGGTGGTGGCTGATCTGTATTTTGGCATTTCCTTGTCCTTGTTACTTCGCTTGTGGGTATACGTAATCTAACCAGCCCCACTTGTCTTCGGTGGTGCCGTTGAACAGGCCGAAGTAAGCTGCTTGTAGATCTTGGGTGATCGGGCCGCGTTTGCCGGCGCCGATGTCGATACGGTCAATGCTGCGCACCGGCACAATTTCTGCGGCGGTACCGGTCATAAACACTTCGTCCGCCAGGTAAAGGGCTTCGCGCGAAATGTTGGCTTCGCGCACTTCGTAGCCTTTGTCGCGGGCGATGGTCATGATCGAATCGCGGGTGATGCCCGGCAGAATGGCGGCGGTCGCTGGTGGGGTGGTCAACACGCCGTTTTTGATCACGAAGATGTTCTCGCCTGCCCCTTCTGACAGGTAACCGTCAACGCTGAGCGCGATGCCCTCATCGTAGCCGTGACGACGCGCTTCACCACCGACCAGCAGCGATGACAGGTAATTGCCGCCGGCTTTGGCGGAGGTCGGAATGGTGTTGGGTGCCGCGCGGTTCCAACTGGAAATCATGGCGTCGACGCCGTTTTCCAGCGCTTCTTCCCCCAGATACGCGCCCCAGGGGAACGCAGCGATGATCACGTCCATTGCGGTGTCGGCAGGCGGGCAAACGCCAAGGCCGACGTTGCCGACAAACGCCAGCGGACGAATGTAGGCGCTATCGAGTTTGTTTTCGCGTAGGGTTTCGCGGGTCGCTTCCATCAGTTCATCGACCGAGTAAGGGATCGGGAAGCGGTATATCTTGGCGGAATCCTTGAGGCGCTGCGCATGTTCACGATGACGGAAGACAATCGGTCCGTTTGGCGTGTTGTAACAACGGACGCCTTCAAACACGGAGGTGCCGTAGTGCATCGCATGGGTCAGCACGTGGACGTTCGCTTCTGCCCAAGGGACCAGCTTGCCGTTAAACCAAATGTATTCTGCTGTTTTTGTTGCCATCATTGCCTTCCTTATGCGCAAACTTTGTGTTGTAAGTTGTTGTTCGGGAGTTCGTTACTCTTGATTAAAGTAACGTCAACGCTGCGAATATCCCACAACTTTTCTATCTGATTGGTCAGGAATGAGATAGGGCGGTCGCTGTCGACAATGATTTCCACACTGGCAATTTTGCTGGCGTGATTCTGGGTCGCGGCGACCTGTTTGATCACAAAACCCCGGTGGCGGGTGACACGCAGTACACGTTCCAGCAGCACGGGTTTATCATCCGCTTTGATGTCTATCAGGTATCTTTCCATGTTAGGTGTTCTCCAGCATGTCATTGTTTGAAGCGCCCGGCGGAACCAGCGGCCAGACATTTTCTTCTTCATCGATCAGCACGTGCAGCAGGTAGGCGGTTTTACTCGCCAGCATTTCTTCCAGGGCGGGCAGCACATCCTCTTTACGGGTGATGGTTTTTCCTGGAATATCAAACGCCTTGGCCAGCATCACGAAATCCGGGTTGTCATCGAGAATGGTCTCACTGTGGCGACCGTCAAAGAACAGTGACTGCCACTGACGCACCATGCCGAGACGCTGGTTGTTGAGCAATACCATCTTGACTGGGATCTGGCGGCGTTTGAGTGTGCCGAGCTCCTGCACGTTCATCATAAATGAGCCGTCTCCTGAAATAAGGATAGACTGATCATCGGGTCTTGCGACCGCGGCGCCCATGGCGGCCGGCAGGCCGAAGCCCATGGTGCCCAGACCGGCAGAAGTGATGAAATTCTGCGGTTCGCGTGGCTGAATGTGCTGCGCGGCCCACATCTGATGCTGGCCGACATCGGTCGACACGATGGCGCTGTCCGGCATCATGTCGGATAGCTGCTTCAGCAGCAGTGGGGCATAGATCAGTTCGCCCGGATGGTCATAGCGCCATTTGAATCCGCTGCGCAGGCTTTCGCTGTGGTGAACCCAAGGGGAGATATCCTGGGTCAGTTCCAGTTTTGGCAGCAGATCGACGATTTCCCCGCGCAGCGGCGCATGTGCCTCGCGCAACTTATGAATTTCGGCAGCGTCGATGTCGATATGGATGACTTTGGCGTGTGGCGCAAAGGTATCGAGTTTGCCCGTCACCCGGTCATCAAAACGTGCACCGACGGCAATCAGCAGATCACACTCCTGTACCACCAGGTTGGCGGCTTTGGTGCCGTGCATGCCCAGCATACCGAGATAGTGGGGATCGTGGCGTTCGATGGTGCCAAGGCCCTTGAGCGTGCTGACGGTGGGCATCGGATTGAGACGCAGGAACTCGCGTACCGCGTGTGTGGCTTTGGCCAGTTGGACCCCGCCGCCGACGTACAACACCGGACGGGTACTTTGGGATAACAGGGTTTGAGCTTTGACCAGAGCATCATCGCTGGCTCGGGGGGCGGGAGGTGGAGTAAAGGGAGGCAGTACCGTAACTGGTGTCTGGGCCAACTGGACATCTTTGGCGATATCGACAATGACCGGACCGGGTCGGCCTGTTTTGGCCACTTCGAACGCTTCGGCCAGCGTTGGCGCCAGTTCCTCGATGTCGGTCACCAAATAACTGTGCTTGGTACACGCCAGTGACATGCCAATGACATCCATTTCCTGAAACGCATCGGTCCCGATGTGAGAGCTGGCGACCTGGCCGGTGATGGCGACTAAGGGGATGGAGTCGAGAAAAGCATCGGCCAGACCTGTCACCAGATTGGTGGCGCCCGGCCCGGAGGTGGCCATACAGACTGCCACATCCTGAGTGGCCCGGGCCATTCCGATGGCGGCCATGGCCGCGCCTTGCTCGTGACGGCAGAGGATATGTTCTACCCCGCCGTCGTACAAGGCATCGTAGATTGGCATGATGGCGCCACCCGGATAACCAAACACGGTTTGGATGCCTTGTTGTTTTAATGCGGCTACGACTAATTGAGCACCTGTCATCGTAAGCCTCCCTGACTACCCTGGTAGCCTTGTTGTGTTGTGTTGCACGGCATGTGCGCTCCCGTTCTTCCTGTCATTCTCGACTTGTCGTTATGTGTCCATTGCAGCTTCTTGAGCTGTAAAAAAACCCCCGGACTTTTCAGTGCGGGGGTTTTTTTGAATTTGTGGTTATTTGTCGCCCACAATCCCCCGCGCGGTACCAATCAGGACCACGATAATCAGGGTAATAAGTGCGTTGAAGCGGGCGTTAATCGTCATTATTTTTTTCGTCTTGTTGTGTTGCGTAAATATGGTACGAAACGGTTTGCGTCTCTAGTGTTAACACACCTTTCTGTTAATTGACAAGCAAAAACTCATTCTTTTTTCACATTCCGTCAGCATTTGTACGCGCTATATAACAAGGTTGCTCGATCGTATTCGTGCCGATAACAGGGATGAATGGTTTGTAATCAGTAACAAGGAAGGTTTATGGGCTTAGCCATTATCCACAGCCGTGCCAGTGTCGGGGTGGAAGCGCCGCCGGTGACGGTGGAAGTACACATCAGTAACGGAATGCCGGGTTTCACCTTAGTGGGGTTGCCGGAAACCACCGTCAAAGAAGCCAAAGATCGGGTGCGTAGCGCGATCATCAACTCGCGTTTCGAGTTTCCGGCCAAACGGATCACGGTCAATCTTGCGCCGGCGGATTTGCCCAAAGAGGGCGGCCGTTTTGATTTGCCAATTGCGCTCGGAATACTGGCCGCCTCAGAGCAGCTGCCGCGCACTCGTCTGAACGAGTGCGAGTTTGTCGGCGAGCTGGCGTTATCCGGCGCGCTCCGGCCGGTCAAAGGGGTATTGCCAGCAGCCCTGGCGGCCAAGCATATTGGCCGCGCGCTGATCGTGCCGCATGACAATGGCGATCAGGCGGCGCTGGTGGGGGCCGCACCGCATAAATCGGCGCAGGCGCTGCTAGAGGTGTGTGCGGATCTGTGTGGCCAGCAGGCGCTGGGGTTGCATCGGTCACCTGACCAGGGTGAACGCCGTGCATCCGGACGGGATTTACAGGACATTATCGGCCAGCAACAGGGCAAACGCGCGCTGGAAATCGCCGCGGCGGGTAATCACAACCTGCTGTTTCTGGGTCCGCCCGGAACCGGTAAAACCATGTTGGCGTCGCGATTGTGCGATCTGTTGCCGGAGATGAATGATGAAGAGGCGATGGAGACAGCTTCGATCGCCTCCCTTACCCAACAGGAGATCAATCAGCACAACTGGAAACTGCGTCCGTTTCGCGCGCCGCACCATTCCAGTTCGATGGCTGCGTTGGTGGGCGGCGGCTCGGTGCCCCGTCCGGGGGAAATTTCGCTGGCACACAATGGCCTGCTGTTTCTCGACGAGATGCCGGAGTTCGAACGCAAGGTGTTGGATTCGCTGCGTGAGCCGCTGGAATCCGGGGAGATCATCATTTCACGAGCTCAGGGGAAGACCCGCTTTCCGGCCCGTTTTCAGTTGGTTGGGGCGCTCAATCCCAGCCCGACAGGCTACTACGAAGGCAATCAGGCACGGGTCAACCCGCAAATCATCCTGCGTTATCTGAGCCGTCTGTCCGGGCCGCTGCTGGATCGGTTTGATATGTCGATCGAAATTCCGTCCCTGCCACAGGGCACGTTGGCGGAAGGCGGCGATCGCGGTGAGCCGACGGAGGTGGTTCGCGGTCGGGTGGCGCAGGCCAGAACGCAGATGCTCAGCCGCAGCGGGAAAGCCAATGCTTTGCTTGGCAGTCGGGAAATTGAGCGCCACTGCCCGCTGGCGAAAGCCGATGCGCAGTTTCTTGAAAGTGCGCTGCACCGGTTGGGGCTGTCGATTCGAGCTTATCACCGCATCATCAAAGTGGCGCGCACCATTGCGGATCTGGAAGGGACCGAACAGATTGCCCGGCCCCATTTGGCGGAAGCATTGGGATACCGGGCAATGGATCGGCTGCTCAAACAGCTCACCGCGCAGGCGGTGTGAGGATCAGAAGGTGTAGTTGACACCCAGCGAGAGCAAGTATTCCGACGCGTCGTAAAAGTCGAGGTTGGCACTGGTTTCGCTGTAGCCGCCAAGGGCCACCAGTGACCAGTTCTGCCAGCCGAACGGTTGCTGATATTCGTAAGCGGCAAACAGGCTTAGTTCATCTTCGTCGCGCGCGCGGCCGTTGAAGGTGGCAGCGCCATGCTCAAAATCACGTGTGGCGTATCCAGCCGTCAGAGCCAGATTGTGCGCGCCGAACGATTGGAACAGGCTGAGTTCCGCGCCGTATTGGTCATAACTGTTGGCGCGGCCGTCGGCATCAAAGTGGATGTAGGTCGCGGCCGGCATCAGGAACACGCTGCGGCTTAACGGTAGACGATATTGAGCTTTGGCGTAGTAGAGGTCGCCATCGCGTCGCAGGTCGCGGTCGGTGACGTCATCGTGGTCAACGTCTTTCTGGCCGTAGGCAAAGTCCAGCGTCAGAGGCGTGCCGCCGATGTTGTCGAGTTTAAAACGGTAGGCGATGCCGTCCACATCGGTCTCTTTACGCGCCACGTCGGTGGCGTACGGATTGCGCCATACTTCACCAGAGAGAATAGTGGGTAACACGGATACGTCGACGATGGTGCCACCGGGCATTTGATACTTGTACCCCAGTTCAAACGCCAGTGTCCCGACCGCGATGTCTTCACGCGAGGTACCGGCGTAGATCTGTTGCTGGCGGGCGCTGCCGAAGGTATAGGCGACGCTGCCAAGTGGTGCCAGCAGGAAACCACTCTCAGAGCTGGCTTCGTGATCGAGTGAGCGGATGGTTTTGTCGCCGTCGGTATTAAAATTGGAGGTGCTTGAGGTGTAACCGACGTTGAATGCAATTTCGCCGCTCAGGCCTGCTTGTGGGGCCAGCGCTGCGTGAACTGGTAAGGCCAGCACACTCAGTGAAAAGATGGGGATCGCACGCATCATGCGTTAAGCTCCTTGTTTTTGATGATAAATGTCGCAACTGTCTGTTGCATTTGTGCAGGCACGAGCACAATAAAACTAATCAGACCATTGGTCTGGCGATTCCAATGTGAATTGGGCCTTGTATAATTACACGCTGTTTTATTGTTCACATTTCTGGCGCGTTAATCAATCATGTTGGCTTATCTTATCCTGATCCTGAATGTTTTCCTGGTGGCACTGAACTCTGCGGTGTGTTCTGTGGTGATCTGTCTGATTGCAATTTTGAAGCTGCTGCTCCCCACACCGGCGCTGAAAGCCAAAGGGACACAGTTGGCCAATCGGGTGATGTGGTTGTGGGCGAGCGTGAATCATGCAGTGCTGAATCTCACCAACCAGATTGAGTGGGACGTTCAGGGACTGGATGGGCTGAAAAAAGATGGCTGGTATCTGCTGATCAGCAACCACCTCAGCTGGACTGACATCGTCGTGCTGTGTGGCGTATTCAAAGATAGCTTGCCGATGCCGAAGTTTTTTCTCAAACAGCAACTGCTCTATGTGCCCTTTATCGGCATGGGTTGCTGGGCTCTGGATATGCCGTTTATGCGCCGCTATTCGCGTGAATATCTGCTGCGTCATCCGGAAAAGCGCGGCCAGGACCTGCTCACCACCCGTCGCTCCTGCGCCAAATTCCGCCACACCCCGACCACGGTGGTGAATTATGTCGAGGGCACCCGTTTTACCGCAGAGAAGCAGGCGGCCAGCCGTGCTGGCTATCAGCATCTGTTGGCGCCGAAATCCGGTGGGATTGCCTACACCCTGGCGGCGATGGGTGAGCAGTTTGATAAGATCATCGACGTCACGCTGGCGTACCCCGACAACCGCGACAAACCGTTTCGCGATGCGCTCATGGGGCGGATGCGAAAAGTGGTGGTGCATGTCAAAGTGCTGCCCGTGGATGAGCAGGTGCAGGGCGACTATTTCAATGACAAACCTTACAAGCGCCAGTTTCAGCACTGGCTGGGACAGCTATGGCAGGACAAAGACGCCCGGCTGGCGCAGATTTACCGCCGCGCGCCCGACGAATTGCTGTCGAAAGCGCGGTGCACGCAGCAGCCGTAACGGTCGCTGTGAAAAAAACCAGCCACAGCGGCTGGTTTTTTTGTGTCTGCGAATTACTTGAGTGTCAGCAGGTAGTTAACCAGTTCGAAGTATTGGTCAAGTGACTGCAGTCCCTGTGTTTGAACCAGGTACTTGTTGTTAACAATCACGGACGGTACGCCGCGCAGACCCGCGTCCTGGAACTGTTTGTCAGAGCGGCGCACCATCGAGTCGACGGCAAAGCCGTTGAATGCGGCATCGAACTTCTTGCCATCCACACCTTCATCGATGAAGATCTGGCGTAGTTCTGCGGCGTCTTTAGGTGGCTTACGCAGGTTGTGAATGCGGTTGAACATCACCGGCACCATTTTGTCTTCCACGCCGAGAACCACCATGGTCGCGTAGGCTTTGCTCATGGTTTCGCCCATGTTGCCACCCATGAACGAGACGTGATTTTTCTGCAAGGTAGCGTTCGCAGGCAGACGCTGTTTGAGTTGCTGAATGACAGGCTCAAACTCGTTACAGTGCGGACAGTAAAACGAGAAAAACTCGCTCACGGTCGGCTTGGCCGCGGGCTCAAGATTGTCGACCTGGGTGTAGTTGACGCCTTCTTTAAACTGAGCCGCGTGGGCGCTCAGGCTCAACATCAGTGTTGCAGCAAAGGCAAACAGCTTTTTCATTGTGTTCTCCATGATTTCTTGTCTAACGGCTAATAGTGTGGCATCAGAGACAGCGGCGCTTCGCCTAAAGCGGCGATCTGCTCTTTAAACGCCAGGACCTGACTTTCCCAATACTTTGGATCATCAAACCAGGGGAAAGCAATCGGAAATGCGGGATCCTGCCAGCGTTTTGCTAGCCATGCCATGTAATGCACCATTCGTAGACCACGCAATGGCTCGATAAGTTTCAATTCGGCCGGATTGAAATCGCAAAACTCCTGGTACGCGTCCAGAATGACATCCAACTGCATCAGTTTGTCACCGCGCTCGCCACTGAGCAGCATCCACAAATCCTGCACGGCCGGGCCATTGCGGCTGTCGTCCAGATCGACAAACATCGGCCCGTCGCGCCACAGAATGTTACCCGGGTGGCAGTCACCGTGCAGCCGGATAAGCTGAGCATCCGGACGCCAGTGTTGCTCCAGCTCAGTGATCAACAGATCGAGGTCGTTAAAAAACGCCGTTTGCAGATGCGGCGGAATAAACGGCGACTGTTGCAGCAGAGCCCGTGGCTGATAAAGGTATTCGTCCAGGCCGAGGGTCGGGCGGTGCTGGAATGGCTGTCGGCTGCCGACTTTGTGGATCCGGCCGAGAAAGCGCCCAACGCCTTCGAGCTGGTCAAGATTGTCGACCTCAAACTGACGCCCGCCGACGCTGGCAAACAGCGCAAACAGATACCCCTGGTAGTGATGCAACGTGGCGCCGTGTAAGCGTACGGGTGGGGCGACTGGAATGTCGGCTTCCAACAGCTCCTGGGTGAAGTCGTGTTCTTCCTGAATTTGCTCAGGGCTCCAGCGCCCGGGGCGATAGAACTTGACCACAAAACGGCGCCGGTCTTCATCACTGAACTGATAGACGCGGTTTTCGTAGCTGTTGAGCGGCAGAAATCCCGACTCGGCGCGAATGCCGATGCTTTCGAGGGCATACCACATAAAATCCGGAGTCAGGGCGTCAAAATTAAAGGCTTGTTCGGTCATATAAATGCTTGATTGATAAAACTCCCTTAATACTAGCATGAGTTGACCGCTTTCCGGTGGGCAATAAAAAAGGCTCATTGCTGAGCCTTAATCGAGCGGGTTAGAGCTTCTTAATAAAGCGGCTTTCCACTTCGGTGGTAAAGTCCTGTTCATCTGACAGCACAAACTGAATGGTGGCGATCGGTTTGCTCAGGCTGTCCGGGTTGACCCCGAGGCTCATTGGCAGGTTGTACACTTCACCGGGCTGGACTTGCACGGTTTGTTTGCCATACCAGGAGACATCACTTAACCCTTTCACGCTGAGTTGATACTCCTGCAACTGCTGGGTCTTATTGATGATTTTCAGCGTGTAGGTGTTTTCTACTTCGCCGGCGCCGTTCATGCGGAACAACTGGTTGCGGTCTCGCAGTACGCTCAGGCCCGCTGGATCGACACTGGCGACTTGAGCAAAGAACAGACCGATCATCAGCACCATGACGGCGCCGTAGCCAAGCAGTTTTGGCCGCATGACCTTGGTGTGTTTACCGCCCAGGCGATGTTCGGTGGTGTAGCTGATCAGCCCTTTGGCGTACCCCATCCGCTCCATGGTGTTGTCACAGGCATCAATACAGGCACCACAGTTGATGCACTCGTATTGCAGTCCATCGCGGATATCGATCCCGGTTGGGCAGACCTGCACACACAGATCGCAGTCAATACAGTCGCCCAGTCCGAGCGCTTTGGGATCGGCTTTGCGCGGACGGGGGCCGCGTTGCTCGCCGCGTTGGTTGTCATAACCGACGATGAAGGTGTCTTTGTCGAACATGGCGGACTGGAAACGGGCGTAAGGACACATGTGGATGCACATGATAGAGCGCATCCAGCCGGCGTTCCCATAGGTACAAGCGGCAAAAAACAGGATCCAGAAAACCGGCCAGAAGCTGGCGCTGAGGGTAAAGAAATTGATCACCAAATCCCGCATTGGCACGAAGTAGCCGACAAAGGTGAACCCGGTGGCGAGAGCGATCCCCAGCCAGGCTGCGTGTTTGGCGGTTTTGCGCAGCGCCAGATTGACGGTGAGTTTGCCAGCGTCCTGTTTACGGCGTTTGTTGGCACTGCCTTCGAGCTTTTCCTCGAACCAGATGTACATGAAGGTCCACACCGTCTGCGGGCACAGATAGCCACACCACACCCGGCCGAGGAAAGTGGTGATAAAGAACAGGCCGAAAGCGGCAATCATAAACAGCAGCGCCAGCAGGGTCAGATCCTGCGGGTAAAGGGTGGTACCGAAAAAGTTGAACTGCTGATTGCCGATATCCAGCAAAATCGCCTGGCGATCGCCGTATGGAATCCAGGGAATGGCAGCAAACAGCACCAGCAAAAACCAGCCACCGTAGCGGCGCAATTGCTGATAGGTGCCTTTGCTCTCGCGGACATAGATGCGGTTGCCGGGATTAAACCTGTCTTGGTTCCCTTTGTGGGTCTTGGGATTAAAGGTTTTGGGCGTCACATCTTTGATGTCGATTTTATCCTGACTCATTACGCTTCCTTCTTGAGCTCTGGGCGAAATTTCTGCCGATTCCGCTCCGGTGACATGGCTTCAGTGCCGCGGCGCTAAAATCAGCCCGGGCTTTAAATATTTTAGTAAATTCTTATGGACGGCGATTATACAACCAATAACAATTTCATTTCTTTAACGCTATCAACCTTTAACAACAAAGATCGCTACAGTTTTGGCAATAAATCTCCGATCAGATGGCAACAAGGCGACCCGAGGTCGCCTTGTCAGTCAATCAGTTTTCGTGGTCAATCGATGATCCCGCGAGCGCGCAAAATCGCGGTTTTGAAATCGTCTTCCTGGTCTTTTTTCAGCCCTGGAATCATCTCGTTTTTGCCGCTGTTGCGCATTTTCAGGTGATAGATGAGCACGTCATCGGTCAGTGCCTCAAGCGGGCCCTGATAACCGGCTTCAGCGGCCAGTTTGGCGATGAATTGCATCAAATTGAGTTCCTGATCCTTGAGCCATTCGGGTTGCAACAGCTCAACCAGTTCTTCGATACGATGGCATTGCATAACGTTCTCCACACAATTTATAGGTCTTTGTCGTAAGGTATCAGATCCGGCGAGGAACACCAACTATGGGGAGGAGCGAGACGGACGGGCAATAAAAAAGCGCAGTGGAAGCTGCGCTTTTGACTTATGCCGCTTTAACGACTTTATTTGGCGCAGGGGCTGCAAGCGCAGTCTGCTCAACTAAAGTCATCGCAGGCGCTGTTTTTTTGCTAGTCGGAGCAGCCGCGAAACCACTACGACGACGCATTGCACTGCGGTTTGTTTGCGAGAACCTGACGGTTGTTGGGCGCATTAACTTACCTAACTGTCAGGCATATCCATTGCCAAATGAATGGCCTGGCTGACCATGAGTTGGGCTTCAAACACGTTGAAGTTTGGCTCTTTCTGGCGTTCGCCGATCCAATTAATCAGCCAGGAATAATGATATGCATGCATATCGCGAATAGATTAGCAGCTTCCGTTGAATTGATCGACATTTAATCAATCCATTTGGTGTATATACCCGGGCGACGTCCGGGTGTATGTTGGTGATCTCATCCGGGAGCCTGTCACTTTCGGATTTGAGTTTCAGGGAAAAGACAGATTACTATGGGCCTTATTCAAGGAGGTGTGTATGTCGTTTTTCAAGAAAACCCTCGCCAGTTTTGGTATCGGCTCAGCGAAAGTCGACTCGGTGCTGCGCCAGGAAGTGTTGTATCCGGGGCAGACGGTCAACATCACCATTCATGTGTATGGTGGTGCGTCACAACAGGAGATCGACAACATTGAGCTCAAATTGTGCTGCCGTTACATCGACGAGGAGCCGCTCAACCGGGAAAACGGCGGCGGTCAGATGCAGCGGGTCAAACGCACGCACCAATTGGCGCACTGGAGCCTGCCGTACGCGTTTACCATTCATCCGGGTGAGACACGTGATTTTGAGGTCGAGCTGGATGTACCGTGGAACACACCCGTCACCATCGGAGATGCCAAAGTGTGGCTGGAAACCGGGCTCGATATTGCGATGGCGGTCGACCCGAGTGACAAAGACATGTTAACCGTGCGCCCGGATCCACTGATCGACGGTATTTTTACTGAGCTGGAAGCGCAAGGGCTGCGGATTCGTCAGGTGGAGTGTGAGGCCGCCAAAGGTTTTGCGCTGCCGTTTGTGCAGGAGTTTGAGTTTGTGCCGACCACCGGGCCGTATCATGGCCGCTGGCGGGAATTGGAGATTGTGGCTTATCGCGAGGAGGACGAGCTGAAGCTGTGGTTTGAAATCGATCGTAACCGCAGCGGCGGACGGGGTCTGATGGCATCCTTGCTGGGCTCGAATCAGCTCAAACGCCAGTTGAGTATTGCCGCTGGCACCGAGCCCGATCAAGCGGGTAAGCAGGTTCTGGCGTTTCTTGATCAGACGTCGTAACCGTAATTTCAAACTTTAAGCTTACAGGTGTTCGCTTAATGTGCCATACTCTGGAGCATGTTTTTTAGACTCCAGAGTAAGGCTTAAAATGTCATCCAACCACACGGCGTACAGCCTACGAGAAGAGATTGCCAATGCCGTCACTCACGGGATCGGCATGGTTCTCGGCATCGTCGGTCTGGTGTTGCTGCTGCTTAAATCGCTGGAGATGGACGCCGACGCGCTGACCATCACCAGCATGAGCATTTACGGCGGCAGCATGATCGTGCTGTTTCTGGCGTCGACTCTGTATCATGCAATCCCGCACCAAAGCGCCAAGCGGGCGCTGAAAACCTTCGATCACTGTGCCATTTATCTGCTGATCGCCGGCAGTTATACCCCGTTCCTGTTAGTCAGTCTGCGCACGCCGCTGGCGATTGGGCTGATGATCGTGATCTGGAGTATCGCTCTGGTAGGGATCGTGATGAAGCTGGCGTTTGTCTATCGCTTTAAACGTTTGTCCCTGATTACCTATCTGCTGATGGGGTGGTTATCCCTGGTGGTGATTTATCAACTGGCGCTTAATCTGGATGTGGGTGGCCTGACTTTGCTGGCCGCTGGCGGGATCATCTATTCGCTGGGGGTGGTTTTTTATGTGGCCAAGCGCATCCCGTTTAACCACGCCATCTGGCATGGGTTTGTGCTGGCGGGCTGCGCCTGTCACTTTTTGGCCATTTATTTCTACGTTGTCCCGATTTAACGGGTCGTCACTTCCACGATTTTCGCACTGATTTGATACTGCTCAGCCTGAGGCACCTTGAGCTTGATGAGGCGACCGTCAGCCGATTGTCTCGGACGCAGGTAGGTGTCTGCCATGCGTTTGATTGACTGCCACACCGGCAGGGTCTCGGTCGTCAATACCTGCCCGTTGGCATCGGCGATCACCAGCTCGAGATTGATTAAAATCACCGACTGCGAGATTTGCTGGTTGGTGATGGACGTCGGAATCACCAGCTGCCCGTCTTGATACTGGGCGGCGCCCAGCAGCACACTCACGCCGGAATCGGACAACTGCAGTGTCGGCTTGTCTGCGCCAGGGGTTACCAGCGTCCCGACGTGACGGTCGGCAAGCGGAATGGCTTTGGCCGTCACCAGGTTGGCGGCTGGGGTTGCCTCAGCGACACTGGCCGAGGTGGCGATCACGGCAGCGACCACTGGTGTGGCGTCGGTTGGCGCCGTGTCCTTGACCATATACTGCCAGGTAAAATCATCGTTGAGTCGGACCTGACGGCCATCCTCGAGTGTGACGACCTGAGCCGCCAGGGTTGAAGTGCTGGCGATCAGGCCAGTCAGAGCAATCCAGTGTTTCATGATTGGGTTCCTTAACGTTTCCAGAAGGCCGGGAAAAACAGCACCAGCAAGGTGAGAATCTCCAGTCGTCCCATTAACATGCCGAGGCTGAGTAGCCATTTCGCCGCATCCGGCAGCGGGGCAAAGTTGCCAGTCGGGCCAATCACTGGCCCCATACCCGGGCCGACATTGGCCACCGCAGTGATCGAGCCGGAAATACTGGTGATCGGATCCAAGCCCATGGCACTCAATCCGCCGGCAATCACAATGATGGTCATAAAATACGTCAGACCGAACGCCACCACTGAACGGATAATATCTTCATTCACCGGGCGCTGATTGTAACGCTGTACAAATACGCCCGATGGGTGGATCAGTTTCATCATCTGTTTGTGCAGCATGCTGGTGGCGATCTGAAAGCGGAAGATTTTGATCCCGCCGGACGTCGAGCCGGAGCAGGCGCCGACCATCATCAGAAACGCAAACATGGTGGTCGGCAATGCGCCCCAGGCGGTAAAGTCGCCCAGGCCATAGCCTGTGGTGGTCAGCACCGATACGATATTAAACATGGCGACGCGCAGCGCATCCAGCACGGTATAACCATCGCGCAGACACAGCCAGGCGGCGACGATCAGGCTGGCGGTAAGAAACAGATAGGCAAAACCGCGCACCTGGGCATCGTTGAACAACAGCTGAGGTTTGCGTTTGCGCAGCGCAGCAACAAACAGCAGAAACGGCAATCCTCCCAGGAACATAAACAGAGTGCCAATCCAGTGTGCGCCTTTGGAGAAGTGGTTCATCGAGCCATCGGAGGTCGAATACCCGCCGGTTGAGAGCGTAGTAAAGGCGTGATTGATCGCTTCAAACGGGGTCATGCCGGTCAGCAGATACCCCAGCATGCACAGCAGCGTCAGGATCAGGTACACCGCGACGATATTTTTTGCCACGGTTTTGGCCCGTGGACTGCTTTTGTCGGACCAGTCGGACGATTCGGTCTGGAACAGTCGCATCCCCCCGACGTTCAGCATTGGCAGGATCGCCACTGCCATAACGATAAAGCCGACCCCACCAAGCCATTGCAGAATCGAGCGCCACAGCAGAATGCTCGGCGCCATATTGTCCAGACCACTGAGTACTGTCGAACCGGTGGTGGTGATGCCGGACATGGTTTCAAAATAGGCGTCGGTAAAGCTGATGTGGTTGATAAAGACGAACGGCAGCGCCGCAAAGGCACTGGCAATGGTCCACACCAGACTGGTGATCAGAAACATGTCGCGCACGCTGAGCTTAAACTGAGCCGTGCGCCCAACCGACAGACAGATAAACGCCGCCAGGTGGGTGATGATCACCGCCTGACCAAAGTCGATAAAACCGTCGGTGCCTGTGATAAATGCCACCAGTGTCGGCACATACATAAACAGGGCCAGTTTCGAGAGCACCAGCCCGATGACAAACAGAACGGGACGAAAGTTGACCATGCCACCGACCTACAGGAAGAAGGGACTTGGCTGGAACAGGGCTTCCACGTCCGGAACGTATTTTTTGTCGACCAGGAACATCACCACATGATCGTCTTGTTCAATCACGGTCCGGTCGTGGGCGATCAACACTTCATCGCCCCGTACAATTGCTCCGATGGTGGTGCCGGGAGGGAGTTTGATGTCGCCGATGGCCCGGCCAACCACTTTGGAGGTGGTTTCATCGCCGTGGGCAATGGCTTCGATCGCTTCGGCCGCGCCGCGGCGCAGCGAGGAAACGTTGACGATGTCGGCGCGGCGAACATGAGTCAGTAGGGCGGAAATGGTCGCCTGTTGGGGAGAAATCGCGACGTCAATCACGCCACCTTGCACCAGATCGACATAAGCACCACGCTGGATAAGCACCATTACTTTCTTGGCGCCCATGCGCTTGGCCAGCATGGCCGACATGATGTTAGTCTCGTCTTCGTTGGTCAGGGCGATAAAGACATCCACCTGATCGATGTTTTCTTCGGTCAGTAATTCTTGATCGGCCGCATCGCCACAAAAAACAATGGTGTTCTCCAGCTCTTCAGACAACTGCTCCGCGCGCTGATAATTACGCTCGATCAGTTTGATGCTGTACGTCTGTTCAAGGCGGCGCGACAAACTGGCACCGATGTTACCACCGCCGACGATCATGATGCGGCGATACGGTTTTTCCAGCCGTTGCAGCTCACTCATGACCGAACGGATGTGGTTACTGGCCGCAACAAAGAACACTTCGTCATCGGCTTCGATGATGGTGGTGCCTTGCGGACGGATAGGCCGTCCCTGACGAAAAATCGCCGCCACCCGGGTATCGATGTGTGGCATGTGTTCGCGCAGCGCAGACAGGGCGTTACCCACCAGCGGGCCACCGTAATAGGCTTTCACCGCCACCAGACTGACTTTCTGATCGGCAAAACTGACCACCTGCAGCGCGCCCGGATACTGGATCAGTCGTTCAATGTAGCTGGTCACCAGCTCTTCAGGGGCAATCAGGTGATCGACCGGTACCGCCCCCGACTGGAACAAGGCCTCTTTTTCGGCCAGATATTCGGGGGAGCGGATGCGAGCGACCCGGTTAGGGGTGTTAAACAGAGAAAACGCCACCTGACAGGCGGCCATATTGGCCTCATCGGTGTTGGTGACGGCCACCAGCATGTCGGCATCCTGAGCGCCGGCTTCACGCAACACATCCGGATGGCTGGCGTGGCCGTTCACGACCCGTAAATCGTATTTGTCTTGCAACTCGCGCAGGCGATCGCTGTTTTGGTCGACGATGGTGATGTCGTTGTTTTCACCGACCAGGTTTTCCGCCAGAGTACCACCGACCTGACCTGCACCAAGAATGATGATTTTCATATGGTTTTCTCTTGTTTACCACTGAATAGCGGCCACATTGGGCCGCTGAATATGTCCTGTTGTTACGCCGCCTTGGTCAGGACGGCGTAATAAAATCCGTCCATGTCCTCTTCGCCAGGCAGGATTTGACGTCCGGGCTGTTCGGGATCTGAGCCCAGCAATGTTGCGTCTGCGGTACGGGCAAGAAACGCTTTCACCTGTTGGCTGTTCTCTTGTGGAGTGATCGAACAGGTGGCGTAAACCAGCGTACCACCGGGTTTCAACTGCTGCCACATCGCATCCAGGATCTCACTTTGCAGTGCGGCCAGTGCCTCGATATCGTCAGCGCGGCGCAACCATTTGATGTCCGGGTGACGACGAATGACGCCCGTCGCGGAACACGGCGCATCGAGTAGAATGCGATCAAACTGTTCACCTTGCCACCACTGTTGCGGATTTCGTGCGTCGCCGCAAATAACCTGTGCTTCAAGCTTGAGGCGTTTGAGGTTCTCGTGCACCCGTTTAAGACGGGTGTCATCGCAGTCAATCGCCACCACTTGAGCCTGGCTGTGTTCGAGAATATGGGCCGTTTTGCCGCCCGGAGCTGCACAGCAGTCGAGGATCAGCTCGCCGTTCTCTGGGGTGAGATAGTTCACCGATAACTGCGCCGCCGCATCTTGCACCGACACCCAGCCCTGTTCAAAACCAGGCAGAGTGAACACGTCGCGCGGAGCGGCCAGTTTGATGGCATCCTGCGCTTGTGGGTGCAGGGTGTATTCGATCTGTTCTTGCTCCAGCAATGTCAGGTATTCGTCCCGGTTGTGATGCTGGCGGTTGACCCGTAGCCACATCGGAGCTTTGCTGTTGTTGGCGTCGACGATGTTTTGCCATTGCTGCGGGTAGGCGTGTTGCAACAGTTTAAGCAGCCAGCCCGGGTGACCGTATTTGCCCGCATCATGGCTGATCGCCAACGCATCCAACTGCTCTTGATTGCGCTGATAGTTACGCAAAACCGCGTTGATCAGGCCACGCAGGCGTGGGCCTTTGAGTGCTTTGGTCCCTTCGACGGTTTCACCAACAGCGGCGTGTGCCGGGATACGCATAAAGCTCAGTTGGTAAATGCCAACCAGGATCAGGTGATGAAACACTCGTTGTTTGCCTTTGAGCGGCTTATCCATCAGCTCACCCGCGATCGATTCCAATCGAGGCAGGTAACGCAATGCGCCGTAACAGATCTCTTGCAATAAAGCGTGGTCACGGGGTTTGATGGTCTGCTGGGCAGCGGGAAGGGCGGTGGACAGAGACTGGCCTTTATCAACTACCTGAAACAGGACGTTGGCAGCGGCAGCACGAACATTCATAGGGTCACCATAAAAACAGGAGGGCATCTCTGCCCTCAAAAAAGTTCTGATCAATAAAAAGTTAGTTTTGCTCTGGCGAGCTCAGGCGTGTGCCGACTTCAAACCAGTTGGCCCGGGCATTGAGAATGTCCTGCACTGGCAGGGCTTTTTTACCCGGAATTTGCAACTGCTCCAGCACCAGTGTGCCCTGGCCGGTGGCAACCTGAATGCCGTGTTTGTCGGCGCGAAGAATCGTCCCGGCTGGCTGCTCACTGTGTTGTGGCTCAACGCGACTTTGCCATACTTTGATGCTGTTGCCTTCGGCTTCAAAGTGGCTCATCGGCCAAGGATTGAAAGCACGCACGCAGCGTTCAATATGCTCAGCGCTGTCATGCCAGTTGATACGCGCTTCTTCTTTGCTGAGTTTTTTGGCGTAGTTGGCCAGCGTTTCATCTTGTTGGGTGGCAACCGCACGACCGGCTGCGATGTCGCTCAGGCAGTTCGTCAGTGCTTGCGGGCCGAGCACGGCCAGCTTGTCATACATGGAAGCACTGGTGTCGTGACTTTCGATCGGCAACGTGGCGGTCAACAGCATGTCGCCGGTGTCCAGGCCGATGTCCATCTGCATGATGGTGACGCCGGTTTCGGCATCGCCGGCCCAGATCGAGCGCTGGATGGGCGCCGCGCCGCGCCAGCGGGGCAAAATGGAGCCGTGGACGTTGATGCAGCCCAGTTTGGGGGTATCGAGCACCACTTGTGGCAGCAGCATGCCATAGGCGACCACCACCATGATGTCCGCGTTCAGCGCCGCCAGCTCCTGCTGGGCCTGTTCGGACTTGAGGCTTTCCGGTTGGTAAACGGGCAGGTTGTGTTCCAGTGCCAGCTGTTTGACCGGTGGCGCCGCCAGCTTTTTACCACGGCCTGCTGGGCGATCCGGGTTGGTGTACACTGCGATGACGTCGTGCTCCGAAGACAACAACGCCGCCAAGTGACGGGCGGCGAAGTCCGGAGTACCAGCGAAGACAATTCGTAATGGCTTGCTCAAGATCTGGCTCCTGTCAGTGTGATTAAGCGTTTTGTTGCTTGTCGTTAAAGCGTTTAATTTTGGCCAACTTGTCCTGAATGCGTTTGCGTTTCAGCGGTGACAGGTAGTCGACAAACAGCTTGCCCATCAGGTGGTCGAGTTCGTGCTGAACACAAATGGCCAGCAGATCGTCCGCCTCAAAGGTGTACTCTTCGCCCTCGCGGTTCAGGGCTCGGACCGTTACTTCTGCCGCGCGGGGAACCAGAGCACGTGCGCCAGGGACAGACAGACAGCCTTCTTCAATGCCGTCTTCGCCGCGTTTTTCCATAATTTCTGGGTTGATCAACACCATTGGCTGATCGCGGGTCTCTGAAATATCGATCACGACGATGCGCTGGTGGATGTCCACCTGAGTGGCCGCCAGACCAATACCTTCTTCGTCGTACATGGTTTCCAACATGTCATCGACGATTTTTTGAATCTCAGGAGTCACTTGCTCTACTGGCTTCGCGACAGTACGCAGGCGATCATCCGGGAATGTTAATACTTGTAATACAGACATATACACTCGAATTGTTGAACTGTGCCGAATCAGGCTAAACCTCGTTGGCTCAATTCTAGACATTTTACCACCCAAATGACAGCATTCCGGCGTGATTAATCCTTCCTCTATTCCTATCAAGACCAAGGAAATCAGGTCATGTTGCGACTTTTTCGTTACTTTTCCCTTATCTGGCTGGGGCTGACCAGTATCACCTGGCCTGTGATGGCGGACGAGCCGTTATCGCCACCGGATACTATTCAGCTAGTCACAGTCCGTCCTCAGGTACGAGTGCTTCCGGTGGCGAGCCGTGGCGATGGACTGACCGATGCGCCGCCTGAGTGGGGCACGGCCCGGCTGCTGAGTGCGGATCAGTTTGCCGCGGCGCCTTTGGTGGTCGGCGGCAGTGAGGCGCGTGATTACTTAACCAGTGCGCATATGATTGTGCTGGCAGGGCAGCATACCGAATTGCACTGGTCGATTTGGCGGCCGATGCAGCGTGTCGCGTTCGCTGAGGCCGAGGTCGTGGCGCTGCGTCAGGTAGCCAACGCGCGACTGACGGCGTCGCACACCGCGTTCAGTGTGCTGCAGCTTGGATGGCAGCAACAGGAAGTGCGTGCGGGGGACATTGCACTGCCCTTTCGTGCCGCATCGCGCTTGCAGCCAGGACAAAGTGTGCAGGTGAACCCCGACGTGGTGATCGTCAGCAGCCTTGACGGGCGGCGTTATCTGGACGCTGGGCAATGGCTGATACTTCGTCAACAAGAGGGAACGACCTTACAAGCCGGCCAGCGGCTAGGATTGTCTCAACCAGGGGCCCAATTGGATGAACTGGCATGGACGCTGCCCGAACGTGCCATCGGGCAGTTGATGGTCACTCAGGTCAAATCCCCCTTTGCTTTGGCGCTGATCACCGACAGTGTGGCGCCGGTTAGTCAGGCGACACGGGTGGTTGCATGGTAACCGTGAGTGATGCTGAGCTGTTGGCTTGGCTGACTCTGACCGCGGTGCCCAAACTGGGTAGCCGTGGCCTGAGTCATCTGCTGGCCAGAGCCAGTCCGCAGGCACTGGTGAACCTTTGCTCGGCAGAGCTGGCCGCGCTGGGGCTGAGTCCGGAGCAAATCCGCTTTTTACACCACCAGGCACCGGCGATCGCACTGTCGTGCCTGGAGTGGCGAGCACAAAGTGCAGACCGGCATATTTTGACCAGTCAGTGCGTGGCGTATCCGGCGCTGCTGAAACAGGTTCCGTCACCGCCTCCCCAGCTGTTTGTGTCGGGCAGGCTGGCCTGTTTGGTTGAGCCTCAATTGGCGATGGTGGGAAGCCGTAATGCCAGTGTGGACGGGCTGGCATGCGCCAAAGCCTTTGCGACGGAGTTCAGCCGGCATGGACTGGTTGTCACCAGCGGGCTGGCGCTTGGCATCGACGGGCATGCGCACGATGGTGCTTTATTGGGCGGTGGTGAGACGGTGGCGGTGCTTGGCAGTGGTCTACAACACCTTTATCCGGCCCGGCATCGAAAACTGGCCGAGCGTATCCGTGAGCAAGGTGCGCTGGTGTCGGAGTTTCGTCCGGATGCCAAACCTCGCGCTGAGCATTTTCCGCGCCGTAACCGGATCATTAGCGGTTTGTCGGTTGGGGTGCTGGTGGTGGAAGCCGCAGAAAAAAGTGGCTCTTTGATCACGGCACGCTATGCGGCCGAGCAGGGCCGGGATGTGTTTGCCTTGCCGGGATCGATTCACAGCCCGACCAGTCGCGGTGGTAACCAACTGATAAAAAACGGTGCTTGCCTTGTGCAAAGTGCAAAAGACGTCTTAGATGAAATAGAGAACTTGGTAAACTGGTCTGTGTCTCAAAGCCCGTACCCACAGCCGGCGCTGTTTACGCAAAATGACAGCAGAGAAGAATTGCCATTTGCCGAGCTGTTAGCTAACGTAGGGAATGAGGCGACACCAGTTGATATTCTTGCAAACAGGACCAATATACCTGTGCATGAAGTCATGATGCAGCTCCTGGAGCTAGAGCTCTCAGGGCACGTTGTTGCAGTTACAGGTGGCTATATTCGTAAGGGGAGGGGCTAGCTATGATGATGGACATACTGATGTATTTGTTCGAAACCTACATCCATAGCGATGCAGAGTTACAGGTGGACCAGGACGAACTGGAAGAAGAACTGCTTCGTGCCGGGTTTCACCAGAAAGATATTTATAAGGCTCTCCAATGGTTAGAGGATTTGGCCGCGTTGCAACAGAGCGATACGCATTCTGCGATCGCCACCAGTGCCGCAACATCGTCGCGTATTTATACGCCGAAAGAGATGGAGCGTCTGGATCTGGAGTGCCGGGGTTTTCTTCTGTTCCTGGAGCAAATTAAAGTGTTGACCAGTGAAACCCGCGAGATGGTGATTGACCGGGTGATGGGATTGGAAACCCACGAGTTTGAGCTGGATGACCTCAAATGGATCATTCTGATGGTGCTGTTCAATGTACCGGGGAATGAAAATGCCTATACGCTAATGGAAGAGCTGTTGTACACCAAAGAGCAGGGTATTCTGCACTGAGTTCTTCGCCTGGCTATGAGTAACAAAATCGACGACAAACTGTTTTCCGCCCATGAACATGCACTGGAGCACGAGCCGTGCCCGGTCTGTGGTGGAAAATTACAATTGCGCCATGGAAAACATGGCGCCTTTCTTGGCTGCTCGCATTACCCGGCTTGTGATTACCTCCGTCCGTTGCACCAGAATGATGGGCACATTGTTAAAGAACTGGGTGTGCCGTGTCCTGAGTGCGGCAGTGAACTGGTTCTGCGGCAGGGACGTTACGGGATGTTCATTGGCTGCAGTGCCTACCCTCAATGTCACCATATTGAATCTCCAGACAAACCTCCGCAGGCGGAGTCAGCGCAGTTTGGTTGTCCAGAGTGTGGCAAGGGACATCTGGTGGAGCGCAAAACTCGTTTCGGTAAGCTGTTCTACGCCTGTGACCATTACCCGAAATGCAAATTTGCTGTGAACCAACCGCCGTTGGCGGGAGTTTGCGAGGTGTGTCATTACCCGCTGCTGGTTGAGAAGAAACTGGTCAGTGGTGTGCGGCGACAGTGTGCCAATCGGAAGTGCCAGCACCTACAGCATGAAGCATAAAAAACGGCGCCGAAAGCGCCGTTTTTTTACTGCCGTTTGTTGGCAAACGCATGGACCGCTGGATAGTGCTCCGGAGCGAGTACATCCGCCAGCGCACACAGACTGCGTTGCAGCTCACCACTGTAATCACCACACACATTAATGTGGCCCATTTTGCGTCCTGCGCGTTGCACTTTACCGTACCAGTGTACGTGCACACCCGGCATGGCCAGCAGGGCATCTGGAACCTGATCCTGACCAAGAATGTTAATCATGGCGGTTTCGCGGATCAGTTTGGTGCTGCCAAGTGGCAGGCCACACACTGCACGCAGATGGTTTTCAAACTGACAGGTTTCCGCACCTTGTTGGGTCCAGTGGCCGGAGTTGTGTACGCGTGGCGCAATTTCATTCACCAGCAGTGCCCCCCCGACATCAAAGAACTCCAGTGCCAGCACCCCAACGTAGTTTAGACTGTCGGCCACGGCACGGAACATCTGCTTGGCCTCTGCCTGAAGCTCCGGGGCATCAATGGCGGTGGACAGGCTCAATACGCCATCGACATGCACGTTTTCCGCCAGCGGGTACACCGCGATGTCTCCATTTTTGCTGCGGGCGCCCACTAAGGAAACTTCGCGATCAAAGGCGACAAACTCTTCGGCAACAATGGCTTGCTGGTCTGAGGCGGCCAGAGCCTGCGCCATTTCCGCCCAGACTGCCTCAGCGTGCTGCCTATCTTTCAGTCGCCACTGACCTTTGCCATCGTAGCCGCCCAATGCGGTTTTGAGTACCATCGGCACACCCACTTCAGCAATCGCTGCATCAAAATCGGCGCGTTGGGTGATCACGGCGTATTTGGCATTGCGTACGCCAGCGGTGTCCAGTAGCGCCTTTTCCAGGCGTCGATCGCCGCCTGCTTTGATCGCTTGCGTGGTTGGCAGAAACTTTCCGCTGCGCTCACACGCATCCAGCACCGCATGGGGAATGTGTTCAAACTCAGCGGTGATCACATCTGCTTGTTCGATGGCGTTGCCCAGGCCATGACCCAGTATGGTTTGAGTCAGTGGATGGACGATGTTTTCGCTGACCACATCAAAGGCGGTGATCTGTATGTTGAGTGGCGCTCCGGCCAGTGACATCATACGTGCCAGTTGTCCGGCACCCAGTACCAGTACGTGCATGGTGTTACTCTCCGGCCGGGTTCGGGTTCGCCAGTACCGTTTCGGTCTGCGCGCTGCGGAACGCTTCCACTTTGGCCATGACAGCGTCATCAAAGGTACCGATTATCTGGGCCGCTAGCAGGCCAGCGTTCGCCGCACCGGCTTCACCAATCGCCAATGTGCCGACCGCGATGCCTTTGGGCATCTGTACAATCGAATAGAGGGAGTCGAGACCGGACAGCGCACGCGACTGAACCGGCACACCCAGAACCGGTAAACTGGTAAAGGCGGCCGTCATGCCTGGCAGGTGAGCTGCGCCACCGGCCCCTGCGATGATCACTTTCAGGCCACGTTGTTTGGCGCTGGTGGCATAGTCGGCCAGCAGGTGCGGGGTGCGGTGGGCGGAAACCACTTTGGTTTCGTACGCCACGCCGAACTGATCGAGCATTTCTGCTGCAAGTTTCATTGTTGGCCAGTCTGACTGAGACCCCATGATGATACCGACTTTCATCTCTAACTCCTTCGTGCTGCAAATCTAGGTGATGTCTCTCGTGGTTTCCACGAGTTGCGTGCGCATTATACGGGGATTTTTCTCTCAGGCAAACGTTTGCGCCGAGGTGGTTCGGCTGATTGATACATTCTATAAATAAATTGCTTTAGTCAGCGCCAGCGATTGTTTGTACACTTAGCGCAAATCAACGCAAGTAGAGAAAGGAAGTTAAGGTGGATAACTTTGAACAAGCACTGAATGCACTCCGTCAGGGGGAAGTGATTGCTTACCCGACCGAGGGGGTTTTCGGTGTGGGGTGTGATCCGGATAACCCGGAAGCGATTGCCAAATTGCTCAAACTGAAGCAGCGCCCGGTAGAAAAAGGCCTGATTTTGATCGCCGCCAGTTACGACCAATTACTGCCGTACATTGATGAATCCCAGCTCACTGCGGAGCAACTGGACAAGGTTCATGCCACATGGCCCGGGCCTGTGACGTGGATTATGCCATGCAGCGATAAAGTGTCGAATTGGGTATCGGGTCAGTTTGATTCAATTGCAGTGCGTGTGACGGATCATCCTTTGGTGCAAAAAATGTGTGATGCGTTTGGAAAACCGTTAACCTCTACCAGCGCGAATCTGAGCGGTCAGCCGCCGTGCATGACCACAGAAGAAGTTGAGCAACAACTGGGCGAGCAACTGGTGGCAATTCTGCACGGAGAAACGGGCGGCCGTGACAAACCGAGTGAGATTCGTGACGCAAAAACATCGCAAATATTAAGACAGGGTTAACCCTGCGCAGTCGTAAAGGAAGGTAAAAAGATGTCAGCCATAGATAAACAGGCCGTGAAGCAGTTTCTGATCGAGCTGCAAGATTCGATTTGTCAGCAATTAGAGCAGGTAGACGGCGACGCTGTGTTTGTCGAAGATGCCTGGCATCGTGAGCCGGGAGAGCGACTGGGCGGTGGTGGTCGTACCCGGGTGATGAAAAATGGTGCGGTGTTTGAGCAAGGCGGCGTTAACTTTTCCCACGTTGCGGGTCAGCAGATGCCGGCTTCGGCAACCGCCCATCGTCCGGAGTTGGCGGGGCGCCGGTTCGAAGCGATGGGCGTGTCGTTGGTGATGCACCCCAACAATCCCTATGTACCGACCTCACACGCCAACGTACGTTTCTTTATTGCTGAAAAAGAAGGCGAAGATCCGATCTGGTGGTTTGGCGGTGGCTTCGATTTAACGCCATTCTATCCCTTCGAACAAGACTGCCACTCCTGGCACGACACGGCCAAAGCACTGTGCGCACCGTTTGGCGATGAGGTGTACGCAAAGCACAAAGCCTGGTGTGACAACTATTTCTTCCTGCCGCACCGCGATGAGACCCGTGGAATTGGCGGTCTGTTTTTTGATGATTTGAATCAGTGGCCGTTTGAGACCTGTTTTGCGTACATCAAAGCTGTCGGGGAAGGGTACGCCGAAGCGTATCTCCCGATTGTGCAGCGGCGCAAAGACACACCATATGGTGAACGTGAGCGCGAGTTTCAGCTTTATCGTCGTGGCCGCTACGTGGAATTTAACCTGGTGTACGATCGGGGGACCCTGTTTGGCTTGCAAAGTGGGGGCCGGACCGAGTCTATTCTGATGTCAATGCCGCCTTTGGCGCGGTGGGAATATCGTTATCAGGTTGAGCCTGGCAGCGCTGAAGCTGAACTCTATGAGCATTACCTCAAGCCACGCGCCTGGTAAGACTTTCTTCTGTATAGGGTTAGTGATAGGGTCATTGGGTAACAATGACCCTTTTCGTTTTGTGGCAGGAACACAATGATTCAACCAGTTGACCGCTATGCCGTATTTGGCAATCCGATCGGACACAGTAAATCTCCGTTTATTCATACCCTGTTTGCCCGTCAGACGAACCAGCCATTAACCTACACGGCTGAGTTAGTGCCAGTGGATGGCTTTATGGATGCGGCGCGTCAGTTTTTTGCCAGCGGAGGCAAGGGGTGTAATGTCACTGTGCCATTTAAAGAAGACGCCGTGCAGTTTGCTACTCGTCTTACTGAACGTGCGCAGCTGGCCGGTGCCGTGAACACGCTGAAGAAACTTGATGATGGCGGCATTTTAGGTGACAACACCGATGGCGAAGGCTTGGTTCAGGACTTGTTGCAGTATCAGGTGCCTCTGCAAGGGGCCCGTATTTTGCTCATCGGGGCCGGCGGTGCGGCACGTGGTGTGCTCAAGCCTTTGCTTGACCAACATCCGGCGGAGATCGTCATCACCAATCGTACCCTTGCCAAAGCCGAACAGCTGGCCACGCTGTTTTCTCACTATGGTGCGATCAAGGCCGTGGCCATGAAAGAGATAGACCAGGGGTTTGATGTGGTGATCAATTCGACCTCCGCGAGCCTGAGCGGTGAGCTGCCGGCCGTTTCGGCGGCCATCTTTACCCCCAGCACTTACGCGTACGATATGATGTATGGCGCGGGTAAAACCACCTTTAATCAATGGGCGAGTGATAATGGGGCGGCGGCGGCTTATGATGGTCTGGGGATGCTGGTGGGGCAAGCAGCAGAAAGCTTTATGTTGTGGCGCGGTTTGCGTCCTGGCATCCGGCAAATTTTACGTGAATTAAGAAAGAACCTGGAAGGTCAGTAATGAATCAGTCAATCTTGTTCCCGGACGTACAGAGCTGGGACGAAGAGCGCCAGGCGGTTGTCTTCCCGGCTCAGCAGTCGGGCGCGTTGATCGAGTGCATTGTGGCCGCTAGCGAGTTGGCCAAGTTATCCGGTCAGCCTGTCTGTGGAGCACAACAGGCAGTTGACGCGTTTACCGGGCTGCGCTTTGATTTGGAAGAGTTGGCCGAAGCTTTGATCGAAGATGAAGAGTTCAATCCGTTCGGCCAGATCGAGATCATCAGTTGATGACGGTGACTTGAGTCAGATAGTCATTTTTATTCTGTACATAGTTATCGGCGGATTTCTGTAAGAAGGCGCGTTCCTTATCACTGAGTGGACGTGCTTGTTTGACCGGGCTGCCCACATACAGGTAGCCACTCTCCAGACGCTTTCCCGGAGGCACCAGACTTCCGGCCCCGACCATAACGTCCTCTTCTATTATTACCCCGTCCAGGATGATAGCGCCCATCCCGACCAATACCCGGTCAGCAATGGTACAACCGTGTAACATAACTTTATGGCCGATAGTGACATCATTGCCAATGATCAGAGGATAACCGTCTGGGTTCTCACTATTCTTATGCGTGACATGCAGGACGCTGCCATCCTGAACATTTGTGCGTTGGCCAATTCGGATCTGATTAACGTCACCACGGGCGGCAACGAACGGCCAGATACTGCTGTCGTCGCCGATAGTAATGTCACCGACCAACACAGAGCTTGAGTCGATGTAAACATGGGCGCCTATTTGGGGAGCAATTCCTTTGTAGCTGCGCAAAGCACTCATAATTTCTCCTTATATAGAGGTAAGAATGGCATTTTTGACTATGAAGAATGATGAAAATGACGAGTTTTGCATAGAAAATACGCAAACAATAAAAAAATCAAAAAAAACGCGAAAAAGGGCTTGCCAACGTGACGGCGATCTCTATAATGCCCCCTCGCTGACACGGCAAGGCTTCGAAAGAAACAGAGTCGGGTGAGCAGGTCAATTAGCCAAGCGGAAATGCTTGAAAAAAGATTGAAAAAAGTGGTTGACACTAAACTTTATCTCGCTAAAATGACCGCCTCTTCCGAAGTGATGCAAGTCACAAAGAAGAACAG
>NZ_BATJ01000023.1 GCF_000467125.1 Vibrio proteolyticus NBRC 13287 | reverse complement strand
TTCTTTACCGGTACCGCGTTCGCCCAGAATGAGCACCGGTCGATCGATTGCCGCCAGCTTTGATACTTTATCCAACACTGACAGAAAGCGTGGAGACTCGCCAATTAGGTTCTGTTGCATCGTGGACCTCAGAGAAGTGGTTAAATTTACCAACTGTTAGTGAATCACATCTTAGCACAACGGTCGCGCTGGGAGGTGTTAAAGTTAACCTATTGAATATATTTAACTTTGAAAGCTGGCACGAGACTTGATATGTAAAGGGGAAATGACCGTGAATGGTCTATTCATAAACTCTATCGACAGGAGAATCATCATGGGTATCTTTTCTCGTTTTGCAGATATTGTGAACTCAAACATCAGTGCGTTGCTCGACAAGGCGGAAGATCCAGAAAAAATGATCCGCCTGATCATCCAGGAAATGGAAGACACCTTGGTGGAGGTGCGCACCAATTCCGCGAAAGCGATTGCTGATAAGAAAGAACTGGCGCGTAAAGTAGACGCAATGGAAGCGCAGATTGGTGAATGGCAGAACAAAGCCACGCTGGCTCTAACCAAGCAGCGTGAAGATCTGGCTCGTGCAGCCCTGATTGAAAAGCAGAAGCTACAGGACCTGATCAAAGGTTTGCACACCGAGCAGACGTTGGTGGACGAAACCATCGATAAACTGACCGGTGAAATTGGCAAGCTGGAAACCAAGATCGCGGAGACCCGGGCAAAGCAACAAGCGCTTGCTATCCGTAATCAGACTGCGCATAACCGCCGTGATGTACAAAAGCATCTGCATGCCAGCCGCACAGATGAGGCCATGGCAAAATTTGAGCAGTACTCACGCAAAGTGGATGAGTTGGAAGCGGAAGCGGATCTGTATGCACAATCTGGTCAGGCAAAATCACTTGAGCAGGAATTTGCCGAGTTGCAGGCTGAGGATGAAATTGAAAAAGAGCTGGCTAAATTGAAAGCTCAGGTTGAAGGTAAGAAGTCAGATACTGAATAATTACAGTCAAATAGTGCGCCGGATATCGTCTCCGGTGCGTCGCAGAATCTGGTTGAGTTAGGAGTTGCCAATGTCATCATTTTTGATTGCAGGACCATTGATTGTCTTTTTGATTTTCGTCGCCCCATTGTGGCTGTTTCTGCATTATCGCAGTAAACGCAAAGTTGCCAGCGGTTTATCTCAGGATGAGCAACAGACACTGAATACGCTGTCTGAGCGGGCAGAATCGATGCAGCAACGTATCGAAACTTTGGAGCGAATTCTGGACGCAGAGTCACCAAACTGGAGAAAACGCTATGAGTAACCGAGAGCTGTATCGTGACACAGTGAACGGCAAGATCACGGGTGTGTGTGCCGGGTTAGCCAATTACATTGGTGCCGAAGTATGGCTGGTGCGTATTCTGGTGATCTCGGCCGCGTTGCTGGGCGGGAGCTTTCTGGTGCTGCTGGCCTATATTGCGCTGACTCTGATGTTGGAAAAGCAGCCGGCCGGTTACGGTGAAAGCATCAAAACCCAGCAGCAACACTCGTTGAAAAATAAGCCTTGGCAACAGGGGCAGACGCCGAAACAGCTACTGCACACGCTGGAAGCGGATTTTGACCGCATCGAAAACCGGATCAGAGATGTGGAAGCATACGTTACCTCTGATGCATTTAAAGTGAACCGTGAATTCAGCAAATTGTAACGTCAGGTGATGAGGCGAACGCCTCATCAATATCGGATTGGGGTTGTCATTGCATGGATTGAGACTCAGATACGGTTCATAAATGAAACCCGAGTTGGTTTTCCCCGCTCAAACCGTTCATTTCAAAAGAATTCCATACTGCTGGTGTGGAAACTGGCTGGGCATTCATCTATCTTTTAGCTATTGAATTTGAATGGATGTCCTGACATGCGTAAGGCAATGATCCTGATAGCCGTAGCCTCTGCTCTGGGAGGCTGCGGGAAAGAACTTCCTCCGGTTCCAGAGCCCGACTCCAGACCGGCAAAATTATTCTCGGTTTCTGTTGGTAATTCCAAGTTTGAACGTACTTTTCCTGCCACCTCAGAAGCGGGTGATCGAGCGGTTCTGGCCTTTCGTGTCCCGGGACAGTTGATGTCGATCGATGTCACGGCTGGTCAGCGAGTCACAAAAGGCGATGTGCTGGCCAAACTGGATCCTGATGAATATGCGTTACTGGAGAAAAAGGCTCAGGCCAACTTCCAACTGGCTAAAGTGCAGTACGATCGCTTTAAGAAGTTACGCAGAGATCAGGTTGTCTCTGAACAGGACTTCGACCAAGCCCAAGCCAATCTCAATTCTGCTCAGGCAACGCTCTCTCAGGCCAAAGCCAATCTCCGTTATACCCAGCTAGTCGCGCCTTATGATGGCACCATCTCCATTCTGCCCGCGGAGAACTATGAGTTTGTCGCCGCCAAGCAAGGAGTCATGAACATTCAGTCGCATCGCTTACTGAAAGTGATTTTCCAGATCCCGGATTATCTTCTGAATCGGTACTCGGCGGCGCAACCCGATGCGCAAGTGACCTTCGATGCATTTCCAGAGCGGTCGTTCAAACTGACGTTTCAGGAAATCGACACCGAGGCCGATCCCAAAACAGCCAGTTACAAAGTGACCATGGTGATGGAGCGTCCTGAAGATGTCGGTATTTTGCCAGGCATGTCGGGAAACGTGCTGGTATCTGCAGACTCGGCGGGTGCGATCCCAGTGCCCGCAGCGGCTCTGTTTCAACAAGACGATCAGACCTATGTCTGGCGGGTCAATACTCAGGGCATCGTGGAGCAAGTGGCGATTACGCTCAACGACCAGCGTCAGATCATGTCCGGGCTTAACGATGGCGACCAGATCATCGTGTCGGGTGTCAGTGGTATTCAGCCGGGCATTAAAGTGCGTGAATGGATCAAAGAGCGGGGACTATAACGATGAATCGATACCTGGTATTTAGCCTGCTCTCGACGGCCATCGTACTTGGTGGTTGCAGCAAACACAGTGAGTCTGCGGTTTCCGTGGTACCCAAAGTGAAAGCCGTCAGTCTGGATCGCAAACATGCGCCGGACCGGCTGTACTTTCCTGCGGTGGCAAATGCCGCAGAACGTTCTCGTCTCAGTTTTCGTGTCGCGGGTGAGGTCAGCAAACTCGCTGTGAAAGAAGGGGACAGGGTCCAACAGGGCGATGTGCTGGCAGAACTGGATCCGACCGATTATCAGCTTGATGTGGATAATGCGTCGGCGCGTTATTCTGTTGTGAACAGTCAGTATCAGCGCTCTGCGCCGCTGGTCAAAAAAGGCCTGTTGGCCAAATCTCAGTTTGATGAAATTGCAGCCGAACGCCAGATTGCCTCTGCCGAACTGCAGTTGGCCAAGCTCAGACTGTCATTTACCCAGCTTTTGGCGCCGATGGACGGCATCATTTCGCGGGTCAATGTGGACCAGTTTGAAAACATTCAGGTGGGCCAGCAAGTGGTCAATATCCACAGTGTTGATAATGTTGAAGTGCTGATTCAGCTTCCTGACCGTTTATACATCAACCAGCCCGGACCAGACCACCTTGACAGCGTGCGCGCCGTCGTGCGCCTGCCAAGTGGTAATCAATATACCGCGCGGGTGAAAGAATTTACCACCGAGCCGGACCCGTCAACGGGGACCTTTACCGCCACCCTGTCGATGCCAATGCCCAAAGAAGAATATGTGTTGGACGGGATGGCGGTTGATGTGACAACGGCAGGAGAGAATATCGGACTCAATCTGAATGTGGGGGTGCGGGTGCCAGTGGAAGCGGTATTTAACGCCGACGGCGATGAGTTGTCGCGCGACAACAAATTTGTCTGGGTGCTGAACGATGACCAAACCGTATCTAAGCAAGCGGTAACGGTAGGCTCAGCGTCGCAAACTACCTTACAGATCCTCAGCGGTCTGACGAATCAACAGAGTGTTGTCGTCGCTGGGATCAGTCGGTTAAGGGAAGGCATGAAAGTGGAAGTGGTGCCGCAGGAGGCTAGCCAATGAGCGAACAAAAACAAGAACCGCCTCAAAAGGACGAGGATATTACGGGCATTGCTGCGTATTTTATCCGCAACCGTGTCATCAGTTGGATGATATCGCTGATCTTTCTGATTGGTGGTGTGGCCGCCTTTTTCAACCTCGGACGTCTTGAAGATCCCGCTTTTACTATCAAAGATGCCTTGGTGGTGACGTCTTATCCGGGCGCGACCCCGCAACAGGTGGAAGAAGAGGTTACCTATCCGCTTGAAAAAGCCATCCAACAGCTAATGTATGTGGATGAAGTCAATTCGATTTCCAGTCGCGGACTGTCGCAAATTACGGTGACCATGAAAAACAACTATGGCCCGAATGACTTACCCCAAATTTGGGATGAACTGCGGCGAAAAGTGAATGATCTGAAAGGCTCGCTACCGCCTGGTGTCAATGAACCTCAGGTGATCGATGATTTTGGCGATGTGTATGGGATCTTGCTGGCGGTCACCGGGGATGGCTACTCATATAAGGAACTGCTCGACTACGTCGATTACCTGCGCCGGGAGCTGGAGTTGATCAACGGTGTCAGCAAGGTGTCGGTATCGGGTCAGCAGCAAGAACAGGTGTTTATTGAGATCTCGATGAAGCGTTTGAGTTCTCTCGGGCTTGCGCCGAATACCGTGTTTAATCTGCTGTCGACTCAAAATGTGGTGTCGGATGCAGGGGCAGTGCGCATCGGTAGTGAATATATCCGTATTCAGCCGACCGGTGAGTTTCAGAATGTGGATCAACTCGGCGACCTGATCATCACAGAAAGTGGCGCGCAGGGGCTAATTTATTTGCGTGATGTGGCGGATATCAAACGTGGTTATGTTGATGTTCCCAGCAATATCATCAATTTTAACGGCAAGTTGGCGCTTAATGTGGGTGTGTCCTTTGCACAAGGTGTCAATGTGGTGGAAGTCGGGCAACGGTTTGATCGCCGGCTGGCAGAGCTGAAGTATCAGCAACCTGTTGGTATCGACATCGCGGAGATTTACAGTCAGCCGAAAGAGGTGGATAAATCAGTCAGTGGCTTTGTGATCAGCTTGGGGCAGGCGGTGGCAATTGTGATCATTGTACTGCTGTTTTTCATGGGATTGCGCTCGGGTTTGCTGATCGGGCTGATTTTGCTGCTGACGGTGTTTGGCACTTTCATTTTCATGCAATATTTTAAAATCGATCTACAGCGGATCTCGCTCGGCGCGTTAGTGATTGCATTGGGTATGCTGGTGGACAATGCCATCGTGGTTGTTGAAGGGATACTGATTGGGACGCAAAAAGGCCGCACCCGCATGCAAGCCGCGACGGATATCGTGACCCAGACAAAATGGCCGTTGCTGGGGGCGACCGTGATTGCGGTAACGGCGTTTGCTCCAATTGGTTTGTCGGAGGACTCAACTGGCGAATACTGTGGAACGTTATTTACCGTACTGTTGATTTCGCTGATGTTAAGCTGGTTTACGGCCATATCTCTCACGCCATTTTTTGCTGATATTTTCTTTAAGCAACAAAAACCACCGAAAGGTGGCGCTGATCAGGATCCTTACAACGGAATGATCTTTGTGCTTTACAAAGGTTTTCTTGAGTTTTGTCTCAAACGAGCCTGGCTGACCATGGTGGTGCTGGTCGTCGGTTTAGGCGTCAGCCTGTATGGCTTCACTTTGGTCAAACAGGCGTTTTTTCCTTCTTCCACCACGCCGATGTTTCAAACCGATATCTGGTTACCGGAAGGTACGGATATTCGCGCGACCAATGAGGCGCTGAAAGAGCTGGAAAGTTGGTTGGCAAAACAGGACAACGTTGAACACATTACTTCGACTGCGGGCAGAGGGCTGCAGCGTTTCATGCTGACCTATTCACCAGAAAAGAGCTACGCCGCCTACGGTGAAATCACGACCCGGGTGACCTCATACGAAGCACTCAAACCTTTGATGGCGAAGTTCCGTGAGCACGTGGCAGCCAACTATCCACAAATCAATTTCAAACTCAAACAGATTGAACTGGGCCCTGGTGGTGGTGCAAAAATTGAAGCGCGTCTTATCGGCTCAGATCCGGACGTGTTGCGCGGTCTGGCGAAGCAGGTCAGTGATATCTTGTACGCCGATCCGGCTGCGACCAATATTCGCCATGACTGGCGAGAGCGGACCAAAGTGTTGGAGCCGCAGTTCAATGAAAGCCAGGCCCGCCGTTACGGTATCACTAAATCGGACGTGGATGATTTTCTGTCGATGTCATTTTCCGGTCTGAACGTGGGTATCTACCGTGATGGGACTACATTGATGCCGATCGTAGCGCGCTTACCGGACGATGAGCGGGTGGACATTCGCAACATCGAAGGAATGAAGATTTGGAGCCCGGCGCTGACTGAGTTTATTCCGTTGCAGCAAGTGACGCTCGGTTACGACATGCGCTGGGAAGATCCCATCATCATGCGTAAAAATCGTAAGCGTATGCTGACGGTAATGGCTGACCCGGATATCTTGGGTGAAGAGACGGCCGCGACACTGCAAGCTCGTCTCCAGCCACAAATAGAAGCCATTGAGATGCCATCAGGTTATTCACTGGAGTGGGGTGGGGAATACGAATCTTCCGGAGATGCGAAAGCGTCGTTGTTTACTACCATGCCACTCGGCTACCTATTTATGTTTTTGATTACAGTGTTCCTGTTCAATTCTGTCAAAGAGCCTTTGATTGTCTGGTTGACTGTACCATTGGCCATCATCGGGGTGACGACTGGCCTGCTAGTGCTGGATACACCATTCGGCTTTATGGCACTACTTGGGTTCCTGAGCTTATCGGGCATGTTGCTGAAAAATGGTATTGTGTTGCTTGATCAGATTGAAATCGAAATGAAGTCCGGTAAAGATCCGTACATTGCGGTGGTGGACGCCGCGCTGAGCCGGGTCCGTCCGGTGTGTATGGCGGCAATTACCACCATCTTGGGGATGATTCCCTTGTTGCCGGATATCTTCTTCAAACCGATGGCGGTAACGATTATGTTTGGTCTGGGGTTTGCGACTGTCCTGACACTGATTGTCGTGCCTGTGCTGTACCGTCTGTTCCATAAGGTCGAGGTGCCGCACTGATCCCTGCCAATGAGGAAAAGCCAGCGCCTCTCTTCGCAGAGGCGTTTTTGATAAGGAAAGTTATGACATTGCAACACACTTGCGCCTGGGCGCTGAATCATGAACTGGAGAAGGTTTACCACGATGAGGAGTGGGGCGTACCTGTCTATGACGACACGGTACTGTTTGAATTTCTGACCCTGGAAGGTGCTCAGGCTGGCCTGAGCTGGATCACTATCCTCAAAAAGCGCGAGGGCTACCGTCAGGCATTCGAGGGTTTTAACATCGATACACTGGCCGGATACGGTGAAGAGCGAATTGAGCAAATCATCGCTGATTATGATGTGGTGCGGCACAAAGGCAAGATTGCCTCAGTATTCAACAATGCCCGGGCTGCTCTTGAGCTGCAGAAAGAGTATGGCTCGCTGTCGAATGCGTTGTGGCAGTTTGTGGATGGCGTTCCGCAAATCAACCACTGGACGGTGATGAGTGAGGTTCCGGCTTCCACAGAGCAATCGAAAGCGATGAGTAAGTTTCTCAAGAAGCGAGGTTTCAAATTTGTCGGAGAAACCATCTGCTACGCCTTTATGCAGGCAACCGGGATGGTCAATGATCACTTGGTGAACTGTCCGCAGCGACAGTCTTGCCTTTGAGAATGCAAAGCGCTGACAGTAAACAGTCCGCCCGGATTATTGAGGCGGACTTTTTTTTATTACGCTTGAATTAGCTCACCGGCGCGTGCTCTTGCATCACCACGTTGTAGCGCTCCAGGCCGGCAGCCAGATCGGCAATCAGGTCATCGGCATCTTCCAGGCCGATGTGAAGCCGGATGAGCGTACCTTCAAAGTTTGGATTGGCCACAGTGCGCAGGCTGTTGAAGCTGCGTGGTTCGTTGGCCAGTATCAGGCTCTCATAGCCACCCCAGGAGTAACCCATGCTGAAGTGCTGCATACCGTCAAGCAGAGCGGTGGTTGCACGCGGATAGCTGGTCTTGAGTACAAACGAGAACAGACCGTTGCCCCCGGTGAAATCGCGTTTGAAGAACTCGTGGCCCGGGCAGCTTTCCAGCGCAGGGTGGCGTACATGATCCACTTCTGGACGGGTCTGCAGCCATTGCGCGACTTTCAGGCTATTCTCTGCGTGCTGGCGTAGGCGGACATCCAGTGTGCGGATACCGCGCAAGCCAAGGTAGGCGTCGTCCGGCGATACGCATTGTCCCATCAGATAACTTTGCTCTCGCAATTGATCCCAGTATTTTTCTGAAGCGACCGCAGTACCTAACATCACATCCGAGTGACCGACAATGTACTTGGTCGCTGCTTGGATCGAAATGTCGACACTGTGTTCAAACGGTGAAAAGTTTACCCCGGCAGCCCAGGTGTTATCGAGCATCACGATGATGTCATGTTCATGGGCGATGCGAGCCAGTGTTGGAATATCCTGCACCTCCATCGTGATAGAACCTGGCGATTCCGTAAACAGGATCTTGGTATTGGGCTGAATCAACGCACGGATGCCTTCACCTATGGTGGGATCATAATAGGTGGTTTCTACGCCCATCTTCTTCATGATTTTATCGCAGAAATCACGAGTTGGTTCGTAGCAGGTATCGACCATCAGAATGTGATCGCCACTTTCTACAAAGGATAAAATCGCATTGGAAATCGCCGCAGTGCCGCACGGGTACAGCGCACAGCCTGCACCGCCCTCAATCTCGACCATCGCATCTTGAAAGGCAAAGTGGGTGTGGGTACCGCGTCGGCCGTAGAACAGGGTTTTATTGGTGCGGTTGATGGCCGCATGGTTTTTTTCTGCCACGGTATGAAACACCACCGTGGAAGCACGCTGCACGGGTGGGTTAACCACCCCGTTGGTCCATTTCGGATCGCGACCCGCGTTGATGTATTTGGTTTTTTTGCCTTCCGACATGAGAAATCCTTGTCATTACGAATGATTTCTCTATTTAAACCATGTTGTTGACCTGATTGGCAAGTATAGCGAAGGAATTTATCCCTACATGTTATGCCAGCAGGTTATGGATGGGTTGATGTCCGCATCACGGCGTTGTGCCCAGTGATACGGACAGCAGAATCACAGCAATGGGTTGAACAGGTAGAACAAACGCTCCAGAAAACGATAGTACATGCCGCGTTGCTCCCATTTTTTCAGTTCGACAAAGTGTGACTGTTCGATGTAGCTCTCCTGCAACCAGTGCATCTCTTTGGTAAACGCTTCGTCATCGATTGCCAATGTGACTTCGAAGTTGAGCCACAAACTGCGCATGTCGATGTTGACCGTGCCGACGAGACAGAACTGTTTATCGATCACCACGGATTTTGTGTGCAGCAAGCCGCCGTAAAACTCGTAGATTTTCACCCCGGCCTCAAGCAGCTCGGTGTAAAAAGCCCGCGATGCCCATTGCACCATCATCGAATCGTTTTTGTGTGGAATAATCAACTCCACATTAATGCCGCGTTGAGCTGTCATTTTCAGCGTCTCAAGCAAATCGGCACTCGGCACGAAGTAAGGCGTTGTGATCCGTACCGATTCATTGGCCTGATTGATGGCCAATGTCAGCACTTGAGAAATCAGATAATCCGGCATCCCCGGTCCGGATGGCACCACTTGCACCGGATGATGGGGCTGGTTTGGATCCAGTTTGCACTCTGGGTTTGCAGGCAGCATGCGTGCTCCGGTTTCCACTTCCCAGTCCCAGCAGTGAATAGCGGACAGAACGTTCACTGTTGGGCCGGTCACTCGTACCATGATATCGATCCATTGACCGACGCCGGCATTTTGTTTGAAGTAGGCTGGATCGACCATATTCATCGAACCAGTGTAGGCGATGTTGTCGTCAATCACGATGATTTTGCGATGCTGACGCAAGTCGAGTCGACGCAGGAAGATACGCCATGGGCTGACTTCCAGTGCCTGAATGACCTCGATACCGGCATTTTTCATCATTTTCAGCCAGGAGCTACGGAAGAAGCGAGGGCTACCAGCAGAGTCCAGCAGCAGCTTAACGTCCACTCCCCGCTTTGCTGCGCGGATCAGGGCAGAGGCTACCGAGTCGGCCAGACCTCCAGGATGCCAGATGTAAAACACCATCCGGATGCTGGATTGTGCCTGCTCAATATCTTCAATGATGGAGTGCAGAATGTCATGAGGGGAGCTTTGCAGTGACAGCGTATTACCGCTCAATGCGGGTAAGCCGAGACGATTGTTACACAGTTCGTCAATACGGTAGATGTGCCGACCCATTCGTTCTGGGGTGTGGGCGTGGCATTCGTTGAGCTGCGAAAACCAATTGGCAAACGGCGTAAACATCTCTTTGGCTCGATCGGCACGTTTGCGCCCCAGATTCAGTTCGCCAAACAAGAAGTAACAAGCGACCCCAACTACTGGCACGATGTAGATGATCATCAGCCAGGCAAGCGACACACTCACTGCACGCCGTTTAAACACCACGCGTAAGGTCACGCCGGCCACCAAAAGCCAATACAGACCAATACTTGCAAGGGTTAGAAAATGGTAAAACTTGTCCATTCCGCTCTCTGGAACTCCAATCAACAACTGGTTGAATAGTAAATCGAAACTCGGGGGAAAGGAATCACTACCTTAACCACCACTGTTAAGAATAGTAAGAATATGCAAAAGATTTTGTATGTTGCAAACTTGTAAAAAGTAGTGGAATATTTAACAATTGGTTAAAAGTTCAGCATTTAAACTTGTAAAATTGATGTGTGTTGGAAAATTAGACTGCGTGGGCTTTCAATTTTAATCCCAAACTGATTTACTTGCCACCACATGAGCGCCACTCAACTTTTTATAAAGTGTATATAAAATTTTACACATAACATATTATTCGGCGCCGTCAATGCAAACACAACAGTGGTAACAACTATGGCAAACAGTAATCGTGGTCACTTCTCGTCGAGAATTGGCTTTATTATGGCGGCAGCAGGTTCTGCCGTCGGCTTGGGGAACGTATGGGGCTTTCCAACTAAAGCTGCCAGTAATGGTGGTGCGGCGTTTCTTGTCATCTATCTGGCGATGGTGTTTCTGCTCGCCTTTCCAATGTTGGTCGCAGAGCTGACGATCGGTCGCCACGGACAGGCTAACCCGATAGCGTCACTAAAGTCGATTTGGACTAAAAACCGTGCAGCCGCCGGTTTCTTTGGTTTGATTGCAATGATTGCGGCTTCAATGATTCTCAGTTTTTATTCCATCTTGGCAGGTTGGTTGATGGGTTTTGCGGCCGCACCAGCACTGGATGTCATCGGGTTACAAACGGCAGCCGACTGGTTGGTGAATTTCGGTGGACCACGCAACGTGATATTAGCGGTCCTGTTCTCGGTTCTGACCATTCTGGTGGTACAAAAAGGCGTGGCCGACGGTATCGAAAAGTGGTCAACCCGTCTGATGCCAGCGCTGTTTGTACTGTTTGCTGTCATGATCATCTATATCTTTACGCAAGATGGCGCGATGGAAGGTCTGAAGATGTACTTGGTCCCGGATCTGTCTCACGTACACCCTGGCCTGGTTGTGGATGCTATGGGGCAGGCGTTCTTCTCCCTGTCTTTGGGCGTCGGCTCTATGATGGTCTACGGTTCGTATCTGACTAAAGACGTCAACATCCCCAAAACTGCGGGTCAGGTTGCAGCGATTGATACCGGGGTAGCGTTTGCGGCGGGCTTACTGATCTTGCCTGCGATGTACGTGGCCAGGCACAATGGTGTGGAAATCTTCAATGAGGCCGGTGAGCTCCTCAGCTCTGGCGATCTGGTGTTTGCTGTATTGCCTTCCATGTTCGATACCATGGGTGGTGTGGGTGTTGTCGTTGGGATCGGTTTCTTTGTATTGATGGTGATCGCCGCTCTGACGTCATCCATCTCGCTACTTGAAGTGCCAGTTTCCTGCGCTCAGGACGAACTGAACATGGAACGTACGACAGCGACCTGGCTAATCGGTGGCGCTATTCTGGTTCTGAGTATTATTATCTCGCTCAATTTCGGTGCATTGTTTGGCATCGTCGCTGATGTTTCGACAGTGTACATGCAGCCACTACTGGGCGTAATCTGGGCCATTGTGGTTGGCTGGATTTGGAATCGCAATAATCTGCTCAATGAGCTGAAAGAAGGGAACCCTGAGATAGCCACGGGGCTGTTCTGGAAGATTTGGCCTTGGTACGTACGCTTCGTCTGTCCGGTGGCGATTCTGTCTGTCTTCATCTTCTCGATTGTTTGATTGAAAACACATCACCAAAAGCTGCCTGCGGGCAGCTTTTTTCGTTTCGGTTGGTTATACTTCGTCGCCTGAAATGAAGAGGCCCTATGTTCGATATTCTTTATACACACGATGATTTTCTGGTCATCAACAAACATCCGGGTGTATCGGTTCACAAAGACGATGGCGATACCATGTTGTTGCAGGAAGTCGCCCGAGCTACCGGAGACGAACAACTGTATCTGATTCATCGCCTGGACAAGATGACCTCTGGTTTGCTGTTGCTTGGACGTCACGCCCAGGCTGCCAGTGCTCTGTCTGCGGCATTTGCGCAGCGTCAGATAGAAAAGTTTTATCTGGCGATTGGGGCTAAAAAACCGAAGAAGAAACAGGGATTAGTCAAAGGGGACATGGAACGCTCGCGTCGGGCGTCGTGGAAACTGTTGAACTCGCAGCACAATCCTGCCATTACCCAGTTTTTCTCTGCCGCTGCTGAGGCGGGAGAGCGGTTGTTTTTATGCAAGCCGCATACTGGAAAAACGCATCAGATCCGTGTGGCGCTCAAGTCGCTGGGGTCACCGATTGTCGGCGACGCTATTTACAACCCAGCCTCTCATGCCGATCGCGGCTACCTGCATGCTTTTGCGCTGCGTTTTGAATATCAGCAGCAGAGATACGATCTGGTTTGTGATCCCCGCCAACATGCGCAATTGGGCGATAAATGGCGCCATCATCCAGTCACAGACACGATCGAACTTTGGCTCACACCTTGGGAATTGCAATGGCCGACCATCAAGAAATAAATAACACAATGCAAACTGCGGCGTTACCGGTTTTTTTTGACCATTTGACGGAGCAGTTACGTCAGGCACCGGATGAAATTCGTCGGTTGTTCCATGGTCGTGGCCAACGTTGGCCCGGATTGGAGCAACTGACTTGTGACTGGCTTCAGGGGCAATTGATCGTCAACCTGTTCAAAGGCGTTGACGACGCATTTCTTCGTCAACTTGAACAAGGCCTGACGGCGTTAGCGCACAGTGAACTTTGGCAACAGAAACAGGGTCGCTGCATAGCGGTGCAGCACCGCTATGAAAACGGCGCACCGACACAAATTCTCGCGGGTGAACTGACGGAGCGCCCGATAGTAGCAGAGAGCGGGCTGAAGTATCAGTTGGATATCGGTCGCAACCAGAACTTCGGTTTGTTTCTCGACATGCGATTTGGCCGCGATTGGGTCAGACAACATGCAAGACACAAAAGTGTCCTCAACTTGTTTGCCTACACTTGTGGCTTTTCCGTTGCCGCGATGGCAGGAGGAGCAGACAAAGTGGTCAATGTTGATATGGCGCGAGCGTCTTTGAGTAAAGGTCGGGACAACCATAAACTGAACGACCACAATCTCAATGCAGTGAGCTTTCTCGGCCATGACATTTTTAAGTCCTGGGGAAAAATTAAGAAGTCCGGTCCGTATGATTTGATCATTATCGATCCACCGTCATTTCAAAAGGGCAGCTTTGCACTCACTAAGGATTACGCCAAGATCCTTCGCCGTCTGCCCGATATGCTGACCGCCAGCGGTGAGGTGATGGCCTGTGTCAACTCACCTGCGGTTTCCAGCCAGTTTTTGATTGATGCTATGGCACAGGAAGCGCCGGAGCTGCAATTTGTCGAACGCCTTGACAATCCGCCGGAGTTTGCTGATGTTGATCATGAAGCCAGTTTGAAAGTGATGATGTTCCGTCGTCAGTAATGAGTATCCCCTCCAAAGTTGAGGGGATTTTTTTATCCGATGTCAACGCCGATGTTTTCGCTTAGTGTCGACGAGCAAGCCAGAATGTATCCTTGTGCCACCTCCTGTTCAGTCAGCGCTTCATGACTGAAGGTATTGACGCTGCCACGCGTGACTTTGCATTTGCACGAGCCACAGATTCCGCTGCGACAGGCCACAATCACAGGTAAACCGGCTTGTTCGAGGACGTCGGCCAGAACAGCGCCATGTTGAGCCGTCAATCTCCTGGCAAACGCGGGGACCTCAATCTCCACCTCGGTGTGCACGGTTTCGGATATGGCTTCGGGTGTTGCTGCGGGGGTAAAACTCTCCTGATGAAAGGCGGCCATATCGAATTGCGCCTGTTCTAACCACTGTTTTACATCGCACATGAAGTGTTCCGGCCCGCACAGATAAACTTGTCTGTCTTGCAGATCCGGAACCCGTTGCATCAGCCAATCAGAGGTGAGGCGTCCTTGTGGGTAGGGCGTACCAGTGGCATCTTTGAGCAGCAGCCTGAGATGGAACTGAGCATATTGCTCATCCAGCGTGGCCAGTTGATCAAAATAGATCGCGTGCGCTGCGCTTTTCGCAACGTGCAGAAACTCAATATCCACCGGATGAGATTGGTTTATCCAATACTGGGCCATGGTATAGACAGGCGTAATGCCACAACCTGCGCTGATCAGCAGTACTTTGGCGATACCGTCTTCCGATGGCCAGGGGGCAAGGTCGAGGCAGTTAAACGCGCCACTTGGTTTCATCACTTGGACGCTGTGTCCGACTTCCAGCTGCTCAACGATAAATGTTGAGACTTTACCGTTTGACACCCGTTTGACGGTCAGTTGAATGTACGCCTCATCGGGTTGTGAACTGATGGAATACGCCCGGAATTCGCTCTGACCATCGATAGACACTCCCAATGTGACAAACTGACCGGGCTTAAAACTAAAACGGGCAAGTGAGGCATGCGCCAGCTTAATGCTGACGCAATCCCCGGTTTCGGCCCATTTTTCGATGCATGTCATTTCGACGGGTTGATTGTGTTCCCATTCGCTAAACATATCTGATCCTGAAGAGATAATACGAAGCCCTCCGCCATGGAGGGCTGTGAAATTTAGGCCGCCAGAATGGCACCCATGTCGGCGTCGACGCTTGAGATGGCGCGCATATCAAATTTTTCCTGAATGATGGCCAATAGATTGTCGGTCAGGAACGCGGGTGCGGTTGGGCCGGTGTAAATGCCTTTGACGCCTAGAGCAAACAGAGTCAGCAGGATCACAATGGCTTTTTGTTCAAACCAGGACAGTACCAGTGTCAGTGGCAGCTCATTGATACCGCAGTCAAATTCTTTGGCCAGTGCCAGTGCGAGCTGGATGGCGGAATAGGCGTCGTTGCACTGGCCAACATCCAGCAGGCGGGGAATGCCATTGATGTCGCCGAACTGATTTTTGTTGAAACGGAACTTACCGCATGCCAGGGTCAGAATCACGGTATCGTCCGGCGCCTGGGCGGTAAAATCGGTATAATAGCTACGCTCTGCTTTGTCTCCGTCACACCCACCGACCAGGAAAAAGTGGCGAATATTGCCTTTTTTCACTTCATCAATCACCGCTGGCGCTGCGTTCATCAATGCATTGCGGCCAAAACCGACGGTGATCATCTGCTCGATTTCATTGTGTTGGAAACCAGGCTGCGCCAACGCACAGTCAATCACGGCACTGAAGTCGTCGCCATCGACATGCGATACGCCCGGCCAGCCGACAATGCTGCGCGTGAACAGGCGGTCAGCATACTGGCCGACGTTGGGATTGAGCAGGCAGTTGGATGTCATCACAATCGCCCCCGGAAAGTTGGCGAATTCTTTCTGTTGATTCTGCCATGCGCTGCCGTAGTTACCGGCCAGGTGAGGATATTTGTTCAGTTCCGGGTAGCCGTGTGCGGGCAGCATTTCACCATTGGTGTAAACCTGAATGCCAGTGCCTTCGGTTTGCTGAAGAATTTTCTCCAGATCGTGCAGATCGTGCCCGGAGACCAGGATGCATTTGCCTTTGATCGGTTTGACGTTAACCTGGGTCGGCACCGGATGACCGAAGGTAGACGTTTCACCGCGATCAAGCATCTCCATCACTTTGTAGTTCATCAGGCCAATACGCATGGAGCAGTCCAATAAGGCATTGAGCTCGTCCGGATCGCGTCCCAGCCACCCCATGATTTCGTGGTATTCGGCGTAAATCGCGTTATCCGTTTGCTCCAGCACACGGGCATGTTCCATGTATGCGGCCGCACCTTTGAGGCCATACAAACAGAGCAGACGCAGCCCAATGACGTCTTCATGCAAGGTTTCTTTCCCACGGTTGACCGCAACCTCAGGTGCGAACGCCAGAATCGCGTCGGCATCGTCTGGCAGCACGAAGTGGGCGACGGCAGGTTGAGGTTCCAGAGTCCGGTTGGCCAGCGTTGCAGCGGCTTCAACCTGTGTTTTCAGGCGCTGGTGATAGTGGGACGCCTGACGGGTAAACGCCAGAACCCGTTCCGGGTCAAAGTTGACATTGGTCAGTGTTGAGAAAAACGCTTTGGGAGCCCATTGATTGATTTCGTCGTCGATAATATCAAACTGGCGTGCCAAATCCGCCCAGTAAGAAACCCCTTGTAATGAATACACCAGCACGTCTTGCAGGTCTGAAACTTCAGAGGTTTTGCCGCACATTCCCTGAGTAAATGAGCAGCCTTTGACGGTCGGGGTTTGAATCGTCTGTTCGCATTGAATACAGAACATTGCAGGTCTCCAGTATTATGATTGAGTAATCCGATGCCTACTGAATGGCAATCTCTGTGCCAAGTTCTATCTTGTTGTTTTTATTGAAAAAGCAGTATTGCCACTACTTGGTGGTGATGTTCTTTTTACAGCAGTCTTGTTGTGTAAATGACATCAATGCTGTGTTCGCTGTTAGTGACCGATGCCCAGCTTTTTACCCATCCGGTACAAGTTCCCCCGGTCCATCTGCAGGAATTCCGCTGCCTGCGCCCAAATTCCGTTCGATTTATTGAGTGCATGCAGGATCAAATCCTTCTGATAACGCTCGACCAAAGGGCGCATTCCCTGACTTTGCACCGGAAAATAGTGGGTTGTACTTTTGACATCGCAGTCGGTCACTGCCACATCAAAGTGGGGTAACTGGATGGTGTGACTTTGCGCCTGAATCGCGCGCAGCGCGGCGCGGGTGAGCGTATGTTCCAACTCACGCACATTGCCCGGCCACTCTTGTGTTTCAAGCATGATGAGTGCTTTCGGGTGCAGATGCAGGTTAGGGACATTGAACTGCTGACGCACTTTTTCCAGCAGGTAACCCGCCAGGACCGGTATGTCACCTTGGCGGCTGCGCAATGAGGGGACGGCGATAGGAAACACGTTCAGGCGGTGGAATAAGTCGGCCCGGAACTGACCGGCTTCGACTTCCTGCTCAAGGTGACGGTTGGTCGCGGCAACAATCCGCACATTCACGAGTAAATGTTGGTCACTGCCGACCCGTTGCAGCTCGCCCTGCTGGATCACCCGCAGCAGCTTTGCCTGAAGCAATAATGGCAATTCACCGACTTCATCCAGAAACAGCGTACCGCCGTCGGCCAGTTCAAATTTACCGGCACGGTGTGTATTGGCGCCAGTAAATGCGCCTTTTACGTGACCGAACAATTCGCTTTCAGCCAGGCCCTCCGGCAGCGCCGCGCAGTTGACGTAAATCATGGGTTTGTCGCGGCGTGCCGATTGTGCGTGGAGCTGGTGAGCGACCAGTTCTTTTCCTGTCCCGGTTTCGCCGGTGATCAGTACCGCGTAGTCTGATTGTGCGACGGTCGCGATGTTGTTGCGAAGCTGCTGCATTTGTGGGCTGAGCCCGACCATCTCACCCTGTTTAGAACGGGCTTGCTGAATGAGCGTGGCTGTGACGGATTGTTGTTTTTTATGTTTGGCTTTCAACGCTTTAAGCTGACCAATGTTACGTAGCGTTGCGGCTGCCAGAGCTGCGAACGTTTCCATCGTTACGGGTTCAATGTGATCGAATGCGCCAATGGTCAACGAGTCCATTGTGAGCACGCCCACCAGCTTGTCATCGACATACAAGCTGCAACCCATGCAATCATGGACATCAATACTGCTTTCCGCTGAGAGCAGCACGCCGTCAAACGGATCAGGCAGTGGACAATCGGCATCGAAACGCACCGGGGTGCGGCTGATGATGATTTTCTCCAGCCGCGGGTGAGCGGCAGGAAAAAAACGTCGTCCGAGCACTGAGCTGGCCAAGCCGTTGACGGCTACCGGAGTCAGAAAGCCATCTTGGTCAAGAATAAACAGAGCGCTCGCATCACAGGGAAAAACCTGATTGATCCCGTCAATCAAGTGTTGGTACTGTTTTTCACTGGCCAGATTAGAGCTGAGGTTCAGGGCGATATTGAGTAGGGCGTGTTCCATATTCGGGCGCATAAACGAAGGATAATCAGGACTGAGTTGTCCGATGGTATCAGGCGGATGTCATTTAAACATCGCTCTTTTGGTGAAGAATGATGTCTGTTTGACGACGATCAATTCCGCCTGCGACAGAGCCTATTTGTTGTTGGTCAGAGTATGAAAGCCAGAATAAATACGCGTCAGTGTGGTAAACCAGCACATGGCGCCAAACGTGTAGGCAATGGTGGCGAAATGGGCAGGAAAGAGACAGAACAGAATGAAACAGGCGATGGTTTCGGTTCCTTCGGTCAGTCCGCTCATATAGTAAAGCGATTTATTTTTGTAGATCGGGTTTTCAATGCCGCGTTTCCCGGCCATGACCGCAAACGCGAGAAAGCTGCTGCCAGTGCCGATAAACGCGAAGATCAGAAATGCACCGGCGACAGCATTGTGCTCCGGGCTTGCAAGCACAAAGCCAAACGGGATCAACGAATAAAATAAGAAATCCAGACTGATATCGAGAAACCCACCAGCATCCGTGATGCCCTGGATTCTTGCCAGTGCACCGTCCAATCCATCGCAAACCCGATTGATGAGGATAAACACCAGTGCCAGCAGGTATTGCTGATTGAGCAGTGCCGGTAGGGCAAAGCAACCGACAACGAAACCCAGCAGCGTGACCTGATTGGCACTCAGGCCCATTTTATCTATGACGCCGGCAGTGGCAGACAGCGGCTTGCGGATCAGTTTTATACTCAGGCGATCAAGCATGGTTCACCTCCCAAGGCCAGCGCAATACCTGGCTGCCCGGCGGAACATCGGCCTCATCGTGCGTGACCATCAGCGCGGGAATATTGGCCGATTGCAATTGCGCCATTACCCAGTCACGAAACTGGCTTCGCAGCGCTTTGTCGAGCTTGCTGAACGGTTCATCAAGCAATGCGACCAGTGGCTGGGCGAGCAGCATTCGGGTCAGGCTGATGCGTGCTCGCTGACCTCCGGAAATCTGGTCCGGATAGGATTGAGCCAATTTCGTCAGGTGGATATTTTTGAGCGCATCCAGCGCGCGCTCTTTGCGCTCGCGGCCTTTAATGGCATCGGGCAGGGCAAACGCCAGATTCTCCCAGATATTTAAATGCGGGAACAATAGATCATCCTGAAACAGGATTCCTACCTGACGTTTGTGGGCTGGCAGTGCGTTGAGTGGGCGATCATCCAGCAGAATGCTGCCAGTAAGACGAAACTCCTCCGATAAGTGTCCGGCAATCGCGTCAAGCAGGGTGGATTTTCCGCAACCGCTCGGGCCCATCAGCGTCACAATGCCCCCTTTTTCTATCTGTAAGGAGAGGGAAGAAAACAGTGCCTCTCCATTGTGTTTATGAATGGCGAGGTTTTCTAGACAAAGACTCATTCGGCAACAGACCTTTAATCGATAAATGGCGATATTTAGCTTGTAAACGGCTAATGGTGATCGCAAAAGCAAAAAACAGCAGCGGCAACGCCGCTTGCCAGAGGGCGTAAATGGCGGTAACACGGCGATCGAAGCCACTCGACAACGCCACCGCTTCGGTGGTGATGGTGCGGATCCGGCCTGCGCCAAGCATCAGCGTCGGCAGATATTGTGCCAGGCTGACGCTGATTCCGATCACCCAGGCAAAAACAATGGCGGGCAGTAGCAGCGGCATTTTAACCCGCCACCAGGTACGCAGGGGCGATTGACCCAAGCTGAGTGATACTCGGGTCAGGTTGTGATCATAGCTTCGCCAAGGGCCATCCAGTGACAAATAGACATAAGGGAATGCAAAAAAGAGGTGTGCCCAGCAAACCCAAAACCAATGTGCACTGTCATGAAGATACAGCGTCATGATCTGAAGGCCGAATAATATGGACAGCTGCGGGAGAAGCATCGGCACGGCGATGATGTATCCCGGTATCTGCATTCGATACCGGATCCGGTACTCATGGGCCAGAAGTGCAAAGACCAGTGCGACGGTGGCTGACACCAACGCCAGCAGCAGGCTTTGTTGCACGGTGCTGGCAACCGACTGCCATTCGTACTGCCAGAAGCGCGGAGTATAACTGCTGGGCAGTACATCCGGGAAACGCCAGCGCTGCGCAAAGCTCCATAGCGTTAACAATGGTATCATCATCAGGCTGATGAACAGGATCACACTAAACAGCGAACGCCCAGCCAGAGAAATACCACTTCGACCAGACCATTGCCAGCGGCGAATGCCGCGTGTGAGCAGCCATTCCACCATGCGTGCAAGGCCAATCACCAGTGCCGCGAGGGCAAACAATACCACGGCACCCGCGGCCGCTCGCGGGAGCAGTGTCAGATCCGGATCACTGAACCATTGCCACACCAACACGGCGAATGTGGGGGGATTCGTCGGGCCGATGATCAGCGCAACGTCCACCACCGACAGGCTGTACGCCATGACCGCCAGCATAGGAAAGCGCAGTTTGTTCAACCACTGTGGTAACAGGCACTTCCACCACATGGCGTTGCGACTGTACCCCAATGACGCGCTGACTTTGGTAACTTGTGAGACATTCAGTTGTTGTACGATGGGAATACTCATCAACAATAAAAAGGGCACTTCTTTCAGCGCCAGCATTACAATCAGCCCCAGGGCGTGCGGATCGTTAACCAGCAGCGCCAGCGCGTCGACAGAACGCGCATTGGGGTCGTATCCAATCAGTTCATGCAGCCAACGCGCCCCCAGCCCTGTCGGAGCAAACAAAAAGGCAAATCCGATAGCAAATGCCACGTGCGGCATGGCTAAGAGCGGGGACAACATCAACTCGACTCTGCGCCAGAAGCGCGTCCCCCAACTGGCTTGCAGGATCGCAAATGTAAGCACACACGCCAGATAACTGCTGATCACCGATGAGTACAGGGTCAAGCCGATAGAGTGCCAGACGCCTTGCCATTCGAACACCTGGCGAAAGCCCGTCAGACTGATCGTCTGCATGTCCAGCGGTGGAAGGTAGCCCAGTGACGATGCCAGCACACCGAGTAGTCCCGGAATCGTCGGAACAATACAGCCGACAACGATGAGCAGATACAGGGTTCTTAGCATTTCAAATCAGCTTCCGTAGCGCTTTTGCCACTCTTTTTCGATAGCAGATTGCCAGCTTGGGTGGGGCTCTGAAACCGATTTGAATTGTTGTGTCTGTTTGGCGCTGCCTGTCAGGTATTGTTTGCTTAGTACCGAAGGATCGCCCCAAATGTTCAGATCCCCTTTACGTGACTGAGCCTGTGGGCTGAGTAGAAAGTTGATGGTGACCAAAGCGCCGGATTTCGCATTCGCGTTCCAGGGAATGGCCAGAAAGTGAATATTGGAGAGGGCACCGGTATCAAAAGCATACGCTTTGGTGGAAGAGGCCAGTTTACCGGAGGCCTGTGCTGAATAGACGGCGTTAGGATTGAATGTGATGGCTAAATCCAGTTGACCGTCATCCAGCAACTGAATCATTTCGGCCGTACCGGCAGGGAATTGTTTTCCACCCCGCCAGGCCACTTTGTGGAACTGATCCAGATAACGCCAAAGTGGCGCGGTCACGGCGGCAAAGTCGCCTTCGCTGACCGGTTGCTCGAGCTGGGGATCATTGTCAGTCAGTTCAATCAGTAATGATTTGAGGAAACTGGTGCCATGAAACTCTGGCGGCTTGGGGTAAGTCACCCGGTTCGGGTAGGCTTGAGCGTAGCTGAGCAGCTCAGCGTAGGAGTGCGGCGGGTTGTTGAGTGTCTCTTGGTCGTGAATGAACACCAGTTGGCCCACTCCCCATGGCGCTTCTAACCCTTCTGTTGGTTCAGAAAAATCCGCATCGATCGGCAGGCCTTGGTCAACGTATTGCCAATTGGGCAAAGAGTGTGTGAACGGCCCAAGCAGCAGTTGATTGTCTTTCATAGACTTGAAGTTTTCACCATTAATCCAGACCAAATCGACGCTGCCCTTGTCGTTTTTACCTGCTACTTTTTCAGCGATGAGACGTGTGGTGGTCTCAGCGATATCGGTGACTTTAACGTGGTTCAACGTGACACCGTATTGCTGTTGCAACTGTGCACCTGCCCATTGGATGTAACGGTTAATTTCCTGGCTGCCTCCCCAGGCATGAAAATAGACGGTTTGTCCTTCGGCCTGTTGCTCTACTTGTTTCCAGTCTAGCGGTTCCGCTGACAGTGAGAAGGCAGTGGCGACTGCGGCGACTGCGGCGACGGTGGTGAGCAGTTGTTTCATAATTATTCCGTTTGAAGCTCTGATGATGGAGTGTTGTATAAGAAATAGTAATCGTTGGGCAGGGACTATCAACCTCAACCGTGCTGGTCGTTGACGCTTGTGTGATTTCACCCACTCTTAACGTAACAACTTCTGCCACAAGACTTTTATTGCTTGCTAGTTATGACCGGATAAGGCTGGAGATTCTTACATCGCATAAGAAAAAAATGCGTGGTCGTAAAACGAGCGGCATGCATGCCGCTCGTTAAGAAGGAAGGGCGGTTTAGTTAACCCAATCTCGCAGTCGATAGGTTAATTCATGGTTATCATCACGCAGAATCAGATGTTCTTTGGTCAGAGTGATCGTGCTCCAGGTTGATAATGTTTCGGCCACCGCCTGTTCGATCTGCATCGCCTCACTAGAGCAGGATTTCATGGTCATGCCGATTTTATCGACCCGAAACTGGTTGTCTTTGAGTTCACCCTGGCCGAAAAAATTATTGCAGCCAGCATTACCATTGACCGTCATTTTTTCACCCACTTCAAGGCGTGGCATGCGCTGTCGATCACCTTGAGTAATCGCCTGACCATCGACCTGAATCAGCTCCCAGTTGTGATGCTGGAGATCCTGCGGGGTGAGGTCGGCACTGCCTGAATACATACTGCAGCCGACGGAAAGTAACGCTAGCGGTATACCAGCCAGCAGAGTGGTGACACTAAGCTTCATAATAAGACTCCTTAATTTGCCAACAGTGAGGACGGCGCATCAAAAGCTTAAGTATAGAAAACAACCTGCAAATTTTGTCAGTTTGTCGTTAGAGGCGTACGGTTAAATTGAGCGAAAAAGTGACAATTGTGACGCTTTGGCATAATGTAAAGTCAGCAGATGAGGAAGGTAGAATAGGCATGGAACAGCTGGATTTCTTCGATGTACCCAGCCCCTGTGTTGGTGTATGTACGGTTGACGATAAAGGTTACTGTCAGGGATGTATGCGCAAAAGGGAAGAGCGCTTTAACTGGCTGAGCTACACCGTGGCGGAAAAACAGCACATTATTAAATTGTGTCGACAACGTTATTTACGCAAAGTCCGCCAGGGGAAACTGACACCTCAATCACCGGTGGAACCGGAAAGTCCGCAACGGGATCTGTTTTAAGTTCAGATGTAAAAAGCCAGAGCTAGTTGCGCTGGCTTTTTGATTGTTTACCGATTGATCCCGGTTAAGGCGTAGTGATCAAGCAGCCATTAGCCAACGGATCTTCCGTGTTGGTGTAAGTTACGGTTGCTGGAGGCGTGTAGTCGCCTACGGCGATAGAGCCCTTACTCTTCAGGAAGCCGTAAAGGACATCGGCATCCACATAACCAGTTTGAACCGGATCCAGCTCAGGGTAACCGTCACCACCGGCCGCATTGAAGCTTGGTACGGTAAAGGAGTAGGTGGCTGTGTCGCTAAAGCCCTTACCGTTGATATCGGAAATATCAACGGTGTTGGCCATACAGTCGACGGTCATGGTCAGGCCGGTCAATTGTGCGTAGGCGCCCGAACCCACTTGCATTGTGGCGACCGTGCCAAGGTAATCTTTGATCTCTGCTCCCGTCATCTCACTGTAGGTCACTTGGTTGCCAAAAGGCTGTACCGTTAACACGTCACGGTATGTGATGTCGCCTGCCGCAATAGAATCGCGCACGCCACCGGAGTTCATGACGGCAAAATCTGCGGAGACTTTTTCTTTGTGGGCAACAGCAATTAGTTGTCCCAGGTTGGTCTGCTGATTCCGTACTACGCTGCGGTCACCTTCCAGTTTACCGTCTGAACTTGCGATGACTTCATCCAGCTTATCCTGGCCTGCGTCTTGATACACTTGCAGTTTTTCTTTCAGCGGTAGGTTAGGTTCGATCTTGTCACCGATCAGTTCGCGAGAGCCGTCATCCAGTTCCTTGGTCAGATTGACCGGAATGAGTTTGTAGCTCAGTAGGTGGAGTTCGTCATTGGCGTATTCGAAATCCGCGCGACCCACGTATTTACCCCATTCATGGGCCTGCATGATCCAGGTTCCGTTTTGCTGATCCGGTTTGCAATCGTCGCCAGGCTCAAAGTCGGCATCGTAGCCAGACCCATCGACTTCCATACACACAGGGTTTTGAGAGTGCCCACCAATCACGGCTGCGAGCTGACCTTCCTCTAGAGCTTTAGCCAGCGCCACGTCACCGGGTGCATTCGAACCGTGTTGACCATTTGCATAGTGACCCATATGAGTGGTAGCGATAACCAGATCCGCTTCGTCGTTTTTCTCGATTTCGGCGATAACCTTTTTAATCTCTTCTTTAGGGTCAGTGAAAGTGAGTTCAGAGATGTATTCCGGGTTACCGATTTTCGCAGTGTCTTCCGTGGTCAGGCCGACAACGGCAATACGTAAGTCACCCAGCGTGAACACTTTATAAGGTTCGAAATAGCGGCTGCCGTCGGCTTTATAGATGTTGGCGGCCAGCATCGGGAAGTCAGCCCAGTCACGCTGTTTGTCCAATACGCTGAGCGGGTTATCGAACTCGTGGTTACCAACCGCCATTGCGTCATAGCCGATATCACTCATGCCGATAAAGTCAGGCTCGGCATCTTGCAAATCCGATTCTGGTACACCGGTATTGATGTCGCCGCCAGACAGCAACAATGAGTAGCCGCCTTTGTCTTCGACTTCTTCACGGATGGAATCTACCAGGGTTTTACGTGCTGCCATACCATATTCGCCATCGTCGTTTTCCCAAAAACGGCCATGGTTATCGTTGGTGTGCATGATTGTAAATTGCGTACACGGTGACGCAATTTGGCATTCAACCTGGCTATCGTTGTCGCTGTCGTTACAACCAGCCAATGCCAGACCGACGGAGAGCGCCAGCGCTGATTTATACAATTTCATATGAAATTCCTTTTATTTTTGGTTTTTGGGCTTCAGGCGGGCAAATATAATGAAGAAATATGAAGTTGCTGTGATCTATGTGTGAAATAAGAGCATGTAATTGCAATTAAATTTCAGAATTATCAGACATGCCCCTGATCAAACATATTTAGTTAAATTGTATTGTTAAAACCATCAATTAGAGTAAGAGTGTGCCGTAGTTAATAGCATTTGATTACATATCGTGATAGCAACAGCCTTTGTTGCCAACAAACTGAGCTAATCCAACGAAAAAGCCCGACATTTTTATGTCGGGCCGATGAATTTTTGCGGTCAGTCTTAATTGTGAGAGGGCTTACTTCAGCCCCCACTTGTCACTGACCCAGCCTCCAGCGTGTTCATCAAAATGATTACCGGCAAAACGATGTTGCTCTGTGTGATGTTCGAACTGAGGGCGATTTTCAAGAAGCTGGTGGATGTAGTCTGCCATGGGGTCATGAGAGAGCTGCTGTTGCCGTCGGGTGGCGACCTCTTTGATCAGCTGAAGACGATAACTGTTACTGGCGCGTTTCACTTTGATGACCTCCATGGTTGTGGGACTAATAAAAAACCTTAGAAGTCTAATTTGTTGGTGTCAAATTCCATTTATTGCTCAAAATGTGTCCTTTTTATAGCCAAATGTAATGTTATGTTGGAAATGATTGGTGAATCATGGAGTAAGCGGTGTTGACTATGCCTGACAAAAAGAAAACCACCGCGAGCGGTGGTTTTTGGGAGTGGGGAGAAAACACACCAGATCAGCGCTATTGAGACTCCGCTAATGCAGCGGTTTTACGCGCAGGATGCTTGAGGAAAATAGCGACCAACGCTGCAAACGCCAGTAGAAAGCAATAGTATGAGTTAGCAACTACCTGCAATGGTGATAAACCGAATACAGATCCGAGCAGCAGCACCTGAGCGCCGTAAGGCAGTACACCTTGAGTTACGCAGGAGAAAATATCCAGTAAACTGGCTGAACGACGCGCACTGACATCGTTTTCCTCTGCCAGTTGGCGGGCAACGCTGCCGGACACAATGATAGCGACGGTGTTGTTGGCAGTGCAGGTGTTGGTCAGACAAACTAGGCCCGCAATGCCCATTTCGCTGGCGCGTGAATTTGCATGAGCCGAATGTTTTGCACCAAATACATTAATGATGCGACTGACCAGTTGAGTCAGGAACGTGAGGCCACCTTGTTGACGCATCAGCTCACTTAAGCCACCAATAAGCATGGAGAGCAGGAAAATTTCCTGCATGTTACCAAAGCCGGTATAAATGTCTTTACCCAGATCGGTCAATGTGTACTGATCAACGGAGAGCAAGCTCACACCACCGGCGAGCATAATGCCGACCGACAACACCACAAACACATTCAGCCCGGACACGGCCAGAATCAAAATCGTCAGGTAAGGCAGAATTTTCAGCCATTCGATTGGGGTTGTATCTGGTGTTTGTGTGGCACTGCTGCTGAACGCAAACAACACCAACGCGAAGATCGCCGCTGGTAAGGCGATGCGAATGTTCTCACGGAACTTATCTTTCATTTCGCAGCCCTGCGAACGGGTGGCTGCGATGGTTGTGTCTGAGATGATAGACAGGTTGTCGCCAAACATCGCACCGCTTAGCACCACTCCCGCGGTCAGAGGCAGGCTCATGCCGGCCGACTGGGCGATCCCCAGCGCGACAGGAGCAACGGCGGCGATGGTGCCCATTGATGTCCCCATGGCAGTGGCGATAAAGGCCGAAATAAGAAAAATCCCTGGCAGGATCATGCTGGTCGGTAGCAGGGACAAACCGAGGTTGACGGTTGCGTCGACGCCACCTGAGGCTTTGGCAACGGCGGCAAAGGCTCCGGCCAGCAGGTAAATCATGCACATCGCAATAATGTCTTGGTGACCCACACCACGCAGAAATTGTTCGATGGCTCGATTGAGAGACTCTTTACTCAGCAGTAGCGCGATGATGATGGCCGGCAGCGTCGCAATCGGCGTGGGCAACTGATAAAAGGCAAAGTCGACACCTTGAAATGTCAGGTAAGTTCCAACGCCAATAAACAGCGACAGAAAAACGCCCAGCGGTAATAACGCCAGAGCGGAAGAAGTTGTGTGTGACGAGCGGGATGTTGTGTTTTGCATGACGCGACAACTTATCGTTATAGAGAACAGGAGCGCAGAGTAATGTGATGTGCGTCGAAAGTCAACTTTTGGACGTCTAAACGCCCAGACTTTTAAATGTCCTTATTCAGTCAGGCGCGTATGCCTGATTCTACGCAGAGCGGCCTGCCGATCTGCAGGGCAGGCCGCAAAGGAAGTCATCTTGATTACTCGGAATGAGTCTGATGCCTGACGTGTTGGGCGGACAGCGGTTCATTCATGCTTTCGCCATTCACAACCTGAGTAACCCCTTTTGCCCGCGCAGAAAGTGGCCAAAAAGTTAACTGAATATCCAGTAGCTTATCGGGTTATCCGGGCACTGATACGGACCGCATTCTGCAAAGGTGGCAATGACGTTCAGAGCGACGGCCGCCAGAGCCAGCAGGCAAACAAATCGACCCACAGTGCTCATGTGATAGCGGGCGTCTTGCCACTCCTCTTTCCACATCATCAATAACAGGGCGACGGCCAAAATAGTGGCAGCGAACAGCACGAATGCCCAGGTGTAATAGTGCATGCCAAAAATCGGACTGCCGTAGCCCGGGGTGCCGGGAATAACATGCAATGAGACTTGTCTTAATGCCGTCGCGGCACCGAACAGAGCGCCAATCAGTATCACCCCGTAATGTTTTTGCTGCGGACCATAAACCACATTCAAAAGGAAACCAAACATAACCATGGCGAAGCCGATACGCTGCAACAAGCACAGCGGGCAGGGCAGTTCGTTCCAGGCAAACTGGAGTACGAAGCCAATCATCAATACGACGGTAATGCCAAGCAAACCGAGCGTATTTAGCAGCGTGACGTGAGTTCGATTCATTCTGATGCTCCTTACAGCAAGATGGCTAATGCATCGGTGGCGTGGTGGTGGAACCAATATAGGCCGGCAATCACAGAAAGTGTGAAAACCGCGTAACCAAGCGACTTTTTGTTGCAGAACGCACAGAGCATAGCGATGAACAACAAGAGGAAAAGCAAACTCATCATGATAGTGACCTTACAGGTAAGTGATAATTATTGTTAACTATAGGCAAGTATTTGCACTCGTCTGTAGTGGATCTGGGGATAATGCAGCCCATAAACGAGTGGCAAATATGCAACGTGAGATTGCTTCATGTCTGGGAATCAAGGATGTGGTGCGTGGTGCGCGGTCTAACCGCCATCGTGATTCCATATCGAGAGTATGGTGTATAACGCCGAATACAGCATTGAATAGTGATGATTTTTTGCAGAACTGACGGATCGGATGCTACATATTTAGGTGGCATTCGCTAACAAAAGGACAATGATAATGAACAACAAGCTTCTGCTCATCGCTTTCTCTGTCTTCTCTACGTCAGCACTGGCGGCCGATTTGACGGTTGATATGACGGATTTGGCCACCGGGAAAAGCGCCGGTACGATTGAAATCTCCCAAAATCAGTATGGCAGTGTGTTCACGCCTGCATTGAAAGGTTTGACCCCAGGTCTGCATGGTTTTCACATTCATGTTAATCCGTCTTGTGACACCAGTACCAAAGACGATAAAACAGTGCTAGGGGGAGCGGCCGGAGGGCACTACGATCCCGCAAATACCGGACAGCACGGCACGCCATGGGGTGACAACAACCACCTCGGGGATTTGCCGCCGATTTACGCGGATTCGAATGGCGATGTCGTCCAGCCGGTGATGGCGCCGCGTGTCGAACTGGCTGACTTGCCGGGGAGAGCGTTGATGATTCACGCTGGTGGTGATAATCATTCTGACAGCCCAAACCCGCTTGGTGGTGGCGGTGCCAGAGTGATTTGCGGGGTTATCAAGTAGCTGCTCTGTTTCGGTCGCAAGCCCCTGACTAACCGTCTGTTAGTCAGGGGCTTTTTGTTTTTTGGTTCAAAGGTGAAATGCAAGTTAGATAGTTGTTAATTACGTGTTAAGTCGTGACTCTGTTCACTGAATTCAACACTGACATAAGCCGAACACGTGAGAAAGTGGTCTACTAACTGTGTCAAATGGGCATAAGAAATAACAATAACGAATAAAACAAAACGTTAGGAGATCACGATGCAACCTTCAACTACACAACATCAGACGGCACCGGCTTTAACCGCATTACTGGATGCAGACTACCGTTTCAACTACCAGGAACTCCTGGCTCAGGTAGAACTGGCTGACAAACCGTTGTCTCTGGCGACCATTCGCTTTATGCTGGAAAAAGTCGAACTGAACGGTGATGAGATCAAACAACTGGCACAGTTTGATCAGGAAACATATTCGAGGCGACGTCTTTTTCGCAATGATCATTGTGAAGTATTGATCTTGAGTTGGCTCAATGGTCAACGGAGTAAAATACATGATCACATTGGCAGTGCTTGCGGGGTTAAAGTATTGCATGGTCAGGCGACAGAAACCTTGTTTAAGCCAGCAGCGAATGGCCATATTTACGCCACTCAGTCGAATCACTATCCAAGCGGTGAAGTGACAGTCAGTCACGACAGTGATATTCATCAGATATCCAACTTACAAGGTGGGGATGAACCCTTAGTGACGTTACACATCTACTCTCCGCCCCTGAAGCAGTTTTATCTCTATCAACTCGAAAGCGGGACGGCTGAGTTGTTGGATCTTCAGCATGACTCCTGGTTTTATGAGATATGAAAATAATAGATAAATCAATCTGTTCTAGGCGGCAAAGGGTAGAAGACTAATTTTGCTCGACTGGCATAGAAAAAACGGCGGTCCTCAGGGACTGCCGTTTTAATCAGCGCACACCGCGATCACGCAGAATCATGTGGATTTCATGCAATGTATCAAGCTGGCGGCGTTCAAACTCTGTCGGCTGCTCCGCTTTGATGATCGTGGTGAAACCGATCATAATGGAGGCAAAACCGAGCAGCAGAGTTACGGCGTTCATTTGACCTTCGGCGAAGTACCACAATGCGGCTAATGACAGAGCGGCAATGCAGGCGCAGAACAGTTTAACCAGCAAGCTGTTTTTCCTTTTTCTCTCTCTACGCAAATTGTCTCGACGTTGTCTTTCCTCCTGTAGTAACTCTTCTATATTGCATTGAATCAATAATTTATACTTGGTTGATTGGTCATTAATGTGCACATCGCCATTGATGTCGCGTGCCTTAAAATCTCTCATCACGTCACCTCATCACGGGATTTACCGCAAACAATAACTGTATATTTATACAGTTTCAAGTGAGTGCATACTGAGGGTGTGAGTCGGGTTCGACAAAATCGGTTATCGTGACCAAAATACCTGCAACCGATGTAAGAAAAAGCCAGCGAAAGGCTGGCTTAAGTCAGGTCGGAGTATTTAGTTCTGGTGGGTAAACGGTCCGGCAGTGGTCGCTCCAATTTCATTGCCTGCTGTATCGTACCGGCGAGAGGTAACGAAATATTGGTATGTGGCCCCCTTTGAACCGTTGAACGAGTAGGAATGGGTGGTGGTTAGCGCAGAATTGACATAGCTCCCGCAACAGGTGAAAGTGACCTCAGTGGTTGACGCGACATCGGTGGTCCAGAAAATCCGGAATTTTACACCTTTGAGTTTTTCACTACCGACGGATGAAATAAGGGGGCCGTCGGTGTTGTTTTCCTGCGATTCGTTGCCGCCCCCACACTGCGTTTCATCCAGTCCGACTTCGGCCCACGCTTCAATCACTGATGTCAGGATAGCGTCGTCGGCAAAGGCCAAAGTGGCTGCTCTTGCATCACAGAACCGGGCATCCGGCGTAAGTGAGGTAAACGCATCGTAAACCAGTTCAACGGCGGTTTGCTGGCCAACGCCAATCACCCCTTGTCCTTGAAAATCTGGATTAGCGTTCACTCCGCCCTCAGAGAGTAGGTAAAACCAGTGGTTGATAATGCCACTGTTAATGTGGACACCGCCATTGTCACCGCTGCCTGTGTAGCGCTGCGCATAGTGTGACGGGTCGCCGTCAGCATTAGGATCTGCCATGTTCCGGATTCCATCGTCATAAAGCATGATGTCTTCGCCTATGGTCCAGTTACCGCTGTTGTTGGCAAATTCCAGGCTGGTGCCCATGATATCGGAGAACGCTTCATTGAGCGCACCAGATTCGTTCTGGTAGATAAGGTTACTGGTCGCTTCGGTAATACCATGTGCCAGTTCATGCCCGACGACATCCAGATCTCCGGACATATTGGTAAATGAGATCCCGTCTCCGTCACCATAAGCCATTTGACTGCCATTCCAGAAAGCGTTGTTGTAGTTCCGCTTGACGTGCGCTGACGAACGGATGCCCTGAGGATAATAGTCGAGCCAGTCAAAATTAAAGTGAGTGAGGAAGTACTTGTCTGCAAGATGCGCATAATAGTGTGCGTCCACCAGAGCGGCTTGTCCCGGGGATGTGCGTCCGGCTCTGTCCCAGAGGTCGTCATCGTCTGTGGCGATTGAACCGGGCAGGCGTGTTTTCCCGCCGGCGTCGTAAGTTGACAGTCTTGGCGCGGTCATTTCGAAGCGTCCCCGGTTGTAATCCGTCAGTCCTGATAAATCTCGCGATTGTCCCCAGACTCCAATCCCACTGCCGGTGGTTAGGGCATTGTAAGCATTATTTATCACGCCTGTGTCGGCATCGATCCAATGGATCCAACGGCTGTCATCACGGCGATTTTCTGTGATATAAAAATAGCGGCCGTCACGAGGATGTAAAGCGAGTGTGACCTTCCATGTGCCTTTGCCTCCGACTTTCATCATGGCAATCCCTTTGGCCGCGGCGGCGCTTATTCGTACGTCATTGGTCGCCATAATGCCGGGATAATGTTTACCGATGACGAACAGCGTTTGCCCGCTTGCTGTGGTGATTGTCGTGAGCTGTGCGCCCCATACTTCAGCTAGGCCAACAAATTGCTGATAACGTTTAGCTTGATGACCGGGCTTTGCGAGGTTAACCATCTTGATAGGGTGCACATCAACTGGCAGGGTGAATGATTTGGCCGGATTATGGTGAATCTGAATACGACTGGGGGCACTGGAAGGTAATGCATAAATGGTGCTTGAAACTGTCGCCATTATGGCGAATGCAACGGACTTGAGGCGCATCGGCTCTCTCCCTGTCATCACTTCACTCTGGCGGTGAATGCACTCGGTTGTATTTCAACTGACGACGAGATAAGTGTAGTGGGGCATATCCATGCCCTCAAGTAGCCAATAGCGTCGGTTTTTTCTCAGGCCGGTGGAACGGATTGTGTATCCTGTACTTAGTCACTGATTTCAAATCGGTTTCTGCCGTTGTTTTTCGCTTTGTACAACGCACTATCGGCGTTGGAGAACAGAGCTTTCCAGGACACTTTCAGCTCTGAGGCTTTCACGCTTGCCGCGCCAAGAGAGATGGTCACTTTGATGGATTCATCCTCGAGTTCAATAATTTCGGACGCGACAGCAGAGCGCAATCTTTCGAGAGTTTTAGCCGTTTGCCATTTGTCTTTGCTTTGCAGCAGTAAGACAAACTCTTCACCGCCCCAACGAACTAATACGTCTTCGGGGCGTATGGCATTTTTTAGTGCTTTCGCGACACCCTGAAGCACCTTGTCTCCGGCTTCGTGTCCATACTGATCGTTGACACCTTTGAAGAAATCGATATCGATGACAGCCAGTGCATATGGATGTTCAAATGGTTTGGCGTGAAAAGCTTTCAGCCATTTTTCCAGATAGCGCCGGTTGTTCAGTTTAGTCAGTGAATCACGAGTGTTTTCATTCTCTAACTCGCGATTTATGCGTTTCATTTTAAACAGTCGCTTGGCGGCAACGTAGATAACCAGAGCAAACAATGCCAGGTAAAGAATTTCCCGGGTGCGTTGCGCATTCAGTTTTTCTTCCTGAAGCTGGTTCTTGGCTTCCAGTAGTGCCAGATCCCGCTGATTTAGCTGCTTTTCCAGCGCGTTTTTTTCGCTTAAAAGCTCTTGACCGTAGGCGTCTTTGTAATAATCGCGGCGAATATTGTCTTGTTGACGAAAGTAGAGCAACGCGTTTTGATAGTCCTGTTTGCCCTCATAAGCGTCAATCAGAATGCCCAACACCTCCATTTCCCAAGCCACCTCGCGGGTTTCCGACTGGTGCAAAATGTCGACCACTTTAATGCCGTAGTAAATGCTTTCGTTGTAATTCTGCTTGACCAGGTAGGCCTTGGCTAACGCCTGGAAGCATCCTGCGATTTGCAGTGGAAGGTCTTTTCCATCGGTATCTAAAGCCAGGCATTGTTGACCGATGGCCAGCGCTTCGTCGGCCTGACCAACACCGCTGAGTAATTGGGATAAATTGGAGAGCGTAGTGTATTTCACTTTTTTCGAGCCGGTTTTCTCCGCCTCTTTTTGTGCCAGTGCCATAAACTGTTTGGCTTTGTCGACATCGTTGAGCGCGAAATAGATTGTGCTGGCGTTGGAGTTCATCACGGCTTCAAACAGACTGTTGCCATAGTTGTGACTGTGATAGAGCTTCAGCGCGCGCTCAACATAGTCTCGGGCGCTTTCCCAATCTTCTGACTGCATGTACACCGTCGCAATGTTGTTCAGTGTCATCGTCGACTGAAAACTGTCACCCACTTCAGTCACAAGACTAAACGCTTTCTTGTAGTAGCGCAGGCTGGAAATGATATCGGACCGCTGAATTTTGGCGTTCCCGAGCCATCGGTACGCCCGACCCGCCAAACGCTTATAGCCGATTCCGTTGGCAATACTGACCACTTCGTGCAACAAGACCTGACCTTCGAGAAGCAGATCAGAATCAATCAAATCAATCGCTCGGTTCAGCTTGGCTTCAGCGACGATCCAAGGCATCTCAACCTGCTCACCCAATGCAACTAAATTGGGGGTATGAACATTCCTTAACCCTTCATAACGTTGAAGATTTTTCAGACCAAAATAGTACAACGCTTTTTCGTTTGGAGAGGCGTCTTCGGGTAACACGAGTTGACCCGCTTTGATACTGCCGGGGTGACACATGGTTTCGTAATAAAAATCGAGCATGGGCTGCTCACTCTCGTCTACCAGATCGTTCAGATAGCTGTAACGAGGCTGTGCAGTCGCCATTGTTATGCCACTGATGAGCAGAACAAAACCTAAGGTCGCAACGGTCGGAAACTTGAGAGACATAGCAGACTAAAAGAGTAAAAACTCAACAGAGAGCAAAGGGAGAACAGTTTAACATTCTTATAAACATATTTGACAGCCATTGATAATAAAACAGACAGGGGGCTATTAAAATTCCATCAAGATTCCAGTTCAAAATACTCGATTTTCAATCTTAAGATTGGTTTTTGAGATCTTACTTCCAGTCTTTGTTGTCGCTTTTCTCTTGGCAATATGCAATCTACATATTCACTGGATAATTAGTTAAAAAGACTAAGGTTTTGGTGAGATAGTAGCCAATGACTCTTGGTATATTTTATCAGTCTATTTCTAATACTAATATCGAGAGTCACTATGGGTGTTACGATCAACGCAAACGGCTTGAGTGTCGTGCACAAAGGGTCTGGGGGCGAAGCCAATGCGACGTTGCCGGATGTGTGCCTGACAACGGTGGGCAACTCGGTTGTCCCTATTCCGTACGGAAACAACGCAAAATCCGCCGATCTGGCAGACGGTTCCACCACCGTAGCTGCAGACGGTGGCAACAGCATTGCAATTAAAGGCAGTAAATTTGCCAAAAGTACGGGTGACGCAGGCGGTGACAAAAAAGGCGTAGCATCCGGCACCATTGAATCTGAAGCAGAGTTTATCTCCGCCTCTCCTACCGTCAAAATCGAAGGCAAAGGCGTTTGCCGCCTCTCTGATCAGATGACCATGAACAAAGCCAACACCATGTGTTTGGGAGGCGCTCAGAACCCGTCTGTAACGGTAACGGAAGATCAGGAAGGTACGTATACGGTAGACCTCTTCCTTTCCTATTCGGACGGCGACCCTGTCCAGGGGGCTACATACAAGCTCACGGACCAAGATGGTGGTGTTTTTGAGGGCAAGTTAGACAACTCAGGTAAAGCAACAGTAAGTGGTGTGGCGCCAGGTGAGTTCTCGGTTGAATATGGTGAAGACAGCCGTGAGTTTACGCCAAATGAACCGACGCAAACTAACCCTAATTTCAACCCGAATGCCAATGCTCAACTTATCATTGAGGAAGCGAAGCGAGGAGAAGTAGGTTTTTGGGAGAATGCCTGGAAACGCATGTCGGGTGCCGCGAGTTGGATATGGGGAGTCATTCTGGGAGATTTCAACGATGACGCATCCGTTGAGCAGATTATAGCCAACACGGCGTTGACGATGATTCCAGTAGTTGACCAGGTTGCGGACGTACGCGATTTGTCTGCAAACGTGATGACTCTGCTAAGTGAAGAGGAACGAGATAAACCAGAAAATTGGTTGGCTCTTTCATTGACCTTGATAGGGTGCATTCCAACATTTGGCAGTGCTGTTAAAGGGACTTGTAAAGTTGCTATGAAAGGCGGTAAAGCAACCTCGAAAGACTCTCTTTTAGCAGTATTACGAGGCTTAGGAAAAGGCGATCCAGAAAAGTTTTTGCGCACTCTTGATTGGATGGACTACGCAAAACAAGCCAGTGATATTATTTCAGATGTACTCAAACCATGTATTGAAGTTGCGACAGAGTTGGCTTCTTACGCTAATCGTATGGGAGCTGATGAGCTTGGTGCATATTTCCTAAAGCTAGCCGATGAAGTGAAAATCATCGATAAAATGGTGCCGGATAAGCTGAAAGAAGCCATGGGAGAATTTGATGATCTGTTCGCACGGATATTAGGAAAGAGTGAGAAAACGTATCCGGCAAAAGTTAAACATGATACTGGAAAGTCAGCCCAATCTGGAAAGAGTGACGATAAAACAAGTGAGAAGAAAGATAATAAGCCTATACGTTGCAAAATTTGCCGGCGTATCGCGGGAAAGAGCCAAGGTCAATGCTCAGAAGCCCTCAAAATGAAATAGGATCAATTTATGGGAATTAGAGAAAATGAAGGTAGGTATGTTCGCTCGAGAAGCTTGAGGGACTCTGCAGTCAAAAGAAAACATCCTCTGAACTTCATGAGTAGAGCGGTTGCATCACATCATATTATATCTTGTGAAGCTACAAGAAGATTATCAAGCTATCGAAGAAAACAAATTACGTATAAAGGTTATGATGTGAATCATACATGGAATCTAGTTATTCTTCCAATGGAAGATAGGATTTCTTGTCACTATCGAATTCCGTTACACAAATCTGGGCACAAAGACGAAGCCATTATTACTCATTACGAAAAGTCACTTGGGATGTCTATTTCAGGGTTGAGAGGTGAGCTCGAAACTGAAGCTAGTAAAGAAAGTGATACTCACAAGCAGAAAATATTGGAAGATGATATTGGTGTTATCGATGTATTAAATGGTTATCATAAGATAGTTGGAGTTAAACTTGCTAGAGCTCTTAAAGGTTTAACATGTAAAACTAATAAAGAAGAATACTCTGAAACTTTAGATGACTTATCAATTGAGATCTTGGGGGAAATTAGTAGAGATAAACTACTTCTAATACATAGGGGTAAACATTTTGCGAAAGGTGCTAGTGGTTGTGAAGACTGTCAAGAACCAGGAGCCAGAACTAAAAGAAAACATTTTGGACCTTTGGATAATGCTCCTAAAAAAAGTAAAGTAAAAAAATTTTGTTATATTGGGAATAGGCTGAAAACAGTCAAAGAACAAAAATGAATGGATTATAAGACATGAACTTATCGATAATCACTGAAAACTACTTCACATCTAAAGTTAACTTAACACCTGTCGATCATAGGGAGTCTTTATACAGCACTAATAATTATTATCCAACGTCTGCGAAATATCCCATAGTTTGGGAAGATCTAGAGGGTGGAAGTATAAAAAATGTTAGTCCTATTGTTGATTCTGGTGATCTATCTGTAAGTGAAGAGTTTGCTGAAAAGGTTATGAGCTTTGACCCATATGGTGTGGAATTTTACCCATCCAAGTTGAAGTTATATGATGGAAATATAGAGAAAAGATACTTATTAGCAGTGAATAATGTTATTGATGTGATTGACGAAAGTAAATCTGATATTGAAATTTCACCAAGAAGTGGTAAGAAAATTGTTCACTCTTTATATATTTCTGAGGATAAACTAAAAAATATACCTTTGAATAAACGAGTGGTGTTTAGAGTTAGTGGCATTGAAACGGCAATGTTTTTTTGTGAAGAGTTATTTGATGTAGTAGCTTTTGAATCAAAGTTTAATGGGTTGAGAAAGTCCAAGTTTAATATAAAAGACATAGCACCAAAATTCTGAGGTTTACGCGATGAAAGATCAATATATATTATTGTCAAAGCAAAATTTTACTATTTTCCCATTTCAGCAAACCCCAACACCAATAGTTCCAGTAGAACCTGATTTACTTTTAGAAATGACTTTTTCCCCAAAGCTGTTCATTATTAGTGATATTGCATCACAGATAGAGCAGCTAGTACAGCATGGTGTGGAATGGTTGGATGCCCGTGTGGATTGCTCTCCAAGTCAGCCTTCAGATGATCAAATTAAGGTATATGAAGACTATCGCATGCCTTATATTCATCAGACTTACAAACTTACTGATCATGAAAAACAGTACGGTAAACTAAATTGGATTGATGTTGAATCGACAGAGTTCGATTTTTCAAAACTAGAAAGTATCCCATTAGAACAACGTTTGATTTTTAAACTCGAAGAAGACTATGGATTAATATTTATTCACCAAAGTGTAATAGATTTATTAAAAAAACATGTAAAAGATGTTTGGGTAAGAGATGTGTAAAAAGCGCCGAAAGGCGCTTTTTTGAATGATGTATTGTATTAAAAAATATTACTACTTCACTAAGTAGTATGGACATTTAACTTTCTCTACATAATTGAGTTGTTTTATCATGGCTATATGATTGCCATAGTATTATGAGCTAAATGTAATTATTAAGTGTTTACGTGGGGCTAAATGGATATATTAACTTACGAAGGTATTGATTGTTTAGTGCATGGTAAAGCTACCGATGATATAAATTCTCTGTTTTTAAAAAATAAAGATCATTATATTAGGAAAATATGGAATGATAAAGATAATATAGCGAGTTTACGATCTCTTAGAAGTCAAAAAATTATTTCTGATTATGACTTATATAGGCTTGCATACAATAAAATAAGCTCATTTAATCCTTTACAATCTGAAAATCCATTGTTTAAGCTGATTGCAGAGCAAGATTCTGATGGAACTTTATTGATATCCGATCCAAATGAAATTCATTACTTGTGTTTTGATGCTCATTTTTATTTTATAAAGGGGATTTTGGATGTCGGCGGTAAAATAGATCAAAATAAATTCTTGATTAGTGCTTTTTCTGGCTATAAAGAGGAATATAAGATCTTTGATTATTTGGTGGGTAATTTTGATTTTGATTCTTCTGCTTTATCTGAGGCGGCGGCATGGCTTGTATACAACGAGCACTATGAAGAAGAGTTGGGTAAAGCTGCATTTAAAAAGATTGTAGATAAAGGCTTGGATATCAATCAAAAATTTTCAGATGAAAGTGAGCTTTCCGAATATGGCTCTTTACTGAGTCTTGTTTTTTCAGAGCAACCTATTGTTTTTATTTCTTGGTTGGATGGTACTCCGTCGCAAAGTACTATATCCGACTTTCCTTGGGAATTTATAATTTTTGAACATGATATAAATGAAGAACATGTGGAGGCTATTCGATCTTTAATTCAAAAAGGTTATGAGTTACCCCTGCAAGAAATTGCTACATTCTTAAGAGATAAAGATGAAGAAGACTTTGCTGAGTGTGTTGATCATATATCTGTTTGATTTAAATGTTTTTATGTGATTTTATGACATTTACGTGCTGATATCAGGTGGTTTCTGTGACTTGATGTCAGCATGTTGGTTTGTTCAAGTTGAATGTATGTTAGACATTGTCGCTACCCAACTTCACACTTTCTTAAAAAATCATTAATAAACTACTCATCAGTTTGCACTACGTATTACTCCGCTATATCTCTATTTCAATTTGTATTTAATTAAATTAAAACAAGTAGATACTATATGTATGTCAAATGGCTTACGTATATCTACGTAAGCTAATAGTCGAATGGTTTTCTCGCATGCCTACTTAAATGCGTGTTCACGCGCATTTCTCATTTTGCTTTTATCACGCATCTTTATTGTGAATCTAATAAATGTCGAAGTATTCATAGATTTTTAAAATGTAATGCTCGAATGGAACAATAAGCACGAAAGGACGTGAACATGAGTGTGATTCAACAATCGCTGAAGCGAGTCGTAAAAATGACGGCTGCTGCACTGACCTGCGCGCTGTTGGCAACTTCTGCCAATGCTGCTGAAAAAGTGTATCGCCTGAAGCTGGCAGAAACATGGGGACCAAACTTCCCGATCTTTGGTGATACCACCCAAAATATGGCGAAGATGGCGGAAGAAATGTCCAACGGACGTCTGCAAATTCGCATCGATTCTGCCAATAAGCACAAAGCGCCTTTTGGTGTGTTTGATATGGTTAAGTCCGGACAATATGACATGGGCCACTCGGCATCGTATTACTGGAAAGGGAAAGTGCCCAACACGCTTTATTTCACGTCCATGCCGTTCGGTATGTTGCCGACGGAGCAATACGCCTGGTTCTACTATGGCGGTGGCATGGAGTTGATGGAGAAGGTATATGCACCTCATAACATGCTGTCGTTCCCTGGGGGTAACACGGATACTCAGATGGGGGGCTGGTTCCAGAAAGAGATCAAAGCCGTCGATGATTTACAAGGTCTGAAGATGCGTATTCCAGGGTTTGCTGGAGAGGTGCTTGCAGAACTTGGCGCAAAGCCAACCAACATTGCACCGGGTGAGCTTTATACCTCGTTAGAACGGCGCACCATTGATGCTCTGGAATGGGTTGGCCCTTCGCTGGATCTGCGCATGGGGTTCCACAAGATAGCGCCGTATTACTACACCGGTTGGCATGAGCCAGGTACTGAGTTGCAATTCTTAGTCAACAAGCGTACCTGGGACCGACTGCCAGACGATCTGCGCGCGATTTTGCAAGTGGCAATGAAAGCGGCGGCATACGATATGTACACTCAGTCGAAGCACGAAAGCGGCAAAAACTGGGCGACAATCAAAACTGAATACCCTGACGTACAGGTGAAAGATTTCCCGCCAGAAGTCATGGCTGCCTTGCGTGATGCCAATGCCCGCTTGTTGAAAAAACACGCGGACGAGGATCCAATGGCAAAAGAGATCCAACAATCTCAGGCCGACTATCTGGACATGGTGCGTCCTTGGTCTGATATCTCGCATCGTGCGTATCTGAACAGCCAGGCCGCAGTCGGGCAGTAAACAGAGTTGGCGGGCGACATGTCCGCCAATTCTCTCTTTCTTAACCGCACAGTGTCCTTTGGATGTGCTGCGCGGGCATTTCAACATTCCATGGAGTAGGGAATGAGAAATCTAATCTATATCGAAAGAATCTTTAACCGGTTTGGGGATTTTCTCGGCTGGGTCTCCAGTATTCTGTTTATCATCCTGCTGGTCAACGTGGTGTACGACGTGGTCATGCGCTATGTCTTCAATGATGTGTCCATCGCGTTTCAGGAAATGGAATGGCACTTGTTTTCGGCGGTGTTCCTATTGGGCGTGCCGTACGCCATTAAGGCGGGTGGGCATGTGCGGGTTGATATTTTCTATGAACGCCTGTCAAACAAAGCGCAAGCCATTATCGACATATTGGGCACCGTGTTTTTTCTCTTTCCATTCTGCCTGCTGGTGGCGTGGTATGGGGTTGATTTTGCGAAAGAGAGCTATGAGCTGGGCGAGACGTCCGGTGATCCGGGAGGTTTGCCGTATCGCTGGATTATTAAAGGGATGATTCCGTTGTCCTTCTTGTTTATGGCGATCAGCGGTATCGGTTTGGTGCTGCATTCTCTCAATAAGATCGTCAATCCGCGTCTGATTTATCAAACACCGACCGACAAACATTAAAAAGGAACTTCGAGATGATAGGAATTGTCATGTTTTTCGTCGCCCTGTTTGCGCTGTTGTTGGGGTTCCCGGTGGCGTTTACCTTTGGCGGCATCGCGCTGATATTTGGCGTATGGGCTGAAGGTATGGATATGTTTGCCTTCATGCCATATCGCATTCAGTCCATTATGGAAAATACCGTGTTAATGGCGGTCCCATTGTTTGTCTTCATGGGCTTAGTGCTGCAAAAAACCAAACTGGCGGAGCAACTGCTTGAGTCAATGGGGCGATTGTTTGGTGGTGTGCGCGGTGGTATCGCGATTTCGACCGTGTTGGTCGGCGCATTGCTGGCGGCTTCAACGGGCGTCGTGGGGGCATCTGTCGTCGCGATGGGGCTGATCTCATTACCGGTGATGCTAAAGTATCATTACGACAAAGGATTAGCCTGTGGCACCATTTGCGCGTCCGGTACGTTGGGGCAAATTATTCCTCCTTCTATTGTTCTGATTTTGCTTGGGGATGTGCTTGGCGTACCTGTCGGGGATTTGTTTCAGGCGGCCATCTGGCCCGGATTGGTCTTGGTTGGTGCTTATGTGTTGTACATTCTGGTTTATGCCAAATTAAAACCCGATGCGGCACGTGCGTTGGAGCGCGATGAATCCATCAGCCGCCGGGAAGAAGTGACGAAAGCCCTGAAAGCGGTCGTGCCTCCGCTGGCGCTGATTATCGTGGTACTTGGATCCATTTTTGCTGGTGTCGCCACGCCAACCGAATCAGCTGCGCTGGGCGGGGCGGGCGCAATCGTACTGTCGCTGCTTTACAAACAGTTCAGTTGGAAAATGGTGTACGACTCTGCGAAAGAAACCGTCAAAGTTACAGCAATGGTGTTTGCGATTCTGCTTGGGGCAACCGCTTTCTCCATGGCCTTTACTTACACGGGCGGGGATTACCTGGTAGAGGAGTGGATGCTAAACATTCCGGGTGAAAAGTGGGGCTTTTTGATCATCACCATGTTGGTGATTCTGGTACTCGGATTCTTTATCGATTTTGTCGAAATCTGTTTCATTATCGTGCCCATCCTTTCACCGGTTGCAGAGCTGCTGGGCATCAATATGACCTGGTTTGCGATTCTGATTGCCATGAACTTGCAAACGTCGTTTTTAACGCCGCCGTTTGGCTTTAGTTTGTTTTACCTCAAAGGGGTTGCACCAAAAGGGGTGACGACTCAGGACATTTATCGCGGGGTTATGCCGTTTATCCTGATCCAAATTCTGGTGCTCGCTTCATTGCTGGCCTTTCCTCAATTTTACGGAATGGGGTAGATTCAGTCTGTATTTCACACTTTTGTAACAACAAGGTTTCACGTGCGTGATCCGAGTTGCTAAAGTAAAACTGCTCCCTGAACGGTGAGCAGTTTTTTGTGAGGGAAAGGAATGCCTCTGAAAGCCAAATTGATTTTACTGACCCTGCTGCCGCTACTGCTGGTGTCAGTCAGCATCAGTTGGATCTCCATCTATCAGGCGAAAATGTTGGGTGAGCGAGAAGTTGAAATCTTTCGTGAAAACCTGATCAAGTCGCGCGAAAGGGCGTTGAAAGACAGCGTAGATCTCGCCTTTGACGCCATCTCTCATATCTATAATGATCCGAACCTGCCAAAGTCCGATGCTCAATCTCAGGTTAAGTCCCTTCTGACCAAACTCAGGTATGGATCTGATGGCTATTTTTTTGCCTATGACAAAACTGGCACCAACCTGGTTCACCCGATACTGCCAGAGCTGGTGGGTAAAAATCTCATTGATTTACAGGACAACAATGGCGATTTTCTAATAGAAGCCTTGTTGTTTCAGGCTCAGGCAGGTGGGGGCTTTCATCAGTATCTCTGGCAAAAGCCATCGAGCGGCGATATTGTGCCTAAGCTCAGTTACGCGGCCTGGCTGGAAAAATGGGAATGGATGATCGGTACCGGGCTTTACATCGAGGATGTCAGTCACGAAGTCGAGAATATGCAGGCTGCGATTAATCGTAACATCGAAACGACCTTTTTCTCCGTAATGGTGATTTTGTTGATCACGGTGGCGGTGATTGTGGTGTTAACGCTGGCCATCAATCTTCATGAACACCGACTCGCGGACAAGAACCTTAAAGAACTGGCTCATAAGACAGTGATGTTTCAGGAAGATGAGAAGAAGCATCTCGCCAGAGAGTTGCACGATGGCATCAATCAGTTGTTGGTGTCCAGCAAGTGTCATTTGGAGTTACTGGGGCAAAAGCTGCCCGACACGAATTTGCGTCAGCATCTGGATAAATCACAACAATCGCTGATGACAGCGATCAATGAAGTGCGCCATATCTCCCATCAACTTCGACCCAGTGCATTGGATGATATCGGGCTGGAGGCTGCCCTGACAACATTATTGCAGGACTTCAAAAGCCACTCGGGAATAGAGATAGACATCCATTTCGAAACTCAGGATCAGCGTTTGAAATCTGAAGTTGCAACAACGCTCTATCGTGTGGTGCAAGAATCCCTGAATAACGTTGAAAAACACTCTTTAGCCACGAAAGTCAGCGTTATCTTGCAGCAACTGGGAAGCCTGCTTCAATTAATGGTGAGGGATGATGGTGTCGGCTTTAACCCTAACGATGTGCTTGCCCGGCGCGGAATAGGTCTGCGTAACATGCGTGAGCGGGTTGAATTCATCGGTGGTGAATTCGACATTATCAGCGAGCCCGGCTTTGGTACCGAAATGACCGTATTACTTAATTTGGATGGATTGGTGTATGCAAAACCCGATTAACGTGGTCATCGTGGATGATCATCAGGTGGTGTTGGATGGCTTTATTGCCCGGTTGGAGCTTGAGCCGGACATTCGCGTTGTTGGTACCGCCAGCAATGGTCTGGAAGCGGTCGAAGTGGTGCGCAGCTTAGCGCCTGATGTGGTGTTAATGGACGTGAGCATGCCAGTCATGAATGGGATTGATGCGACACGGCTGATCCGTGAAGAGCGGCCTCACTCCAAAGTCCTGATGCTGACAATGCATGACAACCGAGAATACATCATGAAAGTGATGCAGGCGGGGGCGGTGGGCTACATGTTGAAGGAAATCTCCGCCGAAAAAATGGTTCAGGCGATCAAAACGGTGAACCAAGGCTCGACGTATTTCTGTGAGTCTGTCACCCAGACCCTGTTTACTCAGGAAGTGACACCGGCAACCCAGCGACAGAATCCACTCAGTCGCCGCGAAGAAGCGGTACTGAAGTTGGTGGCAGAAGGGCACAGCAGCAAAAAGATTGCCGCCCTGCTGAGCATCAGCTACCGAACGGTGGAAACACACCGACAGAACATCAAGCACAAGCTGGATCTGCACTCCACGGCAGAACTGGCAAAATATGCATTAGAAAAAGGTCTGGTTGAAAACTAAGCTATAGAAAAGTCAAACAATACAGAATCAGGACGTAAGTCAAAGCGAGTAATAAAAATATAAATTATTTATACAACTGGTCGATAACAATAATTGCAGTGATGTCGCTTTAAGGTTTCTCTCTTGCCTAAAACTACTTTAAGAACAAAAACGGTCATTTTATTTGCCACCAGCATTTTGGGTGTGATCATCAGTTGCTTGCTGATTACCCGCTATTTCTTTTTGGTCAACATACACAAAGTCGAGGAAATGCAGATCGAACGTCTGAGCAGCCAGGCTCAGGCGGTCATTGAGTCGATCGTAGCGTCTCAGGAAGAACATTCTTACGACTGGGCATACTGGGACGAATCCTACCTGTTGCTCAAGCAGGGGGATTCACAATTCGAAGAACGCAATTTGTATGAAGGCACACTCGATACGCTTGGTCTCGACATGATGATCTATCTGACCACCGATTATCAGGTGGTTGCGTCGACGTTTCGTAATATGCCGCAGCAACATTTTCAAACCGAGTTAGATAGCATTCTGGCGGCCTCGGGCATTCAGGAGCACATTCAGCAAATGTCGGAAGTGCTCGATGATGAGAAAGGCAGCATCTCTGGTTTGGTAAAGACTGGTGAGCAAATATGGGTGATCAGCCTGACACCCATCCGCAACAGCGAAGGCACGTCTGAAGTGGCTGGTTGGCTGCTGTGGGGCCAGCATCTGAGCTATCGTTTTCCGGCGGATTACCAGAAAATCCTCTCTGCTCAGAACGAGATTGTGGCGAACAAACCAGAACAAAAAGTGGCGAGTATCGGCAGTGGCAGCGCTTTGTTGTGGCTGGAAGAAGAGCGTGAGAGCATCACCACTTATTCGCCTTTGAATGACATGACCGGCGAGCGGATTGGCTATCTGCAAACCAGCGAATCCCGGCTGTTTACCCACAACAGCGAGCAGCTGTTTTTGTACCTGATCGCAATCATGACACTGGCTGCCGGCTTGATTGCGGCTCTGACGTTGTTGGTTTTTCGTGCCAAGATTGGCAAACGCTTCCTTCATCTTGAAGAGGGCATCGCCAATATCATTAATGACCGCGAATTACCAATTGGCAAAGCCAGTGATGAGTTCGAACGTGTCGCTAATCTGATCGAGATTCTGGCCGATTCCTCGTCGGCAGCTGAGGAAAAGTTAACAGAAACGCTGCAAAAATTTGATGTGTTGTACCGAAGCAGCAATGTGGGCGTGGTGCTGGTCGTTGATCGGATCATCGTTGATTCTAACCACGCCCTTGAGAACATGCTCGGTTATCAGAAAAAAGAGCTCATTTCTCACCCGCTGACTAAGTTATGTGCCGAGGAACAGCACTGCGGTGTTGATGATCTGTACCGTGCTATTGAGCAAGGCAAGCTGGAACAGGACGCGCAGATGCGCACCAAGTCAGGAGAGCTGATCCCGGTGAGCATTGAGGTGGCTCCACTGAACATGCAGGGTCAGCACGCGATCATGATGATGGTGAAAGATCTCAGCGAACAAAAGCATCAGGAAGCTTTGATTGCTCAGCTGACTGAACGAGACCCGATTTCAGGGCTGCTCAATCGGCCGGCGATCGTCAGTAAATTCAGTGAAGCGATGGGTGGAGCGATTGCGTCACCCGTGCTGATGTATATCTGTGTCGGCCGCTTGAGAGACATTGTCGAAATCCACGGCATCGAAGTGTACGATCAGGTGATTAGCCTGTTTTCCAGCAAGTTACAGTCCATGTTAAGTGACTGTGTATTAGGGCGAATCAGTGACCATGAATTCATCGCCTTTAGTAATGCTCCGAATGCGGTGGACGTGCTGACATCGGCCGGCGATCATCTTTGTCGTCAGTCTGATGTGACAATGCTGGTGGCCGGGCTGGAGCTGGAGATTAACGTGCACATGGTGCTGTTTGATGATCTGACCGAGCTGGGCAGTATTACCGATATTTCTCAGGTTGCCAGACATGCTGTGCAGTTCAAATCGGTTGAAGAGCGCTGCATCATTGATGTCGACCACGTGCTGATCAAAGAAGCCAAAGATGCGCTGGTGTTGAACCGAGATATAGCGGCGGCCATCCGAGAAAAGAAACTGTTTCCTTTCTATCAGCCGATTGTCGACTGCCAAAGCGGCGAAGTCATGGGGTTTGAAGCGCTGGCCCGCTGGCAACATGAGGAACTGGGGTTTGTCTCTCCATCCGTGTTTATCCCGATTGCTGAGCAGCAGAACCTGATCGTCGAACTGGGTGAGCAAATCCTGCAACAGAGTTGCCGTTTTATTGCTGCCATCAATCAGACGCGTTTGGCTAGCGGTAAGTCGCCATATTCACTGCATGTGAATCTGTCGGCGCCGCATTTTTATCACACGACACTGGTTGGCTTTTTGGAAGACACGCTAAAAAGCAGTGGTCTGGGCGAGGGGAATTTAGTGGTTGAGATCACCGAAAGCATGTTGGTCGGTGCTGAAGAGGAAGTGATTGAGCGCATGAAGACCATTCGAGAGCTTGGCGTCGCACTTGCTCTGGATGACTTTGGTACCGGGTTCGCTTCACTGGGAACATTGTGCAGCTATCCGCTCGACATCGTAAAACTCGATCGCTCTTACATCATGCAGTTGGAACACAATGAGAAGGCGAAGGTACTGGTAAGAAATGTCGCCGCGATGGCGAAGGAATTGGGGCTGGGTATCGTCGCGGAAGGTGTGGAGACAGCTTCTCAGCACCGCAAACTGAAAGTCTGGAAAATTGATGAAATACAGGGTTACCTCTTTTACAAGCCGATGAGCGGCGAAGAGATACAGCAACGCTTTTGCTGAGCTTGCGCACTTGTTTTCCAATTCGCGAATCAAACTTTCGTTTTTTTTCACTTTTGGAAATTTACTTTCCCTTATAGAGTAGAGCTCATACTCTGGGCTTCTCTATAAGTGGCACCAGAGCGAGAGTTCTCTTAGTCACGGTTGGTTGGCGACCAGCCCGAGGGCTCAAACGTTCAGAAATATTCAATAACAACGTTGAATGGCTTAGGAGGTGTGTACTCGCCAAGATGTTTGTACCGATGTATGTGGGCACAACCCAAACCAAGAATTCCGCAACGTCAGACAAGGTACAATCTCAAGCTTAGTATTGTGTTCATTCATTCATACATGCTTGTATGTTGAATCATAGCGCTAAGCTGGTGAGGAAGCCCCGCTTCAGCTCCCGCTGCTGCCCTTTTACCCCGGGGGTATGCGCGGAGCATGAGCTTGCACACCACTCCTGTTTTTTCTCATTTACCTGGATTGGGCTCGGACCCGTCTGGGTCATGGGCTCTTCACAGTTCGCTGAAACGACGCTTTCTTATTTTACCGCTTAATATACAATGGGTCGGATATGCATTTTGCATGTCTTTCGTTTATCTATCGCTCCTCCCGCGACGGAGAGAGTAAGGAGTTATGCACGTGGAAAACGTTGAGCCAATTATCGTCTCGACATTAGACATGGATCGTATCTCAGAGTTACTGGATACTTTGCCTGTACTGGACAAACAACTTGAACAGCTGGAAATGGAGTTGGATCGTGCGACCATTGTCGCGCCGAACGAAATGCCAGGTGACGTGGTCACGATGAATTCGACCGTGACGTTCAAGTTGCTCGAGAGCGGCAAGACCATGGAAAAAACACTGGTGTATCCGAATGAAGTAAAAAGCGAGCAGGATGTTTCTGTTTTTGCGCCGGTAGGTAGTGCTCTGCTGGGGTTGTCTGTTGGCCAAAAACTTAAATGGCCATTGCCGGGAGGCAATACTCAGACCATCGAGATCGTTGAGATATCTTATCAGCCAGAGCGCTCTGGCGATTTCTCGCTTTAAGCGTAACGCATGATAAAGAGGCCAGCAGGCCTCTTTTTTGATGTGAGCATCAGTGAAGTTAGACACATGCTCAAAACCCAATAACAGGCATTTCGGTAAACATTAAAACTAAGCCGTCCAAGGCTTAACTTTAGTGTCTCACGACATGCGTTTCGGTTTACGACTTGAACACCGCCTGACCAGATTTGTTAGTAAACAGCGCTTTATCATCTTCCATATAGCAGAAAGACGCGGCCCGTTGTTTGATGAGTTGCGCGGCTAAAGAGGGGGTCACCGCCCGGTGCTCACCCCGAACCACGTAAAATTCCCCTTCCCAAAAATTATCGCGAAACCGACCTGATGTTAAGAACTCAATAACGACTTTCATGCTTATCTCCTGCTTAGTTATGCTTTCAATATAGGCGCATAAACAATCCGGATCGATGGCGAAAAACGAAATGTTATTTTTATATTTCATATGTTAATTGTTGTTCTTGTTGGGTTGGTTTTTTGATAATAAAACTTCACATATCCACCGTAATGGTCGGTAATACCGACAGAAAGATCAGCGTGGCGAGGGCGATATTGAAGGTTTTTTGCCGGGTGACAGTATTGAGATAAGTGCTGATCTTTTGGCCGATCCAGGTCCAGAAAGTGTTGGCACACAAACCAGAAATGGTAAACACAACCGTGATCAGCAGTATTGATAACCAGTAATGTGACGCCTGGCTGTAACTGGAGATCAGCGCCAGAGACGCCATCCAGGCTTTGATGTTGCCAAGTTGAAACAGCGTCGCTTCAAGTACTGACATAGGGCGGCCGCTCTGAGTACGAGTGGCGAACGGATTCGAGGTCAACAGCTTTAATACCAACCACAACATGTAACTCAGCCCGATATATTTCAACATCAGATACAGCCCGGGAGATTGTTGCAGCAGTAACCCGACGCCGCCAGCACACAGCAGAAGCAGGCCGATAACGCCGATTCGTATACCGAGTAGATGTCGCCAGGACTGCCGGATACCAAAGTGTGCTCCTGAACTGGCGAGCAGGAAGTTGTTCGGCCCGGGGGAAATGGTAGTGACAAAAGCAAACAAAGTCATGGGGGGCAAAAGTTCCCAAAGTGCATTCATACGGTGATCCTCACTGATTCATCACCGCCAGAGTAAAAGAGGGTGGGGCCGTTCCCCAATTGTTAATGCGTCACCATGACAATTCTTTTGTTTGCATGTGGATCAGCCTTGATTATCCTAGAATTGTTGACTAAATGTCCCCCTATGGAGAGTGACAATGTTTGTTCCTGATATTTCCGGTCGTACGGGCACCAAATTTCAGGCGTTGGCCGATGCCTTTTCTGAAGCGATTGAAAGCGGCGAGTTAATGCCGGGTACCAAGTTACCTCCCCAACGGATTTTATCTTATCGGCTTGGTGTCACAGTGGGGACAGTGACCCGGGCGTATCAGGAATTAGAGCAGCGCGGGCTGACTGAGCCGAAAGTAGGAAGCGGTACGTACGTCACGGGCAAGCAAGAAGCGCAGCAGATGTTTTATCACCCAGTGACTGAAAAGTCTGGGGTGGATTTGGCTTTGTGCCGGCCGCTGTTATTGCGTCAGCATGAGTATCTGGCTGAGGGGCTACAGGCATTGGCTCAAGAGCCGATTGCACAGCGTGCCGTTCTGGATTATCACTCTGCCGACGGGATTCAGGGGCATAATCAGACATTGCAAGCCTGGTTGATGACGCGTTTTCGTAGTGAGATTGACCGGCGCCGTCTGGTTTGGACATACGGAGGTCAGCACGGCCTATCGGTGCTGATTCAAGGATTGACTCGACCCAAAGAGACGATTCTGACCGAAGGGTTGTGTTATGCCGAGTTCATTCATGCCTGTCAGCAGTCAGAACGCAAACTGGTGCCCGTTCGTCTTGATCAGCAGGGGATCGACCCGGAGGATTTAGAGCTGCATTGTAAGCGCCATCGGCCCAAATTGCTTTATCTGACTCCGGCGATTCAAAACCCCACAGGCGCGCAGATTTCAGATAGCCGTAGGCTGAGGATCATTGAGATTTGTCGTCGGTATCAGGTGTTGATTGTTGAAGATGACGTCTTGTACTGCCCGCCCAGTCACAGAAAGACGCCTTTGGTGGCGATAGCACCGGACATCACCTTGTTTGTCGGAAGTTTTTCCAAATACTTTGCTGGTGGCCTGAGGGTCGGGTATCTGATTTTACCGCTGTCGATGAAGGACTCTTTGCAGCGGGCACTGCGTGCCAGTTGCATGCACGTCAGCCCGTTAATGGTGGATTTGGTGTGCCGCTGGCTGACCAATGGTGCGATGGACAAGGTTGACCAGGAAATCGCCATGGAAGTCAGTGCCCGGCAGCGTATTTGGCGCCGCGTTTTTCCGCACGCTCCGCAGCAGGTGCCAGGGTTTAATGTGTGGTTACCCTTACCCGAGCCACTGACCGGTTATCAGTTTGCCCGCACGTTGCGTGAGAAAGGCATTCATGTGCGTGAAGCGGAGATGTTTGCGGTCGGGCGGTATCAGGTGCCGGCAGCGGTGAGGATCTCCTTGACCGGGCCGCCAAGCCGGTCACAATTGGAAGCGGCTTTGCTGACATTGCGCGAGCAGATTGCGCGCAGTGGCTAATCACATTTGGCGTTTGGCTTTTCGCCGTTTTAGGATCCACATGATCAATGCTCCGAACAACAGCGCCGCCAATGCCCACACGATAAACCGGTAATGGGTGTAGAGCGTACTGAGTTCACTCAGATGCTCAAACGCAAAGTGTGTCAGCAAGCTAAACACTGCCACCCAGACAGTGCTGGCCAGTGCATTGCCAAACAGAAATTCCCGGCGTGGCATTTTCGCGATACCGCACGCGAGTGGCATAAACTGCTTCATTCCCTCGATAAAACGGCTGATGACTAAGCAGGCCGGGCCATACGTCTGAATCGTGGACTGCAGCTTTTGCATTTTAGGTCCGGACACATAACCTTTTTTATCCAGCCAATTCTCAAAATAGTAGCCGAGCAGGTAACCACAGGTATTGCCTAGAAAGCAGCTTAGCCAGGAAACCGTCGCCACCAGAGTCAGGCTCATAACCTGTTCAGAGGCTAACAGAGAGGCGGCAATCATTAGTGACTGACCGGGCATAGGAATGCCCAGCCCTTCGAGAAAAATGCTTACCACCAATGCCAGGTATCCGTACTGTTCCAGCAAGGGTTTCATAGTCATAAGTAGGGCATTGATCTGGTCCAAGCTAAGCTCCGCTTTCGGATCGGTGAACTGTGAGTGATACCTCCGAACGCGATTCTGGTCAATATCTGGCGGGAGATTGTGCGCAGTCCTGACATTTATCTGAAAGGGGTGTTGGTTTTTTGCTCAGTTGATTTTGCGAATATTTTTGCACACGAGAAGGTGTGCGAGACGCCGAAAAATGCGTTATGGACTATAGTTAGCGAAACAAGCTTGCCATTTGCCAAGGGGAAATTATGGAGTTACATCAGCACTCAATACCGGACCTTTTTCAACAGCTGGGACTGGGCAGTTCAGAGCAGGAGATTCGTTCGTTTGTTACCGAGCACGGTGATGATTTAGGCAGTGCGCCGATTTACGAAGCAAGTTTTTGGACGCCGGCACAAGCATCGTTTCTCAAACAGGCGTTGGAAGATGATGCGGACTGGGCTGAGGTAGTGGATCAATTGGATGTTATGCTAAGAAATTAGTCAGGTGACACTGAGATAGCAGCACATGGATCATCACGAAGTCTTTAACGACAGTTATCTGAGGTGTAACGAAAACCCGGAGTTCTTCACTCTGTTTTATCAGATCTTCTGGGAAAGCAGTGACCACTTTCGTGAGATGTTCGCTGACACGGATATGAACCACCAAATTCAGATGCTGCGTGCTTCACTGCACATTTTGATGCTCGCCAGTGTGTCCACGGATGCAAAAGAGTTGGTCAAACGTTTTGGTGTACGTCATGGTACCACCGGTTATGGCGTTAAACCGGAAGACTTGGATATCTGGTTTGAGTGCATGCTTCAGACCGTCAGCATTTGTGATCGCAACTGGACGCCTGAAGTTGAACTGGCGTGGCGACAATGTTTTGCCAAAGGTATTGAAGTGATGAAGGCACATTGCTCCGGTTATCTGCCGCTGGTGGATTAGCGGCAAATGACTACTTAGCGTCACGCTTGGTAAGCCATTCCAGAAACTCTTCGGCGTACCATTTTTCGTTTTCGTTATCGCACCATCTTCGGGTCAGGCGGCGCTTGTTGAATTCAACCCCAATTGCTGCTTTGGTTTGTGTGGTGGCACGGCCGTAGTACAGCGTTTCACACAGTTCCATATTGGACATGTTCTGGGCATAACTGTTGACGCTAGTGCTTCGCATACCCGCAGTGCTGGCCTGTTTATTCGAACACCCTGTAATGAGCAGTAAAAGAGTGATGCCCAGACAAAGTTTGCGCATTATTTTTCCTTGTATATCATTCGCTTTGCTTCTTGACGCCAACCATAGCCGCAAGGCATCTTAAAATCAAAGAACTTCTGTCGGATGTTTTGCACGGTTAACACTATGATACGTCACCTTTGTGTCCGCTCTTACACTTTGAAAATGAGTCGGCATTCCCACCCGTTCCACCAAGTAGTTTTGCCGCTTGCTGGCAGTATCGATATTCGCATGGATGGTTACTCTGGTAGCGTTAGTGCCGGAGAGCTGATCGTGATCCGCTCAGGAGCGTGCCATGAATTTCGTGCACAAGAAGCAGCGAAGTTTATCGTGGTTGATCTCGATAACCTGCCAGAGGCGTTGAATCACACCCAAGTGAAGTTGCATATCTCTGAAACGCTCAACGCCTATTTAACTTTTATTGAGCAGCAATTGCTTGAGGCGGTGAATCCAGTATTGGATAAGTCGGTGCGTGAACTTCTCTGGCTGCTGTTGCACGAGCAAACAGGACATCGTCTTTGTGACGCTCGTATTGAACAAGCGGTCGCCCATATCCACACGGATTTAAGTGCCTCGCACACTGTGCGTTCGCTGGCTGCGGTGGCTTGCCTGAGTCCAACTCAGTTCAAAAAGCGGTTTCATCAAGCGATGCAATACACCACGCAGCAATATTTGATCCGCGCCCGAATGGAGCGGGCATAAGCTCTGCTGAGGTATAGCGATCTCCCGGTTACGCTGATTGCTGAACAAGTGGGCTATCAGGATGTTTCCGCATTTAGTCGGCGTTTTCGGGAGGTGTCCGGGCACCCGCCGACCTGGTGCCGAAAATAGAGTCCGTATGGTCGTTTAATGCGTCTTCTCTGCACAAACAAGTTGAGCGCACTCTGCTAATTTGAGCGGAGTGAAAATAAGACTGTGTTGGAGGGTAACGATGAAAACCATTAGTTGGCAGGAGTTTGAACAAGTTGAGTTGAGAGTCGGCACCATCATTGAGGTGAGCGATTTTCCACAAGCACGGCGTCCGGCCTACAAATTAACAATCGATTTTGGAGATGAGATCGGCGTGAAGAAATCGAGCGCGCAAATCACCGATCTCTACCAGAAAGACGATCTTTTGGATAAACAGGTTATGGCAGTGATTAACTTCCCTAAGAAGCAGATTGGCCCATTTATGTCGGAGTGCCTGGTGACCGGCTTTCATCGCAGTGATGGTGCCGTGGTGTTGGTGAGTCCGGAAGCAAGAGTGCCAAAAGGGGCGAAATTGAGTTGAGACTTTGAGACTGAAATGCTTTGTTTAAACTGATGCGAAACGTTGGTGGTCGAGTCTGTGCGCGACACTGAGATCTCTGCCCAGTTTGCAACAAAATCACCAAAACTCTGTATTGTAAAACAGAGGTCTTTGTCTACGCTTTTTAGGCAAAGGCGAAGAATTGTTCGATTTTAGAGTTTGTTATCGAATCTTCTGTATCTCTCGACCTTTCAAGAATGAAGAGAGTGAACAAGGATAAGGTTTATGAGATTGAATAAAGTTCTGACTCATCTGATGGTCGCCTGGGTGGGATGCAGTCTGGTTTTACCGGTAACAGCCAGTGAGGATATGCGCAATGACGCCGCCAATGCGACAAAAGCCTCAAATGGCGAGTTGATGAATGCATTGCCATTCGATAACACGAGTGATTTTGACGCCGTACATAAAGGGTTGATTGAAGCGTTACCCCAAGACACGATCAAAGGCGGAGCGGGGAACGTGATTTGGAATCCGCAGCAATATGGGTTCATTAAAGAAGGCGATAAAGCCCCTGATTCGGTGAACCCGAGTTTGTGGCGTCAGTCCCAGTTGATCAACATCAGTGGTTTGTTTGAGGTGACAGACGGCATTTATCAGGTTCGCAATCTAGACCTGTCCAATATGACCATTATTGAAGGTAAAGAAGGTATCACGGTGGTTGATCCGCTTATCTCGGCGGAAACAGCCAAAGTTGCCATCGATCTGTATTATAAAAACCGTGGCAAAAAGCCCGTTAAAGCGGTGATCTATACCCATAGTCACGTTGATCACTATGGCGGCGTGAAAGGGATCGTCAGTCAGGAAGACGTAAACGCCGGTAAGGTGAAAGTCTATGCACCAGATGGCTTTCTGGAAGCGGCGGTGGCCGAGAACGTCATGGCTGGGAATGCGATGAGTCGCCGGGCCAGTTACATGTACGGTAACCTGTTGCCCGCTGACCCGAAAGGCCAGGTCGGCGCCGGTCTGGGGACCACGACATCAGCTGGCACGGTGACGTTGATCGCTCCGACTGAGATTGTCATGAAAACTGGCGAGAAGCACACCATTGACGGTCTGACGTACGAATTTCTGATGGCGCCGGGCTCTGAAGCTCCAGCGGAAATGCTTTGGTTCATCGAAGAGAAAAAAGCCATTTCTGCTGCGGAAGACGCCACTCACACGTTACACAATACCTATTCATTGCGTGGCGCGAAGATACGCGAACCGCTTCCTTGGTCAAAGTACCTCAATCAAGCGATCAACATGTGGGGCGACAAAGCCGAAGTCATGTTCGCGCAGCACCATTGGCCGACATGGGGCAATGATAATGTGGTGCAGTTATTAAAGTCACAACGTGATATTTATCGTTATATCAACGATGAGACGCTGCGATTGGCAAACCATGGTTACACCCGCGACGAAATCGCAGAGCAGTTTACCTTGCCTGACGGACTGGCGAAAGTCTGGGCCAACCGAGGCTACTATGGTTCGATTAGTCACAACGTTAAAGCAACCTACGTGCTTTATCTGGGATGGTTCGATGGCAACCCCGCTACGCTACATGAGCTAACGCCAGTGGAGTCGGCTAAGCGTTATGTCGAATTCATGGGGGGCGCAGATGCCGTACTGGAAAAAGCCCGCAAATATTATGACAAAGGCGAATACCGTTGGGTGGCGCAAGTGGTGAAACATGTGGTGTTCGCGGATCCGAATAACCAGGCGGCGAAAAACCTTGAAGCTGACGCCTTAGAGCAGATGGGATATCAGGCTGAGTCGGGGCCATGGCGCAACTTCTATCTGACGGGAGCACAGGAGTTACGCAGTGGCGTTGCTCAATTACCAACACCGGATACCGCCAGCCCGGATACGGTGCGAGCCATGACCCCAGAGATGTTCTTCGACTATTTGGCAGTCAGACTTAATGGACCAAAAGCGGGTGATGCGACGGCATTGCTTAACTTTGATTTTGGAGGTGACGCCGGACAATATCTGCTGGAATTGGGTAACGGCGTGCTCAATCATACCGCAGGTATCACATCCGACAAAGCGGACGCGACGGTCAAGTTATCCAGAGATACTCTGAATAAGATTATCTTGCAGCAAATCACGTTGGATCAGGCGCTAAAAGCGGGGGATGTGACCATCGACGGCGATGAAAGCAAGCTCAAAGAGTTGGTCGGCTATCTCGATAGCTTTGATTTCTGGTTCAATATCGTGACTCCTTAAAGTTTGAAGTGCATGCTCAGCCCGGCACATGTGTCGGGCTGAATGCCATTCGTCATTCTTATGCAAGCCTTACTTGAACGAACGTCAAGGCTAAAATGCACTGGTTTGCTTATGCCATCTGTCTGCTTTAGACTTCGAAGCATTGTGAATCAGGGTGTTATCAATACAATATGTTTTCCTCCCCCTTCATCAGGCTTGACCTCCGTCGTCTTATCCTCTTACTGACCATTGCCAGTGTTCTGGTTACGCTCACTAACTCTTTTTACTCCATTTACAAAGTACAAAAGAGCTTGTTGATGGAAAAGACCATGGAAGCAAACCGAGTCTATGCGGAAAAAATGGCAGCGACGACGGATGTGTTTATAGAGTCTGCCCAATCTCAGCTGGAATACAGTGCCAATGTTCTCAAGGCCCATATGCATGATGAGTCGTTCTTGATGCGGGAAGCGGAAAGGCTGCGTATGCAAACCAGAACCTTCAACTCGGTAGCAGTGGTTAACGCAGAAGGGGTGATCATCGCGGTGTCACCAGAAACACTGGATGTTAAAGGGGTTCAACTGACCTCGAAGGACTCGTTGCAATCACTTCATGCGCAGCAGCCATTGGTCACTGAGCCGTTTGTGTCGCCCGCAGGGAACTATCTGATCAGCATTTCTCACCCGATATTTTCTGATCAAGGCGTCTATCAGGGCTACGTGTCCGGCACGATTTATCTTGAAAGAGACAACATCCTTTATCGAATTCTTGAAAAACATGGCTACAAGGATCGTTCTTACCTCTATGTGGTTGACCACAATAAAACGCTTATTTTTCATCCTGATAAATCTCGGATCGGTGAATCCATTGCCAATAATGCGGCGATTGATTCTGTTAGTGAAGGAGAGTTAGGGGTAAAAGATATCGTGAACTCAAAAGGAGTGGATATGTTGACGGGCTTTGCTCCGGTGCAAACAACTCATTGGGGGATTGTGGCACAGCGTCCCAAGGCCGCCGTTATGGCCGAACTCGATAAACAAATGCAGGATGTTTTTGTGGTGACCATTCCTATTGGCCTTTTGACACTGCTTGTGATTTGGGTGTCAGCGATATTCATATCTCGTCCATTATGGCACCTCGCGCGCCGCGTCACCGCAATCGAACATTCAGATACAATGAGAGAGATAAATCAAATCCATTCCTGGTATTTTGAGGTAGCGAACCTCAAATCGGCTATCTTGCGTGGCTTTGGTAAGTTGTCTCATCAATTGGATAAACTGCATGCAGACAGTCATAGTGATGCGATGACCGGGCTGTTGAACCGCCGGGGAATGCTCAAGGCGCTCGATGCACTAACGGTAAAAAACGTGCCGTTTTCTGTTCTGGCTCTGGATATTGACTACTTTAAGCGAGTGAATGATTCGTATGGTCATGATGTCGGTGACGAACTGATCATTGCCATCGCTGAGCAAATGCAAAAACAAGCCAGACAGGAAGATATACTTTGCCGAGCGGGTGGTGAAGAGTTCCTTATTTTTTTGGCCAATACGGACATCAATAATGCGTATGAGGTTGCTGAGCGAATTCGCAGTGCTATTGAAGATCACGATTTCGCAACGGTCGGGCGTATCACCGTATCGATTGGTGTAGCTTACTGGCCAGCTGGTGATGTGAGAATGGAAGCAAGCCTCAAGCAAGCGGATATTGCGTTGTACCAGGCAAAACACCAAGGGCGAAACCGGACACAAGTCGCTCAGACAGATTGAAATATTGTTCATGTTATGGGAGAAGTTAGATGACAATAGAAATCCAGCAACAAGTTCCCAAGGCGGATGAATTCTGTGTCTTACGTATAAAAGCCGGATTGTCTGAAAAGTCGATCCAAGCGGCTGAAATCGGGTTGCCCAACTCGTTGTATGGGGTCTCTATCCGAGACGACGGTCAGTTAATCGCGATGGGAAGAGTTGTTGGCGATGGTGCTTGTAATTTTGAGATCGTCGACGTGGCAGTGGATCCAGATTATCAAGGAAAGGGGTTGGGGCGGAAAGTGATGGAATATATAGACCGTTATCTAGCAAAGAACACTCTGCTAGGTTCCTATGTGTCTCTGATAGCCGATGAGCCCGGGTTTTATGAAAAACTTGGTTATCGGCTGGTCGCACCTAAGTGTCATGGCATGAGCAAAAAATTTGTCGTGCAGTCTTGAATCACAAAACTCAACTAACCTATCGCTGGAAAAACAGGTTCGCTCAAGGTGACCAAGCGTTCGGTTCCGACTTAAATGTTATGGCGGAGGCCTTTTGAAGAACAAAAATCCGAGAGAGCTCGATATCGACATCGGCAATCGACATATCGTTATTCAACGCAGGTATGATGCGTTAGGTGCGCTTAATGACCTATTCATTGCTGTCTGGTTTTTGGTTGGCAGCTTTTTCTTTTTGAACAACTCTTTAGTTGAGAGTGGGACTTGGCTGTTTATCGTCGGTAGTGCCCAATTAATCATCAAACCAGTAATCAAACTGACCAGTTTGGTTCACTTGGGAAGAATTCAAAAGCGGGCGTAATGTGGTGGTTTTGCTTCACTTTTTTACCTGTGTATCTGAACAGATGGGATGCCAACCCATCTGTCGCCCGATTAAGCAGCAACGAACGTTATAATTCCAGTGTCCAATACCAATGTCATCACATTTTCCAGGATGTCAGAAGGTTAGCGATATATGCAACATTTTCTAATGTTGAAATACGGCATAATATAAGGTGTAAAAACGGCTTTTAGCTGTATAGGTAGCGTTAGGCGCAGTAAAGAAAATCTTGGGTCTAATCTCTTTTTATCCCTTTGGCAATTTTCCTCAGTTTCTCGGCAATCTGGCTTTATCTTCCTAAATTCTTGAATCACTCAACCCGCAAAATATGCCAATGTTCGCGGGTTGCCTCATTTGTTTTTTGAGTCGGCTGGTTGCAGTTCTCTTTGGTTCAAATCGCTTCAAGTTTATCTGTTTTGGAAGCTGGTTTATTGGCTTCGATTTCGCCCTGAAAGCTAGCCTTTCCAAGTTCCACTTTCACGTGCTGAATTGCCAATTTCTTTGGTGGTTTGGTTGCAGTGGGTTTCAGAAACTAAGCCGCTTTAGCATTTAGGTTTTATTCAAATTCAGTGGGTTACGTTGTTTTATCTATTTCCCAAAAGTGGTTTTCTAAATCCAATTTCAATTAATTGAGTGAAGCGCCTAACAAAGCATTTAAGAGTGACTCACAACGCTTGGCGATTTCAGTTTAAACTCGGCTTTAGTGTTTAAGGTGGAATGGTTTGGGTTAGGTGTTTAGCGTTGTTCGCACCTTAATGC
>NZ_BATJ01000024.1 GCF_000467125.1 Vibrio proteolyticus NBRC 13287 | reverse complement strand
CTTGAGCTTGTTTGTAAGTGAGGTTGCCTTTTTCAACCTCATCCACTACGGTGAGTTTAAAAGCGAGGGAGTAATCGCGCTGAGTTCGTTTAGTGGTTGATTTCATAACACCCTCCAATTTTTGGGTTGGAAAGTGTCAACCTTATTTAGGACGGTACGGTTGAAGTAAAAAAGCGGCTCATTAAGAGCCGCTTTTTTAATGTATCCATTGCTCCGTAACGTCAGTGTCTAACGTTTCGGATTCCACCAGCTCATCGGGCGTGGTGACCAACCAGTTTTTCAGATCATCCTGATCAAACTCTGAGTACTCATGATGTCTGGTGACCATTGACTCAATCATCGGCATTCCTTGTCTGAGATGAGAAGCAAGTTGAATAATAATTAACCAGCATGACGGTGTCGTGTCAACTCAAATACACCTCTGTGACGTGCGGATCTCATTTTGTGGATAACTGATGTAAAAAGGTTATCCACATTTTCTGTGGATAACGTGTTTTAAAGTCGGTGTGCAATTTAATTTCAAGGATTTGTGAGCTTTATCGTTTGAGGAACGAAACACTAACGCGCCCCTCTTTTGTTAGAATTTTTCTCTGAGTAAATTGGATACACAGCGTGAGAGAGATGCTCATCATGGTGAAAATCGCGATCATGATCATCAACTGGTATTTGATCGCTACCATTGGCGACGCGCCTGACAGTATCTGACCTGTCATCATGCCCGGTAGAGTGACTAGCCCCATAGTGGTCATCGATGCCAGGATCGGAGCCAGCGCTTTTTGCATGGCGTTTTGCACAAACGGTCTGGATGCATAATAAGGCGAAGCGCCAAGAGAAATTGCTGCTTCGTACTCCATTTTTCGCTCTTCGTACGCGCTGAACAGATTCTGCAGTGCAACGATATTACCACTCAGACTATTCCCAAGGAGCATACCCGATAAAGGGATCACATATTGTGCGCTATAGAGTGGAGTGGGTTGGACCACCGCTAAACAAAGGATAAGCAGGAGCGGAGCCAGGCCGATCATTAATCCAGCGCTTACTGGCCCCATCAGGACACGTTTGGGTAGCCGAGATTTACTCAGAATGGCACTGGCACCGACCATGACCATCAGCACCAGCCAGAGCAGGTTGATGGTCAGACTGTTGAGGCTGAACAAATACTCAAGGTAAACACCGACAAGACATAATTGAATTGTCATCCTGCCAACACCCAGTACGATGTCGCGTCCCAGATTAAGCTGATAATAATGGTTGATAGTAAGAGGAACCACCAGGATCAGCCCAAACACTCCTAGCTGGCCCCAACCGATATCGATAATCTCCTGCACAGTGAACCTCTTTGTGGGTGTATGACTCTGTTATTTTATCTCTTTTTACCGCTTTGCTCGCGGCCTGTCGCTGAGTTGTGAAAAATCGCTGCCAATCAGGGCGACTATCTGAGATGTGTGGGGCGCAAATGATGCTGTCTTACTGCGATGAAACCCACTCAGTCAAATAAATAAAAAATCGCAACACTTCTTTAATTTTCTGTTTTCAATACAACCTGAATAAATTTAACAATGCCATTATTTTCAGAGTCAATACGGACACTGTTTTTATTCAAATGTTTAATTTATTTTTAATTTTAACAATCGCGCAAAGATATTATTTTGTCATAACTGTTCATATTTTTTCATTTAAATTTCTATTTAAATACATCTCTGGATGAGCTCAAAAAAGTGTGGAATAACAAGGCTTGAAGAGACAAATTTGATTGAACCACAATAAATATGTGGTCTAACATTTCTCCTTATTATTTGTAGTGGGTAGTCAGCCACTGCCTATTAAATAAATCATGCTTCCAAAAATAATACGGGAAAATGTATGAGCAATGTTAATAAAAAAGAAGGCGGAGAAAAACGCGCTTTGGAGTGGAAGGCGTTCCTCTTCATCACTGTTCTTTTGTTTCCGATTCTAAGCGTCGCTTTCGTCGGTGGGTACGGATTCATTGTCTGGATGCTGCAAATGTTTGTCTTCGGACCTCCAGGTGCACACGGATAACCGTAGATACGCCGCACTACGTTTCATCGAGAATATTGAGAGAACCGATCATGAAAGCATTTATCGTTAAATTTTGGCATACCCTGGCTCGTCCGGCCATCCACATCAGTTTGGGTGTTTTGACTATGGGCGGTTTTATTGCCGGGGTCATCTTCTGGGGTGGCTTTAATACGGCGCTGGAAGCCACCAATACGGAAGAGTTTTGCATCAGTTGCCACACCATGCGTGACAACGTCTATGTGGAACTGCAGGAAACTGTCCACTGGAAGAACCATTCTGGCGTTCGGGCTACCTGCCCTGACTGTCACGTTCCTCATAATTGGACAGATAAGATCGCACGCAAGATGCAGGCGTCCAAAGAAGTGTTTGCCCAGGTATTTGGCAACTATGGCGAAGAAGGCGTGTTTGAAGAGCACCGAATTGAACTGGCGAAACACGAATGGGACCGTTTTTCGGCCAACAAATCATTAGAGTGCAAAAACTGCCATAACTATGACTCGATGGATTTTGAGCAGATGTCACCGACGGCGCGCATTCAGATGAAACAGGCGGCAGAAAAAGATCAGAGTTGTCTCGACTGCCACAAAGGGATAGCGCATAACCTGCCGAAAAATATGGACAGTGCAGCTGGTATTGTCGGTGAATTGGAAGCACTTGCTTCCAATACGGATTACGCCAAAGGGGCCACTTTGATCAGCGTGCGTCATCTGCCGGTTTATGAAGATGCAAACGCGACAGTGGAAGCGGGACTGCTCAATCCGGCCTCCGCCGTCACGGTGGTGGATACCAAAGGTGAGATGGTGGCGGTTGAAATCTCTGGCTGGCGCAAAGCCAAAGGCTTTGGCCGCGTGATTCAGGAAGATTTCGGCATGAACATCGCCACAGCATCATTGCTGAAAGATGCAGCGCTGAGTGACGCGGTCGTGACCAAAGGTGAGAAGAGAGTGGATGAGTTGACCGGCCTGCCTTGGGAGCAAGTGACCGCCAAAGTATGGATGAAGAAACAAGCCATGCTGAACGATATTACGCCCGTATGGGAGAAGGCCGGTGCCGCTTACAAAACGAACTGTTCCGTTTGCCATACCCAGCCTAAAGAAGACCATTTCGACGCCAACACCTGGCCTGGTATGTTTGACGGTATGCTGGCGTTTGTGAACTTTGATACTGACACCGAAGCCCTGGTCTTGAAATACCTGCAAAAGCACTCTTCAGATTTTTCTGAAGGTCATCACTAATCTGCGTCAGATGGAGTAACTGAAATGGCGATTACACGTAGAAGTTTTCTTAAAGGTGTGGCTGCTACTAGCGCGGCCTCTGTGATCGGTCCGAGTCTGCTGGCGTCAGCCTCGGCAAGCGCGGCAGAAACGACCGGCAGCTGGAAAGTGTCCGGCTCACACTGGGGCGCGTTCCGTGCGCATGTCTACGCAGGTAAGGTTCAGGCGATCAAACCCTTAGAAACCGATACTCACCCCACGGACATGCTGAATGGTATTCAGGGGATTATCTATAACCCGTCGCGCGTGCGTTATCCGATGGTACGCCTGGATTGGTTGAAAAAGCACAAATACAGCGCTGATACCCGGGGGAACAACCGCTTTGTGCGCGTCACCTGGGATGAAGCCATCGATCTGTTTTACCGCGAGCTGGAGCGGGTACAGAAAGAGTATGGCCCTTGGGCCTTGCATGCCGGTCAAACCGGCTGGAATCAGACAGGATCTTTCCACAACTGTACCGCGATGATGCAGCGTGCTGTCAATATGCACGGCAACTTTATCACCAAAGTTGGCGATTACTCGACCGGCGCCGGGCAGACCATCATGCCTTACGTACTGGGGTCGACAGAAGTCTACGCTCAGGGGACATCCTGGCCGGAGATCCTCAACAACTCAGATACCATTGTATTGTGGGCGAACGATCCGGTGAAAAACCTGCAAGTGGGCTGGAACTGTGAAACGCACCAATCTTACGGCTATTTGGATCAACTCAAAGAGAAAGTTGCTAAGGGTGAAATCAAAGTGATCTCGGTCGATCCGGTCAAAAACAAGACGCAACGGTTTTTGCAAAACGACCATTTGTATATCAATCCACAAACGGACGTCGCCTTCATGCTGGCGGTGGCCCATGTTTTGTATAACGAAGCGTTGTACGACAAAGCGTTTATCAAGACCTACTGCCTGGGTTTTAATGAGTTCATCACCTATGTACAGGGGGAAACCAAAGACAAAGTAGAGAAAACCCCTGAGTGGGCGGCGGGGATTTGCGGGGTGGAGGCGGAGACGATTCGTCAGTTTGCCCGCTCTTTGGTGAAAGGCCGCACTCAGTTACTGTTTGGCTGGTGTATTCAGCGTCAGGAGCACGGCGAACAGCCTTACTGGATGGGGGCGGTGTTGGCGGCAATGGTCGGTCAGATTGGTTTGCCTGGCGGCGGTATTTCTTATGGTCACCACTATTCCGGTATCGGTGTTCCATCAACTGGCTTCGCCGGTCCGGGCGGTTTTCCGCGCAACCTGGATCAGGGCAGTAAGCCGAAATGGGACAATAGCGATTTCAATGGTTACAGCCGCACCATTCCCGTAGCACGATGGATTGACGCGCTGATGGAGCCGGGTAAGAAGATCAACCACAACGGTAATTTGGTCACGCTCCCTGGCTTCAAAATGATGGTAATTTCCGGCAATAACCCATGGCACCATCATCAGGATCGTAACAAGATGAAGCAGGCGTTTCGTAAGCTGGAAACCGTCGTTACGATCGACTTCAACTGGACCGCCACTTGCCGTTTTTCCGACATCGTCCTGCCCGCTTGTACACAGTGGGAGCGTAATGATATTGATTCTTACGGATCGTATTCAGGAAAAGGGCTCATTGCGATGCATCGCTTGGTCGATCCGCTGTTCCAGTCGCGCACCGACTTTGAGATCTTTACTGAGCTGACACGCCGCTTTGGCCGCCACGAAGAATACACGCGTGGTATGGATGAGATGGAGTGGGTGCGCGCGTTATATAACGATTGCAAAAAAGCCAATGACGGTAAGTTCGAGATGCCGGAATTCGAGCAATTCTGGCAGCAGAGTGTCCTGGAGTTTGGTGAAGGCAAAACCTGGGTTCGCCATGCCGATTTTCGCAATGATCCGGAGCTTAATGCACTTGGGACGCCATCTGGTTTTATCGAGATTACATCTCGTAAAATCGGGCGTTTTGGTTACCAGCACTGTCAGGAACACCCGATGTGGTTTGAAAAAACGGAACGTTCGCACGGCGGGCCTGGCTCAGAGCGGTATCCGTTTTGGTTGCAGTCATGCCATCCGGATAAACGTCTGCACTCGCAGATGTGTGAATCTGAAGCGTTCCGGGCGAGTTATGCGGTACAAGGGCGCGAACCTGTTTACATCAACCCGGATGACGCCAAAACCAAAGGCATTCAGGATGGAGACCTGGTGCGAGTGTTCAATGGCCGCGGCCAATTGCTGGCCGGAGCGGTTCTGAGTGACAGTTATCCACGAGGTGTTATCCGCATCGAAGAGGGCGCCTGGTACGGACCGCTGAATGAAAAAGAAGGTGCGATATGTACTTATGGCGACCCGAATACACTGACACTGGATATAGGCTCGTCTGAACTGGCTCAGGCCACATCAGCCAATACCTGCATTGTCGACTTTGAGAAATTCAGCGGTAAAGTGCCGCCAGTCACCGCGTTCGGCGGGCCAATCGAAGTGGCTTAAACCTGTTTGCTTTAGCGGCTGAAATGCCGGCCTTTGGGCCGGCACTTTTGTGTCTCCGGCAGCGGCACAAAGGAAAAAAGCGTGACCTGGGTAACTATTTGTACAGCGTTTCAAATAGACAAGTAGCGGGCAGGGTGCTGTAATTTAAACAGTTAATATGTTTTTGGTCACTGCCATGTCTTACCTCCTTACCCTTGCCAACCATCGTGAACTTGAGGTGCTTAACTCGAATCTGCACGCACAGGTGGAAGGCAATCAGGTCAGTTTTACCTATTCTGGCTTGTCCAATGACGCGCTGTCCGATGCGTATCCGCTGTTCCAATGCTCGTTTGATTGTGAATCAAGTGCGGTATTGCTCGGCGACGGCTTTCAGATGTTGGCGCAGACTTCGGGAACCGTTGCGCACCCCATCGACATTGGACGTTGCCCGGACAACAGCACTAGCTATCGGATTTATTCCCATCAGGCTCGCAAACGCTACTACAACTATCTGTTGGTTGAAGATTCACTTGGTTACACCTTGTATGGGTTCACCTCTTGCTACCGTTTTGCCGGCTATTTTGAAATCAGTGAGCAGCAAGGCAAACCAGTCATCACCGCTTATCTGGATGGTGAGTACACCTGTCCGCAAGACTGGGAAACGAACCAGTTGGAATCGGTAGTGGTGTTGTCTGCGACGTCATTATCTTGCTTGTTGCGCGAGTACGCAGAACGGATTACGGGCCATCATTTTCCCAGATCAGGCGTCAAACAGACTGCGCCGATTGGCTGGTGTTCTTGGTATGCCTACTACGCCGATGTGACCGAGCAGGATATTCTCGACAATGTCGAACACATGAACCATGAACTCGATAAGCTGGAGTGGGTTCTGCTGGATGACGGGTATCAGGCGTTCATGGGGGATTGGCTGACGCCGTCTGATAAGTTCCCTTCCGGCGTGAAAGCCTTGATTCAGGATATTCGTCGCCGGGGTAAGAAGCCGGCCATCTGGTTGGCGCCGTTTATTGCTCAGCCGGAGTCACAAGTGTTTCAAAACCACCCGGACTGGTTTGTGCGCCAACCGGACGGCTCACTGCTGAAAGCGGAAGACGTCACCTATGGAGGATGGCGCTGCACACCCTGGTACATTCTCGATACCTCTAACCCCGATGTGCAAGAGCACCTGACAACGGTGGTACGCACCATGCGTGAAGAGTGGGGTGTGGAGCTGTTTAAGCTGGATGCGAATTATTGGGGGACGCTCAAAGGGCGCCGCTGGCAAAGCGGCGTAACTGGCGTACAAGCATATCGAATGGGTATGGCAGCGATAGCACAGGGCGCGGGCGATGCCTGGTTATTGGGGTGCAACGCACCGATGTGGCCATCGCTGGGGCTGGTGGACGCAATGCGTGTCTCTGATGACGTGGAGCGGGATCCTCGTCGCTTTGAACAAATTGCGAAAGAAACCTTCTTTCGCAGTTGGCAACATCGTCAGCTATGGCAGATCGATCCCGATTGCGCCACTTTGGTTTCCTTGCCGAATCAGGCGACGGAGCGGCAGTATTACGAGTTTCACCGTAATGTGTTGTTGGCGTGTGGTGGTTTGCTGTTGTCGGGGGATCCCTTGCCTGAGCTGACTTCTTTTGCCAAAACATCGCTCGCTAAACTCATGATCCGCCATAAGCACACGCAGGAAGCGGCCCGTTTTACCGCACTCGGCCTTAATCATGCATTTTTGAAACTCACCGATCGCAACGATTTGCACTGCCTGTTTAATTATCAGCAGAGTGCGCGGGATGTGGTACTGACCGCGGATCACCCAGTGTATTGGTACGATTACTGGAGTGGTGAAAAGCTGTGTGAAGAGCCCGTACAGATCATGGAAATTCCGTTGCAGGCCGGTTTATCGAGCCGCGCGATTATTACCGCCTGAGTGCACACAGATCTGGGCCTTAATCAGAGTTATTCAAACATCAAAAAATAACCGTAACCGACCAACAGGGCAGGAATTGACGAGTACACAGTGGCCACCAGGGCCGCTTTGGGCGCCATGGCGATGGCTGGGAACAGTGCGTCGCCATCGTTGGAAATAGCGTTCGCCAGTTGTGCAGACAAAGGCACCGCACCGGATATGTATAAACTGGTGACCAGGATTTGCGGGCCACAACCTGGCAACGTACCAACGGCCACGGCCATCAAAGGAAGCAGCCATCCCCAGCCCGAAAATAGCGTGGCCAGGTTGGCACCGGTAAAGTGCGCGGACAACTCAAAAATCAGAAAGGCCACGATGACCCAGGCACTGACAAAATTGGTGTCCTGAGCGGTTTTTTGCAGCGGATGAGACGAAACCAGCTTGTTGTCTTCCGATACGGTTGACTCGTAGTCGCGGATCTCTTTCGTCAGCGCCCAGAGTAACGTGCTCACTACCGCCAACAGCGCGCCTAACCATTCAATGGTCATGCCCGGCAATGCCAACAGATGATTGACGTCGACCTGAAAAGATCCCAGAAATGCCACGATCATTGCCGGAGGCAGTAACCATTTCCAGAATGCGCCTTGCAGATTAATGGCGGTCTGTTCAAGTGGAGTATGGGACGCCTCTCGTTGGCAGGTCAGTTCACTTAAAGGGGGATCTGGCCGCAGAAAATCGTCGCGATGAAGGGCGTTCACGGTCAGACCCGAGACGCATCCAACGACAATACCAATCGTGATGACCAACAACCCGGTCACTGGTTCGCTCGCCAGTAGCAGGAAGGCCGCATCGCCCATGGTTGAGGTCAACACCGCGACGACTGCGCCGAATCCGACCCGGCCACTGACAAACTGAGTCGTTACGACAATCGCACCGCCACACCCGGGCAAGGCACCCAGCAGAGAGGCCAATACAACCTGACCTGAGCGTGAGCTCTGATACAGCGCGACAAGGCGGTTTTTGCCACTCATTACAATGGCCAGGTAGTGGTACAGCGCCAGGGTAAAGGCTACGTAGCAGGAGACTGCCCAAAAAGCATCAGAGAACGTCGTGACGGTCACCATCCGTGTCGGTTGTGCTAACAGCAGGGCGGATAACAATGCTGGTAAAATTAACCGTTTATGTGCGAGCTGAAACTGTGAAACCGACAGCCAGCGGGGAAGAGTTATTGTCAGCATACGCAACGCAATTACCTATAATGAGAATTATTCTCATTATAGGTAATTGATAATCATTCGCAATAGTTTTTTTGACCGCCAATCCGTCACATTTTTCTTGCTCTCAGACAATGACAATCTGTCGTTTTCAGGTAAAGTAGCCGCCTTTGTGAGCAATTACCCTGATGGTTTCCGCCGTTCAGGGACAACATCAAATAACAGGAAATAACATGATTCTAGTGGTAGGTCATAAGAACCCAGACAGTGACAGTATCTGTGGTGCTCTGGTAGCGACTGAGTTGCTGAAAGCTCGTGGTCTGAGCGCGAAGCCGGTTCGTCAAGGTGAAATCAACCGTGAGACGCAACACATTCTCGCCACAGCCGGAGTCGATCAACCTGAGCTGTGCACCAGTGTGGCCGGTGAGAAAGTCTGGTTGGTGGACTACACGGATCTGGCTCAGGCGCCGGATGACATTGCGCAAGCGGAAATCTTAGGTATTGTCGATCATCACCGTCTGGGTGATGTGATGACCACGAATCCGTTGGAAGCCTGGATTTGGCCAGTAGGATGTACCTGCACCATTTTGTTTAACCTGTTAAAAATGGAACAAGCGACCATCACGCGTCCGTTAGCTATTCTGATGATGTCGGCCATCTTGTCAGATACCGTGGGTTTCGCCTCTCCGACATGCACGCCAAAAGATGAAGAAGCGGTACACGCACTGGCAGAGATCGCTGGTGTGACCGATCTTGACGGCTTCATCAAAGCACTGCTGATCGCAAAAACGGACATTGCAGGCTTGTCGGCGGCGGAATTGGTTGAAAAAGATCTTAAAGCCTACCCATTCAACGGCCGTGATGTAGTGGTTGGTCAGGTTGAACTGGCAACCCTGGATCAGGTGGATGGTATGATCGAAGCACTGGAAGCGGATTTGCAACGTCGCTGCGAGGAAGATCAACTGGCGTTTGCGGCGGTGATGTTGACAGACATCACGACAGCTCAAACTCGCTTGATCTACAAGGGGGAGTGGGCGTCTAAACTGGAAAAACATGAACAGAATGGCCTGTTGATGATGGAAAATACCCTGAGTCGTAAGAAGCAGGGTTGGCCATGGCTACAAGCTGAACTGGCGTAACCTGTCAATGTAGTAGAGGCTCCTGATGGAGCCTTTATTATGCCGGGCGGATGCGCTGCGATTACTTAAAACAGGGCGCTTTGTTAAAGTGGCTCTCGACCATACGCTGGGTAATGATGTGCTGCGGGTTCGAGAGAATATCGAGTGTCTCACCGAATTCAACCACTTCCCCTTCATGCATAACCATGATCTTATCGGTGATGTGTTTGATGATCCCAATGTGCTGGGATACGTAAATGAACGATACCCCCATCTCTTCCTGCAACTCGAGAAACAAGTTGATGATCTGCGAGCGCATCGCCATATCCAGGCCGTTGAGCGCTTCATCGGCCACGATAATTGAGGGTTGCAGAATCAGTGCCCGAGCCAGACATACTCGTTGTTTCTGACCGGCCGCCAACATTTGCGGATAAAAGTAGGCATGCTCTGGTAATAAGCCCACCCGCCGCAGAGTGTCTTTGACCCTTTTTATGCGCGCTTCTGGCGGCATGTTGGTGTTTCGTTTCAGCGGACCTTCGAGAATCCGGCCAATCTGAATACGCGGATTCAATGAGGTATTGGGATCCTGAAAAATCATCCGAATCAGCTTACAGCGTGTGGAATAATCCTTATGTTCCAGCTTGTCCCCATTAACGAAAATGTCGCCTGAAGATGGCTCAATAACCCCGGCCAGCATACGTGCCAACGTTGACTTGCCTGAGCCATTCTGGCCGATAAAACCAAGCGTTTGACCTGCTTCAAGCGTAAAGCTGACCGGCTTTACCGCGTGATGCACTTTTTTGCGGAACAATCCGCTGCGGGTCACAAAGTCTTTCGTCAGACCGTTGACTTCTAGCAGCGCACTCATTTCGATTTCTCCATATTCAACGGGAAGTGACAGGCAAACTTATGGTTTTTTACCCGGCGCGTATGCGGGCTTTCTACACATTGTCGTTGTGCGTATGGGCAGCGAGGCCCTAGGCGGCAACCAATCGGCAGGTGCTGGAGCGGAGGAATCGAACCTGGCAGTGACTGCAGCTTCTCTTTGTGCGGAATCCAGTCACTGAAATCGGGCATCGCTTTCAGCAGCGCAGCGGTGTACGGGTGCTTTGGCGCAGAGAGAATTTTGGCGGTGTCAGCGGACTCAACCGACTGACCACAATACATCACGGTAATGCGGTTCGCCCACTGGGTAATGGTCGTCAGGTCATGGCCGATCAGCATGATCGCCGTGTTGTTGATTTGGTTCATCCGGCTGAGCAGACGCAGGATCTGCGATTGGGTAATCGGGTCCAAGTCGTTAGTCGGCTCATCGGCTATCAGCAGCTTAGGCTTGGTGGCAATCGCCATTGCTATCATGATTTTCTGACACTCACCATCGGTCAGTTCATACGGGTAGCTGCTCATGATCCGTGAGTGGTCTTTGATGCCGACCTTGTGTAATAGGGCAATGGCCTGTTTTTTTCGCCAGCCGAACCGTTGCCACCATTTGCCTTCAAAAGCACGCCATGGAATGGATTCGATCAATTGCTTGCCGACTTCTTCAGAAGGGTCAAGACAGGTGGAGGGCTCCTGAAATATCATCGCGATGTCACGTGAGATTACCCGGCGTCGCTCTCGGGGCGTCAGTTGCAACAGATCGATGTTACCGAGCCGCATTCGGTCAGCGGTAATTTTCCAGTTGTCTTTACAGACACCTACGATGGCTTTTGCTACCAGACTTTTCCCTGAGCCAGATTCGCCCACCAGGCCGCGGATCTCACCTTCACTCATGGTGATACTCATACGGTCGACTGCTTTGACCATGCCTTGTGGGGTATCGATTTCAATGGTCAGGTGTCGAATATCTAAAAGTGGCATTATTCCGTCCCCGCATTCAACGCTTGGCGGGCGCCTTCGCCGACCAGGTTGACAACAATAACAGTGAACATAATCGCCAGGCCGGGCAGTGTCACCGTCCATGGAGCCAGATAAATCAGCTCCACAGAGTCACCGATGATGGCACCCCATTCGGTACTTGGTGCCTGTGCACCAAGACCGAGAAAACCCAGTGCCGTTATATCAAGAATAGCCAGAGACAGAGCAAAAGTAATCTCATGCGCGATCACAATCAGTATGTTCGGCAGAATAGAGTTCCACAGCAAGTAAAATTCGTTGGCGCCATCTAATCGTGCCGCCATGATGTAGTCTTTTTCGACTTCATTATGTACCGCTATGTAGACCGAACGGATGAACCGGGGGATCAGAGCCAGGCAAATCGCTAACAGGACATTGAATTCCCCGAAACCAAGCAGAGCAACAAAAATAACCGCCAGGAGCAGTGACGGGATAGACATCACGGTATCCAACAGATGATTGAGCGTACTGGACAACAGCCCTCTGGTCATGCCGGCCAGAATACCGATCGCACAGCCAACTACGGTCGCGATAGCCGTGATCAGAATTGCGGCGCCAAAGGTCAGTTGTGAGCCGCTGATCAGGCGTGACAGAATATCGCGGCCAAGATCGTCGGTGCCGAAGAAATAATCAACGGTGCCCGCTGGGTTCCAGGAGGGCGGGACCAATAGCTCGCCAGTCTGAGCCTGTGGATCATGCGGTGTCAGCCAGGGAGAGAACAGAGTGATGAGCAGCAGCAGGACAAGGCACCAAAGGCCGAACATCGCCAGGCTATTGGCCCGATAGCTGCGCCAGAAGCGCTCAAACTGAGTCGGGATGCGTTCTTCCTGATAAATGTTATTTGTTAGCATACCACTCTTTCCTTACCAGCGGATTGACCATCGCGCCGATCAAATCAGACAGAATGTTGGCGGTCAGAACTAAGGTCGCAACCACGATTACACCTGCCTGAATGGCGACGTAATCCTGATTAGCCAGAGCGTCCAGCAGCCAGCGGCCGATACCCGGCCAGTTGAAAATCGATTCCGTGATGATTGCCAGCGTCAGCATGCTTGAGAGCTGAACCCCAATCTTCGGGATAATCGGTGGAATGGCGTTGCGCAGCACGTGTTGGGTCACAATCTCATAGTTGGACAGACCGCGGATGCGAGCGACCCGAATGTAGTTTTGTGTGATGACTTCCGCCACCGATGTACGCATCAGGCGAATAACCTGGGTTGTTGGTGCCAGCGCCAGAACCAGACACGGTAAGATCATGTGTTCAATGACACTTTGCAGTGCATGTGCGCGGTAGATATCTTTGGCCAGCATGGTATCAATCAGAGCAAACCCCGTGACATGTTCGACTTCATACAGTAAGTCATAACGACCGGATACGGGCAGGATCTGAAAGTGGAGAGAGAACACCATGATGAGCAGCAGCGCCACCCAAAAGACCGGCGCTGAGTAACCGGACATGGAGACAAACGAGATCACCGTATCCAGCCATTTTCCCGGTTTCATGCCGGCAATGGTGCCCAGTGGGATGCCAATCAGCAGCGAGACAATGAAAGCGATAAAACACAGCTCCAGCGTCGCAGGGAAGACGATTTTCAGTTCTTCAATCACAGGCGTGCCAGCTTTGTTCACACCGAAATTCAATTGGATCAACTCGCGCAGGTAGGACACCCAGCCTTGCCAGAAATCCTGCAGCGCCCAAGGAGACTCGGGATCGAGGCGCAACAGGCTGTAGCCGACAATGGTCAGAATCAACAGCGTGATGATAAACAGGTTGAAGCGACGAATCGTATACACAAACATACTATTTAGCCCTCTCTACCAGGTCGAAAGGCTGAGAGTTAAACGGACTGATTTTAAAGCCCACCAGTGATTTGTCCTTAGCTTGAAATTGCATCCCGTGTGACAAAGGAATCACCGGGAACTCCTCATTGAGGATGTTTTGTGCCTGCTTGTACAGATTGAGGCGGTAACGAGGCCGATCAACTTCCCGTGCCAGATCGAGCAAGAAGTCGAAATCGCTGTTGCACCATAATGACACGTTAAGCCCGGCGCGTTCGGAATCGCATGACAGCAGTGGCCGGAAGAAGTTATCCGGATCGCCGGTCGCGGCATTCCAACCAGTTAAGAAGAGATCAACGTGCTCTTGCTCCACCGCTTCTTTACGGTTAAAGCGATCGTCGGTCAACAGGTTCACTTTGACACCGATGTCGGCCAGGTTAGCCTGAATCAACTCTGCTGTTTTCCGGGGGCTCGGGTTGTAAGCGCGTGGCTCAAGCGGTACCAGCATATTCAGTTCCAGACCATTTTTGTAACCGGCATCACGCAGCAGAGCGATGGCATAATTACGATCATAACGAACCTGAATGGTGTCTTTCTGATAAGCCCAGGAATCGGGTGGCAATACCGAGTACGCTACCTGGCCAGTGCCGTAATACACAGAATCAAGAATGTTCTGCCTGTTAATGGCGAAGTTAAGTGCTTTTCGCACCCGCTTATCATTGAGTGCCGGATGCGATGTATTCACGGCGATAAACGAGATGTTCATTGACGGTTTGGCCACCAAATCGAGCCCTGGCTGGCGCTCGATGACTGGCAACTGGCTTGAAATTGGCGAATTGAGTACGTCGCACTCTTTGCGCAGTAGTTTCGCCAGTGTACCAGTGCCGCGGTGGGAGATGTCAAAGACGACCTGCTCCATTTTCGCCGGACCTTTCCAGTAGGTTGGGTTGCGCTTGAGACGCACCAGATCGTTGACCTGATAGTCATCGAGATAAAATGGCCCGGTGCCAACCGGCTGTGAGTCCATCAACGGCTTTTCGTCGTTGATCACCAACTCGTCGCCATACTCTTTCGAATGAATCACAGCGTGGCTGGTGGCGATGTTCGACAAAAAGGTGTTATCCGGACGGGAGAGGATGAACAATACTTCAGAGTCAGACAGCGCGCGGACTTCCTGAATCAGGTTGGAGAAGCCGATGCCGTGAAACCAGGGATACTGGCCGTTACCTACGTAATGAAAGGGGTGCGACGAATCGATAATACGGCGGAAGCTGAACACGACATCGTCTGCGTTCAGCGTGCGGGTCGGCGTAAACCATGGGGTGGTCTGAAACCAGACGCCCTGGCGTAAGGTGAAAGTGTATTGCGTCCCGGACGCATCGACCCGCCAGCTTTTCGCCAGATTGGCGATGGGCCGGTGAGATTTAGGATCCAGAACCAGCAGCGTATCAAATAGCTGCGGGCTCAGTGTCTCAGAGGTGATCCCGCTGTCGACCAGCTGTGGGTTGAATGTGTCCGGACTACCCTGACCGCAATAAACAAAGCCCGTCTGGCGTACCTTGCTATGGTCGATTTTGTCGCCACAGCCAGCCAGCAGGCCGAGGCTGCATAGTCCAAGTGTCAGTCGAATGATCGCTTTCATAGAAAGAACAGTAAAGTGGTTCACGGCGGAACAAAGCCTGATATTATGCCCCAGATTTTTGCCAATGTATCACTAAAACGCACAAAAACATTGAGTAGAAAGGGGATTCCTCAAAAAATTGTCTATTTTTGCCCGGTCATGTCGTATTTACGCATCATGCCTCTGAACTGATGATAGCTGAGCCCGAGCAGTTCTGCTGCGCGGCGTTGATTGAATTTAGCCGCTTCCATCACCTGATCTAACAACCACTTATCCTGATGTTCTTGCCACTGTTTATAGTCCATCGGAAAGCTGAACTCTTGCTCGTTTGGTTTCTCAGGGTGTTCCGTTTTTGTCTCTTCCTGCCACTCGACCTGAAAGGGATCCAGTACGATTTCGTCGATTGGTGCGTCACTGATACCATGCTGATACACTGCCCGTTCGACCACATTCTTCAGTTCACGCACATTGCCCGGCCACTGATAAGCCAACAACTGCTCAATGGCTCGGGTAGAGAAGCCGACAAACAGCGCCAGATCCAATTCGCGACACATTTTGATTGCGTAGTATTCGGCCAGAAGCAGGATATCTTCACGGCGCGCTCGCAGTGGCGGCAAATGAATGACATCGAACGCCAGACGGTCTAATAAATCAGCGCGGAATTCCCCGGCACTCGCCAGAACTGGGAGGTCGGCATTGGTGGCGCAAATCAATCGTACATTGGCGCTGAGCAACTGATTGCCCCCTACGCGTTCATACTGGCCGTATTCGATGACCCGCAGCAGCTTTTCCTGAACCAGCAGAGGGGCGGTGGCGAGTTCATCCAGGAACAGAGTGCCATTCTCCGCGCGCTCGAAGCGGCCCTGATGCCGGCCTTTGGAGCCAGTGAAGGCGCCAGCTTCATGACCAAACAACTCTGAGTCAATCAGGCCTTCACTTAATGTGGCGCAGTTAAGCGACACCAACGG
>NZ_BATJ01000025.1 GCF_000467125.1 Vibrio proteolyticus NBRC 13287 | reverse complement strand
TTATTATTTTTAAAGAGCTTTTCTAACTTACTCAGCAACTTAGTTGCTCGTCGTTAGGGGTGCGTATCTTACTCCGCACCGTGAGAGAGTCAAGCATTTTTTCAAATTTCTTTTTCTCTCGTTTCCGACTCGCTGTGTGACTTTCGTCTCACTCCGTGTCGGTGAGGCGGCATTATAGGGAGACACCAAAGGATCACAAGCGTTTTTTTGAAATTTCTTTTTTTTCGCTCAAAATACGGTCAAATCACTGAATATCGAATAAAATTTCAACATTTGAGGCGCATCACATCAATCGGTTGGAAAAACCTCAAGCATATACGTAAGATCTGTGTGACTATTTTGTAAACGATAGTTATCCCTATTTTCTTACTTATATATGTAGTAATTCAGTATGAACTCTAATAAATCGACCTTATTGATTGTCGCTCTGGCCGTACTGGGTGGCATCGTCTTCTCGCAGGTATCTCTCTCTCCTGCACTCACCTTCGTTATTGGTGTTCTCTCCTGCGCTTTTGTTCTTAAACTTTTGAACACCAATACTGAATCTGTAACCGATAACACCAACCCACTGACTAAAACGCTGTATGTTGGCAACCTGCCTTATAAAGCGAACGAGTCACATGTCCGCGAGCTGTTTGCCAAACATGGCGAAGTGTTCGCGGTACGCCTGATGAAAGATAAACGTACCGGAAAAAGGAGAGGATTTGGTTTTGTCGTGATGGCGGCAGCGGATGCTGAAGGCGCCATCCAGGCTCTGAATGAGCAGGACTATATGCAGCGCACGTTAAAGGTGCGGATTGCCAATGATCCTAAACATCCAGAATCGGAAAACGCTGAACAGGAGTAAAGCCCAGTTCGTGTAACGTTATATTCAGTGCACTTTCTTGCCAAGGAAGTGCACTGCTGAATATCTGATGTGTCCGGTGGTCTGCCTGACCACTTTCCAGGCGCAACAATTCTTTGACCCGGCGAGCGATGGCTTTCCCGGAATCCACCAGCATCACCTCCTGCCCCAGTACTTGCTCAATTTCCTGACGCAGCAGTGGAAAATGCGTGCATCCCAGCACCGCAACATCCACATGGCTTTTTAACGGTGTAAGAATCTCCGCCAACTCCTGAAGATCAACAGGCTGACCACGCAGCTTTTCTTCCGCCATATCAACCAAGCGGGTCGAGCCAAGCAACTCGACGGTTTTGTTGTTAGAAAAGTTACGGATCAAATCGCGAGTGTACTCACGTGTCACTGTTGCTGGAGTCGCGATCAGGCCGACGGCCTTATTGGCCAGTGACGACGCTGGCTTAATTGCCGGCACCACGCCAACCACTGGCACGGTCAATTGCGCGCGCAAGGAAGGCAATACGATAGTACTGGCAGTATTACAGGCGATCACCACAATATCGACCGGATGCTGCGCCACAAACCGAGTAATGCCATTGTGTACCCGTCGGATCAGTACATCTTGCGACAGTTCTCCATAAGGGTACGCTTCGTTATCGAAGATGTAGATGTAGTTGAGCTGCGGCAGCAGATCGCGGATCTCCTGATACACAGACAATCCACCCACGCCGGAGTCAAAAATCAATACGGTTTGTTTTTCTTGCTGCACCACACGGCGATTCCACGAATAAAGATGGGGAGATCATACTCGCTCTTTGGATTTTGGCAATTGGCATACTGTGTATCTTTGGTAAGAAAAGCGTGGGCCCTGCTCTACCTGCAACTTAGTCAGTTGCAATTGGCCAGAGAAACACGGTGCTTCGGTGACCAAAGTATGAAACTCGCCGTTTTCGCCACACGGATCAACCCCCGCAGGCAACTGCGCTAACAACTCATGGTTATACCAGCGCCCGCACAATTCGGTGGGTAAGGCCTCTCCGTCGATGGTCACCAATATGGTACGAATACCACGTTGGAGGATTTCTTGCGCCAGATCGCGACTGTCCTGCCCCAACAACGGAAACACACACTCCCAGCCAGCCGGTTCAATGTAACTGCGCCGGTACTGCTCTATTCCGTTACAGAACATATCACCAAAGGCCACAGCATCAATCGCCCACCCACTTTGTTTGAGTGCGGTGACGATCGTCGACTGATACACTTCATTAGATGGAAAAACGGTCGGCAAAGCGATTTTAAGCAAAGGCAGTCCGGTTAAGGCAGCCTGCTGAACCAGCACATCCAGCGGGGTGGCCTGAAACGGCACTTCTTCAGCAACGTAAGTGGTATACAGTCCGACGACCTGATAGGCCGGGTCTTCAAGCAATCTTTCCAGTGTCAGCGCCGAATCCTTGCCACTCGACCAGCTGACGATCACGTTTTTTGTCATGTCGTTTCCTCATAGAAAAAGCCGCCCTTGGGCGGCTTTCAATCAGAACTCGTAACTGGCGTTCAGATAATACGCGCGCTCAGGCGATGGGTAGCCTGCCGCTGTCTCGTAGTCTTCGTCAAACAGGTTGTCGACTCGCGCATTTAAAGTCAGATGTTCGGTGACAAAAAAGTTGGCCGACAGATCAAACAGATTGTAGGCATCCAATTCTACGTTATCGTAATCTGGGCGTGTACCCACATACTGATAGCCCAGTGACACATCAACATCCTCAAAGCTCGCAGTCGCGTTATATTTGAAGACTTTTTTGGCACGACGCAGCAGTTGTTCTCCCTGACTGTTTTCCGGATCTTTAAAGTCTGCGCTCAACTGATGCGAAATGATGCCGGTATCAAACTCAGTCACCAGTTCGACCCCGCGTAGCTTACTTTTCCCGTCGATGTTGTAGTATTTGGAGGTCACTAAATTATATTCGATCAGATCGTCAATACGCGTATCGTATCCAGTCACCGACCAAAACACGCCAGACACCAGACCACTGAACGTCAGTTCAGCCGACTTGGCTGACTCCGGGTCCAGATTGTCATCACCGTAGAAACTGTACAATTGGTACAGGTTCGGGGCTTTGAATGAAGTACCGTAAGACGCTTTGACCGTGAGAAAGTCGGCAAAATGATAACCAGCGCCCAAGTTATAAGTAGATTCACTACCAAACTGTTCGTTATCGTCGAGACGGGCAGACACTTCACCAAACAGTCGATCGAAATCAGCCGCCAGCACGCCGTAATACGCCCAGTTATCACGCTGATGTTGTCTATGGTTCGACTTTTCATCCAGTGATTCATCACGCCAGTCGATCCCTCCCGCCAGCGTCAATGCTTCGGTTAACTGATACTGAGCGTTCCATTGCAGATTAAACTGCTCCATTTCATCACGGGTACTACCGACACCATTTTTACCGCTTGCTTTGCTGTAATTCCATTCTTCCTGATTCTGCCAGTTAAATGACAGCTGCGAGGCCAAGGCCGCACGCTGAAACTCTACCCCCGCCGCGGCAGCGATATTGTCAACCTCAGCCTCTTTGCGATCGTAAGATGAAAATGACTGATAAATGTATGACCCGTCATACTGAGAAACATTGTCAAACGCACGCAGATTGGCGAACGCTTTCCATTCAGGTGTCAGTTGATGAGAGTACCCCACCAGACCATTACGCGACTTAAAGCCATGGCGATCGCCATCATTAAGTCCGGCTATCGGATGGACATTGTAGCCCTTGTCACTGTCGTAACCGAGCGCAGCATTCAGGTGGCCATTTTCTCCGACCTGCACACCCGTGGTCGCGGACAGCTCCTGATAATCCAGGCTGCCCAAGCCCGCTGCAACTTTGGTGCTCTGGTTGGTTTGCGAATTCGCCAGCGTGATGATGTTGATCACCCCACCAATGGCTTCCGAGCCGTAAACCGACGCGCGCGCACCGCGCACATATTCGATCCGCTCGACAAAGTTGATCGGCAACTGGCTGAAATCAATGCTGCCTTTCGCCGCACGGGCAAAACGAATACCATCGATCAGCACCAACACCTGATCGGAATTGGCGCCACGGACGAAAATCGACGCGTTCTGGCCTCGTCCGCCATTTTGCGAAATCTGGATACCTGTCAGACGACGAAACACATCGGTCAGGGATTTGGCCTGAATGCGCTCAATGTCTTGTCGGGTGACGACTTCAACCTGAGCGGTCAAAGACTGGGAATTTTGCTCAAAACGGTTGGCTGTCACGACCAGCGTGTCAGTGTGAGAAGCGGTTTCCTGAGCAACGGAAATAGAGGCGTGCGTAAGCAGCGATGCCACTGTCACCGCCAGAAAAGATTTGTTCATTATTGTCATCCTAAGTCGCGTAAATCCTACCCGGCCGGCATTCCTATGCCGACCAGGCCGCTGGCAGGTCTTCGGACTCAAGAGCTAGGCTTTCACCACCTACTACTCCGACTTCCCGTTTTCGCCACAAAAACAGTGTCCTATGGAGGTTCGTTCTCTTTTACCGCTGCGCGTCAGTTCTGGATTCGCACCAGATTCCCTTTTCAGCCATCTATACCGCTAAATGGCACCAGCCTGGCGATGATACTATTAAGCTATTGATAGTTTGTCTAGTTAAAGATTGGCATAACCTATAGTTTTACAGCCAGTATAGACAGCAATTCATCAACGGCACTGGACATCAGATGTGGATTGAATAAAATCTGCGCTCTTTATTTTAATGCACCCGAAAAGGTAACTTCATGGCTTCTCTCGATGTAAATCCACAACGCTACCAGCAGCAGTTGGCCGAAAAAACCGAGCGTCTGACACACATGTTCGCCCAGTTCAATGTGCCAGAGCTGGAAGTGTTTGAATCTCCAGAGCAGCACTACCGCATGCGCGCCGAATTTCGCGTGTGGCATGAAGGGGATGATCTCTACTACATCATGTTCAATCAGGAGACACGCGAGAAATACCGTGTTGATCAGTTTCCGGCGGCCAGTCGCCTGATCAACGATCTGATGCCGCTGTTGGTTGACGCACTCAAAGACAACGATTCACTGCGCCGTAAACTGTTTCAGGTGGATTTTCTCTCCACACTAAGTGGTGAAATTCTGGTATCGCTGCTGTATCACCGCCAACTGGATGACGAGTGGACCCAACAGGCCAAAGCATTGAAACAACGTCTGAACGATGAAGGCTTCAACCTCAACCTGATTGGCCGCGCCCGTAAAATGAAGATCGTCCTTGACCGGGACTATGTGATCGAAAAGCTCGACGTACACGGACAGTCCTACGTCTACCAGCAGGTGGAAAACAGCTTTACGCAGCCCAACGGCAAAGTTGCCGAAAAAATGCTGGAATGGGCGCTGGACTGCACTCAAGACAGCACTGGTGATCTGCTGGAGCTATACTGCGGTAACGGCAACTTCTCTTTAGCCCTGGCACAGAACTTTGACCGTGTACTGGCAACCGAGTTGGCAAAACCTTCGGTCGAGTCAGCACAGTACAACATTGCAGCGAATGAGATAGACAACGTACAAATCATCCGTATGTCGGCAGAAGAATTTACGGAAGCCATGGAGGGTAAACGTGAATTCCGTCGTCTCAAAGACAATGGCGTCGATCTCAAGAGCTACAACTGCAATACGATTTTTGTCGACCCACCGCGCGCAGGTATGGATGTAGACACCTGTAAAATGGTGCAAGGTTACGAGCGCATCATGTACATTTCATGTAACCCAGAAACCCTGAAAGAGAATCTGGAAATTCTGAGCGAAACCCACAAGGTGGCGCGTTTTGCGCTGTTTGACCAATTCCCTTACACCCACCATATGGAAGCGGGTGTATTGCTAGAGCGCATTAAGTAAGGCACTTAAAGGGATTTAATTATAGAAAAAATCACTCTGGGTACGGCTTGGGGTACGGGAATCTTGAAGTAATATAATCCTCCATCCACGCAGTATGTAGCAGATTAAGAAGTATAAAGTCAGATAACGTTCAAAAAAGAAGAGGATGCATTCTCACATCCTCTTCTTTTTAAAACACAATTGACAAAGAGCAATTATATTCAGAACTAGTGCTCACTCTTAATGGAGTGAAGATAGGTTGCTGTAGACACTGTTTTTTCAAACTCGACCACTTCCTGAGTTACATAAGTCATATGGTGCGCGGTATCAATTGCGACCCAACTAGTAGGGTTACCTACAAAAACTTTCCCTTTTACAGTTCCATAGTTTGCACACTTATCTATCATCATATCTCCCCAACTGAATTCTGCACCACAGAAATAGCCAGAACCGACTAGAGACTTACATAATCCATGCATTTGGGCGCCTTTCTCCCCTTGTCTTCTAGAATAACCGCGAACCACAAAGTAACTATCCTCTATGGTGTATCTAATTTTTCCATTGGCATCTGGTGCAATAGTTTCATCACCAACATTGGGGTTGGCTATTCCATAATCACCAAACACAAATTTAACGCTTGGGTTGAATGATCGCACTGACTTCCATACTTTGAATTCTTTTCTTACAACGATACCTGTAGAATTTTTCTTAGGCACCATTCCATTAATGTCAGAAGTAATTGAGCAACCAGCGATAGATATAAAGCTAAACTGATAATTTTCAAGAAGTGATAATGCTGTATCCACCTGAGCTTGAATATCAACTATTGAATCTTTTGAAACATCTCCAAAGTCTAGAATCACAGAGCACTTACGGGTGTCTATCCCCATAGATGAGACGATATCTTCAACAGTTTCTAAAAACAGTTCTTCCTCAACCATATCTTCAAAGGCGTATGAATCCAAACGAAGAATAAAACGATCCTTTGACTGAGCAAGAAGTTGTAATACTGTAGAGTATGCTGCATCTTCCCATCGGTCATACCCGATTACAGGTAAAACTTCGCACCCTTCGTTGGAAAGACAACTAGTGAAGACGGACAGTACGTGCTCACCATTCTCAATTGTGGAATCTGGTGCCCATGAATGGATATCGACACCAATAGTAGGTACTGAGATAGAAGAGCCTAGGCCTAAAGCACATTTGTTAATAAACTGCTCTCTAGGATTGCTAACCCCCAAGTACGTTGTTTCTAACATTTTGCTTGTTAGAGTCGGAAGTTCAAATACAGGTAGTGTGTGTAGTTGAACTGTGCGAGACAAATTCTTATATGCATTAAACTCGCCTTGTTTCGCTTTTAAAATAGGGACGTACTTAGGAGTCATAACTCGCCTCACTTACCAATATTTAGAAGGGAAGTGCTTTCTAACCTCCCCGTAACCAACTAAATCAGAGAACTGATTATATTTACCAGATTCTCGTCTTAGCCTTCCAGCGATGATGGCTGGATGAATATTCAATTCTCTAGACAAAGCATCGATAGTTGCACTACTCGGATTTAGGTATGCTTTACTCCGCTTCCAAACAACTCTTGGAATAAAGGTATCTCTGGCATATCTATTCGCCTCAGCTTCGAGCTTATCTTTACTCTCGGTATGATTTTCTAAATCATCTACAAATGTTTTATCTAGGTCGACATGCTTCCAGATATGAACAACTTCGTGGAGCAAGGTAAACCAAAAGTTATCCAGCCTATCTTGTCGTAATGACAGAGCAATTATAGGTCTGCCATCAGCATCTTTTAATGCTGCACCATCCACAGAAGTTCCTTTTAAAGCTGGCTCAATAACAACACAAATACCATTCTTCTCTAGATATTCTACCGCGAGCAATGGGCCATATTCAGACCAACTTAAATGCGCTAAATCCTTTAAAAATTCTTTTCCTAAAACACTAGCATCGAATGGATACTCTAGGTTTCGAGTTCGAGCTTTTTGTATAACTCTAGCTACCCAAGCATAAAGCTTATATTGGCTCAAAGGTGAATAAGCATCACCTGACAGAGTTCTTTTGAAGGATGCGCTCGCAGTTGATCCCCCAAGGCTACTGATAAAGTCTTTTACCTGCTCTTCAACATTCTTCTTTACCGTAGCACCTGTATCCTCAATCCAACCTCTTGACAGCATTTCTTTAATCGGAAATTTTGACCAATTGAATCCGGCTTTAGACGGATTTTCTGTAACTGCTCTATCATCCGTATCTAGTCCCAACAATGTTTGAGGAGCGATACCCAAGCCTACTGATAAAGCTTTAATCATCGGAACGGTTAATGGCCGTTTACCTGAAAGCACCTCTGATACTCTGCTCTTTGTTCCGAAATACGGTGCTAAATCAATTTGCTTTAATCCTTTCTCAGCCATTCTAAATTTAATAGCATCAATAGGATCTACCGGCTCGATTGCATAGTTCGAAGACTCATAGCTTTCAATCAAAACGGTTAACAATTCCAACCTCTCAGCGTCATCGGAACCAGGTGTTAAATTTTGTATAATTAGTGACTCAACTTCAGACATATACTCTTGATATTGGTCCTGAGTTCTAATCACTCTTGGTTGAGACTTACTCATTTGCTTATCACTTCATGAATCACAGCAATACCTCCGTTAAAACAGAAAGTGACTTTGATGCTTATATGGTCATAACCAAAAATAGGAAACATATAAGAAAAATCTTCTACATGCTCAACTCTTGGAAACGCATCGATCAATTCCATATCACTTCTCCAACTCGCATGGTTCATCTCTGCCACCCAAGCTGAAATCCAGATATCAATTTCGTTACTGATACCTATAATGGCGTTGAGCCTTTCTATACCTATCAAACGCATCAAGGTTCTCCATTTGGGAACATTATTGCACTAGCAAAAACAAAAATCAACAAAGTTCCACATATGGGAACAATCAACATGAAACTATATCCATAGATAGAATTGGGATTAAAAGAGCAAAATTCAACCAACATTATGTTTTTATTGATATTGAACTACTTAGTTTTTTACATACACTCTAGGCAAGAACACTAATACCCTAAATCCAAAAATCTTCAGGCATATGTCATCAATGTGAAACCCCATCATTGATTCCGACAGGAGCCAGAAATGAATCCCAAAACTTCCTATCACCAAAAGCAGCAACGCTATCAGGAAAATGAAATCCTAGAACATGCGGCTGAAATACTGGCTAACCGCTATGTGCGCGGTGATGCCCTAACCAAACCTGAAGCCACTAAAGAGTACGTTCGCTGCAAGCTAGGCAGCTATGAGCGAGAAGTGTTTGCCTTATTGCTATTGGATAACCAAAACCGATTGATTGAGTTTAAAGAGCTGTTTCATGGAACGGTGGATGCGGCCAGCGTCTACCCACGCGAAGTGGTGAAAACGGTATTAGATGTGAATGCCGCAGCGGTGATATTTGCGCATAACCATCCATCTGGAGACTCTACGCCGTCTCAAGCGGACAGACGCATAACCGAAAGACTCAAAGATGCGCTCGCGCTGGTGGATGTTCGAGTTCTCGACCATATCGTGACAGGCGATACCTGCACCTCATTTGCTGAAAGGGGGTGGTTATGATTGAACAACATTATGGCGAGCTTTCTATTGATGACACGTTACATGCGTCACTGGAAGCACTTCTTAATCGATACTCTCTCCCAGAGAATGCCGAGAGACTCGTACTGAACTGCCGCCAAATGAGTTACTACCAACATCGACAAGGTTTGCATCCGATAGAGGTACAGTTCAAACGCGAGTCAGATACTAGCCCTTGGCTGGTAGTCTTCTTTGCCAGCTTCTCTTACCCCGATGACAACAGCACAGCCGTTGAACCTGAGTTGTACTTTCATCTCGCAAACCAATGGTGCTACCAGCCTGATGTTGGGAGCACGGATTTATCCCACCCAGAGGTACAAGAGCTGTTCTCGGTCTGGATGAAAGCCTTTGCTCGCCACTTATCTCGAAACGTCTTTAATGACGTGCAACTAAAGATGGTCGGTACGTTCCACTAATTCCCACTCTGTTATTTCTTATTTGAATCCTGAAACAAGGAGGACTCACTATGTCTCAATTAACCTTCACTGCATCCACTCTACCTGTCTCTAGCACTCTGCACTCGCTGCTAAGTGAGCAACTCACCGGTCATTTACTGAGTAATGAAACTCTCGCCACCAGCCGTTATCTGGTGTTTAACTTTCGCGATAAAAGTTATAGCGCGGATGAAGGTGGCTTCCATCCGGTTGAGATGGCAATTTGCCACACCTCAACAGGGGAGTGGAGTATTGAGTACATCACCGACTTTGCTTACATGGGAAACTACTACCCAGAGCTAGAACGCAACTTGGATTTTGATTTTCGGGTTGGACAGTTCTTTGTGGCCTATCGTGGCTGGCTACCAATGCAGGGTAGCCGTGATGCTAAAGAGCTCTATCAGTTGTGGGAGAATAACTTTCTTGCCTATGTCCATATGGACGCTTACAACGAGATAGCCGTCACCCCGCAATAACTCATGACTTCCCTTCTCCTTAACACCATCAAGCTTGTCACCGCTCTTATTACTCTGTTTACCCTCTCTCCTTTCTTTGGCGCTATCGGAACTCTGACGACGTTAGGGTTTCTGGTGGTGCTGTTGATTGGGTTATTGACAGCGATTGCCGAGCTCAGTGATAAGCATAAGCCTCGTTAATGTTAATCGGCTCACGCTTTGGTATTGCCGATTGATGCTGTTTTCACCGTTGGACATTATGTGTCTGACCCACCTCTATTCTCCCGACATTAAATGTCCACCTCCGGTCTTGGAGCTTTGATGTATTGAGAGTGTAGTCATGAGCAATAAAACCAGCATTGAAGGGTTATCCGCTTTGCTGCACACGCTGATGCTTATTCCTCAACATCGTTGGATTACCGTTAGGGAGTTGCAGCAGCAGTTAGCCCTACTCGATATCCACCGCACCACTCGCAGCATTAAACGCTACCTCGATGAAGTCATTGTGGACGTATTTAACGTGGAGTGTGATTCGATGAGCATGCCCCATGTTTATCGGAAAACCTCTGAGCAATTATGGAAGTTCAACAAGCAGGAAATGCTCTATTGGCAGTTGACAAATAAGTACTTACTGCCGCTTGTTCCTGATGCACTGAATTATGGACAAGGTCGCTCCTCGGAGAGAGACAAACCCTTACCCCACAAGGGTTCAGCGCATTCAAAAGAACAAGAATGGTTAGCTAAAGTCCATGTATCACTACCCACTATTCGTGAGTGGAGTCATGAGCAGCGGCAAGTACTGAATGCGGTACACACGGCATTACTCAACAACCGTATGCTCAACATATCGAGTCAAGTTTTGCAGCAAGAGAAAGCGCTCATCGAACCACTGGGACTCTCGGTTCAATGTGACGCGCTCTTGCTGCTTTTTCGTTTATCCGGTCAACCCACGATACGCACCCTAGCCGTACCTCTGATTGATGAGGCCAGTGTATCGACGTTTTCTTTTATCTATCCCACCGATTTCAACTTAGAGCAGTTCATGCATGAACACGCTGAAATCCGTGCATCCCAAATTTAACTCACCACTACGGAGAGATACCTATGAATACCTTAACTCAAACCATCATGATGTGCATGCTGATTCTCGGAGTCACCGCTTGCAGCGAACAGGAAGAAGCACAAACCGTCACCAGCGATATTGAAGTGTCGATATCCACCAACCCACATTGGGGAACACTAGCCTTTGATATCCAAGCCGTTACTGACAGCACAGTAATAAGCAATGTCATTGTCAACCGAGGTAACTGCCGCCTACCCGCTGGTACGGCCTCAGAGCTCTCTAGAAACGTTCAATTGAAGTTCGGTGAAACCTACACCGGATACAGTAACAACTGCACTGTAGACAGCGTGAAAGAAATCGAAGTCACCTCAAGCTCAGGCACCTTTGTTTACACCTTCTAACTCTCGACAAATCCAACTTTACCCAATAAGGAAACACCATGAGTCACACTACAACGAACATTCTCGTTCTACTCGCAACCCTAATCACACCTTTTGTTTTCGCTCAGGGAGGCGGAGCATTAGGAGGTAACCCATCTGTAGATACAGGCGCAGTCAACATCAGCATTGGAAAATGTACTCAATACAAAATGGATGCAAAAGCAGCACAAGAAGCAGGTAAGGACGTATCGACTATAACCGTTCCTGCTGGCTGTGAAGCAATCAAAGAAAAGTGATACCACGAGCAACGGTAAAAACGACAATGGGGAGCAATTACGCTCCCCATTCTTTTTTTGTCTCAATGCATCAGTTTGAAAGTATATGTTATCTGTTAAAAAGCGACTTTACTCTTCAATACTTGCTTCTGATGAATCTTCTATCTCCAGCATTGTTGATAAGATCAATGTACCCCCTATTGAGCCAGTACAAAACCGGCAACTCACTGTTCAAAGTAACCCTCTTCGCCTTCTAGCCTCCAGTCTACTTTCTTTGATAATGCACCCTCTCCACATCATCAGTTCCGACTCTATACACTACCTGTGTAGAGAACCCTCGCTCATCAATATACTCATCCATCGCCCCAACTTTTCCAAGAACAGGAATGCTTTTCTCAGGACGTTCATTTGATGGAAGACCAAGGGCATTCCTAACCTGAATACGTTTAGTTAATAAATTAAGCGATCCCTCATAAAAAGCGGGCTTAGTCACTACAATAGTGGTTAGCTCAGAAGTTTGACGATCAAACCTGAGCTCTACGCCAGAAGAGTCAACACATATATAGAAGGCATCACTTTTAGAGTTCAACACTTCAGGCACATTGCCTCCAATCAGAGATAAGAAGGCTGACTGCTTTAGTAAAGCATCGTACTTCTTCCCCAGAAAATCCCTGTAAGTCATCATTTAGTACCAACCATTTTTTGTGTTAATTTCATGCAGTTGAACTCTAGCATTCTCTAGCTCTTGCTCAGTATAACCTTCGTTTTTCAAACACCCTTTGATAGCATCAAAATTCGAGTTTACTGCCGCCTCTAAATCACCAGCATCAACTTGCTGCTTATTGGCTTGATTTCTACCGCCATATGTTTCACTACATTTTCGATGCACTTCCTGAGGTATAGCAATAGCAGCAGCACTATTAATTAACTCACGCTCTTGATCTTTAGTAAGAGTTTGACCTAATGCACTTTCTAGTGCTCTTCTTAACGCAGCTTGAGATGGAATATGATCTATATCCATTCCATCCTTTTTGCTTCTTGGCGCTAAGTCTCCGTAAGTGCCCACTTCCAATGGTTTTACCTTAGTAATTCCGGCACTACGCTTATTAAATACTAAGTACAAGGGCGACAGTCCCGCATCAGTAGGAAAAGTCACTATATACTCAGCAAGATCTTCCTCTGGATAGAGAACCGTGCCTATCTCTTGTTCGTGTTCTTCAATCGGGCGTACCCAGATATTGTGAACATCAAGCTGATCATTTTCGGGTAAGACTGTATCGGGTGTCAGCACATCCGTTGAACCATCGGGCGTCCACGTTATAGTAATACCGCTGTCTAACTCCGCAACAAAGTTCTGTCCTTGTTGCACAGCCTGACGCTTAGCCACTAGATCACCATATGGACTGCCTTCACCCGTTTTGATACCAACCACTTGTTGTTTGCCATTTTCGTCCGTGTACATATTGAAACGTACGCGCATCGTAGTGGTGTCATTAGTAGAGATATCAGAATTACCTTCTAAGGTTCCATCACCAAGCTGAGAAGGCCATAAGGCCGCAACTAGAAAACCGCCCATTCGAGCAAAGCCCGCTAGCGCCTCTCCTGAAATCGACCATGTCCCAATCGTATTGGCCGTATTGGTACTCAGAATCCCAAGGTTCGTCACCGCAGATTTCGCGGGAATAGCAAGTAGTGCTGCTTTACCATAATCAGTGGCTCTTGAAGCTGTTGTGATTGTGGCTAAGTTCGTGACAGGAAGTTCTTTCCCAAATAAACGGTCACTATTGATCGCTTTGAACTGGGTTTCTGCAATGAATATATCTGAATAATCGTAATGGGTGTTCGCTATACAGCTATAGGTACAAGGTGGCAGCGGCGGCAATGCGGTTTCTTTGTCTGACTTTATCGTCTCCGCAGAGTTTGCTACTGGCCGTTTAACGATAGATTGTTTTGGTGCTGCAAGAAGCTCACTGATATTAAGCTTGATACCGTGCTGAGCCACCCAGTCGTCATTGAGGTTATCGAGCTCTTCTCGGGTGATCTGCTGTTCAAGGTAAACAAGGCTCTGGTTTTCAACGTCTTGGCCTGCGAGTTTCCAGTACACTAAGATAGCACTTTGCAGTCGGTTGTAGCCTTGCTCATCATTCAGTTGCTCATGCGTGGAACATGTAGCGTAAAATGCCCACTTGCCCTCACCCAGCAGCTTGTACTCTTGCACTAATCGGTCGTTATGAAAGTGGTAATAATAACCTTCCGTCGGCAGTCCTAATCGCTCTCCTAGCTGCACCGATGGGACGACTGGGATAAACGCTTCTTCCACAACACCGGAGCCTATTGGTTTCACTTGCACGCCGTCAGGTACGTTGATGCCCATTGAACTATCCGCCACTTTCGCAAACAATTTTTTCGGCTCATCAAAGGCAGTATGGGCGGTGTATTTAGTACCGTATTCTGTAGGCTCCGTCTCCCAGCGACCAATCATGGCTTCTTGCTTAGTCTTACCCAGTTGAAACGCACAGCCTACGCTTTTTCTTAACGTTTCGTCGGAACAAGCGACCTCAAAACAATATTCATATTTGAGCTTAGGTGGTGCATCAGAAGTATCAGGCTTAATGGGCTCAGGGACATAGGTCTCTTCGATACTTGGAGCGTATGCCGCACGGCTTTGACTTGACGCTGCTCTACTTACCGCTCCACGAGATATTTTCGCTCTAGAGAGAAAGGCATTTTTTGCCTCTGGCGATAAGGCCTCTTGCCCTTCAGTAGACAAGCTCCACGATTTACTCATTCCATTTCTAAGCATCACTGGCTTAGATGGAGTGTCCGTCAACAGGGCCAATTCACCACTTTTGAGTTTGTCCATAAAGCGAGAGAAACTCATGCCATGAGGGATTGCAGAACTCAGTGCCCTTTCCGTTAACCTTTCGATATCCCCTTCGACTTGACCGAACTCATGCGTCATCAGTTCCGTTAGCCGTACTACTCTATAACTCACTGTAAATTCCACCGCCACTTTTTAATGAGGCCTATTCTACTCAATCCATAAAGGGAGCAGGACTGATAACCTCTATTTGTTCTCAACAATGCGCTAGAGTGTGACCGTTGTTCCTTCAACCTCTTATGTTAATAACTCACTCATCAATAGGTTTTATCTCTTTCGTGCATCAACACTCAAATAGATAACTCTGTAGCGGTACTCGTTGCTTCCCAGCCTTACACGCAGCATCATTGAACTACACCTAGGTGTTCTCACCTTTAATTCGCCGCTTGCTCATAAGGACATGGATTTGATTGATATAGACTCTGAAAAGAAAATTGCCGTTTTAATCGACGCAGAGAACGCACAATATGCAGTTTTAGATTTTGTGCTCAAAGAGCTCTCTAAACACGGACATATTCTGGTAAAAAAAGCGTATGGTGACTGGAGTTCAGAATGTTTAAAGAACTGGAAACAACCACTCAATGAGTTGGCAATTAATCCAATTCAGCAGTTTTCGTACACGCAGGGCAAAAACTCCTCTGATGCTGCCATGATCATTGATGCCATGGATTTGCTCTACTCAAATAAGTATGACGCTTTTGCTCTCATCAGTAGCGACAGTGATTTCACCAAGTTGGCTTCACGCCTCAAAGAGTCTCAAATTTATGTCTTTGGTGTCGGTGAGAAGAAAACACCGCTCGCCTTTCGTAATGCTTGTGATGATTTTATTTACACTGAAGTCCTTAAAGAACGATACGCGCCAAAAGAAGAAGTCACTGCCGTCATTTCAGACAAACCCAAGAAAGCAGAGCCTCGCGAGACTCGCAATAAACTACGAGGTGATACGAAACTGTTGAATATCCTACGAGGCGCTGCCAGTGAATACCAAGACGAGGACGGCTGGTCTTTTCTGGGCCAATGTGGTGGCCTAATCAAAAGACAATACCCGGACTTCAGCTCAAAAAACTACGGGTTCAACACTCTGAGCCAACTCATTGAGGCGACTGAACTGTTTGAAATAGACAAAAGGCAGACTCAAGCAGGGGCGGTACATATCTACATTAGAGATCAACGAAAAAGTACTTAATCACTCCCAGTAACTTTCGCTCTTTCCCCCCTCCCAATCACTCTCCGTATTCATGCATGATGGTTGTCGACGAATATTCGTCGACAGCCTCAACAAAAAGGAGCAACCCATGGGAAATAAACAACAATCAGGCAACAACGCCCCGCTATGGCCGACCAAAAATGGCACCTCGAATCCATCAGGTGGAGGTCGCTCCAACAATCCGCCAAGCAAAAAATAGAAGCAAACCTAGGCTGCCATAGTGCAGCCTAGGGAGCGTAGTGTTGGAAGTAACGCTGGTAACGATTTGTCGTATAGATATCAGGTAGCGCACAGCCCCCCTCCTTATCAAGCGCTCTCATAAACAGTGCGTATACCAGCAAATCCGTACCTTGACGCCCTACATCCATGTTGTCAAAAAACGTACTCAAGGCTTTTACAGAGGGGAGGCTTTTTCCGCTACGCCACTCTTTAAAACGATCTTGTTGTACATCGCGCTTTAGCACACCATTTCGCTCATGCTCACTAAAAGGTAAGGCAACATACTCCGATAACTGAGCGTAAGTCTGATTAGTCTGCTCTTTTAATAGGCCAAAAAACTTGCCAAGGAATGTGTTCTCTTCTCGCTTAAAAACCTGCCCGAACACCCCGTATTGTCGGGCATACGAACTAGGAGTGTACTCTTCATGGTGTTTATCCCAATCTTCAAGAAACATTGCATCAATGACCGACATTAAGGACAACCAAAAATCATGCTTGAAACACAGCATAGCCTGCTCAGTTTCTTGTGAGGCAGATTCACTTGGCGATTTGAGCCAGTTTTTTACAAGCACCTTTTCTGGCTCACTGAGCAACGTAAAATCGAGAACGGGCAGGTAATAGCCTGAGATTAACTCACTTTGGTTGCACTCATTGATACCAGGCGCATCCTGCATAAAAGCCAACTGTTTTTGATAGGCGGCGCAGCGCCTATCGATATAGCTAACCAAGAGCCCGAGATTCAACTCACCAGACGTCGAAGACAACCCTTGCTGAACGCCTTTAATAGTGTGTGACCACCAAAAAGATAAGTCTGCTTTATGAATACCACCATCGGGGAAAGAAACGTTAAGGGACCATCCTTTACGAACAAACACTCTCGCCAGTTGCCAAGCAAACTGACGTATCGATTTCCACCGTATTCCCTCCTTACTTATGTTATCAAGCGTGCGGTCTGTCGGCAGCTTACTCTTGACCACTGACGCATTTAACCACTTTATTTTTTCTCTGGGCGAGACAGGAAGCCCCAGGAATTCTGAGACTTCATCAGGTGAAGGCAGAAACGGGTTACCCAGTTTGATGATGGGTATTTTAAACTTTTCATTGGGCATTAGGAGTCATTAGGTCATCAGGCAATACCCGCACGTTAAGAGAAACCATCGACACCATCAATACCAATAATAAATAAGAATAACAGCTTGTGGGGTACATCCCACAAGCTGCGTGCCACTGACCTTATAACGCCGCGGCTTCAACCGCTAACAAGTCAGCTCTCTCATTTCCTTCAACACCAGAGTGTGCTTTTACCTTTTCAACTTCAACATACTTCCTAGAACTCAGCTCATCCACTTGTTGCCACAGGTGACGGCTCTTGACGGGTTTCTTATCCGCACGGCGCCAACCTCGGTCTTTCCAATCGTCCATCCAGATGTTGAAACCTTTTACACAATAATCACTATCTGAGTAAATCACGTCCCCATCTTCTGCGTACTCCAACGCCTCAACCAAGGCCAGTAGCTCAAGTTCAGCACTATTCGTTTTGCGGTCAATGGTAATGCTCTCTTCATGAACAATCTCATTGTCTTCATCCATGACCACCAGCCCGATGCCACCTCGTGTACATCCGTGTTGGTTGTTTGGTGCTGCGCCGTCTACGTAAATTGAATAACTCATTTTTTTATCTCTCTCTAATTGAAAAAGGGCGCATGACTTTGCTTAGCCAGCGCCCTGTTGATGTGTAATTTAATGTTTGTGTTACTGAAAAGATTCTTGGTTGTCTCGCAGTGCTAGACGCGATTCCATCCATTCTTCGATTTCACTTTCTAGCCATCCCACAGCTCTCCCTCCCAATGGAATGGTTTTTGGAAAAACTTCATCGGCCATGAACTTGTAGATAGTGGAACGGCCTAGCCCAGTTAGTGACATCACGTCTTGTAGTCTTAAGAACCTCATTGTCATTGGGAATTATCTCCTGTGTATATACTCATGAGATAAGCCGCTACTGTAAAAAAATGCAGTCGGTCTACTCTGAACTAGAGCCAAAGAAGTAACGCTGCTCATTCCATGCTTCAGCAAGACTGCTCATGCGATGAAAGACACAACGCTTGATGTTCTTGTCTTGCTCCCTACAGCGTGTCCCCAAGCCATAGTTTCCTCGGTCATTGAGAAACACCAATGAGCGCGCTTTGCCGCTGTAGTGCTTTTCTATCGCTTCTTGCCAAGCCTCTTTAAGGTGCTCAACCAATTCGTTGCGTTTTTCCCAGCAAATGGCGGGGCCAAAATGCTGGCTGTAGTCAGTAAACAGCATCACGCGATAGTTGTGGGATGGCACCTTGTCCTCTCGCTTACGCCATACATAGAACACTGAATCCGTATCGAGCTTTTCTTTAAGCAGCGTAAAGTAATCGTTAATTATGCTGAGGTCGGTATCTTGGTGGTCTTCTGGTAGAAACAAATCCAAGCGCGTAGCCAAGGCCGCGTCAAACGCCTCCGTTGCTTGTTCAAAGACTTCCGTCATTCTGGTTAAGGCCGATTCGTATAACCCCTTGTCACTGAAAAATACGGGGTAGTCGTTAAACGTTTTTGAATGGGTAATGTTGGGAAGGTAAGTATTGTTAGACATGAGTAATACCTCTGAGTCTGTGAATGACATAGGTATTACTCGCGCTGTATTTTTTAAGGTGAGTCGTGACTGCAACCAAAACTCATGCTGCGGTTCTCGCCCTCTAGGGAGACGGGCTTCGCTAGACGACTTATCCGATAGAAGAGCTCATTTAACTGCAATGGGAATGCTTCATCCCCTTTTAGAAGTTCGTACATGTCATCAGATGGAGAATACGCCAGTCCTAAACATCTTCTCCCATGGTCTTCTTCCACGGCTCTATCCCATGCTTTTCTGACTCTGGACAAGTAGCGACTCCTCCCGTCTCCACTTTTGCCTAAACAAAGATAAAGGCGCTTATTAAAGAATAAGACCAGGTGGTACTGGCTGGTGGACTCACACGCCTTGAACCAAACATGACGTATGACCGTTTGATGATATTGGTGAGGCCTACGCCTGTACTTCATTAGACACAATTCATTGGTTTCCGACTCCAAGGTACGAAAGAAACGACTGAATACCTCAAAATGGTTTCCATCAAAGTCACTTGGTAGACGTACATTTAAGTGAGCGACACAAAGCTTAGGGTATTGGCCGAGCGCTTCAGTCAGCACTCGGTCGATACCCTCCAAGTACTCAAGGACAAGACCATCCTTGTGGTAGTAGAGCGGCTTCCCATTAAACGTTCGGTCGTGGGTGATGGTGAGGTGGTTAGACGTGTGAGCTCTTTGAAAAGCCATCTTGAATTGATTTGGCATAATGAGTTCCTGTGGTTTGTTGTTAATCCCACAGGAACTGCGACTACCGTAATTTTTAAGCTATTTACGACTATGGTCGAAGTTGTTCATACGTTTGCCAAAGTGCTTCGTTCTTCTCTTCGCTAGGTAGCTTAGTCGATAAAAGACGGACTGAAACACCTCCTCAAACTCCTCAGAGTTACGTAGCAAGTGATACTGTCCTTGTTTGGAGAAATGGATAGCGGGTTTCTCTTTTCCTGAGTAGATGGCATCCACAGAGCGCTTCCAAGCATTACGGATACGGTTAGCCAAACTTTGCTGATATTCACCAAAGTCCCCTAGAGAACGAAAGACGTTCCGGTCAAAGATAAGCGCAACGTGGTAATGACTGCTCGTTGAGGTATCACACTCTTTAGCCCACACATAACGAATGGTGGTTTCACGATAGGGTTTGCCATTTAACCGAGCACTACGTCTTCGATATGCCGCTACCTGAGACTTAAGAGATCGAAAGAAACGAGTCATCACTGCTGAATCATCCCCTCTAAAGTCTGTTGGTAAGTTGAGGTCCACTCGAACGATAAAAAGTCTCGCATATTGCTCTAGAGCTTTCTCAAGGACTGAGTCTATCCCTTCTAGGTATTCAACGACCAACCCCTCCTTGTCGATGTATATCTTGTTTCCGTTGAAAGTAGGTTCGTGTGTGATGGTTAGGTTTTTAGACATGATGGTGACCTATGTTTTGCTTCTGACATAGGTACTGAGAGTGACGTTATTTTCTAAGTCTCTCTTTGGGTAAGGGATGGGTTCCCCTACCAAGATGTCGAGTGATGAGGTAGTTGGTTGAGGTGTGACATTAGGTTAGTAGATGGGTAGGTATATATTATTAATTACCGATCTCCCTCGATTCACTCCCCTCTGTTTTTAAGCGATTACTGAGTCTTCACATCAGCTAAATCTACCCAGATCACCTTCATTTTTATCAATAATCACGGCTCATGCATTTTTACTTCAGGACTTCACTCACATAAAAAGTGAAAATAATAAATTAAAATATATATAAATATCATCGGATTACACCATGCCAGCCATAAATCAGAGTGAAAGTCATGCAATCAATCGACATAGATGAAGGCACATCAGTAGAAACTACAACCATGAAGGAAACACCAACACTCGATCCGAACGCTAACATGGAAATCATCAATTTTATTAACTCTTACGATGTTAAAGGGAACTGTTACCTTTACCATGAAGGAGAAGAAAAACTGGTTCCGATACTTCTTCGGCCAGATGACAGAAAGAAAGTCAATCTCATGAAAGAGCTAGAAGAAGCTCAAACCATGAAGCAACTCAATGAGACTCGCCTATTCAAAGAGCACCCATTTCTAAAAAAACAAAAGCGGATTATTCTGCTACCGTATTCTTCAATTTCAAAAAGCTATATGCCGACGAGCCACTATTCCGAGAGAGATATTAATCGAACAAACATCATCAACACCTTTTGGAAAAGCGAACTCGAACTGCATTATGATGCTGCGGAAGCATCGATTCTGGTTTGCTCGTTTTTAGCCAAAAATATTGATCGCAATACCCACGGTTTAGGGATAAGCCAAAGCAATATTGCGATCATATTGGGAATGAGTGTTCGACGAGTATCAGATACTTTAAAACGACTTGAGCAACTCGGTTATGTGGTACGACACACAGAAAAAGCCAAACGAGGGAAGTTAAGTCTTGGCACTTTTATACAGGTAACAGAGGCTTTTTCGTCACAATTTTTGCCCCCTAAAAAGCTCGAGGAAAAGTCAGAGCAAAAGCAAAAACAGAGTTCTGAGCATCAATCGCAAGAGCCTCCTGAGAAGCGCTATTTCCAATTTTTGCAAAGTTTGAGCAATCTACGACTGGAATTAAAGAGCTTTATCGTGAATAGCGAGGAACCAATACCACCAGCCGTTTTACAGCAAATCTTTAAAGTTTTAGAGTGAAAGTCATCTAGAGCTATAAAAGGACTGTTCATCAAAGAGTCATAGACTCTGGAAACTCTCAACACAAGCATTGAGGCTCCCAGCTATTTCCTTTCCTGATCATACTTTGCTTTAGATTATAAATAGTTATAAAGCCATTGATGGCTCATCACAGATCAGTGTCGCCGTCATTCTAGTACCTATAGACCAGTCGAAGACTTGCCTTGAGTAAAGACCAATAATTACTGCCAAGTAAAGCCCACTCTAGCTTTTAGGGACATAGGTGATGTCTCCGCCCACTTTAATTCGGATCCGATGCATCAAAATTCTGAGCCAATAGGTTTGGCGCAAGAGGCATTTGATGCTTGCTGTCCGGAGTACACTTAAATTCACAAGCTGCTTTCAGCGTCAAATTTTGACGCTTCATACTGGCCTTGTTGCGTAATAGTGAATGTGCTTGTAATGGTCAACTAGATTTGGAGACTGTTTTAGGCACTTTTTAGTAAATTCATCTCATATTCTACTGGGGAGATGTTGCCCAACTTGTGGTGTTTTCTTTTCTGATTATAAAATGGCTCAATGTAGTTGATTATATCTGCAATAGCTTGGCTTCTTGTCTCATAACGACGGTAGTTAACTCGTTCTGACTTGAGACTTCTAAAAAATCGCTCTGTTACTGCGTTATCCAAACAGTTTCCAGCACGGCTCATACTAGATTCAACACCAAACTCTTTTAGTGAGCTCTGATAAGCAGCACTCGTATACTGACACCCTTGGTCGGAGTGAAAAACCACGTTACGACAAGCTCTGCGTTTTTGTACCGCTAGTCGCAATGCTCGAGTAGTCAACTCGCTATTTGGTTTATCAGAGAACGCCCAACTAATTACACGACGAGAGCATAAATCCATGATGATGGCGAGATATAACCAACCTTGTTGCGTTCGAATATAGGTGATATCACCCGACCAATACGTATTGAGCTGCTCAGGGTTAAATTGGCGATTTAGTTTATTAGGGGCAATAACTGATGCTACGCCGCCAGATGGATATCGATGTTGCTTTGGTCGTTTTGCCACTAAGTTAAGCTTCTTCATCCAACGGCGAACCTTTTCAAGGCCAACTGAGAACCCCATATCCTGTAATTCAGATACCATCCGCCGCTTACCATAGGTCGCATCCATGTCGTTATGAATTTGCTGCATTGCGGCTTTTAATCGCACCATTTCAGCGTTGATAGCTTTGGGCTTTAAGCGATAATAAAATGAACTGGCAGCGAGTGTTAAACAACGGCAAATCTGTTGTACTGAGTAGCCTATCTTCTTCAGTTTTACCGCAACTATTTGTTTTTGTTCATTTCGATGGCGAAGAAGGCCGAAGCTTTTTTTAACAGTTCATTGTCACTTTGAAGTTGTTTGAGTTGCTTCTCTAACTCTTGAATCCTGAGCTGTTCTGGCGTCAAGGCCGTGACCTTAGATGTAACTCCTGATAACTCTTGTCGATATTGTGTAACCCAACGTTGAATCGACGACAAACCAACGTTCATTGCTGCGGCAGCATCTTTGTGACTGTTACCATGAGTGATAACTAGCTCAGCACACTCACGTTTGAATTCAGGCGTAATTTTTCTTGGCATTTTTAACCTCTTTAGTTGTATGAAATCATGCCTCTAAACAGGTCTCCAATTTAAGTCTACCGTTACAGCTCTGTTTTAGTACCACTAAACAGAGCAATCATCTCTACCTACCGATTTCCCAAACAGTCAGATAAGGGGTGAGCTGCCTAAGGTTTGATAGAGAGAGGTAAAGAATAGTGAATAATTCTTTTACGCAACAAAGCCCTTCATACTGGCAACAATATTTTTTACATCAAAATTATCACCATTCTCAGTCAATTCTTTCTGAGTAACCTTGTGGCGATGCTTAATCCAGGAATAACGTCCACTTTATAAGCCCCGAATAATTTAGCTATACAGACAAGACTGAAACGCAGTAGGTATTCGAGCATAAATTCATAGCAATTTACTTTAGGTTCCTCCACAAAACAGATAGCTTTTTACGATACCTAGCACTTCAGCTTAGTTAACTACCTGGCTTTGCGGCCTTACACCAACCATAGAACTGAGATTCATATAAAAGTAGGAACCTCAGCACTCCTAGAGGCTCAGCTATAGATTCAGGAGATTGGATAATATGTATATTCTTGGTCACTAGTACCTTTAATCACTTAATTTTGTATCCAAAACTGATGGTGCGGATCAATAGTATGCCTCAAACCGATTTTGGAAATTTATGAGTTAGAGGTAACTCTGATAAAAATGAAAAAGGAGATCATATCGACCTCCTTTTTTAGATTCGCACTCTCGATACACGCAGTCTAATGCCGATAAATAATAATCATAATATTCAATTATTTATAGCATTATAGATTGAATGTTTTGATCAACATTGTGCCACTCCTAGCGACTGTAATTCACAGCAAATGGAGCACTTTAGATGCAACTACGGTTACTAATTGTCTGCCGCTACGTTATCAGCAAGTTCAATCAACTTGTCAAAATCGAAGTCTGGTTCTGGATGATGCGTCTTGAACCAGACGTAACCATATAATGGTATATGCTCAGGTACTACTTCCAACTCTCTGAAGATTGTTGCCATAGCATTAATACTCTGTCCAGAAGTCGTTACATCATCCAAGAACACTACCGCTGAGATATCATCAGGTAAATGTCCTAATACGCCTCTAAACAATCCCATAGTCTTTAATTGGTCTTCAATACAACGCTTACCTTTCTGAGCATGGGTAGGCATTTTCGGTTGGAATCGTTCAATCAGAAGATTTTCATGAATCAATTTAAAGTTGATATCTTTTTCTTTGTTAAGCCATTGCTCCCACCATGTTGCTATTAACTTCACAGTGTGAGTTTTATTGCACTCTGCGGGAACACTGCTAGGTACTGGCACTAACAATACTTTACCTGTGACACCCTGTTCTTCCAGCCAACGTTTAAAGAAAAACTTGTAGCCACCAGCCTTCTGAATCAAATGCTTCGCTTCAGCAAAACCTCCGCCTTGCTTATAGAAACGTTGTGGAACTTTCTTCCACAAGTCACTTTCAGGAACATCCTTTGCTGGCTTCAGCATCCAGTTAACTTCAAAGAAGTTAGCGGTATAGTTAGGATTATCGAACTCATGGAATTCCGGTACGTACTCACGAGCGTGGCCAATGGCTTCTACTTCATGAACTTGGTAGTTCTCAAGATCAATCGTTTGAATATCCCAATCGTCTTGAAAGTTTGGCTTTTCATAATCAAAAGCCTCTTCTCCACCTTCAATGAATTCCTCAACATAACCCTTTAGTTCGTCTAGTGTGGTGGCTGTTCTAGTAGGCTTACATGTATGGAAAGGAAACATATGATCGTCAGCATTATAGCCCCATTTTGCCCATACTGAAGGGCTTTCACTTTCATGACCAAAAAAGATATCTCGTGGGCTATCGCCTACAACAAGGAAATCTGATACAACGTTCTCTTCAACCAACTCATATCGTTTGACATCTTCGATCAATGTTTCCCAATCAGTACAAGGCTTGTGCGCATTACCGTAAATGAAATCAGGTTGAATCTTAAAGCCCTGCTTCTCTAGGACTTTCTCACAGTACAAATGAGGGGAATCAGAAAGGATAATAGGTAGAGTATCAGACTCACCAGAATTGAAGCGCTCAACAAGTGAATTGACGTACTCAACCGTATCAGCGAAATAAAGTTCAGTGACGACTTCGCCAGAATCCAGCTTTTCTACAATGGCTTCTCTTCCGGCTCGAGTTTTTAAGTAATCTTGGCAAGTGGTAGTATTAACCAGTGTAAAGTCCAGATCAAAAATCAATAGTTTCATGTGCAGACCTCTGCAAAAACAATGAACCTATTACCTGATCACTTTTAGATTATCTTTGTATTTGTGAACCCATTGATACTCAGGCTCATAGATGTTGTTTTCTAGTGCATACAGTTGTTTCCCTTGTTCTACGCAATGCCTTATTGCGTATTGAGTTCCACTTCTGTCACCAGCACGAGCAACAACAACACCTTCGGTCGATAGCCCTACGGTGGTTCTATTCCTGTTTGCAAAGAAAGAACCAAAACTGCGAATTCCTATCGGATACTCAGAAACCAAAAGATGATTCTTGGCAATTTCGTCTTGGAGTTCCTTATTATCTTTAGGAAAGTATTGGTCTAAAGGCGTACCTAGAACGGCAATTGTTCTACCGCCATGCTTGATTGCCGCTTGGTGCCCTAATGTATCAGAGCCAGCAGCAAGGCCACTGACAATTGCCTGATAGCCAGCGCTAAGCATTCTTGCTATTACCGCATCACCATGGCGTACATGTTCTGGGTTATATAGTTCACGAGTGCCTACAAACGAAATGGTTTTATCCAAATGTAATAGGCTCGTATCACCACGGCAGTAAAGTACTGGTGTTGCACCCTCGACAGACTTCAACTTCTCTGGATATTCGGGATCATTAATCGTAATGACTTTAAAATCAAAATCGATTTTGCTGTATGCCTTATCCAATTGAGATTCGATTTTTTCCTCTATCGGAATCATCCCGAAGTGCTGATTATAGATGTCTTCTAAAGACCCTATATTCGTCAGCATTTCCCTCAATTTTTTGTTGGATGTGACACTACCTGCCGACACTTTTTTTGTAAGAATCAATGCGGCATGACACCAAGCAAGATTTTGATCTTTGTTCAAATTAATCACGATAATACTCCAATCACTTGTGAATCTATGCTACTGGAAGCACTGAGCGCAACTGAATATGACCTCTTTTTGTCTGTCGATTGATTTAGTTCAAGTTTTTGTATCATTCATGGTACAAATCGATTGCATCAATTCTGCGAATAAGAGAAAAAGCAATAGGTTACACTAACTCTGAGGTTATCGAAATGATTGATGCCATATGCACCTACGCAAATACTAGAAAAACGTATTCAATTCTCGTTTTTCAGAACCTTTCTGACTCAGAGATCGAAAAGTATAGGCAGCATCTCGAATGCCCTGAATGTGGTGGACAAGCCTACTATCGTAAGAGAAGCGTAGATGGTAAAGCGGCTTGTTTTGGCTCACGTTACCATGCTGAAGGATGTAACGAAGGTCGCTCATCTCCCCAAAAAGAACGAGAAGTAAGGCATGCTGTAGAAGTTAATCAAATTCTTTCAGAACAACATGAGGTCGTTTTCGATTTCTTTGCTAAAGAATCAAAGGTATCCGACTCTAATGATACATCTCGCCTTAAGAAAGATAAACCTGTCTCATCAGGCACTACTAAGTCGCACTCACAAAGCCCGACCCAAGTCCGAAAGAAAGTTCTTGGGTTTGAAAAGGCTTTAAATAGTTTATTGCGTGGAAGCAATCTAGCAGAATCAGAATCGTTGATTGAGATAGATGAAGGATACAAATACAAAGCAAAGAATCTATTTGTTAAATTCTCTGATGCTGAAGCGGCTGACTCACCAAAAGAAGCAAAACCAAAAATGTATTGGGGAACGCTTTCTCACTCAGATACAGAGATAGAATGGTTGAACCCCGCTGATTGTGACGATGTTGGTATTCCTATCAAACGCCACAAGAATTCGATTCTTAAACAATTCAATATCGCAGAGAAACGAGATCTGGAAGGTGCTGGATTGATCCTATTCGGGAAATGCTTCTGGAATGCTCAGAAGACTAGAAAGATAATAGAATTATGGAATGCTGACAGAATCTATATTTCTGTAGCAGAGGACTAAAACATATTGGCCTGAAGATTAACTTCAGGAGCCTCTAGCGTTGGAGTGAAAACCAGTATCCTGCCATGGATTTCAGTTAGGTTGACCAGACCCTGTAAATAATTCTGTGTAACTGTCGGGGTTACATGTATTGAGTGAGTCGGTCTTCGAACATAATCATAAAGCGGTTTAGAGCTTGTCGCCAGTTTCTGATCGGCATCGTCCATTTCTTGGAAGCATCTCGGATAGCCAGGTAGATCACCTTTCTAGCTGATTCATCCGCTGGGAAGAGCTTGCGCTTCTTAATCGCTTTTCTAATAACGCTGTTGAGGGATTCAATGGCGTTAGTCGTGTAAATGGCTCGGCGAATATCCTCTGGGTAGTTAAACAGGGTGTTGAGGTTGTCCCAATGCGCCGTCCAAGAGCGACTGATTTGAGGATACTTACTATCCCATCGGTCAGAGAACTGCGCTAGAGCCAACAGAGCCTCATCTTCTGTGGCTGATTGGTAGATTTTCTTCAGGTCAGTCGTCACCGCTTTATAGTCTTTCCAAGGGACGTACTTGACCGAGTTTCGCACCATGTGGACGATACAGAGCTGTATTTGCGTCTCTGGGAACGCAGTGTTGATGGCGTCAGGAAAGCCTTTTAGTCCGTCAACGCAAGCGATAAGGATGTCTTTTACCCCACGGTTTTGAAGTTCAGTCAGCACGTTAAGCCAGAACTTGGCACCTTCTGTTTCAGAGAGCCACATACCGAGCAGTTCTTTTTGGCCTTCCATGTTGACGCCTAACGCAAGATAGACCGCTTTGTTGATGACTTGCTTGTCTTGACGCACCTTAACCACGATGCAATAGAGATAAACGATAGGGTAAATTTCGTCGAGAGGTCGCGACTGCCATTCAATCACTTGCTCAAGCACCGAGTCGGTTACTTTCGATATCAGCGTTGGTGAGACATCAGCATCATACATTTCCTTGAACGTTGCGACGATTTCACGTGTGGTCATGCCTTTCGCGTATAGGCTCAATATCTTGTCGTCCATGGATTGGAATCGAGTTTGGTGCTTGCGGACGAGTTGAGGTTCAAAGCTGGCTTCACGGTCGCGAGGGACGTCGATATCGACCTCTCCATCATCGGTGATGATTGACTTACCCGAGTAACCATTGCGGGAGTTGGAGCTGGTTCTAGATTGGTGTTTTTGATATCCAAGGTGCTCATCGAGTTCAGCGTTTAACGCCGTTTCAACGGTCACCTTGGTTAACATTTTTCGGAAGTCATCAAGATCAGATTCTGTCTTAATTGACTTTGCTGCTTCACGAGCAAAAGCTTCGAGTGCTTTCTTATCCATATTGTCCATCCTTAGCCTTTAAGGCTTAAGTCTAGACAGTTACACAGAATTCAGGACACTCTCGTTGACCATGAGCATTTCTCTTTATGAATAATTTTGAGCATGTTCATATGACCGCTCCGAAGTTCCTCTATCAAAGGTTCATATTGATAGCTAGTATGATTGACCTCTCACATGAGTGCTATCTGATAGAAGACCTTGAAAGCCTTTTATTGTACTTGGCGATTCAACAAACAATGGACAAATTAATGAGTTCATTGAGTAAGTTGCATCACGCACAGTGCGTGATGCATTGATAACTCGGAATGAGTTACGAAGCCACTGTGACGACACTGGACAGAACTCAACTAGCCAAGACAAGGAATAACACTACCCGCACATGAGGGATTAGGATCCTCCTACTGATAGCAATAGTAACCACTACTGCTAATCTACAGAACAAATCCACACAAACGGTTATCCATGCCAACGAATTAAAAGGGCACGCACTATTACTGAAACACAACACTTACTCTATGCTAAGTAAGTTAAGCCATCAGAGCTGAGGGTAATGGGTGTACATTCGCTTCCATCAAAGAGTACAATTTATTGCCCCATGTATCTAAAACTTTCAACTGCTCATCAAGATAATCATGGTGATTATAGACTCTAAGCATGCTTGGTAACTGGTGGCCGACTGTCTTTTCAATCGCTACGATATCTAAACCCATTTCACTGCAACGGCTGATAAAGGTACGGCGCAAGTCATGAGGTGAAAATCGCTCAAAATCGGTAGGTAAATTACGTTTTATCAATGCCCGTACTGCCGCAGGCTCTTGCACTTTATCGACTGTTAGCTGAGGCCATACCAACTTCCACTTACTTGGCACACTTTCACGCTGCTCTTTTAGAAGTGCAAGCAAGTAGCCACTTAAAGGCACTTTACGTGCATCTTGGCTTTTAGTGTGTCGCTCTTCTGAGCTGGCTGGTAATAGCCAAATTCCCTCATCAAAATCTAACTCACTCCAACGCATTTCAAGTACGGCACTTATACGCTGTCCACAACCAAGTAAGAACTGCATTAAACGGATATTCGAGGAATCTGTACGCCATGACGGCATACTCGTTAACAAAATCTTTAACTCTGAAAAGCTTAAATTACGTTTTGTGACTTTAAAGCCGCCACCAACGTCTTTTGCTTTCAGTTGTGGTGCAGGATGAGTATCAAGCATATTTAGTGCTAGGGCATGGTTAATCACTTGATTAATGATTTTATGGCAAACCCCAATAGCCCCCGCCATACGCTTACCGTCTTTATCAACCTTCGCATCAAAAACCTTATTGAGGTCATATATGCTTAAATCTGCCAATTTGATGTTACCGAGAATTGGCTTGATATCTCGATTGTAAATGGTCCTCGACTGGTCACCCCGTAGCTGTTTTGAAAGCCGTTTCTCATCGAAGCTAATAAACGCATCATCAAAGGTCTTCGCTTCATCTTGCGCTCGTTTCTCTATATCCAATTCAACCTTTGGGTTCTTACCATTCTCCAACCAACTTCGATAACGGCCAGCTTCCTTTCGCGCCTGATCCAATGTCATCCCACGCTCTGGTTTGATCTTAATGTATCGACCCATAGAGATTTTTTCGTGTTTCTTACCTATTTGAAAACGAAAGGTCCAAGTCATTGTGCCTGTTGGACGAACTCGAATGTTCAATCCTTCGACCTTCTTATCGGGGATCGAGTATTCCTTATCCTGTGGCTTCAATGCTTGCAACGTGGCATTGGTACTGATTCGTTTCGTCATCGTTGGAAAACCTCTGCATTTTTGGGTACGGCTCTGGGTACGGCGTGGGGTACGGGAAACATCGAGTTTCTATTGTACGGTTTTGGACTTCAACGGACAATAAGCTCACAAAAATACTATAAATCATAGCCTTACAATTAAAGAATATAACTCTGTAGACTTTGGCGGACTAAAGGCTCTATTTACCCACCACATGGAAGCGGGTGTACTGCTAGAGCGGAAATAGTCGCACATAAAAAAACGAGCCATTTCGGCTCGTTTTTTGGTTTGGATGAGGAGGCGCTTAATCTTTGCGGCCAATAAAGCCCATTTTGTTGCCGATCCACAACATCAACAACAGCACCACGACAATCGAGAAGAAGTTGGAACCGGCATCTGGATACTGTGCTTTGACAAACGCCGAGTGACCAAAGGCGCCAACAAAGAAACACGCCAGCCCGACCAACGGAATATCTTCAGATACCGGGTTACGCAGGTACTCCTGATACAGAGCCTGAACCGACAGCACCAAGGCAATCACCGGAAAAATAGAAAAAGCAACATCGCTCATTGTCAGCCAGGACAACAACGCATCGCCACACATACCCGCGACCAGAGCCAGAATCAGCGTCTTGCGCTCTGAACCACGATTTACTGGGTTATTTTCATTCGACATTAATCTATCCCGCCTTTTAATCGGTTACGTTCACGTTCTTTGCGATACCAGAATGCCCCTTTGGCAATCATTCGCAATTGCATGATCAGACGTTCAGCCAGTTCTTCGCGTGAACGTCTGTCCAAATCCAATGCTTCAGCTCCGGAACTGAACACCATAGTGACGGACGCTTCAGCTTGTGTGAACGCTTCGTCCCTGCTCATACCGGTGCTGATAAGGTACTCCGTGAGCTCAGCAACGAAATGCTGAATCTCTCGGGCCACCGCCGCGCGGAATTCAAACGAGGTGCCGGACCGCTCACGCAACAATAAGCGAAACACGTTCGGGCTGCTCTCGATAAACTCCATAAAGGTTTCCACCGAAGTCCGTATCACACTGCCTTCTTTGACAATCCGTTGACGTGCTTGTCGCATCAACTGACGCAAAAGCAACCCGCCTTCGTCGACCATAGTCAGACCAAGCTCATCCATATCCTTGAAATGGCGATAAAAAGAGGTTGGGGCGATACCCGCCTCCCGGGCCACTTCCCGCAGACTCAGATTGGAAAAGCTGCGCTCGGCACTGAGCTGGCTGAATGCCGCATCGATCAGTGAACGACGCGTTTTTTCTTTCTGCTGAGCTCGGATTCCCATGGACTTCATATTTTCGTACTTCTCGGTTTCTCGGTGAGAGGGTTAATATAACGCGAAACACCGAGATGCATAACCCCATGATAGCCGCCATCGCGCGAGCAAGGTACACTCTGTTAACGCTCTGTTTCAATTGACTGACGGCCATTTGGAGAGCTGTCGCATGCGATACATGTATTTTCATTGCCACGGCGTGATCCCTTCGACTCTATGATGTGGCTCTCATTTACCAAACCACGGAATCAGTTAAAATCTCGCTACAGCAATGTTACGACACTATAACAAGGATTAAACTATGGCACAGACCAACCACTTTGATGTAATCGTAATTGGCAGTGGCCCCGGCGGTGAAGGGGCAGCAATGGGATTAACCAAAGCGGGGCTCAACGTTGCCATTATTGAAAAAGAGAGCAGTGTTGGTGGCGGTTGTACCCACTGGGGGACCATCCCGTCCAAAGCGCTTCGCCACGCGGTCAGCCGCATCATCGAGTTCAACAACAACCCTCTGTTTTGCAATAACAACACCAGCCTTCATTCGACCTTCTCCAGTATCTTAGGCCATGCGAAAACCGTCATCGACAAACAAACGCGTTTGCGCCAGGGCTTTTACGATCGTAACCAGTGCACACTGTTGTTCGGTACCGCGCAGTTCATTGATGCCCACACTGTGGCCGTAACCAAGTCCGACGCTACGATTGAACACTACACGGCAGATAAATTTGTGATTGCCACTGGCTCACGCCCGTACCGGCCAGACAATGTCGACTTCAATCATGAACGGGTTTACGACAGTGACTCTATCCTAAGCCTCAAACACGATCCGCGCCATATCATCATTTACGGTGCCGGGGTGATCGGCTGTGAATACGCTTCGATCTTCCGTGGCCTGGGGGTCAAAACCGACCTGATCAACACCCGTGACCGTTTGCTGTCGTTTCTGGACAATGAAGTGTCCGACGCTCTGTCGTACCACTTCTGGAATAACGGCGTAGTGATCCGCAACGATGAAACGTACTCACGCATCGAAGGCACCGAAGACGGCGTCATCGTCCATCTTCAGTCGGGCAAAAAGATGAAAGCCGACTGCCTGCTGTACGCCAACGGGCGCACGGGTAACACCGACAAACTGAATCTGGACGCAATCGGTCTGGAAGCCGACTCGCGCGGCCAGCTCAAGGTCAACAGCAACTATCAGACGCCAGTAGAGCATGTTTACGCGGTCGGTGATGTGATTGGTTACCCGAGCCTGGCCAGTGCCGCTTACGATCAGGGCCGCTTCGTGGCTCAGGCAATCACACAGGGTCAGGCTCAAGGGCACCTGATTGAGGACATTCCGACCGGGATCTACACCATCCCGGAAATCAGCTCCGTGGGTAAAACCGAGCAAGAGCTGACGGCAGCAAAAATCCCCTACGAAGTTGGCCGGTCCTCCTTCAAACACCTGGCGCGGGCGCAAATTTCCGGCAAGGATGTGGGCAGCCTGAAAATCCTCTTCCACCGCGAGACCAAAGAGATCCTCGGCATTCACTGCTTTGGTGAACGTGCAGCGGAAATTATCCACATCGGTCAGGCGATTATGGAGCAGAAAGGCGAAGCGAATACCATCGAATATTTCGTCAACACGACGTTCAACTACCCAACCATGGCTGAAGCCTACCGAGTGGCAGCTCTCAACGGCCTGAACCGATTGTTCTAATCAAAAAAACCGCAGCCCTGGCTGCGGTTTTTTTGGCTTTACAGAAACACGTCTCGGCGCCATTGCTGCCTCAGCAGCAGCGCCAACGTAATGCCCCGCACCGCCATAAAACTCAACATGGCGAACCACAACGCGTGGTTGCCCCACCCCGACCAGACGTAGAACACCACGAAAAAAACACAAGTCGCGACAAACATACTGTTGCGCATCTCACGCCCTTTGGTCGCACCGATAAAGACCCCATCCAGCAAAAAGCACCACATGGCCACCATTGGCATGGCGACCAGCCAGGGCAAATAGATCAGCGCCTGCTGATGAACCGAAGCGATGTCGGTGATCAAACCGATCATTTGTGATCCCGCCAAACCAAACAACAACGTCAGAAGCAAGCAAATGATCAGGCTCCAGAAGCTGGTGCCGACCAGCGATTCATTCAGCTCACCGCGATCGCGTGCGCCGACCGCTTTCCCCACCAGAGCTTCCATCGCATAAGCAAAGCCATCCATGCCATACGAGATCATCATCAGGAAACTCATGAGTACGGCATTGGCGGCCACCACTTCATCCCCAAAGCTGGCGCCCTGAAAGGTCATAAAACTGAAAGTCGCCTGCAAACACAAAGAACGTAAAAAGATGTCGCGGTTCAAGCGCACAAACCGGCCGATCCCCTGCATAGACTGCCCCACCAGCCCTCGTGGGGAAGGTAGCTGACGCGTGTGCCAGGTACGCCAGACACACCATAGGCCAAACAGCATGCCTGAGTAATCCGCCAGCACCGACGCCAGCGCCGCGCCTTCCACTTTCCAGCCCAGGCCAATCACAAACAGCACGTCCAGTGCAATGTTGGTGGCGTTGGCGATGATCACCATCCACATCGGCGCGCGAGCATTTTGCGTGCCGAGCAACCAACCCAGCAGCACAAAGTTGGCCAGTGCCGCCGGCGCACTCCAGGCCCGAATAGCGAAATACTGCTGACCGTAATGCTTGACCTCTCGACTGGCGTCACTAAAGACAAACACCCACTCAGACAGCTGAGTGTGCAGCAGCAAAAACAGCAGCGCGAACGCCAGCGCCATCAGGAGTCCCTGGATCAGCACCAGGGCCAGTTTGTGTTTATCATCAGCCCCATAGGACTGGGCTGTGAGGCCGGTGGTGGACATGCGCAAAAAGCCCAGCAGCCAGAAGGTGACACTGATCATGGTACTGCCAAGCGCCACGCCGCCTAAATACCAGGCGTGTTCGAGGTGACCAATCACCGCCGCATCGACCAGACCCAGCAGCGGGACGGTAATATTGGACAACACCATCGGAATGGCGAGCAACAGCACCTTTTTGTGCATCGCCCGGTTGGATAACATCTGAAAAATCTGCACGCTTACACTCGTCTCACAAGAGGATCACAAAGTGTAACCGGATCACCAACGAAGCTGAACCACCACAGGCGTTAATCGTTGTTTCAATGACGGAAAACGACGCAACCAGCGCTGCCACAGCTTCCAGCGACCACACTGCCCATCCAGCGGTGAGAAAGTTTTGACCCATTTCGCCCACGGCAGACAATTCATCACCGCCGCCGCCGCGTCCTGATAACCGTGTGCGTACTGGCCCGATCCCATTTTCTGCCCCAGTGATTTCGATGCCAGATCACCAGCCAGAACCAGGCAGGCGGTGGCGGTGTCAAAATGGCAACCGAGCGCCTGGATGAATTTTGCCACCACAGGTTCATTGCCATCCAACAGCGCATGTTCGCACACGATCAGTACCGGCGCCTGCTCTGGGACTGGCAAGGTTTCCAACCAGCTCAGATCCAGCACGCTGCCATTGCGATGCAGATAACGTTCACTGGCGTGAAACAGCTTCTGCCGCCACAACAGGTGTTCGGTCACATCAAGTTCTATCCAGTGACAACGACCGTTGTCGACGCGATAAAACCGGGTATCCAGACCGGCCCCTACATTCACGATCCAGCCATCAGGATGACGTTCCAAAAAACGCTGAACCTGCAGATCACACAAGTGCGTCAGGGTTACGTGCAAGAGTTGTTTCTGATTGATATCACCCGACAGACATTCCGGGGCGAGCTGACACCGCTGACACGCCGTGGCAGCGATCGGATCGTAGACCAAACCGTTATCGACCAGACTCTCGCGGCTACGAAGCCACAACGGCTGGACCAGATTAACGGGGATCTGATAACGATGTTGCGATGCTTTACTTGAAGGGGGCATTATCATCTTCCTCATCATGCACTAAGAAAGATGATAATGAATATCATTTAATCTGACAAGTTATTGAGAACGAATATCAACAATGTAGATCACATCCAATCAGTATTGCGGATGATACCGACCGCGAGGCCTTCGATCGACAGGTGTTGGGCGGTCAGATCAACTTTAATCGGCTCAAATTCCTGGTTCTCAGCATGCAGCAGTACGGTCGACCCTTTACGTTCAAGACGCTTAACCGTCACGTCATCATCCACACGCGCCACGACCACCTGACCATCTCGCACGTCCTGCGTTTTGTGTACCGCGAGCAGGTCGCCGTCCATAATCCCGATGTCTTTCATACTTTCGCCGTGAACGCGCAGCAGAAAGTCTGCCTGAGGCTTAAACATGGCCGGGTCAACCTGGTAGTGAGCTTCCACGTGCTCCTGCGCCAGGATCGGAGAGCCCGCGGCCACCTGGCCAATTAACGGCAGACCTTGGTCGTCGTTCGCCGCTTCAAGCAGGATGCGGATACCACGCGAGGCTCCAGGAATAATTTCTATCGCATTTTTACGCGCCAACGCTTTAAGGTGCTCTTCAGCAGCGTTCGCGGAACGGAACCCCAGTTCACGTGCAATTTCAGCACGGGTCGGCGGCATTCCGGTTTCATCGATCTTGCTCTTAATCAGATCGAATACTTGTTGTTGGCGGGGCGTTAACGGCTTCATAAGTCACCTGTCTGTTTATACAGTTAACTGTGAGTATATCCAGTAATTGGTGAAATGAAAAGCCAATTGGTTGTTTTTTCGCTCTTTTCAATAACGGCAGCGTATTATGCTGCCGTCGAATGATCCTACCTGTAATTCTCGCTGCATCAAGGCTTAAAAGAAGATTATCTGCAACCAGGTGTAACCGGTGATCAACATCGTTATCAGCACGGCTGCGGAACCCATGTCTTTGGCGCGACCGGCCAGTTCATGGTGCTCCGGCCCAATGCGATCCACCACCGCCTCCACCGCGCTGTTCAACAGTTCCACTACCATCACCAGCAACACGGTTCCGATCAGCAGAACGCGTTCCACTCCGGTCACATCCAGCAGCAGCGCCGTAGGTATCATGATCACACTGAGCAGCACTTCTTCACGAAATGCCGCTTCATTTTTAAACGCGGCTTTAATACCTTGATAGGAATACTTGGTTGCATTAACCAGACGTTTGAAACCTTGCGGGGCTTTCTGGGTCACTGTTTGTTCTCTCAAAAATAATTCGGCTGAATGATTTGGCGCAATTTTGACGTTTTCGTAGTCAATATCCATTAAAAGGTTCGACCAGTTCTGGTATCCTTGCGGCTCAAAAAATGAATGCTTGGGCGTCTTTCCAATCGTGATTCATACTCATGATGTACTGGATATGCGCTTATGCACAGTTGATCTATTGAGGCTAAGGACCTTTATGTCTTCCGGACACGCTATTTCTCGTTCTCTGCTGAAACTGCCGATGTCAGTTTTAGTCAAGGGAACGGCGATCCCTTCGAATCCTATCGAAGATCACGGCATTGATATTACCAAGCCTATTGTTTATGCACTACCTTTTCGCTCGGCGGTTGACCTGCTGACACTGCAAAAACACGCGATTGATCTCGGCCTGCCGGATCCACTGCAACCGCTGACCATCAACGGTAAGAGCTTCACCCGCTACGTATTCACCTCATCCCGTCCGACGCTGATGAAAAACGACTACGATGCCCCCAGTGAGTCGATCGCGCTATTTTCCGATCTGCTTGAACAGCATCAGCTGGACTCTGAACTGGATGTGCAAATCATTCCCGCTACCGTGTTGTGGGGACGCAAACCGGGTAAAGAAGAGAGCAGTCGCCCTTATCTGCAGGCCCTGAACGGCCCACAGAAAGCCAAAGCGGTGTTGCTCTCTGGCCGCGACTGTATGGTGCGTTTCAGCCCGGTGGTGTCGATTCGCTACATGGCCGACGCACACGGCACCGATGCTTCCATCGCCCACAAACTGGCTCGCGTGGCACGCATCCATTTCTCGCGTCAAAAGCTGGCGGCATCCGGACCGGATCTGCCCAACCGTCAGGCGCTGTTCCGCCGCCTGATGAAATCCGCGGCGATAGAAAAAGCCATCGCAGACGAAGCCAAAGCGAAAAACATCTCGATAGACAAAGCCCGTAAAGAAGCGCAGGACATCATGGACGAGATCGCCGCCGATTTCTCCTATTCGCTGATCAAAAATGGCGATCGCATCCTGAGCTGGTTGTGGAATCGCATCTATCAAGGGCTGAACATCAACAACGCGTCGACGGTGCGCCGTCTGGCTCAGGACGGACATGAGATCGTTTATGTGCCTTGCCACCGCAGTCATATGGACTATCTGTTGCTGTCGTACGTGTTGTATCACGAAGGCATGGTTCCTCCCCATATCGCCGCAGGCATTAACCTTAATTTCTTCCCGGCCGGACCGATTTTCCGCCGTGGCGGGGCGTTTTTTATCCGCCGTAGCTTCAAAGGCAACAAGCTTTACTCCACCATTTTCCGTGAATACCTGGCCGAACTGTTTGCCAAAGGGTATTCGGTTGAGTACTTCAGTGAAGGTGGCCGCTCGCGGACAGGTCGTCTGCTGCCGGCCAAAACCGGTATGCTGGCGATGACCATTCAGGCCATGCTGCGTGGGCTCAACCGTCCGGTGACTCTGGTCCCGGTGTACATTGGTTACGAGCACGTAATGGAAGTCAGCACCTACGCCAAAGAGCTGCGCGGGAAACGCAAAGAGAAAGAGAACGCCGGCCTGGTGCTGAAAACCTTGCGTAAACTGCGCAATTTCGGCCAGGGATATGTCAACTTCGGTGAACCGATCCCGCTCAATCAGTACCTGAATGAGCACGCGCCGGAATGGACACAGGACATCGATCCGATGGGAGGCAGCAAGCCACAATGGTTGACCCCGGTGGTGAATCAGTTGGCCAGTAAGATGATGACGCACATTAACGATGCAGCGGCCACCAATGCGCTGACTCTGTGTGCCACCGCGCTGCTCGCTTCACGTCAGCGGGCGCTGTCGCGCGACAGCCTGGAAACCCAGATCGAAAGTTATCTGGCGCTGCTGCGCAACGTGCCTTACTCCGAGACGTACACCGTGCCAGAACAGGATGCCAAGGCCCTGGTTGCACACGCCGAATCACTGGATAAATTTGTGACCGAGTCCGATGCGATGGGTGACATCATCTCACTCGACCGCAGTCAGTCAATTCTGATGACTTACTACCGCAACAACATTATCCATCTGCTGGCGCTGCCGTCGTTGATCGCTCAGATGATGATCCGCCACCAGAAACTGAGCCGTCGCCAGATCCACGCTAACGTGGCCGCGCTGTACCCCTTCCTGAAACAGGAGCTGTTCCTGAGCATTGGACAAGACCGACTGGCCGACATGGTGGATGCCTACATCAACGAACTGTCCCGCCAGAACCTGCTGAGTGTCGAAGAAGATCTGGTGTCGATAGATCAGGCCAACATTCAGATCCTGATGATGCTGGGACGTACGATCCTGGAAACGCTGCAACGTTATGCGATCACCCTCAATCTGCTGGTTGCCAATCCAGAACTGGGCAAAGCCGATCTGGAGCAGAAAAGTCAGGACATCGCCCAGCGGCTGGGTCGTCTGCATGGCATCAATGCGCCGGAGTTTTTCGATAAAGGGGTCTTCTCGACTCTGTTCAGTACCCTCAAACAGCAGGCTTACCTGAACAATGACTGTGAATGCGACACCCAGAAAACCAAAGCCCTGTCGCAACTGCTTTACTCAATGCTCTATCCGGAAGTGAAGCTGACCATCAAAGAGAGCATTTATCAGCTCGGATAAACAGAAAAGGCACCGTCAGGTGCCTTTTTTATTCTTGCTAGAGATTTACCAGAAGGCCACCAACAGGCCCACCGTCACCGCCATGCCGACGTAGTTGTTGTTGAGAAACGCCTGAAAACACGGGTCACGCTCGCGGCGGCGAATCAAGTGTTGCTGAAATACAAACAGAGCACCGGCCACCAATAGGCTCCAGTAATAGCTGGCGCCCAGCTGATACCAGCCCCCCAGTACGATCAACATCGCCAGTGTGGCCAGTTGCAACAGACCAATGATCATTTTGTCCAGACGGCCAAACAGAATCGCGGTCGATTTAATGCCAATTTTCAGGTCATCATCACGATCCACCATGGCGTACTGGGTGTCGTACGCGACTGTCCATAATGCGTTGATCGCAAAAACAAACCACACCATCCACGGCAGGTCATTAGCCTGCGCCGCCCAGGCCATCGGAATCGACCAACTGAACGCCAGACCAAGAAACAGCTGCGGCAGGTGGGTGTAGCGTTTCATGAACGGGTAAATGAACGCCAGAAAAAGACCGACAAACGACAGCTGAATGGTCAGCGTATTCATGCTCAGTACCAGCGCAAACGACGCCACGGCCAGCAACACAAATAGACCAATCGCTTCTTTCGAGCTGACCAGGCCAGCCGGCAACGGCCGTTGACGAGTACGCTTCACATGACCATCAACCTTCCGGTCAGCAAAATCATTGATCACACAACCGGCCGAACGCATCAAAAAAACCCCCAGTACAAACACCACTAAGATGCGCGCATCGGGCATCCCCTGCGCCGCCAGGATCAGCGCCCACATGGTTGGCCACATCAACAGCAGCGAACCTATTGGCCGGTCCATACGCATCAGTCGCCAGTACGCGTGGGCTTTCGCTAAGGTCATTCAGACGCTCTCCTTAGAGTAAATCGGGCAAGTGGGCAGAAACAGCTCTGCCACCAACATTGGTTTGTGGTTCATCCACAGTCGTGAACGACGAGCCAGAAACTCGCCGTGCGCGGTACGGGCCCAGCCCATTTGCAGCGCATCGCGTTGCGCGCTCCCGGTACTGAACACCGTCAGACCAAGTGGGATCTCCCCCTGACGACTCAGATCATGTTGCTGGTCGAGGAGCGAAGATTGTGGGATCAAGGTTCGCCCCAACACCCAAGGCGTCTGATCGCCGTTTAAGATCACTTTGCGCAGCAGACAATCTTCATCCGCGAGCAGATCGATCTCCTGCGAATCGAGGCGCTGTGCTTTCACCACCCGGTTGTGCAGCAGCTCAACGCTGAGCTGCTGACAGTATGTTTCCAACAGGCGAGACAGCGAGCCCTGCTCCGACAACCAGCGCCGGGCCAGCTCAGAGGGGAAAACAAATTCATCAGGTGATTGCCACTGTACCTGACGTAAGGCCGTCAGATAGGACGAAATTAATTGATTCATACCGCTATTCAATAAGTCGCTTTATCGTCGTACAATAAAGCTCCGATGCCTGGTCATATTCCCACCAGGTTCGATTTTTCATTACAAAAAGATGCTCTATTGTAACAAGACTCAGACGATTCGAGTATCGTGATTAGAAGAAACACAAGTGAGAAATATGTTCAAACGTTATCTGGGCCAAATTATCATCGCACTAAGCATCCTGCTGACCGCACCGGTCGTGGCGCAGGAAGAGGCCGAACCCAAGCTGGCCTACTTTACTCTGGAGCCGGATCTGACCACCAATTTTTATACGCAGGGTAAACAGCTTGGTTACATTCAGGTGCGTATCGACATCATGGTCGCCAGTGCGAAGGATCTGCCGATCGTCGAACTGCATCAACCGCTGATCCGCGACGCGGTGATTGAGCTGCTCGGCAAGCAGAGCGAAGACACCATCAAGTCACTGGCCGGGCGAGAAGACTTGCGTAAAACGCTGGTTCAAGAACTCAATAGCATTCTGCTGCCGGAAACCGGCCGGACCATCATTGCCGATTTGCTGTTCACCAAATACCTTTACCAGTAAGCCTCCACACATAAAAAGCGGCTCTACGCCGCTATTTTATTGCTGTCGGTAGCGTCCCGCATCCATCAGGCCCAGACAGATTCCTGACAGTAAGCCGACCAGATGCGCGGTGTTGGCGATCGCCATAAACGGCTGAACAAACCCCAGCACCAGCCACACCAGCAAGAAACCGATCAGAGGACGAGGCATCTGTAATCCGGCGGCTGGCGCTCGCTCACTCAGCACCCAGATATAGCCAGCCAGCGCATACACCACCCCAGACAGACCGCCGAAGTTGGCGCCTTCGACCCAGAACTGTCCGGCCCCCGACAGCGCTGCCGACACCAGGAACACTTTCAACAACCGAGCCGAGCCGAGGCGCTGCTCAATATCGCCACCGAACTGCCACCACCACAATAAGTTGAAAATGATGTGCAGCGCAGAAAAGTGCAACACCGCGTGCGTGATCCAGCGCCATAACTGCCACTGCTGATCCGCCGTTGCCGGAAAGTGCAGTGCCGCAAACACCGCGTTGCCCATTCCGAGTACACTGAGTACAAAGATAACCCCACACAAGGCCATCACGCTCAGCGTCAGCGGCCCCGCTTTGGCTTTAAGCATCGCCATCATCCCAGGCGACTGATAATGAAACTGAGACTGGCGGCTTTCAGCCATGGTCCAAGACGCTTCCTGGTATTTGCGAGCGGCCGGATTGGTCAGAAACTGTTTTAGCTCCGCTTCCGCCTCAATCTGATGGCTGACATCACTCAGCCACAACGCAAACTGATCACGCCCTTCCGGCATCATCCGAATATCGATCTGACGCGAGGCCATGTAATCGATAAAAGCTTGTGCCATTCGGGGATTATTCAAGGTGATCAGTTTAATCATGAGGTGTCCTACTTACTGTCTATGGGAAGGTTAGCGCGCTGCCAGGCTTCAAAGCCACCGTCTACACTATATACCTGTTCAAAGCCCTGATTCACTAAATATTGCGCCGCTCCCTGACTGCTGATGCCGTGATAGCACATCACCATCACCGGCTGATCAAACTCCACCGAGTTCATGAAGTCAACAATGGTATCGTTGGTCAGGTGAAAGGCGGATGTGGCGTGCGCCAGCGCAAAAGATTGCGGATCGCGGATATCGACCATATGCGCTTCGCCTTGCTCGAGCAGAGCCTGGGCGGCGGTGACATCAATGTGTTGAAACTGGTCCATGACTTTCTCTTTTCTTCTCGTAGATTGAACTGGCGCCATTGTAACCTATTCAGTGGAGCACAAGTACCGAGTCGGAATAAGGTTATCCACCTCTGAGCACTTTACCACCAGATGTGGATAACACTGTGAATTACGTTGATAAAGTATCTGGAAAGAAATTGATCCACAACATATAGTGATGATCCTGATTTAGATGTGGGTAAAACAGAAACTATCCCCATCATAATTTACCCTATCAGGCCTTTATTCACCCTGCTTGCTGACAACTGGCAAATAAATTCCTCACAGAGTTATACACAGGCATCGATGTCACTTTTGGATCCTGTTATGTATTCAGATACAAAAAAACCGGGATCTTTCGATCCCGGTTTTTGCTAACTGGTAGTGCTCACATCGTGCGGGGTTAAAACTCACCCACCGCCAGTTTGAGCTTTTTCATTGCGTTCTTTTCCAACTGGCGGATGCGCTCCGCCGATACGCCGTACTCTTCGGCCAGTTCCTGCAAAGTGGATTTCTGATCATCCAGCCAGCGAGAGCGCACAATGTGCTGACTGCGGTCGTCCAGGCTGGCCAGCGCCAGGCTAAGACGATTATTGGTGTGTGCTTCCCAGTTCGCCGCTTCCAGATTTTCCGCCACGTCGGACGACTTGTCTTCCAGATACAACATTGGCGCCGTGTAAGAGGAATGACCGTCGTCATCATCGTTCGACATTTCGAAGGTCGCATCCTGTGCCGCAAGTCGTGATTCCATCTCACGCACTTCGGACGGCTCGACACCCAGTTCGCGAGCGACCGTTTCGATTTCACCGTTGTTGAACCAACCGAGACGTTTCTTGGATTTACGCAGGTTGAAAAACAGTTTGCGCTGCGCCTTGGTTGTGGCGATTTTCACAATACGCCAGTTGCGCAGTACATATTCGTGGATCTCCGCTTTAATCCAGTGTACGGCAAAGGACACCAGACGCACCCCGACTTCCGGGTTAAAGCGTTTGACGGCTTTCATCAGGCCGATATTGCCTTCCTGCACCAGATCCGCCATTGGCAGACCGTAGCCAGAATAGCCACGAGCAACATGAACAACAAATCTCAGGTGTGACAAGATCAGGCTTTTTGCCGCCTCAATCTCACCTTTGTAATGCAATCTCTCAGCCAGTTCACGCTCCTCGTCGGCTGTCAGCATCGGGTAACTGTTCACCGAGCGAATATAGCTGTCGAGGCTGTCTTGTGTCACTAAAGCCATTGGATACGCTTGTTCTGCCATTCAATTCCTCATCAATCTCTGATCTGGAGTAAGTTATAACCCATCAATCCTGAACCAAAAGTGAACAGGATTCAAGCAGGGCACAGTAATTATGCACAAAGCTCTCATGGATACAAGACCAAAAGTATACGCCACCGTATACTTTTTTCAATATTATGACCAGCGCAATTTACACAGGTTCAATTTCTTTCAAATGACGTTTCGCCGACACACGCGCCGCCAGACAGCCAAGGAAGGTGCCTAACATCAATAGCAGCAGCGATTCGTCCCAACTCAGTCCGATCAGACGAAACTGGCTGTCATACAACTTGGCCAGCGCTTCGACATGACTGTTGAGGATAATGGTCAGCAACGCCGTCAGAATCCACGCTGAGAGCGCCCCAAGCAGACCAAACCACATGCCGGAGTAAAGGTATGGACGCAAGATGTAGCGATCGGTGGCGCCGATGAGTTTCATGGTCTGGATCTCATCTTTATTCGCCAGCACGTTAAAGCGTAGTGTATTTCCAACGATCAGAAACACCGATATCAGCATCAGTGTAGAAAGCACGATCACTATCACACCCACCAGATTGCGCATGGCGTCCAGGCGAGTCAGCCAGTCTTCGTCCAGTCGCACGTCGGAGATATCCTGCTCTGCACTCAAATTACGCGCAATGGCTTGAATCGCAGCCTTGTCTTCCACGCTCGGCGTGACAATCAATACCCCCGGTAAGGCGTAGTCATCCAGTAGGCTGATGGCTTTCTCAAACCCGGAGTACTGACTGAGATCCGCCAAACCTTGCTGAGAGGAGATGTATTCGACATGATCGATATCCGCGTCGCTTTCCAGCTCGTCTTTGAGCACCATGATACGTGCTTCCGGCGTGCCTTCCTGTAAGTAGGCACTCACCTGCGCCGGACTCGCGACGGTACTGGCCACCTCAGCGACGTTTTTCCCCAGCAGATACAGACAAGCGGGCAGTGCCAATGCCATCGAGATCACAGCCAGAGTCAGAATGTTCCCCAGCGGCCGCTGCCACAAAGCGCTAAACGCTGCGCGCGCCTGTTTGACGTGAATCGCAAAAAAGCCATCCGTTTTTGGCTTGACCTGTACCCGGGTCGACTTGGTCTGTTGCCGCGCTTTACTGGCCATAGCCTTCTACCTCACTTAAGAAACCCTGATTTAACTCAAAATGACGGTACTGAGGACGCTGATTGACCAACCCGACATCGTGGGTGGCCAACAAAATGCTCACTCCCGCGCGGTTAAATTCTTCAAACAGGTGCAATACCCGGGTCGACAGTTCCGGATCCAGGTTGCCGGTCGGCTCATCCGCCAGCAGTAAGGTCGGTCGGTTGACCACCGCCCGGGCGATCCCGACCCGCTGCTGTTCCCCGCCCGACAACTGGCTTGGCAGACAGCGGGCTTTATCGAGCAGACCGGTTTTGTCCAGCGCAGCGGAGACGCGGCGTTTGATCTCATTTTCTGAAATCGACTCAATCCGCATTGGCAACGCGACATTGTCAAAGACCGAGCGGTCCATCAACAGACGGTGATCCTGAAACACGATGCCGATATTCCGCCGTAGAAACGGAATGTCTTTGCTTGGAATCCGTGTAATGTCATGGTCGTTAAAACTGATTTTGCCATCGGTAGGACGCTCAATGGCGCAGATCAGTTTCAGCAGCGTACTTTTCCCCGCGCCAGAATGACCACCTAGAAACGCCATTTCGCCGCGGCGCAGATGAAAGTCGACTTTCTGAAGCGCCTGGCGTCCACCGCGATAAGCCTTACTGACTTGTTGAAATTTAATCACCCGTCAATCCTCATACTTACAAACGTCAGGCGCCCATCGAAATGAGCGCCTGCAAAGGGTTTCGTTATTCTTCCCGGCTGAACAGGGCGTCAATAAACTCTTGTGTCTCAAACGGACGCAAATCATCGATGCCTTCACCGACACCAATGTAACGAATTGGTATGCTGAACTGGTCGGCAATCGCAAAGATCACCCCGCCTTTGGCCGTACCGTCCAGCTTGGTTAACGTGATCCCGGTCAGCGGAGCCACGTCACTGAACAATTTCGCCTGACTGATCGCGTTCTGGCCGGTTCCCGCATCCAGCGTCAGCATAATTTCATGCGGCGCCGAGTCATCAATCTTCTTCATCACCCGCACGATTTTACGCAGCTCTTCCATCAAGTTGGCTTTGTTCTGCAGGCGACCGGCCGTATCCGCGATCACCACATCGACGCCGCGTGCTTTGGCCGCTTCGATCGCGTCATAGATCACCGACGCACTGTCGGCTCCGGTGTGCTGGGCTATCACAGGCACATTGTTGCGCTCACCCCAGACCTCCAACTGCTCCACCGCCGCCGCACGGAAGGTATCACCAGCTGCCAGCATGACTTTTTTGCCCTGCGCCTGAAATTGCTTCGCCAGCTTACCTATGGTGGTGGTTTTCCCCACCCCGTTAACACCAACCATCAAAATCACGTACGGCGTCTTACTGCTGTCTACCTCTAGTGGCTGCTCAACCTGGCTGAGGATGGCGGCCATCTCTTCTTTCAGCAGGCCATACAAGGCTTCGCCACTTTTGAGTTCCTGACGCGACGCTTTCTCAGTCAGATTCTCGATAATTTTCAGCGTGGTATCCATGCCAACATCCGCCATCAGCAGTTGTTCTTCCAGCTCTTCGAACAGATCGTCATCGATTTGTTTGCCTTTAAACAGGCCAAAGAAACCGGCACCGATATTGGCTTTGGTGCGAGCCAGACTGCGTTTCAGGCGGGCAAAAAAGCTTTCGGTCGGCTTTTCCTGCTCCGCAACCCGGGCCGGTTCTGGTTCTGGTTCTGGTTCTGGTTCTGGTTCTGCAGCATGCTCTTGTGACGCTGGCGCGTCTGCAAGCGTTGACGACTCCTGCTCCGCGTCCGACTCCTCAGCCGCAGGTTGAGTTTCTTTTGCAGCTTCGTCGTTGGGCTTGGCCTGGTCCTCATCACCAAAACCCAGCCAGGAGAGTAATCCGCGCTTCTTTTTTTCCGTCATCAGGGGCTATCCTAGATTCTTCTAATTCACTGTGACTCTTTTTCTGCCGAGGATCTCCGCGACAGAAAAAAGAAAACCGACAAAGTCATGAAAACGATCCAATTCATTCGATTTGATTGGTAAACTTTGTCATCTTCAACATTCAAAACTGTATCCAAGCCAGTTTTTACTTGGGCGACTGGATATAGTATCACTTAATTAGCGGTCAAAAAATCTATGGTAAGACGTCGCCAGCAAAACCCATCACAAAAACAGCCTTCTGCGGGCGTTGTGCGCATCATCAGCGGCGTATGGCGCGGACGTAAATTACCGGTGCACGATGCCGAAGGGCTGCGCCCGACCACAGACCGGGTCAAGGAAACAGTGTTTAACTGGCTGGCTCAGGAAGTGCCGCGAGCGCGTTGTCTGGATCTGTTTGCCGGCTCTGGCGGACTGGGCTTTGAAGCCGCGTCCCGACAAGCCGAACAGGTTACGCTGATTGAGCTCAACCCGACCGCATTTCGTCAGTTGCAGACCAATATCGCCGCGCTCAAGGCCGACAATCTAGAAGCCATCAACAGCGATGCACTGGCCTACCTGAGCCAGCCGGGCACCCCATACCACGTGGTGTTTCTTGATCCACCCTTTCGCCAGGGGCTGCTGACGCAAGCGATTGAGCTGCTGGAACAAAATGGCTGGCTTGCAGACGACGCGGTGATTTATATTGAAACCGAAAAAGAGTTGCAGTTGGAAGGCATTCCGGCTCACTGGCACCTGCACCGGGAAAAAACCGCCGGTCAGGTCAGTTACCGATTATTCGAAAGGACATCTCAATGAAAGCGCTGATTTATCTCGCCAAAGGGGCGATTCTGTTTGTGTGGCTGGTTCTGCTGTTGAACATTGTCACCCCGTTTCCGGGCAAAGCGGCGATTGCTTTGTACATCATGACCGCCTTTCTGTTCCTGATGCATGGCCTGCAAATGCTTATCTTTGTCGGCGCTTTCGGTGACAAGATCTCCATGTCGCGCTGGGAAAAATGGTCGATTCTGGTGTTTGGCATTTTTGCTCTGCTGGACATTCGCCGCAAGCACATGTCATGAGTCGCCAACAATCAAAAAACGCCGCTCCCTGAGCGGCGTTTTGGTTTTCTCTGTCACGATAGGCGCTACGCAAGATACCCTTTGACGCCATCGAGGAACATCTGGGTTGAAATCATGACCAACAACAGTCCCATCAAACGCTCAACCGCCTTCAGCCCTCGTTCACCGAGCACCCGGTGGAAGAAGCTGTAGAACATCAAAATAAAGAAGGTAGCCCCCCAGGCCAGGAGCACCGCACCAGACAACTGCAACAGCTTATCCGGATGCTGCGTCGACAGCAGCAACAGCGCGGCAATCACTGACGGCCCGGCAATCATCGGGATGGCCATCGGCACGATGAAGGGTTCTTCTCCCGCCGCGAGGCCGGTAATACTGCCGGCACTGGGGAAAATCATTTTAATGGCAATAATGAACAGAATAATCCCGCCGGAGATGCTCAGCGTTTCGGGTTGCACGTGCAGGAAACTGAGAATACTTTTGCCGGCGAAAAGGAACAACAGCAGAATGATAAGGGCAAAGCATAACTCACGGATCAGGACCTTACGTCGCCGTTTCGGGTCCAGGTGCTTGAGTATCGACAGCACAACGGGCAGATTGCCGAGCGGATCCATAATGAGAAACAACATGGTCGCGGCGGAAAGAATATCCATATCAACAAATCTCACAAAACAACAGGTTGCGCAGTATATCAGCACTCCTTGTTGATTTCGATGTCAGTTCGTTGAACACTTGAACGCTTCCCCGCCCGCCATAATCCTGTGGCACGTTATTATCACACCACCAGACTCATCGAAGCGAAGGCTCGTTGGCGCTCAGAGAACCACCGATGCGGTGATCAGCGAATGCGCCAGCAGGTAACTGCCAGAGATCAGATAACGGCCATAACGAAACGGTTTACGGTAGTCGTGGATCGCAAGCATCCCGGCCGATGCGATCAATACAATCGCCCCGATAAAGCCCAGGCTGCTGGCAAGCGATTGCTGGATCAACCAGTTTTCGCCCGCCGCCCACGCCAGTTGAACCAGCACCACGCCCATCATGGTGACCGGAAAAATCAGCCGGTCCAACTGAGGTAAGAGAAGGAAAAACAACACGATGCCGCTGGCCACCAGCAAGGCGGGCAACCACCAGACGATGTCACCCGAAATCTGCAGCCAGAACGCTTTGCTGTAACACAATTGCGCCAGCAAAAATGCGATAAAACTCAGCCGAGAATGGTTTTTGAGTATGTAGAAGGTATCCGCCAGTACGGACACAATCAGCCCGGAGGCAATCCAGCTCATGGCTGCGCTCATTTCCCCGGGGACGTTCCAAATCATCGCCAGCAGGAACACCATGCTCAGCGTTTTAAACACAACGGCCTGAGCCTTGTTATTACTTTCATTGGCCGAAACACTGATAAAACCAGACAGTGCTACGGATAGCCAACTCCACATGTCACTACCTCGCTCTGTTTCGCCGGCCAGTGTAGGCACGTTGGGCAAGATGTCCAGAAGCGCAGGTAAAAAGTTGGATCTGAGTAGAGCTTCCAACGCTGCGCATCGCCGCGTTTAAAATCAGCCTCTCTTGCGCACTGACGCCAAATCATCCAGCAAGCGGTCTTTTAGTGCAAAAGCACCACTTTTACACTCCCCAGACCAACACCTGATCACTTTACTCACTAGAAAACCGCCTGCCACGCCATGAATAAAAAAGAAGAAACATCATTTTAACTATTAAAATTCATATAGATAAAACAAAAAACAACAATAAAAACCGATAATACAGTCTCAGTTTAAAATCTGGATAAAAACCGGATTTAGACGATCATTTTACTTTCAACCCCCTCCCATAAATGACAATAACTCTCAAAAGCCATGACAAGACAATGACATTGTCAGACTTTAGTTAGCCAATCGATGCTTAACCAAGCTAAGCCATAAAAACACAAAAACAATAATCACAGAGTGATAAATGACGCTAAACCACCAATTAAAAACAAATACTTAAAAATCTTTCGTTGTTTTTAAATACAAATCGAACATTAAGAAAACACCTCAAAATAACAACTTTAAATGCGTAAAAACCGCCATTAGACGGCAATGAAACAATGATTTTTATCGACTTGAAAAAATCATTTGTTGAAAAGCCGCAAAACATGATCTATTCTAAATACATAGTTTGAACATCAATCAAAGGAGCAGTGTTATGTTAACGTCTTCACAGAAGCAGGGACTGGTAATGATCGCAGTTGTCGTGGGTCTAATGACACTGCCGATGATGTACTAAGCACCGAATAAAAAAGACAAAAAGGGACGCATCATGCGTCCCTTTTTGGTTGATAGATTCGATTTATTTGAGATGCTGAGACAGGATGTCCCAATGCATATAATAGAAGCCCAGAGCCGCTAGCGTGATTAGCGTCATCAGCATGATCGCCACACGCCAGATAAACCGGCCGCTGCGCGGGGTCAGCTCTTTTTCACAGTCATCACACGCTGCCAAGAAACCACGTGGGTCTTCCAGATGGTAGTCGTGTTCATGAGCCGCTTTGTTGCGTATGGTGGCAATGTAACGCAACTTACCCACCACATCATGCGGTAAGCGCTCTTCACAGCTGGTGATCAACTGATGCAACCCTTTCCCCTCCGCGTGATAACGGGTTCGCAGTAGCGTTTCTAGCTTTCGGGTTCGCATGACCACTTTTTCAATATCAGACATGGCATCCCTCCACTGTTAGTTTAGTCTTATTCTTCCATATTGATGAGTTTTGCCGGCGAAGAAAAACCATTCTCGCTCGTTGTTGCATAGTTTAACCCATTGAAACCCAACCACACTCAACCTCCGGATGCACACTGGGATCCACGCCACACACCCGGCTGTGAAGTCACTCGAAACTTTCTGCCGACATTCCGTCAGCATCACGAATTGCTCCGACAGAACATCACACTTTTGCGCCGACACGATTACAATAGCCGGGCACCTGATATTTGGAGGTCATGTATGCCCGTCTCTCTTTTCGCTCTTATCGGCCTGTTGGTGGTTCTGGCCGCCTGGGTTTTTCTGAGTTTTTACCGCAAGCACATCCAAGGTCAGGGAGCTTCCGAGCACACCGTCGAGGTGACCATCCTCGATAAGCAAGCCGTCGATGTCGCCGATGCCCAGCCAGGCGAGGATGCTCAGGAGTTCTGGATATACGTTCAAAAAGGCCGCTTAGGGCCGAAGCGGGAGTTTCAGGTCGGGGTGCATTACTTTCATGCCCTCAACCCGGGGGACAAAGGCATTCTCACTTATCAGGGCGATACGTTTTTGCACTTTGCCCTGAAACGCTAAGGCAGTAACCAGGCTGTTTTCGCCGAACGAGAGAACAGCCAGCTCAATCCCAAAGCGCCCGCTCCACTGATCACAATCCACAACGGAATAACCCAAGCGGGGTGCCCTTGATACCAGCCATACGCTTTCATCGGCCACAAAAAAATAGGGTGCAGCAGATAAATACCCAAGCTGTGTTTACTGACAAAACTCACGATCGTACGGCCATTGCCCGATAGCCGTTCACCAAAATAACGACACAGCATAAACACCATGCTGGCGGCCAACACCACATTCAGAGTCTTGTAAGACAGCCAACGTCCCACTGTGTATTCCCCATTGGCAACACTGATCGTGATCACCGCTTCGGCGGTCAGCCACAGTGCGCCAACGCCAAGTACCGTCACCACGCTGACCATCACGGGGGTAAGCGGCAATTTTTTATACAACAGATAACCAAGTGGCAGATAACCACTGAACAGCCACATCTGCCAGCTCCAAGGGCCATCAATTCGCAACAAAAACAGCATAGTGGTCAACAGCCAAACCCCAGTTAAGGCATAGATACCACTGTCACCACTTTTTCGCACCACCACCTGCAGCAACGGAATGACAAAGTAGAGCGGAATAAAATAATAGAAGAAACCAAGATGGTAGTAGGTTTCATGGCTGAGGCTGCCGACCAGCACGGATTGAGCTGTCTCGGCATCGAACCCGGACGCGCTCCAGCCGGACAGATAGGCGTAAAACAGCGACCACACCACAAACGGGATCAGCACTTTACCGAGCCGACGCCGGACATAATATTTGAGTTCAAACGGACGCTGATCACTGAGCATCAAAGCGCCGGTGATAAGGATAAAGACGGGCACAGCCCAGCGACTGACGCTGTTGACACTGACCGCCGTCGCCCATTCAGAAAAAGGAATGCTGCCCAATTCATTGCGGTACGGCGCCAGAACATGAATAGCAATCACCGCCACCGCCGCCACACAGCGGGCCAAATCAAAAAACTGTACTCTTTCTCTCATCCCGCATCCTGACTATGCATAACGCGGTGACTATAGCACAGTACAAAATTTGCACTGTCAGATAATTAACAAATTGTTTTCACAGCGCTTTGATTGCGCTCACTCACCTTAGCCCATGCTGTGCTATAACATGTGGAGACAAACTCATCATTCCCTGCCGGCAGTCTTAATAGTGACACAGCGGATCAGGCCGGATTGCACTACAATGCCCGCAGAACCTACAGAGGCTGCTATGAACAAAGCACTAACAACGTCATTGATTTGTCTGGCCGCATTGGCCGGCTGCGATAACCAACAACAGACAGAGAGCGCGGATACCCTGCCGGATGCCAACCCGATGTGCAGCTCTGAGCAACTGGCCGGAGGCTGGTCCGCGGCCCAAGTGGACGACGATACCCGTCAGGCGCTTGAGACGGTCCTGACACAGATGAACACGTCAGCGAAACTCGACACGATTCTCACGGTGCGCACTCAGGTGGTAGCCGGCACCAACTATGCGATTGATTTCCGTATGGATGATGGCCAGATCTGGCACACCATCGTTTTTCGTTCACTGAAAGGCGAATACTCCATGACTCAGGCTGCGCAGCCAGGTCCGCTCTGCCCGTAACCCTATATCGACGAATTGTTGCTCTTTTCCTTACTTTTGGAGCAACAAAAAAGGCTGACCCCATGGGGCCAGCCTTTTTCTTGTTCGCGCTCTCTACGCCGAAGACACCTGAGGTGCTTTGGGTAGGCGGATGGAGATCAAGGTCGTCATGATTAAAAACGCGCACGATACCCATAAGCACGCGGCCAGACCCGCCACCTGAAACACCCAACCGGACAGCACCGTGCCGATCAAGCGGCCCATCGCATTGGCCATATAATAAAAGCCGACGTCGAGTGACACTCCATCGCCCTTGGCGTAGCTGACGATAAGATAAGAGTGCAGTGACGAATTGATCGCAAATATCGCACCGAACAACATCAGACCAACCACAATCACCAGCTCTGGCTGCCAGCCAATCTGTACAGCGTAAGCAATCAGTGCAGTCACGCCCGCCAGAAACCCGGCCCAGCCCAGCGCTGCACTGCCATCCGGCACCCGGCCAGATGATTTGCCCGTCAAGCGCGGCGCCAGCCCTTGTACGACCCCATACGCCATTACCCAACAGGCGAGAAACCCACCTACGGCAAGGTGATCCCAACCGAACACACTGCCGAGATAAACAGGTAACGCAACCACAAACCAGACATCACGGGCACCGAACAGAAACATCCGTGCCGCCGAGAGGATATTCACACTCTCCGATTTAGAAAAAATATGGCGAAACTTCGGCTTACTGCTGGCTTTCCCCATATCGCCTTCCAACCAAATCAGGCTGCCACACAGCACCACCAGCAGAACTGAGGCCATGCTCAGTACCGCCACTTTAAAACCGAACAGCGACAGCAGCAGACCGCCAATAAAAAAGCCCGCGCCTTTGAGCGCATTTTTCGATCCGGTTAGCAGTGCAACCCATTGATACAAAGCCCCTTGCTGCGCATCCGGCACCAGAGTTTTGATCGCGCTTTTGGCACTCATCTTATTCAGGTCTTTGGCGATACCAGACAGTGCCTGCGCGGCCATCACCCAAGGGATCGTGAGCCAGACGGCCGGAACGGCCAGCATCAACAAAGCGACAATTTGCATCGCCAGACCAACGTTCATGGTTTTATTCAATCCCAACCGCGCGCCCAACCAGCCGCCGATCAGGTTGGTCACAACACCAAAAAATTCGTAGAACAGGAACAAGGAGGCGATCGCCAGTGTGCCGTAACCCAGTTCGTGAAAATACAGCACCACCAACATGCGCAGCGCGCCATCGGTCAGTGTGAAGTTCCAGTAGTTGAACGTCACCAGCATGTACTGACGGACGCTTTTACTCAGGCTTGAAATCATCGCAGTCTCTTTTGATTGAGGGCATCCGATTGCACCAGCAGCATTTGGATCATGGCAACCCAAATACTCCCGACGTCCCTAGGCATGCACCAAAGAACGGACATAGTCTAGTTGTACCGACTTGGTGAAGGCGCCAGGGCGCAGTGCCTGAACGCGGTCGATGATCTCTTCCAGCGACCAGTCCTTTTCCAGCAGAAGATGCGCCGCCAGCAGACCAGTGCGACCTGAACCACCCATACAGTGCAACGCAATTTTCTCGCCCTGCTCAATACGCTGGTGCAGTGCCGGACTGACTTCTGACCAGCCAAGAGCAAACGCCTCATCCGGCGCGCAATCGTCTTCAATCACCAGATGATACCACTCCATGCCCAGTGAGCGGGTCAGGGTACCCAGCGCCGTGACGCCGTGCTGAGCCATCTCATCGTCACTGATGGCCGTCACCACCGCCCGTACACCTTGGGCATACAGCTGTTGCAGTGAGTCCTCCAACGCAACACCTTTGGTTCCCGGACACGGCGTCAGCACCAATGCACTGCCGGCCAGCGGCAGCGCCCAACTTGGATGCGTCATGCCGTTACCTCCGGAGCCTGGCCCACTTTACGCACCAATTCAGCGGTGCGGGTCGCATAGCCCATTTCATTGTCATACCAGGCGTAGATTTTCACCATGCGCGTCCCCACCACCATGGTCGACAACGCATCCACAATCGTGGAACGTGGGTCGCCTTTGTAATCGATCGACACCAGCGGACGTTCCTCAAAGCCCAGAATACCGCTCAGCGCCCCTTCACTGGCCTGTTTCAGCAAGGTGTTCACCTCATCGACCGTGGTGTCGCGTTTGACGTCAAAGATGATGTCGGTCAGTGACGCATTCGCCAGTGGCACGCGGACCGCATGGCCGTTGATTTTGCCCGCCAGTTCCGGGAAAATTTCCACAATCGCCGTGGCGCTGCCAGTGGTGGTTGGGATCAGGCTCATCCCACATGCGCGGGCACGCCGCAAGTCTTTATGCGGCGCATCCAGAATGGTCTGGGTGTTGGTCAGATCATGGATAGTGGTAAACGAGGACTGCTCAATACCCAGCGCTTCGTGAATGACTTTCACTACTGGCGCAATACAGTTGGTGGTGCAAGACGCTGCGGTCACGATACGGTGTTTCTGCGGATCGAAGATGTGCTCGTTGACGCCGACGACAATGTTGGCAACCCCTGGCTCTTTCACTGGTGCCGACACCACAACACGTTTCACGCCCTGCTCAAGATATTGAGTAAGGAACGCCGTTTTGCGATGCACGCCCGTGGCTTCAATCACCACATCACACCCAGACCAGTCTACCGCAGCGATCTCGCGCTCCTGAGAGGTCGTGATGCGCTGATCATCGATCAACAACTGGCCACCTTGTGCTTCAACCGTGTGATGCCAGCGTCCCTGCACAGAGTCAAACTCCAGCAGATGCGCCAGGGTAGCCGTATCGCCGGCGACGTCATTGATGTGGACAAATTCCAGTTCCGGCCAGTCAAACGCGGCACGCAAAGCCAGGCGGCCAATGCGGCCAAATCCGTTAATTCCGACTTTAATTGTCATGTTGATTCTCTCTTTCACCTAAATTCAGACGCAGCAAACCGGGCGGTTTTCTGCGGCCAGTAACCGATCCAAATCCTGTTGATATTCACTGCGCAGACAGTTAGACGCCACCAGATCATCAATCAGTTTGCGCATCCAACCCGGCAGCTCATTAGCCAGCCGGTAAAACACCCATTGCCCCTGGCGGATATCCACCAGTAACCCACTGGCACGCAGCTGAGCAAGATGGCGGGAAATCTTGGGCTGACTTTCCTGCAATGCTTCGGTCAGTTCACCAACCGACAGACATTGTGCACGCATGATCAACAGCAGGCAGCGCACCCGGGTTTCGTCAGACAGCAACTTAAAAAATTGATGTGGCAGCATTAATACATACTCATATATGGATATGCGTATATATTAACTTGCCAAACCATCAGGTCAATCCGGCCACGTCGATTGTCACAAAAGGTTCATTGAGAGGATCAGATCAGCTTGTTGAGGTCCTGGCTCCAGCGCTGCGCTTCAGACAGTTTACTCACCACGGCTTCGACATTCAGCCCTTCACGCACGCACGCCTCACGCAATCCGGACCAGTCTGCACGTTCGAAACACTCTTCCACTGACAGCAAAGTACCGTAAGGACCGCTGCGTTGCAGCAGGGCAGCTTTGATCTCGTCAGACAAAGGCAGTTGTTCCACCAGCGCCTCCAAAGACGTATCCAGCAGCGCGTCCAGTACCGAGAACAGACCAATCAAAAAGGCCTGATCACGGTGCCCGGCGAATTGTGGCTGAGAAGACATCAGCAGACAGAACTGCGCACGTTGCAGCGACAGGTTATACACTTCTTTGGGTTTGTGGGTGGCAACGAACGACGCCACCGCCAGCGACACGAAAATTTTCAGTCGGTCCTGTCCCAGATACACCAGCGCCTGACGAAATGAGGTGATCGCCACTTCCAGGCGATCCGATAACGTATTGACGAAACGCAGCAACTTGTACGACAGTGCCACATCCTGAGAGACAATCCGTTCCACCGCTTCGAAGTCCACGTCCGGGCGGCACACCTCGCGAAACAACTCCATTGCCAGCAGATGCTCAGGGCTAACATAGCGCTGGCGAATCATTTCCGGTTTGGCAAAGAAATAGCCCTGGAAAAAGCAGAACCCGGCGGCACGCGCGGCCACAAACTCGGCCTCCGTTTCGATGCGCTCAGCAAGAAAACGGCGTTTTGAACCGCGCGCCAGACGCTGGCGAACAAACTCACACGCAGGCTCCAGCCCCATGGCCATGATATCGAGCTTAATGATCTGAACATACGGCAGGAAGCGCTCCCAGTCCGGGCTGTAGACAAAGTCGTCCAGCGCCAGCAGATAGCCTTTATGGTACAGCTCGCGTACAGCATCAAACAGCGCGTCGTCCGGCGGACAGGTTTCCAGAATTTCGATCACCACCTGTTCTTTAGGCAGCACCAGAGGCAGGCGGCGGATCAACGCCTGATAGGGAAAATTGATAAAGCAACGTGAGCGGGTAATCCCCGGGTTGGTGCCGAGTGACAGGAAATTTTCGACGATCAGCCGGTACGTCGCGCGATTCGATTCCACGTGAGCGGGGAAGGCATTGTTTTCCCCGTCACGGAACAGCAGCTCATACCCTAAGGTGTGCCGCTTGGCATTAAAAATCGGTTGTCGGGCAACAAACGTTTCGCGCATTACACCGGGCTCTTATCACGCTTTAGCGGCCGCCAATAATGCCCCACATCCCATGAACATTGAACCGAAAACTTTGTTAATTTTGCTCATCACCCGCTCAGAGCGGATAAAACGCCCCATCTGTGACGCCAGGCTGGTGTAACCGAGCATCACAAACGAATCGATCACAACGGTAGTGACACCGAGGATCATCAACTGCGTCAACTGGTTGCCAGCCGGATCAATGAACTGCGGGAACAGCGCCACCAGAAACACTATCGATTTCGGGTTGGTCAGATTAATCAGCACTGCTTTTCTCAACAAGGTGCGCGCCGGCAGCGCTGCGCCATCCGTGACTGTCGCCAGACTGCTGTGATCGCGCCACTTCTGGATACCGAGCCAGATAAGATACACCGCTCCCACCCATTTGATCACCGTGAACGCCAGTGCTGACTTGGCCACCAGAGCCCCAATCCCCGCCCCCACCAACACTATGTGGCATGCCAGGCCAACCTGCAGGCCGGCAATCGCCGCCAGGGATTTGCGTGTCCCATAACTCAATCCGTTACTGATCGAATTCACCGTACCGGATCCCGGCGCCAGACTGAAGACGATTGCTGTTGCGACATACGCTAACCAAACATGCAGATCCATGGTATTTTCCCTCGACTAAACGACTACAGGCACACATAATTGGGACTCAGTTCATCGCGGTTCCAACAGGATACAATGAATTCTTCGAGTCCAATTGATAGTCATTCTTATACTCAAGAGTGCACCTTTGAGCAAGCCATGAATGGCAATATTGCTGACCTCTGGCAGCGGAGAGAAGAAGGATTTATAAAATCTTTCGATAAAACAAAACTCTACTGGTGTCGTCTGACCTGTGACTCGCACAACAAAGCGATTGTGGTGGTCAACGGTCGCATCGAAGCCGCGTGGAAATATCAGGAGCTGTTTTACGACCTGTTTCAGCAAGGCTACGACATCTACTCCTTTGACCACCGTGGTCAAGGGCTGTCAGACCGGATGCTTGGCGACCCGCAAATGGGACACGTCAACGACTTTGAAGATTACATTCTCGATATGGAGCGCCTGCTCACCCACTTCGACCTGACCCATTACGAACAACGGTTTCTGTTGGCACATTCGATGGGCGGCGCCATTGCTACCCGCTACCTGCAGACCCATCCGCAACATTCGTTTGATGCGATCGCCGTCAGCGCACCAATGTACGGCGTCAGTGTTCCATGGTATTTGTCTCCGATAGCGGTTCCACTCAGCATGGCAATGACCACCATCTACGCCCAACCGACTTACGCGCCCGGTCATCAGGCTTATTATCCGAAACCGTTTGAGATCAACCCTCTGACGCAAAGTGAAGTGCGTTATCGCTGGTTCCGCGAGCTGTATGACCGCATGCCACAGCTGCAAATTGGCGGACCGTCCACGCGTTGGGTCTGGCAGGGACTGCTGGCCGCGAAACAGTGCATTCTGCTGACCCGCCAGTTAACTTTACCGTTTCTGCTGCTTCAGGCTGAGCGGGATACGATCGTCAGTAACAAAGCTCAGGACGTGTTTATCCGTAAACTGCGTAAAACCAATCCGGACTGCGAGCTGCAGGTGATACAGGGCAGCCGTCATGAACTGTTGTTTGAAATCGATCGCTGCCGCAATCAGGCACTCGACAGTCTGCTCGCGTTTTTCGACCGCCACGGATCCACGCGAGCAAAATAAAATAAGGAAATCTTCTGTGAGGATTTTACCCTCTTTTTCTTCCTCAATTTGACGTAGACTGGTTTCTCTATCGCAGTGGCATGCGGCCACTGCGGCTTAGCGTTTTGATGAGGGTGATATGACCACGGCTAGCACAAAGACTCCATTCCACATTGTGGCCTCGGACCTGGACGGAACCTTACTGGCGCCAAACCATCAATTGAGTGACTACACCAAACACACACTCAAACAGTTGCATAAGCAGGGCTACACCTTTGTCTTCGCGACCGGCCGTCACCATGTCGACGTCGCCGGGATCCGAGAACAAGCGGGTATCCCGGCCTACATGATCACCTCCAACGGTGCCCGGGTGCACGATCAGAATGACCAGTTGATGTTCAGCGACAACGTGCCGTCTGAACTGGTGCAGGCCATCATTAACATGGTGAAACAGGATCCGGACATTCAGGTGCACATCTACCGCAATGAAGAGTGGCTGATGAGCCAGGAAGATGAACTGCTGCGCAACTTCCATAAAGATTCCGGTTTTAGCTACTCTCTGTTCGATATCGACCACGCACCAACCGAGGGCGTGGCAAAAGTCTTCTTTACCCACCCGGCACAGGATCATGAGCATCTGGTGCAATACGAAGATCAGCTAAACGCCGAGTTCGGCGAGCGCCTCAACGTCGCGTTTTCCACCCCCTGGTGTCTGGAAGTGATGGCTGCCAACGTGTCCAAAGGCCATGCGCTGCAGGTAGTGGCGGAATCTCTCGGCCACACACTGGACAATTGCATTGCGTTTGGCGACGGTATGAACGACGTGGAAATGCTGTCGATGGCGGGCAAAGGGCTGGTGATGGGCACTTCTCATATCAAGGTCAAGCAGGCGCTACCGGACAACCTGGTGATTGGCGCCAATACCGATGATGCGGTCGCCCACTATCTGGCGGATCACTTACTCGACTGAACCATTCCTACGCATCAAAAAAGCAGCCACTCTGGCTGCTTTATCTATCCATTCACCGTTTCCTTGCGCAGAATCGCCGGCCACTCCTCCTCACTAACCGGCATCACCGATAAGCGATTACCGCGTTTTACCAGCGGCATGTTACTCAGCTCCGGCATCGCTTTTAACACCGACAGCGGGATTACGCGCTGCGTTTTTCGCACGAATTCCACATCCACCATCACCCAACGGGGATTGTCCGGTGTGGATTTCGGATCGTAATAATCACTTTCAGGATCGAAGGCAAAGTGGTCCGGATACGCCGCTTTGGTCACCCGGGCAATGCCCGCCACCCCCACCTGTTTGCAAGAAGAGTGGTAGATCAGCACCAGATCGCCAACCTTGACCTGATCGCGCAACATATTTCTTGCCTGATAATTACGCACGCCTTCCCAGCATGAGGTATGTTGTATCCGCAGAGTATCGATAGAAAAGGTGTCTGGTTCGGTTTTAAACAGCCAGTATGCCATAATCAAGTCCAGTCAGTTTGTGTCACGAGGAAGATATACCATGAAGGCGTTGAGAAACCCAGCCACGATTGCCGCCCTGTTAGCGTTGCAGGCCTGTTCCACCACCAGCACGCAGGTCGGTGAACCGATGACCAAAGCCAGTCTGGATCAACCAGACACCATCGTTCCTCAGACGTTCATATTGCGCGGTCAGGCTGTGATCGGGAGTGAAGCACGCACACTGACGCCGTGCGGCAGCAACCAACAATACTGGTTGGAATTGTCCCCGGAACAGCTCAAGCAGGCCAAGGCGCTGTCCCACTCCCCTTATCAGCCCCTGTACGCCGAAGTGGTCGGCCAATTGCTGCTTCCAACCCGCACCGGCCCCGACGCCGATTTCACTGCCCGGTTTCAAGTCGATCACCTCAACCTAGTCAGCGCAGAAAATCCACAACGCTGCGATCAGTCGCCGCGCCCGACCCGTGCGTTTGGCACCGAGCCGTTTTGGAGCGCCAGTTTTGAGGGGCAACAACTGGTAGTGCGCACGCCTGGTGGCGCGGATCAACCAGTCGCGATTGAATCGCGCCGTATTGAGAGCGGTACCCGCCAGTATCGCCTGCAAGGCGGGGAACTGACTCTCGAGCGAGCAGCATGCAGCGATGGCATGAGCGACAGTGTCTACGCCTGGCGCTCGACACTGGAACTGAATGACAAAACCTATCAAGGCTGTGCGACACTCGCCAATGCCGATGGCAGCCAGCACTGGATTGGTCAGTATCAAGCTCAATCCACGCAGACCAGTAACTTCAGCATCACACTGGAACTCAACACCGATCACTCCGCCACGACCCGTTACGATTACCACAACGGCGATCCGAGTATCGTAGAAACCGGTTACTGGCAGCCGCTCAATCCGGAACAGGTTCAGGTAATGATGACCCGACACCAGCGCCAGTATCTGCTGTCAGAGCGAATTTTCACCCGCACCGGTGACACCCTCAGTGCCAACAAAGAAAAAGTCGGTACCCTAGTGTATCCGATCGCCAACGGCGGGCTGCAACTGTATCGTGCCGGCAGTCAGGCCGGCACTGACCCAAAGTCCATACCGTCGAGCAATAAGTTTGACCCTCAGGTCGATCAGGCCGTGCGCCAATACCTCAAACAAACCAACAACCCGGCCGAAGGCACGCACTACCGCTGGCTGACCTATGACCTCAACGGCGACGGTCAGCCGGAGCTGTTAACTCAGCTCGACTGGTGCGGTTCGGGGGGGTGTACCTTACTGGTCTTTGAAAAACGCGCCCAGCAGTGGCACGTCAACAGCCGGGTCACTCTGGTGCGCACGCCGCTCACACTCGGCACACAGCAACATCAGGGCTGGCAGGATCTGATCCTGAACGTCGGTGGTGGCGGTGCACAAGCGGCCGATCATGTGCTGCGCTACAATGGTAAGCGCTACCCGCTCAACCCCAGCACCGCGCCGCAAGCCGATGCCGCCAACATCAGCGAGACAACCCTGTTCTCCGATGGCTTGTCGCCTGCTCTGCACGGGCTGGCGCTGTAATGGCCCCCTGTCCTGACTGCGGCCTGCACCATCAGTGCATTTGTCCAGCCCTGCCCCATATTGACAGTGCGGTCAGACTGGCCTTATTGACCCACGACAATGAGTTTGAACGGGCCACCAATACCGGTCACTGGCTGGCCAAAAGCTTACCCCATTGCCACCGTTATCGCTGGAGCCGGGTTACCCCGCCAGCCGATCTGCTGCGGCTCATGAGCTGTGGTGACGTAACGCCTTATTTGGTGTTCCCGGCTACGCACAGTGTCAGCGCCGGACAGGCCTGGCATAACGGCCAGCGTCTCGGAAAAGCAGCGCTGTTCATCGTGCTTGATGGAACCTGGCAAGAAGCGCGCAAAATGTTGCGTAAAAGCCCGTGGCTACAAACTTTGCCACAAGTGCACCTCAGCCCGGCGGAAGATTCCGCTTATCGTCTGCGGCGCAATCAGGAGACGGGCCATCTGTGTACGCTGGAAGTGGGGTGTGAACTATTGACCGCCGCAGAAGAGTACGCCAGTGCCACCGCTCTGCGGGCTTTTTTGCGGGTCTCAATGGACGCTTATCAGGCCGACAAAAGCGGCCATGCTCTACAGCGCGAGTAACTGATCCAGGCGGCTGATCGTCAAGTGTGGCAACAAACGCGCTTTGCGGTTCTCGCGCAGATTCGCCGGCTGGTCATTGAACCAGCAAGCCATAAAACCATTATCCAGTGCCCCAGCCACATCGGTCACCGGATGATCGCCGACATGCAGGATCTCAGCGGCGTCCAGACCGAGCTGTTCACGAGCCTGGTCAAACATATCCGGGTACGGTTTAGCACGACCATCCGGACCGGCTTTCAGTACCCGCTGAAAATAGCCCGCTAACCCAATTCGCTCGGCATCCACATTGCCGTTGGTGATCGCCACCAGCGGCATACGCTGGGCCAGTTGCCCCAATACCCGGTGCGTTTCCTGCGGCACGGCGAAATCACTGCGCAAACGCAAGACTTCCTCAATGGCTGCCTGTGCCGCAAGTTCAGCCTGCGCCGGAGTGTAGCCGAGTTCGATCAGCCCCTGCTCAATTTGCCGGAAACGCCATAACGTAACATCATGCCGCAATGCCGGTTCAAGCTGAGCCAGACGAATTTTGAGTGCCGTCCACCAGTTATGTGACTCACTGGCGGTGAGCGGATGATGCGTGTGCAGCCAAACCACCATCTGCTCTTCGACCCGACGGATCACCGGCCGGTTGTCATACAGAGTGTCATCAAGATCAAACGTCATCGCTTTGACCGGATTCAGTTGGCGGTAACACTGCATTAGTCGCTCCCTTTCTTTTTGGCGCGTGGGTGCGCCTGATCGTAAGCCTGAGCCAGGTGTTGAAAATCGAGATGGGTATAGATCTGCGTGGTGGAAATGTTTTCGTGTCCGAGCAACTCTTGCACCGCTCGCAGGTTATTGCTCGATTCCAGCATGTGCGTGGCGAACGAATGGCGCAGTTTATGCGGGCTGATGTGACTGTTGACTGACTGTTTCTGTCCCCATTCCGCCATGCGTTTTTGCACATTTCGATGCGAAATACGTCCCCCAAGTTTAGAAACAAACAGCGCCGGCTCTTCCGCTTTCGCCAGCGTGGCACGTACTTTGAGCCACTTAGCCACCCATTCCTGCGCCATACCGGAAAACGGGACTTTGCGCTCCTTGTCGCCTTTACCAACCACACGCAGCTCACCGGAATTGAGACTGACGTCGCGCACATTAACACTGACCATTTCGGCCAATCGCAGCCCCGCCCCGTACATCAGCTCCATCATCGCCCGATCACGGATCGATAACGGATCATCGTCGTTCACTTCCAATAGCTGCCCCACTTCATCCACATCGAGGTTTTTGGGCAACGGACGCTGCTTGCGCGGGGCAGACACCCCTTTGGCCGGATTGGCGCTGATCTCACCACGTAGGATAAGAAAATCAAAAAAACTGCGTAAAGAAGAGAGCCGCGTCGCCAGACTGCTGGCTTTCATTCCTTCGCGCATGCCTTTGCTCGCCAGTTGCCGTACCCAGGCCGCATCCACCTGTTGCCAATCGCGCAGCCCCATCTGAACCAGGTGGTGCGCCATGGTTTCCAGTTGCTGCTTGTAATTACGCTGGGTATGCAGGCTGAGGCCTTTTTCGCTGCGCAGGTATTCGTAAAACCTTGTCAGCGGTGCCTGCAGCCGCTCAGGCAGAAGAGCCGGTTGCTCGTTCATGAGTCTCTGTCCAGGGTAAGGTCTCGATCAGGTGCGCCAGCACCAGCGCTAAATGACGCAAAAACAGCGTATCCATGTGCGGCTGAAAATGCCCGCCCTCTTCGCTGGAGAATGCCAACACTCCCTGAGGCTGGCCTTTTTGCAGTGGTAACACCACGTAGGATCCCATCTCCGGAGCCGCGGCATGCTCACCAAACAGCGCCAGACGATCCGCTTTGCGCATCCGGCCCAGATACGCGGGCTTGCCGTTCAGGTGATTGGTGGCGAAACGCTGGTATTGCTCTTTACTCAGTGCGTATTTCCCTTCTTCACGACGGAGCAGGCGCACGTACGCTCGCAGATTCAGCTCACGCGCTTTGTTCTCGATCGCCTTGAGTGCCTCACTGAGCGTGGCGCAACGCAAAATCTGCTCCTGCAGCTGCATAAATTCATGAAACGTGCGGTCATTGCTGGCGGCAAGCGACATCAGGGTGGTGATCTCCTCTTCCAGCTCTTCAATTCGCTGACGCTGACGGCTCAGCTGAACATGAACCAGAGACACGGCACCCTGCTCCTGGCTGGGCAGTGCCAGACTCTCAACTAAGGTTTGGCGATGAAGAAAAAAATCGGGGTTATCACGAAGATACCCCGCCACGACCTCAGCGGTCAGAGCATCTGCTTCAATGTGAGCCAAAATCTCTCCTTAACACGTCAGTTGACCATCGAACACATGAGTCGCCGGACCGGTCATGAACAAGGGTTGACCTGGTCCCTGCCAGCGAATACGCAGCTCACCACCCGGTAAACTCACGGTAACATTGTCATCCAGTAACCCCTGAACGATACCCACGGCCACCGCGCCGCAGGCACCACTGCCGCACGCTTGCGTTTCACCAGCGCCACGCTCATACACGCGCAGGCGCACTGCATTGCGGTTGACCACTTGCATAAAACCAGCATTGACCCGCTCAGGGAAGCGATCATGCGATTCCAGTAACGGTCCGAGTGTTTCCACATCGGCATGGTCTACGTCATCGACCACGGTCACCACATGCGGATTCCCCATACTGACCGTGCCACAGAACAAGGTTTTGTCCTCAACACGCAGGATATAGGTTTTCTCTGTCTGCTTGGCTCGAAACGGAATCTTGCCCGGTTCAAATTCAGGAACCCCCATGTTGACGGTGATCTGGTCATCGTCTTCCACACTGAGGATCATCTTACCTTTCTTGGTGCTGACACTGATACTGAACTTATTGGTTAAACCTTTCATCCGGACGAAGCGGGCAAAGCAGCGTGCCCCGTTGCCGCACTGTTCAACTTCACTGCCATCGGCATTAAAAATCCGGTAGTGAAAGTCGGTCTCCGGATCGTACGGCGCTTCAACCACCAGCAATTGGTCGAAGCCGACACCGGTATGACGATCCGCCAGACGACGGATCAAGTCAGGAGAAAAAAAGATGTTCTGGGTAATGCAGTCAACGACCATAAAATCGTTGCCCAGACCATGCATTTTGGAAAAATGGAAGTGCATATTGGTGTTATTACTCCGGAAGCAAGTGTTCAAGTTCCCACAAGCTGGTCAGTGTCTCACGCTGACGAACCAGATGACTCTGATCGCCATCGACCATCACTTCCGCCGCACGGGTGCGGGTATTGTAGTTGGATGACATCACAAAGCCGTAAGCCCCGGCAGATCGCACCGCCAGCAGATCGCCGGCTTCCAGCACCAGCGAGCGGTCTTTGCCGAGGAAATCACCGGTTTCGCAGATCGGGCCAACCAAGTCGTAGGTCACCGCTTCCCCCTGGCGCGGGGAGACCGGCACAATATCCTGCCACGCCTGATACAGGGCAGGACGCATTAAATCGTTCATCGCCGCATCAATAATGGCAAAATTCTTGTGTTCGGTGTGTTTGAGAAACTCGACTCGGGTCAGCAACACGCCGGCATTGGCGGCGATCGCCCGGCCAGGCTCAAAAATCAGCTCCAAATCCTGATGGTTACTCAAACGGGCCAGCAACGCTTTGGCGTATTCCGACGGTTGTGGCGGCAGTTCATCACGATACACCACCCCCAGACCACCGCCCACATCAAGATGCTTGATATTCACACCCTGAGCTTTGAGTTGATCGATCAGCGCCAGCAGACGATCCGTCGCATCAATAAACGGCGCAATATTGGTCAGTTGAGAGCCGATATGGCAGTCGATGCCCTGGATATTAAGGTTATTCAGGCTTTGAGCAAACCGGTACACTTCCGCCGCTCGATCAAAAGCGATGCCGAATTTGTTGTCGCGCAGACCAGTCGAAATATAAGGGTGAGTATTGGCGTCCACGTCCGGATTGATACGCAGTGAGATCGGCGCTTTGACCCCCAGCTCTCCCGCGACCTTATTCAGACGCTCCAGCTCCGGTTCCGACTCCACATTAAAGCACTTGATGTTGAGCTCGAGTGCCCGCTTCATCTCCGCTTCGGTTTTGCCCACACCGGAGAAAACCACTTTGGCCGGATCACCGCCTGCGGCAACCACGCGTTCTAGCTCTCCACCGGAAACAATATCAAACCCAGAGCCAAGGCGCGCCAGGGCATTGAGTACTCCGAGATTGGAGTTGGCCTTAACGGCATAACAGACCAGATGTGGATGTTCACCAACGGATTTATCAAACGCGTTCCAGTGACGCTCCAGCGTCGCGCGTGAGTAGACATAAAGTGGCGTGCCGTACTGCTCAGCCAGAGTGGCGAGCGCAACTTCTTCGGCCCAAAGCTGGCCATCTTCCTGATAGTTGAAATAATCCAAAGTGTTATCCCTTATAAATTCGACTGAAATGACGTTATTGAGCCTGGTCTTGCTCTGGTTGATTCTGCTGAGCGTCTTCCGGGAAGTACAACGGGCCAGTCTGACCACAGCCTGCCAGTCCCATTACCGATAACAGAAACAACGCCATAATAGATTTTTTCATTTTGCATATCGTGATTATTGATTCAATGCCCCCTATAATCGCACCACACTCAGGAAAAGCAATAGGATAGAAAGGATGAACGATACTGAATTTCATCAACTGGTCGATTCCCAGCTGCAAATCATTGAAGAAGCAATTGATGAGTCAGGCGCGGACATCGATTACGAGACCAGCGGCAATGTCATGACTCTGGAATTTGACGATCGCAGCCAGATCATCATCAACCGTCAGGAGCCGATGCACGAGATTTGGCTGGCGTCCAAATCGGGCGGTTTTCACTTTCAACTCAAAGACGCAGAGTGGATCTGCTCCAAGACCGGCGTGGAATTCATCACCATGGTGAAACAAGAGTGCGAGAAACACGCCGGCGAATCCATCGACTGGTAAGCTGTCCACCACAACGAAAAAAGAGCCCAAAAGGCTCTTTTTTATCAGGCGTTCACTGCGCGCGATGGCTTGGTGTAGGCGCAACCATCGTTGCGATATGGCACGATGTAGCTCTCTCCGTCCTCAGGGTGCACAATCTGATAATACTGCGGCAGGTTGAAGTTAATAAACTGCGACGACAAACAATCGTCATCACGCACCGAAGTATAAAAGCTGTTCACGCTGGCGATCATCTCATCTTTCTCACCACTGTACTGGTGGTAGACCTCTATCCGGTTGGCTTCGTCCAACACAAAGATATTGAACCCCTGCTCGGTGTCTTCAAAGAAGAACTGGATCAGACCTTCACTGGCAAAACCATCCACCACTTCCGGCAACTGGTAATCCTGTTCACGGTCGAGCACCAGCAAGGGAGAGCCATTGAGCTTATTGGTGGAGATACAGCGGTAGAAATCGACCGAGTTCTCCAGCTTCTGTACCGACACACCACGTCGTTCGAAGAACAACCCGTACATCTTGTCACCAAGACGCAAGGCTTTAAAACGGCGACGTTTCTCCGGTTCCACGGGCTTGAGGCGCAAGTCGATGCATTCAGCCAGCAACTGGTAGACCATGTTGCGCATCACGCCACGCAAGTTCTTGCTGTAGCAGAACACATCGACCGACTCCGGCGGTAGCGCATCCTGATGCATCTTACCCAATACCGTTTTCAGCGCGTCCAGAATGGCCGTCTCACCTTTAAAATGCAATGTGCGCACTTCATGCCAGGAATTTCGATACACCAGGTCAACACTGCCAACCAGATTTTTCTGCTGTGGGCCAAAGCTGAAGATATCGATGTTTTTCATGTCCACCTTAAGCGCTTTACCCTGCAGGGATTGCGTCGGATCGTTCTCAAAGTTGATGAACATGGTCAACTGACTGATTTCACACGGACTGGCCAGTGCCTGCATGCTCGGTCGACGTTTGCGCAGTGAAAACGTATTCCGCAAATCGCTGACCATCTGATAAAACTTATCGATGTCCAGGTGCGAGTCACGCACCACAGAATGCAGCCGGGTTGATTCGGTGATCATGCCGTTAAAAAACGCCCAGGCGACCAGTTTGCTCAGGTATTCATTGTGCTCCAGACTCGGCTGACCAAGAATACGATGCGGCACCAGGGGTTGCTTGTACAAATACCAGCCAGATTTATTGGTGCGTCCTTCCGGTACCTGAATGAACGTCAGATCCGGTTCATGTAAATCCGGAGAGATCTGGGGATTGAGCAGCGTCACTTTGCCCGGCAGCACCTCAAACGCCGCGTACAGCTTACGCGCCAGAATACTGATGTCCTGAGGACTGATAGCCGAGGTAATGTCATTGCGACGGGCAAACTGGATCAGGTTACGATAGCTGAGCATCAGTGCATCCAGCAACTGATGATGCATTATTTTGACCTGTTCTACTTTCCAGTTGCGGCGATTATCCAGCTCCACCAGTGTGTTGGCATCCCAATTCCAACGACTGATCATGTCACTCAGTGCCGCACGGCGCCAGGGCACAGAACCGGCACCCGGCTCACGCGACAATTTTTCGTGGGTTTTGAGATAAAAACAGCGCCGCACCAGATCCAGCCGGGTTTCATCCTGAATACGTTCCAGATAGCGGGTCACTTTTTCCAGCATCAGATAGTACGCATCCATACCATAGAGATCCGGCTCATGCGCAAAGAAACGGCGCTTGGTATCAATACACAATAACTGAGTGTGCGGGTACTCCCACGAATACGCTTCAAGCAGAATCGCTTTCAACACCGACTTGTAGGGCGAGTCGATACTTTTGTACAACTGCCACAAGTTCGCGCCGAAATACTCTTCAGCCGGAATGCAGTTGAGTTTACCGAAGTCGATCCATTCACTGCAGTCGATGTGATCTTCGCGACACAGGTTGGCAACGTATTCGTCGTAGCACTCTTCCATTTCCGGCGGCACAATTTGCCACAGCAGGCGCTGGCCCGCCAGACGTACCGCGCTGCGGTAGAATTCGTCCAGCAACAGCAAATGTTGTGACGAGCCGCAGTTATCCCCCGTCATCTCTTCCGACTGATTGGTGCGAAAACGCGTCTCATCCATCAGGAAAAAGTTGGCTTCCACCCCCTGACTTTTAGCCCACTCCGTGATCAGAAGGCATTTACGGATCAGCACCTCACGCGCGTCTTTGCCCATCGTCGGTGAAATGCACACCCAGATGTCCAGATCACTCGATGTGCTCTGTCCGATCGAAGACGTACTGCCCATGGTATAAAGACCGAGAATGTCATGTTGCGCTGGGGAGTTGAGAGACTGACCGATCGTCAGTTCGGTTTCTTCAATGAATTGCTGCTGCACGTCATTGAACGCCATGCCGAACACCCCGCGTGGGACGTCATCGTGATGGTAACCGGGAAGAATGGGATGATTGAAATGAAACAGGACCGGGATCAGGTGGAAGACACGCTGACTTTGCACGTCCATAAGAGCCAGCGCACGCTCACTGCGTTGCTGGTTCAGTTTGTCTAAACGCTGGATCAGGGTCTGGGTGTACGCCTTCAAGGTCAAGTCCTTGGTTTCAATTCTTTAAGGTGCTCTGTTTAACTTTTATTCTATCGCACCGACAAAACGTGATCAATCTAACACTTTTATTTCGATTGGTAAAGAAATGAACGAACTCTTGCGCTCGTCTGACGTTGAAACGTCTCTGTCATATTGGATTTCGACATAGTGTGGTACGCAACTGATCGATCTGATAATCACACGTCGCCGAGTTGAGACTTTAATCACATTCTTTTGCCGATGCAGCCTGGCTTACATGTCAATTTGTCCGCCTCGCGATCTAGAGATGAGACTTTCCCACAGGGAATGGTAGGATTAGAGCATTATACACCGAACAACAGGATACCCATGACACAGTCCACTCCTATCCGAATCGCCACGCGAAAAAGTCCTCTCGCTTTATGGCAGGCTCACTTTGTTAAAGACGCCCTGCAAGCCGCTCACCCGGGCCTGGAGGTGGAGTTGGTCACCATGGTGACCAAAGGTGACGTGATTCTGGATACACCACTGGCCAAAGTCGGTGGTAAAGGCCTGTTCGTTAAAGAGCTTGAGGTCGCGATGCTGGAAGGGCGTGCCGATCTGGCCGTGCATTCGATGAAAGACGTTCCGGTCGACTTTCCACCCGGCTTGGGACTGGTCACCATCTGTGAGCGTGAAGACCCACGTGATGCCTTTGTCTCCAATACTTACCACAATGTCGATGATCTGCCGCAAGGCGCCGTTGTCGGCACCTGCAGTCTGCGCCGTCAATGTCAGTTAAAAGAGTATCGCCCCGATCTAGTGATCAAAGAGCTGCGTGGTAACGTGGGCACACGGCTGGGTAAACTCGATGCAGGCGAATACGACGCCATCATCTTGGCCGCGGCCGGTTTAAAGCGTCTCGAATTGGAGTCACGCATTCGGAGCTTTATTGAACCAGAACAATCTTTGCCAGCCGTCGGCCAGGGCGCCGTTGGTATCGAATGCCGTCTGGATGACGAGCGTCTGCTGACCCTTCTGGCACCGCTCAACCACCCAGACACCGCTGACCGGGTCAAGTGCGAACGGGCCATGAACCTGACGCTGGAAGGCGGATGTCAGGTACCGATCGGCAGCTATGCGCTGCTCGATGGCGATGAGCTCTGGCTCCGCGCTCTGGTGGGTGAGCCAGACGGCTCCCAAATTATACGCGGTGAAATACGCGGGCATCGCCAGCAGGCGGAACAACTCGGCATCACACTGGCGCAGCAGTTGCTTGATCAAGGAGCGAAAGTCATTCTGACCCGCTTGTATGAGGATCACGAGTAAACCATGACGGTGTTGGTCACCCGCCCCGCGCCAGCGGGGCAACAGCTCTGCCAACAACTGGCTCAGGTCGGCCAGCCAGCGATTTATCATCCTTTAATCAGCATTGATCCCGGACGCGAACTAAGTGAGTTGTGCGCGCGTCTTCCTCATAGCGACATCCTCATTGCGGTGAGCCAACACGCCGCGCATTTTGCCAGCCTGACACTGTCTCAAAACCAATACCCCTGGCCGACCGACACCCTATACCTTGCCGTTGGTCAAAAAACTGCGCACGTTTTAAGCAAAGCCACGCAACAAAAAGTACACTACCCGGACGTCAGTGACAGCGAGCACTTATTGCAACTGCCGCAGTTGCAACAAGTGCAGGATAAGAAAATACTGATTTTGCGCGGCAACGGGGGACGTGAGTTAATTTACGATACCCTCACCGCCAGAGGGGCCCATGTTCACTACCTGGAAGCATACCAGCGACACAACCTGGTCTTCGACGCCAAACGCAGCGTCGCCGACTGGCAAGCGCAACAGGTAGATACGCTGGTCGTGACCAGTGCCGAACAACTCCGTTTTCTATTTGCGCAACTTCCCGCGGCGATACAGCCGTGGGTGCAGAAACAACGCTTGCTGGTGCCGAGTGCAAGGATCTGCACACAAGCACATCAGCTTGGCTTTCGCCACGTCGTCAATGTCGGTGGCGCATCAAACAATGAAATAATGAAAGCTCTCCAGCTCACATAACAGGACATACGCAATGACAAGCAAAAATAACAATGAGCACATTGACCCTGAAGAGAAAACATCCCCGACTTCAGGCGCTGACACCACATCGCCTGAAAGCAAAGCCGAGAATAAGGACAATGCTCAGCCAGCCAAACCCGCTCAAGCATCACAATCCTCCCGCTCTGACGCCGCATCAGAACCGGGCAAATCAACGTCTAATGCGGAAAAACAAGCCAAACGCGGCGTGAAACTTGGCATTGTTGCGATTGTGATTTCCATTGCCCTCAGCGGTGGTCTGGCGTACCACGCCAGCCAGAAAGACGCAGCATATCAGGCACAGATTTCAGCCCTGCAGACCCAGTTAGCTCAAGCCCAAACAGCAATGCAATCCGATCTGGACAGCATGGAGCAACAAACGGTTAAAAAGGCAACCGAAATCACCCATCGTGCGGAAACCGTACTGACCCAGCAACAAAAAAGCATTGAAAGCCTGCAACTGGCGATTGCCGATGTGAAAGGTCGCCGCCCGAATGACTGGCTGCTGGCGGAAGCCAATTACTTGGTCAAACTGGCCGGTCGTAAACTGTTTCTTGAGCACGATGCGGAGACCGCAACTCGTTTGATGGAAAGTGCCGATCAACGTATTGCGGCGCTCAACGATCCAAGCCTGGTACCGCTGCGCAAAGCCATGGCCAACGACATCACGGATCTTAAATCGATTCCGCTGGTCGATCGTGACGGACTGGTGTTGCGCATCACGGCACTGCAACAAAAAGTTGACCGCCTGCCCTTGGCGAACGCGCTTTTGCCGAAAGAAGCCCACGCAGACGAACAGCCAGTTTCGGATGACATCAATGATTGGCAGACCAATCTGATGACCTCGCTGAAAGACTTCAGTGAAAACTTCATCACTTTCCGTACCCGCGATGGTAATGTCGTTCCGTTGCTGACGCCTGAGCAGGATTTTTACCTCAAAGAAAACATCAAAGCCAAACTGGAAACCGCGATCCGCGCGGTGTATCAGGAACAACAGCCAGTGTACACCTCCGCTTTGTCCACTGCCCTGGAGTGGTCCGGCAACTACCTGAACCAAAAAGATAAAGGCGTCCGGGATTTTAACGCTGTGCTGGAACAGCTGGGTAAACAAGAGATCCAGGTCGAGTATCCAGTCGAGCTGGAAACTCAAGATATTCTGAACCGTGTAATCACAGAGCGACTGCGTCGTGAAGTAACCACATTGATCACGGAGGAGAAATAATGTTCCGGATAATATTTCTCTTTGTTGTTTTGGGAGCGGGCCTGTTCGTCGGCACTCAATACTCCGGTCAGCAGGGATACGTCCTCATCTCCATCGCCGACAAAACCATAGAAATGAGCGTGACCACACTGGTGATCTTTATCATCACGGCACTGGCCGCACTTTTTGCACTTGAGTACACGATCAAGAAAGCCTTGTACGCCAGCTCCGTCACCTGGAACTGGTTTAATGTACGTAAGCAGCGTCGCTCCCGCCGTTACACCAATGAGGGCATCATCAAACTTCTGGAAGGGGACTTTAAAGCCGCCGAGAAAAAAGTGACGCGCTGGGCCAATCATCACGACATGCCGCTGCTGTGCTACCTGGTCGCCTCGGAAGCCGCTCTGGGCCAAGGCGATACCCAAAAGCGGGATGAGTATCTGGCACTGGCCGGGCAACAAGAAGACGCAAAACTGGCGGTTGAACTGACTAAAGCGAAACAGCAAATCCGCACCAAGCAATATGCAGAAGCATTCGACACGCTGTCGACGCTCAAAGGTCAGTACCCAACCAACAGCGTGATTATCGACCTGTTAAAGGGAGTCTATTTAGAACTCAAGTTATGGCAGCCGTTGATTGAGCTTCTGCCTAGCCTGGTCAAAGCCAAACTGATCACACAATCAGAGCATGATGAATTGAGTCAGAAAGCCCAATGCGGCCTGTTGCGTGATATCGCCGAGCAAAAAGGCAGTGAGGGACTCATTCAGCACTGGAACAGTTTGTCCCGTAAACTGAAAAACGATACCCACTTAGTGCATTGTTTTGCCCGTCAGTTAATCGCACGCAAAGCCGATTACGAAGCATTCACTGTGGTCAAAGAAGCATTGAAGAAACAATCGATACCTGAACTGTATGCCCTGATCCCAGAAATGAACCTGACCGATCGCCACCCAGTCGAAGTATTCTTGCAAGATGCTTTACGTAGGGAGGCCACCAACGCGGAAGCGCACAGTGCGCTCGGACAGTTGTATCTGCGAGATCAAAAATGGAAAGAGGCCCAGACTCATTTGGAAGCCGCGTTATCACATCGCTCTAATGTCTCGGATTATGCGTATCTGGCTGATGCTCTTGAAAAGCAAAGCCTGAACAAAGCCGCTCATGAAGTCACCCGCAAAGCACTGACGCTAGCGAAACACACTTAACCGGTACTCTGACGCAAAAAGCCGCTGACCCTGTCGCGGCTTTTTCTTTACTCATTCTCCTGTACAGCTGCTTCCTCACACGGCCTAGTATACAGCGAGCGTTCTTTCCTATTAGAGAAGGTGCTTTGCTAGCTCACCAGTCTCCACACACTTGGTCCGCCAAACATAAGTCTTATCGAACCCGAACACCTTCCGTATGTAAATTCTGGTTATGTCTGACTCGTCTTGGAGTGAGTCACGGACACTCGAGCCAAGCCCTCCAGTATGACAGTGGCTAGGGTTTCGGAGCCGACAGAAACAACACAGAGATTAGGCTAATAGAACTCTTTCAAGAATGGGGCCTAACAAAGAAAAAATAATTATCGATACACAACCAACCTCAACCTTCACCACTGGGGGTTTCGAAGGATTCCAGCTCGAAACGCGTGAGAGCGACTCGGGCGTCACATTCATCACAGGAAGCGGG
>NZ_BATJ01000026.1 GCF_000467125.1 Vibrio proteolyticus NBRC 13287 | reverse complement strand
TGAGTTGTCCCTCTAGGTACGGATTTAGGTGGCTTGAATGACCACGCAACCAAAAATTATTGGTAATAAAGTATATATCAAAAGGAAAACTTTGCTTAGAGCTGGTGCTGATAGGCAGACTCGAACTGCCGACCTCATCCTTACCAAGGATGCGCTCTACCACCTGAGCTATATCAGCACTCTAAATTGAGTGGAGCGGGCAGCGGGAATCGAACCCGCATCATCAGCTTGGAAGGCTGAGGTAATAGCCATTATACGATGCCCGCAACACGTAACTCTGAGAGCTATTTCCTTTGGAATATGGTGGAGGGGGACGGATTCGAACCATCGAAGGCAGTGCCGGCAGATTTACAGTCTGCTCCCTTTGGCCACTCGGGAACCCCTCCAAATTTTCGCCATTCTCACGACTATAAAGGAGAGAATGGTGCCGACTACCGGAATCGAACTGGTGACCTACTGATTACAAGTCAGTTGCTCTACCTACTGAGCTAAGTCGGCATAAGTGGTGCGCATTCTATTGAATGATTTTCAGGGTTGCAAGAGCAAAAGCGAAAAAATTGTGGATTTTGCCAAAAATCAGCGTGTTTGCTGATTTTTCACGCAAATTTCGTCTTTTAAGGCATTTCTGCAGCCTAAGTCGTTTGCATTATCGGCTCCTTGTTGTATGTTCGCTCCTCTTATTATTTCGATTTCGACAGAGTAGCTTATGAGTCCTTATCTTTCTTTCAGCCGTCATCAATGGGCAGAACGACGTAACTCTGTTCCTATGACGCTTTCTGAAGACGACTTGAAAGAGCTGCAGGGCATCAACGAAAACCTGACCATGAAAGAGGCTGTCGAAATCTATTTGCCGTTGTCGCGTCTGCTCAATTTGTACGTCGCCGCCCGCCAAAGCCGCAATACTGTGCTGAACCAGTTTCTGGGGAACACCCATGTCGCTCCGCCGTTCGTGATCGGCATTGCTGGCAGTGTTGCTGTCGGTAAAAGCACGACAGCCCGTTTGCTCAAAGCGCTGTTGTCTCGCTGGGAAAACCACCCGAAGGTCGAGCTGATCACCACCGATGGATTCCTCCATCCGAACCGGGTGTTGTTGGAGCGCGGGATTATGAAGAAAAAGGGCTTCCCGGAATCGTACGACATGAAACGTCTGGTGCAGTTCGTTTCCGACGTTAAGGCCGGCAAGCCGAATGTGATTGCCCCTGTCTATTCACACCTGACGTATGACATTACTGATGAAGTGAAAGTGGTCGACCAGCCAGACGTACTGATCATCGAAGGGCTAAACGTCCTGCAAAGTGGGATGGACTATCCCCACGACCCCCACCGGGTGTTTATTTCCGATTTTCTCGATTTCTCGCTCTACGTCGATGCCGAAAGCGAGCTGATCCAAAAATGGTACGTTGAACGCTTTTTGAAATTCCGCCAGGGCGCATTTACCAAACCCGGCTCCTACTTCAGTCACTATACTCAATTAACCGAACAGGAAGCGGTCGACAAAGCACGGAACATCTGGCAATCGATCAACGGCATTAACCTGCAGCAAAATATCTTACCCACCAAAGAGCGGGCGCAGCTTATTCTGCGCAAAGGCGCGAATCATACCGTAGAAGAAATCCTGCTGCGTAAATAAAACCAAGCCCGGGCACGACCGGGCTTGTTGTTCTCAATGCGGCGCTCTGCCGTAACGGTTGTCCCCGTCACTGCCGCGCAAAAAACCACACTCGACCAGGATCCAGGCACCGCACAGCAGCGACGCCAGAGAAATCAGCGTCTGCCATAAATCCGGCTGCGCCATCTGAGTCGGCTCGCCGACCGGCACCGCCAGACGCGCCACCACCAGCGGCACGTTCAACAGCAACCACCAGCTTGATTTGTCCCGGTCATGCCAGCGTTTCGCAGTGATCGCCAGATCCGGGATCAGCACCAGCAACAAAAACACCGGCAACACCAGATGCGCGATGCCGGGAAACAGTTTATTGACCGCGGCAGCAAACAGCACAATCGCGGCGTAATACGCCAGATTCCACAGCCAGTAAGTCTGACGCCCCACCCGGCCCTGGAAAGAAAATAACAATTGTTGTATCGACATCGTTTTCACCTGCAGAATATTCACGCCCCGGAAATCGTATCTCCAGAAGCAACGGTTTAGTTTACCACTTTCTGAAAACAGGCTTTATCCATATCACGAATATTCACCGTCAGACTACGAACATGGCTGGCTTGCCTTTGCAGGGTATCGATCAATTGGCGGGACAAGTCACGTTTCTGCTCTTCAGTACGCCCTGCCAAGAGCTCAAAACTGAGGTGGATAAAATCAACACTGTCCCCTTCTTCACCAATCAACCAGTCATTGATGCGCACGGCGCGGGATTTGACGGACGCTAGCTCAAACAAACCGCTTTTCAACGCGACCTGATGTAAATCGTCCAGCAATCCGGGAATATTGACGCGCTCTTCCACTGAGTTTGAGTATTCCATGACAAGGTTGGGCATTGTGCTTCCTTACTGTTATTTCGCAAAGTATTGTCGTAAACCAAGCCTCAGTAATAGCAAGTCGGGCGGCAAAATCCGAGCACTGCACTATGATTCTGTTTACCAGATCACTCGCAAGCGGTCGCGACATTCCATAAAGACATGACTGGAATCATGATCTGGCCGATTTATTCTGTTATATTCTTTCGCAATTACGTTGATTTTTTACATTCATACACTTTTTACATTAAAGATAAGGGAGATATTCCTATGCGTCGTCCTGTAGTGATGGGTAACTGGAAACTGAATGGCAGTAAAGCAATGGTCACTGAACTGCTGACTGGTCTGAATGCGGAACTTGAAGGCGTGACTGGCGTTGACGTAGCGGTTGCTCCACCCGCACTGTACCTGGATCTGGCTGAGCGTCTGATCGCAGAAGGCGGCAACAAAATGATCCTGGGTGCACAGAACACTGACCTGCACAACAGTGGCGCGTACACGGGCGACATGTCTCCAGCCATGCTGAAAGATTTCGGTGCTTCTCACATCATCATCGGCCACTCTGAGCGTCGTGATTACCACAAAGAATCAGACGAGTTTGTTGCTCAGAAATTCGCGTTCCTGAAAGAAAACGGCCTAACGCCGGTATTCTGTATCGGTGAAACGGAAGCACAAAACGAAGCGGGCGAAACCGAAGCCGTATGTGCACGTCAAATCAATGCAGTGATCGACGCCTACGGCGTTGACGCTCTGAACGGCGCCATCATCGCTTACGAACCAATCTGGGCAATCGGTACTGGTAAAGCCGCAACAGCTGACGATGCACAACGCATTCACGCGTCTATCCGTGCTCTGATCGCCGTTAAAGATGCAGCGGTTGCAGAACAAGTCATCATCCAGTACGGCGGCAGCGTGAAACCAGAAAACGCAGAAGCTTACTTTGCACAGCCAGACATCGACGGTGCCCTGGTTGGCGGCGCATCTCTGGACGCGAAAAGCTTTGCAGCAATCGCCAAAGCTGCGGCAAAAGCCAAAGCGTAAGCGCGATTCGAACCAAGTTCGAATAGAGAAGGCCGGCATTTGCCGGCCTTTTTTGTTTCTGGTTTGTCTCCGACACAGGTTGCGAGTATCCTAGCTTTTTTCTCCAGCTGCTGTACCACCTATGCACGATAAACACGGCCTGCTCACGGCCCCCATTCCCGATGTGCTGCGTCAAATGACCGTACCGATGATCTTCGGCATGGTGGCGATCCTGATGTTTAACCTGGTGGACACGTTCTTTATTTCCCTGCTCGGTACCCAGGCGCTGGCTGCGATCAGTTTTACTTTCCCGGTCACGTTCGCGGTGAACTGCATCACCATGGGCATCGGTATGGGACTGTCTACCAGTATCGGCCGTTTGCTCGGTCAGGGGGATACCAAACATGCCGCTCGGGTTGCCAGCCATGGTCTGTTACTGGCGGTAGTGCTGGTAATGCTGGCGTCCGCTCTGGGACTGGTGAGCATCGACCCGTTGTTTCTGGCCCTTGGCGCCGATGAAACCCTTCTGCCCTTGATCCACCAGTATATGGACATCTGGTATCTAACCATCCCACTGCTGGTGATCCCGATGGCGGGCAACAGCGTGATCCGCGCCACTGGCGACACTAAAACCCCAGCGAAGATCATGATGCTGGCTGGTTTGATCAACGGCATTCTCGACCCTCTGTTGATCTTTGGCTACGGGCCTTTTCCGGAGCTGGGCATTCGCGGCGCCGCTATTGCCAGCGCGATGAGCTGGCTCGGTGCCTTAATTGGCTCGTTGTATATCTTGCTGCAACGCGAGAAGCTACTGGCGATGCCCAGCCTGTCTCGGCTGCTGCCCGACTGGCAACAAATCCTCAAAATCGGTACCCCCGCAGCGCTGTCCAATGCCATGAACCCACTGGCCGGTGCGGTCCTGATGATGCTGCTGGCCTCACACGGCACCGCCGCCGTTGCCGCGTATGGCGCCGCGCAACGCATTGAGTCAATTTTGATCCTGGTTCTGATGTCCCTGACCTCAGCTTTGACGCCGTTTATGGCGCAAAACTTCGGCGCCGGGAATCCGCAGCGCAGCTTTGGTGGTCTGTTTCTGAGCATGCGCTTTTCAATCGCGTTTCAGTTTTTGGTGTTTCTCGCCATGGTGCCGCTCAGTGTTCCTCTGGCGGCGTTGTTTTCTCAGGAGCAAACGGTGCGCGATCTGCTGTGGCACTACTTGTTGGTGGTGCCATTCAGTTATGGTTTTCAGGGTACCGTGATGATGCTGGTGTCCGGATTGAATGCGTTGCACAAACCGCTCAATGCTTTCCAGTGGAGCTTTATGCGTCTGTTCGTATTTACCCTGCCGTCAGCCTGGCTGGGTAGTCAGCTCCATGACGTTGAAGGCCTGTTTGGCGGCATTGCGCTGGGCAACATCCTCGGTGGCTTATTTGGTTATCTTTACGCGCTGCGCCTGCGTCGACAACACCATTCACTGCGTTCGAGCGAACCACAGACATAAAAAAACCGACCTCCGGTCGGTTTTCTTTTCAGAAATGGTGGTCGTTACAGCACTTCCAGTTCTTCTTCTTCGTCGCGCTCGATTTCAATATCCAGCGGCTCTTGAGAGAGGATAACGCCAGTGTTGTCGGCATACAGATAATCTTCCGGCAGGAAAGTGACGCCGCCGAAATTGACCGCAACATCGACTTCACCGATGCCTTGCTGCACTGCTCCGACCGGAATCGACGCCAGCGCCTGAATGCCGATGCTCATGTCTTCAAGTTCGTCCACTTCTCGCACACAGCCGTACACGACGATACCTTCCCATTCGTTCTCTTCAGCCAGAGAAGCCAGCTCTGCGTCAATCAACGCCCGGCGCAATGAGCCCCCACCATCAATCAGCAGCACCCGGCCCAACCCGTCCTGCTCAAGGACTTCGCGGATCATACCGTTGTCTTCGAAACACTTAACCGTCGTAATCTGACCGGCAAAAGACGCACTGCCGCCGAAGTTGCTGAACATAGGTTCGACAACATCCACCTGATCCAGATAGATATCGCATAACGCTGAGGTATTGTATTCCATAGCATGTCTTCTCTTACTGATAGTAATTACTTCCGAGTATATCTGGTCATTAAGTCAATGCAATGACAACCCGCAATTAACTCGTGATTGTTTGAGCTATAACCACTCCTGCAAACAACAGGTTAGTCACCAGAGAGCACTTAACGACCACTGGCATCATTGGTGCAATCTGAGCCGGTTGATCCGCGTGCCAGACCGCTTTGCCGTGTTTGTAGGTTACGATCAGGCTGAGCAGAAACGGTAAGCTGATCCACACCGGAGCCGGTTGTAAGCCCAGATAAAGCGCAAAAGCCAGCACCGCGCCCCCCAACAACACAAAGTGATACTGCTTGGCCCGGGTCTGCCCAAGACGCACCGCCACGGTGCGCTTACCACACGCCAGATCGTTTTCAATATCACGCATGTTGTTAATATTAAGCACAGCAACCGCCAGCAAACCGCAGCCGACTGCTGGCAGACTCAGCGCCGCGTCAATGCGTCCGGTGTGGAGGAAATAAGTACCGGCAACCCCCAGCAAACCGAAAAAGATGAACACGGAGATGTCACCCAGTCCCACATAGCCATAGGGTTTGTTGCCCACGGTATAAGCAATCGCGGCCAAAATCGCCAGCAAACCGAGTGCAATAAAGGCCAGAATACTGTGCAAGCTGTCAAGCGCGTAGAGCACCAACGCCAGACCCGCGATGATGGTCAGCACAATATTGATGCCGATCGCCTGACGCATCGACGCCAGTGACACCGCCCCGGATTGAATCGCCCGCATGGGCCCCAGGCGCTTATCGTTGTCGGTGCCTTTGACCGCATCACCGTAATCGTTCGCCAGGTTTGACAAAATCTGTAATAAGGTCGCGGTGACAAACGCCAACAATGCGACCGGAAGAGAAAACTGACCAAAAGAAAACGCCAGCACACTGCCGGTCAGAATAGAGACCAGCGCCAGTGGCAAAGTTTTTGGCCGGGCGGCATCAAGCCAGATACGTAATGACTGTTTCATGGACCTTATCATAATGCCCTAAGAGGTAGTGAAGATTGTGGCACATCAATGAATCCGCCGCAAAACGCAAAAAAGGCCACCGAAGTGACCTTTTTTCCAAATCCTAGCGGGATTACTTCACGCGACCCACGTATTCCGCAGAGCGTGTGTCCACTTTGATCACTTCGCCGATCTGAATGAACAGCGGAACGCGTACAACCGCGCCTGTGGTCAGTGTCGCTGGTTTACCACCGGTACCCTGTGTATCGCCTTTCAGGCCCGGATCCGTTTCAACCACTTCCAGTTCAACAAAGTTTGGCGGCGTCACTGCAATCGGGTTACCGTTCCACAGAGTCAGCATACACGTGTTGTTTTCCACCAACCACTTCGCGTTGTCGCCCACCGCTTTCATGTCTGCTGCGATTTGCTCGAACGTTTCGTTGTTCATGAAGTGGTAGAATTCACCGTCGTTGTACAGGTAGTCCAGATCGATATCCATTACGTCAGCGGTTTCAACAGAATCGCCAGACTTAAAGGTTTTCTCCAGAACTTTACCAGAAAGCAGTTTACGGATTTTTACACGGTTGAATGCCTGACCTTTGCCCGGTTTGACATACTCGTTTTCGAGAATGACACAAGGCTCATTATCAAGCATAATTTTAAGACCGCCTTTAAATTCATTCGTGCTAACTGTAGCCATTTTTTCCTCTTACCATTCTTCGAGTTAAATTTAATGCCGCACATAATAACCCGAAAAGTTGATTCTGTTGAGCAAAACTGGCTCAAACAGCTGGCAAACGCGATCTCGGATCCGCTCCAGCTCCTGAAGCAACTTGAAATCGACCCATCACCTTGGCAACACGGATTTGACGCAAAAACGCTCTTCGCACAGCGTGTGCCACAAAGTTTTGTCGATCGAATGGAAAAAGGCAATCCTCACGACCCGCTTTTGCGTCAGGTCCTGCCGCTGTCTGAAGAGTTTGACGTGCAGCCGGGGTATTCGACTGATCCGCTGGATGAGCAAAACAACGCCGTCCCCGGCCTGCTGCATAAATACCGTAACCGCGCGCTAATGATCGTCAAAGGCGGCTGCGCGATCAACTGCCGCTACTGTTTCCGCCGCCACTTCCCTTATCAGGACAACAAGGGCAATAAATCGGTGTGGCAGCAGAGTCTGGATTACATCGCCGCACAGCCCCAGCTGAACGAAGTGATCCTGTCTGGGGGCGACCCTCTGATGGCCAAAGATCATGAGCTGACCTGGCTGGTGGAGCACCTCGCCGACATCCGCCACATCAAACGGCTGCGGATCCACACCCGATTGCCGGTGGTGATCCCAGCCCGGGTTACCGACACCTTGTGTCAGTTGCTGGCCACCAGCCGTCTGCAGGTGGTGCTGGTGACGCACATCAATCATGCCCAAGAGATTGATGACGATCTGGGGAACGCCCTGCGCAAGCTCAAAGTCGCCGGTGTAACACTGCTCAACCAGAGTGTTCTGCTCAAAGGCGTCAACGACAACGTCGATAGTCAGGTTGCTCTCAGCGAAGCCCTGTTTGATGCCGGTGTTCTGCCTTACTACCTGCATGTCCTGGACAAAGTTCAGGGCGCGGCCCACTTTTTTGTTTCCGATGACGACGCCCGCGCACTGATGGCCGGTCTGATTGCACGGGTATCCGGCTATTTAGTCCCGACCCTGACACGGGAAATCGGCGGCCGGGCAAGCAAAACGCCACTTGATTTGCATCTGGAATAACACCAACAAACCTGTTCGTGTCGATTAAAAACATTTGTTCGCACCCGGCCGTGAATCTTTGCATACTCCGCGCTTTTGGGAGGCCAATATGCCAATTTCCATCGCGCCATTTTTTGACCTGGGGCCCTTTAGCTGGCTGGCCCTGTTCTGCTGTGCCCTAAACGGCGCTCTGATCGGCGCCGAGCGGCAGACCCGGGGGAAGCCCGTCGGTATCCGCACCTCGATTCTGGTCATCGCCGGTACCTATCTGTTCATGTCGATGGCGGTCACGCTCTCGCCCAACACCTTAGATCAGGCCCGGGTACTCGGCCAGATCATCACAGGGGTCGGCTTTCTCGGTGCAGGCGTCATGATGACCATGGACGGAAAAATCCACGGTGTTACTTCTGCGGCGGTGATCTGGGTACTGGCCGCGCTGGGGATGATGATCGGCCTGGGTTACTGGCAGCAGTCGATCCTGATCACTGTGCTGGCCCTGAGTGTGCTGCTCGGCGTCGACAAAGCCGAAAACCATTTTCAGGCGCTGCGCCGCGGCGTCCATCAGCGCTTTCGCAGTCGTAAAGTACCACCACGCCACAGCAGCGAGACGTAGATAGCATAAAAAAACCACCCAGACGGGTGGTTTTTTTCATCTCGATGAGTCGGTGCTTAGAACAGTTCGTTCGCCACCTGGTACAAATCTTCACGTACCGGACGCTTCATGTTCTCAATCGCATCGATGATGTCGTGGTGCACCAGTTGTTCTTTCTGGATACCAACACAGCGGCCGCCGTGTCCGTCCAGCAGCAGGTGAACCGCAAAGTTACCCATGCGAGATGCCAGTACACGGTCAAATGCAGTTGGACGACCACCGCGCTGGATGTGACCCAGTACAGTAGCTCGGGTTTCACGCCCAGTCGCCGTTTCAATCTCTTTCGCCAGCTCGTTCGCATCCATCATCAGCTCAGTCAGTGCGATGATCGCATGCTTTTTGCCTTTGGCGATACCATCTTGAATGTTGTTGATCAGCTTATCCATATCCAGACCGGTTTCCGGGGTGATGATGTATTCACATCCGCCCGCAATCGCCGACATCAAGGTCAGGTCACCACAGTGACGGCCCATGATTTCCACGATAGAAATACGCTGGTGCGAAGACGACGTGTCACGCAGACGGTCAATCGCGTCGATCACTGTGTTGAGTGCCGTCAGGTAACCGATGGTGTAATCTGTTCCCGCAATGTCGTTGTCAATGGTGCCCGGCAGACCGATACATGGGTACCCCATTTCAGTCAGCTTTTTCGCCCCCATATACGAACCGTCTCCACCAATCACCACCAGCGCATCAATGCCGTGTTTCTTCAGGTTCTCAATCGCTTTCTCACGTACCGCAACGTCTTTGAACTCAGGGAAACGAGCAGAGCCCAGGAACGTACCGCCTTTGTTGATCACATCCGATACGCTCGAACGATCCAACTTGACGATACGATCTTCATAAAGACCCAGGTAGCCGTCGTATACACCGTATACTTCCAGACCTTCAGATAGTGCCGTGCGAACCACGCCACGAACCGCAGCGTTCATACCAGGTGCGTCACCGCCACTTGTTAGTACACCGATCTTCTTAATCATGCTCACCCTCGATTTTTGGGAATTTAATATCAAATTTTGATTCAGGCCGCCCGACTGAGCCACCCTCAGAAACTGTGCTTTATGTTACCTTTACCGCAAAGGAATACTACTGTTATTTGCACGAAATCATGTAAGTTTTCTACTTATGTAAAAGTATTACAGCTTTGTGCGAACACTTTGTTGATGCACATCAGAATCAGGTTTATTTCTTCCGCAGCAGAAAAGATAGCCAAGAACTGTCGGTTTGTCGCGTAAACCTCGTGCTACTAGAAGTCTTCACGTTTTTGCGCCCGCTCCGGACCAAACACAACCGAGAAAGGATCCTGATGAATTAAGACGTCCGCTTCAGGAAAAAGCTGTAACAATTTTTCTTCCGCTTCGTCAGAAATACGATGTGCTTCAATCAACGGAATCTGGTCCTCCAGTTCCAGGTGCAACTGGATAAATCGCACTGGCCCGGACATCCGGGTTCGCAACTGATGTACACCCAACACGCCGTCCACTTCAAGGCAGGACAAGCGGATCTGCTCCAGCTCTTCCTCCGGCAACTGTCGATCAAGCAGGATCTGAGTTGCTTCGGTGATCATCCGGAATGCACTGTAGAGAATGTAGATCCCGATCCCGACCGCAAACACCGCATCCGCCTGTTTCAGGCCAAACCAGCTCAACCCCAACGCCACCATGATCGCGATGTTCATGTAGAGATCCGACTGGTAATGCAGCGAGTCGGCAGCAATCGCCTGGCTGCCGGTCTTGCGCACCACGTACTGCTGAAAACGCACCAGCGCAAACGTCACCACAATGGCAAACAGGCTGACGTACACCCCGTATTCCGGTGAGGTCAGTTCGTGCGGGCGAAAGAAGCGGTCCACCCCATTGAGGATCAGAAAACAGGCTGAGCCGGAAATGAACATCGCCTGCGCCAGTGCGGCCAGCGATTCGGCTTTGCCATGGCCAAAGGTGTGCTCGCGATCGGCCGGCTGCACTGCATAGCGCACCACGATCAGGTTGACCACCGACGCCGCAATGTCCAGCAGCGAGTCGATCAGTGACGCCAGCAAACTGACAGAACCGGTCACCCACCAGGCAAAGATTTTCACGATCAGTAACAAGGTCGCGACCATCGCCGCAGTCCAGGCCGCCAGGGTCACCAGGCGCGCATAGTCTTTCTTCATAACGTGTTCACAATAACCAGAATAATCTATCAAGTATAACGTGCTCATTGTGAAACAAAAAAGGCAGCCTTAAGCTGCCTTTTTGAGGTCGGTATCGCGTTATTTTTGCTCGGCACGCTTTTGCATCCGCTCGTGCATTTTCGCCTGACACTCCTGCATACGCTCTTGTTTCAGTTCCGCGTACTGGGTTTTCTGCTCCGGCGTCAACACACTCAGCATCTTGTGCTGACGGGCCATCATTTGTACCCGGCGCTCAGTTTGCTTTTCGACCATCTGTTTGGCCAGTGTGTTGGCTTGTGCCTGATCAAAATTGTCGGCCAGCAGCAATTGCTGGACCTGAGCATGGTACGCCTGCATTTCAGCCTGACGTGCTTCGTTATTGCCGGCAAACTTAGCTCGCATCTCCTGACGCCCTTGTTCACGCATCGTCTTGAGCTGGTCCTTCTGCGCGTCCGTTAGATTCAGCTCTTTAAAAATGCCCCGGTCAGAGGCACATTTGCCGAACTCACCACCGTGATGACCTTCGCCGCCTTTACCACCAAATGCCCACGCACTCGCGGTGCCCAGAGTCAGTGGCAGAACGACCGCCGCCAGAATCATTTTCTTTGCCATTTTCATAATCAGTCCCTCTTGAGGATAGTCTTGTTCATGCATGCCGCTCTCTGCAGCGCTTGAGTGTAGAATACGTCGTGGTGAGTAAAGCAACGTTTAGCCAGCGTAAAGAATCGTAAAGAGTGAAAATCGCGCTGAAACCCAATCATTTTTCGCAGTAATATAAGACCAGAGCGAGATAACAGAGGCACACCCATGGCGCACATTCTTTTAATTGATGACGATACCGAGCTGACCAGTCTGCTGCAGGAAGTCCTGAGCTTTGAAGGCTTCACTGTCTCGGAGGCCAACGACGGCGAAGCCGGTCTGGCAGCGCTGTCTGAGGAAATCGATTTGATCCTGCTGGATGTGATGATGCCAAAACTCAACGGTATGGAAACCTTAAAACGTCTGCGTCACGATTGGGAAACCCCGGTGCTGATGCTGACGGCCAAAGGCGAAGAAATTGATCGCGTGGTGGGTCTGGAACTCGGCGCCGATGACTATCTGCCTAAACCGTTCAGCGACCGTGAGCTACTGGCCCGGATCCGCGCCATCTTGCGTCGCACCCAGCACAAAGCCAGTGGCCGCCACAGCGACAGCCTGTGTTATCAGGACATCGAAATCTTTCCCGGACGCCAGGAAGCTTACTGCAGCGGTCAGTTGCTCGAGCTGACCACCACCGAATTCGCCCTGCTGACGCACTTAGTGCAAAACCCCGGGGTGACTCTGACCAAAGACGCCCTCAGTCTGGATGTGCTGGGAAAACGTCTTGCGCCCTTTGATCGTGCCATTGATATGCATGTCTCCAACCTGCGAAAGAAACTGCCAGAACGCGAAGATGGCAAATCGCGCATCAAAACCCTGCGTGGTCGCGGTTACCTGCTGGTTGAGGAGGACTGATGCGTCTGCCGAAAATCACCAGCCTGTACGGGCGGATCTTTGCGATTTTCTGGTTCACCATGGCTCTGGTGTTGCTCGCGGTATTGTCACTGCCTCACCTCGACCCTCGCAAAGCGCGTGACATTCCCGCCGACCACCTGCAGCGCATGCAGCAGGCGCGCGATCGGGTTGAGCAGCGTTTTGCCAACGAAACCGATCTCAGTCGGATTCTGTTTCGCCTTGACGCCCATGAAGGCGGCCCTCGCGATCCCAAGCCCCGCCTGTTTCTGTCCGATACCGACGGCACTATCCTTACAACTCGCCGTCACACCGATTTTAAACTCAAGGCGCTGCAAAACTTCGTCACCGGTATTGAACCGGACTCACCGCCTAAACAGCGCCTCTACGGCCGCTATATGATTGGTGGCCCGCTCCCCATCACTCTGGCCAATCAGGATCTGCGGCTCTACTTCGGTTTCCGCTGGAATGAGCCGCCGCCGTTTCTGCTGCGTCTATTCGATAAGCCGTTCCAATTGCTGCTGGCAGTCATGGCGGTAAGTACGCCGCTGCTACTGTGGCTGGCCTGGGCGCTCAGTCAACCCGCACGCAAACTGGAACTGGCCGCACGCCGGGTCGCCAGCGGCGAGTTTGTCGTCGACCCGAAGCTGGAAAAAGGCACCTCAGAATTTCGTCAGGCCGGCGCCAGCTTCAACCAGATGGTCGAAGCGGTCAACCAGATGATTTCCGGTCAGCAGCGTCTACTGTCGGATATCTCACATGAGTTGCGCTCTCCTTTAACCCGCTTACGGATGGCCAACGCGTTGGCGGTGCGCAAACAGGGCAACAGTCAGGAGCTGGAGCGTATTGATACCGAAGCCCAGCGGCTGGAAACCATGATCGGTGAACTGCTCGAGCTGTCGCGCATGCAGGCCGACAGCCACCTCAGTCGCGAAGTGCAGCCGTTGTCCAGTCTGTGGGAAGAGCTGCTGAGCGACAGCCAGTTTGAGGCCGAGCAAATGGGTAAAACCCTGACTTTCTCCGCCATTCCTGATCGTCACATCTCCGGCAATCCACAACTGCTGATGAGCGCGGTGGAAAACATCATCCGTAATGCGATTTACTATGGTCGGGATCAGGTTGATGTCCAGTTGAGTGAGCATGGCGACATCCTGAGCATTCAGGTCGAAGACAATGGCGATGGCGTGCCGGACAGCGAACTTCAGGACATCTTTCGCCCATTTTACCGTGTCTCGACGGCTCGTGATCGTCACTCGGGCGGCACCGGACTGGGGCTTGCGATCACTGAAAGTGCGGTGCGCCAGCACAGCGGCAGCATCACCGCCAGCCGCAGTCAACTGGGCGGGTTGAAAGTATGTATCGAGCTGCCTTTAGTGGTGGGGTGAAATACCCCCACAAAAAACCAAGTTGATAATGAGATTTATTATCATTAAAGTGAATTCAACTTTTAGGAGGATTCACTATGACGCATTTGTTCCCTGATCTGCCCTACGACTACGACGCGCTGGAACCGTACATCGACGCCAAAACCATGGAAGTACACTACAGCAAGCACCACCGCACCTACTACGACAAATTCCTTTCCGCCATCAAAGGCAGTGAACTGGAAACCACCCCGCTGAGCGAGATCTTCGCTCAGGTTTCCACCCTGTCACCGGCGGTACGCAATCATGGGGGTGGTTATTTCAACCACATTCTGTACTGGAACTGTATGTCCCCTAACGGTGGCGGCGAACCGAATGGCGCTTTGGCAGAGGCCATTGATGCCCGCTTTGGCAGCTTCAGTGCATTTCAGGATGCCTTTACTCAGGCGGCAATCAATACGTTTGGGTCCGGCTTCGCCTGGCTGGTGGTGCGTAACGGCCAGCTGCATATCAGCAGCACCCACAATCAGGACAACCCGCTGATGGACGTGGCCGAGGTACGTGGTGAACCCATCTTGGCGCTGGATGTGTGGGAACACGCCTATTACATCCGCTATCAGAACCGTCGTCCGGAATACATCGACGCCTGGTGGAATGTTGTGGACTGGCAAACGGTCGGCGAACATTACGCCGTGGCACTGGCGCAGCGCGCCTGATTTCAGTGTGGCGGGCCAGCCCCGCCGCCTAATGCCTTCGCCGCAGCGCGCGAAGCTCGCATCCTGTGTCTACTGGGGTATACTCATGGCTATCGTTCTCAATGACTCTGCAACACCATGTTTGATATCGCTCTGTACGAACCTGAGATTGCGCCGAACACCGGCAACATTATCCGTCTGTGTGCCAATTGTGGCGCCAACCTGCACCTGATTGAGCCGCTGGGGTTTGATCTCGAAGAGAAAAAAGTGCGCCGCGCTGGTCTGGATTACCACGATCTGGCCCGGGTGACCCGGCACAAAAATCTCGACGCGTTCTACGCTTACCTGCAGCAACATCGCCGCGATGGTTACCGTATTTTTGCCTGCACCACCAAAACCACGGGTCATCATGTCAATGCCCATTTTCAAGCAGGGGACGTATTGCTGTTTGGTCCGGAAACACGCGGCCTGCCCGCGGAGGTGATCGAAAGCCTGCCGATGGCGCAGCGCATCCGTATCCCGATGATGCCCGATGCGCGCAGCCTTAACCTGTCCAATGCAGTGGCGATCATCGCCTATGAAGCCTGGCGACAACTCGGCTTTGACGGCGCGCAGTAACCGTCACTGAATAAAAAAACGCGCGGCTCAGGCCGCGCGTTTTACGGTTAATTGAGTTTATTCCGGTCATCGTCGTCTTTGCGTTCGTATTCCCCTTCAAAGGTATTGCCGTTTTTGTCGGCATTGAACGGGTCGCGCTCAAACGGATTTTGATCGAACGGGCCGTTGGAATAACCGCTGTGGAATCCTCCTCCAGAGACCGTTTTGACCACCATTTTGCTCATCAGGTACTTGGCGATCACCGCACGCGGTGCCGGCAGCAGAATCAACATACCCAACGCATCGGTCATAAAACCTGGCGTCAGCAGCAACACCCCGGCCACCGCCAGCATCACACCTTCAAAGATCTGTTGCGCCGGCACTTCTCCCTGTTGCAGACGCGACTGGACGGTCATCAAAGTTTGCAAACCCTGACTGCGCACCAACGACGCGCCGACAAATGCGGTGATCAACACCAGCGCGATGGTCGGCCACAAACCAAGGACACCGCCCACCGAAATAAACAGGCCAATTTCAATGATCGGCACCACGATAAATAACAATAATAAGATAGGAAACACATGCCCTCCTTTGTTTCCTACACCTTAGCGCCTTGCCCAGGCGCCTGCAAGGCTGCGCAGATGCATAAAGTGTTGCGGTATATTGCGTCAGGTCACGAAATTTATTTCCCCTTTTTTCATATACATAGTTAGCCCCCTCACGAGAGAGTGGCGATATATTGGTCAAACCGCATTGCGTAGTCTAAATTACTGTCAATCATAAATACTCAACCAATACCATATGAAGCGTGTGTCGAGCATCCTCAACAAGATGGTTATCGTGTGGACGCTGGTATCTCTGATACCGGCGGCGTACTACTTTTACATGAGCGCCAAATCGCACACGTTTCTGCTCGCTAGAATGGAAGCGCAGGGGTTGCAGTTTCTCTCCCATGTCGACGTCAAAGCCACGCAGTTACACGATCATCTCGATCAAACAGTTCGCGAACTGAGCCGCTCTAAACTGATCCATGATTTTGCTAAATCCCCCACCGAACAACGCCGCCAATACCTCGAAAGCCAGTGGCTCCTCAATGCCGTGAATTCCACCTACTTTTACCAGCTGCGTTACATCGATACCCGGGGCATGGAAGTGATCCGGGTCGAATACGATGCGCTGAACAAACGGGCACTGGTGGTGCCGCCAAGTCAGTTGCAGAACAAATCACAACGCGATTATTTCCGTTACGCCCAACAACTCACCGGCGGAGAACAGGGCTATTTCGGGATTGATATTGAGTTTGAGCATGGCAAACCCGTGATCCCGTACAAACCGGGCTTTCGGATTCTCTACCCGATTGAAGATAACGGCACCCGGCTGGGCTACTTTGTGGCGAACCTGCACGTACTGGAGATCATTGCCGCCATCACCGACAACCAACAGAATATGAACGTGCATTTCGTTGACGATCTGGGGTACTTTACCCTCAGCAGCGACAGCCAACTGCTGTTTGGCGACATTATCCGTGCCCGTGCGGGTGACAACATCCCCAACCACAACCCGGAACTGTGGGAACATATGCAGGCGCACCTGAATCAGGAAGGCAGCGTCATGACCTTGCAGGGTCTGTATGTTTACCGGCCGTTCAATCAACAGATTTTTGCCAACGTCAACAGCCTTACGATGCTGGCCTACTACCCACCCAGCGTGGTCGATGCGCTCTTCCTGCCCATGCAACAGGACATCATCAGTGAAACGTTCATTCTCTGGCTGTTTCTCGGACTGGTCGCCGCGATCGTTGCCATGCACTGGGATGATCGCCAGCGGATCAAAACCAACCGCACCTTTGCCCAGTTGGCGATTGAAAACGGCGGCGCAGTGGCACTGACCGACAATGAGCACTACATTCTGCGCGCCAATGCCCAATTGAACGAACTGGTCGGTCTGCACAGCGCCAGCGAAGTGCTGAAAGGACATAACCTGCTTGACTACCAGCCAACTCAGGCGGCGCGGCGCCAGTTGGCGAAACAGTTGGAACTGGATGGTCGCTGGAAAGGCCAGCTGACTCTGTTAAGTCAGGACAACACCCCCACTATCTGCGAAGCCGAAGTGCGCGCCCTGCCGGGCAAATTCACCAAAGTCGACTATTTCATTTACTCGTTTACCGACATCTCTCAGCACCACATGAAGATTGCCGAACTGACCGAGCAAACCGAGCGCGATCCGGCCACTTCGCTGTGGAACAAACGCAAGTTTGATGATCACCTCCGCTACCAAGCCCGCCTTCATCAGCGCTACCCGGATCACCCGCCCGGCTGTCTGGCGATCATTGACATTGATGAATTCAAGCAGGTCAACGACAGCCAGGGGCATGCCTTCGGTGATGAGGTCATCACGTACGTCGCTAGCCAGCTCACCGCTTTGCTGCGCGATACCGACATGGTGGCCCGCATCGGCGGGGATGAATTTGCGGTAATCATCCAGCACATTGAGCTGGAGCAGGCCTTCAAACTGATGCAACGGGTCAGTGAAGCCATTACTCAGGGCGCCAGTTATCCCATCACCCTCAGCATCGGACTCGCCCGCCTCTGTGAGGATGCATCCGCCACTTTCAGCCGTGCCGACGGCGCTCTGTATCGCTCGAAAAACACCGGGCGAAATCAGGTCTCTGCGGACCATTTTCCGCACTTTACCGTGGTGGAAAACTAGCGGATGAGAATTTCGTTAGATTTGCTCCAAAAGGTGATCTAGTTACTATTTTTATGTGTCAGGTGCAGTATGATGTGCCACAGAAGTCAGGACGTATTTTCCAGCCAAAAATTCTGACGAATGGATTCTTATACTGCAGAAATGGCTAATAATTCCCTTTATTATCAGAATAATTCTCTAAGGATCCTGTTATGGCTACCCTATCTGATGCTCCAAAAACTGCTAATTCAGCCACTCGTATTGAAGAAGACCTGCTCGGCCAACGTCATGTTCCTGCGGACGCGTACTACGGTATCCACACTCTGCGTGCGATTGAAAACTTCAATATTTCCAGCATGACCATCTCTGACGTACCGGAATTTGTCCGTGGCATGGTGATGACTAAGAAAGCGGCGGCACTGGCGAACAAAGAGCTGGGTGTGATCCCGAAAGATGTAGCCAACTACATTATTCAGGCGTGTGATTTGATCCTTGAAACAGGTAAGTGCATGGATCAGTTCCCGTCAGACGTCTTCCAGGGTGGTGCCGGTACTTCCGTCAACATGAACACCAACGAAGTGATCGCCAACGTGGCACTGGAACTGATGGGCAAAGAAAAAGGCCACTACGAATTCATCAATCCTAACGATCACGTTAACAAGAGCCAATCGACTAACTGTGCTTACCCAACCGGTTTCCGTATCGCGGTATACAACTCCGTCACGAAACTGATCGATGCAATTGAATACCTCAAAGGCGCATTCGAACTCAAGAGCCAGGAGTTCAAAAATGTGTTGAAGATGGGCCGTACTCAGTTGCAGGACGCAGTACCAATGACCGTTGGTCAGGAGTTCCACGCCTGGGCCGTGACGCTCAACGAAGAGATCCGTGCGCTGGAATACACTTCTAAGCTGCTGCTGGAAATCAACCTAGGCGCCACTGCAATCGGGACGGGGCTGAACGCGGCTCAGGGCTATCAGGAACTGGCGGTGAAACACCTGGCGCAAGTGACCGGCCTGGAAGTCGTGCCCGCAGAAGATCTGATCGAAGCCACGTCTGACTGTGGCGCTTACGTGATGACACACGGCGCGCTGAAACGTCTGGCGGTGAAACTGTCTAAGATCTGTAACGACCTGCGCCTGCTGTCATCAGGCCCACGTGCCGGCCTCAACGAACTGAACCTGCCAGAACTGCAAGCTGGCTCTTCCATCATGCCTGCTAAAGTGAACCCAGTTGTACCGGAAGTGGTTAACCAGGTGTGTTTTAAAGTACTGGGGAATGACAACACTGTGTCTTTCGCAGCCGAAGGCGGCCAGTTACAGCTGAACGTGATGGAGCCGGTGATTGCCCAAAGCATGTTTGAGTCTATCTCACTGCTGGCTAACGCCTGTGTCAACCTGCGCGACAAGTGCATCGACGGCATCACCGTCAACAAAGAAGTGTGTGAAGCGTACGTGTACAACTCCATCGGTATCGTCACTTACCTCAACCCATACATCGGCCACCACGAAGGTGACATCGTCGGTAAGATTTGTGCCGAAACCGGTAAGAGCGTCCGTGAAGTGGTTCTGGAGCGTGGGCTGCTGTCGGCGGAAGAGCTGGACGAGATCCTGTCGGTCGAGAACTTCATGCATCCGACTTACAAAGCAAAACGCTACGAGTAATGCGATGGCATCAGGGCCCTGTGCGGGCCCTTTTTTCGGCGTCGCATTAATACCCCTACTTTTTATCCTGCTTTACTCGTCACAGTCAGTGACTCTGATTATCTGAGCGTTCAGCCTCCTGAGGGCTCAGGTAATCAGAATCAAAATATAAACGAGGTAATCATTATGGTTTGGGTCGAACTGCTTGTTGTTCTGCTCTTTATCTTTTTAGGGGCACGTATTGGTGGCATTGGCATCGGTTTCGCCGGTGGCGCCGGGGTCATTGTGTTATCGCTGGTGCTGGGTGTACCCACCAGTCAGGCGTTTATTCCGGTCGACGTGATTCTGATCATCATGTCGGTGATCACTGCGATCGCGGCCATGCAGGTCGCCGGCGGGATGGACTGGCTGGTACAGCTGGCGGAAAACTTTTTGCGTAAACACCCAGAGCGCATCACCTTCTACGCGCCAATCGTGACTTTTCTAATGACACTGATGGCCGGTACCGGTCATACGGCGTTCTCGACCCTACCTGTGATCGCCGAAGTGGCAAAAGGTCAGGGAGTACGACCTTCACGTCCGTTGTCGATTGCCGTGGTTGCCTCGCAAATTGCCATTACAGCTTCGCCGATTTCCGCCGCCGTGGTGGCGTTCGCTGCCATGCTGGCTCCCAAAGGCGTCGACTATCTCACCCTGTTGGCCATCTGTATTCCGACCACGTTCATCGCCTGTATGATCGGCGCTTTTGTGGCGAACTTTATGGGTAGCGAACTCAAAGACGATCCCGTCTATCAGGAGCGTCTGGAAAAAGGCCTGATCAAACTGGCCGGTGAGCAGCAGCGTGAAATCCTGCCAACCGCTAAGAAAGCCACTTTCATCTTCCTGGCGGCGATCGGGTTTGTGGTCTGTTATGCGGCGGCCATTTCCAGTTCGGTTGGCCTGATTGAGAACCCGGCATTGGGGCGCAACGAAGCCATCATGACCGTCATGCTGGCAGCAGCAGCGGCTATTGTGTTGTTCACTAAGATCGATGCCTCGAAAATTCCGTCGGCGGCCACGTTCCGTTCCGGTATGACGGCATGTGTGTGTGTTCTGGGTGTGGCCTGGCTGGGCTCTACTTTCGTCAATGCCCACGTAGACGGAATCAAAGAAGTGGCCGGTGCACTGCTGGCGGATTATCCGTGGATGCTGGCCCTGGTACTGTTTTTTGCCTCCATGCTGCTCTACTCACAAGGCGCCACCACGGTTGCTCTGATGCCAGCCGCTCTGGCGATCGGCGTTGCTCCGCTGACCGCGGTGGCATCGTTTGCCGCCGTCAGCGCACTGTTCGTACTGCCAACCTACCCCACACTGCTCGCCGCAGTGGAGATGGACGACACTGGCTCAACCCGCATTGGCAGCTACGTCTTCAACCATCCGTTCTTTATCCCGGGTGTGGTCACCATCGCCTCAGCAGTCACGCTGGGCTTTCTGTTCGGCGGTATGATCCTGTAAACGCACGAATAATTGAATGAGGGAGCTTCGGCTCCCTTTTTTATTCGCCCGGCGGCAAAAAGTGCTTTTTTGATTAAAGTCAAAACATCGTTCTAAAAGTCGAAAATACCCACTCAGAATAACGATTGAATAAAATTTCTTAGTGTGTGACAAACCTGAGTATTTTCAGGCATCTCAATTATGCACACCACATCCCCCCGAATATTAATCCAGTTAAAATAAAAAAATACTCCGATGAATATCCTTCGTTCACCCGAGGCAATTTTAATTAAATAACTTTTGTGAAGATCACCAAAGTTGCGTTCGTATAGGCTGTTTAAAATATCCTTAAACCGCTCATTATATTCAGATAAAAGAACGTCTTATTTTAACCTTATGAATTTGAGTGTGTATTTCCAATAACTTAAGAACCAAGTCTGTTAATTATTCGTCGGTCAGATTTTAAATAATTAATGTGTCGCTGATTCACACCTGAGTACTGGGCGTACCTGGGTGTAAGGAGATAGCTATGACAACGCAAACCCTACCAACCGAGCAAAAGAAAAAAGGCTTCTTTGCTAATTTCAAATTCCCTTCCGCCTACACCATCCTGTTTGTGCTGATCGCGCTGGTCGCGCTGTTAACCTGGATCGTGCCAGCAGGCCAATATCAACGCGTCATGAACGAAGATCTTGGCCGCGAAGTGCCCGTAACTGGTACGTATCAACGGGTGGACGGCAACCCTCAGGGCATGGTGGATGTGCTGCTGGCCCCCATCGATGGCTTTTACGATCACAACAGCTATGAAGCCGGCGCTATCGACGTTTCATTGTTCATTCTGGTGATCGGTGGCTTCCTCGGTCTGGTGACCAAAACCGGAGCAATTGACGCCGGGATTGAGCGCGTCACGACCCGTTTACAAGGGCGTGAAGAGCTGATGATCCCGATTCTGATGGCGCTGTTTGCCGCTGGCGGCACCATTTACGGCATGGCCGAAGAGTCTCTGCCCTTTTACACCCTGTTGGTGCCCGTCATGATGGCTGCCCGCTTTGACCCATTAGTTGCCGCGGCCACCGTGCTGCTCGGAGCGGGGATCGGCACACTTGGCTCGACCATCAACCCATTTGCCACAGTAATCGCGGCCAACGCGGCCGGCATCCCATTTACCGATGGTATCTTCCTGCGTGCGGCGGTGTTGCTGATCGGCTGGGTAATATGTGTGGCGTATGTCATGCGTTATGCCCGTCTGGTGCGCGAAGATCAATCGCACTCCATCGTCTATGACAAATATGAAGAGAACAAAGCCCACTTCCTCGGCAACCAGAACGGTGAGGTGCTGGCGTTTACCGGTACCCGTAAGCTGATCCTGTGCATCTTTGGCGCCGCCTTTGCGGTAATGATTTACGGAGTGTCAGTTGCAGGCTGGTGGATGGCTGAGATTTCGGCCATGTTCCTCGCTGCGACTATCATCATTGGTCTGGTCGCACGCATGAGCGAAGAAGAGTTCACCACCAGCTTCATTGACGGCGCCCGTGACCTGCTTGGTGTGGCCCTGATCATTGGTATCGCCCGTGGTATCGTGGTGGTCATGGACCGCGGGATGATTACCGACACTATTCTGAACTCCGCCGAGCAAATCGTTACTGGCCTGTCGTCGTGGGTGTTCATCAACGTGATGTTCTTCCTCGAAGTGCTGCTGTCGTTCCTGGTACCGTCCAGTTCCGGTCTGGCGGTGCTGACGATGCCTATCATGGCGCCGCTGGCAGACTTCGCCGGCGTCGGGCGCGAGCTGGTCGTCACCGCGTATCAGTCGGCCTCCGGCTTAGTCAACCTGATCACACCCACCTCAGCGGTGGTCATGGGTGGACTGGCGATTGCCCGTGTCCCTTACGTGCGCTGGGTAAAATGGGTCGCTCCACTACTCGGCATCTTAACAGCGCTGTGCGTTATCGCACTCAGCCTGGGGGCACTGCTGTAACCCCAACCCTATCGGTACCGCAAGCCGCCTTCGGGCGGCTTTTTCGTGCTGGTGGCGCCCCTTTGCTATCTGCACGGCCGCGGCTTCGTTCTTATCCCTGTCCTTACTGCCCAAGCGACACTGCACAGCGCCAGGCTCACGCCCCAATCCAAAACAGCAATAAATAAGCACAAACACCGACTAATTAAATACCCTGCTATATCGCTAACCGTCACTGCCCTGCCGATTATTATTCCCTCAGAAAATAAACCAAACGTAACGAGCGAAAAATAGCTGAAATAGCGATGTGATCGAGGTGGCTTTTAATGGAAAAAGTTTTGTTAAAAGATAATTAAATCATCCTGACAAAGCAATTATCTAGAGAAAAAGAGTGCATATTTCCTTATTATTCACCCATTCATCACCACGAACCAAAAGAATATATTTCCCTACCATTAAGCCTAATCAATGAATACGCTGAATTATTCATGCATAAACTTCCCTTTGTAGCACATATTTACAACCCAAGACACACACTTCACAGTGAATAAATTTTGTTAAATCCCTTTGCCAGCAAGGGCTGAGCAATAAAAATCGTTCTGTGACTGACCTCTAAGATTCCCCCTGCATGGGGCGTAATATGAATTTCAGAACAAATAAGTGAATAAATAAATTCACTCAATTCTTCCCTACGAAATAAATATTTGTTTTTAGCAATAAGAACAAATTCAGAAATAAGAGAGAGACCATCATGAGTAAGCTATATGTAGGTTCAGAAATCGGTCAACTACGTCGCGTTTTAATCCATCGTCCAAGACGCGCTCTCAGTCACTTAACCCCATCCAACTGTCATGATTTGCTGTTTGATGATGTCCTGGATATCGAACGGGCAGGTAAAGAGCACGATGTGTTCGCCCAGACACTTCGCGACCAGGGTGTCGAAGTTCTGCTACTGACCAACCTGCTGGCGGAAACGCTGGACGTACCGGAAGCCAAAGAATGGCTGCTACACACTCAGATATCCGACTACCGCTTCGGCCCGGCGTTTGCGAACGATCTGCGCTGCTACCTGGGCGATCTGCCACATATTGAGCTGGCGAAAATCATGACAGGCGGCCTGGCTTATGCAGACATGCCCATCAAATCGTCGTCTATGCTGCAGGCAATGCACAAGCCCACCGACTTTATCATCAAGCCACTGCCAAACCATCTGTTTACCCGAGATACGTCCTGCTGGGTGTACGGCGGGGTCTCGATCAACCCGATGGCCAAAGTGGCACGCCAACGTGAAACCAACCATCTGCGGGCCATTTACCGCTGGCACCCTACCTTCGCGGGTCAGGACTTCATTAAGTACTTTGGTGACGAACAACGCAACTACGACAAATCCACCATCGAAGGCGGGGACGTGCTGGTGATTGGCCGCGGCGCCGTGCTGATAGGCATGTCCGAACGCACCACAGCGCAAGGGGTTGAGCAACTGGCCTCCAGCTTATTCAAACATGGTCAGGCGAAAGAAGTGATTGCTCTTGAGCTTCCCAAAGATCGTTCGTGCATGCATTTAGACACCGTGATGACGCATATGCGTGAAGACACGTTCTCCGTTTATCCGAACGTGATCCCGGATGACGTCAACTGCTGGAGTCTGACCGGTGACGAATCCGGCCACGTCAAAGCGACGCAGCAATCGTCTTACATTCGTACCATCGAACAGGCTCTGAACATCGACAAACTCAACATGATCACCACAGGTGGTGACAGTTTCGAGGCCGAGCGTGAACAGTGGAACGACGCCAACAACGTCTTAACCGTTAAACCGGGCGTGGTCATCGGCTATGAACGCAACACCTACACCAACGAAAAATACGACAAAGCTGGCATCACTGTTCTGCCAATTCCAGGCGACGAACTGGGCCGTGGTCGTGGCGGTGCACGCTGCATGAGCTGCCCAATTGAACGTGACGGCATCTGATCCCGTCTGATGGTAACAACCTCGCCGGGGCTTAGTCCCCGGCATGAAGAAGAGACAAACGTATGACTAAACAAACGGTAGTTGTAGCTCTGGGTGGCAATGCCCTGCTGCGTCGCGGTGAGCCACTGGAAGCCGACGTTCAGCGTCATAACATTGAAATCGCGGTCAACACCATCGCGAAAATTGCCGAACAATACAACGTGGTGCTGGTGCACGGCAACGGACCTCAAGTTGGTCTGCTGGCGTTGCAGGGTCTGGAGTACAAAAAAGTCGCCCCTTACCCCCTTGATGTCCTCGGCAGTGAAACTCAGGGCATGATCGGTTACATGTTGATGCAGGAATTCAAAAACCAGATGCCAGACACCAACGTCACCTGCATGCTGACGCAAATGAGTGTGGATCCCAATGATCCGGCGTTTGCCGACCCGACCAAACCGATCGGCCCTATCTATGAAGAAGCGGAAGCGCGCGAACTGGCAGAGAAGTATCACTGGACGGTCAAACCAGACGGCAAGCACTTCCGCCGAGTGGTTCCCAGCCCACAACCGACGGGCATCATCGAGCATGACGCGATCACCAAACTGATCGACGAAGGCCACCTGGTGATCTGTACCGGCGGCGGTGGCATCCCGGTGAAACGTGAAAACGGCAAACTGGTCGGTGTGGAAGCGGTGATCGATAAAGACATGTCGGCGGCGTTTCTGGCCAAACAACTGAATGCCGATGCGCTCTTGATCCTGACAGACGCCGACGCAGTGTACCTCGACTGGGGCACCCCCACTCAGCAAGCACTGCGCCACACTACCCCGTCTGAACTGGCGCAATATCAATTTGATGCCGGCTCCATGGGCCCCAAAATCGAAGCTTCGTGCGAATTCATCCGCCAGGGCGGCAAAGTCGTCGGTATCGGTGCACTGGAAGATGGTCTGCGCATTTTGCACGGCCAGGCGGGCACCAACATCATCCGGGATTAAGCAGCACAATATTAACGACTATCAACCAATTATTTGCGCTTTCTTACTTTGTACCCTGCTCGTGGGAAGGCGCCTAACATGAGGATCTCATCATGGCTTTCAATCTACGTAACCGTAACTTCCTGAAACTCCTGGACTTCACACCACGTGAAATTCAACACCTGCTGGATTTGTCCATGGAGCTGAAAAAAGCCAAATACAACGGCTATGAACAGCCCCGCCTGAAAGGCAAAAACATTGCGCTGATCTTTGAAAAAACCTCCACTCGCACCCGTTGTGCCTTTGAAGTGGCAGCATTTGACCAGGGCGCCCAGGTTTCTTACTTAGGCCCCAGCGGCTCTCAAATCGGTCATAAAGAATCGATGAAAGACACCGCTCGCGTACTGGGCCGCATGTATGACGGCATCGAATACCGCGGCTTTGGCCAGTCCATCGTCGAAGAGCTGGGCGCTCACGCTGGTGTACCGGTCTGGAACGGTCTGACCGACGAGTTCCACCCGACTCAGATCCTGGCAGATTTCCTGACCATGTTAGAGCACGGCCGTGGCAAACAACTGCACGAAATCCGCTTTGCCTACCTTGGTGATGCGCGCAACAACATGGGCAACTCTCTGATGGTCGGCGCAGCGAAAATGGGCATGGACATTCGTCTGGTTGCACCAAAACAGTACTGGCCGGAAGAGAGTCTGGTGGCGGAATGCCGCGATATCGCCGCTGCAACTGGCGCCAAAATCACCCTGACCGAAGACGTGAAAGAAGGCGTAGAGGGTTGTGACTACCTGTACACCGACGTTTGGGTCTCCATGGGCGAAGCCAAAGAAGCCTGGGCTGAGCGCATCAATCTGATGCTGCCTTACCAGGTCAATATGGAGGTCATCAAGGCCACAGGTAACCCACATGTCAAATTCATGCACTGTCTGCCGGCATTCCACGGTGAAGACACCACCGTCGGTAAAGAACTGGCACAAGAGTACCCTGTGCTAAAACAAGGTTGTGAAGTCACCGACGACGTGATTGAGTCCGACTATTCGATCGTTTTCGACGAAGCAGAGAACCGCATGCACACCATCAAAGCCATCATGGTGGCGACATTAGGTGACTGATCCTTCACTGACTCACGGCAGGGAAAAAATGCGGGTGGCACTCAGGACCCAAACCCTCAATCCGGCCTGAATAAAGTCCGCATTTTTTTTCATTCCCAGCTCGCATAACGCGGCGCCATCGGCGCCGCTTTTTCTTATGTGCCAAATGTTTAAAAGCGCAGAAAGACCAAGCAAAATCTCGCATAAAATTCCATAAAATGAATACTTTAGCCAAGGTATTGCAAGGCGGGATTTAGCGCGTATAATCCTTCGCAATTTGTCTACAGAGTGATGAAAAATGACCCGGTCCGCTTACGACAACTCGTTGTCTCGCCCACGCCCGAATGCGGCGTTGACGGCCGTGTTATTTTTTATTGCTGATCATGATTGAAGCCTCCTATTTCAGGGGGCTTTTTTTTGGCCGTAAGTTAATGGAGGAAGACACGCCATGGCGCATTCGTTGTTCAACAAACACATCATCTCCATTCCAGAGCTGAGCCGCAGCGAACTGGAACTGATTGTCGATACCGCAGCCCAAATCAAAGCGGAACCCCGCCCGGAACTGCTGAAAAACAAAGTGGTCGCAAGCTGCTTTTTTGAGCCGTCCACCCGCACTCGCCTGTCATTTGAAACCGCCGTCCAGCGTCTGGGTGGCAGTGTGATTGGCTTTGACAACGGCGGTAACACCTCACTGGCGAAGAAAGGCGAAACGCTGGCCGACTCGGTCCAGGTGATCGCCTCTTACGTCGATGCGTTTGTCATGCGTCATCCGCAAGAAGGTGCAGCCCGTCTGGCGTCTGAGTTTTCTGCCGGCGTGCCGGTGATCAACGGTGGTGATGGTGCCAATCAGCATCCGACCCAAACGCTGTTGGATCTGTTCTCGATTTACGAGACTCAGGGCACCCTAGACAACCTCAACGTTGCGTTTGTCGGTGATCTGAAATACGGCCGTACCGTGCATTCCCTGACTCAGGCGCTGTCCAAGTTCAACAACGTGCGTTTCTTCTTCATCGCGCCGGAAGTGCTGGCGATGCCGGATTACATCTGCGAAGAACTCGACGAGCACGGCATCCGCTACAGCCTGCACACCAGCATTGAAGAAGTGGTGCCGGAGCTGGATATTCTCTACATGACCCGGGTTCAGAAAGAACGCTTCGATGAGTCTGAATACGCCCACATGAAGTCAGCCTACATTCTGACAGCGGAAACGCTTAAAGAAGCGCGCAGTAATCTGAAAGTTCTGCACCCGTTGCCACGGGTGGACGAAATTACCACCGACGTCGACAAAACCCCGCACGCCTATTATTTCGAGCAGGCCGAAAACGGGGTCTACGCACGCCAGGCACTGCTGGCGCTGGTTCTGAATGAAAATCTGTAAGCGGGAGGAGAGATAAACATGGTCAAACAAAATCAATTGCAGGTTGAAGCGATTCGCCACGGTTCCGTCATCGATCACGTCCCCGCCAACATCGGGATCAAGATCCTTCAGTTGTTCCGCATGCATGATCACTGCGAGCGCATTACCATTGGCCTAAACCTGCCATCATCGGCACTTGGACACAAAGATCTGATCAAAATTGAAAACGTCTTTCTGACCAAAGATCAGGCCAATCAGCTGGCGCTGTATGCCCCGCATGCCACCGTGAACCAGATTGAAGACTATCAGGTGGTCAACAAGCTGACCTTGACCTTGCCGGAGCGAATTGACGGTGTGTTCGCCTGCCCGAACAGCAACTGCATCTCACACGGTGAACCGGTAGAAAGCCGATTCAAAGTGCAGCAAAAAAGCGATAACGTGCAGCTAAAGTGTCACTATTGTGAAAAAGTATTCTCACGCGAAATTATGACTGAATCGCGCTAAGCCTGCCCTGTCAGGCGTCTCCCATCCGCCTGACCAACTCGGTTGGATAGTTATGCCCGGCAGGGAATAATTATCCAACCACATCAGAATAATTCACCATTTTATCGGCAATATTATAGATTTTTATTTGGTGATCTCATTCAAAAAGCCACACATTATTTGATGGTAAACTCTTCAGCACAATAATAATTAAGCCATCACCAGTATGGTTCAGCCTCTATCCGGTCAGCTCCACAATGGAAGGAGTTTATTACCCACAAGGATGGATATTATTCAGTAACGTCTTAACCAAGGAGTTGCCCGTGAACGATATAATGCACCCCGAGGCATTGGGCACCGCAGATGATCACACGCTTGCCACCGCCTGCAAACGGCTATTACAACAACAGAGTTTCAGTACCCAGAACGAACTGCGCGAAAAGCTGATCGACATTGGCTACGAAGGGATCAGCCAGTCGACGGTCTCTCGCCTGCTGTCACAGCTTGGCGTCGTCAAAGTCCAGAATGCCTGCGGCAAAAAAGTGTACTGCATCACGGTCGAAAACGCCCCGGTGCGGGTTGAGTCTTCGATCGCCTCACAAATCGAATTCATCACCCACAACCAGTCCATCGTGGTGGTCAAAACCCACCCCGGCAGTGCTCAGTTAGTGGCTCGTCTGGTCGACATCGACCCCCATACCGAGATTCTTGGCACCGTAGGCGGTAACGATACGGTGATCATCATCCCCAAAGACACCGACCGCATTGACGCCTGCGAACGGGTAGTCAAAGCCCGTCTGGGCGTGATGTAACGTAAAACCGCAGCCCATGCTGCGGTTTTTTGATCTCTCGATTAACCCGCGTATGAAACTAATTCGTCACCTCGCCGGTCTGAATGAAAGAGTCCCGGCGTTTTGCCGAGTGAGTTTAACTCCACCGCACTTGGGTATAACATACCCGGTAAGTCTTACATTTGGCCCGGTTATATGCGCTACGCAATTTCACTGTTACTGTTTGTTTTTTCATTGCTTTCTTTACCGGCTCACGCGTCGTTGTTCAACAACAGCAACACGCCGAGCTTTGGTGCCAGCAACAACACCTTTGTCCCGGTCGATCAGGCCTTCCCTTTCCGCTTTGAACAAGAGGGCAACCGGGTTTATCTCGACTGGCAGGTTAAGCCGGACTATTACCTCTATCAGGAGCGGATTTCCGTCTCCGGGGATAAGGTCGCGGTCGGCTCGATTGAGATGCGCGAGGGTCAGCCCTACGAGGACGAGTTCTTCGGTCAGGTGAAAATCTATACAACGCCGATCATGATCGAAGTGCCGCTGAGTCAGTACCAAGACGGCGCACAACTGATGGTGCAGTATCAAGGCTGTGCCAAAGCCGGGTTCTGTTATCCACCGGAAACCCGGATCGTTAAACTACAACCGTTTAGCGACACCGCCGCGACGACAACACCATCGGTTGTCAGCACGCCAGACCCGCAGGTAACGCCGCTCGACACCGCAGTCATCACTCAGGACGCTCCCCAATCGCAAGAGAGCAGCCTGGCCGGCGCTCTGGCCGATAACTGGTGGACGCCGTTGCTGTTTCTTGCCCTTGGCGTGGGCCTGGCATTTACCCCGTGTGTGCTGCCGATGTACCCGATCCTGACCAGTATTGTGCTCGGCAGTGGCAAGCTCAGCCATAAACGCGCACTGGGGCTGGCCTTCGTCTATGTCCAGGGCATGGCCCTGACCTACACCCTGCTCGGTCTGGTGGTCGCCTCGGCCGGAATGCAATTTCAGGCAGCGATGCAACACCCGTACGTCTTAATTACTCTGAGCGGGTTGTTTGTTGCACTGGCACTGTCGATGTTTGGTGTTTATACCCTGCAACTGCCGAGTGCCCTTCAGACCTGGCTCAACAACCTCAGTAACAAGCAACAGGGCGGCAGCAGTGCCGGTGTGTTTGCCATGGGCGCCATCTCTGGACTGGTGTGTTCACCTTGCACTACGGCGCCCCTGTCCGGCGCCTTGCTGTACGTCGCCCAAAGCGGGGATTTACTGACGGGTGCGGTCGCACTGTACGCTCTGGCGATGGGCATGGGGATCCCGCTGATTTTGGTCGCCGTGTTTGGCAACAAACTGCTGCCAAAAGCCGGCAACTGGATGGAACGAGTGAAAACCTTGTTTGGCTTTGTTTTGCTGGCGGCACCGCTGTTCCTGCTGGAACGCATTCTTCCCTCAGCATGGAGCACCACGCTGTGGTCTCTGCTCGGCATCGCCGCATTCAGCTGGCTGTATCACCTTAAGAACAACCTGACTTTCGGGGGATGGAAGCAAAGCCTGATCGGCGTGGTGGCCATTCTGGGTCTGCTGGCCTCTGCCCAGCCGCTGCTCAGTCACTGGCTGGGCGAGGGCTCTGGGCAGTTGCAAGCTCAGCCCAGCATCAGCTTTAAACGCATCGCCAGCGTGGAGGATCTGAATCGTGAACTGGCGGCGGCAAAAGCGGCGGGCAAACCTGTGATGCTCGATTTCTACGCCGACTGGTGTGTGGCTTGTAAGGAGTTTGAAAAGTACACCTTCCATGACCCGGCAGTGGAAGCCAAACTCAAAGACTTTGTGCTGTTGCAGGCTGATGTGACCAAAAGCCTGCCCGACGACATTGCACTGCTCAAACAGATGGATGTGCTGGGATTACCAACCATTGAGTTCTGGAACGCCGCAGGGGAACGGGTGTCAAACGCACGCCTGACCGGTTTTGTCAAAGCGGCGCCATTTTTAGACCACCTCAACGCGCATCAGCTCTAACCTGCCCGGTGCCCGCAGATGTGACCTGACGGTCGCTTTAAACGTCTTCGGGCCGGTTTCTCTCAAGCGTTCACTATAAAAGTCGATTCAGTTCAGACTTTTAGCGGATAGATATTGTCCACCAGCGGGATCGGGACAATAATTTCTTTAACCAAAATGTCAAAAGTAATTAACGTCATGGATTCGACTTACACCATCATCATTGCCGACGACCATCCTTTGTTCCGGAACGCCTTATTTCAGTCCGTTCATATGGCCGTCAGCGGAGCCAATCTGCTGGAAGCGGATTCCCTCGACGCTCTGCTCAATCTGCTGGCCCGTGAAGACGAACCGGATCTGTTACTGCTCGATCTGAAAATGCCTGGTGCCAACGGCATGTCCGGCCTGATCCAATTACGGGCGGAATACCCGGATTTACCGATTGTGGTGGTGTCCGCCAGTGAAGAACCTGCAGTCGTCACTCAGGTGAAAAGCCACGGCGCGTTCGGTTTTATTCCCAAATCCAGCGACATGCGCGAGTTGGTCAGTGCCTTGAATCAGGTTCTGGCGGGTGACCCGTTCTTCCCGGAAGGCCTGCTGACCAGTAATGCCGCCTGCAACGATCTGGCGGAGAAAATCGCCACCCTGACCCCGCAGCAGTATAAAGTGCTGGGGATGCTCTCTGACGGGCTGCTCAACAAACAAATTGCTTACGAACTTAATGTGTCTGAAGCCACCATCAAAGCGCACATGACCGCCATTTTCCGCAAGCTTGGGGTCAAAAATCGGACCCAGGCCGTCATCCTGCTCAATGAGCTGGGAGAGGTTTAAGACGCCTCTTCCTCTGGCAGACGCAAACCGACTTTAATGACATCACCGTCCGCCACCTCGGCAATCACCCAGTACAATCCGTTCCATTCAAAGTGATCGCCGATCACCGGGGTCGAACCCAGTTGCTGATGCACCAGATCCGTCAGGCTCATACTCTGGCTCTCTTCATCCAGCTCCAGCCCATACAACCCTGCCACATCGCTCAACTGCGTCGCCCCATCGAGGAAGAAATCGCCGAAGAAACGCACCAGTTCCGGTTTTTCCGGCGCTTCACTGAACAACTGACTGAGCGCCTCAAGATCTTTCTCCTGCGCCAGCACACACAGAACGTCATTCTCATGCAACTTGGAGCTGCCGCTCGGGTGAATCAACTGCCGTTCGCGGAAAATCGCCGCAATCCGCGTTCCCTCAGGCATAAACAGCGAACGCAGCGGCTCACCGATGTACCACTTTTCCGGTTTCATTTTGTACACGAACAGTTCCCACTCACTGGTCGGGAAAATCTCCACGCCGGTCCGTGAGACTGGCTCTGGCCGCGGAGGCAGTTCGACTTTGGCTTTCGCGGCGGCTTTGGTCAGAGTCCCCCCCTGCAGGAACAGCGAGACTAAGACGACGAAAAACGCCAGATTAAAGTACAGCTGCGCATCCGGTAGCCCGGCCATCATCGGGAACACCGCCAGAATGATCGGCACCGCTCCGCGCAGCCCCACCCAGGAAATAAACCATTTCTCGCGCGGTTTGAAACGGAACGGCGCCAGGCTGATCCACACCGACAGCGGACGGGCAAACAGAATCATACCAAAAGCCAACGCCAGGCCCGGCAGCAGAATATCGAGCAGGTTGGATGGGGTCACCAACAGTCCCAGGACCAGGAACATGCCGATCTGGCTCAGCCAGGTCATGCCATCCAAGACATTGAGAATCGAATATTTTCCCTGAGTGGGTTTGTTGCCCAAATACAAACCAACCAGATAAATCGCCAGAATACCGCTGCCCCCCAGAGCATTGGTGCTGGCAAAGATGATCAGGCCGACACTGACGGTCAGAATCGAATACAACCCGTCCGGCAGTTTGCTGTGATTGATCACCCGCCACAGCCCCCAACCACCGGCCAGGCCCATCAGCGCGCCGATGCCGAACTGCTTGACAAAACTGAGTGCCAGAAAGCCTGCGCTCAACTCTGCGCCCGGCTGGCCGAGAATCGCAATCAGCGTTACGGTCAGAAATACCGCCATCGGATCATTGGTTCCCGATTCAATCTCCAGCGTTGCTCCGACCCGTTCGTTGAGGCTGCGCCCTTTAAGCAGCGAAAACACCGCCGCGGCGTCGGTTGAGCCGACAATCGCCCCGACCAGAATCCCCTGCAACGGATGCAAGTCAAACAGCCAGGTGGCCATCAAGCCAGTCAAGACGGTAGTGATCGCCACCCCGAGCGTCGCCAGCGACACCGATGGCCACAAGGCCACGCGAAAACTGGACACCCGGGTGCGCATCCCACCATCGAGCAAAATCACCGCCAGCGCCAGGTTACTGACCAGATATGCCACGGAGTAATCATCAAACAGAATGCCCCCCGGTCCGTCTTCCCCGGCCAGCATACCGACCACCAGGAACAGAAACAGGATTGGGATACCCAGCTTGGATGACACCGGGCTGAGTAACACACTCAAAGCGATCAGCAAGGCGCCGATCAAAAAGAAACTGTTAATTGTCGTTGCGTCCACGCGTTCTCCCTTTATTGTTTTTGTTGAGTGAGTGAGCGCCGAACGGCGGATCGCCGTTCACCACTGACGAATGACATTATATCGTGCCAGCCCCCTGACAGAGAATCCATCCGGTTTGAATTATGTAAAAACTTTATGCAGCCGTTTGGACAGCATCGTTATTAGACCTTTGGCTAATTTAACACTACATTAACATTGCCGTTTTTCATCAATTAAACCCAATTACCTGAAATTAAATACAATTTTATTAATCTATGCTCGACTAAAGTTGAAAAGAGTAATCGACATCAGCTTGCTATTGTAGAGACTGAAACACTTTTTTAACAAACAACCTCGTAAGGAGACGGCAATGGCGTTTGAAAGTGAAGAAAGAGCCAAGGCCTATTGGAGCAAGAACGTCAAACTGATGACCATGCTGATGGTGATTTGGTTTGTCGTGTCTTTTGGCTGCGGCATCTTATTTGTCGATGAACTCAACCAATTCCAACTGGGCGGCTACAAACTGGGTTTCTGGTTTGCGCAGCAAGGATCGATATACGCCTTTTTGGTGATTATCTTCTACTACGCGTGGAAAATGCGTCAGATTGACCGCGAATTCAACGTGGATGAGTAAGGAGCTTTAGAGATGGATCTTAAAACAATTACATATCTCGTGGTCGGCGCCACCTTCCTGCTGTACATCGGTATCGCCATCTGGGCCCGAGCCGGTTCCACTAAAGAATTCTACGTCGCTGGCGGCGGGGTCAACCCGATCGCCAACGGCATGGCCACGGCGGCCGACTGGATGTCAGCCGCCTCGTTTATTTCCATGGCTGGCCTGATTGCCTTTATGGGTTACGGTGGTTCGGTCTTCCTGATGGGCTGGACGGGCGGCTACGTTCTGTTGGCTCTCTTACTGGCACCGTACCTGCGTAAATTTGGCAAGTTCACAGTACCGGAATTTGTCGGTGAGCGTTTCTACTCCAAAACCGCTCGCGTGGTGGCCGTAGCGTGTCTGATCATCGCGTCTGTGACCTATGTTATCGGTCAGATGAAAGGCGTGGGTGTTGCGTTTGGTCGCTTCCTGGAAGTGGACTACGCGACCGGCCTTGGCATCGGGATGTGTATCGTCTTCATCTACGCCGTTCTGGGCGGGATGAAAGGCATCACCTACACGCAGATTGCTCAATATTGCGTCCTCATTCTGGCGTACACCATTCCAGCAATATTCATCTCTCTGCAACTGACCGGGAATCCACTGCCGCAGATCGGGCTGGGCAGCACCATGGCGGGCACCGATCAGTATCTGCTTGACCGGCTGGATCAGGTGGTGACCGAACTCGGCTTCAGTCAATATACCACCCAGGTGCGCGGTGACACGCTCAACATGTTTGTCTACACCATGTCTCTGATGATCGGTACTGCAGGCCTGCCACACGTGATCATCCGTTTCTTCACGGTCCCGAAAGTGCGCGACGCGCGTACTTCTGCTGGCTGGGCACTGGTGTTTATTGCGATTCTTTACACCACCGCCCCTGCTGTGGCTGCCATGGCACGCCTTAATCTGATGGATACGGTCAACCCGGCTCCGGGACAGCATCTGGTGTATGACGAACGTCCGGCCTGGTTTAAAAACTGGGAGACCACCGGGTTATTAAAATTTGAAGACAAAAATGGCGATGGCGCCATCCAGTACACTTCCAACGCAGACACCAATGAGTTGAAAGTGGACAACGACATCATGGTACTGGCCAACCCGGAAATCGCCAAACTGCCAAACTGGGTGATTGCTCTGGTGGCCGCAGGGGGCCTGGCTGCCGCACTATCGACCGCAGCCGGTTTGTTGCTGGCGATCTCATCCGCCATTTCCCATGACCTGATCAAAGGGGTGATCAACCCGAACATTTCCGAGAAGAAAGAGCTGCTCGCCAGCCGGATATCCATGGCCGTGGCCATTGCGGTCTCTGGCTACCTCGGCTTGCATCCGCCGGGCTTTGCCGCCGGTACGGTAGCGCTGGCCTTCGGCCTGGCCGCCTCCTCTATCTTCCCGGCCTTGATGATGGGTATCTTCAGCAAGAACATCAACAAAGAAGGGGCGATCGCCGGCATGATCACCGGTATCGGCATCACACTGTTCTACGTCTTCCAGCACAAAGGGATCCTGTTCATTCCGGAATGGACATATCTGGAAAGCTGGGGCAGCAACTGGTTCCTCGGTATTGAACCGAACGCCTTTGGTGCCATCGGTGCGGTGTTTAACTTTATCGTCGCCTTCGCGGTCTCGAAAGTGACCACCGAAACGCCACAGGAAGTTAAAGATCTGGTTGAGCATGTTCGTGTACCGGTTGGTGCCGGCGAAGCACAATCACACTAATTAACGACCCATCACACAAAAGCCCCTTCGGGGGCTTTTTTCTTCGCCCTGATCGCGTATGTTAGCGCCATAGCTGTTGTTGCAAGGAAGCCAAACATGTTCAAAAACAAGCACTTTATTATTGCTCTGTTGATCGCCCCTATCTTATCGATCATCGCTTATTTCGGCACCGATATGGCGGTCAGCGAAAAAGCCCAACCAGCACAGGAAGGAGCCACTTACAAACTGGCCAGCAAATCCAACTGCCGCTACACCAGTGGTCTGTGCGACATGGAAAATGGGGATTTTAAAGTCCAGTTCCGCTCGGAGCATCTTGGCAAACAGCAACTGGACCTGTCGCTGAAAGCCGACTATCCGCTGGAAGGCGTTAAGGTATCCCTGGTTAATCACCCGGATCAGACCGCAGCACCGGTCGATATGCTACGCAGTGATGACAGCGCGCAGCACTGGACCATTACCCTGCCAGCCCCAAGCAGCGACACAAGCCGTCTGCGAGTGGCTATCTCTGCCAACGGCACCACGTATTTCGGCGAAACCGAGACCGACTTTGTGGTGTACCAGACACTGCTCGACGACAAGCAGCGCAACTGACTTCCCGAGCCGGGTTTTGCACCCGGCCTGTTACGCCACCCGGTTGAGGATCGCACGCAATTTAAGCGGCTTGACCGGTTTGGCCAAAAAACCAAAACCATTCGACTCAATCGCATCCAGCATATCCTGTGTGCGATCGGCACTAATGATCACACCGGCAAAACGCGCTCCGAGCCGTAAACGACACTGCTGCAAAACTTCCAACCCGGTACGGCCATTATCCAGACGGTAGTCCGACAAGATCACATCCGGCACCCAGCCGTCTTCCAGCGCTCTGAGGCTCTGAACCAGATCGAGTGCAGTGCGCACATCGCAGCCCCAGCGGCCAAGCAGATTGTCCATTCCCACCAGAATGTCCTCTTCATTGTCGACACACAAGACACGCAGATGCGCCACACTACTCGGCTCAGCCAAGCTCGGTGCCACCACAGGGGCAATACGCTCAGCACGATCTAAGGTGATGGAGAAGACACTGCCGCGGCCCGGCCACGAGCGCATGGATATCTGATGACCAAGCACATGAGCGATCCCTTTGGAGATCGCCAGCCCAAGCCCGAGCCCCTGATCAGAGCGCACGCTACTCGCGCGGGTAAACTCTTCGAAGATCATCTGTTGCTTGTCTTCATCGATACCGGTGCCGTTGTCCCATACCTCAATCCGCACCTGTTGCCCACAGCGGCGCACGCCGAGCACCACTTTGCCGTGCGGATTGTAACGAAACGCGTTGGTCAGAAAGTTCTGCACCACCCGCCGGAGCAATTTGGGATCGGAGTTGACAAACAGCCCGGATGGGATCAGCGTAAAATCGATCCCTTGCTGCCTGGCCAGCGCACTGAATTCGGCATCCAGATTAGCCAGTACATCCCGCAGCGCAAAAGCGTGCATGTGGATCTCCAGTTTGCCGGACTCCAGACGCGAGATATCCAGCAGATCGCCGATAAGATCCTCCGCGGCGCCAAGCGCACTTTCAATGTGCAGGGCCAGCGTCCGACTGTCATCCTCTTTGGCCACTTCAGAAAGCGACGAAGCAAACAGCCTCGCGGCGTTCAGCGGCTGCATCAAATCATGGCTCACCGCCGCCAGAAAGCGAGATTTGGACTTGGACTCCAGGTCCGAACGCTGCGTTGCGGCCACCAGCTTCTTGTTGAGCTGCTCCAGCTCCTGCGTCCGCTCGTGCACACGCTCTTCGAGCGTTTCATTGGCGTCTTTGAGCGCCTGCTCCGCCTCCCGGAACACCGTAATGTCGGTAAAACTCATCACAAAGCCGCCGCCCGGCATCGGATTCCCCTGAACTTCAATCACCCGGCCATCCGGTCTGACCCGCGAAGAGGTGTGTCGGGTCCCCTGCTCCAAGTGATACACCCGGCGCCGGACATGGTCTTCGGGGTCGCCCGGGCCACACAAACCTTGTTCGGCATTGTGGCGAATTACGTCCGCAATCGGCCGCCCGACCTGAATCAGACCGGGCGGGAATTCAAACAATTCCAGATAGCGCTGGTTCCAGGCCACCAGCCGCAGCTGTTTATCGACCACCGCAATGCCCTGACCGATGTGTTCAATCGCCCCTTGCAGCAAGCCCCGGCTAAAATCGTACAGCTCGGAGGCTTCATCAACGATGGTCGCCACTTCTTCCAGCTGCATATTTCTGCCTTGCAGCGCCGAAGTAAGCACCAACTTAGCAGAAGAGGCACCAAACACCCCAGCCAACACCCGTTCGGTATGGCGGATCAGCGTCGAAGGGGCTTGCTGATTAGGCAGCAAGGTTTCACGCTGCTGGCTCCAGTACTGACGAAACGCACTGCGCACCCGATGGCGACCAACAAAACGGGACGCCAGCATTTCCAGCTCCGCAATCGTCACCCGGCTCTGATACAAACTGATGTTTTCCGATTCTGGCAACGGCGCGCCGACAAAGGTGGCGGACTGCAGGCGCTCACTCAGACTCGGACGCGTCAGTAAGGAGACCACCACGTAACAGGCCGCATTGGCGGCCACGCTCAACACCATGCCCCAGTCCGACGGACGCAGTCCCCAGTCATCAAGCAGCTGAGGCGGCGCGATCATCCACAGCAGCAGATTTGACTCAGCGTTGCCGGCCAGCATGTCGGTCTGGCTCATCAGCGTGACCAGCCACAAGGCGAACCCGACCGCCAGACCCACGTACACCCCTTTGCGGTTACCCTGCCGCCAGTACATCCCGCCCAGCAGCGCCGGCGCAAACTGGGTGATCGCGGCAAACGAGAGAAAACCTATCGCAGACAGTGAGTGAATACTTCCCAATACCTGATAAAAGCCCCACGCGCCCATCAGTAGCAAGAGGATCAGCGCGCGGCGGATGATCAGCAATAATCCGGAGAAGTGGCGGTAATTGCGCTGCGAGAGACGCATTCGCCGCAGCAGCAACGGCATCACCAGATCATTCGACACCATGATCGCCAGTGCGATAGTCGAGACAATCACCATACCACTCGCCGCCGATGTGCCGCCAAGAAACGCCAGCAAAGCAATGTCGCTAGCCCCAACCAGCATCGGCACGCTGATGACGTAGGTATCCGCCGGGCTGCCGCTCAGTAATCCCTGTCCGACCCAGGCGATCGGCAGCACAAACACCCCCATTAGGATCAGATAGAGCGGAAACAACCAGCGCGCGGTATGCAAGTCCTGACCCCGCTCATTTTCCACCACCATGGTGTGAAACTGGCGCGGCAGACAGAAGATCGCCATGATGGTGAGAAAAGTATGGATCAGCAGCGTCGGAATATTGGGCGCCTGATAGGTATCGCTGGCAATCTGCGCCAGATTGATGTCCTGACGACTGAGCGCCAGATAGACAATGAACACCCCCACCACCAAAAAAGCCACCAATTTGACAATCGACTCGAATGCGATTGCCATCATCATGCCGCGGTGGTGTTCGGTATTATCGATATGTCGGGTACCAAACAGCATGGTAAATATCGCCAGCGCGATCACCACAAACCAGGAAACCTGATAGTTCTCATAACCATATTGAGTGGTCAGATCGGGCGCGATGATTTCCAGTCCCATCATGATACCGCGCAGCTGCAAGGCAATGTACGGCAGGATACCGACCACCGCGATCAGAGTGACCGCCACCGCCAGCCCCTGAGATTTGCCATAGCGGGCGGCAATGAAATCGGCAATCGAGGTAATGTGCTCGCGCTTGGCGATCAAGATCAGCCGGGCAATGACGCGCCAGAACAGCGTAAACACGATCACCGGGGCAAGGTAGATCGGCAAAAACGACCATGGGTTGTTGCTCGCCTGACCGACCGTGCCATAAAACGTCCATGAGGTACAGTACACCGCGATCGACAAGCTGTAGATCCACGGGCGCCATTTCGCCAACCAGTGACTCTGCCGGTCGCCGTACCAGGCGACCATAAACAGCAACACCAGGTACATCAGCGAAACCGGGATAACTATCCATCCTTGCATCAGATATCCTTGCAGCTGGGTAAGAAAAAACCTCCCCGCGAGCCATGCCGTTCAGGAGGAGGTTTCATTTAACAAAGTCTGCTCAATGATCTCAATCGCTTGAGTCTAATTCTGTGCTTTGGCCTCCGCTTTCTCTGCCATGCCATCGTGCACTGACCCGGGATGTTCCTCCACCCGAATCAACAGCGCCAAGGCGCCCATGGCTGCCATGGCCCAGAATACGCCAGCACCCCATTGCTCGTAACCCCACCCGCTCAAGGTGGTCATCAGCGCAATAAAGGCGCCGAGCGGAATCGCATTGTACAGCGCTTGCAGTGCCACCATCTTATGTGGCTCGGCATGCTGAATGTACTGGATGGCAGCAATGTGTGCGATGGCAAACGTCACCCCGTGCAGCAGTTGTATCATCACCAGCGCGGCGATCGCGGTCGTCGACGCCGTCATCCCCCAGCGCGCCATCACCCCCAGCGCGGCCACCACAAACATCGCCCGTAGCGACCAGCCGGCAAACAGGCGTTTACTGCCCGCAAACAACAGCACCTCTGCGGCTACGCCCAGGCTCCATAAATAGCCAATGACGGCCTCGGAATGACCCGCTTCTTTCCAGTAAATCGAGCTGAACGCGTAATACGCGGCGTGGCTTCCCTGCAACAGCGCCACCAATAGCAGAAACTTAACCACCGGCCATTCGCACAACAACTGGCCGAGTTTCGGTCGTGGTTGATGGCTTGCCTGCTGAGTGACCGGCATCGGTGCCGGGTGACGCACCGCCACCAAAATCGAAAACGCGACCCCGACCAGCGCAGTGTAAATGATCATATTGGCGCCATAGAGTTTGACCAGATAGCCCACCGCCAGCGAGCCAGCAATAAACGCAACGGAGCCCCACAAACGAGTCCGGCCGTAATCGAGCATCTTCAGGCGCGCGTAGTAATTCGCCATCGCGTCGGACAATGGCACAATCGGCCCACAGCAGAGGTTAAACAGCACCGTAGCCAAAGCCATCATCCAGAAACTGCCGCCGGTAAAGAGGTGAAAGACAACAAACGCCAACGCGGTCACGCTCAAGCCACGCAGCGCCGGGATCAGATGCTCCGCCTTGTGAATACGAGGGGTGAGCACCAGATTCGCCACACAGCGCGTAGCAAAACCGATCCCCATCAGCACACCGACGTCGGCCGCCGAGACCCCCTGATCTTTAAACCACAACGCCCAAAACGGCAGATATACTCCATACGCAAAGAAAAAACCGATGAAGTATTGGGAAATCCAGCCGTACGGAGAGGGCTTCAACATGTCTAAGATCCTGAAAAAATGAGCGATAAAAACCTCAATATTATGAGTGCGAGTAGCTTGAATAAAAAGGGAATATTACGCAACGAACTGTTTCCCTATTCGATACGCTGCCACGACATTAGACCAAAGTCGTCTGGAGGCATTGGCAGGATTTGTCACACTTGAATGAGTCCTTTATTTCGGTTGCCTCTATGCCAGATAAATTCAATATGCAGTCTCCGCCGTTTGACCGGCTGAGCGCCAGCCAGCAGCAAACACTGCGCAGTTCACTCGACGTAGCTTACTTCCGTGCGCGCGAATCTCTGCTCAAAGCCGATAGAGCCAGTGACTACCTGTACATACTGATCAAAGGGGTGGTGGAAGAGCGCAGCGCCGATGGCAACGAGATTTTTGCGCATTACGCCAACGACGATTTGTTTGACGTGCGAGCGATGTTTGACGAACAGGCACGCCATCAGTACGTGGCACTGGAAGACACCCTCGCCTATCTGTTACCCAAAGCGGTGTTCCTTGAGCTTTATCACAGCAACGGCCAGTTCGCGGCTTATTTTGACAATAACCTCGCCCGGCGTCAGGAGCTGATAGAAGCCGCTCAGCAGCAGCAAAACCTGGCCGAATTCATTCTGACCAAAGTCGACGCTTCGATCTATCATCCGCCGATGATTCTAGAGCCGGATCAAGCGCTGAATCAAGTGACCCAGCAACTCAAAGCGCGTGGGGCGGACGCCGCACTGGTGCGTCTCAATGACTCGGATATCCGTTTGCTCGATCAGCCTGGTGCTCATCATCCGTATGCCATCGTCACGCGAACCAACCTGCTGCACGCCGTAATGTTGGACGGCCATACGCAGGACACACCAGTTGGGCGCATCGCCACTTTCCCGGTGTTTCACGTCGAAAAAGGCGATTTCCTGTTTAATGCCCTGATCACCATGACGCGTAACCGAATGAAGCGCCTGATGGTCACCGACGGCCAGGACGCCGTCGGAATGCTCGATATGACCCAGATACTCAGCGCCTTCTCGACCCACTCGCACGTGCTGACACTGAGTATTGCCCGCGCCAGCAGCGTGGAGGAACTGGCGCTGGCCTCCAACCGTCAGCGTCAGTTGGTTGAAAGCCTTTTGAAAAACGGCATCCGCACTCGCTTTATCATGGAGCTGATTTCGGCCGTCAATGAACAGATCATTGAAAAAGCATTTGAGCTGGTAGTGCCACCGGCACTGCACGATCACTGTTGCATGTTGGTGCTCGGGTCCGAAGGACGGGGCGAGCAGATCTTAAAAACCGATCAGGACAACGCCCTGATCATCAAAGACGGCCTGCAATGGCATCAATGTCAGGCCGTGATGGAAACGCTCACTCACACCCTGGTGCAGCTTGGTTACCCGCTCTGTCCAGGCAAAGTGATGGTCAATAATCCCAAATGGGTCAAGAGTCAGAGCGAATGGCAAGCCACCCTGTCCACTTGGATCGAACGGGCACAACCGGAATCCGTGATGGATCTGGCCATCATCGCCGATGCCCATGCCGTCGCTGGCAACCGCCAGCTTCTGGAGCCGGTCGCCGCGCACCTGCGCGAGCGCATGAAAAACCGCATGCTGGTGCTGTCTGAGTTTACCCGCCCCGCACTGCAGTTCTCAGTGCCCCTAAGCTTGTTTGGCAACGTAAAAACAGACAAAGACGGGCTGGACATCAAACGGGGCGGGATTTTCCCGGTGGTGCACGGCATTCGTGCTCTGGCACTGGAATACGCGCTGCCGGAGAAAAACACTTTTGAACGGATTGATGCCTTGCGCCGCAAACGGATTCTGGAACCAGAGACGGCAGACAATCTCAGCGAAGCATTGAAGTTGTTCTTTAAACTGCGCTTGGCTCAGCAGTTGTCGACCTACAGTATCGACAACCATATCGACCCCAATCACCTCGACCGCACTGAGCGTGACTTGTTGCGCCACAGCTTGCACGCGGTGAAAAAATTTAAACAGTTCCTCGGCTATCACTACCAGATCCGGGACTGAGGAGCACTGACATGAACTGGCTGACACGCAAATACTGGTATCTGAGGCTTAAAGGCTCGGCCTATCGCCCCCTGTTTGGCCCACTCGACAAATCTGAATACGTCTCGCTGGATTGTGAAACCACCAGCCTCGATCCCGAGCGCGCCGAGCTGGTCACCATCGCAGCGACCAAAATCATCGACAATCGGGTGATCACCAGCCGGCCCTTTGAAGTCAAACTCAAAGCGCCGCAGTCGCTCGACTCCGGCTCCGTCAAAATCCACCATCTTCGTCATCAGGATCTGCACGACGGCATCAGCGAAAAAGATGCGCTGGTACGCCTGCTCGATTTCATCGGCAACCGGCCTCTGGTCGGCTATCACATCCGGTATGACAAACGCATTCTGGATCTGGCCTGTCGCCGTCAACTGGGATTCCCTTTACCCAACCCGGTGATTGAAGTCAGTCAGATCTACCACGACAAACTGGAGCAGCATTTGCCCAACGCTTATTTCGACCTCAGTCTGGATGCGATCTGCCACCACCTAGGTCTGCCGATTCAGCACAAACACGATGCGCTGCAGGATGCCATTTCCGCAGCGCTGGTCTACGTGCGCCTGACCAAAGGCGACCTGCCGAGCCTCAATTTCCCTTATGTCCGCTAACGCAGCGAGCCTGTGGGTCGATCCTGTTCGCAAAACTCGCTATAAGCCGCTGGTTTTTCAGCGTAAACGTCATTCTCATCCTAAAGTCTAATTGTCGAATCCGGTGCAGTGACAGACAGTTATACTACAGCAGATTTTCCTGCCGGCGGTTTGCGCCGGTTTCAAAAAAGGATGTCTCAGAATTCACAAGGAGATACGTAATGAGTGAAGCCCACATTTATCCGGTCAAAGACAATATTAAAGCAACGACACATGCGGATAATGACACTTATCTGGCCATGTACCAGCAATCGGTGCGCGACCCGGAAGGGTTCTGGAGAGAACACGGCAACATCGTCGACTGGATCAAGCCCTTTAGCAAAGTCAAACACACCTCGTTCGATACTGGCCATGTGGACATTCGCTGGTTCGAAGACGGCACACTGAACGTCTCCGCCAACTGTATTGACCGCCACCTGGCCGAGCGCGGCGACGACGTCGCGATCATCTGGGAAGGCGATGATCCGGCAGACGACAAAACGCTCACCTTCAACCAGTTACATCAGGAAGTGTGCCGTTTCTCCAACGCGCTCAAAGCGCAAGGAGTGAACAAAGGCGACGTGGTGTGTCTGTACATGCCGATGGTGCCGGAAGCGGCAGTCGCCATGCTGGCCTGTACCCGAATCGGTGCGGTGCACACCGTGGTGTTTGGGGGTTTCTCACCCGAAGCGCTGGCTGGGCGGATCATCGACTCGGACGCAAAAGTGGTGATCACAGCGGACGAAGGGGTGCGCGGTGGACGCGCGGTGCCACTGAAGAAAAACGTCGATGAAGCGCTCACCAACCCGGACGTGAAAACCATCAATAAAGTAGTAGTCCTCAAGCGCACCGGCGGCGACATCGACTGGCACGAGCATCGCGATGTCTGGTGGCACGCGGCCACATCCAGCGTGTCGGATCACTGCCCGCCCGAAGAAATGAAAGCCGAAGACCCGCTGTTTATCCTCTATACCTCAGGTTCGACTGGCAAACCGAAAGGGGTTTTGCACACCACCGGGGGTTACCTGGTGTACGCAACCATGACGTTCAAGTATGTGTTCGATTATCAGCCAGGCGAGACCTTCTGGTGTACCGCCGACGTCGGCTGGATCACCGGCCACACCTATCTGGTCTACGGCCCGCTGGCGAACGGGGCGAAAACCATCCTGTTTGAAGGCGTGCCCAACTACCCACACACCAGCCGCATGAGTGAAGTGGTCGACAAACACCAGGTCAACATCCTCTACACCGCACCGACAGCCATCCGTGCGTTGATGGCCAAAGGCGACGAAGCGGTGAAAGGCACCCAACGTGACAGTTTACGTATCATGGGATCGGTCGGTGAACCGATCAATCCGGAAGCCTGGGAATGGTATTACAAAACCATCGGCAATGAACACTCGCCGATTGTCGATACCTGGTGGCAAACCGAGACCGGGGGCATTTTGATCACTCCCCTGCCAGGCGCCACCGAACTGAAACCCGGTTCGGCAACCCGTCCTTTCTTCGGCGTGCAACCGGCTCTGGTCGATAACATGGGCAACCTCATTGAAGGAGCCGCCGAAGGCAACCTGGTGATCCTCGATTCCTGGCCTGGGCAAATGCGCACTGTGTATGGTGATCATGACCGGTTTGAGCAGACTTACTTCTCCACCTTTAAAGGCATGTACTTTACCGGTGATGGTGCGCGTCGTGACGAGGATGGCTACTATTGGATCACCGGCCGGGTTGATGACGTGCTCAACGTATCCGGGCACCGCATGGGCACCGCCGAAATCGAGTCAGCGCTGGTCGCGCATGAAAAAATCGCGGAAGCGGCGATCGTCGGTATTCCACACGATATCAAAGGCCAGGCCATTTATGCCTACATCACCCTCAACGATGGTGAATTCCCGTCGGCCGAGCTGCACAAAGAAGTCAAAGACTGGGTGCGCAAAGAGATAGGCCCGATTGCCACACCTGATGTTCTGCACTGGACCGACTCGCTACCGAAAACCCGCTCCGGCAAAATCATGCGTCGCATCCTGCGTAAGATAGCCACAGGCGACACCAGTAATCTGGGGGACACATCCACGCTCGCCGATCCAAGTGTGGTCGATAAACTGATCAAAGAAAAAGCCGAACTGATGTAAGGCTCCCCTTTTGTACTCCTTTACCGCCACCTCTGTGTGGCGGTTTTTTATTGCCCCAAGCGGATGCGATTGCCCGCCGACAGGCGGTCAAACGTGCGTTCTGTTAACCTGGTTACAGAATTTCAGCGCGATAGTATAGGAGATTAGACCAGTAAATTGCTGCCATTTGCGCTGAATTAGCTATAATCTTGGTCAATTTCTTAATTACAGCGAATTTTTAACAAAAAAATCATGCTGAATTAAAAAGAATGTGGGAATATTCTAATTCGCAACACGATAAAGGAAAATGACTACACAATGTCGACAAAATCACGCATTCTCGTCCTTAATGGACCGAATCTGAATCTGTTGGGGCTCCGCGAGCCAGCGCACTACGGTTCGCAGACTCTACAACAGATCGTAGAGAAATTGTCCGATCAAGCGCAAAAAGCGGGCATTGAACTGAGCCATTTGCAATCGAACCGCGAATATGAACTGATTGAAGCAATCCACGCGGCTTACGGCCAGGTGGATTTCATCATCATCAACCCAGCCGCGTTTACTCACACCAGTGTTGCACTGCGTGATGCGTTGCTTGGGGTTGCCATCCCATATATTGAAGTGCACTTGTCCAACGTACATGCACGTGAACCTTTCCGCCACCACTCTTACCTGTCGGACAAAGCCGAAGGGGTGATTTGTGGTTTGGGCGCACAAGGGTATGAATTCGCTTTGTCTGCGGCCATTGAGAAGTTGCAGGCGAAGTAGCCACAGACGCTCTGCAGTCCTTATCAGGGCTGTCTTATTCACAAGATAAAAGAGAAAGAAAACATGGATATCCGTAAAATTAAAAAGCTTATCGAGTTAGTTGAAGAGTCTGGCATTGCTGAGCTGGAAATCTCTGAAGGTGAAGAATCGGTACGCATCAGTCGCAACAGCGGCACGGCGCCAATGCAAGCCCCTATCCACTACGCGGCTCCAGCGATGCCAGCGGCGGCACCAGCCCCTGCTGCACCGGCTCCGGTAGCAACTGAAGAGGCAGCACCAGCGGCAGCAGTACCAGCAGGTCACCAGGTTCTTTCTCCAATGGTCGGTACCTTCTACCGCTCGCCAAGCCCAGATTCGAAAGCGTTCGTTGAAGTGGGTCAAAGCGTCAGCGCTGGCGACACCCTGTGCATCGTAGAAGCGATGAAGATGATGAACCAGATCGAAGCCGACAAGTCCGGTGTGGTCACCGCGATTCTGGTAGAAGACGGCCAGCCAGTAGAGTTCGACCAACCACTCGTTGTTATCGAATAAGCGGGGCAGCATTATGCTAGATAAAGTAGTCATCGCGAACCGAGGCGAAATTGCGCTTCGCATTCTTCGCGCTTGTAAAGAGCTGGGTATTAAGACCGTCGCGGTGCACTCCACCGCCGACCGCGATCTTAAACACGTCCTACTGGCAGACGAAACTGTCTGTATTGGTCCGGCACGTGGTATCGACAGCTACCTGAACATCCCACGCATCATCTCTGCTGCCGAAGTCACTGGCGCGGTTGCGATCCACCCGGGCTACGGCTTCTTGTCAGAAAACGCTGATTTTGCCGAGCAAGTAGAACGCAGCGGCTTCATCTTCGTCGGCCCGAAAGCAGACACCATCCGCATAATGGGTGACAAAGTGTCGGCCATCAACGCAATGAAAAAAGCGGGCGTGCCTTGTGTTCCCGGGTCAGACGGCCCGTTGGACAACGACGACATCAAAAATAAGGCCCACGCGAAACGCATCGGTTACCCAGTGATCATCAAAGCCTCCGGTGGTGGCGGTGGTCGTGGCATGCGTGTGGTTCGTAGCGAATCGGAGCTGGTTCAGGCCATCGCCATGACCCGTGCCGAAGCCAAGGCGGCATTCAACAACGACATGGTCTACATGGAGAAATTCCTGGAAAACCCACGTCACGTTGAAGTTCAGGTCATTGCCGACGGTCAGGGCGGTGCGATCCACTTAGGCGAACGTGACTGTTCCATGCAGCGTCGTCACCAGAAAGTGGTTGAAGAAGCGCCAGCGCCAGGCATCACTGAAGAGATGCGCAAATACATCGGTGAACGTTGTACCCGTGCCTGTGTGGAAATTGGTTACCGCGGTGCCGGTACGTTCGAATTCCTGTACGAAAACGGCGAGTTCTACTTCATCGAGATGAACACTCGTATTCAGGTAGAACACCCAGTGACGGAAATGGTGACCGGTGTCGACCTGATCAAAGAGCAGTTGCGTGTGGCCGCAGGCCAACCACTGTCGTTCACTCAGGATGACATCAAGATCCGCGGCCATGCGATTGAATGTCGTATCAACGCGGAAGATCCGGTGCGCTTTTTGCCTTGTCCGGGTAAGATTGAACGTTTCCATGCGCCAGGCGGCATGGGCGTGCGTTGGGAGTCCCACATCTACAGTGGTTATTCCGTCCCACCACACTACGATTCAATGATCGGTAAACTGATCACTTTCGGTGAAAACCGCGACGTTGCGATCGCACGGATGAGAAATGCGCTGGGTGAGATGATCATCGAAGGCATTAAAACCAACGTGCCGCTGCAGGTTGACATCATGAATGACGAGAACTTCCAGCACGGTGGAACGAACATCCACTATCTGGAGAAAAAGCTGGGTCTGTAAGCCCACTTGCTCGTCATCCGCAAATGCCCACCTTGGTGGGCATTTTTGTTGCTTTCTCTACTCAAACAACACGCGCACTTCTGCTACACTCTGCGCCAATTCAATTATTGAAAGAGTGACCGCCATGCCCTGGATTCAAATCAAACTCAATGCGACCAATCAAAACGCCGAACCAATCGGCGATATGCTGATGGAAGAGACCGGCGCACTGTCCGTCACTTTCCTGGACGCGCACGATACGCCGGTATTTGAGCCATTGCCGGGGGAAACCCGCCTGTGGGGCGACACCGACATTCTGGCGCTGTACGACGCCGAAGCGGACACCGGATGCATCATCGACCAGATCAAAGCCAGCCAGTTACTCGCGGACAACTTTGCTTACAAAGTTGAGCAACTGGAAGACAAAGACTGGGAACGGGAGTGGATGGACAACTTCCATCCTATGCAGTTTGGCCAGCGCCTGTGGATTTGTCCGAGCTGGCGTGAAGTGCCGGATCCAAGTGCCGTGAACGTGATGCTCGACCCGGGCCTGGCTTTCGGTACCGGTACCCACCCGACGACCGCACTGTGCCTGGAGTGGCTGGAAGGCCTGGATCTGGAAAATAAAACCGTCATCGACTTTGGTTGTGGCTCCGGCATACTGGCGATTGCCGCGATCAAACTGGGCGCAGCAAAAGTGATCGGGATTGATATCGATCCTCAGGCGCTGCAAGCCTCGAAAGACAACGCTCAACGCAATGGTGTGGCCGAACAACTGGAAGTCTATCTGCCACAAAATCAGCCAGAAGGCCTGGTGGCTGACGTCGTGGTGGCCAATATTCTGGCAGGCCCATTACGGGAACTGTCTCCGGTCATCAAGAGTCTGATTAAACCCGGCGGCGCACTGGCGATGTCCGGCGTCCTCGATACACAAGCGGAAGATGTGGCCACTTACTACCGTGACGAGCTTCACATAGATCCGATTGTTGAGCAAAGTGAGTGGTGTCGCATCTCTGGCCGCAAACAAGGCTAATCAAGACTTTGCGCGCTAATTGACTGAAATTCATGCAAATTACAAAAACAAATTGTAAATGCTCAAATATTAGTCTTTTCACGCAACCAAAAAATGCGTAAAATGCGCGCCCTTGCTGGTACGAAGCTGTGAAGACGTTTTGAAAATCGGAAACTATCAACTTAAGAACAATCTGATCGTCGCCCCGATGGCGGGTGTCACTGACAGACCATTTCGCGAGTTGTGTCTACGATACGGTGCCGGGATGGCCGTCAGTGAAATGATGTCCTCCAACCCGAAACTGTGGAAAACGTCCAAATCTCAACAACGTATGGTACATGAGGGCGAATCGGGCGTTCGCTCAGTACAGATTGCGGGTTCAGATCCACAGCTGATGGCCGACGCAGCGCAGTTCAGTGTTGAAAACGGTGCGCAAATCATCGACATCAACATGGGCTGCCCTGCCAAAAAAGTGAACAAGAAACTGGCTGGCTCCGCGCTGTTGCAGTATCCGGAACTCATTGAAGAGATCCTTAAAGCTGTGGTCAACGCGGTGAATGTCCCTGTGACACTCAAAACCCGGACTGGTTGGGACCCAGAAAATAAAAACTGTGTCCACATCGCTAAATTAGCCGAAGACTGCGGCATTCAGGCACTGGCTCTGCATGGCAGAACCAAAGCTTGCATGTACAAAGGTGAGGCCGAATACGACAGCATTAAAGCAGTCAAGCAAGCCATCTCAATTCCGGTTATCGCTAACGGTGATATCGATAGTCCGGAAAAGGCGAAGCTGGTACTGGAGTACACCGGTGCCGACGCTTTAATGATTGGGCGCCCTGCCCAGGGACGTCCATGGATTTTTCAGGAAATCCAACACTATTTGGAAAACGGCACCACTATGCCTGGACTTCCGTATACGGAAGTGAAAGACATACTGCTTGGTCATGTGAACGCTCTGCATAGTTTCTATGGTGAGTTTCTGGGCCCCCGCATCGCTCGTAAGCATGTGGGTTGGTACCTCAAAGAGCATGAACAAGCGAGTGAGTTTCGCCGTACCTTCAACGCCATCGACGCAGCTGAGCTGCAAATTGAAGCGTTGGAAGGTTATTTTGATAACGTTGCATCATAATTAAGAGAAGAGCTAGACCGAATATGTTCGAACAAAATCTGACTTCAGAAGCTTTAACAGTAACTACCGTAACTTCACAGGATCAAATCACGCAAAAGCCACTTCGTGATTCTGTTAAAGCGTCTCTTAAAAACTATCTTGCTCAGCTGAATGGTCAAGAAGTAACAGAACTATATGAGCTAGTTCTAGCTGAAGTTGAACAGCCTCTACTGGACACCATCATGCAGTACACTCGCGGCAACCAGACTCGCGCAGCTACCATGATGGGCATCAACCGCGGTACTCTTCGTAAGAAACTGAAAAAATACGGCATGAACTGATCATTCCTGCGGTAAGACAAAAAACGGCGCTCTAGCGCCGTTTTTTATGCCTGCGATTGGCAGATGCCCTTGCTCTCACCTCTCGCTTTTGTGTAACTGACAGACCACGCATTCCTCAAAAACGAATCCGCTCTCTCAACTCGCCTTTGGTCGCATATACGCGAATTAAGTCGCTCTGTTACATTGATTTTGTGCATCAATATCAAATAACCACAACAACAATGACCGGCACCGCCTGGCCATCCACAAGGAGTGATGTGTATGGGAGTCAGCTTGCGACAAACCAAAATCAAAACCCGCCTTTATTTACTCACCGTGCTGATTGCCGTACTGATGCTGGTACCGTTTGCAGCCATGCTGTTCGATTATCAGCAGGACCTGATGGAAGCCAAGCAGACCAAAACCCGCCATTTGGTGGAAACCGCGCACAGCCTGATGAGCTACTACCAGCAACAGCAGCAGCAGGGCCTCCTCAGCACCGAGCAGGCGCAGCAACAGGCACGAAGCGCCATTGCCACATTGCGTTACCAACAAGACGACTACTTCTGGATTAACGACTTACAACCGGCGATGGTGATGCATCCGATGAAACCTCAGCTGGATGGCAAAGACCTGTCGGCCATCAAAGACCCCAATGGCAAAGCGCTGTTTGTCGACATGGTCAATCTGGTGAAAAAACAAGGGGCCGGGTTTGTGTACTATATGTGGCCCAAGCCCGGCAGCAACGTTGACGTGGAAAAGGTGTCTTACGTAAAACTGTTTCAGCCGTGGGGATGGTTGGTTGGCTCGGGCGTGTACCTAGATGACGTCAACGCCTTAGTGTGGCAACGGGTACAATCGGCTCTGATGATCCTCACCGCCAGCCTGTTGGCAATGATTGCGCTGGCTGCCTGGATTGGCCACAGCATCACCCAGCCTTGCAGCGATACCGAGCGCGCTTTGCGTGAAATCGCAGACGGAGATGGCGATCTGACCCGTCAGTTGCCAGTGCATGGCAATGATGAACTGTCGCACATTGCCAGCGCCTTCAATCAGTTCACCGCCCGCATCCGCGAGATCGTACGAGATCTCCAGCCGATCACCGACGGGATAACCGGCGCCGCCGTTGAGCTCAATCAGGTGGCGAGCACCGCCTCGGGGAAAACTCAGCAGCAACAGCAGTCGGTCGATACGGTTGCCTCCGCGATGGACCAACTGCACGCCAACAATCAGGAAGTGGCCAATGCCGCTCAGGAAGCTGCTCAGGCGGCGCAGACCGCGCATGATAAAGGCCGTCATGGCAGTGCTGTGATCACCCAGGCCTCCAGCTATATGGACGCGCTGTCTGCCCTTGTGACACAGACTCAGGCGAATGCCCGGAGTCTTGAACGTGAAACCCAGGATGTCGGCAGCGTGCTGGAGGTGATTCGCGGCGTGGCCGAGCAGACCAACCTGCTGGCGCTGAACGCGGCGATTGAAGCGGCTCGCGCTGGCGAACAAGGCCGCGGCTTTGCGGTAGTGGCCGATGAAGTGCGCACCTTGGCGACCCGCACCCAGAGCAGCACCGATGAAATCGAGCAGATCATCACCAGTTTACAAAAACGTGCCGCGGAAGTGTGTCTGTCAATGGAACAGACCGAGCAACAATCCGGTGCCACGCAGCAGCAAGCAGTGATTGCCCAGCAGGCGCTGGCGGACATTGACCACGAAGTGGCCACCATACTGTCGCTCAATGAACACATCGCTGAAGCCTGTGCACAACAAACTAGTGCCACCGATGAAATCAGCCGCAGTGTGGCCGCAATTGCGGATCACAGCAATCAAGCGGCTGCCGAGGCCAATCAGGTGGCGGCGGCCAGCGAACAACTGATGCAAAGCGGACGCCAATTGCAAACCAGCTTTGCTGCGTTCAAAGTGTAAAAATGCCAGGGCATTCAGCCCTGGCCATTTGGGTAACAGTGAGATGGGGTATCGCGCACTGTCTGAGGTAACAACCTGCATCCTCGGCGGTGACACCGCAGGGGATGCAGATTGCTGAGCGTGACTCAGTCTTTGAGAACTTTGACGGTATAACGCCCGTCTTTCTGACGATACAGGCCGTGAATATCGGTTTCAAAACCTGGGTAGTGCGCGCCGATCTCACACAGCATTTCCAGGAATTCAAGCACCGGACGCGACTCCGGCGTCACCATTTCACCTGGCAGTACCAAGGGCACACCTGGAGGGTAAGGCAGAATCATGTTGGCACTAACGCGACCGACCATATCGTTGAGCAGGATTTCCTCGGTATGGCCCCGCAACTCTTCCTGCCACGCCGCGTGTGGCGTCACTTTCATCTCCGGCAGCACATCAAACGCTTTGTACATCAGCTCTGGTAGGTTGTATTTTTTGGTTAAATCATGGATCGCTTGTGCAAGATCTTGAACGCGCATGCCTTCATAGAAGCTTGGATCTTCGTTGTACAACGAAGGCAGGAAGTTTTTGACCGTCAAATTCAAGTCATAACCGCGTTTGAACTCGGTGAGACCACGCAGCAATTGCATGGCTTTTGATTTGTCGATACCGATAGAGAATAGGAACAACAGGTTGTATGGGCCTGTTTTCTCTACAACAATGCCGCGTTCGTCGAGGAATTTCGCCACCAGCGACGCAGGAACTCCGGACTCTTCCAGTTCACCGTCGTTGTTCATCCCCGGGGTCAGCAGCGTCACTTTGATCGGATCAAGATACATGTGGTTATCGTCCATGTTCTTGAAGCCGTGCCATCCATCGTTGGGATCCAGTTTCCAGCATTCTGTGCTATCAATATTGTCTGGTTGCCACACATCGAAGAACCAGCCTTCACTTTCCCCTTTCAGACGTTTGATTTCTTTACGGAAGCGAATCGCCCGATCGATGGAGTCCTGCATCAGCTTGCGACCCGTGTTCCCACGCATCATTGCCGCCGCCGTTTCGGTCGACGCAACAATACCGTACTGTGGCGATGTCGAGGTATGCATCATGAAGGCTTCGTTAAACGACTCTTTGTCAAACTCACCCTTGATGTGAATCATCGAGGCCTGGGAAAACGCCGCCAACAGCTTGTGTGTCGACTGGGTTTCGTAGAACACTTTGCCCGGCATGGCCTCACCACTCATGCCACATTTACCCGCGTAGATTGCGTTGAAGTTAGTGTAAGGCACCCAGGCACTGTCGAAGTGGATGTGTTTACACTCCAGCGACTCTTTGATGAACTGTGTATTGTACAACAGGCCATCGTAGGTCGAATTGGTCACCACCGCGTAAGACGGCGCAGTCGCGCCCGGGGTGCATGCCACTTTCTCCGCGATCACCTCGCGGCTGAACTCGCTTTGCGGAATGCCACCCAAAATGCCATAGGCGTTACGGGTCGGGCGGAAGTAGATTGGTGTGACATCACTCATCATCATCAGGTGCGTAAGCGATTTATGGCAGTTGCGATCCACCAGCACGGTGCTACCCGCCGGGGCGGAAAACATCCCGACGATTTTGTTTGATGTCGACGTGCCGTTGGTCACGATGTATGAACTGTCGGCATTAAACGTCCGTGCAATGTACTCTTCAGCTTCCTGATGCGGACCAGAGTGATCGAGTAGCGAGCCCAACTCGGGCATGGAGATAGACACGTCCGCCTTGAAGGTATTCGGGCCGTAGAAATCATAGAAGATGCTACCGGCAGGGCTTTTCTGGAAAGCCGTCCCGCCCATGTGGCCCGGCGTACAGAAGGTGTATTTCCCCTCATCAACGTATTTGAACAGCGCCTTGGTAAACGGAGGCATGATCGCGTCCTTGTATGCCTCGGTGGCTTGATTAATCTTGATCAGGATGTCATCGGCCATCCCCAAGGCATATTCGAAAAAGCTGACGTTCAATCGCAGATCGGTCAGGGAAATATCCAGGGTCGACTGCTCGTTGGCGAACGCGTGCACCGGTAATTTCTCGTTGATCTGGCTGATGCGCTCACACAGCTCAAGTGAGTATTTGTCCCAGTCAAACAGGACACCGCAGATACGCGGGTTCATCTCAATCATCTTGATCAAGTCTTTGTCATCGACCGGGTACACCACGTCGTAGCCGGCTTTTTCCAATGCATGATGCAACTGACGCACCGGTTCTTCTTTAAAGAACACACCCATGTGATTGAGGATAGCGAAAATATTCATTTGGACATCTCCAAGGCGAAAGAGGGCGCTCCCTGCCAACGACAGGCAGTGAGTAAGAGAAGCGCCGAAAGAAATTCAGGGAGCCGGAACCGCAGCACCGGCGTGAGGATTAGTGACCGGTCTGAGTAACCGGCATCTCGTTGCGATGCTGTTCCATGTACTGGGCCAGCCCCGCTTTTTTGCTGTAGAACATCAGGATGACCAGTGACATGATGAAGGTTGCCGTCAGTGTGGTTCCTTCCGCTCCGGCCAGCGCTACCATGCAGAACAGACAAGCGATACCGGAGAACAGCATCACGAAGCCATTGCGGGTGGTCATGCCCTCAAAACGGATCAGGTTGATGCTGGAGTAAAAGTACGGCAGCATGGTCAGCAGCACTGCATCGGTGGTCAGTTGGTTGAACAGATCAGCAGCATGCGCGGTTTTGGAGCTGAACACCATCAGCACACACATCAGCGCGGTCATTTTGAGCGAAGCCAGGATCAGCCCTTTTTTCGGTACGCCATTGCGGTCAGTTTCACCGTAGATCTTAGGGAAATTACCATCACTGGCTGCGCGCTTACCGGCCTCTCCCACCAACATCATCCATGAGCCAAGTGACGTGAAGCACGCCAGTGCGGTGAACGCCGAGACAAAAGGTGCGGTCCAGCTGCCAAACAGCGCTGTGGTGGCCAGCGCAAACGGCGCACCAGAGGCAGCAACATCTGAGGCTGGGAACATACCGCTGATCATCTGCGTCGACATTACGTAAATCACCCCGGCGATTCCGGTACCCAGCATGGTAGCCAGCGGCACGGTGCGTTTAGGGTTATCCACCATACCGGATGACACCGCGGCTGATTCCACACCGACAAACGACCACAGACAAATCAGTACCGCCGTGATGATGGCGTGGCTGTCTGAGCCTGCCGAGACATTCCAGTTCTGGGCATAGACGGCGGTGTCAAAGTGGGTCCAGCCAAACAGAGCTGTTCCCAGGACGGGAACCAGGATCAGCACCAGCCCTAACGTGCACAGACGACTCACCCAGCTGCCCCCCAACAGGTTGACCAGAGTAAACAGCCACACAGAGGCAATGGTTGCGATACCGGCCGGAATGGGGTTGTTCAACACCGGGAAGAACACAGAAAGGTAAGAGACACCAGTGATTGCAATCGCCAGATTACCGATCCAGTTCGCGTGGTAGTAAAGCACGCCCGTCTGGAAACCAAACACTGGAGAGATTTCACCGGCATAAGCGATCGGGCCTCCTTGTTGCGGGTTTTTGGTTGCCAGACGAGCGAACACAAACGCCAGACACAGCGCGCCGACAATACAAATCAGCCAGCTAAACAGAGAAATGGAGCCGACCGTAGCCAGGCTGGAGGGCAACAGCGCAATACCGCTGCCCATCATGTTACCGGCCACTACCCCGGTACAGGCGATCACGCCAATTTTTTTAGCATTCGAGGACATAACATCTCCAAGTCGATTCTTATTGAGCAACAGACGCTCAAACTGAACATCATTAGCGAGCGGTTATCGACATGGATATCTGCCAGAACTCGCTAACTGTCGACTGGCAGACTACGCCCAAAACAGCGAAAAAGAATCAAGATGAGATTATCAATAAAATCATGATCTGACGGCGCTTATCCTGATATAAACCTGAGCAAATAAAATATATAAGCCATTGAATTTCATACATTAAAAGAAAATCTAAAAGCACATCAAACGCCATTCTAAAAATATCAACCTCACTCAACTTCGCAGGTATTGAGCAGCGACGTGGGCTTGGGCCGCCCTCCTTATTCTGATGACCAGGCCCGGCGCAAAAAAAGCCCCCGCCGGTTGGCAGGGGCTTGGCAAAATAAGGCTGACTCAGCAAGGTGCGTTTAAATCACTCGGACAACAGCTGGGTGCACCGAACGGTACATGGCGTAATCAATGGCTTTCAGATCGCTGCTGAACATCAGATTCTGGCACAGCAGGTAAGTTTCCATCGATGTGTCGATGTAAAACGCTTCACTGTAAGACTCCCCGGCCTTGTCCAGTTCACCGTTCAACTCAGCCAGTTTGCCCTGAATCACATACGCCAGCACCGAATCACGCTGCGCCAGTGCACGGTTCAGATCGCGATTTGCCTGCGACAGTTGCCCGCTCATCACTTCATGCAGCGCCAACGCTTCATACACTCTTGGCTGCGTTGGTAACGGCTCCGTCGCCACGGCCTGAGTCAGTTGCCGGTTGAGGATGGCAATCCGCTCATGGTTTAGTGTGCGTTCAGGTTCAAGCGCGTGCTGCACATAGTAAGCCACCAGCAACTCTGCCTCGACATACGCATTGCCTGGCTCCGCGTCCAGCGTCTTCTCCAGCAGCTCAACTCCGCGGGCAAACTCCGTCGCCTCTGACACATTAAGGTAGTGGTTCGCCTGAACAAAGCGTTGTAAGGCGGTGGTATTTTTCGGCATGTCGGCCATGAGCCTGGCCGCTTTGTGGTACGGGAGCGCAATCGTCAATGCCTGCATCAGGTCCTGAGAGGCCTGCTGCATCACCGCCTGCAAACGCTGGCTGACCAGTGGATACTGGCGACTGAACAGGACATTTTCCGACGAGTTGTTCTTGTATTCGATATCGAGCAATTGGACACCGCTGTCATCTTTCACCCGCACGGTCACGGTTTTTCCGGGTAAAATTCCCGAATTGAATACCGCTTTGTGCAGCATGACCCGGTATGTGCTGACCTGAGCAATATCGGACATCAGCTTTTGGGCAAATCCGTCGGCCAGTTCGTGGCTGAGTGTGGTGTGATGCAGTTGATCCTGAAAACGAAACTCAATCAGATGGGTATCAATCGCCTGAGTGATGCGCACTTCCGACTGGTTGTAGGTAAACAACCCCATCGCTACAATCAGCACACTCACCCATAACACGTTCAGCGCCGTCTGACGCCAACGGCTCAGGCTGGGCGCACGAGCCGACCGCACCGTCCTGGCAGACAGGCTACACACTGCCCGGGTCAACGGCGCCGCAGGAAAAGCCATATCACTGTCGTCGTCATCCGGCCTGGACTGCTCCGATGGCAGATTGACCGGCAAAGGCGCGGAATCGAGCAGCTGAACATCCGCTACCAGCTTGTAACCCCGCTTGGGGACCGTCACCACATAACTGAGGTTCTCTTTGCGGCCATCGCGCAGCAGCTTACGCAGTTCAAAGATAGACTGAGTGACCACCTGATCGGTCACGATCGCCCCATCCCACACATGGGTGATCAGGGCTTCTCGGCAAAATACTTCACCGGCATGTTCAGCAAGAAATCGGAGTAAATTGATTAAGCGCGGTTCAGCCGACACTTCCCTGTCCTGGCGATACAGCTTATTTTCATCAACGCTTAATACCCAATCATTGATTTGAAAATAGGTTCCAACCATAACTTGGCACTCTTGGTATCTGTCAGACAATGTCGCTCAGCGGGCACTCGCCCGAATAATTATCCGAGTCGACAGGAGGCGGAATTATAGGTGGGAACCCAGTCAGAACCTAAGAAACTGCAATACCAAAAATGCAACCTAAGGTTAAAGGGCTATAAACACAAAACTTTGACCTACTCCAAAGCAGCCAGAATCGAACAATGACTAGCGTCGTCATCAACATCACCGCAGCAGGCATCGTTGATCTTTTTCAACGCGCTACGAATACGGGTCAGCTCAGCAATTTTGGTGTCGATAACGTTCAGTTTGGCCGAGGTGATCGCTTTGACTTCGGCGCAGCTGTGCTCCGTGGCTTCCAGCTTGATTTCCAACAACTCGCGGATCTCATCCAATGTCAGCCCCAAATCTTTCGCTTTGAGAATAAAACTGACCTGCTGCTGATTTTCGTCACTGTAGAGACGGTAGCCAGACTCACTACGCCCTGCCGGTTTAATTAACTGATTTTTTTCATAAAAACGCAGCGTATCTGCGGTCACGCCACAGCGTTTCGCCAGTTCACCGATCTGAAACATAACGGCTCCTATTAACTATCTCGTTACTTTTTAAGCGAAAGATCGCCTTTTTTGCAATTATTTTTGCGATGCCAAACGATTGCGCGAGCTTTTTTGTAATAAATTAGTTAGAATACGCGCCATCAAATTTGGAGTACATTATCTAACCAGTCGATACTGGTGACTAAAGATTTTTACCAAAACTGGCCAAGTCATTACCCATGGTAATCCATGTTCACTTTTGGCAAACGTCTTTTATTTAGTTTAACTCCATGAATTTGAGGAAGATGGAAGCATGAACAACGCTCGTCCAATTCGCCGCGCGCTGATTAGCGTGTCAGACAAAACAGGTATTGTTGAGTTTGCACAAGCTCTGGCAGATCGCGGTGTCGATATCCTTTCTACTGGTGGTACGGCCCGCCTGCTGGCTGACAGCGGTATTGCTGTGACCGAAGTGTCAGATTACACCGGTTTTCCGGAAATGATGGACGGACGGGTTAAAACGCTCCACCCGAAAGTGCATGGTGGTGTCCTGGGCCGTCGTGGCCAGGATGATGCCGTCATGGCGCAACATGACATCAAACCTATCGACATGGTTGTCGTCAATCTCTATCCCTTTGCCGAAACCGTTGCCAAAGACGGCTGCACGCTGGCAGACGCCGTGGAAAACATCGACATCGGCGGCCCGACCATGGTGCGCTCTGCAGCGAAAAACCACAAAGACGTGACCATCGTGGTGAACGCGCACGATTACCCGCGCGTAGTTGCCGAAATGGATGCCAATGAGGCCTCACTGACGCTGGAAACCCGCTTCGATCTGGCGATTGCCGCATTCGAGCACACCGCCGCTTACGATGGCATGATCGCCAACTACTTCGGCACGATGGTTCCTTCTTACGGAGAGAACAAAGAAGGTGATGAAGAGAGCAAGTTCCCTCGCACCTTCAATCAGCAGTTCCTCAAAAAACAAGACATGCGCTACGGCGAAAACAGCCACCAGGATGCCGCCTTCTACGTGGAAGCGAACCCAGAAGAAGCGTCGGTTTCAACCGCACGTCAGATTCAGGGCAAAGCCCTGTCTTACAACAACATCGCCGATACTGACGCGGCGCTGGAATGCGTGAAAGAGTTCGCAGAGCCCGCGTGTGTGATCGTCAAACACGCTAACCCATGTGGTGTGGCTCTGGGCGGCGACATTCTGGAAGCCTACAACCGCGCTTACCAAACCGATCCAACCTCAGCGTTTGGCGGCATTATCGCATTTAACCGCGAACTGGATGCCTCGACAGCCAGCGCGATCGTTGAGCGTCAATTCGTTGAAGTCATCATCGCTCCTTCAGTGTCTGAAGAAGCGATCGAAGTGGTCGCAGCGAAGAAAAACGTACGCCTACTCGAGTGTGGTGAGTGGTCAACCAAGACAACAGGCTTCGATGTGAAACGCGTGAATGGTGGTCTGCTGGTTCAAGACCGTGACCAGGGCATGGTAAATCTGGATGATTTGAAAGTCGTGTCTCAGCGACAACCAACCGAAGAAGAGCTGAAAGACGCGCTGTTCTGCTGGAAAGTGGCCAAGTACGTCAAATCTAACGCGATTGTCTACGCCAAAGGCGACATGACTATCGGTGTCGGCGCAGGCCAAATGAGCCGCGTCTACTCAGCCAAGATTGCCGGCATTAAAGCGGCTGACGAAGGTCTGCAAGTCGCCGGTAGCGTAATGGCGTCGGATGCCTTCTTCCCCTTCCGTGATGGCATCGATGCCGCAGCGGAAGCCGGCATCAAATGCGTGATCCAGCCAGGCGGCTCGATGCGTGACGATGAAGTGATTGCGGCGGCCGACGAACACGGCATGGCCATGATCTTCACCGGCATGCGTCACTTCCGTCACTAAGCCTTCGAACCATCACTTGGGAGCCTGTCAGCCTGATCGAGCTCCCAATGATTGAGAGATCCGAATTTACAATTAAGGAATTCATTTATGCGAGTTTTAATTATTGGTGCCGGCGGTCGTGAGCATGCGTTATCTTGGAAAGCCGCGCAAAACCCAAATGTTGAAACTATCTTTGTTGCGCCAGGCAACGCCGGTACAGCGCTTGAGCCCAAACTGGAAAACGTCAACATTGCAGTGGAAGACATCGCGGGTCTGGTTGCGTTCGCAAAAGAGAACGCCATTGAACTGACCATCGTCGGCCCTGAAGCGCCACTGGTGATTGGCGTAGTGGATGCGTTCCGTGCTGCCGGGTTGCCAATCTTTGGTCCGACGCAATCTGCGGCGCAACTGGAAGGTTCAAAAGCCTTTACGAAAGACTTCCTCGCTCGTCACCACATTCCGACCGGCGCTTACGCCAACTTCACGGAAATCGAACCGGCACTTGCTTACGTGCGCGAGCAGGGTGCACCGATCGTGGTCAAAGCCGATGGTCTGGCGGCGGGTAAAGGCGTGATTGTCGCCATGACACTGGAAGAAGCCGAAGACGCTATCAAAGACATGCTGGCCGGCAATGCGTTCGGCGACGCTGGCAGCCGCGTGGTGATCGAAGAGTTTCTGGATGGCGAAGAAGCGAGCTTTATTGTCATGGTTGACGGTGAAAACGTTCTGCCTATGGCGACCAGCCAGGACCACAAACGTGTTGGCGATAAAGATACCGGCCCAAACACGGGCGGCATGGGCGCTTACTCGCCCGCTCCCGTGGTTACCCCTGACATCCACAACCGCATTATGGATGAAGTGATTTATCCAACCGTGCGCGGCATGGCTGCCGAGGGCAACCCATACACCGGCTTTCTTTACGCGGGCCTGATGATCGATAAATCCGGCACACCGAAAGTGATCGAATATAACTGCCGCTTCGGTGACCCGGAAACCCAGCCTATCATGATGCGTATGCAGTCAGATCTGGTTGAACTGTGTCTGGCTGCTATTGATGGCAAACTGGACCAGGTGGACTCGAAATGGGACCCGCGTGCTTCCATCGGCATCGTGCTGGCCGCAGGCGGTTACCCGGGCGCGTACAACAAAGGCGACGTCATTTCAGGCCTACCTCAGGCCGAAGTGGAAGGCGAGAAAGTCTTCCATGCAGGCACCGATAACCAGGATGGGGACATCGTCACCAACGGTGGCCGCGTACTGTGTGCAACTGCGCTGGGCAACAGCGTGTCTGAAGCTCAGCAACGTGCCTACCAGCTGGCTCAACACATCCGTTGGGAAGGTATGTTCCACCGCAATGACATTGGTTACCGAGCGATTGCGCGCGAGAATCAGGAATAACCTCCTCGCATCGACAAAAAAGGCGCTCTGATGAGCGCCTTTATTTTATTGTTTTTCCAGCAGCCCTGGCCGCTGAATACAGCCATGATCCTCGTCTGCCAACATCAGCAGTTGTTCGACGATCATGCCATCCGATTTAATCTTGCCGATAAACGCCACGTAGCTGTCAATCGCCGCCAAACGGTTGACTACGAAGCTCGGCAGAGTCTGATTAAACGACAGACGACGGTATTCCTGCCCAGTGCAGCTCTCAAAAGTAGCCCCGTCCCATACGCCTTGTAACAGCTCAAAACCAGCCTTGTCTTGCTTTTTAGCGGTACTGGCCACATTCTCGGCTTCACGGACGTAGCTCGCCAATTGCTGCTCATTAAGCGGCAACACTTTCCCGTCCAAACGGTAACGCTGGAATACCGCTTCCCCGTCTTTATTGAAACGGATATGAATGCGGTAGTCGACCAGAGCCTCGCTCTTACGTTGCTTACCTTCACGAATCATCTCGCGTACCTGACCTTCGTCCCAACGGTACTCAGACTGATACCAGCCGTAATCACCGGCAGAGACATAATCTGCCGCCTTCAACGGCTGAGACTGTTGCTCGGTATACCAGTAAAAGCTGGTCGCATCGCCAAGGGACTGACCGCCAGTGTATTCAGAAAATTGTTCCAGATTAGGCGTGGGAGCGGAGGAAGAACACCCAATTAAAGGCAAGAGGATTAGTGAAGATAAAAACCAATTTTTCATAGCAGAGGAATTACGCCGAGACAAACAAGCATCTCGGCGTAGTATAAATTACTTCACTGCGTCTTTCAGTGCTTTACCAGCAACGAATGCAGGAACGTTAGCTGCAGCGATTTGGATCTCTGCACCAGTCTTAGGGTTACGACCAGTACGTGCTGCACGGTGGTTTACTTTGAATGTACCAAAACCAATTAGTTGAACTTGGTCACCCTCTTTCAGTGCGTCAGTCACACCGTCAAGAGTTGCTTCAAGAGCAGCTTTAGCTTGTGCTTTAGACAGGTCTGCTTTCTCTGCAATAAAGTCGATTAATTGGGTCTTGTTCATTAGGTTTCCCTTCTTATGTGTTATCGAATTCAATTCACTCTAAATCATAAATGCCCCATCTGGCAAAGGTTTGTCGGCGATCTTTGACTTTACTGACGTACTTTTAACCGGAATATGAGCATTAACTCACAATTTGTTACTCAATGCCTCGGATCTGAGACTTGTTTTTGCCTGTTTACAGCCCTATTTAATAGCAGCAAATGTTACGAGAAGCCTGATGTTTCGGGGCTTTTGCTGAATAAAAAATACGCACACCAATAATGCCCAGGCATACCGGAATAAGCCGCAAAAATTGCAAATTTGCCTTTTCCGGCGCAAAGTTCGGTTGTGGTATCTCACTGCATAGGAGCATTATGTTACTGCTGACTGTTTACGTTTCGATTGCGATCGGCGTATCGTTTGTCTGTTCGGTTTTAGAAGCGGTTTTATTAAGTATTACCCCAAGTTATCTGGCCCAGCTGCGCCAGCAAGACCACCCGGCCGCGGGCAAATTGTCGCGCCTCAAAGCAGACATTGATCGCCCGCTGGCTTCGATTCTGACCCTCAATACCATCGCCCATACGATTGGCGCGGCCAGTGCGGGTGCGCAGGCAGCGGTCGTGTTTGGCAGCGAATGGCTGGGCGTATTTTCCGCTGTTTTGACACTGGGGATCTTGGTGCTGTCCGAAATCGTTCCGAAAACCATCGGAGCGACCTACTGGCGCCAGTTAGCCCCACTGACCGCCACCACGCTGCGTTGGATGGTGTGGGCATTGACACCGTTTGTCTGGTTTTCAGAGCAAATCACCAAACGTCTGGCTCGCGGACAGGAAACGCCGAAAATGCGTGATGAGCTGTCTGCGATGGCAATGCTGGCTCAGGAGAGCGGCGAATTTGCCGAAGGCGAATCGACCATGCTCAACAACCTACTGGGCATTCGTGACATTCCGGTGACTCAGGTGATGACACCCCGGCCCGTTGTGTTTCGCGTCGATGCTGAGATGAGCATCAACGAGTTCCTGCACGAGCACCGTGATACACCGTTCTCAAGGCCGCTGGTTTACAGCCAGGAGAAGGACAACATCATCGGCTTTGTCCACCGTCTGGAATTGTTCAAGCTGCAACAGTCTGGCCTGGGTGACAAACAGTTGGGGGCGGTCATGCGCCCGGTGCATGTGTTGCTCAATACGCTATCGCTGCCGACCGCCTTTGAACAGATGATGGCGCATCGTCTGCAACTGGCGATGGTGGTCGACGAATACGGCACCGTACAAGGCATTCTGACACTGGAAGACATCTTTGAGCATCTGCTGGGTGAAGAGATTGTCGATGAAGCGGACCGCATCACCGATATGCAGGAACTGGCGTACCAACGCTGGGAACGCTGGAAGAAAAAGCACGGCGTCATAGAAAACCGCGATGATGATGATTAAAAAATGGGAGCTCATGCTCCCATTTTTTATAAACCGATACCGATGTTGCTGATGCCTTCTTCACGCAATTCCTGACGCAAATCTTTAATCAGTTCGATGTCTCTTTCTGTCGCATCACGCAGAGGACGGAAAATGGCCCACTGAACGTCCCATTCCCCACACACCGCTTCGTTCTGCTTCTGGTTGTCATTGGTGACCTCTTCGCCGGTTTGAGCTTCTTCAAGCTGCGCAACGGTCGCGACCGACTGCTGACTGAGTTTGAACATGTTTTCCTGAAGATCATCACGATCCAGCAGGCCGTGCAGTAACGTAGACAGCCCAATGCAGGCATCGATCGCCGGATACACCAGATACATATCGAAATCTTCCGAGCTGGGAATGATCTCTTCCAGCTTCTCCAACTGACGTTCGAAATTCACTTTAGCGTTTTTCACCGTTAGGAGTTCCCAGACACTGTCGAGAATATCGCGGTAGATACGCGCTTCCGCGAATTCTGTATTCGCGCAAAACATGGCATAGTTAGGGTACATGCGCTCACACAGGCAAGCCATAAACGTGATTTGTTGCCAGGGCTCGAATTTCTCAAGACGCAGCTGAAGGGGATTCTGTAGCATAGTTACTCAGTCGTTGCAGAAAAAGACAGCGGAAGTGTACTTGATATACCACAGGGAAAAAAGCAAAGCCGATGAACAATTTTAGTCATAAGCTCTACATTCTGACCGAACACGACGATACGTACCGCCAGCTCGTTGCTGATCTGAAGCTGCCGGATCTGGTGATCACCGAACAGCGGGACGAGGCGAGCATACTTTTGGCTGCGCCGCCTATGGCGGCCAAGCAGTTAGACAAGTTTCCTCAGTTGGTCTGGCTGCAATCCATCTATGCCGGCGTTGACGCTCTGCTGCAGCAAGCAGACAAACGCGATTACCACTTAACCAATGTCAAAGGTATCTTCGGCCAGCAAATAGCCGAGTACGTACTCGGCTATACTATCGCCCATTACCGCCATTTCCGCCGGTACCAACAGCAGCAGGCTCAGCAACACTGGCAACCTCACTCCTATGTCTCCCTAACGCAGAAACGTATGGTCATTCTCGGTACAGGATCAATTGGGGTGCACCTGGCGCACAGCGCGCAGGCAATGGGGTTGGAAACCATAGGAGTCAACCGCAGTGGTATTCCGCCCAAGGGGTCACCTTTTGTCGACACCTACCATATTCAGGACCTGGACAAAGCGCTCGCGACCGCAGACGTTATCGTCAACACTCTGCCAAATACGCCTGACACTCACCATCTGCTGAATGCTAAGACCTTACAAGCGGCTCAGCATGCTCTGCTGTTCAATGTCGGCCGAGGCGCGACACTCTGCCAACAAGGCTTATTGCAATCCTTGGCCGCCGGAAATATCGAGCACGCTTATCTGGATGTATTTGAAACGGAGCCACTTGAGCACCAACATCCGTACTGGCAACATACAAATGTGACCGTGACACCGCATATCGCCGCTTTGAGCTTTCCAGATCAGGTAGTGGCCATTTTTGGTGAAAATTACCTGCGTTGGCGCGACGGGTTTGCGCTCCATCACCAAGTTGACTTTAACAAGGGTTATTAATGCTGGACGAACTTCTGTGCCAAATCAGACAATGCAAAGTCTGTGAGCCTCACCTACCTTTAGGGGCCAATCCGGTGATCCAGGCCAGCCGGCAATCACGCCTGCTGATCATCGGCCAAGCACCGGGTACTAAGGTTCATCAGACCTCCATTCCCTGGAACGATCCCAGTGGAGATAGGTTAAGAACCTGGCTGGATCTGGATAAACACGTCTTCTATGACGCGGAGAATATCGCCATCATGCCAATGGGACTGTGTTATCCGGGGAAGGGAAAAAGCGGCGATCTGCCACCAAGAAAAGAATGCGCGCCACTGTGGCATCAACAGGTACTGGATCAGATGCCAAATATCGGTATGACCTTACTGATCGGTCAATATGCGCAGAACTATTACCTGCACGACAAACCGACCACACTGACAGAAACAGTGCGTCAATGGCAACGCTGGGCACCGCAGTTTCTGCCGTTACCTCACCCTTCCCCCCGTAATACCCTGTGGTTGAAAAAGAATCCCTGGTTTGAAACTGAAGTGATTCCCTATATCCGTGATTACGTTCATCAGCATCTAAGTCAAGGCTAACCACGTCTTGTTAATAATAGCCATAAAACCATAGAATTATTTTATTCAAGCTTATGAGTTGGCCTCTGAAACGCGTGAGAGCGACTCGGGCGTCACATTCATCACAGGAAGCGGGTTTACCCACCAACAAAAAGACCCCAGCATGATGGCTGGGGTCTGAAAGAGGTGGCAAAGCCGCCGGGATTTCGGGCAACCGGGACTCGTTTGCTCGAAGACCAAAATAACGCGGTAAAACGAAAAAAGCCTCGCTGATAGCGAGGCTTTCGAAATAAATGGCGGAGCGGACGGGACTCGAACCCGCGACCCCCGGCGTGACAGGCCGGTATTCTAACCAACTGAACTACCGCTCCGCACTGGTTAGACTGTAAGTCTAAGCTTTT
>NZ_BATJ01000027.1 GCF_000467125.1 Vibrio proteolyticus NBRC 13287 | reverse complement strand
TTACATTTCGTTTTTAGATTTTAGACCTTTTAATTAAGGGAAAGTCTAAAGGCAAAAAACTTAGACTTAGAGTCTAACCAGTGCGGAGCGGTAGTTCAGTTGGTTAGAATACCGGCCTGTCACGCCGGGGGTCGCGGGTTCGAGTCCCGTCCGCTCCGCCATTTATTTCGAAAGCCTCGCTATCAGCGAGGCTTTTTCGAATATAAAACAACGAAATTTTTAGGGGTGTAGCTCCAATTGGCAGAGCAGCGGATTCCAAATCCGCGTGTTGGGAGTTCGAATCTCTCCACCCCTGCCATATTCAAGGCCTCAGTCGAAAGACTGAGGCCTTTTTGTTTTCTGTTGGTGCGAACAATACGCAGAGCATTGCGAGTAATAATTAGTTACACTTGGGCTTCTCCTCAACACTCTTATTGGGAAAAGAAAACAAATGGATATCAGCCGTCGTCAATTCGTCAAAACGTCGTTCGCCTTATCAGCTATGTGCGTGATGCCTGCGTGCTCTTTGGTGCAATCTCGCGGTCGTGACGGCCGGTATATTTACGACTTGACTGCACAGCCTGCGAGCGCCGAGTTAGTGCCTGGTTTCACGACTTCGGTGTTAGCGTTCAACGGTCAGATCCCAGCGCCGACAATTCGCTGCCGGCAAGGAGAAAAGGTCACCATTCGTTTTACCAATAAACTGGATGAGCCAACTACCATCCATTGGCACGGGCTGCGTATCCCGATTGCTATGGATGGTGTAGCGTTCCTCAGCCAGCCGCCTATCATGCCTGGTGAGACGTTTATATACGAATTTACGCCACCAGACGCAGGCACATTTTGGTATCACCCACATATGAATAGTGTCAAGCAGCTCGGTATGGGATTGGTGGGGCTGATCATTGTTGAAGAGGCAGACCCGGTTCATTTCGACGAAGAGCACGCTTTAATGTTGAAACACTGGCATTTGGATCCGCAGGGTCAGTGGAAAGATTTGATGATTCCACGCTATAGCGCACGCATGGGCACACCAGGTGAGTGGGGGACCGTCAATGGAGTCCATGAGCCGGTCTATTCACTGAAAGCGCATGCCACTGTGCGTCTGAGAATTGCGAACGTCGACAATACAATAACGTATCCGGTTGCCGTCGAAGGAGCCGAGGCCTGGGTCATCGCCATTGATGGTAATCCGGTAAAGACGCCAGTGAAGCTCACTCAGCATAAAATTGGCCCAGGTATGAGGGTTGATATTGGCTTGGTGGCGCCCAAGGCAGGAGAGCGGGTTTATGTGCGTCAAATGAAAGGCAAATTCCCATTTCCTCTGTGTGAGTTTAAGGTGATGTCATCAGAACTACCATCTGGTCAGTCTTTGCCTACTCTGCCACTCAACCCGGTACCGTCAGTTGATCTGGCCAATGCACAGGAAATCGACTTTGTATTTGAGTGGGAAGGCGCTATTACCCCAGCCGATCCATCCGGGCATGCGATGCCGACCTTCTGGTTAGTTAATAAGCGCGCCTGGGAGGGTATGAGTGCGACATCCATTCCCGAACCGCTGGCGTATTTAGAACGTGGGAAAACGTACATTTTTGACCTTAAGAACGTCACCCAGTACCACCACCCAATCCATTTACACGGACATACTTTTACCGTATTGGAACTGAATGGAAACAAGCTTGCAGAACCGTTTCATACCGATACGGTGTTACTGGGCAAAAATGGCAGCGCTAAGGCGGCATTCGTGGCGGACAACCCTGGGCGCTGGATGTACCACTGTCATGTGATTGAACACATGAAAACCGGCCTCATGGGTTTTATTGAGGTAAAGTGACGCCTGTAACTTTTAAAATCTATTTCAGAAACACAATCTTATTACTGCGGATTTAACCCTTGGATCGCTCGATTTTTCAGCGAATAAGATTACAATGTTCGCATCAAAAATTAAGGGGTTACTATGGGGCAGTTATCCATTCTCGGCTTTATCGCTGTCGGCGGCGCATTTGGTGCGTGTTCGCGTTATCTGATCTCTGAATTGTGCGTGGTGTTGTTTGGGCGGGGCTTTCCCTACGGGACGTTGACGGTCAACGTTGTGGGGTCATTCATCATGGGCGCATTGATCGCACTGTTTGAAAATGAAATGCTCGCCACCGAACCATGGCGCCAAATCATCGGTCTGGGCTTCCTTGGAGCATTGACGACGTTTTCGACCTTTTCAATGGACAACGTGTTGATGTTGCAACAAGGTGCTTTTTTCAAGATGGGCCTCAATATCTTGTTGAACGTGGTATTGAGTGTTTCCGCCGCCTGGGTGGGTTTTCAGTTGTTGATCAAAAGTTAGATAAAATTTGTACAGGTCGGCTTGGTTTAACCAAGCCGTTTTTATATACTGATTTTACTTGTCGGAGTGCCATAAGGCTGAGACCGTTAATTCGGGATCCGTTGAACCTGATCAGATTAGAATCTGCGAAGGGAACAAGAGAAGATATCTACACCAGAGTTCTATCTGGTCGACCTATCAAATAATCGAATGCTGTTTAGACGAAGAGCACCTGCATAATCTGTCCATCATTCGATTCCTCTTGTCGCATCTATCCGCCAAGCATTTTTATCCCCAATACCAATAAGGAAAAATGCTATGTCGAGTCGCAAACAAGCGAGACTGGAAGCCAAACAGTTCATTGAAACACTCTCGGTACAGCCGTACCCAAATTCCACAAAAGTATATGTAGAAGGTTCACGTCCAGATGTTCGTGTACCTATGCGTGAAATAGCGCTAGCAGATAGTCTGATTGGTGGCACAAAAGAAGCGCCTATTTTCGAGCCGAATGAAGCCGTCCGAGTCTACGATACGTCAGGTGTTTATACTGATCCGAACTACGATATTGACCTTTATAGTGGCTTACCAAAGCTAAGAGAAAGCTGGATTGAAGAGCGCGGTGACACAGAGTTACTTGATGAAGTAAGCTCGGTGTACACCAAAGAACGCTTAGAAGACGAAACACTAGACGATCTTCGATACGGTAATCTACCACGTATTCGACGTGCCAAAGATGGGCAGTGCGTGACTCAGTTACACTATGCTCGCAAAGGTATTATCACCCCAGAAATGGAATTCATCGCGCTACGTGAAAATATGGGACGCGCTCAATACCGTGATGAAGTGCTGAATCAACAGCATCCGGGTCAAAGCTTCGGAGCGAACCTTCCAAAAGACATTACCGCCGAGTTTGTGCGTAAAGAGGTCGCCGAAGGTCGCGCGATTATCCCTTCTAATATCAACCACCCAGAATCCGAACCAATGATCATTGGCCGCAACTTCTTAGTTAAAGTGAATGCCAACATTGGTAATTCATCCGTGACGTCTTCCATTGAAGAAGAGGTTGAAAAGCTAGTTTGGGCCACTCGCTGGGGTGGTGATACGGTGATGGACTTATCGACGGGGCGTAATATTCACGAAACTCGCGAGTGGATTCTACGTAACAGTCCAGTGCCGATCGGTACCGTACCAATGTATCAAGCGCTTGAGAAAGTGAATGGTGTTGCGGAAAACCTTAACTGGGAAGTGATGCGCGATACTCTGATTGAGCAAGCAGAGCAGGGCGTTGACTATTTCACTATCCATGCCGGTTTACTACTTCGCTATGTGCCAATGACTGCAAAACGCGTTACCGGCATCGTTTCTCGTGGTGGTTCTATTATCGCGAAATGGTGTTTAGCCCATCACCAAGAAAGCTTCTTATATACCCACTTCCGAGAGATCTGTGAGATCTGTGCCAAGTATGATGTGGCACTTTCTCTCGGTGATGGTCTGCGCCCTGGTTCGGTGGCTGATGCTAACGATGAAGCGCAATTTGCTGAGCTGCGCACCCTGGGTGAACTGACCAATATTGCTTGGGAATATGATGTACAGGTCATCATCGAGGGGCCTGGACACGTACCTATGCACATGATTAAAGCCAATATGGAGGAGCAACTCGAGCATTGTCATGAGGCGCCGTTTTACACCCTTGGTCCACTGACCACGGACGTGGCTCCGGGCTATGACCATATCACCTCCGGTATTGGCGCGGCGATGATCGGCTGGTATGGCTGTGCGATGCTTTGCTACGTTACTCCTAAAGAACACCTCGGACTGCCGAATAAAGAAGACGTTAAGACCGGTTTGATCACCTACAAACTGGCGGCGCATGCGGCGGACTTAGCTAAGGGACATCCTGGGGCTCAGGTTCGCGATAATGCGCTTTCCAAAGCGCGCTTCGAATTTCGCTGGGAAGACCAGTTTAACCTGTCACTTGACCCTGATACCGCTCGCGCTTTCCATGATGAAACCCTGCCTCAGGAATCAGGTAAGGTAGCGCATTTCTGTTCCATGTGTGGGCCTAAGTTCTGTTCAATGAAGATTTCGCAAGAGGTGCGGGAGTATGCGAAAGACACCGAACAAGTGGCTGCGGACCAGGCTATCTCGATCAAAATGCTTGATGACCCGCTAGAAGGCATGCGCCAGAAATCACAAGAGTTCAGAGAGTCAGGCTCTGAGCTGTACCACCCAGCAGTGCATGTGGAGGTCAGCGACTCATGAGTAAAATCCTAGTTCCGTCATCCTTGATTGAACTAACTGGCTTAGTTCAACAATGTTTGTTGTTGGCGAAAGAGCAGGGTTTTAGCATCGAAGACATTGAGTTGGGTGTTAGCCCAACTCAATCTATTCAGCTTGTTCGTGACCAACACATTACGTACGTTACTACGGATCTGATTGATGCCCATAACGCCGATCCAGAGCGCTCTTTGGCGCTTTGTTATCGCTCTGGTTTATCAGTAGAAGCGTGCCTAGAACAGTCTTCGACATCGGTTTTGATTGGCATTTTTGACGACCAGGCTGTCAATCCACAGGGCGAGGTATCTCAACTTGATATCTGGCGTCATCCAATCGACCATGAAGTGAGAGCGCTTTCCGTTAAGGTCAAACTCAACACTGTGTTTGTACCTGAGCATCACCTAGCATGGGTGGTGGCATTGACTGTGCTCGATTTTCCCATCGAAGATGCGCTGACACTCGCCCGAGGAATGACGACACAACAGACGAATGTTTCACGTGAAACACGCTTGGTTCAAAACCACAATGTGGAGCGAGTCAATCAGTGGGCGTGCCAGTTCGATGATTTTCCCACCCCAGTGCTTGACGATCAGCGCTTAGGCATCCGAGTCGGATGGTCAGCGCAAGGCGAGCGCGTCCGCTTTTCAACCTTAGCGAAGCAGAGTTTAGGGCTCTACCCAGTGGTGGATGATGTCACTTGGATCGAGCGTTTGCTGCCATTGGGCATCCATACTATCCAACTGCGTATCAAGAATCCGCAACAGGCTGATTTAGAACAGCAGATCATTCGAGCAATTGAGTTAGGTCGTCAATACCAGGCCCAAGTGTTTATCAATGACTATTGGCAGCTTGCGATTAAGCATGGTGCTTACGGTGTGCATCTCGGTCAGGAAGATATTGAAGAGTCGAATTTGGCCCAACTCACCAAAGCCGGTATTCGTCTTGGTCTCTCCACTCATGGCTATTACGAACTGCTTCGTATCGTACAAATTCATCCTAGCTACATCGCGTTAGGACATATCTTCCCAACCACCACCAAACAGATGCCATCTAAGCCGCAGGGGTTGGTGCGTTTGGCGTTATATCAAAAGCTGATCGATAGCATCCCTTATGGCGCAACACAGTCTGATGTTGGTGCCCAAGCAGAGCAGGGGGTAAGTGCTGGCATGTTCGGTTATCCAACTGTCGCGATTGGTGGCATTGCCCCGTCCAACGCTGAGCAAGTCTGGCAGACGGGCGTCTCAAGTTTAGCGGTCGTTCGAGCCATAACATTGGCAGACTCACCTAAGTCTGTCATTGCATTTTTCACTGCTCTGATGAAGGAAAGACAACTTACGTTTGCCGGCCTGAACAACGAATCTACAGATGGCGTAAGGGATAAACATGCTCACGGATAAGCAGTTCCTTCGTTATCAACGCCAAGTCGCGCTGCCTGAAATCGCAGAAAGTGGGCAAGTGCGACTGAGCGAATCGCACGTGCTGATTATCGGCTGTGGCGGCTTAGGGAGTGCGGCGAGTTTGTACTTGGCGTCGGCGGGCGTCGGTAAGCTAGTAGTGGTTGATGATGATGAGGTTGAGAGCAGTAACCTGCAGCGTCAGGTGATTTATCGCGAACGAGATCTCCAAGTCACCAAAACGCAAGCCACCGTAAGACAGCTCACTGAACTCAATTCGATGGTTCAGGTTCGTGCTCTCAACAAGCGTTTAGACAAAGCGCAACTGCAGCTTGAAGTCATGCTGGCGGATGTGGTGTTGGACTGCACTGACAACATGCCCACTCGTCAGCTGATTAACCAGGTTTGCTTTGAACAAAACACACCACTTATCTCAGCAGCCGCTATTGGCTGGCAAGGGCAATTTGCCGTCTTTGACTATCAAACACCAAGTCAGGATGGGGTGGAGAGCAAAGCTTGTTACCGCTGTTTGTATCCGTTTGATGAACACCAACAACACCAAAAATGTAGTCAGAGCGGCGTTGTCGGTCCGGTGGTGGGCACGCTTGGCAACTACCAGGCCCTGGCGGCGATCCAGAAACTGGCAACTGGGACGTTTCATGTCGAAACCGCCACGTTGCATCTGTTTGATGGATTGAAGATGCAATGGCAAACCATGGGGATCAGCAAAGACAAACAATGCCAAGTTTGCGCTCAAGTTTAGCGGGCGAACTTTGTCGCGCTAAATTTCCCCATCACCGATATAAGCAATGGCCGGAATCAAGAGAGTTGGAAGCAATGACGTCATCAGAACAACAAACAACACAATCGCTAGCTGCGCACTTAGATGTGCTCACTATTGTCATCAATGACCAGGCTCATCAAGTGGCCAGCGAGTTAAATCTACAGCAAATCATTAGCCTGTTTGAGTTGCCGGAAATGGGGTGTGTTGTTGCCATTAACAACAGCATTGTGCCGCGCAGCGAGTGGGCCAGCACCGTTCTTTCACAGGGAGATCGCATCTCCTTGTTTCAAGCAATCGCAGGGGGGTAAAGTCGATGCTTAACATTGGTGATAAACAATTCGAATCACGACTGTTCACCGGAACAGGTAAATTTGCCAACAGCCGACTAATGGCGCAAGCGATTCACGCGTCGGGCTCTCAACTTGCGACCATGGCGTTAAAGCGCGTTGACGTGAACGACCAGCAAGATGATATTTTGCTGCCGTTGGTTCAAGCGGGGGTGAACTTACTGCCCAATACCTCCGGTGCTAAAAATGCCAGAGACGCTGTGTTTGCCGCGCAACTGGCGCGTGAAGCGCTGGGGACCAACTGGCTGAAACTGGAAATTCACCCAGACCCTAAGTACTTGATGCCGGATCCCATTGAGACACTAGCGGCTGCTGAGCAGTTGGTCCGAGAAGGATTCATTGTGCTTCCTTACTGTCATGCTGACCCTGTGCTGTGCAAGCGACTGGAGGAAGTAGGCTGTGCTGCAGTGATGCCATTGGGGGCGCCGATTGGTTCGAACAAAGGCATTGTTTCTCACGATTTTCTGGAAATCATCATCGATCAAGCCAATGTCCCGGTCGTGGTAGATGCAGGTATCGGAGCACCTTCACATGCGGCTCGTGCCATGGAGATGGGGGCCGATGCAGTTCTGGTCAACACGGCGATTGCGGCATCGAGCGATCCTATTGCGATGGCGAACGCTTTTAAGTTGGCGGTTGAGTCAGGGCGTATGGCTTATGAAGCCGGTCTTGCGGGTAAAGTGTCTCATGCGGTTGCGTCGAGTCCACTGACTTCATTTCTGGATGAGTTTTAAGTTCTAAGCGAGGAAAACATGAGCTTCGTAGAGCAATTTAAACAGCTCAATTGGGATGACATTTCGATGTCGATTTACGCCAAGACAGCGCAAGATGTCGAGCGGGCATTAAGTAAACCCAAGCGTGATCTGGAAGATTTTAAAGCGCTAATTTCACCTGCTGCAGAGCCTTATCTGGAGCAGATGGCGCAGTTGTCATACTCGGCGACTCGTAAACGTTTTGGTAATACCATGTCGCTTTATATTCCATTGTACTTGTCTAACTTGTGTGCCAACGCTTGTACGTATTGCGGCTTCTCCATGGAGAATCGTATCAAGCGTCGTACGTTGAATAGGGAGGAAGTGTCAGCGGAAGTGGCGGCCATCAAGCGCATGAAGTTTGATAGCGTATTGCTGGTTACCGGTGAACACGAAACCAAAGTCGGGATGAAATACTTCCGCGAAATGGTGCCGATGATTAAACAGCGCTTTAACTATCTGGCGATGGAAGTGCAGCCGCTTGACCAAGACGATTACGCCGAGCTTAAGGCGTTGGGTTTGGATGCGGTGATGGTGTATCAAGAGACTTATCATCCTTCGACGTACGCCGAGCATCATTTGCGTGGCAATAAAATGGATTTTGTATACCGACTGGATACACCAGATCGCTTAGCAAAAGCGGGAATCGATAAGATTGGTATTGGCGCCTTAATCGGGTTAGAAGAGTGGCGCACGGATTGTTTCTATGTGGCGGCGCATCTCGACTATCTGGAGCATAGATACTGGCAAACACGTTATTCGATTTCATTTCCACGATTGCGGCCTTGCGCAGGCGCGCTGCAGCCCAAATCGGTAATGACGGACAAACAGCTGGTGCAACTGATCTGTGCGTATCGCTTATTTAATCCGGAAGTGGAGCTGTCCCTCTCCACCCGCGAATCTCCACAATTTCGTGACAATGTATTACCGCTTGGGATCACCAGCATGTCTGCTGCATCGAAAACCCAGCCGGGAGGGTATGCTCTGGAAGACACAGAACTGGAGCAGTTTGAGATCAGCGACGAGCGGAGCGCGGCACACGTTGAACGCATGATTCGTGACAAGGGATTCGACCCAATTTGGAAAGACTGGCACAGTGCTTATTCCGGTTAGGTGTTTCACGTGAAACAAAAAAGGCGACCTTATGGTCGCCTTTTTATTACTTTCACCGCCCTGATATTAAGCGTAATCGAGCGGCTGGGTTGCTTGTTCTAACCACTGTTTCACTTCACCATCCACCAGAGGGCTGACGTCTTGCCACACTTTCTGATGATAGTCATTGAGCCATTTCAGCTCTGGCCGCGTCAGCAGATTCACGTTGATGTTGCGTTGGTCGATCGGACAGCGTGTCAGCGATTCAAAGCCAAGCATATGATGGTCGCCTTGAGTCGCAACTTCCACCACCAGTTCCAGGTTTTCAATCCGGATACCAAACGCATCGGCACGGTAATAACCCGGTTCGTTGGACAGAACCATACCTGGTAGCAGGGCAGTCGGGTTAACCGCTTTGGCGATACGCTGCGGCCCTTCGTGTACGCTGAGGAAGTGACCAACACCGTGGCCAGTCCCATGATCGTAATCGTAACCGTTGGCCCACAGATATTGCCGCGCCAAGGTATCCAATTGGTGTCCACAGGTACCTCTCGGGAAACGTGCGGTTGCCAGTGCAATATGGCCTTTGAGGACCAAAGTGAACTGATCTTTCATTTCCTGATTCGGCAGCCCGATGGCGACAGTACGAGTGATGTCGGTCGTGCCGTCTTGGTACTGGCCACCCGAATCCACCAGGTAGAGGGTGTCCATCGTCAACTGACCCGGTTGCGGCTGATTTTCGTGATTGTAGTGACACATGGCCGCATTTTCACCGGCCGCAGAAATGGTATCAAAGCTGAGGTCAGCCAGGGTTGGATCTTGTTCTCGGCAGCGCTGGAGATGGTCGGCCAGCACAGCTTCGTCGTGCAGGCGTCCAGCCGCGACTTCCTTATCCAGCCAGCAGAGAAATTGGGTCATGGCAGCGCCGTCACGGATATGACAGGCTTTCATGCCAGCGATTTCTGTGGCGTTTTTGGCGGCTTTGGGCAGCAGGCAGGGATCGGCCGCGTTGATCAGTTGCGCGCCGGTACTTTGCAATGTCAGGGTAAACCAGGCGTTACTGGTGGCTGGGTCGACCATCACTTTGCGGCCTTCAAGCGTAGCCAGCTGGGCTTGCAGGGCGTCTGGCTCATGAACACGTACACCTTGGCCGACATGCTGTTCAAAGCCAAGTGGCAAACGCTCAGACTTAAAGAAAAAATCGACGCTGGCGTCACGATGGACAATCGCATGACACAGCACCACGGGGAGGCGTGATACGTCCAGGCCGCGAATATTGAGTAGCCAGCAGATGGAATCCAGTTCTGTCAGCAGTGCTGCATCGGCTTTTTTGGCCGCAATTAACGCTGCGATCTCTGCGCGCTTGTCGGTGCTGGATTGCCCAACCAGTGTCAGGTCCATCAGGCGAACCTCTGATTCCTGCGGTTGCGGGCGATCTTGCCACAGCTGGTCAATCGGGTTGTCGCTGACCGGACTCAGATGCAGTTCACCGTCCAGGGCCGTTTGTGCCGCAGACAGCCAACTGGCGCGGTGCATTCTCGGATCGTAAGCGACTTTGGCGCCACTGGCGAGCTGAGTTGTCAGCCAGCCCAAAAACGGTTCTTCAATCAGGTGACGATATTCAAATACGTCGGCAGGGACCTGTTTGCGTACCTGTACCGTATAGCGGCCATCAACAAAAATCGCTGCGTTATCGCGGGTGATCACCGCGGCGCCGGCTGAGCCGGTGAAGCCGGTGGCCCAGAGTAGACGCTCGTTGTGGGCCGGTACGTATTCACCTAAATATTCGTCTTCATGCGGAATAATGAGCGCATCGTAGCTGTGTTGCTCCAGCCAGTTGCGTAGCGCATCGACGCGTTCGGAAATGTGATTTTGCATCTGAAAGTATCCTTTTGCTAAACGTCCTTTTGGGCAGAACTGTATGGTCTGAGACCTGGTCGACTAAGCTACTCCTTTTACGTCGGAGCTGCAAACGCTGGCCGACAATTATCTGAGGTGCAGAGTTTTCTCTTTAATAATATCCCGCAGCCAGCGCAAAGCGGGGTCACTTTCTCTGTCTCTGTGCCAGAAAAGAGTGTAAGCCATCGGAGGAAACTCCATTGGCAGTGGCAGGACCACCAAATCCATCTGTTTGGCGACCAACAAGGTAAAGTGGCTCGGGGCCGTGAAGACGAAGTCAGTGTAGGTACATAAGCTGGCGGCGCTGTTGAAGTCAGGCACTACAATGGCGATGTCGCGTTCACAGCCCATGTCCGACAGGCGGTAGTCCAGCAACCAGCGGTCGTACCCGTCGCAGCGGACCTGAACGTGACGCATGGCCAGATAGGTGTTTAGGTTCCAGGGTTGTTTGAGGGCCGGATGATCTTTGCGCATGACGCACATTTGTACGTCACGATAGATCTCCTGCTCGCAGATGTCGTCGGGAGGGTACATGGTCAGTTTCGCATCGTTGACGTCGATGTCTTTGCCCGTGATGCCAAGATCCAGTTCGCCCATCTGCAGGCGTTTAAACGTGTTTTCATTCCACACATGCATGGAGATGTTGAGGTTGGGACCATGTTGAAAAATCGCTGGCAGGAAATGCGGCAGGATCAACGGATAGACACTTTCAACCGCTGCAATATGGAAACGGTATTCGCTTTCACTCGGGGAAAACTCAGGTGGCTGGGTGATCATTTCGAGCTGATTGACCAACATTTCCAGTTTCGGTTTCAGGTAGAGTGACTTGGGGGTCGCTTTTAAGCCATGAGAGGTGCGAATGAACAAAGGATCATCAAACTGCTCACGCAATTTGGCCAAGGCTTTGCTGACCGCTGATTGGCTGAGGCACAAGCGCTGCGCGGTGCGAGTTACGCTCAGTTCTTCGATCAGTACATTGAGACACACCAGCAGATTGAGGTCGATGCGCGCCAGTTTTTCGATGTTCATGGTGTTTTTCTGATTTGGAATATTGGTAATGAGTATAAGCCATTTTTACTCATATCTGAATCTGGGTAAGATGGCCGCCGTTTTGATGAATTTGTTGGAGTATCTTGTGTCTCAATCCGGCCCGGTTCCTATCAGTAAAGTGCAGTTGGCACTGCTGACCTTATTGGTGTTGTTCAGCCCATTGGCGATCGACATCTACTTGCCGGCATTGCCGCAGATTTCGCAGGCGTTTCACGTGGAACACGCGTTAGCACAAGATACGATCACCTGGTTTCTGTTTGCCATGGGCGTCGGTCAATTGTTTGCCGGTCCACTGGCGGACAAACTCGGACGTCGAACTGTTGCATTGGGTGGCATCAGCATCTACGCCCTGAGCGCCTTATTGGCGTGGGGGGCTCAGAGCATTGAGTGGATGTTGATGGCCAGACTGCTACAAGGCTTAGGTGCATGTGCGACATCGGTAGCAGCCTTTGCAACAGTTCGCGATATCTTTGGTCCGGAGAAAAGCGGCCGAATGATCAGCTACCTGAACGGCGCCATCTGCTTCATTCCGGCATTGGCGCCCATCCTGGGCAGTTGGCTAACGCAGCAGTTTGGCTGGCGAGCCAACTTCAGCTTTATGGCACTGTATGCTCTGACTGTAGGAACGTGGTTGCTGATCAACATGAAAGAAACCAACCCCAGCAGCGAGAAACAAGCGGTGTTTAAGCTGGAGCGTTACTGGTCGGTAGTGAAAACGCCGTCTTTCCTGTTTCATGCCTCTTTGTGCATGTTGGCAATGGCGGTTATTCTGGCGTACGTGACATCCGCCCCGGTGGTGCTGATGGAAGGGCTGGGGTTAAGTATGAACCAATTTACGTTCTGGTTTGGGGTCAATGCGGCGATCAACATTGTTGCTTGTATGACGGCTCCAAAATTCATGGAACGCTTCGGGACCCACACAACGTTGTTGGTTGGCATCGTGACCTTGCTGGTCGCTGGCGGCGTAATGTTGGCACTGGCCGGAACGGCAACCGCACTGGCGTTCATGTTGCCGATCTTCCTCTCTTCTGTCGGGTTTGCCTGGATTCTCGGTGCGGCTGCCGGAAAAGCGCTGGCACCGTTTGGGGATAAAGCCGGTACGGCTGCGGCGTTGTTGGGGCTGTTTCAGATGAGCGGTTCCGGCCTGGTGGTGGGGACGATGCAGCGCCTAAATCTGGACCCGCAACATATGATTGCTTTGCAGATGTGGCTGGTGGCGCCAGCCGTGATCATTCTGCTGTCGAAAGCAGGCCGGCGCTGGCATTATGCGGCGGCGTAAGCGCCTGATACAAATGAAGTGAATAGATGTTTGATAACAACCAAAAGGCGTGTATATTTGTTCTTCTTTTTGTGTTGCAAACCTATTTAGATTGGAACCTCAATAACTATGTCAATGACAACGTATGAAATGGCCAAAGTGCTGGAGCAGCTGGAAGAGTCTCCAGAGAAGATCATGTTTGGCAAATTACTCAATGAGTTGGGTAACCAGAGCAGTGAGCGTATTCGCAGCGCTGCCAAGCAAGTGCCGTTACATATGCTGCGTGATATCGTCTATCAGTTCCAGCAAGTTATCGATGCACGCAAAGGCGAAGAAGTGGATATGCTGGCTCAGCAACTAAAAGAACAAGGCATCACTGCCGAAGAGCTGAAAGCTTACCTCAGCCGCTAATGCTTCACAATACAAAGGCCCCGATACGTATCGGGGCCTTTGTCGTTTCAGGGGTTGACGTTGCGGTTGATCGGATTTTGCAGTGAGATCAGGGTTTCGGTCGACTGCACTTCATCAATGGCCTGCAGCTTATCGATCAGCACGTATTGCAGTTCTTCAATCGATTTGCACATCAGCTTGACGAAAATGTTGTACGCCCCGGTGGTGTAATAGGCTTCCACCACTTCGTCGAGCGCATTGAGCTTTTCCAGCGCGGAATGGTAGTCACGGGCCGCGTTCAGGTTGATGCCGATGAAGCAGCACACGTCGTAACCGAGCTTTTTGGTATCGACGATCACTTCCGTGCCCTGGATGATTTGTGCCGATTTCATTTTCTCGATCCGCACATGAATGGTGGCCGGACTGACCTGAAATTGCTTGGCCATTTCCGCATAAGGCGTACGGGCGTCTTCCATCAAGGTTTTTAAAATGGCCCGGTCGAGATCATCGAGTTTGGCTTCATGGCTCTGCATCATGCATCCTGTTTAAAAAGTTCAGCGCGCTACGGCACGTGATAAAAGTATAAATTATCATCAGTTATGATACTGTCTTATCACTGACGAATGAAGAGAGAGTGTAGAGCGTGCGAGTTGTCTTGTGTCTGATCGCGTTGTTGTTAAGCGGCGTTGCGTCCGCCACGGACCGCAGTGTGCTCATCGTTCACTCGTATCATCTCGGTTTCTTCTGGACCGATGCCTTCCAACATGGTGTCGACGACGTCCTGACACCGCATACCGACATCAAAACCCGTGCGGTCTACCTCGACACCAAACGGCTGCAGTCCGCGCTGTATTTTGACCAGATCTACCAGCTGTACAAAACGCTGCTGGAGCAGGAGCGTTATGATGCGGTGCTGGTAAGTGACAATAATGCGCTGAGCCTGATGCAGCGTCTGGCGCCGCAACTGGGCGACACGCCGGTGATCTTCGGCGGTATCAATAATTACTCACGTGAGATGCACCGTGATCTGCGTGCAACCGGGGTAACAGAAGACATTGATATCGAAAGTAATATCGCGTTAATCCGCCGATTGCAACCCAATGTCGAACGGATTTATGTCGTGACCGACTTTTCCCGTACCGGGGCTGCGGTGCGTCAGCAGCTCAACCACTTTATTGCGCGGTCGCCGCAGTACCAGTCGCTGATCCAGCCGCTGGTGCCGGATACCTTTGAGCATCTCTACCAGCGCGCAGCAGGTATGAATCGCAACGACGCCATTTTGTACTGGGTGTATTACCGTGACCAGCAAGGCGAGGTCAGTGATCTGGTGCAGTGGAATACTTTTATTCACCACGCTCAGGCGCCGGTCTACGTGGTGCATGATCTCGGCATTGGCAACGGGGCCATTGGCGGCGTGGTTCTCAGCGGTCACTCGCAAGGTAAAGCGGCCGCCGACACCTTGCTTGAGGTACTGGCCAACCCGTCGGCGCCACTGCCCAAGGTCAAACGTGTTCCTCCGGAAATCAAACTCGATTATCAGGCCGTGACCCGTTGGGGGCTGGGTATTGAAGGGGAGCCCGCCGGGGTGTTCTTTAATAAACCACTGCCGTTTGCCGAACGTTATCAGCGTGAGCTCGAACTGCTGGTGATGACTGTGCTGGTGTTGTCGCTGATCCTGCTGAGCTTGATCTATTACACCCGGCGGCTGAAAAAGAGTGAGCAGATAGCCCGCCACAGCCAGGTGCTGCTCGAATCGGTGTTTGATCAGAGTTATCACTACATCGGTATGTTGGATCAACATGGCCGGATCGTATCAAGCAACAGCAAGTTGCAGGAGCTGCTCTATAACCCTCAGTATCAACTGGACAAACCGTTGTGGCAGCACAAACATTTGGAGGCGGGCTCAGCGCAGCGTATCAAACACTATTTCGCTGCGCAGCAAGCGTCGCGTCCGGCGCAGTTTGAAGTGGAAGTGTGGCACCCGGAGCACGGGGTGCAAATTCTCGAGTTGTCCCTGAAACCATTACCCAAAGATGTCGGCCAGCAGGTGCGCTTTCTGCTTGAAGCGCGTGACATCACTTCACGCAAACAGACCGAAGACAAACTGATGCAGCGGGAAGCCAGCCTCAGTCACTATTACGATCAGCAACCGGTGATGATGCTGACGCTTAATGAGCAGAACCGTATCCAACAGGTGAACCGCTTTACCGAGCAGATGCTCGGCTACGAAGAGCAGCAGTTGCTTGGTCATCGGCTGCGCGAATTCTATCTGCACGCCGATGCCATTGTACCGCGTCAGGTGCTGCTGCAGCCTAAGCAGGTGGCTAAAGGAGTCTGGCAGCGGGAGATCGAATATCTCCACGCTGATGGGCATGCGATGTGGGTGCGCGAGAACATCCGCCCATTGGCAGAAACCGGCCATTTGCTGATTGTCGGGGAAGACGTGACCGAAACGCGGAAGCTGGCCGATCAACTGGCGTATCAGGCCCGTTATGATTTGCTGACGGACACTTACAACCGTAACCAGTTTGAACTGGAACTGGACAAAGCCCTCAGTGAAGTGGAAAGCCACCTGCGTACCCACGCCATGCTGTATCTTGACCTGGACCAACTGAAGGTACTCAACGACACCGCCGGGCATGAGGCGGGCGATGCCGCGATCAAGTTCTGCGCCAGCATGCTGCAGGAGATCCTGCCGTACAACACGATTCTGGCGCGCATGGGCGGGGATGAATTTGCGCTTTTGCTCAAAGACTGCACCGAACGCGACGCGGTACACGTGGCGCGCAGTATCATCAGTACCCTGGCTGAGCAGGCGTTTATCTGGAACGACATTCGACTCAATCTGACCTGCTCGATTGGGATTCGCTTGATAGACCATACTGCCACGTCCCCCCAGATGGTACACGCACAGGCGGATACCGCCTGCCATGCAGCCAAAGAAGAAGGGCGTAACCGCTTCAACCTCTATTGCCAGGACGATCAGGATCTGCGGCGTCGCGAACTGGAAATGGAGAGTGTCAGCCTGGTGCATGATGCGCTGGCGAATCAGCGGATTGAACTGTTTGGCCAACGGATCCTCAATGTGTCGCAACCAGCGGACAGCCTGTACTGTGAAGTATTGGTGCGAATTCGTAATTCAGACGGTGAGTACATTTCGCCTGCGATCTTTATGCCCGCTTCCGAGCGCTACAACATCGCGCATCTGATTGATAAGGTAGTGGTTAGCCAGAGCCTGGCGTATTTCGCATCCCATCCGGATGCGCTGGCCCGACTGGACTTGGTGTCGATCAACTTGTCGGGTCACTCAATGGGCAACCGCGAATTTGTTCAGTTTCTGTTGCAGGCGCTGGCCAGCAGTCCGGTTCCGTGCGGGAAGATTTGTCTGGAAATCACGGAAACGGCGGCAATGAGCAATATGGAGCAGGCGATCTCGCTGTTCAGTCAGCTCAAACAACTGGGGTGTCTGATCGCGCTGGATGACTTCGGCTCCGGCCTGTCGTCGTTTGGTTACCTGAAACGCTTACCGGTGGACATCGTCAAAATTGACGGTTTGTTCGTGCGTGATATTGACCATAACGAGATGGATCGCCTGATGGTGCGTTCGATCAACGATCTGGCCCAGCAGATGGGTAAACGGACCGTGGCGGAATTTGTCGAAAACCGCGCCATCTATGAGCATCTGGTAGCGTTGGGTGTGGATTACGCTCAGGGGTATCTGATTGGCCGGCCGAAACCGCTGGCGGAACTGATGAGCGAACTGATGGGTGAGGGCGGGCTCGATTTTGCATAGCCTCAGCGTGGTGACGGTGAGTGAAATTGGGTACACTGCGCGCCGTGTAATGAATCTAGTGGAGAAGCCACTTTGCAGCTGCAACTGATATGCGAAGACCCCAATCAAGCCTCACGTCTCGATGAGATCGGCCAACGCTGGCACCTGCAGCACACCCCGCAGAGTGAATTTGCTCTAGTGCTGACGGCGCAGCGTCTGGAGCTGCGTAAGCTCGACGAGCCCAAACTGGGCGCGATTTTTGTTGACCTGGTGGGCGGGGCGGTTGGGCACCGACGCAAATTCGGCGGCGGTAAAGGTCAGGCGATTGCCAAAGCGGCCGGGCTTAACAAAGGCGTCACGCCTACCATACTGGACGGCACGGCGGGCCTGGGCCGTGATGCGTTTGTGTTGGCATCGTTAGGGTGCCAGGTACAGATGGTTGAACGGCATCCGGTAGTGGCGGCCTTGTTGGAAGATGGCCTGTTGCGCGCGGGTCAAGACACGGAAATTGGCCATTGGGTGCAGGAGCGAATGACCTTGCTGCATGCGTCCAGCCATGATGCGCTGGCCCAGTTGGCGGCAGATGCGGAGTTTGTCCGTCCGGATGTGGTGTATCTCGATCCCATGTACCCGCATCCGGAAAGCAAGAAAAAATCCGCTTTGGTGAAAAAAGAGATGCGGGTGTTTCAGTCGCTGGTCGGCGCGGACACCGATGCGGATGCGCTGTTGCAGCCGGCCCTGGCTTTGGCCAGCAAGCGGGTGGTGGTTAAGCGCCCGGATTACGCTGAGTGGCTGGCAGGGCATAAGCCAACCATGGCCATCGAAACCAAGAAAAATCGCTTTGATGTTTACGTGAATGCCGCAATGGCGGCAGATTGACTTTACCAGGACGATTTGTGCTTGCTTAAACGCGTCGCTGCGGTTATATCTAATTAAGAACTCTTCGTATTCTTGGCTTTGGAGTGGTGGCATGGCGAAACGTTTTTGTAAGCTGGATCGACGCGACATCGCGGCCAGCCTGGGCGAGATCCAGTCATTGGTGGCGGCGCCGAAGTACCTGTGTCGCTCCTGTGCGCGCGCATCGGCCGATAAGAGCGCGTTGTGCAAGCCGATGGCGCTGCCAGTAAGCGACGCCTCACCAGCCATTTCAGCCGATGAGCGCGAGCTTATCATACCGGTTGCAGTCGATAAAGACGGTGTGGCTCAGCCAGTGTCGAAAAAAGCGCTCAAGCAGGCCAAAAAGAGCGCCAAGAAGCAGGCTAAATTTCATAAAAAGATGAAGAAGGTGCTGAAAAAACAGCAAAAGCTGCTGAAAAAGCATCACAAACTCGAGCGCCAGTTCAGCCGTGTCAATCAGCGTCTGACGACGCTAAACCCAGCCGACAGCAGTGCCGCTCGGATGCACTGATGAAACGAGATAAAAACGCCCGCATCATGCGGGCGTTTTTTTATGCCGTTAGGCGTTCTGATAACGGCGTTCAATACGGCGTTTGACCCAGGTTTCATTGACCCACAATGACAATAGGATCACCGCACCTCCCAGCGCCAGACGCATCAGATCGACATCGCGGTTCCAAATCAAAATATTGACGATCAGCCCCGCCGGCACCAGAGCGTTGTTCATCACTGCCAGCGCGCCAGCGTTAACCTGACAGGCGCCGCAGTTCCAGGCGAAATACCCCAAGCCAGACGCAATCAGACCCAGGTAGATCAGCACGCCCCATTGCAGTGACGTGGCAGGCAGTTGGTGCGGATTCCCCAGTAGCGCAAACGCCACCAGTGCGACACACAGTGCCCCAAGGTAAAAATAGCCGAATACGGTATGCTGCGGCAATTCAACCGGCTCACGCTCCATGACGTATTTATAGCCGACCTGACCGATGGCAAAACACAGGTTGGCGCCCTGAACCACCAGAAAGCCCTGCATAAAATGCTCGTTGACGCCGGCAAATTTGATCACTGCGGCACCAGCGACGGCGATCATCGCGGTCAGCAGATACCAGGGGGAGAAGCGGCCTTTGAGCAGGTCATAAATCAGGGTGACGTAAATTGGCGTGAAGACAGTAAACAGCAGTACCTCCGGCACCGACAGCAGCAGGAAGGATTGATAGTAAAAGCAGTACATCAGGCCGAGCTGCACGCCACCAATCGCCATCAGCTTCACGATTAAGGGTTTGGCAACGCCACGGAATTTGAGAAAAGGCAGAAACACTAAGCTGGCGAGGGCTACTCGCATCAGCACCGAAAACCAGGAATCGACCTGACCGGCCAGATAAACGCCGATCAGGCTAAAAGAAAACGCCCACAACAGGGTGACTGCAGATAAATAGGTCATAACAAATCAGAGTGATGAATATTTGCTCTGCAGTCTAACCGAGTTTTGTCGTGTCGTCAGTCTTTGAGTGGTACTACCAACATGTCGACCGGAGAACAGTTGATCAACTGGCGAGTTGAGGACAATAACTTACTCCAGAAATCCTGATGGTGACCGCAGACCACCAGATCGATGGCGAACTCCTGGATGGTATCGCACAGCTCGTTGCTCAGGTCGCCACTGCCGACTAAGGTATGCTTGATTGGGTACTGCGCGTGATTCGCCAGTGCTCTGAGCTGATCCTGTGACGCTTCCATTGCCTGATGCTGAGTTTCGGCCAGATTAATGTCGATCAGTCCGGTGTACAGCTCCGCGTAGTTAACGTCGATATGAATGAACGACACTTCAGCCTCCAGGGGTTTGGCCAGTGCCACGGCTTTTTCGACCAGTTTCTTGCTGTCTTCAGACAGATCCACGGCGACTAAAATGTGTTGATAACTCATGGTGCTATCTCCTTATTGGGGTCTATCTACAGGTTAGCATCCGGTGCGGATAATTTTTGTCGTGGCGATCTCATATCTACATCCGCCGGGCGAAGTGTTATGGTTGGCAAAGTGATATAGTAACGACAATACAATCAGATACAGTGACTAGGAGTACCCGATGTTGTCTCAAGCGATGGTCGATCAGCTCAATGAGCAAATTAATCTCGAATTTTTCTCATCCAATCTATACTTACAAATGAGTGCCTGGTGTGAGGACAAAGGATTTGACGGGGCGGCTGAATTTCTTCGCAAACACGCCGTAGAAGAGATGGAGCACATGCAGCGTTTATTCACCTACGTGAGCGAAACGGGTGCGATGCCGATTCTGGGTGCGATTGACGCACCGAAACACACCTTCGCCAGCTTAGGTGAAGTGTTTCGTGAAACCTATGAGCATGAGCAGATGATCACCGATAAAATCAATAAGCTCGCTCATCTGGCATTCACCAGCCAGGACTACTCAACGTTTAACTTCCTTCAGTGGTACGTTGCGGAGCAACATGAAGAAGAGAAGTTGTTTAAAGGGATTTTAGACAAGCTGGAACTGGTCGGCGAAGATGGTAAAGCGTTGTTCTTCATCGATAAGGATCTGGCGGCAATGGCAAAAGAAGGCTCATCTTCAATCATGGATGCCTCTGCTGAATAAGTTGGATTCAGCGTAAAGATAATCGACAGATCGTCTTTTCCTTTCGGGCACCGGTATGAAGATGTAGGGAGGAAAAGATGATCAGTGGAGACACCATTCTATTTGCGCTAATGCTTGTCACTCTTGTCAATATGGCAAGGTACTTCACCGCACTACGTTCTCTTCTTCATATCATGCGCGAAGCGCACCCTTTGTTGTATCAGCAGGTCGATGGCAACGGCTTTTTTACCACCCATGGTAACGTCACCAAACAGGTGCGGTTGTTTCACTACCTGAAAAGTAAAGAATACCATCATCATCACGACGAACTGTTCACCCACAAATGCGATCGGGTGCGGGAGCTGTTTGTGCTGACCACGGCGCTGCTGCTGGTGACGCTGATGGCCGCTCTGGTGTTGTAAGTGGTGAATTGGCAAGCCGTGCATTTGCCGTTAGAATAGCGCCCGAATGGCAAGGATGTGCACCCGCACATCCTTTTTTATTGCACAAGAGCCGGGAAAGACCATGAGTGAGAAGTTTGACGTTGTGATTATAGGTGCGGGTGCTGCCGGCCTGATGTGTGCGGCGCACGCCGGTCGGCGTGGCCGGCGGGTGCTGGTGCTCGATCACGGCAAAAAACCGGGCCGTAAAATTCTCATTTCTGGTGGTGGTCGGTGCAACTTTACCAACTATGATGTGTCCGCCGCTAACTACTTGTGCCGCAATCCGCATTTCGTGAAATCGGCCTTGTCTCAGTACACCAACTGGGATTTCATCACCATGGTGAGCAAGTACGAAATTGAGTTTGAAGAGCGTGATCATGGTCAGCTGTTCTGCGTCAACTCCGCCAAAGACATCGTGAACATGCTGTTGAGTGAGTGTGACCAGCCCAATATTACTCTGCGCTATCAACAGGAAATTCTCCACACCGAGCAGACGCCGCAAGGTTTTGCGGTGAACGTGGCGGGTCAGACGATCGAATGCCAGTCGCTGGTGGTCGCCACCGGGGGGCTATCGATGCCGAAACTCGGGGCCACCCCATTGGGTTATCGTTTGGCGGAGCAGTTTGGCTTATCGGTGGTACCGACCTGCGCGGGACTGGTGCCATTTACGCTGCACAAAGCCGATAAAGAAGCGTTTGCCGAGCTTTCCGGAATCGCGGTTCCTGCGGAGATCACTGCCCAAGATGGCACGGTATTCAAAGAAGCGCTGCTGTTTACCCACCGAGGTTTATCCGGACCTGCGGTGCTGCAGATCTCTTCGTTCTGGAGAGCCGGTCAGAGTGTGACCATCAATCTGGTGCCGGATGCGGATGTCGGCCAGTTGCTGACGTGTTCGCGCGAGAAACACCCCAACCAGAGCCTCAAAAACACTCTCTCCAAGGTGCTGCCGAAACGTCTGGTGGAAGTGTTGATTGAACGTAAAGAGCTGTGCGACAAACCGCTTAAACAGTTCAACAGCCATGATCTGGAAGCGATTGCGCAGCATCTTGAGCATTGGACAATTGCCCCCAACGGCACTGAAGGTTATCGTACTGCGGAAGTGACGTTGGGTGGGGTGGATACCCGGCACCTATCGTCCAAAACCATGGAATGCACCAGCGTCAAAGGCTTGTATTTCATCGGTGAAGTGATGGACGTTACCGGTTGGCTCGGCGGTTACAACTTTCAGTGGTGCTGGTCGAGTGGTTATGTAGCCGGTCAGTGGGTGTGATCAGTCCAGCCTCCGATTGTAGACCACAAACTCATTATCTCGCACGTAGTGGTGTTGCTCATACAGCGTCTGAGCGGGGTGATTGTCTTGGGCGGTGCTGAGCATGATAAATGCGGCATCGCTCTCGCGGCCGAGTTGATCGGCCCGCTCTAGTAATGCCTCTGCGACTCCGTGTCGGCGCGCTGGCGGCGTGACGTACAGATCGTACAACAGCCAGATGCGCTTCATTTCCAGTGAACAAAACAAAGGGTAGAGTTGGCAAAAACCAGCCACAGCGCCGTCCAGCTCCGCATAAAAAATCCGTGATTGGCCCAAGTTCAGGCGCTCGGTCAGGTACTGCTGTGCCTGCATGGTGGTTTTTTGCACCTGATAAAAGTTCAGATAGCCCATGTACATGGGCAATACCCGTGGAACGTGTTGCGGCTCGGCGGCATAGATACGAAGTGTCATGATGGTGTCCTCTAGTGAAAACCACATCCTAGTCACACCACGTGGCACAAGTCCTCAAGATAGATACGGAATAGCTAAAACGTTATCAGGCACACCGGGGTTGATATCAAGATTTTCTCAACGCGTGTATTGCCCTGTGCTCGTCTCAGAGCGCAAGCCGGGTGGATGATCCGGCCGATTCAGGCACCCTTAAGCAGGGTGGTGGCGGCTTCGGCGTCCATCGGGCGGCCGAGGTGATACCCCTGACCGTAGCAACAACCCTGGCGCAGCAGGTAGTCTTGCTGCTGCGAATTCTCTATTCCTTCCGCAATCACTTTCAACCCCAGAGTGTGGCCCATGGCAATGATCGCGTTGACGATGGCGTTGCTGTCGGTGTCATCCGGCACATCACTGACGAACGAACGATCGACTTTGAGTTTATGCAGTGGCAGGCCTTTCAGGTAGGAAAGGGAGGAATAACCGGTACCGAAGTCATCCAGGGCGATTTCAACGCCCAACTGGCGAACCTGATCGAGATACCGAATGGCCTGCTCCTGATCTTCCATCAGCAGCCCTTCCGTGATCTCAATTTCCAGCCGGTTGGCCGGGAAGCCGGTGTCATGCAGAATTGCTTCCAGACGTTCGGTAAATTCGCTTTGCTGCAATTGAATGGCCGAAACGTTGACCGCCAGTTTGCCAAACTCATAGCCTTTATCCAGCCAAGTTTTACCTTGCCGACAAGCGGTGGTGAGTACCCACTTACCCATTGCCTGCATTAAGCCCGATTTCTCCGCAATCGGGATAAACTGGGCTGGCGAGATTGCACCGAGCTCTGGGTGTTGCCAGCGGATCAGAGCTTCAAAGCCAGTCAGATGGGCGTCGGCCAGTTGATACTGGGGTTGGTAGGCGAGCGAAAACTGCCCCAGCTCGAGTGCTTCATGCAGCGCCGACTGCAGCCGCACATGCGACACCGCGACATCCGTCAGCTCCGGGGTGTAAAAGGCGTAACCGTTGCGGCCATTCTTTTTGGCCTGATACATCGCTGTATCGGCGTTTTTGAGTAAGGTTTCTCCGTCGTCACCATCACAAGGGAACATCGCGACACCGATGCTGGTCGACAGGCGCAGGGCGGCGCCTTCGTGCGGAGAAAACGTCTGCTGGAAGCTGGAGAACAGGCGCTGCATCATCAGTGACAAGTCGGCGGTGCTGTCGAGGTCACTGAGGATGATCACAAATTCATCCCCACCGATACGGGCGATGTGATCCTGGTGACGCAGATGCGCTTTCAGTCGGGTGGCAAGCTCAGACAATATTTTGTCGCCACTGAAATGGCCCAGACTATCGTTGACGTGTTTGAAATGGTCGACATCCAGTACCAGGGTTGCGAAAGATCGGCCGCTTTCGCGGCTGGCGACAATCTGTTCGTCGAGCAACTGAATCAGGTGGGTACGGTTGGGCAAATCGGTCAGCGGGTCGAAATACGCCATCTGCTCGATTTTTTCTTCATGCTCTTTATAGAGAGAGATGTCCTCAAACACACAAATGTAATTCATCAACTGTTTGTATTCGTCGTATACCGCGCTGATGGTAGCCAGTTGTGGGTAAACGGAACCGTCTTTGCGCCGGTTGATGAATTCGCCTTTCCAGCGTCCGTCCCGTTTCAGTTGTGCCCACATGTCGCGGTAAAATGCGCGATCGTGGTGGCCGGACTGCAACAGGCGGGGATTATGGCCGATCACGTCCTGCGGCGGATAACCAGTGATGTCGCTGAACGCGGCGTTGATTTCGACGATCTTGCCGTCGGCATCGGTGATCACCACACCCTCATGGGAGTTGCTGAAGATTTTGGTGGCGATGCTGAGCTGATTTTCGACCTGTTTGCGCTGGGTGGCATTACGTGTCATGCCGAGAATACCGACCAGGCGCTGCTGGTGATCAAAGATGGGGGCCTTGATGGTCTCATACCACTGTTTGTCGCCCCGGGTGCCTTGATCGCAGCACTCATCGACGGTCATGGCTTTGCCGTGTTCCATCACCTTGTGATCGGAAGCGATGAATTTTCGCGCCAGCTGCGGACTGAACAACTGATGGTCGCTGGCACCGACGATCTCACTCAGCGTACGTCCCCAGGCTTGTTCAATCGCCAGGTTACCCATGATGTATATCCCGTTTGGGTCTTTGACCCAGGCGTGATCGTCCAGGCTGTTTATGAACTGCTGCAAAGTGGGCAGCGTCAACGATTGCCCGAGAGTGTGGGTCAGGCTGTCGGCGGCAGTGCGTGTTAGCCAGGCCGTTTGCGGATGCGCAGATTTGACAGCCAGCAGCGCGATCAGTGTAGACGCATCCTGCCAGATAGGCGCCAGAGTCACACCGCTGTGCTGGCAGTGATACAGCTCGGATTGGCCCGGATACCATGAGGCCAGCTCCGCTGTCACGTGAAGTGAGTCTCCCAGCACAGGTTGGTGCGGCATATGGCCACTCAGCAGGGCACATTGGCCGCTCAGTAAGGTGCGCAGTTGATGCAGTGCCTGTGTGATGGCATCAGCATGCAGGCTGATTAATGGGTTATGAGACATAGAATTGTGTTTGACCAATGACGTCTGTTTGCCACCGGCTGCGTGAGGCCGGTGCGGGATTTGGTATCTATTATTGACTTTATTATTAATCCAGTTCACGTGGAACTGATGGAATAATCCCACTAAAGCAGCGACTTAGCCGTGTTGTAAAGTCAAAGTGTTATCTTGGTTCAAAAATGACGAGGCGGATTTGCAAGCCAATCAATCGGTTTGCGGGGTAAGCCAGCGCCTGCGATACCGAGCCGCGGGCGCTGCGTTGTGACGCTACTCAGATGCTGATGAACGGTCGGGATCGTGGCGACGGGTTTTGATCTGCTGGATCGCCAGCCCGGTGATGATCAGCATCAGGCCGATCAGTGTGGTCGGATGGATCTGCTCACCGATAATGGTGGCCAGTAGCAACAGTGAAATAAATGGCGACGCAAAGATAAGATTGCTGATCCGGGCAGTGTTGCGGGTGGACTTGAGAGCGGTGAGCCACAAAACAAAGGTAATGCCCATCTCAAACAGTCCTACATAGCCCACCGCCAGCCAGCCCCGGACACTGATGTCTGACCAACCGGCGCCTTCCCAGCCACTGATTGCCAGCGCAAACGGAATGGCGACCAGAAAACCGAGCAGTACGCTGATGACAGGATCGGCGTGGTTTTTGGTATTGAGAATCCAGTAACTGGCCCACAACAGGGTTGAGAGTAACGCCAGTCCGACGCCGAGCGGGCTCTCAAAGTGCATGCCGAGAACATCGCCCTGTGTTGCAATGACCACCACGCCAAAATAACTGAACGCGCACGCCAGCCAGTCCTGTTTGCGAATTTTCTGGCCGAGAAATACCGCGGCCATCAAGGTCAGGGTAATTGCCCAGCTGTAGTTGATGGCCTGAGCCTGTGAGGCGGGCAGCAGATCATACGCTTTAAACAGAATCAGATAATAGCCAAGCGGATTGATCAGCCCGAGCAGGACAAAATAAAGCGGATTGGCACTGAACGTCGGCACTACCTGAGGCAGCTTCCCTTGCAGTGCACAAACCAGCGTCAGTGCCAGCGCAGAGACGATGCTGGCGACAGTCAGCATTTGCACCGGTGTGAATTCGGCCAGCGTGAGTTTAAATGCCGTGGCGACTGTGGACCACAGCAGCACCGCAGACAGCGCAAATCCGAGCGCGCGGCGTTCGTTCATGATATTCCTTATCGACGAGAGGCAGAGCAAAACGCCTAGTCTAGCTGCTCGATATCTGGACGACAAACTGGACATTTATCCAGTGTCGAAATACCATGATAAAAAACGTCTGACACGGGTTAAACCTTTATTATGCAATGGATTCTGGAACATCAAGGCTGGTTGCTCAGCGCGATAGCAAGTGCGCTGGCTGGCGGTGTCGCCACCGGGTGGTGGGTCAAACAGAAGATGCGCTATCAAAATCAATTGCTTGAACAGCAGCTGAATGCCAATCAACAGTGGCATGACACTCAGCTCGACCAGTTACGTCAGGAACTGACTCAGGCGCAAACGGAGTTAGATGAGCTGGACAATGAACGCGACAAAGCCGAATACGAACGGCGTCAGTCGCATGGCAAACTGATGGCGGTGATGGAAAAGCTGCGTTATTTCGACACGGTCAGACAGGAACGTCAGCAATACGCGGATCAGCTCAATCAGGTGCGCGAACAAAAGTCTCAGCTCGAAGCCCGGTTACGAGAGCAGGAAGCGCGCCATGAACAGGCAATGCTCGCCAGTCAGGAGAAACTGGAGTTGCTGGAGAAAGCGGAAGAGCGGCTCAAGCAGCAGTTCGAGCATCTGGCCAATCAATTGTTCGAAAGCAAAACCGCGAAAGTTGACCAGCAGAATCGTCAGAGCCTGGACGGCATTCTGACGCCGCTGCGTGAGCAGTTGGAAGGGTTTAAACGTCAGGTCAGCGACAGTTTTACTCTTGAAGCCAAAGAGCGTCACACGCTGGTGCACGAATTGAAGAAACTGCAGCAGCTCAACGAGCACATGACCCGTGAAGCGGTGAATCTGACACAAGCGCTCAAAGGCGATAACAAGCAGCAGGGCAACTGGGGCGAAGTGGTGCTGGCCCGGGTACTGGCCGAATCCGGTCTGCGTGAAGGCCATGAGTACCAGACCCAGGTCAGTTTGCACAACGAGGCGGGCAAGCGTTATCAGCCGGATGTGATTGTGCATCTACCACACGATAAGCAGGTGGTGGTGGACTCGAAAATGGCGCTGGTGGCTTACGAGCGGTACTTTAACGCCGACACTGACGCGCAGCGTGAACGTGCGCTGAGCGATCACCTGTTGGCGATCCGTGCGCACATCAAGGGATTGAGTCACAAAGATTATCACCAGCTCAAAGGAATACAGAGTCTCGACTATGTACTGATGTTTATTCCGGTTGAACCGGCCTTTCAGGTCGCGATTCAAGCGGATCCGAGTTTGGTGAAAGACGCCATGGAGCACAACATCATTTTGGTCAGCCCAACGACGTTACTGGTGGCGCTGCGCACCATCGATAACCTGTGGCGCAATGAGCGTCAGAACCAGAACGCCCAGATCATCGCGGAGCGGGCGAGCAAGTTGTACGACAAGCTGCGCCTGTTTGTCGACGACATGGAAAGCCTGGGCGGGGCGCTGGATAAAGCCAATCAAAATTACCAGGGCGCGATGAATAAACTGGCCACCGGGCGCGGGAACGTCATCCGACAGGCGGAAAGCTTCAAACAATTGGGTGTCGAGGTCAAACGGCCGATTTCGTCTGCTCTGAGCGACATCGCGCAAAATGAGGCTTTCGCAGAAAATGACTCGTTAGTAGAAAGACATCACGCTGAGGATAAAGTAAACTAACCGCCCGCAGCAAAGAGGCCGATTGAGCCTCTCATCGTCAGTGTTAACGCTGCTCAAGAGGACAGAGAATGACGGATACCAACGTGCAAGCCGAAACGGCACCAGATCATCAGGAAACCACCCATTTCGGTTTCACCACGGTCAAAAAAGACGAAAAAGTGGCGAAAGTGGCCGAAGTCTTCCACTCCGTGGCCGCGAAATACGACATCATGAACGATCTGATGTCTGGCGGCATCCACCGCTTGTGGAAGCGTTTTACCATTGACTGCAGCGGCGCACGTCCGGGTCAGCGTATTCTTGACCTCGGGGGCGGGACCGGTGATCTGACGGCGAAGTTTTCCCGCATCGTCGGAGAAAAAGGCCATGTGGTGCTGGCGGACATCAATAACTCGATGCTTAACGTGGGCCGCGATAAGTTGCGCGACAGCGGCATTGTGGGCAACGTGCATTACGTGCAAGCCAATGCGGAAGCCCTGCCGTTCCCGGACGACTATTTTGACGTGATCACCATCAGTTTCTGCCTGCGCAACGTGACCGATAAAGACGCGGCGTTGCGTTCGATGTTCCGGGTGCTCAAACCGGGTGGCCGCCTGCTGGTGCTGGAATTCTCTAAGCCGGTGCTGGAGCCGTTGTCGAAAATTTACGATGCGTACTCCTTCCACCTGCTGCCCAAAATGGGGCAACTGGTGGCCAATGACGCCGAAAGTTACCGTTACCTGGCCGAGTCAATTCGTATGCACCCGGATCAGGAAACACTGAAAGGCATGATGGAACACGCCGGGTTTGACAACACTTGTTACTACAACCTGACCGGCGGCATTGTCGCGCTGCACCGTGGCTACAAATTCTGAGGGTGAAGCATGCCATTTGAACCCCTGGTCACCGCGGCCATCGAAACCACCCTCAATACCCTGATTCAAGACGACCCCGAGCTGGGTCGTCGTCTCGGCCGACTCAAAGGTCAGGCGATTCAGGTGCATCTGAAAGAATTCAATAAAACCCTGACGTTCCTGTTCAGCCAGCAAATCGATGTGCTGGCCAGCTATGAAGGTCTGCCTGATTGCTACCTGTCACTCAATGTCGCGGTGTTACCGCAACTGCGTGAGCAGGCCAACATCACCAAGTTGATCAAACAGGACCAGTTAGTGCTGGAGGGCGACATTCAACTGGCACAGAAATTTGCTCAGTTGATGACTGACTGTAAGCCGGATATCGAAGAATGGCTGTCGCGTTTGACTGGCGATGTAGTGGCACATACTCTGGTGCAGGGCGCAAAAAATGTCGGCCACCTGATGGCGTCGCAGGCCCGCAAGCATCAAAGTCATCTGGCTCAGGTCATTACCGAAGAATGGCAACTGGCACCCGCGCCACTTGAAGTGGCGCATTTTTGTGATCAGGTCGACGAGGTGCGCAGCCAGGCCGCCCGGCTTGATGCCCGACTTAACCAGTTGCTGGAGAAAACATGACGCCAAGCGAGCTCAAACGTCTTTATCACATCGTCCGGGTCCAGTTGGAGTACGGTTTGGATGAACTCCTGCCGAGCGAACATCAGTTGACCAAAGCGCCATTGCTGGCGCGTAAATCTCTGTTCTGGATTAAGAACCAACATGCGGACAAGCCACTTGGCGAGCGTCTGCGTCTCGCGCTGCAGGAGCTGGGACCGGTGTGGATCAAATTCGGCCAGATGATGTCGACCCGCCGCGATCTGTTTCCTGAGCACATCGCCGATCCGCTGGCGTTGCTGCAGGATCAGGTGTCACCGTTTGATGGTCACCTGGCGCGCGCGCAAATGGAAAAAGCGCTCGGCGGCAGCCTGGATAACTGGTTCAGTGACTTTGAAGTTGTCCCGTTGGCGTCGGCGTCGATTGCTCAGGTGCACACCGCCAAACTCAAAGAGTCGGGGCGGGAAGTGGTGCTTAAAGTGATCCGACCGGATATTCGCCCAGTCATTGATGCAGATCTAAAACTCATGTACCGGATGGCGCGTATAGTCGCCAAGGCGCTGCCTGAAGCTCGGCGTTTGAAACCGGTTGAAGTGGTTCGCGAGTACGAAAAAACGCTGCTCGATGAACTCGATCTGCGCCGCGAAGCGGCCAATGCGATTCAGCTTCGGCGCAACTTTGAAGGCAGTGAAGAATTGTATGTTCCTGAAGTCATTACCGATTTCAGTAATGAAACTGTCATGGTTTCTGAGCGAATATACGGGATTCAGGTCTCTGATATTGAGGGGCTCAAAGCCAACGGCACCAATATGAAGTTGTTGGCCGAGCGTGGCGTGAGCGTGTTTTTCACTCAGGTATTTCGAGACAGCTTTTTTCATGCCGATATGCATCCGGGCAATGTGTTCGTTCAACCGGCGCATCCGGAAAACCCGCAATGGATTGGGCTGGATTGCGGCATCGTCGGTACCCTGAACAGTGAAGATAAGCGTTATCTGGCAGAGAACTTTCTGGCGTTTTTCAATCGGGACTACCGCCGGGTAGCAGAACTGCATGTGGAATCGGGTTGGGTTCCACGTGAAACCAACATTGATGAGTTTGAATTTGCGATTCGCGTTGTGTGTGAACCGATTTTTGCCAAACCCCTGTGCGAGATTTCTTTCGGACATGTGTTGCTGAATCTGTTCAATACGGCACGACGCTTCAATATGGAAGTGCAGCCGCAACTGGTGTTGTTACAGAAAACCTTGCTGTATGTGGAAGGGCTCGGACGTCAGCTCTACCCACAGCTGGATTTGTGGGAAACCGCGAAACCGTTCCTCGAATCGTGGATGATGAATCAGGTGGGGCCGCAAGCCGTGATCAACGCGGTGAAAGACCGGGCACCGTTCTGGGCGGAAAAACTGCCGGAGTTGCCGGAGTTGTTGTACGACAGCCTGCGTCAGGGTAAGGCCATGAACCAGCGTATGGATCAGCTTTATCAGGGCTATCGAGACAGCAAACGTCAGCAGGCGACCGGAAGATTTTTGTTTGGCGTTGGCGCCACTTTAGTCGTATGCTCGGCAATATTGGTCAACAACGCATTTGAGCAGTTGTCGGTGGTCAGTGGTATCACTGGGGTCACATTTTGGCTGCTCAGTTGGCGAGCTTACCGTCAATAGACGGTAAACTCAGAAAGTATTTTTTAAGCAGACCCGAGGTATAAAGAATGGGTGGTATCAGTATTTGGCAACTTCTCATTATTGCTGTCATCGTTATCTTACTGTTTGGCACAAAGAAACTACGCAACATTGGTGGTGACCTGGGCAGTGCCGTTAAAGGTTTTAAGAAAGCGATGAACGACGAAGACGCGTCGGCAAAAAAAGACGCCGATGCCGACTTCGAGCAAAAAAATTTAGAGCAGCAGAAAACGGACGCGACTGCTGATAGCAAGAAAGACAAAGAGCAGGCCTAACTCGTGTTTGATATCGGTTTTTGGGAACTGGTATTGATCTCTGTGGTGGCCTTGGTGGTGTTAGGTCCGGAACGATTGCCGCACGCGATTCGTAGTGTCACGAGCTTTATTCGGGCCGCGAAAAGCATGGCAAACAGCGTCAAGGACGAATTGTCTCATGAGCTGAAAGTTCAGGAGCTGCAGGAAAATCTGCGCAAAGCGGAACAGATGGGCATGGAAGACCTCTCTCCCGAGCTCAAATCGTCGGTCGAGGAGCTGAAGAAAGCCGCGCAGGACGTTCAGCGTCCTTATGCCAAACCATCGTCTCAGCCCGCGGCGGATGAGCCGTCAGCCGCCCAAGACGATGACCACGTTGCGGCTTCACAGCCAGCAGCGGACCAAGCGACCAACACGGCAGAGAAAAAAGCCGAGTAGTCTTATGACCAAAGAGCTGCATAGGGATGCGGCTCTTTTTTGATCTTTTTTGAATGAGGTTTGCCATGTCTTCGGTAGAGCAGACACAGCCTTTAATCAGCCACTTGCTCGAACTGCGTGATCGCTTGCTGCGATGCATTGTCGCCGTGGTGGTGGTGTTTGTCGGGTTGGTGTATTTCTCCGGCAATATTTATGAATTTGTTTCCAAACCTCTGGTTGAGAAACTGCCGGCCGGCGCGACCATGATCGCCACCGATGTGGCATCGCCGTTTTTCACGCCACTCAAACTGACGCTGATTGCGTCAGTGTTTGTGGCCGTGCCGTTTATTCTTTATCAGGTGTGGGCGTTTGTCGCGCCCGGTTTGTATAAGCACGAACGTCGGCTGATCATGCCATTGATGTTTTCCAGCTCGTTGCTGTTTTACTGCGGGGTGGCGTTTGCCTACTTTGTGGTGTTTCCGCTGGTGTTCGGTTTCTTTACCGCCATCTCTCTGGGCGGGGTGGAGTTTGCAACCGACATTGCCAGTTATCTGGATTTTGTGCTGGCACTGTTCATGGCGTTTGGCATCGCCTTTGAAGTGCCTGTAGCGATCATTCTGCTGTGCTGGACTGGGGCAACCGATCCTCAAAGCCTGAAAGAAAAGCGTCCCTATATTATTGTGGCGGCGTTTGTGGTCGGGATGCTGCTGACGCCGCCGGATATGATTTCTCAGACTCTGCTGGCGATTCCGATGTGCCTGTTGTTTGAAATCGGTCTGTTCTTTGCGCGCTTTTATACTCGCAAGAGTGACGACGGCGAAGCGGCGGCGGAAGAGTAATGCGTCACCCGACGCGCAAAAAGGCTGGCCAGTGCCAGCCTTTTTTGTACCTGGAGAAAAGAGCTTATCTGAGATTGAACAGGGTTTTGGCGTTATCTGTGGTCAGGTTGTCGACCTCGTCGAGACCGATCTCCCGCAATTGGGCGATGCGCTGCGCAACCAACTGTGTGTACGCCGGCTCGTTACGTTTGCCACGATGCGGCACCGGAGCCAGGTACGGACAGTCGGTTTCCAGGATGACGTAATCCATATCCAGATGCGGAATCACGTTATCCATACCGCCGTTTTTGAAGGTAGACACACCGCCGAGACCCAGGTGGAAACCTAGCCCGTTGATGGCTTGCGCTTGTGCCAGACTACCGCCAAAGCAGTGAAACACGCCGCGCAGCGAACCGTCTTGCTCCTGCGCCAGTAAGGTCAGCGTTTCCTCAATCGAATCACGGGTGTGGATCACCACTGGTAACTGGCGCTGTTTGGCCCAGTTCAGCTGGGTGACGAAGGCTTTTTCCTGCTCTGCACGGAAGGTTTTGTCCCAGTAAAGGTCAATGCCGATTTCCCCCACCGCGATAAACGGGTGCTGCTCAAACCAGCTTTCGATGGTGGCCAGTGTCTGGTCAACCTTGCTATCGACGTAACACGGGTGCAGGCCCATCATCGAACGACACACCTGTGGGTAGGCCGCTTCGGTTTTGAGCATCGGTTCAATGGAGTCCAGATCGATGTTGGGTAACAGAATGTGCTCAATGCCCTGCGCCAGCGCGCGCTGCACCACCTCATCACGGTCGTGGTCAAATTCAGAGGCGTAAATATGGGCGTGGGTGTCGATCATGGGTGTCTCTCCTGAGTGATTAGGCTTAGTATAAAACAGCCACGGGGCCTGGCTCAAACTGGCGTGACCTTAATGCAAAACAGAGCATAAGCAATAAGACTGATAGATCGTTTTGGGATTTTTGCCGTTTGTCCCTAGCGTGAAAAAGCGAGAGTGTTATGATTTCGGTCCTAGCACTTGCACCAGATAAGGAGAATAGAGTGTCAGTATCCATTCTAGGCCAGTTCCCTGGGCGCCGTCTGCGCCGCGTTCGTAAACACGATTTCAGCCGTCGCCTGGTGGCGGAAAACCAGTTGTCGGCGAACGACCTGATCTACCCGATGTTTATTCTGATGGGGAAAGACCGCCGCGAGCCGGTGGAATCGATGCCGGGCGTTGAGCGCCTGTCGATTGACCTGATGCTGGAAGAAGCACAGTACCTGGCGCAGCTTGGTGTTCCTGCTATTGCTCTGTTTCCGGTGGTGAATCAAGATGCGAAAAGCCTGTGTGCGACTGAAGCACACAATCCTGATGGTCTGGTTCAGCGCGCCGTCCGCCTGCTGAAAGAGCACGTGCCGGAAATTGGTGTGATCACCGACGTCGCACTCGATCCGTTTACGACCCACGGCCAGGACGGCATCATTGATGAAGACGGTTACGTCATCAATGACGAGACCACTGAAGTGCTGATCAAACAGGCACTGTCGCACGCGGAAGCGGGCGCAGACGTGGTGGCACCGTCTGACATGATGGACGGACGTATCGGAAAAATTCGCGCAGCGCTGGAAGAAGCGGGTTACATCCACACCCAGATCATGGCGTACTCAGCGAAGTACGCATCGGCTTACTACGGCCCGTTCCGTGATGCGGTCGGCTCATCGTCGAACCTGAAAGGTGGCAATAAGAAAACGTACCAGATGGATCCGGCCAACAGCGATGAAGCGTTGTACGAAGTGGCGATGGATGTCACTGAAGGGGCTGACATGGTAATGGTTAAACCGGGTATGCCGTATCTGGATGTCGTGCGCCGGGTCAAAACCGAACTGCAGGTGCCGACGTTTGCGTATCAGGTATCCGGTGAATACGCGATGCACAAAGCCGCGATTCAGAACGGCTGGCTGAAAGAACAGGAGATTGTGATGGAATCGTTGCTGTGCTTTAAGCGCGCCGGTGCCGACGGTATCCTGACTTACTTTGCGAAAGACGTCGCCGAATGGCTGGCTGCGGAGAACGCTGAAACAGCGAAGTTTCTGAAGCGGGACTAAGCCTCCGCGCTGCTGAAAACAGACTCATCAGGTCGGCCTCGTGCCGGCCTGTTTCGTTATGATGGAGTGAGGAGAAGAAACATGGCGGTGACGATTCGTCAGGGATCATTGCAAGAAGTCATTCAGGTGGTTGAGCAGATTGCGGAATTTGCGCAAGGGGAGAGTGTCGCGACGCTTAAAGAGCGGATTGCGGACAAACCACACCTGACGCTGGTGGCGGAAGAGGCAGGGGAGCTACTGGGATTTAAGCTCGGTTATCAGCTCGACGCTGACACGTTTTACAGTTGGTTTGGTGGTGTGTCGCCGCTGGCAAGAAACAAAGGTGTCGCGCAACAACTGCTGGATGTGCAAGAGCAGTGGGCGTGTGCACAGGGTTATCGCCGGATCACCGTCAAATCCCGTAACCAGTTTCCGGCCATGCTACGTTTGCTGCTGCGTAACCAATATCTGATTGCCGGTTTTGAGCCACACCAACCACTGGAAGATGCCCGAATTCACTTTGTGAAAACCTTGTCTCCGGTGATAAAAAATTAAATGAGATTTTTTCTCATTTAACTGTTGACGACTTAAATGAGAATGATTATTATTAATCTCGTCTTAGGGAATGAGGAAAGTTCACAAGGACGTTGATTTACCGCTTAACTTTGGGTTGAAAGGTGATGAGACAGCACTTTCTGAGCTTGCACGCATTCTTTTTGACACGACATTGCTCACATTGCTTCCAGTGTAATTTATAGCTTTATGGCAAAGCATGACCATTCTTAATGAAGAAAGCTTTGACCCCTTTTTGCTAGGCGACATCTTAGGATGTCGCTTTTTTTATGCCCGTTATTTGAGCGCAGTCCGGATGAGGTGGGCAAAAGGGCACCAAGGGTCTTTTCCACAAGCGAAGATCGTGTGAGGATCGTGGGTGAGGGGATCGATCTTCTTATTTTTCGTTAATATTCATGGCATTAAATTTAGATTAAGACAGTTTGAGTGATAAAAAAAAACCAGTGGATAAATAATATAAACAGAGTTATCCACAGGTGGGGCGTGGTGGCGCTGGATCGTTAAGCAAATGTGTGAGTAAGGTTCACCGAGTTAAAATGGATTCATCCCGGCAGTCATGGCATCCTAAGCAGCTCTTTTTACGCTTATGTTTGGATACTCTAAATTATGGCCAGTATTCCTGATAATCCGTTGATTCTTATCGACGGCTCTTCGTACCTTTATCGCGCGTTTCATGCCTATCCGGGCACGATGAGCAATGGTGAGATCCCGACCAACGCGGTGTATGGCGTGGTCAACATGCTGCGCAGCATGATGCGCCAGTTCTCCTCGGATCGCATCGCGGTGGTGTTTGATGCCAAAGGCAAAACCTTCCGTGATGATATGTATCCGGAATACAAAGCCAACCGTCCGCCGATGCCAGACGATCTGCGTTGCCAAATTGAACCTTTGCATGAGGTGATTCGTGCGATGGGATTGCCTTTGATCGTGATCCCCGGGGTGGAAGCCGATGACGTGATCGGCACGCTGGCGCATCAGGCGTCTCAGGCGGGCATGCCTGTGTTGATCAGTACCGGTGACAAAGACATGGCGCAGCTGGTCGATGACAACGTGACGTTGATCAACACCATGACCAATGTAGTGATGGATCGTGAAGGCGTGGTGGAAAAGTTTGGTATTCCACCGGAACTGATCATCGATTATCTGGCGCTGATGGGCGATAAAGTGGACAACATTCCGGGTGTGCCGGGCGTGGGCGATAAAACGGCCACCGCTCTGTTACAGGGGATCGGCGGATTGAATCGCCTCTACGAGCAACTGGATGACATTGCGGCGCTGGGTTTTCGTGGCTCGAAAACCATGGCCAAAAAGCTGGTTGAGAACAAAGACAACGCTTACCTGTCTTATGAGCTGGCGACCATCAAGCTGGACGTTGAACTGGAAGAAACCCCTCAGTCACTGACGAAAGCGCAGCCGGATGTTGATAAGCTGGTACAACTCTACAGCCAATTGGCGTTCAAATCCTGGCTGAATGAGTTGTTGGACGGCAGCAGTCCGGTGATTCAGGCGGATGAGCAGGCCGGCACCAGCAGCCGCAGCGGGGGCGCAGCTCAGGCGGCACTGGACACTTCGGCAGTGACCATAGATCGCAGCCATTACGAGACCATTCTTGATGAGAGCAGCTTCCAGACTTGGCTGGAGCAGCTCAAAGCGGCAGAGGTGTTTGCCTTTGATACCGAAACCGACAGCCTGGATTACATGGTCGCTGACCTGGTTGGGGTGTCGTTTGCGACGCAAGCCGGAGTTGCGGCGTATGTGCCGGTGGCGCACGATTATCTGGATGCACCCGAGCAACTGGATCGTGATTGGGTACTGGCGCAACTGAAACCGATTCTGGAAGACGACAGCCAGGCGAAAGTGGGGCAGAACCTCAAGTACGACGCCAGCGTGTTGGCGCGTTACGGTATTGAGATGAAGGGCATTGAGCACGACACCATGCTGGAGTCTTACGTACTCAACAGCGTGGGTGGCAAGCACGATATGGACAGCCTGGCATTGCGCTTTTTGCAGCACAGCTGCATTTCCTTTGAGCAGATTGCCGGGAAAGGTAAGAATCAACTGACGTTCAATCAAATCGATCTCGAACAAGCCGCGCCTTACGCCGCAGAAGATGCCGACGTAACCTTGCGTTTGCATCAGCGTCTGATCGCCAATATTGAACAGGACGACAAGCTGGCCAGTGTCTACCGCGAAATTGAGATGCCTCTGGTGCCGGTACTGTCACGTATTGAGCGCACCGGGGTGTTGATCGATGACATGAAGCTGGCTGCCCAGTCTCAAGAAATTGCGCTGCGTCTCGACGAGTTGGAGAAGCAAGCTTACGACGTGGCTGAGCAGGAGTTCAATATGAACTCGCCTAAGCAGTTGCAAGCGCTGTTATTTGAGAAGATGGGTTTACCTGTTGTTAAGAAGACACCATCAGGCACACCATCGACCAATGAAGAAGTGTTGCAGGAGCTGGCGCTCGATTACCCACTACCAAAACTGATCCTGGAATACCGTGGCCTGGCCAAACTCAAATCCACCTATACCGATAAACTGCCGAAGATGATTAACCCTGAAACGGGCCGAGTGCATACTTCTTACCATCAGGCGGTAACCGCGACAGGGCGTCTATCTTCAACCGATCCGAACTTGCAGAACATTCCAATCCGTAATGAGGAAGGGCGCCGGATCCGTCAGGCGTTTGTGGCGCCGCACGGCTACAAAATCATGGCGGTCGACTACTCGCAGATTGAATTGCGGATTATGGCTCATCTGTCGGGCGACAAAGCGCTACTGGAAGCATTCCAGCAAGGTAAAGATATCCACGCGGCGACCGCGGCGGAGATCATTGGGGTCAACATCGAAGACGTGACCAGTGAACAACGCCGCCGCGCCAAAGCGGTCAATTTTGGCCTGATTTACGGCATGAGTGCGTTTGGTCTGGCTAAACAGCTGGGCATTCCGCGTGGTGAAGCGCAGCAGTACATGGACACCTACTTTGAGCGCTACCCGGGAGTGATGCAATATATGGAAGACACCCGCAGTACGGCGGCGGATCAGGGCTACGTTGAGACTATCTTTGGCCGCCGGTTGCATCTGCCGGAGATCACTTCACGAAACGGTATGCGTCGCAAGGCGGCTGAGCGTGCGGCGATCAATGCACCGATGCAGGGTACGGCGGCGGACATCATCAAAAAAGCCATGTTGCTGGTGGCTGATTGGATTGAGCAGGAAGGCCAGGGACGCGTGAAACTGTTAATGCAGGTACACGATGAACTGGTGTTCGAAGTGGAAGAGTCATCTTTGTCCGAAATTGAAAGTAAAGTACAAGAATTGATGGAGTCGGCCGCGCAGTTGGATGTACCTCTGGTCGCTGAAGCGGGCCATGGTGACAACTGGGATCAAGCGCACTAACCACTTTTTGTGCTGAATGTCTGAAAATATATGAGCCAGTGCACAAACACTGGCTTTTTTTTGTCTCTAAAAAAGACTTGGCCCTGGATACGTGTATGTTGCTTAATAAAAATTTAATGAAAAAAAACTACAAAAAGAGTTTTCATTTCTGACCAATTGTTGTACATTAAGCGGCGTAGGGTACAGAGGTAAGATGTTCTATCTTTCAGACCTTTTGTTTCACGTTATTGGATTAGGCTGATTCAGCCGCCCCAGTCAGTATTTGACTGGGGCGTTTTTTATTGGGCCAACGCCAGAGCACCACTCCCACCTTCACTGCGCCAAGACGACTCAGCGTCCATTGCTTCATTCGCGGATACTTCCGTCACGAAATGATCGGTAATAAACCACAATTTTGTAATTTATCACCAATCACAGTTTTGTTATTTCAGAAAGAAAACTAATACCACATTTCGGCGCGAAATGAGCAATCTAAAGATACTAACTATAAGATTATCATGATCTTACTTTGAGTCTTTGAGGCAAATAAGGAGAGGTTGAAGTGTAAAATTGCACGGTTGAAAAATCGCCGGCTTTAGTGAATCCTTAGTCACATAATAATAATTACCTCCTATTTCTCTCCCGTTGCCCCGCCAGGATGGTGGGGATTTTTATTTCTGGGGTCAGGCGATCAACAAACAGGTAAGAAAAAGCCCCACCGAGTGGCAGGGCTGGAAACGGGTTAGGGCAGGCTCAGTCGGCCTGTTCATCTGCTGGCGCTTCTCCCTGCTCATCGTCGGGCGCCGCTTCTTCCAACTGCAGTGCCAGCGCGGGCGCAAACCACTCATCCAATTTGTTACGCAGAATATCGACTCCGATACCTTTGAGCGACGAGAAAGCGTCCACTTTGACGTCGCCACCAAAGGCCATCGCCGCTTCACGAATTTTCAGTACCTGAGCTTTGCGTGCGCCACTTTTTAGCTTATCGGCTTTGGTTAACAGCACCAGCACCGGGATTTGGCAGTCAACGGCCCAGTAAATCAATTGCTGATCGAGATCTTTCATCGGGTGACGGATGTCCATCAGTACCACCAGACCTTTCAGGCACTGACGTTTTTGCAGATATTCTCCGAGTGACTTCTGCCACTTTTTCTTCATTTCGAGTGGCACCTGAGCAAAGCCGTAGCCCGGCAGGTCGACGATATGACAGCCTTCGGTCACCTTAAACAGGTTGATTAACTGTGTCCGGCCGGGGGTTTTACTGGTTTTTGCCAGGCTTTTTTGGTTGGTCAGACGGTTAAGAGAACTGGATTTGCCCGCATTGGAGCGACCGGCGAACGCAACCTCGATGCCTTCATCTTCTGGCAGATGACGAATATCAGGTGCACTCGTGATGAAATGCGTGTTTTGGTAATGAATTTTTACGCTCACTGTTAACTCCATCTCGACTTTGTGTAGTCGATTGATTACTTTTTTGTGAAAATGTGTAAAATAACCGTGCTCGGCATAAGGTCGCCTATTGTACCATGAGTGGCAACGCAGAGTGGTACTGGAAGCTTGATAATTATAATGGAATGTCATGAAGAAATTAGCGCTAATCTTGAGTCTTTTAGCCAGCTGCAGTGTATTAGCCCAAGGCAGCATCGAAGCTGGTAAAGCAAAATCCCAAACGTGTGTTGCCTGTCATGGAGCGGACGGCAATAGTCAACTTGCAATGTACCCTAAACTTGCAGGCCAACACGCCAAATACATTGAGAAGCAGTTGAAGGACCTTAAGTTAGGTATGACAAGTGCTGGTAAACAAGGCCGTTACGATCCGGTAATGAGTGGTATGGCGATGCCATTGACCGAAGAAGACATGGCGGACTTGGCGGCATACTACGCTTCTCTGCCCATTTCAGGTAATACAACACCGGAAAACGTGGTGAAAAACGGCCAAGCCCTTTACACCGCTGGCGATGCTGAACGTGGTTTGACCGCGTGTATCGCTTGTCATGGCCCGCGCGGCAACGGTACTGAGCTTTCAGGTTTCCCTAAAATTTCTGGTCAGCATGCTGACTACATCAAAGCTCAGCTGCAAAAATTCCGTGATGGCGACCGCAATAACGACATGAACGGCATGATGCGTGACATCGCGAAAAAGCTGACTGACGACGATATCGAGACACTGTCTAAATACGTTGGTGGTCTGCACTAAGCCTGATTCGCTCGAGCAACGGTTACAACAAACCGCCCCGGTCCTCGACCGGGGCGGTTTGTTTTTTGACCAAGATCACATCGCTACTGGCTGCCTTGCTTCGCGACTGTCTGCTGTTCGTGTAAGAGATCCGCCATACTTGTCGGGAAAAATGTAACACGATCTTTCATAACTGATTGATTTAAATGAACTCGGTTTGAAAGGCGACAAAGAATATTATTTTTTGTGTTTGCGCTCTTGCAGGTCTAAACGGCTGAGGTAGAGTAGTTCCGTCAGCAGGGAGCTGGCCACAGGATTTCAGACCAAGCAGGTCTTCAAGGATGCGGGCCATGGATGTCCGCTCGAAAGAGAAAGGATTCAGGTAAGCCAGGACGCTTACCCGATAGGGATGGTCACCTCGTCTAATGGTTTAGACAGTGAAACGGATCAGGCTCAGGATGAGCCCAGGTACAGACAGGAAGTAGCAAAAGGAAAGCCAAAATTCATCAGGATGGTGAAAAACGACACTTTTGCGCAGGGAAAGCACGAAAAACAAAAGGAATATTGGTGCACCGGAATGGGTGCAACACAGTTTCGCCACTTGATGGCATTTAGAAAGCGACGGGGTTACCTGTCGCTTTTTTTATCTCTGTTGTCACCGGTTCTCGGATTTTTTTCGCCAAACTGGTGAGAAAACACCCAATAGTGCTCCACTCTGATCGCAGTTTCTGGTATGTTGCGCATCCCTGTTTGAGGATGACCGCATGCACGATTGCCCTTTATGCCACAGCCCAGAGATTGAGTTTTATTTTCAAGACTCACGCCGCGCCTATCTTCAGTGTCAGCGCTGCGCACTGGTTTTTGTTGATCCATCTCAGCGATTGGATGCAAAGGCAGAAAAAGCTCACTATGATCTGCATGAGAACGATCCGTCGGACCAAGGCTATCGGCACTTTTTGTCGCGGATAGCGCAGCCGCTGCAAGAGCGCCTGGCGCCGCAGTCGCACGGGCTCGATTTTGGTTGCGGTCCGGGGCCGACTTTGTCGCTGATGCTCGAAGAGCAGGGGCACAAAGTCAGTCTGTACGATCTCTATTACCACCCGGATAGCGGCGTGTTGGAGCATCGTTACGATTTTATGACCGCCACGGAAGTCATCGAGCACTTATACCGGCCCGATCAGGTGTGGCAACAATGGTTGAATTTGGTTAAGCCAGGTGGCTGGATTGGTCTGATGACCAAGATGGTTATCGACGTAGAGGCGTTTGCCGGATGGCACTATAAAAATGACCCGACCCATGTGGTGTTTTTTAGTCGTCAAACGTTCCGGTATCTGGCAGAGCGGGATCAGCTCAAGCTGGAATTTATAGGCAAAGATGTAATTTTACTGAGGAAACCCCAGTAATGAGTCGCAAGAAAAAAGCAAGATCAGGCGGAAATACCGACGTCGTTGTCGTCCGTAACCGCACTCAGTCAGACGTCGAAGGCCGTCTGCGTAAACGCGATAAAAAGCGCAAAGGGCTGAAAACCGGTAACCGTAACTCGGAAGCCAAAGAGCAGAAAATGCGCCAGGCTGCGCAACAACGTGATCCGCGTTTAGGCAGCCAGAAGAAAATTCCACTGGTGGTGGAAGCGCCGAAGAAGCAGAGCAAAACTCAGCGTCGCCTGTCTGCTGAGCAGGAACTGGCTATGCTGGAGAACGATGCGCAACTGAACGTATTGCTGGAACGTCTGGACAATGGCGAAAAGCTGGGCGCTGGCCTGCAAAAGTACGTGAACGAAAAACTCGATCGCATCGAGGCACTGATGAAGCAACTCGGTCTGTACGACGAGACGGATGACGAACTGGCAAGCGAGCCGGAGTCCGAACCGGCACCCGTAGCGAAAAAATCGCCGCGTCGCGCCAGTTCCGACGACGATCTGTTGTCTCAGTTTGAAGACCTGGATCTGAACGATTTTAAAGGATAGTAAACAGTGATGAACGTAACCTTACTGGCCATTGCGGGTGGAATCATTATTCTCGGCTTAGCCTCGTACGCGGGTTACCTTCTGCTCCAACTGAAGAAGCAAAAGGAGTTGCAGCAGCAACACCAGGCTTTGGCGATTCAGAAACGCAACGCCAATATTTTTGATAATGTTCAGACATTGTGCCTGGCCGGTATTCAGGGCCAGTGCGATTTGTCGGAAATCAGCATTCGTGTCTACTGCATCATGGACTATGTCCAGGGTGATGACCGGGTCGATTTTGATCAGACCTATCCGGCGATTTCTGAGTTGTACCATATTGTCAAAGACATGGCGCGCGGTGACGATCGTCAACAACTGGCGAAGAAAGAGCGTATGCAACAGAATCTGACGCGCCAGAAAGCCGAATCTCGTCTCAACGATGCCATCGTTGAAGAGCTGAAAACGCTGCATAAAAACGTTCAGCCCCTGAACAATCAGATCAACATTCAGATGATCTGAACCGAACGCATGCTAGCTCGATCACACTACACTTAAGGGTGAGTGATCGAGCTAGCAAGTTCTGAAATTTTATACCAGAAACCTCTTTTGCTACCCGGTGTCTGTCATTCCGGTGTGGCAAAATAGCCCGTCAAAGAAGCAACGCCCGTGAGGGCCTGAACGGAAAATAGCACCATGTCGCAGCAAGTCGTAGCCAGCCAGCAAATTGTGTGGGACCAAGCCGTACTCGAGAAGTACAACTATTCCGGACCGCGCTATACCTCATACCCGACCGCCCTGGAGTTTCACGAGGCGTTCACGATTGCCGATTACGACATGGCGTGCACTCAGTACCCTGAGCGACCGCTGTCGCTGTACATCCACATCCCGTTTTGCCACAAACTGTGTTACTACTGCGGCTGCAATAAAGTGATCACCCGTCACTCGCACAAAGCCGATGAATACCTGGACGTGCTGGAACTGGAGATCCGTACTCGTGCAGGTTTGCTGCAGGGACGTACAGTGACGCAGCTGCATTTTGGCGGCGGGACACCGACTTTTCTCTCGGAAGCGCAAATCAGTCGCGTGATGAATCTGCTGCGTGATGAATTTCATTTCCGTGCCGACGCGGAGATCAGCATCGAAGTGGATCCGCGTGAAATCGAACTCACGATGCTGGACCATTTGCGTAATGAAGGCTTTAACCGTCTCAGTATTGGCGTGCAGGACTTCAACAAGGAAGTGCAGAAGCTGGTCAATCGTGAGCAGGATGAAGATTTTATTGTTGCCATGGTGGCGCGTGCCAAACAACTGGGTTTTCGTTCGACCAACTTGGATCTGATTTATGGCCTGCCGAAACAGACGCAAGCCACGTTTGCCGACACGCTGAAACAGGTGCTGGCGATGGCGCCGGGGCGGTTGTCGGTATTTAACTACGCTCACATGCCGCAGCTGTTCGCTGCTCAACGCAAAATCAAGGATCAGGACTTGCCACCGGCAGAAGAGAAAATGGCGATCCTCCAGGACACGATTGCGACCCTGACCGGGGCCGGTTATCAGTTCATCGGCATGGACCATTTTGCTCGTCCGGACGATGAGCTGGCGGTGGCGCAGCGCAATGGCGTACTGCACCGCAATTTCCAGGGTTACACCACACAGGGCGACTGTGATCTGGTCGGTTTTGGTGTGTCGGCGATCTCCATGGTCGGGGACGTTTATGCCCAGAACCAGAAAGAGCTCAAACACTACTACGCTCAGGTCAATGAACAGCGCCATGCGCTGTGGAAAGGGGTTGCGCTGGACAGCGACGATCTGTTACGCCGGGAGGTTATTAAGCAGTTGATCTGTAACTTCCGTCTCGATAAACATCAGATTGAACGCCAGTTTGGTGTGCGTTTCAACCGTTATTTCGACGAAGATCTGACGCTGTTGCAGACCTTCATCGACGACCAGCTGGTGGAAGTGGATGAGCGGGAAATTCGCGTTACTCTGCGCGGCCGGCTGCTGATCCGCAATATCTGCATGTGTTTTGATAAATACTTGCGGAAGAAAGCGCGCCAGCAGCAGTTTTCCCGGGTGATTTAACCCCGCTTCCTGAAACAAGCCACGCAACTGCGTGGCTTGTTTGTATTGGTCCGGCGCCGGTTAAGGGGCAATAAATTTTCCTTCGGCCACGGTCCATAACGCTTTGATGAGCGGATTATCCAACTGCGATCGCTTGCAGCACACGCCAAGGGTAAAGGGCTTGATCGGCTCGACTTTCAGACGCTGAATTTTTTCTCTGACCGGGCTGTTATTGATCACCACATCCGGCGCGATACCCACACCACAACCGAGCGCCACCATGCTGACGATCGCTTCATGGCCGGAGACTTGAGCGTAAATGTTTGGCCGGATCCGCATCGCTTTAAACCAGGCGTTGGCCCGCTCACGGGCCGTACCGGCTTCGGGGATGATGAACGGAATCGAATCCCAGCCGGGTGACTCCTGTTGCAACTGCTCCGCAAAGCTGCTGACGCCAATCGGTGCAATCACCGACAGGGGGACTTCGCTGATGGTCTCAAACTCCAGCCGCGCAGGCAGTTGATCCGGCTTGGCCGAGATGGCGATGTCGGCTTCATCGTTGAGTATCTTGTCGATGGCCTGCGCCGGGTCGCCGGTCGAGAGTTTAAATTCAATCAAAGGGTGTTGTAGGCGCAGCTCGGAAAGCAGTTCCGGTAAGTGGCTGTAGCTGGCCGTGACCGAGCAATAGAGACGGATTTCCCCTTTCAGTTCTGCTTCATGGCCGCTCAGCTGCGCGCTGTACTGTTGCCAGTCGTTGAGGATTTTCAGCGCCACCGGCAGCAGACGCTTGCCGGCCGGAGTGAGATCGACACTGCGATTGTCACGCAGAAATAGGTTCTGACCGGTTTCGTCTTCCAGCTTCTGGATCTGACGGCTCAGTGCCGACGGGCTGATGTGCATCGCCGATGCCGTTTTGCTGAAACTTTTACTGTCACACAGATGAATGAACATCTGCAGGTGTTTGGTGTTCATGAATAGGTCACTTTCTGTTGCATTATTTGCAATAACTAATTGTGAATATATCACTTTAAGCAATTTGATGTCTGCTTTAGTATGAAATCATTCAGCGAGTCAGCGCTGACCTTTCTAGGACGAATGATTAAAGGAGAGCCCCATGGCTAACTATTTCAATACTTTGAACCTGCGTGAGCAGTTGGACCAGCTTGGTCGTTGTCGTTTTATGGATCGCAGTGAATTTGCGACGGAGGCGGATTACCTCAAAGGCAAGAAAGTGGTGATTGTTGGTTGTGGTGCTCAGGGTCTGAATCAGGGCCTGAACATGCGTGATTCGGGTCTGAACGTCGCTTATGCGCTGCGCCAGGCGGCGATCGACGAGCAACGTCAGTCATACAAAAATGCCAAAGATAACGGCTTTGAAGTCGGCAGTTACGAAACTCTGATTCCACAAGCGGATCTGGTGATAAATCTGACCCCGGACAAACAGCACACCAATGTAGTGGAAACGGTGATGCCCCTGATGAAAGAAGGGGCGGCACTGGGTTACTCCCACGGCTTTAACGTTGTGGAAGAGGGCATGCAAATTCGTCCAGACCTGACGGTCGTGATGGTGGCACCAAAATGTCCGGGTACCGAAGTGCGTGAAGAATACAAACGCGGCTTTGGTGTTCCGACTCTGATCGCGGTGCACCCGGAAAATGACCCGAAAGGCGAAGGCTGGGATATCGCTAAAGCCTGGGCAGCTGCAACTGGTGGCCATCGCGCAGGCTGTCTGGAATCGTCATTCGTGGCGGAAGTGAAATCGGATCTGATGGGTGAGCAAACCATTTTGTGTGGCATGCTGCAGGCCGGTTCCATCGTCTGCTACGAGAAGATGATTGCAGAAGGCATTGACGCCGGTTACGCCGGTAAACTGCTGCAATACGGCTGGGAAACCATCACGGAAGCGCTTAAGTTCGGTGGCATCACGCACATGATGGATCGCCTGTCGAACCCGGCCAAAGTCAAGGCATTTGAGCTGTCTGAGCAGCTGAAAGAGCTGATGCGTCCGCTGTACAACAAACACATGGATGACATCATCACCGGGCATTTCTCCAGCACCATGATGGCTGACTGGGCGAACGACGACGTGAACCTGCTGGGCTGGCGTGCAGAAACCGGTGAAACGGCGTTTGAAAACTACCCGGAATCCGACGTTGAGATTTCTGAGCAGGAATACTTCGACAACGGCATCCTGATGATCGCCATGGTGCGAGCCGGGGTTGAGCTGGCGTTTGAAGCCATGACCGCTTCAGGCATCATCGACGAGTCAGCGTACTATGAGTCGCTGCACGAGCTGCCACTGATTGCCAACACCATTGCACGTAAGCGCCTGTATGAGATGAACGTGGTGATTTCTGATACGGCAGAATACGGCAACTACTTATTTGCCAATGTGGCCACGCCGCTGCTGCGTGAACAGTTCATGCCATCGATCGGCACGGACGTGATTGGTCAGGGGCTTGGTGAGGTTTCCAACCACGTGGATAACGCCACGCTCATCGCCGTGAACGATGCGATCCGCAATCACCCGGTGGAGTACATCGGTGAAGAGCTGCGTGGTTACATGACCGACATGAAACGCATTGCGGTTGGTGGCTAAGTCGCCTCCGGCAAGAGATCGGGGGAGGGTGGCGACACGTTCTCCCCAGATGCACTCCGCACAGATCGGGGTCAATAAATACAACAAGCAAACACAACCTTAACTAAAACAAAAGGCTTGCTCCGAATGGGCAAGCCTTTTTCTTTGTCTGCGTCAGAGCGTGCAGGCGGCAGAATTACTGTTCTTTGTCCGCCAGTTTCTGCTCAATCTCGGCCAGTTTTTGCTCCATCTCGGTCAGCTTCTGGCGCGTGCGCAGCAGCACTTGAGTCTGGACATCAAACTCTTCGCGGCTGACCACGTCCAGTTTGTTTAACTGGCCCTGGATCACCTGGCGTACCTTCTGGTCCACATCGGCGCCGAGGTCTTTGACTGGCTGTGGCATGGCGTCGTGAATCTGCTTCGCGACTTGCTCTAATTTTTTGGGATCAAACATGTGTCATAACTCCTGTCCGTTTGAGATTATTTTATGTAATTGGACTGGGAAAGTCGCCCTGTTTGGCGTAAAAAAGCGAGCACAATAAAAAAAGGCCACCGAAGTGGCCTGTAAATAGAGTCAACGAGCAGATGAATTAATGGTTGTTGTCAGCTAGCTGGCGCTGAGCTGCTTTGGCCTCATCCACCCGTGCCAGCTTTTCCAGATCTTTGTCCTCGACAAACACCGGCAGTGGCTTATGTTTTTCCGCCAGATAGCTGTAGATCACTGGCAGTACGAACAGGGTAAACAGTGTCCCCAGCGCCAGACCAGCCACGATGACGATACCGATGCTGAAGCGCTGCTGCGCCCCGGCGCCCGTGGCGTACATCAATGGGATCAGGCCGGCAATCATCGCCGCCGTGGTCATCAGAATCGGACGCAAACGAACTTTGGCCGCTTCCATGACCGCGTCAATGCGGCTCAGTTTGTTGTGCAACTGTTCTTCCTTGGCCACTTCACAGATCAGAATACCGTGTTTGGTGATCAGACCGACCAGGGTAATCAACCCGACCTGAGAGTAGATGTTCATGGTCGTTGTGCCAAGGAACGCCCCCCATGCCAGCGCAATCAGTGCCCCACAAATAGCCAGCGGTACCGACACCATGATCACCAGCGGGTCTTTGACGGATTCAAATTGAATCGCCAGTACCAGGAAGATCACCGCCAGAGCCAGACCAAAGGTGGCGTACAGGGCGCTGCCTTCAGTCACGTATTGACGGGCTTCACCCATGTAATCGTGGTTGTAGCCGCGTGGCAGCTTGGTTTCTGCGATGTTCTCAAACCAGTTGATCGCGTCTCCCATTGCCGTACCCGGCGCCGGAACTGTACCTATGGTGGCGGAGTTCAACTGGTTAAAGTGCGGCAGTGAACGAGGTTCAGCAATCACATCAATGGTGATCAGGCTGCCAAGTGGGATTGCTTTACCATCCGCCGCGCGCACGTAGTAGTTGTTCATCGATTCCGGGTTCAGGCGCCACTTACGTTCAACCTGAGGGATCACTTCGTACGAACGGCCGTTGAGGTCGATACGGTTTACGTAACCGTCGGCCATCATCGTCCCCAGAGTGACCCCGATGTCTTGCATGGTCACGCCGTACGCACCAGCTTTGTCCTTGTCGATGTTGATTTTCATCGTCGCGGAGTCGTAGTTCAGATCCAGATCCGAGTAGACAAACATGGCGTTCTGGTTCACTTCGGCCAGTACGTCGGTGGCGATGGTGAACAGGCTTTCAAACGCGTTCGGTGTTGTGATGACAAACTGGATCGGCAGACCGGAGCCCGCGCCGGGCAGTTCTGGCATCTGGAACGCGGTGACCGACATGCCCGGGATGTCTTTCACCAGACCACCAACGCGGTTGGTCACATCAGCCTGGCTCGCTTCACGCTGGCTCCAAGGCACCATCGAGGCAATCCCCAGCGCCTGGTTGGAGTTCGGAACACCGGTAAACACCTGAGCAAACTGAACTTCTTTCTGATCCGACAGAATACGGTTCACGTCCGCCATGGTGTTGGCCAGATAGTCCAGGTTCGCGTTGGACTGGCCGGTACCCATCAGCATGATCACCCCTTTGTCTTCCGATGGTGCCAGTTCACTTGGAATGAACTTGAACAGCACCGGCAGACTGCCGAACACGATGATTGCAAATGCGATCACCACCGGACGGTGTTGCATCACTGCACGCAGCATGCGCTCGTAACGGTTGGTCATGCGATCCAGTAAGTGGTGCACTTTCTGCTCGAATTTGCCCGGTTGTTCATTGGCTTTAAGCATTTTCGAACACATCATCGGAGACAGGGTCAACGCGATGATACCGGAAACAAACACCGAACCGGCCAGAGTCAGGGCAAACTCTTTGAACAACGAGCCGGTGATACCGCCCATCAGCGCGATCGGGGCGTATACCGCGCCCAGCGTCAGGGTCATGGCGATAACCGGAACCGCGATTTCACGTGTCCCTATGATGGCGGCGCGGAACGGCGATTCGCCTTCTTTAATGTGCCGGTCGACGTTCTCCAGTACCACGATTGCATCGTCCACCACCAAACCGATGGCCAGAACCATTGCCAGCAGCGTCATCAGGTTCCAGGAGAAACCCATTGCCTGCATGACCATGGCCACACCAATCAGCGACAGCGGAATGGTGACGATCGGGATGATGACCGCCCGGAATGACCCCAGGAACAGGGTGATCACCACCAGTACGATGATCGCCGCTTCCACGATGGTTTTGATCACCTCGTGGATCGACTCGTTGATCGCAATCGTTGAGTCATACAGCACGTTCATCTCGATGTTGCTCGGCATGTTTTTCTTCAGATCCGGCAACAGTTTCATCACGTCCGCAGCGATGTTGATTGGGTTGGCGCTTGGTGCCGCGTTGATCGCTGCCACTACCGCTTCCCGGCCATTGGCACTGGCGCGGTAGGTGTCGTGGCTTTTCGCCAGCATGACTTTGGCAATGTCACCCAGGCGGATCACCGTGCCGTTGTCTTCGGTTTTGACCACCAGAGCTTTCAGCTCGTCGGCGTTCGACACCTGAGTATCGGCGCTGCCGTTGTACAACACGAATTCACCGACCGACTGACCCGTCGCCGACTGGTAGTTGTTGGCGTTCAGAATCGACATCACATCGGTGGCGGTCAGATCGAGCGCCGCCATTTTAGCCGGGTCCAACCATACGCGCAGGGCGTACTTAAGCCCGCCGTACAAGTCGATGCTTGAGATACCGTTCACGGCGTACAGCTGAGGGTTGATCACCCGTTCCAGATAGTCGGTGATCTGGCTTGAGTTCAGCTCAGGGCTGGTAAAGCCGATGTACAGCACCGCAGTAGTCGAACCGGTCGACATGGTAACCGTCGGGTCTTCTGCCTCTTTGGGCAACTGAGAACGTACCGAGTTGGTTTTTGCCAGGACGTCGGACAGCGCGGCGTTCGGATCGGTATTGAGTTTCATGTTGACCGTAATGGTCGACTGACCCAACACCGATTGCGACGTCATGTAGTCAATGTTGTCTGCCTGGGCGACGGCCTGTTCCAAAGGCTGGGTAATAAAGCCCTGGATCAGGTCGGCACTGGCGCCGTAGTAGCTGGTGGTGACAGTCACCACCGTATTCGTCATTTCAGGGTATTCCCGCACCTGCATTTTGAATACCGCCTGCAAACCGAGCAGGGCTATCAAAAAGCTGATCGATACCGCTAAAACCGGACGTTTAATGAAAACATCAGTAAAGCGCATGTGTCCCTCGCTTACAGCATTGGTGTTTCAGCTGGTGTGGTGGTGGCATCGCTTTCGACGATGCGCACTTTAGCACCGTTACTCAAACGTACCTGACCTGTGGTCACCACCGTATCACCCGGTTTCACGCCTTCAAGAATGTGAGCGATGTCTTTGGTGCGTTCACCCACTTTTACCACGTGTTGCTGAACGCGTTTCTCACCATCTTTATCCGTGATCACGTAAACATTGTTGCCGTAAAGCGTGAAAGTGATGGCAGTTTGCGGTAGCGTCACCTGGTTTGCCAGCTTCGGCAGGATGATGTGCGCGCGGGCAAACATACCGCTGCGCAGCTTACCGTCGCTGTTCGGGATGTCTGCCTGAACCTGAATCAGACCGCTCTGCACGCTGACGGCAGGCTCAATCGCAGTGATCGCCCCTTTGAATGGCTGATCCGGGTAAGCATCGACAAAGATATCGACTTCCTGCTTTAGACTGATACGAGAGATATCGCGCTGAGGCACGGTGAAGCGCAGACGCATCACGCTGGTGTCTTCCAGACGCACAATCTCGGTACCGGTTTGCAGGTACTCACCCAAATACACGTTACGGATACCAACCACACCAGCAAATGGCGCTTTGATTTCACGGCGGTCAATGGTGGCTTTCAGCGACTCGATGTCTGCCGACAGTGAGTAGTAGTTTGCTTCGGCTTCATCAAACGCTTCTTTGGAAATGGAGCCTTTTTTGTACAGCCCACGGTAACGTTCGTATTTGGCTTTGGCCGCTGGCAGGCGCGCCTGCGAGCTCTTCAGGTTGGCTTTTTCCACATCAGAGTCGAGCAGGACCAGTGGCTGGCCCGATTCAACCTGAGTGCCGGATTCGAAAGTGATTTGATCAACAATGCCGGCGGTTTCGTTCGAAATGGTCACCCCCTGATTCGGCTCGATAAAGCCGATCGCTTCAATCACCGGTACCCAGTCGACGGCTTTGACTTCCATCGCGGTGACCGGAAATTCAGGCTCAGGCCGATTGGCCATGAATTCGGCAATCTTCTGTTGCTTGAACATGTTGACACCTATCACACTGCCAAACAGCAGTATGACGATCAGTATCATAAAGAAAGTCCACTTTTTCATTCTTATGAGAACTCCAAGTTAGTGTTTAATTATTGCATCCCAGCTGGCTTCAATGGCCGCTTCAAGTGCGTCATCGTCCAGCTGATAAAATCCCAAAGCGTGTTTTCGTGCCAACGCAACGCTGGCTTCAAAGCTCAGGCCGGATAGCACCTCATGAGCCAGAGGTTTAAACAGGCCGGTTTGTTTCCCTTCTTCGAAAAGCCGGTAAACCTTGTCAAACATTTCCCGCTCCACTTCTTTACGTGCGCAGCACTGTGAAGAGGGCAACGATTCGTACTGAACCCGGTTTTTCAGAATATCCAGATTAGAACCGGCCAGATTCCAGATGTTGAGCCACATCGTTCGATAGCGCTGTTTCAGCGGCATATCATCAGAGACTCCAGCCTGCACTTCATTGGCTATGCGTTGCGTAACATGTAAACGTACCTCATCGAGGAGATGCTCTTTATCCGAGAAATAACGGTAGATCGTGCCTGCAGCGACGCCGGCTTCGGTTGCCAGCCGGTGCATCGATAGCCCCTGAAAACCGGATTCTGCAATCAGGGCTTCCGCGGCCAGGAGTATCTGCTCACGTTTATCTACACTAGTGTTACTGGTCATAAATCCCACCACCAATGAATGAACGTTCATTTATTATAGCTCACATTGCAGGCAGTTATGCAACCAAGTATTGTGAATCGACGTAAAAAATCTTATTGCAGAGACAATAGCAATCATGCCATTGCAGCATTATTATAGTCGCCCTGTTTTTTACTGAATTGAGCTGACGATGAAGCTGAACCCAAGACAAGATGAAGCGGTGAAATATGTGTCGGGTCCGTGCCTGGTGCTGGCCGGCGCCGGCTCGGGCAAAACACGTGTGATCACCAACAAAATTGCCTACCTGGTTCAGCAGTGTGGCTACAAAGCGCGCAATATTGCGGCGGTGACCTTCACCAATAAAGCGGCGCGAGAAATGAAAGAGCGGGTGGGGCAGACCTTGGGCAAAGCGGAATCGCGTGGCCTGATGGTGTCGACGTTCCACACGCTCGGGCTGAATATCATTCGCCGTGAGTACAAAACCCTCGGGCTGAAAGCTGGCTTCTCCCTGTTTGATGATCAGGACCAGTTGGCGCTGTTGAAAGAGTTGACCGAGAAGCAGCTCGACGGCGACAAAGATTTGCTGCGTCAACTGATGAGTACGATTTCCAATTGGAAAAACGACATGCTGACGCCGGAGCAAGCCAAGGCGCATGCCCAGGGGGAACAGCAGCAGCTGTTTGCATTTTGTTTCGAGATGTATCAAAAGCAGATGCAGGCGTATAACGCCCTTGATTTCGATGACCTGATCCTGATGCCGGTATTGTTGCTGCGTCATAATCAGGACGTGCGTCAGCGCTGGCAGAACCGGATTCGCTACCTGCTGGTGGACGAATATCAGGACACCAACACCAGTCAGTACGAACTGGTGAAACTGCTGGTCGGTGAGCGCGGGCGTCTGACGGTGGTGGGCGACGACGATCAGTCGATTTACTCCTGGCGTGGCGCCAAGCCACAGAACCTGGTACTGCTTGGTGAAGATTACCCCAACCTGCGTCTGATCAAGCTTGAGCAGAACTACCGCTCGACCAGCCGGATTTTGCGCGCGGCCAACATTCTGATTGCCAACAATCCGCACGTGTATGAAAAATCTCTGTTTTCTGAAATTCCGGACGGTGAAAAACTCAAAGTCCTGTTGGCCAAGAATGAAGAGCACGAAGCGGAACGGATCACTGGTGAGCTGATTGCGCACAAATTTCTTAACCGCACCGATTACCGTGACTATGCGATTTTGTACCGCGGTAATCACCAGTCGCGCCTGATTGAAAAGTCATTGATGCAAAACCGAGTGCCATACAAGTTGTCCGGCGGCACGTCGTTTTTTGCCCGAGCTGAAATCAAAGACATCATGGCGTATCTGCGGGTGCTGGTGAATCCGGATGATGACAACGCGTTTCTGCGCATCGTTAACACGCCCAAACGGGAAATCGGCCCGGTGACGATGGAGAAGCTTGGCAGTTACGCCAACATGCGGGGCAAAAGTTTGTTCGAGGCCAGTTTTGAAATCGGACTTGAACAACACCTCAGTGGTCGCGGGTTGGAGACTCTGCGCCGTTTCACTCACTGGCTGGTGAAAATCGGCGATCAGGCCGAGCGGGGAGACACCGTCGAAGCGGTCCGTTCCCTGGTACGTGACATCAATTACGAAGACTGGTTGTACGAGACGTCTGCCAGTCCGAAAGCGGCCGAGATGCGGATGAAAAATGTCTCGGATCTCTATTCGTGGATTGTCTCTGATCTGGAAGGCGATAATTACGATCAGGAAGAGAAGACCCTCAAAGAGGTGGTTCAGCGCCTGACACTACGCGACATGATGGAGCGAGGTGAAGACGACGACGACAGTGACGCGGTGCAACTGATGACACTGCACGCCTCCAAAGGTCTGGAGTTTCCGTACGTCTATTTGATTGGTTCAGAAGAGGGCATTTTGCCGCATCAGACCAGCATTGACGAAGACAATGTTGAGGAAGAACGCCGCCTGATGTACGTGGGCATCACCCGGGCACAGCGCGAGTTGACGTTTACCATGTGCCGTGAACGCCGTCAGTTCGGTGAGTTGATTAAACCGACGCAAAGCCGCTTTCTCGATGAACTGCCGTACGACGATGTGGAGTGGGAGCAGACGAAAAAACCGGTCTCCCAGGAAGAGCGCATGGCTAAAGGCCAGGCACACATTGCCAACTTACGTGCCATGTTTAACAAGAAATAACGATCAAAAAAGGCTTGCCACTGGCAAGCCTTTTTTCTCGATGCTGGTTACAGGCCTTCGATCATGTGCTCGATGGCGGCAACGATTTCGTCATCGCTACAGTCCATACAGGTCCCGCGCGGTGGCATGGCGTTAAAGCCGTTGATCGCGTGATCTTTCAACACGTCTTTTCCTTGCGCGATACGCGGACCCCAGTCTGCCGCATTACCGGTCTTGGGTGCGCCACTGACGCCAGAGGCGTGACAGGCGATACAGAAGGTGCCGTAAACGGTTGCGCCGTCACGTGGGCCACTTGGTTTCTCAACCACAGGCTCGCTGCCCGCCAGATACACGTCACCGACAGGTTTGATGCGCTCTGCGATGACATCGTGGTTTTCTTGGCTGACGCTTGCTGCAAAAGAGGCACCAGAAAAAGTGAACGCAGCGACCAAGGCAATGATAATTTTTCGAGACATATCCATTAAACTCACTTTACATTCCTGAAGGTAAGTGCGTGCTTACCTGATTATTAGAGTGGGTTTGATCTACAGCGTTAGATGCTGTTAAATCAATGTAAATATTGGGTGATTATATCCCGATAACTTGTTGCATTAAACAACAAGTTATCAGCTTCAGGGGGTGTGTCACATCGTCAACGTCGGACATTCAGTGTTTAATTGCCCAAAAAGGCGTCAAACGGTAAAAAAAGTTAAAAAAGTACTAGACGGCATAGTGTGATATACGTATTATTCCACTCCGCCGATAGGGCATGCGCCCGTAGCTCAGCTGGATAGAGCGTTGGCCTCCGGAGCCAAAGGTCGAAGGTTCGAATCCTTTCGGGCGCGCCATTTCATCCCGGAGGATGTTTATCGGTACAAAATATAGTGGTGGCTATAGCTCAGTTGGTAGAGCCCCGGATTGTGATTCCGGTTGTCGCGAGTTCAAGTCTCGTTAGCCACCCCATTTCTCGGTGAATAGCGCAGTTTGGTAGCGCATCTGGTTTGGGACCAGAGGGTCGGGGGTTCGAATCCCTCTTCACCGACCATATTTTAGTTTATGGCGTCAACGCGGTAAACATGACAATTTGATGGTGGCTATAGCTCAGTTGGTAGAGCCCCGGATTGTGATTCCGGTTGTCGCGAGTTCAAGTCTCGTTAGCCACCCCATTCTCGGTGAATAGCGCAGTTTGGTAGCGCATCTGGTTTGGGACCAGAGGGTCGGGGGTTCGAATCCCTCTTCACCGACCACATTAAGAAGCCTCGTCAGAAATGACGAGGCTTTTTTTGTTTGTTTTGCTTGCGTGGCGCGTACGTGTTGTCGCCCAGTGACCCGCTCCGGCTTAGCAAATCTATCGGCTGCCTCGGCGCTAACGCCTTCATTTAACCTCATCTGCTACGTTCCCACGGATACCCATTGTCGTTAATGGGACAATTCCGCGTCATGCCGCGCGTTAAGCGTCTGTCCGATCACACAATATTGTATTTTTCTCGATTTATAAGGGATTCCCTCACGGAAGACGGTTTTTTTGTCTATCTTGATATCTGGTAGTGCGTCAGGCGATTTAGGCTTTTTGATAGTTTTATTGACTAAATATTTACCCAGATTCTTGTAGGTAATATCGTGTAAGGAAAAATATCTGGTTTTTGTTTCTGTAATGTTAATGGAAAACTAGCGGGAAAATTTGAAGTTTAATTCAGTGGCTGATTTTTATTTTGTTTTATGTTTTTGCTGTGAAATAGCAGTAAAGTCTAACTTTGTCACCTAGAGTGGACGAGCTACAGCACCTTGGTTGGCAAGATGATATGCATACAAGCTGCATTTTTATATGGCTTAATTGCTTTTAATTTAACCGCTTTCGATTTTTTATACTCTGTTTGTTGCTTTTGTGTAAAATTTTTGCCACATTGATGAGCTTGTAAATTGCCAGCATTTTATACTGGCAGGAATGGATTCAATTTTTCAGACAGGGCAGAAAACTGCCGAAGCAGTAGAGGTCTGGTAATGTCACTTTTAGAAGTTAAAAATCTTCGTATCGAGTACCCGTCGCGCCACGGAGTGCATGTGGCCGTGAAAGCGTTATCGTTCAATATTGAACGTGGCGAAATCGTAGGTGTGGTCGGTGAGTCGGGGGCAGGGAAATCGACCGTGGGTAATGCGGTGAGTGATTTGCTCAGCCCGCCGGGCCTGATCGCCAGCGGTGAGGTGTTTCTCGATGGCGAAAAGGTATCGGGCCTGTCACCAGAAGCGATGCGTAAAGTGCGCGGTTCTAAAATCGGATTTATCTTTCAGGATCCGATGACGTCGCTCAATCCGCTGTTCACGGTCGAACAACAACTGAAAGAAACCATTCACGCCAACATGAAAGTCAGTGATGACGAAGCGTATCAGCGCGCATTGTCACTGATGAATCAGGTCGGTATTCCGCAGCCGGAAAACCGCCTCAAGCAGTATCCTCACCAATTCTCCGGCGGCATGCGTCAGCGGGTGGTGATTGCGATCGCCTTGGCGGGTGAGCCCGATCTGATCATTGCCGATGAACCAACGACGGCTCTGGACGTATCGATCCAGGACCAAATCCTCAGCCTGATCCGTGATCTGTGCATCAAGAACAATGTCGGCTGTATGCTGGTGACCCACGATATGGGAGTGGTCTCTAAC
>NZ_BATJ01000028.1 GCF_000467125.1 Vibrio proteolyticus NBRC 13287 | reverse complement strand
AAAAGGGCGATGGTTCACCATCGCCCTTTTCCTATGTCGCCCGTTACTCGTCTTCAACGCTGAACAGGTTTTCCATATTCAGCCCCTGCTTGACCAGGATTTCGCGTAAACGACGTAAGCCTTCAACCTGAATCTGACGCACGCGCTCGCGAGTCAGGTTAATTTCACGACCGACTTCTTCCAGCGTCGACGGTTCATACCCCAACAACCCAAAGCGGCGAGCCAGCACCTCTTTTTGTTTCGGGTTCAGTTCATCCAACCAGTCAATCAACGAGGTTTTGATGTCGTCATCCTGAGTCGACAGCTCCGGATCGGAATTATTCACGTCCGGAATAATATCCAGCAGTGCTTTCTCACCGTCACCGCCAATCGGCGTGTCGACAGAGCTGACGCGTTCGTTGAGACGCAGCATTTTGCTAACGTCATCGACCGGCTTGTCCAGCTGAGTGGCAATTTCTTCTGCGGTGGGCTCGTGATCCAGTTTCTGCGACAGTTCACGCGCAGTACGCAGATAGATATTGAGTTCTTTGACCACGTGGATCGGCAGACGTATGGTGCGCGTCTGGTTCATCAGGGCCCGTTCAATGGTCTGACGGATCCACCAGGTCGCATATGTTGAAAACCGGAAGCCGCGTTCCGGGTCGAATTTTTCGACCGCGCGGATAAGCCCCAGATTCCCCTCTTCGATCAGATCCAGTAGCGCCAGGCCACGGTTGCTGTAACGACGGGAAATTTTCACCACCAAGCGCAAGTTACTTTCAATCATACGTCGGCGGGCTGCTTCATCGCCTCGTAGCGCCCGACGTGCATACAGCACTTCTTCTTCGGCAGTCAGGAGCGGCGAAAAGCCGATTTCACTGAGGTAGAGTTGTGTGGCGTCCAAGCTTTTGCTGGTAACCTCAAACTCTTCTTTGGTGTCATCAGTGGATGAATTGTTACTAGAATTGTTTTCGGCGCTCTCTTCTACCTCAAGCATTTCCATCGCTTCGGTATCCGAATCTGCATCGAATTCTTGGAGTTTTGTTGCTGTGTTGCTGATACTCATAGTGCCTCCCCCTGGCGAGCTAGCAAGACATTACCGCTTTTAATGTCGCTTCATTACTCAGTACAAGTAAATCTACGGTAAGTAGCGCTTTGGATTCACCGACTTACCCTGGTAGCGAATTTCAAAGTGCAAGCGCACACTGTTGGTACCCGAACTTCCCATGGTCGCAATCTTTTGGCCTGCTTTCACACTCTGTCCTTCGTGTACAAACAACCGATCATTATGGGCATACGCACTCAGATAGTTGTCATTATGTTTTATAATCACCAGATTACCGTAACCCCGGAGCGCATTACCTGAATAAACTACGGTGCCTGCTGCAGTCGATGTGATGGATTGACCACGCTGCCCTGCGATGTCTATCCCTCGGTTGCCCTGATCTCCTGCAGAAAAGTTCTTAATCACTCTCCCTTTTGTTGGCCATAACCATTTGGTTACTTTGTCGTTTTTTGGTGTCGAACTGCTGACAGTTTTGTTAACATTTTGTTTACTTGCACTGCCAACATACTCCTTTGGTTTGGATTGTTCAACCTTCTTTTCTGGTTCTTTTTTGACCTGTTTTTGGTTATTTTTTGCACCCGTAGACGTAACCTTTTGATTCGAGTTTTTACTCGAATTGGTCACAACCGGTTTGGTGGCGGCTGTGCTGCCAGCGCTAGTAGCCGCGGCTGAAGCCACGACAGCCGTGGCGGCTGCAACACTGGTGGTTTCTTTCGCTGCCCCAGCGCCGGTTCCGCCGTAGGCCGGTGGCACGTAAGTCGGACGCCAAAGCTTGAGTTTCTGTCCAGGGTGAATGGTATAAGGCGCATCCAAGTTATTGTAACGAATCAGATCATTTACATCTTTGCCTGTGATGTAGGCGATGAAATACAGCGTATCGCCACGTTCAACCTGGTAGTAGCTGCCACGGTAACTACCTCGCTCCACAGAGTTGTAGTCGCGTTTCAATCCAGACACTGGCGCAGGGGAATGCGCAGCACATCCAATCAATGTGCTGCTAAGGCCAAACATCAGTATCGATTTAGACCACATACTCATGGGTTACGCGAGATCACCTGCTATCAGGGGTACGAAACGCACCATTTCAATTACTTCCGATGTAAACTCATCGCCATGGCGAGTGACTTTCATCAGGGCTTGTTCTTCAGTGCCGACCGGGATCACCAGCACACCACCGTCATTAAGTTGCGCCATCAAGGCTTGCGGCAGGGTTTCTGCCGCGGCCGTTACGATGATCGCATCAAACGGCGCTTTCGCGGCCCAGCCCTGCCAGCCATCGGCGTGCTTGGTCGAGACATTGTAAATATCGAGCTGTTTCAGGCGCCGCTTCGCATCCCATTGCAGGGCTTTAATCCGTTCGACGGAATACACATGCTCCACCAGTTGCGCCAACACGGCGGTCTGATAACCGCTGCCAGTCCCGATTTCCAGAACTTTACTGGTGCGCTTAAGCGCAAGCATTTCCGTCATTTTGGCCACGATATAAGGTTGAGAAATGGTTTGTCCGTGGCCAATCGGCAGTGCGTTATTGTCATAGGCCTGATGCAACATTGCCTGCGAGACAAAGTTCTCGCGTGGCAAGGTATAGATCGCATTCAGTACCTGCGGATCCTGGATGCCACTGGCGACAAGGCGTTCCACTAATTTGTCGGCATGTGGGTTGGTCATGATCATCGGTCCTTCAGCCAGTTATCCATACTCTGCAAAGACTCATGCGCGGTCAAATCGACCTGCAACGGAGTGACCGATACCCAGCCTTGTTCAGTGGCATGGAAATCCGTCCCTTCGCCGGCATCCTGCTCTTTGCCCGGCGGACCAAGCCAATAGATGTCATGACCGCGAGGGTCAAGTTGTTTAATCATGTTTTCCGCATGATGACGCGCACCCAGACGCGTTATTTTTACCCCTTTCAGGGCCGCACTGGCAAGATCCGGAACGTTAACATTGAGTAAACGATTGGTCGGAATCGGTTTTTCAATGTGTTGTTCCACCAGTTGACGGGCAACCCGGGCTGCGGTGGTAAAATGGTGTTTACCGACCAGCGAGAACGCAATCGCCTGCACTCCGAGAAAGTGTCCTTCCATCGCCGCCGCCACGGTTCCCGAATAGAGCACATCGTCACCAAGATTGGCGCCATGATTGATACCGCTCAACACCAGATCTGGCAGATCATCTTTCATCAACTCATTGAGTGCAAAGTGGACACAGTCGGTCGGCGTTCCCTGCACTGAATACGTCCTTTCAGCGATTTGGGTGACACGTAGCGGCTGCTCAAGCGTCAGTGAGTTCGAGGCGCCACTGCGGTTACGATCCGGCGCGACAATGGTAATTTCCGCCAGATCACGCAACTCCTGTGCTAAGGCATGTATCCCTTCCGCATACACACCATCATCATTACTGATTAAAATTTTTAGTGGTCTTTCCATGACTTAGTACACACGCTCTACCGGAATTTCTTCCACTAACTCTCGTACAATCGCCGTTGCGAAGCAACCCGCGTCCAAAGAGAAGTGCAGGGTTATATTGTTGCCGTCGACCTGCCAGCTGAGGTCCTGCGCTTTTAGCGCCACTGGTCGACGCTCATGACGCATCCGGTTACCCCGAATCAACGCCATCAGATCCGGCTCAGCGTCCAGTTGTGGTTGTTCAAGAGCCAGTGCCTGCGCCTGCGTCGGCAGCGCATTATCGCCCGCCATCGCCGCGCTGATTTGTACTTCACCGCGCTCAAGCTGAAGATTGAACGCCGCCACCTGGTCGGCCTCCACCAGCGTCGATCCCTCGCCTGTCAGCGCAATGTCGCCTTCCACAACTCGATCGAACGCTCCCTGCTCAATCCGCGCAGACACGATATGGTTGAAGATCCACGAACGGGCCGCCGACAGATACAGGCTGCGCTTGTTCTGGTTACGGGTACGAACGTTCTCACGTCCCCAGCGACGGGCTTCACTGACGTTGTTCCCCTGGTTACCAAACCGCTGACTGCCGAAATAGTTCGGTACGCCAGTCTCAGCAATTGCAGACAAACGTTGCAAAACATCTTCTGTATCAGAGACTTCAGACAAAGTCAGCGTAAAATGATTCCCTTTGAGATCGCCGGGGCGCAATTTTTTGTGATGACGTGTCACCGCCAGAATTTCAATGCTTGGGTATTGCTTCAGAAAGGCATCGAAATCCGGTGTGTCGCCACCAGGCAGATGGACACTCAGCCATTGCTCTGTCACAGCATGACGGTCTTTCAAACCCGCCCAACTGACATCTTTCGATTTCACGCCGCACGCTTTTGCCAGCTCATTGGCCACAAAGCTGGTGTTTTCACCGGTTTTGCGAATCCGCACCATTAGGTGTTCGCCCTGACCAGACAACTCATAACCCAGATCTTCCCGGACCTGAAAATGCTGTGGTTGTGCTTTCAGTTTGGCTTTGGCTTTTGGCACACCATTCAGGTAGGCCAGAGGGGATAACATATCGGACATATTCAGTTTCTACTCATCCGCCATCACGCTTTCATCAGCAACACCACCGCTTCGGTAGCAATGCCTTCTTTACGCCCGGTAAAACCGAGACGTTCCGTCGTGGTGGCCTTTACATTAATATTGCCTGGGTCAGTGCCCAGATCCGCCGCGATGGTGGTCTGCATGGCTTCGATGTGCGGCGCCATCTTCGGAGCCTGGGCGATAATGGTAATGTCGGCATTTCCCAGCACATAACCCTGCGCTTGCACCCGGCGGTAGACATCTTTCAGCAGTTCACGACTGTCTGCGCCTTTCCATTTGTCGTCGGTGTCCGGGAAATGGCGGCCGATATCTCCGGCGGCAATCGCACCCAGCAGCGCATCACACAATGCGTGCAGCGCGACGTCACCATCGGAATGAGCAATCAACCCTTGCTCGTACGGGACCGCCACGCCACCAATAATCACCGGACCCGGTCCACCAAACTTATGGACGTCAAAACCGTGACCAATTCGAATCATAACCCTTCCTTACTTACTGAATTTCAATCGCGGCGCAAGTAAAACTCGGCCAGCGCAAGATCTTCGGGCTGGGTAATTTTGATGTTGTCAGCCCGCCCTTTCACCAACGCAGGCTTATAACCCAGCCATTCGAGCGCCGACGCTTCGTCGGTGATCGTCACACCTTGAGCCAGTGCTTTAGCCAGTGCGTCGGTTAATTGCTCAGTATTAAACATTTGTGGCGTCAAAGCGTGCCAAAGCGCCTGCCGTTCCACGGTGTGGTCAATGTTGCATGCCGCGTCCGCGCGTTTCATGGTGTCGCGTACCGGGCTCGCCAGAATGCCGCCCACTTCATGCTGCTCCACCGCGGCTATCAAAGCGTCGAGGTCGGCGTGTGTAATGCACGGCCTGGCCGCATCATGCACCATTACCCATTCAGATAACGCGTGGGCCTGAATGTATTTCAGTGCAGACAGCACCGAGTCTGCACGCTCACCTCCACCGGAGACCCGCACCACGTCAGGATGCGCTGCAATCGCCAGTGCCGGAAAATACGGGTCGCCATCGGTTACGGCCACCACCACCTTTGAGATTTTAGGATGACTAAGCAGTTTGTGTACGGTGTGTTCCAACACTGTGTGACCGGCAATCGGCAAATACTGTTTTGGCCTATCGGCCTGCATACGGCTGCCGACCCCGGCTGCGGGGACCACGGCGATCACAGAGGCGATGTCTGACATGCTATTTGGTTTCCTCCCCGACGATGCGGTAGAAGGTCTCCCCCTCTTTGATCATTCCCAGCTCGTGGCGGGCACGCTCTTCAATCGCGTCCAGCCCCTGGCGCAAGTCATCGATCTCAGCAAACATTTCAGTATTGCGTGAGTGGAGGCTTTGGTTCACCTGTTCCTGAACTTCGATTTCAGCATTCACGGCTTTAAAGTCAGAAATGCCGTTTTTACCGAGCCACAATTCATATTGCAGCCAGCCGAGCAGCACGATGAGGGTAAGAGCAAAAATTCGCATATCACCTGACATTAACGAGGAAAAGAAAGACTACTTTATACCACAACGCCCGGAGTCAGGCGAGGCGGCACTCAGTAGTCTTTTCACTAATCGTGTCAGGATGTTAACAGGACAGGGTTAACCCATCATCAGAAAGGCGAACAACCCGGCACCCAGAAGAAGGCGATAAATGACAAACGGCATCATTCCCATACGGGCAATCAACTTGAGGAAAAAGTGGATGCACAGGTAAGCACTGATGAACGAGGTCACAATCCCCGTCAGCATGAAGCCAAGGTGAACAGGCGCGCCACTGGTGACCAGATTCATTCCCAGGTAGCCCCCCGCCAGCATGATGATCGGAATGGACATCAAAAAGGAAAAACGGGCCGCCGCTTCACGGGTAAAGCCCAGATACAACGCCGCAGTAATGGTAGCGCCCGAGCGGGAAGTCCCGGGAATGATCGCCAGCGCCTGAGCCAGACCAACAAACAGCGCCGATTTCCAGGTAGCCTGATACTCATCATCGCTTTGCGTCGCGTGTTTGTCGACGTACCACAGCAGTATACCAAACACGATGGTCGTGGTGGCAATCACCCAAGCACTGCGCAGGTAAGTTTCCACCACATCCTTCATCAGCAGGCCAAAAATACACGCCGGAATGGTCGCCAGTACAATCAACCACGCCAGTTTCGCTTCTTTGCTGCGATCGCCCTGGAAAATGGAAGCGAAGAAAGCGCTTAATAAACTGATGACTTCCTTACGGAAATAGATCACCACCGCCGCCAGCGTACCGACATGGACCGCCACATCAAACGCTAGGCCCTGATCGGCCCAGCCCAGAATCGCCGAAGGCAAAATCAGGTGCGCCGAACTGGAAATTGGCAAAAACTCAGTCAGGCCCTGGATCAGCGCCAGCATAAAGGCTTCATAATAACTCATGAGATACTCAAAAAAGGTCAGGATTGAACCACAGCTCAATCTGGGTTAACGATTGAAAAGAAGGCATTGCCTGCCACAACGCCGCGATGGTGCGGCCATCTCCCGGCACGACCCGTTGCGGACACAACTCATACAGCGGTTGCAGTACAAAAGGGTATTTATAAATGTCGCTGCGGGGAATTTCCGGTTGCGTGTCCGACACCATCTCACCGAATAAGATGATGTCCAGATCGAGCGTCCGGTCTTCCAGTTTACCGGCGTCGGGCCGGCGTCCCCACTTTAGCTCTATGTTACGCAGCGCCTGTGAAAATTGCGTGAAAGTCAGCTCCGTTTTTAGCTCAATCACCAGGTTATAAAACGGGTGGCTGTCGAATCCGAGTGCATCACACTCATACACCTGAGACAAACGCAGTTGCTGGCCAAGTTGCGATAACTCACGTACCGCCGCTTCGACGTGTTTGCGTCGTTCAAGGTTGGTACCGACACCGATGTAACTAGTGATCACATCTGGCCCCGCTCAATGACGACACCCACACCTTTGGCCTGAGGTACAGCACCAGGTTTGGTCAGACGAATGCGGACGCCCGCGACAGCAAAACGGGTCATGATCAGTGCCGCTACTTCTTCCGCGACACGTTCCACCAGCAGGAAGCGACCATTTTCAATATGCGACAGAACTGCCTGACTGACCTGAGCATAATCCAGAGCATCCGCCACATTATCGCTGTGACCCGCCGGGCGGTTGTCGTGTGCCATTTCGATATCCAGCACCAGCTTCTGCTTAATTTCCTGCTCCCAGTCGTATACACCGATCGTGGTGATCACTTCTAACTGCTCAATAAACACTTTATCCATGGTGATAGCCATTTCCTTCAGAGGTCGGATACCCAAACTAAAACAAAACACATATCATTAAAAACTCAGCTTCTGCTCACACATCCGCCAACGGGTTCGGTAGTTTGAGTCAAATTTTCGCGATATGATAGCAACATAGAGCATACGTTTCAGCCATTAAGAGTATCCATGACACCACTCGCCCTCATCCTGATCATTTCTGCCTACTTACTGGGGTCGATCTCGAGTGCCGTGCTGATCTGCCGGGTACTGCGTCTGCCGGACCCTCGCAGCGCCGGATCCCAGAACCCCGGTGCCACGAACGTGCTGCGCATTGGTAGTAAACAAGCAGCGGTAGCGGTGCTGGTGTGTGACATGTTGAAAGGCACCATTCCGGTGTGGGGCGGCTATTTTCTCGATATTGATCCGATCATTCTCGGGGTGGTGGCCATTGCGGCCTGTCTCGGACATATGTATCCGATTTTCTTCCATTTTAAAGGAGGAAAAGGAGTGGCGACGGCGCTGGGCGCAATTGCTCCGATTGGCTGGGACCTGACGTTATTGATCATAGCAACCTGGCTGGTGATCGCACTGATCTTCCGCTACTCCTCGCTGGCCGCACTGATCACGGTACTGCTGGCGCCCTTATATACCTGGCTGATCAAACCACAATATACCCTGCCGGTTGCCATGTTGTGCTGCCTGATCGTGTTTCGACATCACCAGAACATCCGCCGTCTGTTCGATGGCACCGAGCCCAAAGTCGGCGAAAAGAAAGACATAAAAAAGACCTCCTGAGAGGTCTTTCGATTAAGCGTGCTCGGCAAGAAAGCGCTCCAGCATCTGTGTCACGTACTGCGACTGCTCCAGATTACTGATGTGTCCCGCTGCGGGAATTTGCACCAGCTCACTGCCCGCGATGCAATCTTGCATCAGGAACGACTCCAGTACCGGACGCGGGGTGTCTTCCTCACCCACGGCGATCAAAACCGGCAACGCCAATGTTTCCAGCTCTTCGATCAGATCGCGACGACCAAACACCATGCGGCCGATACGTGCGATTTCCACGGCATCTTGCCCTTTGATCGCCGAAAGCTGAGCCGAAAATTTGTTCACTAATTGCGGAGAGTTCTGCGCCGCGTTACGGGCAAAGAACATTGGTACCACCGCATCGACGATCGGTGCGGGTACCATCTGCGCCATGCTGATGGCTTCCAGCATCGCAAAGTATTTTTGGTGAGTCACCTCCGGCTCCAGACCGACAAAGGTGTCCATCATCACCAGCCCCGTCACTCGTCCGGGCGCCATCAGCGCCAGCTCCGTGCCCCACATGCCGCCGACCGACAGCCCGACAACCGCAAACTGTGCCACATCGAGATAATCCATCAGCGCCAGCATATCGGCCGCAATGTCCTGCAATGAACGGGTTTTCTGTGGCGCCGGATCGGATTCACCGTGCGCCCAAAGATCCGGCACAATGCAGCGATATGACTGACTGAGCGCTTCAATCTGTGGTGCCCACATCTGATGATCCCACAAGTAGCTGTGACCCAGCAGCAAAACAGGTCCCTGCCCCACATCCAGATAAGCGAGCTGTTGTCCATCTATGGTAAATTTTTTCATCATGACAGTGTCCATCAAAGGTATTGTTGTAATTTTTGTCGTTATCCTATCATCATTACTATCAATCACCACTCGGAGCTGTCGCCAGACGCAGCGATAAAAAAACGGCCGCACAGGGCGACCGCTTTTTCATACTTGGCAAATCAGGCAATCGGTTCCAACTGGTCAATCGGCCAGCGCGGCGTCGCCTGTACCGACAGGTCAGCCACTTCGCCATTTTTCAGACGCTGCATGCCAGCGTAAGCAATCATGGCGCCATTATCGGTACAAAATTCGGTGCGCGGATAATAGACTTCACCGCCGATTTTGTTCGCCAGTTTTTCCAGCTCAGCACGCAAACGCTTATTCGCGCTCACACCGCCGGCTATCACGATACGCTTCATGCCTGTCTGCTCCAGTGCGCGGCGACATTTGATCGCCAGCGTCTCACAGACGGCCTCTTCAAACGCGTACGCAATATCCGCTCGGGTCTGCTCATCGTCATCGTTGGCTGCAATGGTGTTGGCGGTGAAAGTTTTCAACCCGGAAAAACTCATGTCCAGTCCCGGGCGATCGGTCATCGGTCGCGGAAACTTAAAGCGCCCTGGCGTGCCCTTCTCCGCCAGCTTCGACAGCAGCGGTCCACCCGGGTAATCCAGCCCCATCAGTTTCGCGGTCTTATCAAACGCTTCACCAGCGGCATCATCAATCGACTCGCCAAGAATCTTGTACTCACCGATGCCTCTTACTTCGACCATCATCGAGTGACCACCAGACACCAGCACCGCAACAAACGGGAACGGCGGAACGTTATCTTCCAGCATTGGCGCCAGCAGGTGGCCTTCCATATGGTGGACCGGTACAGCCGGCACATTCCAGGCATACGCAATACTGCGCCCGATGGTCGCGCCCACCAGCAATGCGCCCACCAATCCCGGGCCAGCGGTGTAGGCAACGCCGTCAATGTCCGCGGGTGTCAGGTTGGCTTCAGCCATCGCAGCTTTGATCAGCGGAATGGTCTTTTTCACGTGATCGCGCGAGGCCAGTTCCGGTACCACACCACCGTAGTCGGCATGCAGTTTTACCTGACTGTACAACTTGTGCGCCAACAGGCCTTTTTCATCGTCATAGATAGCGATTCCCGTTTCATCACAGGAGGTTTCAATGCCAATAATGCGCATATTTTTCTCGGTACACCCGTATCCACAATCAAAATTTGGCGCAATCTTACCTCGCCTTGGCTTTTCAAACAAATTTTGTACAGACAATAGGCAATAAAAGGCTTTACAATGGCTATGTGATCGGATTAAAATTCCGCACCATTTTTGATCAAGCTGGTTAGCGTCCAAGCAATTCATGTTTGACTGTTATAGGCCAGCATTAACGAATAACCCCTGAGGTGAAAGGCATATGCCAGTAGTTAAAGTACGTGAAAACGAACCGTTCGACGTAGCTCTGCGTCGTTTCAAGCGCTCTTGCGAAAAAGCAGGTATCCTTTCTGAAGTGCGTCGTCGTGAGCACTACGAAAAACCAACTACCGTTCGCAAACGCGCTAAAGCAGCAGCTCAAAAGCGTCACGCTAAGAAGCTAGCTCGCGAAAACGCTCGTCGCGTTCGCCTGTACTAATAACTTAATTCAGTAAAGGAATTGAGTTATGGCTCTGATTGACACACTCAAAGAAGAGCAAAAATTAGCGATGAAAGCCAGGGACAAAACGCGCCTTGGCACTATTCGTTTGGCTCTGTCGGCCATTAAACAACGTGAAGTTGACGAACAGATCACTCTGGGCGACGACGATATTCTCGCTGTGCTGACAAAAATGGTCAAACAACGTCGCGACTCTGTTGCGCAGTATGAAGCTGCAGGTCGTCAAGACTTGGCAGACGCTGAGAAAGCGGAAATCGTTGTCCTTGAGGAATTTATGCCTCAACCACTGAACGAAGATGAAGTCGCAGCACTGATTGACAGTGCTATCACCGAATCTGGCGCAGCGGGCATGCAAGACATGGGGAAAGTGATGGCCGTGCTCAAGCCGAAAATTCAAGGGCGTGCAGACATGGGGAAAGTGAGTGGTTTAGTTCGCGCTAAACTCGCTTAAACCAACCCCATTTGCAGCAAGCCGTGCTATCCACTGGAACGCACGGCTTGTTTGTATCTATCCTATCTACATTGAGGCTTTCTATTCGGTTTTATGGCAGGACACATCCCTCGCAGCTTTATTGATGACCTCCTTGCTCGGCTTGATATTGTCGATATCATTGACGCACGCGTAAAACTGAAGAAAAAAGGCAAAAACTACAGCGCTTGTTGCCCGTTCCACAACGAAAAGACCCCGTCTTTCAGCGTCAGCCAGGAAAAGCAGTTCTATCACTGTTTTGGCTGCGGTGCACACGGCAATGCCATCGATTTTATGATGGAATTCGAGCGGCTGGAATTTCCTGAAGCCATTGAAGAACTGGCCTCTTTTCTCGGCCTGGATGTGCCACGGGAACAGCGCAGCGGCAGCAATCTCAATCAGCAGCCACGCGCCAACAGCGAACAAAAACGCAGCCTCTATGATTTGATGGGCAGTATTGCTCAGTTCTATCGTGATCAGCTCAAGCTCTCGTCCAGCAAGGTAGCCATCGAATACCTCAAGGGTCGCGGCTTATCCGGTGAAATTGTGCAGAAGTTTGGTATCGGCTATGTCCCCGACGAGTGGGACAGCGTGCGCAAAAACTTTGCCCGCGGCCGCGATGCAGAAGAGATGCTGACCTCAGCGGGTATGCTGGTTGAGAACGACAATGGCCATCGCTATGACCGCTTCCGCGGGCGGATCATGTTCCCAATCCGCGATCGGCGTGGCCGCGTGATCGGCTTTGGAGGCCGGGTGCTCGGCGAAGGCACCCCCAAATATCTCAACTCTCCGGAAACGCCGATCTTTCACAAAGGCAAAGAGCTTTACGGCCTGTACGAAGTGTTGCAGGCGTACCGAGAGCCGCCGCAGATACTGGTCACTGAAGGCTATATGGATGTGGTGGCATTGGCACAATACGGAGTGGATTACTCCGTGGCGTCTCTGGGGACGTCCACAACCGGCGACCACCTGCAGGTGCTGTTTCGCCAGACCAGTGCCGTGATCTGCTGTTACGACGGCGACAACGCGGGTCGTCAGGCTGCCTGGCGCGCGCTGGAAAATGCTCTACCCTATTTGAACGGGAACAAAACTCTTAAGTTTATGTTCCTGCCGGATAAAGAGGATCCCGATTCATTTATCCGCCAGAACGGCACCGAAGCATTTGAGCTGCATGTCCAGCAGGCCACGCCGTTTTCTGACTTTCTGTTCAGCGGCTTAATGGAAAAAGTGGTCGACAACAGCAGCCGAGAAGGTCGCTTTCGGGTGGTCCATCTGGCCGAACCGCTCATCAACTCGGTACGAGATGAGTCATTAAAGCTATATTTATGGGAAGAGCTATCGCTGCGAACCGGCCTGAGCTCTGACGCGATTCAGTCTAGCTTGAACAAAAAAAGCACCAGTGAGGCCGCGGCACGTCCCCAGCCTCATAAAGAGATCAAGCGCACACCGATGCGAGAAGTGATCGCTTTGCTTATTCAGAATCCAAGCTATGCTGAAATGGTACCGGACCTGTCCAGTGTCCGGGGATTGGCGTTGCCTGGTTTGGGTTTATTGGTGGAAGTACTTGATTATTGTCAGTCCCACCCCCATATCAACACCGGCCAGTTGCTTGAACACTGGCGTAATAACAAAAATGAGGCGCTTCTGTCTCGTCTTGCCAGCTGGGAGATCCCGCTCGCTGAAGACAATCAAGAAGATATATTTTTAGACTCATTGGACAAAATACTTGCTCAGTGCGTTGAAAAACAAATTGAAAACCTGCAGGCCAAAGCAAGAAGTGTCGGTTTATCAGCCGAAGAGAAAAGGGAGCTGCTAGCCTTAATGCTAGATTTGAAAGCGTAACCCTGTTTGATTAGTCAGCAATGAATAAATTTGTTAGTATTCGTGGTTTGCATTTCGCATACTAATTCCTTCACCAGATACGAAGTTGGATACCGTCTATGGATCAAAATCCGCAGTCACAGCTAAAACAACTTGTCATTAAGGGCAAGGAACAAGGCTATCTGACCTATGCCGAAGTTAACGATCACCTGCCCGCAGAAATCGTCGATTCCGAGCAGGTAGAAGACATTATTCAGATGATTAATGACATGGGTATTAAGGTAGTGGAAACCGCTCCTGATGCCGATGACCTTGCTCTTAGCGATGACAACAACATCACCGACGAAGACGCTGCCGAAGCGGCCGCGGCTGCACTATCCAGTGTAGAGAACGAAATCGGCCGTACCACCGACCCGGTGCGCATGTACATGCGCGAAATGGGTACGGTAGAACTGCTGACTCGTGAAGGTGAAATCGATATCGCGAAGCGTATTGAAGATGGTATCAACCAGGTTCAGAACGCTGTCGCAGAATACCCAGGTACGATTCCATACATTCTGGAACAGTTCGACAAAGTTCAAGCCGAAGAACTGCGCCTGACCGACCTGATCACCGGCTTCGTAGATCCAAACGATGAAGAGACCAGCGCCCCAACGGCCACTCACATCGGTTCTGAACTGGCAGAAAACGAACTGGCGGACGAAGACGACGAAGATCTCGACGAAGACGAAGATGAAGACAAGGACGATGACGACTCTTCTGAAGAAGAAGATACCGGCATCGACCCTGAGTTGGCGCTTGAGAAATTCACCGATCTGCGCAACACCTTCCAGAACTACCGTCTGGCAGTAAACGAACACGGCCGTGAAAGCAACAAAGCCAGCGAAGCGCACGCACTGGTTATCGACGTATTCAAAGAATTCCGTCTGACACCAAAACAGTTTGACTACCTGGTGGAAGAACTGCGTACCGCTATGGATCGCGTACGCACGCAAGAGCGCCTGATCATGCGCTCGACGGTTGAATACGGCAAAATGCCGAAGAAATCTTTCATTGCTCTGTTTACCGGCAATGAATCCAGCGAAGCCTGGTTGGATGAGGTTCTGTCTTCAGACAAACCTTACGCTGAAAAGATCAAACGCAGCGAAGACGACATCCGTCGTTCTATCCTGAAACTGAAAGCGATCGAAGAAGAAACGTCACTGACGGTTCAGAACATCAAAGACATCAGCCGCCGTATGTCTATCGGTGAAGCCAAAGCTCGCCGCGCGAAGAAAGAGATGGTGGAAGCCAACTTGCGTCTGGTTATTTCGATTGCTAAGAAATACACCAACCGCGGTCTGCAATTCCTGGATCTGATCCAGGAAGGTAACATCGGTCTGATGAAAGCGGTCGACAAATTTGAATACCGTCGTGGTTACAAATTCTCGACCTACGCGACCTGGTGGATCCGTCAGGCGATCACTCGTTCAATCGCTGACCAAGCTCGTACGATCCGTATTCCGGTTCACATGATCGAAACGATCAACAAGCTCAACCGTATCTCGCGTCAAATGCTGCAAGAGATGGGCCGTGAGCCGTTACCGGAAGAATTGGCAGAGCGCATGCAAATGCCGGAAGACAAGATCCGTAAAGTACTGAAAATTGCCAAAGAGCCAATCTCAATGGAGACACCAATCGGTGACGACGAAGATTCGCATCTGGGTGATTTCATCGAGGACACCACTCTGGAACTGCCGCTGGATTCTGCGACTTCTACCAGCCTGAAAGTGGCGACTCGTGACGTACTGGCAGGCCTGACGCCTCGTGAAGCGAAAGTACTGCGTATGCGCTTTGGTATCGACATGAATACCGACCACACTTTGGAAGAGGTTGGTAAGCAGTTCGACGTTACCCGTGAGCGTATCCGTCAGATCGAAGCCAAAGCACTGCGTAAGCTTCGTCATCCAAGCCGCTCAGAAACTCTGCGCAGTTTCCTGGACGAGTAATCGACCAAGCATGAAAAAAGGTGAGCAATGGCTCACCTTTTTTGTTGCCTGACGTTCTAAGTGGATAAAAACTAAGCGCAATTGGTAATATCTGCGGCTAGACACCCCGGCAAGCTTCCCCTATAATCGTTGTCCTAATTTGGCCCCTTAGCTCAGTGGTTAGAGCAGTCGACTCATAATCGATTGGTCCGCAGTTCAAGTCTGCGAGGGGCCACCATATTCAAGAAGGCTCGTAGAGAAATCTACGGGCCTTTGTTTTTCTGGCCTTCCGTATTCAGCTCCTTTTCCTCAACAGTGATGACTTCCGGTATGCTCTGGTCGATTAATGCCAGTTATCCATCTCAATATGAGATAAATAGCGAGTTCCATGTCGGGAAGGACACCCATGATCCAAAAGCTCCCAGAACTCATCGTTCATAACCTGTGCTCGATGACGCTTTGACTATACTCAAAACTCATCTTGTGTACGGGAAGCGCTATGGACCAAACCCACACTCCGGCAACGGGCGCGTATCTGCTTAGCCTTGGGATCATCACTCTATTGTGCGGGTATCTGTACTACCTGATGGAGTGGCTGTTTTTCTACTTTCGTCCATCGATGTTCAGCTATCTTGATGTGATACACAGTGTCGCGGTTGCGCTGGTAGCGCCATTGCCCTTAGTGGTGATAGGCGTTATGGCCGTATTGCTGCTGACTGTGCTTATGCTGCGCGCACCGGGGACTATCCCGCTGATTGGGTTGCCGCTAAGACACATCGCCCTGTTGATTCCCGGCTTGATTCTCTCCTGTACCACTTTTCTACTGATCGATAATTTTACCTATACCCTGCTTCGCTTTGCCTCACCGTCGGCAAACAGCCTATTGGTTAAATCAGTGTATTGGCTGCTTTTTATTGGTTTAGTAGGTTATTTTGTGCGCCGCCTGATGCCAGCCATGTCGTACCTGGCCACGCACATCGCGCTGCAGCGTCAACTCAGCACAACCTGCGCCGTGCTTCTGAGCCTCTCCTTGGTGATGGTGTGGCTGTCTTATCAGTCACCACAAGTCATTGCACATATACCGGCTCAAAGTGCGGTGCAGGTGCAACCCGAATCACCGCCTAATATTATTGTGTTCAGCGCTGATGGCGTGAACAGCAATCATGTTTCGGTGTACGGTTACGCGCGCCAAACCACACCGTTTTTAGAGCAGATCGCCAACGAGAGCATGGTGTTTCATCATCACTGGACCAACTCCGCCAAAACCACCGGCGCCATGGGAGCGATGCTGAGCGGCAAATACCCGACTCGAACCCGGGTGATCTTCCGCCCGGATACGTTTCGCGGTCAGGACATGTACCAGCACCTGCCGGGGTTGCTGAAACAGGCGGGATATTTCAACATCGATATCACCCTGCGCTATTACGTTGATCCGGTGGATCTCAAGATCAGAAACGGTTTTGATTACGCCAATCGCCGCCATGTCTCTTCGCGCCATAACGACATTCGGGAGGTTATTGTTCAGCGCTGGCCAGACAGTGTGCAGTTCTGGGAGGAAACCTGGCAACGCCTCTATCAACGGTTAGCTCATCTGACGGGCCATGCGCCAATGGCGTACCCACATCAACTGGTCAATGGTGGCTTGGACATTCCTAAGGGATTCAGCGATCGCGATCGGGTCAATCAACTCATAACCCACATCGCTACCGCACCACGTCCATATTTTGCTAATGTTCACCTGCTCGGCCCACACGGTAATAAATTTGCCTATGAAACCCCGGTGTTTACCGACACCAAACATCAGCCCCAAATGTGGATGCTCGATCACTACGACAACGCGATTCGTCAGTGGGATACGTATGCTCAAGAAATCTATCAGTTGTTGATTGAACGGGGCGAACTGGACAACACCATACTGATTTTCACCAGTGATCACGGTATCGGCCACAGCATTGATCAAACGCTGCCTTTGTTGATCCGCTTTCCACATCGCGAGCCAAGCGGAGTGGTCGTACAGCCTTCGCAACGGGTAGATATCGCCCCGACCCTGCTGGGTTACTTGTCGCTGCCCATTCCGGAGTGGATGGACGGTCAGGATCTCTTAGCTACCAGCAGAGTGCCTAAGCCCATTTTTATCGCCACATCACCGGATGAGCAGATCGTGGGAATGGGAGAATGGAAATCGGCGGCCAGTGTCCGTGCCCCTTTTTATACCTTGGGGACTTTGTCGATGGCGCTGTGCGGTCGGCTTTACTCGCTCAATCTCAATCAGCCCGAGGCCGTTGCGCTGACACACACCTTGGTACACCCACCCGATAACCGCTGTGGTCAGCGTGCTCTGAGCCAGCAACAGGCCTATCAAATGTTAACCCGACACCTGAGTGAGATGGGCTATGATGTCTCGATGCTGCCAGCACAGCTGAATTAAGACAGTTTCGTCAGGCAGTAAAGCGTGCGACAAGAGTGAGGAATTTGGTCTTTGGCTTCAATGGTAAAATAGCCGGCCAGTGCCGCTTCAAACCCCACCTGATGGTATTGTGGGAAAACGTCTTTGCGGCTCGCCAGTAAACGCTGTACCTGGGAGTCTTCCTTGGGGACAAACTCTATGATCACTTGTTGACGGCTGATGTGATGCAGCAGCCTGACGATGTGTTCAAGCGGAGTATTGTTGCTGATCGCCAGGTGATGGATCAGCGCTAGGGCAATCACCACATCAAACGCACCGCGCGATACAAACGAGCTTCGCTCGCCGTTCGCCCAGCCAATGGCGGCCGACGGATTAAACAGATCCAACACCAGTGGCAGAATATGACTCTCTCCGGACTCACGAACTTGCTGATAGTTGTGCTCGACGGCCACTTCGTCGATATCAAACGCCACCACCTGCTCGGTGTAACGGCTGGCTAAGCGACTGAACTGACCTGAGTTGGCGCCAATGTCCGCGAGCAGAGAGGCTGGCGTACCACGCTGGCTAAGATAGCCCTCAACCAAAGCGATTTTACCCTGCATCGCTGCGTCCTGATAATTAGTGTGCTGACTAATACTCCCCCCACTCAGACGAAGGCGTATGCCAGTGCAGCGATGCAATGTAAGTTCTCAGCCCCTTGAGCATGGCGCGCAGTTTGTCCACCTTCATTGCATCTGCCCCTTTCAGCGCGGCTTGCGTCTGATGCGCCTTGTCACCGTAACGGGTTTGCATTTTCGCGTGTAGATGAATATGGGACAGAATATTGAAGCTCAGCCAGGTGCGTTTGGGCAACAGTCGACTCGTCAGATCAAGTGGCACCCCATCAATATACAGCTCAGCCAGTTTTCCCAACCGGTGGTCGCAATGAGCTTTGAGAGCCAGCGGCGCCAAAAAGTGCTGACAAAACTGGCGATAGGCCACCCATGTACCCTGCTCATAAGGCTCAAAGGACAAGGTATCAATGAAAATTGGCCTTCCCTGATGAAACTGGACGTTAAACGCACTGGCGTCTTTCAAACTAAACCCGTAGTCCAGTGCAAGCAACTGAATGTCGAGTGTCAACAACGCCGCGTCTTTAAGTTGGCTAAAGCACCATTCATACGGATACGAAATGTAGCGAATACGCTCTGGCTTCAGGATTTTGTGTGCCAGATCAGAGCGATAACCGTCCAGTGGCTGCTCGCGATGGCGGACCAGATAGTTGCGCTCCGTCAGAGCCTGATGCAGGCCACTATCCAGATAAGCATCAAAGGCATCGGCAAAACATTGGTTCACCTGACGATACAGCGTCCCTTGATAGCGAAACACAAAACCACTGCTGTCACGGAAAGAAGAGTCATCCACTTCAATATTCTGCATAGTTCATCGTCACTTAAGGTCACTCAGAGCTGGAATACTCATAACTATAGCCTAATCTGCATTTGCTGAATGAACGCCGCCTGACTACAGTTGAACTAATCTCTTTTTTATCAATAACCAGATAGGGAGTGTTTTATGCTTTCCCGCACGCACCACAAACTGGGCTTAGTGGCCTTGACCCTGATGGCAAGTTTTCCGGCACAAGCGTATCTGGATCCCGGTACGGGCAGCGTGATCCTGCAAGCGATTATCGCGACGGTCGTCGCGGGTCTTGCGACTATGCGTTTATGGTGGGATAAACTGCTGAACCTGTTTTCAAGCCGTAAAGACCCGTCAGCAGACGACAACGACAATGCGCAGCCCACATCAAAGCACGACCATAAAGAGCCATAAAAAAGCCCGCGACATCATTCGACGGGCTTCTCTCACATTATCAGCTTAGCTGTAGTGCTTTCACACAGTTTCGTCCACTGGCCTTGGCTTCATACAGCAGTTTGTCGGCCTGATTACACAGCACCTCAAACTCCATGTCCACCTGATGGGTCGTCAATACACCGAAGCTCGACGTGACATTGACGGCTTGTTCGCTCTCAGTCACGAATCCTTGTTGAGCCACCGCCTCACGCAGGCGTTCTGCTAACGCCACGGATTCTTCCAGATCGGTTTTTGGCAGCACCACAACGAACTCTTCTCCGCCGAGACGCGCGACAATATCGCTGTCTCGCACCGACGATTCCAGTACTTTAGCCACACCAGTCAAAACCACGTCGCCAAACACGTGTCCGTAGGTATCGTTCACCTGTTTGAAGTGGTCGACATCGATCATCACCATCGTGATGGGCCCCGTTTCCGGTTTTCTCACCACCACTTTTTTGTCCAGTTTACGTTCCAGCCACTTGTTGAGCTGTGCATAACCTGACTGGACGCGTTTCCATTGCTGACGTAAGTGGTACGTCACTTTACCCGGAAGCGATTGTGGTTTCACTTCCGGCTTAGGTGCAGCCTGTTCCGTGATCGGCTGCATAAACCACTCTTCCAGGAAACGACGGTTGAACAAACCGGTCAGCGTGTCCGTTTTCGCTAAACGACGCATGCGGATACGCGAACGGTTGACGGCCAGGAACACGACTGCCAGCAACAGGATCACAGCCAATAGTGCAATCACAATTTCCCCCAGCAAGTAGAAAGTCCGGCGATTGTTCTCCAGTTCCATCCGTTGCAAAACGTTATTCCAGTTCAGATCCTGGTTCTCATATTCCAGTCGCTCCAGCTCAAACAGGATCTGCTGACGCTCGAGTTTTTCCATCTCGCGATCGTTGCTGAACTGAATGAATTTATTGTGATACTGACCATAAGACTGGTACGCCTGCTGAAAGTTGTTCGCGCCAGCGTAGGCCTGGGCTGCCACTTTGAGCAGCTCCAGTTGCTGCTGCTGAATGTGCGGGCTCTTGATGATCTCCGGCAGCATTGGCGTGATCATAGCCAGCAACTCGTCAAACTTCTTCTGCTCCAGCATATACTGCGCTTGCAGCAACCTGAAAGTCGCCAGATAGGCACTCGACGTTTCACGGTACTGGAGGTTTTCCGCCAGTCTCAGGTGGCGCAGCATGTTCCGGTCGTTATCGGTCTCGCGGTACAGAGAAGCCAGTTCCAGGTTGATGCGGAAACGAAAACGGCCATCGCCGATGATCTGCGCCAGTTTGAGCGCGTCCTGATAGGCGTCAATCGCTTTATCATACTGGAACTGCGCTTTGTGCAATTTGGCAATGGTCAGCACACTGAGCAACTCATTGAACGACATACGCCGCTCTTTGAAATAGCGGTACGCCTGATTCAGCACCGTTTCCGAGCGGCCATAACCCTGAATTTTGACCAGTACATCACCCAGCCCTAACGCAGCACGCTCTACCTGTCCTTGTACACCGGAAGACTCTGCCGCCTCAAGCGAGGACATGATCGCTGCATAGGACTTTTTAAAATCCCCCTGAACTTCGTAGTAGCGCCCTTTGACCAACAGCACTTCCGATTCCAGCTGCTTATCACCATTCGTGCGTGACGTTTTCAGTAGCGTATCCAATGAAGAGACGGCTTCGTTGATGTCGTTTTTGCCCATCATCGCCTGAATCTGATGCAACTCAAGCAACAGGTGTTCACGGCTCTGTTTTGGCGCCAGGCTCAGCCCTTTCTTTGCCGCCGCTGAACTCTCCTTTTGTCGCCCCAGCAGTTCCAGTACCGTCGATTTGGCCAGGTAGTAACGCACCAGCAACTCTCTCGGCTGGTTTTGCAGTAGTGAGTCTTCTTCCAACTGCTCAATTTGCGCCAGCGATTTTTGCGGCAAGGCGTAAACCTGACGCTCGATGCCTTCCAGAGACTGGAGGAATTTGTCTTTTGGCTCTGCACCCGCAGCCTGGATCTGGAACGAACACAGCAATGTCCAGAAGAGCAGAGGTGCAATCATAAGTTTATGAAATTGCAACATTATTACTATTCCCTAGATGGGTAAATACTTCAGTGTGGCGGGAAATTATGATTATTATTAAGTAAGCGGATCGGCTCGGAGCCGATCCGAAAATGCTTTCCCGAACAGATTGGGCTGCATAATAAATCACCGACTTTGTCCGGCGAAATCGTTTTGCTCCACAATCCAGCCAATGCGGGCAATTTTTAATCAATTACGAAAAAAGTCTTATTTATGCTACAAAAATAGCGTCTCAGCACTAATCCACGTCGCCCCGCTTGGCCGAAACTCAATCATTCAGGTAGTAACTGACGGTGGAAACCACCCGAACTTTTTTGATATAGGGAGTATTGCTGTCACGGCTGACGATCGAAAACTGCCCTTGCGAAGCTCGCTTGATTTTACCGAGCGAACTTTGCGAATCACGGGCAAATTTCTGCGCGACTTCACGCGCGTTTTTCGTGGCTTCTTCCACCATGTCAGGCTTGATTTTGTTCAGGCCATTGAAACTGTATTCGATGGGATTGCTGTACGGATCCTGGTTGAACACAATCCCCTGTTTACCCAGTTCCCCCAGTTTAGTGATGGCCTGACGCACTAAATCCACCTGCTGGCTGTAAACCGTCATGGTTTGAGAAGCGAGATAGCGAAATTCAATGTTACTCTCGCCACCGTACTGCTGAGCTTTTTTGTCGATCACCGTCGGAGAAGAGAACGAAATACCGGTTTTGTCGATCCCCTGCAACACCAGAAATGCGTTGATGGCCTGCGACTGTTTGTCGAGGGTAGCGAAAAGTTCAGGCAGATCATTTCCAGCAACGGAAAATTGAATCGGCCAGATGACAGTGTCGGCCGGATACTCCTTTTCGGCCAGCCCTTTAACGGTCACGACACGTTCAAAACCACGGTAACTTAACGCCGTCTGTTGAACAAAGTAGCCCAGTACCGCCAAACCTAAGATCAAGCTGATGCCAAGGATAAGAGCGGTGCGGTTGTCTGTTGCTTTCATAATAGAACTCCTGATTCAGCCTCATCATTTATACAACCGATTCCATAGATGATCCACTGCTCACCCAAGATATGATTTGATGACACTGTGTGCGATCAAAAAACGGGAACCGATCCGGTTCCCGTTATTCCAGAGCAACATTAAGCAAAGGTTCAATTGACTTGTTATTGTGCGTGTACCCGCAAAATCTAAGCTAGCAGGTATACTTTCAGTACGGTATGAAATTAGTACATTTTGTGAGCGACACGTAATTTAAAGGCGCACCGGCCTGGCTGTTACATATTAATTCAGTTTGATATCTCAGGCCGTAACGCATGTTCATCAAATCGTCACTTTTCTATCATGCTTTTCTCATCAAACTGAAGCCTGACTGACATCTAATCGCCATAAGATTCTCTCCAGAGTACATCAAACTGAGGTCATTATGGATATCACCAGCCCTTTTCGTCTGCCAAGGAAAACGCCGTTTGGTTGGGGAGAAAACATCGCTGAATGGGCAACCGGATTGAGCAAGCTCGACAAATTTTACGCTCAGCGGCCAGCCGGTGGCGACACCCGGGCATTCCTGCGTTTTACGCTCGATGTGCTAGGCATCGATTATCAGATCACGCGCGGCAGTCTGGATAAAATTCCCACCTCAGGGGCCACGATTGTGGTTGCCAATCATCCACTTGGTTGCGTCGAAGGTGTGATCCTCGCGGAATTGTTGTTGTTGCTCCGCGACGACGTACAGATCCTTGCTAATCAATATCTTAAAACCGTTCCCGAACTGGACAAACTGTTCATTGGTGTGGATGTCTTTGATGGCGAATCCGCCCACCGAGCCAACATGAAAGCGCTGCGCTGCGCCAACAAACACCTTGAACAAGGTGGATTACTGCTGATGTTCCCGGCTGGCGAAGTGTCGCATCTGGTTGACCGCAAAGCCCAGAAACTGGAAGACAAAGAGTGGAGCCGCTCTGTTAGCGCACTGATTCGTAAACACAAAGCCACTACGGTTCCCGTCTTCATTAACGGCCAGAACTCGCAACGCTTTTATATGGCCGGGAAAATCCACCCGTTGCTGCGTACCCTGATGCTCGGACGTGAGCTGCTCAACAAACAATCTCAACCAATCGGGATCGCCGTCGGCGACGCCATCAAGTACAAAGAGGTTAATGGCCTGAGTGATACCCAGGTCGTCAATTACCTGCGCCTGAATACCTACCTGCTCCAGCCCGCCCCGGTGAACAGCACACAAACGGTCGAAGCATCGCCGCCACACCCCGTCGCGCCGGCGTTAGCCACCGAAGCCTGGTTGGAGGATATCCATAATCTCCCAGCGGAACACCACCTGCTGAGCAGCAACGAATTTGACGTTTACTGCACCAGTGCCGCACATATTCCTTCTCTGTTGCATGAGATCGGGCGCCTGCGTGAGCTGAATTTCCGAGCGGTCGGTGAAGGCACCGGACTGGCGCTCGACCTGGATGAATTCGATGAGGATTATCTGCATCTGTTTGTCTGGGATCGCGACAAACAGTGTCTGGTTGGCGCTTATCGCCTCGGTTTGGTTGAACAGGTGTCCGCCAAGCGAGGTCTGGATGGTCTCTACTCACGCACCTTATTCCACTACGATCAGCGGTTTCTGAATAAAATGGGGACGGCGGTTGAAATGGGCCGCTCCGTGGTTGCGGCTGAGTACCAGCGCAGCATGAGTGCCCTGTTACTGCTGTGGAAAGGCATAGCGACATACGTCTCGCGACACCCGAACATTACCCACCTGTTCGGGCCGGTCAGCATCAGTAATGATTACAGTCAGCAAGCCCGTCAACTGCTGGCTCAGACCATGACCTTGCATCATTACGATGCCGACAGTGCCCACTACGTTGAAGCGTCTAACCCACTGCCGAGCCATGCCAGCTCATGGAACACCAGTCTACTGACGGCACTTGGCGACTTGCAGCTTCTGTCTCGGGTCATTGCCCGCATTGATGACGGCAAAGGCGTCCCTGTATTGCTGCGTCAATATCTGGGTCTGAACGGTAAACTGGTGTGTTTCAATGTCGATCCTGCGTTCAACAATGCGCTCGACGGACTGATTGTGGTTGATCTTCGCACCGTCGCCGAGAAAACACTCGCCCGCTATATGGGACCGCTGGCCGCATCGGAGTACCTCAGCCAGCACGCCCGCTGAACCGCTTAAAGAAAGCCACCCAGTTCGGGTGGCTTTTTGATCAAATTCCGTTAACGGTAAACCGATCGAAAAGGTTGGTGATACCGCACCACCCGCTCCGGTTTCGGACACGTCTCAAGTAATGAGTCTTGGCCCAATAGAATCCAGTGACGACGATGAGCTTCCCCTAAATCGATAGATTGACTGGCATCAAAACACGTCAGATCCTGGTCATTCTGAGTCAAAATATAACGCCCGGGCTGCTCTTTCATCCATAGCCAGGCATTGCGATCCTGCTGCTGAGACGACGTCAGGTAACTGAAATGGGTCAGCGCGATCGGTGAGAACAACAGGAACTGCTCTTTAAAGCGGGTGATGCCGACTTCAGCGCCCGGCTCGATATTGTCCACCACTTGCTGCATCACCGCTTTCGCTGGCGTACGCACCGGATTCAACAGCGAATAACCGACCAGCGAATACAGAAGCCAGGTCGCTAACAGCGCCAAGGTATAACTGCGCAGATCCACCGCGAAGCGTTTGTACCAAACCACCAGCCCCCAAATCGCAGCCAAGGCGAAAAACATCAACGCAAACGGCCAGGTTCTCGGCCCGACCTGCTCAACCACGGCATCCAACTGAATCAACGCAGCGACAGCCACCACAATAGCCGCCACACTCAACAGTGCAGCCAGACCGGCCAGCAAACCTTGCAGCCAACGCGCCAGTTTGTCCGGTGTCGAGTAAGCACCAACCAACAATGCCAGCATAGGTAACGCTGGTAAGATGTACAAACCGCGTTTACCGGGGCTCAGGCTGAAAAATACCACCACCAGAATCACCCAACTGGCTAGCGTAACCGCCAACGGCGAACGCCACATCGACAGCAGCGCCCCTTTTCGTGCGATCAATAAATAAAGCGGGAACCAGAACACTGGAATGACACTGACAGCAAAGTAATACCACGGCTTAATGTGGCCCCAGGAGTTGGCATAACGTTCCGCCGTTTGTTTTAAGAGAATATTGTCCCGATAAGCGGCAAAGTCCGGATTGTGACTGGTGTAAGAGAAATAGATCACTGGTAGCAGCCAGCACAATAACACTGCCAACATCGCTAAAGGCCCGAACCAGAGTTTGCGATCCCACTGGTCAGAAAATGACTGTCGACCAGTAAAATGCAGCACCAACAAAGGAATGAACACCAACAACGGCAAGAATCCAACCCCTTTAGTGATGATGCCCAGCGCCATGAACACCCAGGCCAGAAGGTACCAGCCCAGTGAACCACGCAGGAAAAAGTATCTTAATAATCCATACATCCCCAGGGTAATCCAACACGCTACCATGGCATCAATTTGCGCCGTCTTGGCCTGGATAAGAAATTGTGGAGCGATCAACAACAACAGCGCTGCATTACGGCCAGTGGTCACATTCCACAGTCGCGCCCCCAAATCGTAGACACACAGCAGTGTAATCAACGCCGCCACTGCATTGGGAATCAAGAACGTCCAGGAAAGGTTGTCGGTCAGGCGATACAACAGGGCCATTGACCACATAAATACCGGCGGTTTGTCCGGGTAAAGCTCACCACCTCTCATTGGAAAGAACCAATTGCCTGACGCCACCATTTCCCTGGCGACTTCAACAAAACGCGGCTCATCGGCAGGCCAGGGATCACGCAAACCTATCCCGGCAAAAATAACCACAAACGCGATCAACACTAACCAGAATAATGTAAACACATACTCGTGACGTTCAGAGTCATTCATTCCTTGCATGAACTTGTCTTATTGAGAAAAATTAAATACATACGCCGCAGTATATGTCTGTATAAAACATTCAGCAATCCAGGCAAGATTAAATTCGTTCCGGTCACAAAACTTTAAAAAAGACAAATTATCCTTTCATGTTTTCAAGAGTTCATTTTAATTCTTTATTTAAACATCAATCACACTCTCTAATGAAACAAAATGAAAATAACATTTTAAACATTCCCAAAAAGTAAAACAAAAAAATAAAACACACAAAATCAAACACTTAATAAGACAAATAAAAATATAACCACTATTAATGAATCCCGTATTAATCGGGGTTTGTTATTCACGTATTTTTTACACTTCTCGTGCTATCTTGACAGAAGCCAAAACGAGCATAGTATTTTCATAACTCATTTACTTTTCTTAAAAAGATGCAAATTTCTGTAGTTATTCCGGCTAAAAATGAACAAGGGAATGTTTCTCGATTAATCGAAGAAATACATGAAGTACTTCATCCCCAGTATCAATTTGAAATTGTACTGACCGATGACGGTAGCACCGACAACACTGTTGACGACGCCATTCAGGCCGCCGAGCGCCTGGGTACGGCGCTACAAGTATTCAGCCATGCGGACAGCTGTGGTCAGAGTACCGCGGTACATACCGCCGTCCATCATGCTCGCGGACACTTGATTGCCACACTGGATGCCGATGGCCAGAACGATCCGCACGATATTCCGTCGATGATCGAGAAAGCATTTTCCCTTGAGAACGAACATTTCTGCATCGCGGGCTACCGTAAAGGTCGCAAAGATACGCCGTGGGTTCGTTTCCAGTCGAAGGTGGCCAATCGCGTCAGACATGCCCTGCTGAAAGACGGCGTTCCAGATTCTGGCTGCGGACTGAAAGTCTTCCCGCGCCACACTTTCGTCTTGCTTCCTTATTTTGATCATATGCACCGTTTCCTGCCGGCACTGATCCGCCGGCTCAACGGGAAGATCGTGATCCATCCGGTAAATCATCGTGATCGCATTGAAGGAGTCTCCAAGTACACGGTTTGGAATCGGTTATGGGTCGGCATCGTTGATCTGATTGGCGTCGCCTGGTTGATCCGCAGAACCAAATGGCCAACCATTAAATGTGCTTATCGCAGCAATGAATAAAACCTATCTGAAAATTGCCGTGCTGGCCGTCTTGGCAATCGTAATTTTCCGGGAAACCGACAACCCAATATGGGAACATTTATCCGATAAAAACTGGATCGCCGCTTACGTAGGCGCACATGGCGTCAACGGCGTGGTGTGGCTGCTAATTACGGGCGTTCTGTTTACCGGTTGTGGCGGCCCTCGTCAGTTGATTGCGTTCTTATTTGGTTATACGTTCGGCGCGGGCATCGGGCTGGGCTACGCCATACTGTGCACGCTGTTCAGTGCTGCCGCCATCTATTGGCTGGCAAGACTGATGTTCAAGCAAACCTTGAGTCGATACTTCCCAGTCCAGTTCTATCGCTTTGAGCGTTTTGTTAAACAAGACGCGGTGAGCAAAGTTCTGTTGCTACGTATTTTCCCTATCGGGAGCAATCTGCTGACCAATCTGTGCAGCGGTATGGCGTCGGTCCCCTTCCCCGCATTTTTACTTGCTTCACTGTTTGGATACCTGCCCCAAACAATTATTTTTTCCTTGGCTGGCAGTGGCATTGGTACAGGATCTCATGCTCAACTCGGGGTCAGCCTTCTATTGGGCATCATCAGCATTCTGCTGACCGGTCACTTATATCGGAAACATCGTCTCGCTCAGCGACGACAACTCTGAAGACAACGCCATCAATACGTTCGAAACGCCGATATGGCGGTTTTAATTCTATCAATGAGCTTTTCACTGGCAGCTTAGCGAAAAATAAGAGCAAATAAGTGCATATAACTAGAGTATGAATCCGCCGTTTGCGGGTACAATTTGGGCCTATTTTTTGCTCATATTCAGTTGTTATGTCTCTAAAAATGTCAAAGACCCGCAAAGTCTATCAAGCGGGCTATAAACCTCTTACCGACACGGCGCCGGTTCATCGTCATTCAACACCGGTTGAAACCACTCAAGCTGAACCTGAATTTGCCTACACTCTTGAGTTTGCGTGCCAAGAGCCGCTGTTTAAACAGTCTGTTGCCCCTAACCTTGAAATGTTGCTTAAATCTTCGTCCGGTCAGCCGGCGATCAAGCAGTGGCGTCAGCAGGCAGTAAAGCAGACAACCCACTACGCCTGCAGCATCGAAGTAGAAGAAGCCAAAGCCCTTCAGGTCGGTAAACATCACGTTGTTCCATTTCAATTAGATAACGTAATGCCTCATCCAAAAGACAGCGTGACGATACAAGAGGCCTTTATCCCCCTCCGCCCAGCCATCCAAGTGGGATCTCAGCTCGGTTTGCCGACCGAAGGTTTTCTCTATCACTTTTTAGACGACAAACTGCTGAATGAATACCGCTTCGGCGGCAATAAAAAATATCGCTTTGTGGCCACCCAAAGTGTGGCGGGTAGCATGAACAACGCACCGTCCAACGCCAGCGAAACCGATTTTATCCTTGCGTTGTGGAAGCGAAATGGGCAAACCGTTGATAATCAGTATCTGCTTTTTAGCAAAGAGCCATTGGATGACAACGCAGTGGCGTTGGTGGACCATGCCTTTCTTGACGAGCATGGCATACAACTGAATATGGGCGAGTTAATCCCACTTACCGAAGGGCAAGCCAAACGAAAAAAACACATCGTAGCGCCGGGAGAAACGCTGGAGCAGGTCGCGGAACAACAAAGCATCACCGTCGAAGAACTGAAGACGCTGAATCCCTATTGGCGCGGCGATGATGCTCAGCCGGAAGCCGGCAGTGTGTTGTATCTCGAACCCGTGAGCCAATATAACCACGGCAAAGACGTCGGCTACCAGATCAACACCGCCCTGCTGATCCCAGACATATTGTCGATGGGCTCCATCAGCGAACAGGCCACCTTTCCTGTGGTTCGCGTCGCACAATCGAGCCAGAACAGTTTTGCTGCGATCGCGCCGGTCCGATACGCCATCGACAATATCGTCCCTGAAAGTTTGGAGAACGAGGTGGCTGAAGGTGTCCACCCGATTAAAGACAAACAAAACTTTTCAGGTGGTGTGTTTGCATCGAATAAAGTCCCGTATACGTTACGTCAGTTACGTGATGGATGGCTGTATACCTTGCACCAGCCCCCTGAAGGTGACGCTTGGCAACTCGAAGAGTATCAGGTGCGTGAGGGCGAATTTTATCGCTGTAAAGGCGATGATGCAGCAGCGCGGCTGGAAGCGAAACCCGAAGCTCCGCAATCCCACCTGATGATCCGAACAGAGTGTCCGTATTATCTGGGCTACGCCAGCCAGCGCTGGACTGATCGCATCGTCGATTTTTATCAAAGTAATGAACAAGCCCGAAATGACTGGCTACGCGACGTCAATGCAGGAACGCACCGCACCCCAATCGAGCAGATTGAAACCTGCGTCGCCGATGTGGGCCAGTGCGACTTAACCCAGTTTGACTGGAGCTGCGCTACCACACAGCTCGAAGAAGAGGATCCCACCGGATTAGTCGCACCTCTGGTATCGCGCAACCTCAAAAGTTATCAATACCAGGTGCCCAGTCACGCAGCTCATGACCTGGTCGCTCTGGATGATCCCATGGCAGATATCGTCGACCTGTATCTACGCTTATCGCAGTCGGTGCAGCTCACGATTGAAGACGATGCCGCCCGTCGTCAAACGGTCATTGCGGAAACCATCCGCTCTCTGGTGCGTATTTCTCTGCCAGCGGAGAGCATGAGTGTCATTCCCCCGCAAGACTGGATTGAAGTGGAGCAGGACATCGATACTTGCCTGGAATACCACTATTTCCAAACCCAAATGACCCAAGCCAATGCGCCTCGTGGTGACGCAAAAGCGGCCATTTGGGCAGAAGCGGAATCGACAGTACTCGCATACCCGCAAGCCAAAGCCCGCTTAGCAGCAAAAGGCATTGCGCCTGCACTGCTAGAAAAACGTCTGGATGAATACACCCAGCGGCGCAAAGCACATCGTCAGGTTGACTGGAAAGGACTGGATAAGTACTACAAAACCTATATTGAAACCCAAGCCTTGGCGCAAACGGGGATATTGCGTGACGTTCCTATCCTGATCAGCGCTCTGGAAACCTTGGGCAATGATCCGCTCCGCCTGGGGATCGACATCGCTCAGCACGATCATCAGATAACCTTAAATACCCTGCTCGATTGCATCCTGAACGATCTCGATCTCAGCTCGCAATCTTGCCCTGAACTCCATGAGCACATTGATCAACTTATTATTGCCCCTGAAAACTTACTGGGGCTGACAACCAGCTTTTTCTCCAGTGAAATTTACGCTCAAACAGAAAACTTGATCAGCCAGTTGGATTTCTCACAGTTTGCGGAGAACAGCCGAATCCCAATTGGGGGCTTTATGTCCGCCTTTAACGATATTATTGGCTTTGATGACCCGAACTCTCCCCTCTTCACCATGACCAAAGGGTTGCTGGTTTCGCTGGATACCATCATCGAGAACGCCAAAAAAGCGACCGCCGTCAAAGGAGATAAAGCTCTGCATGCCATGCAGATGCTGCGTTTCAGAATTCTAAATCGTGTGATGAAACTTCCCGGTCTTGCAGCCCGAAGAAGCATGGCCATGGCCGTATGGGCGCAGCTCTATCTCAGAGGGGGCAAAGTGCAACTCAATAAATTGTCACACGCAGACAGATTTGGCACCAATATCTATCATCACATGTCAATCGAAGCCGGAGTATTGCAAAAAACCTTAAAAACGCAAATGAAAGGCTCACCAGAGTACGTGAAAACCAGCACGGAACTCAAAGACCTGAACCAGAGGGTCAGCCAGTTTATTGATGAAACCCCACTGGTCTTCGAGGCCTATCAGGACCACCAGGTTGGCAAACATGTGTTTTCCAGCAAAGCGCAAAACCTGTCGCAAAAGTGGGATAGCGTAGGCCGTATGGACTTTGTGGTCTCGAGCTTAAACCTGATCAATGTGTTTAATCAGATGATGTCGCTGCAACAGATCGTCGAATCTGTGCCATACCCGGACACCCGTCGCCAGGAGCTGACTCTGGCCTACAGCACCGCCTGGTTTATTAATGCGGTAGGTTCCAACTTAAAAGGGTTGTCGATCAATAATCTGAAGACTGAGACCAAATTGCTCGACCGTTCGTTGAAACAGATAAAAGCCAGTCAAAGCCCCACTGTAGCGCAAACTGTTCATGCCGAACAATATATCGCGCGCTCATTAATTGCAGGAGTGGCTGGTGTTATAGCAGTCGGACTGGAAGGATGGCAATCTATTGAGGACTTTTATCAATCCAAAGACAGTGCAGAGAAAGCTTTACTTGCTGTAAAAACACTCGCATTAAGTACCCAAGGATTCAGTTGGATCACCTTGGCCATCCGGTCTTTGATGTCACGTTATGTTGGACTAGCCATTGGAGGTGTGCTGCAAGGATGGATGCTGGCAGCCAACTTCTGGGGTGCGGCTCTGTATGGCGTAGTTACCATCATATTGCTGCTGACGGAAAAAACACCGTTAGAAAAATGGCTGAAACATTCGGTGTGGGGCAAGGAACCGGATCCAGCTTTGAGCGCTGAAGATGAGTTTTTCAATCTGATTACCTTGATCAATCAGCCGTCAGTACACACTCAGGTACTCAGCCGAAACGTGATGCCGCTTGCCTCGCCTTATGACACCACGACACAAGTAGAGATTGAGCAGCAACTAACCTTCACTCTGCCTAATACCTATGCCGGAGACACCATCGCACTGGGCATCGAAGTCAAACCAGCAGGCAAAGCCGCACAACCGTTCGGCGCGCAGGAGATTGCAGCAGGTCAATGGCGACAAGACCCGAATGAACCGAGTACTTACTCGTATCAGCTTGTGTTACCCCGCCCAATTCGTCAAACGGTCAGCTACCACGCGAGCACAGAGCCGTCCAAAATCCGGATTTTTGTGTTGAAAGATATGGACAACCCTTATCAGACCAATTCGGACACAACGCGCAGCAGTATATATCAGACGCAGTTTGCCGCCGGTGTTAATGTAACTCAGGAGATGGTAAAACTGGACGCAATCAACCTGAGTCAACACACCATAATTGAAGTAGAGGTTCCAAGATAATGTCAACATCAATGGCAGCATTGCCAGAACTTAGTGATGAATACAAACAACAGCAACAACAAGCGGTGTTGGAAGCAAAAGTGCTGTATCAGTTTGAACTGGTTAAAGAGCCTTTTACAGACTACATTTCTAACTGTTTAGGTGTTGCATTAGTAGCGTTCTTAATCTGGGTAGGTTCATTAGGAGGCTGGATGTATGTCCTGCTAATGATAGTTCTTATTACTCCAATGGGCGTATATTTCTATTATGCAAGCAACCCCAACATTCAGCAGACGGTCACGCTAACTGAAAAAGGCATTATTGTTAGTAATCTAGAACTAGTGCCCGATGCGTGCTTCGCCGCCTTGCGCTATTCCGGCTATGTTGGTGTGGCCATTTCTGTTATCGCAGTTATTTTTGTGGGGCCGATGGCCTTTGTTGGCGCCGGCGCGGGCCTATTGATGTCGTTTAAAATGGCAGGCGTGGTCAATCGACCTAGAGTGCAAATCAGGCCGTTTATCAAGGGGGTAGATTATCTGGAGGAGCGAGGAGAACTCAGGTTTAAGCACGGCCTTACCTCGTACTACTTATCGGCTGATATCGATCCCTATCCATTGAGCGATGAAGAGCATAATGAGATGAGGGTATTCCATGAAGTGGTGTACCATGCCGACTCCGAATCGCAGGCTGATTTTATGAAGGCTTTAAATCAGATTGTTAATACTCGAAAAATAGCAACGTGCCAGCCAAGTTAATGTCGACATCAACGGCAGCATTGCCAGAGCTTAGTGACGAATACAAACAACAGCAACAACAAGCGGTGCTGGATTCAGACGTGCTGTATCAGTTTGAACTGATTAAAGAGCCACTACCAGACTATGGCACCATTACCATCTGGCTAATCGGCGCAGCATTGGCATTATGGGTAGGCACGTTAGGAGACTGGATTCAGTTTGTTATGGTGCTCTTTTTTGTTAGTGCGATGGGCACTTATCTGTACTACGCAGGTAAACCCAACATTCAACAAACAGTCACCCTAACCGACAAGGGCATTATTGTCAGCGACTTAGAATTAGTACCTGATGCGTGCTATGCGGCACTGCGCTACTCCGGCTACGTCGGAGTGGCGGTTTCAGTGGTGGCTGTGATTTTTGTGGGGCCGATGGCCTTTGTTGGCGCCGGTGCGGGTCTACTGATGTCGTTTAAAATGGCAGGCGTGGTCAATCGGCCAAAAATGGTGGTGACGCCATTTATAGACGGCATCTCATACCTTGATAAAAAACGCAGAGTCGCAACCTATAAAAATAACGTAACCAGCTATTTTCTACTGCCCGATTTAACGCCTTATCAGTTCGATGAAAACACTCACTTTTCAACACGAGGACGGTACGCTTCCGTCTACGATGCCACGCCCGAACTGCACGCGGCATTTACCCAGGCGGTTAACCAAGTTATCGACACTAAAGAAGTTGAGGCTTATTAAACACCGAAAACTCTATCTTTATAAAAAAACCGCCGACTGAATGCTGTCCAGTCGGCGGTTTTATCTAAGGATGGAGGTTTGGTGAGTTACTCCACCGTCACCGCTTTCGCCAGGTTACGAGGCTGATCGACATCGGTGCCCTTAATCAAGGCCACATAGTAAGACAGCAGTTGCATTGGGATGGTGTAGTAGATCGGCGCCGTGATTTCACTCACGTGTGGCATGGTGATGATCTTCATGTTCTCATCCGCTTCAAAACCGGCATCTTTGTCAGCAAACACGTACAACAAGCCGCCACGTGCACGCACTTCTTCGATGTTCGACTTTAGCTTCTCAAGTAGATCGTTGCTCGGTGCGACCACTACCACTGGCATATCGGCATCAATCAATGCCAGAGGGCCGTGTTTCAGCTCCCCTGCGGCATACGCTTCGGCATGAATGTAAGAGATTTCTTTGAGCTTCAATGATGCTTCCATCGCGATCGGATAGAACTCTCCGCGCCCCAAAAACAGCGTGTGGTGCTTGTCAGCAAAATCTTCCGCCAACGCTTCAATCTCTTTTTCAAACGACAGGGCAGCATTGATCTGCTGAGGCAGTGCGTGCAGTGCTTCAACAATCTCTTTCTCTTGCGCTTTACCGATCAATTGCTTCTGTTTACCCAGAGCGGTCACCAGCATCAGCAGTGCTGACAACTGAGTAGTGAACGCTTTGGTCGACGCAACACCAATTTCCACCCCAGCACGAGTCATAAACGCAAAGTCAGACTCACGCACCAGAGATGAGCCTGCGACATTACAGATCGTCATCGCCGCCATGTAGCCTTTTTCTTTAGCCAAACGTAGTGCCGCCAGTGTATCGGCCGTTTCGCCCGATTGAGACAACGTGATCAGCAAGCTATTTGGACGAGTAACAAATTTGCGATAACGGAACTCGGAAGCAATCTCCACATCGCAGCTCACGCCCGCCAGAGATTCAAACCAGTAGCGCGCCGTCATCCCCGCATTGTAAGAGGTGCCACACGCGACAATCTGAACGTGTTCCACTTTATTGAGGATCTCAACCGCATTAACACCGATGCTCTCTGTGACCACAGAATCGGCGCTGATACGGCCTTCCATCGTGTTGATCAGCGCTGTTGGCTGCTCGTAAATCTCTTTCTGCATGAAGTGACGGAACTGACCTTTATCTCCGGCATCGTGCTCTGCATTGGACTCGGTAATTTCACGCTCAACGGGCTCACCGTTCGCATCAAACACAGTCACTTCGCGGCGGGTAATTTCCGCGACATCCCCTTCTTCGAGGTACATAAAGCGACGGGTGACATTAAGCAGAGCCAGTTGATCCGAAGCCAGGAAGTTTTCGCCAACACCGAAACCAATCACGATCGGGCTACCAGAACGAGCCACCACTATGCGAGACGGATCTTTACGATCCAGCGCGACGGTGCCGTACGCACCTTCCAGCTGTTTGGCGGTTTTCTGTACCGCTTCCAGCAGGCTGGCTGAGGTACGCAGTTCCCACTCCACCAGGTGGGCAATCACTTCGGTGTCGGTTTGGGATTCAAACACATAGCCACGATCACGCAGCAGGCTGCGCAGTTCTTCGTGGTTTTCGATGATGCCGTTGTGTACGACGGCAATATCCCCGGACATGTGTGGGTGAGCATTCACTTCAGAGGGCTCACCATGTGTCGCCCAACGTGTATGCGCAATACCAGTACCGCCAAGTACCTGCGCTTCTTCCACAGCATCCGCCAGTTCCTGAACTTTGCCCAGGCGACGCACTCGGGTCAGTTGATGGTCGCCATCTACTACGGCAACACCAGCGGAGTCATACCCGCGGTATTCCAAACGGCGTAAACCTTCTACCAGAATTTCAGCGACATCTCGTTGTGCTACTGCACCTACGATTCCACACATGTTTTGTTCTCCGTGTTTGATTTCTTTATCTCCCCAACCGGCAGCAAGCAAAAGCCGGAACGTCGGGGAAACAGGGTAATAGGGTCAGGCGCGGATCACTCGTACGCCATGAGATTCGATTTGTGCGACCTGCTCGTCACTGGCCTGTTTGTCTGTCACCAGCACGTCGATGTTCTGCCAGCCTAATTCCAGATTAGGGATCTTGCGGCCAATTTTCTCGGACTCAATCATCACAATGACTTCACGTGAGACTTCGGCCATCACTTTGCTAAGGCCTACCAACTCATTAAACGTCGTGGTACCGCGCTCCAGATCGATACCATCCGCGCCGATAAACAACTGATCAAAATCGTATGAGCGTAATACCGATTCGGCCACCTGACCCTGAAAGGACTCTGAGTGCGTATCCCAAGTTCCGCCAGTCATTAATAATGTCGGTTCGTTTTCCAACTCATTAAGCGCATTAGCGACATGCAGTGAGTTGGTCATGACAACCAGACCGCGTTTATGATCGAGTTGCTGAATTAATGCCGCCGTCGTGCTGCCACTGTCGATCACTAAACGATTGTGATCGCGGATCAGTTCTGCGGCGGCTTTGGCCAACTCCACCTTTCGAGTCGAAACATTTTTACTTAATTCCTCGCTTACGACTTCTTTCGGCAATGCAATGGCACCACCATAACGACGCAGTAGCTGGCCATTTTTCTCTAGCGAAGCCAAATCCTTTCTAATCGTGACCTCAGAGGTTTCGAATCGGCTGGATAATTCTTCCACACTGACTTCACCCTTGTCGTTCACTAAGTTTGAAATCGCGTGGCGGCGCAGTTGAGTGTTTCGTTTCGACATTTAATTTTAAATTATAAGTTTCAAATCGAAACAAAGTATAATCAAAGCGAAACTTTTTTGTCCATTTATTTCGATCCAAAAAATTAATATTTCCCGCTAAAACCTTGTCCTAAGACAATTCTTAAACAGTGATATTGCGGCGATTCGGTGGTAGAATTCGCCACCGAAAAGAAAATAAATTACAGAATTGACCGTTATTTTTTTGCAACTTTCCTCATATAAAGTGGGGTTAGTCACAAAACTACCGAATAAATTCCCATCAGCGTGGTCATAAAATGACTAAACTTGATGAAAGACTTTCAGTTCTGGAGTGCTGCGCTGCCGAAGCAAAATCACGCTGACAGGCCCAAAATGTCAGCCCAATCGGCCCCCACTCTGGTGACCAAAACCAAGTTTCAAATTGTAACTATATTTAGCGGAGAGTATCTTCCATGAAAAAGACCAAAATCGTTTGTACGATTGGCCCTAAAACTGAATCTGTAGAGAAACTGACCGAGCTGGTTAACGCAGGCATGAACGTAATGCGTCTGAACTTCTCTCACGGTGACTACGAAGAGCACGGCACTCGTATTGCGAACTTCCGTAAAGTAATGGAAGCAACAGGTAAGCAACTGGCTATCCTGTTGGATACTAAAGGTCCTGAAATCCGCACAATCAAACTGGAAAACGGCGAAGACGTTGATTTGGTTGCAGGCCAGGAATTCACTTTTACCACCGACACCTCTGTGATCGGCAATAAAGACACTGTGGCTGTTACCTACCCTGGTTTTGCGGCTGACCTGTCTGCGGGCAACACCATTCTGGTTGACGATGGCCTGATTGAAATGGAAGTGATTTCAACTACCGACACCGAAGTAAAATGTAAAGTGCTGAACAACGGCGCACTGGGTGAAAACAAAGGTGTGAACCTGCCAGGCGTATCGGTAAATCTGCCAGCACTGGCTGAGAAAGATAAGAACGACCTGAAATTCGGTTGTGAGCAAGGCGTTGATTTCGTTGCTGCTTCTTTCATCCGCAAAGCCTCTGACGTGAAAGAAATCCGCGAAGTACTGGACGCAAACGGCGGCCAGAACATCCACATCATTTCTAAGATTGAAAACCAGGAAGGTGTTGATAACTTCGACGACATTCTGGAGCTGTCTGACGGTATCATGGTTGCACGTGGTGACCTGGGTGTAGAAATTCCAGCAGAAGAAGTTATCTTCGCGCAGAAGATGATGATCGAGAAATGTAACCGTGCACGTAAGATGGTTATCACTGCGACTCAAATGCTGGATTCCATGATCAAGAACCCACGTCCAACACGTGCAGAAGCCGGTGACGTTGCTAACGCAATCATGGACGGTACTGACGCAGTGATGCTGTCTGGTGAAACCGCGAAAGGTAAATACCCGGTAGAAGCTGTGACCATCATGGCACAAATCGCAAACCGCACTGACTCTGCTCTGAAAGCCGAGCTGGGTTCTCGTCTGGACAGCCCACGACTGCGCATCACTGAAGCTGTATGTAAAGGTGCAGTTGACACCGCTGAGAAACTTGCGGCACCACTGATCGTCGTGGCAACCGAAGGCGGTAAATCAGCACGTTCAGTACGTAAATACTTCCCAACAGCCAACATCCTGGCGTTGACTACCAACAAGAAGACCGCCGCTCAGCTGGTTCTGACAAAAGGTGTAATGCCAGTTGTTGTTGATTCCATCGACAGTACTGACGCATTCTACATCCGTGGTAAAGAGCTGGCGCTGGAATCAGGCCTGGGTAACAAAGGCGACATCGTAGTGATGGTTTCTGGTGCCTTGGTTGCGTCTGGTACCACCAACACTGCATCGGTTCACGTTCTATAAAACGCGAATAGATACATAACGATACATAAAAGAGGGCTATGGCCCTCTTTTTTTATTTCTCTCTCTTGCTGGCATATTCAGAACGCTATATCATTAAAAATATTTATAAGTACCTCATACCATTAACTTACCGTTTATTTTGAGGAATGCCGGTATGCCCAGCCCGACGTTAGCTGACAAAATCGCAAAAATCATCCGTACGGACATTCTGGCTGGTGAACTGAAACCAGGACAAAAGCTGGTCGTTGCCGATTTAAAGGAGCGTTATTGTGTGGGGGCATCACCGATCCGGGAAGCGCTGGTCCAGCTGTCCTGGTCCAGGTACGTCACACTAGAACCCCAAAAAGGCTGCTGGGTGGCCCCGATCTGCAAAAACGATCTGAGCGACTTATTCGATACTTTGAGTGTGCTATCGCGCATTTTGCTCGTCAAATCGATTCAACACGGCGATGAAAGCTGGGAGCTGGAAGTACTGACCGCTTTCCACCGTTTGTCCCGCTTGCAAAACCACAGCGATGAGGACTGGCATTCCCTTGAAGACCGCCGCCAGGTATTTCACCACTCTCTGCTGGATGGTGCGGGCGCGCAGCGGTTGTGTGAGTTTTTCAATCAGACGTTTAATCAGGTTAAACGCTATCAATCGTACGCCATGCATCAGCGTCATTTCACTCCCCGACTCGATATCGACACCCATGAGCGTTTGATGAAATCCGCACTGGCCAAAGACACCGAACAAGCGACCGCTCTGTTTGAGCAACAACTGACTGATCATAAACAGCAGCTGGAGCGCGCGCTCGATCTCGCTTGAACCGCCAGAGCAATCAAACTGTACTTTTACGCCACCTCTTCGCTGCTCAAACAGTACGCGACCTGATTGCGGCCTGACGCTTTGGCGTCATACAGCGCTACATCGGCCCATTTGTAACAACGAGTATTATCGTGAGTCAGATCGGTAAACCCGGCGCTGATGGTGGTGTTAATGCGCGCATCCAGCTCAACCGCAATACGGAGCCTGTTTAATGCGGATTCAGCTTCTTCAAGCGTGGTGTGCGGCATGATCACCGCAAACTCCTCACCACCAATCCGGGCAATAAAGTCGGTTTGACGCAGCGTGTCTGTCATGACCTCTGCAACCGCTCGGATCACTCGATCGCCTTCATCGTGCCCTTTGTGATCATTGATGCGCTTGAAATGATCGATGTCGATCAATGCTAAGCACACCCGATTGCGTTCCGGGTAACGCTCCACCATCAAAGCGTGGCGCTTAAGCTCATTTTCAAACTTACGTCGGTTCCACAACTTGGTCAGTTCATCTTTCTCACTCAGTTCACGTAGCTGAAACTCAAGCGCTTTGCGATCGGAAATATCGACCAGCGAGGTGATGTAATAGCTGATTTTGCCGTTTTCCGACAACACCGCCTGAACCCGCATGATGGCCGTCACCGGCCCTGGTTGATCGTTGATATCGAACTCCACTTCACCTTCCCAACGGCGCTCTTGACCAACCCGGTCAACAATTTTCAGCATCGACTCCAACCGCTTTTCACCAAACAACACTTTGAGCGCATTGCGGCCCTGCACCTGTTTCTGTGTACGTCCGGTCAGTTTGGTAAACGCATCGTTGGTCATAATGACACTGTGGTGCGCGTCAGAAATCATCACGGCGGACATGCCGCTCAGTGCGGCACGGGCAAGCTGGCTTTCAATGTTACGCCGGTGGTAATGCAACCCTACCGAAGCGATGGGCAGCGCAAAAAACAGCACCATCATCAAGACAAAAATCGCTTCTTGCAATAAGTCGTCAAAGTCACGCGCATGGCGTTGCAGGATCTGTTGCCGATCAACATGCGCCATCAGATACATGCTGTTTCCCGGCACCAGCTCAATCCGACGAAACGCGATGATCCCGCCCTGCTCCCTGGCGTAGCCGTAGGGCTGCTGTTGCATCTTTTGCCACACGGCGGGAAACAGGTTGGCGACATTGTACTGCTGACGCTCGCTCAGGATATGACCAAACAACTTGCTCTTGTTGTCACTCGACAGGTAGTAGCCTTGCTGATTCAGCAATTCCGGATTGAAGTCGCTGTCCGGGGAGTAGTTCATGCGTGAAAATAGATAGCTCACATCCACATTGAGCACCAGATAGCCCATGCGTTTCCCCAATACTGTAACCGGAGAAATCAGACGCAACCCCGGCGTATAGGGCACGACCAATTCCCCGTCGTGGGTTTCCAGATCAATCCCCCAAAGCGCCACCTCACCGGCTTCCAGCGACTGAGCATATTTGAAGTAATCACGGGAGGCTTTATTCTGAAGTGCGTTGCGCACAAAAGAATGTCCGGGGTTGCGGGTGTAGCCCACATCGATCAGCTCTTTTCCGGCTCGACTGATGTAGCGAATCTGCTTATACCATTTCTGACTGGTGGCCACCGACTCCCAAATATTCTCCAGCACCTGGCGGTGCTCAGTATTGGGTAAAATCGCGTAATCAAACATGCTTTGACTGTTGGCCAGCAGTTTGACCGTCGAGCGCAACTGCCCTTTGAGGGTGTCGTATTCCCGTTCACTGTACGTCAGTTGATTGAGGGCGTCCTGGGCGGTTTTTTCCACCACGTTGTGTTGCAGTGTCAGGTAGCGATGATAGTAGTAGGCGGAAACAATGACGGCGAAAACAAAACACGTCACCAGCAAATAGGCTGCGATTTTGGTGTACTTCATTACGCTATCGTCTCTTCCAGCAAAAACGGAAAAGATTATACTACTTGGAATCGGTGTCTAAATTAAACCCACTATCAATCGTCAAAACTGATAGTGGGTTCTCATTCCAGCAAAAACTGTAGGGTTAAATCGTACCCGGTAAGAAGTTAATCTTTTAATTTATAAATGACGTCGACACGGTCATGGATCACCAGTGTCGAGTCTTGGTACGAGTTCGATTCTTTGCGCGCGGAATCCATCGCCATTGAGCGCATCAGCACAGGCTGGACATTCGGCGTGTTGTAATCGATGCGCCAGATATCACCAAGTTTTTTATCAAAGCCCTGCGCCAAAGACGCGGCTTTGTTCATGGCATCTTTAATCGCCGCCTGACGCGCCTGAGCCTGATATTTGCTCTCATCGCGCACTTTGAGTTTGATCTGATCCACTTGGTTAACGCCGTCACTCAGTGCCAGATCCAAATATTGATTTAAATTGGCCAGATCATCGACGGTCACGGTGATATTGCGCGACGCTCGATAGCCCACCAACTCCGGCTTACCCGATTTTGGATAGTGGTACTGAGGTGCGAGATACAGATTCGAGCTGCTGATGCTCTCGGGCTTCACCCCCAGATCGGCGAGACTTTTGAGATAGCTGTCGACCGTTTTATCGACTGCCTGCTTCGCCTGCTCTGCGGTCATAGTGGACTCCACCACTCGCACCGAAAACTCGGCCATGTCCGGTTTGGCTACAATTTCTCCATAACCTGTGGTCACCAGATGGGGAAAGCCTGGCGCTTCCGCCAACGCTGCCGCACTGAACAATCCGGAGATCACAAGTACAAAGCGAGATACCATCTTCATAGTTATACGTTCACCTTATGTAACTGATTCCCATACATCATAGTTTTTTACTCCGGATTGACTAGCTTTTAAACGACGATCTGACACAACTTTGACCGACGTCTATCTGGGTAAAATCTGCGCTGCGTAGCCGGTGATCGCTTCCGAGATGGTTTGCAGGATCCCGGTTTCCAGTTGCCAGTGATGCCAGTAAATCCGGTAAGGGATCAAAAAGCCCGGGATCAAATCCACCAGCGCGCCGCTTTGCAACTCATCCAGAATCTGCAATTTGGGGATCAGGCAATACGCCGCCCCGGACAACGCCAGTTTCACAAACGCTTCTGAGCTGGCCACTCTATGGTTGGTGACGCAATCTGGCGACAAATTAAAGTGCTGGTTGAGAAACTGATGATGCAGATCGTCGTGCTGATCAAACGACACCGCCGGCGCCCGGCGTAACGTCTCCCGATTCACCCCCGCTTGAAAGTAGCGATGACAGAATTCCGGACTGGCGACGCACACATAGTCCATCCGGCCAAGGTACACCGCATTGCAACCCGGCAACGCGTTTGCTTCCAGACTGATGGCCCCTGTTACTTCGCCATTTTTCAGCTTTTCAATGGTGCGGGCTTCACCATGCACCACCAGATGCAACTCGACATGACGCTGTTTCATCACTGGCGACAGTGCCGGTAGCAACCAGGTCGCCAGGCTGTCTGCATTGGTTGCAATCGACACAGGTAGCGGCCGCTCATGCTCCTGATTGGTCAACTCCGGCATCAGTTCGCTCTCTAACAACTGGATACGATGATAGAGGCCAAGCAGCTTTTTTCCCACCGGAGTGGCTCTTGGCGGCTGCTCGCGAACCAACACTGGCTGAGCGAGAAACTTTTCCAGTTGCTTAAGACGCTGTGAGACCGCCGATTGCGAGATATACAGACTATCGGCAGCTCGCTCAAAGCTGCCCTGCGTGATCACCGACTCTAACGCTTCTATCCATTTGTAATCCAACCCGCGCATGGCCCTGTCCCCATAAAATTAGACAAACTTATAATAGATTAAAATCATTAATTATACTTATAAAGATATCCGGTTTAAGGTGGCAGGCATTCACAACCAAGACCATGATGAAAGGAGAAAAAAGTGAATTTTTGGTTGATGTTACAAGGGTTTGGCTTAGGAGCAACCATGATTATTCCTATCGGCGCGCAAAATGCGTATGTGCTCAATCAAGGGATTAATCGCCACCATCATTTGACCACAGCCACCGTTTGTAGCGTACTGGACATGTTCTTTATTTCTCTCGGTATATTCGGTGGTGGTGCCTTGTTATCGCAGAATGAAACCCTGCTGACTCTGGTGACGCTCGGCGGCATTGCGTTTCTTACCCTTTATGCCGGCTTGTCACTAAAAAGTGCTTTCAGTTCAGGCGGCAACGATACGAGCCCGTCGGAAGCGATGGCCAGAGGACGGCGCACCGTCATTCTCGGCGCTCTGGCAGTAACGGTGTTAAATCCGCACCTCTATCTCGATACCGTGGTGATTCTCGGCTCAATCGGCGGACAATTTGCAGGGCATGATCGAATCGCGTTTGCGCTTGGCACCATCATCGCGTCGTTTGTCTGGTTCTACAGCCTGTCGATCGGTGCCGCCAAACTCGGGCCGACATTATCAAAACCGCGAGTGAAGCAAGGAATTGATCTGGCGGTGGCGGGTATGATGCTGCTTATCGCTGCCTCACTCAGCCAAGAGTTGATTACGCAATATTGGGGTTAATATGTCATCACTGGAAAAGATCTATCAAAGCAACGTTGGCTTGCTGACACAGCTCAACATCCGATATGCACAATGGCAGCATGAACCCATTCTGGACTTTGTCACGGATGAGCGGGTAGCCAGAGAACTGGGCTGGAGTGGCACGCACAGCAAAAGCCTGTTTCTTAAACTTAAAGGCGGTGATTACGCCTTGTATCTGACCGACAAAGACTCGCGACTCGACACCAAAGCCATCAAGGCTGCAACGGGCAAGCGTCCATCCATCTGCAGCGATAAGGAAATGACCCGCGAGCTCGGCTGTGTGCCTGGTGCTGTGTGTCCATTTGGGATGCCAGAACAGGTCAGCGTGATCGTCGATACCCGTCTCTACCAGCATCCGCAGGTGCTCTATACCCCCGGCTATCCGGACATGACCTTTGGCATTTCCGGTGCCGAACTGGCCAACGTCTTACAGGCGCTGCCAAACCCACTGTATGAAATATAACGTGTGCTAAAGAGATAAAAAAAGCGAGGCCGGAGCCTCGCTTTTTAATGCATCGTCTATTTAGTCGACTTTGTTCAGATGAACGTCCATTTGCGGGAATGGAATTTCGATACCGTTGTCGTCCAGCGCTTCTTTCATCGCTTGAGTCAGGTCCCAGTACACAGCCCAGTAATCTGCGCTGTTTACCCAAGGACGTACTACCAGGTTCACGGAAGAATCCGCCAGCGCATGCACAGAGACATTCACTGCGGGATCTTTCAGAACGCGAGGGTCACTTTCAACCACTTCACGCAGCACTTGTTTGGTCTTTTTCAGGTCCGCGTTGTAAGACACACCAATCAGGAAATCAACACGACGAGTGTCGTAGCGAGAATAGTTGGTGATTGCACCACCAATAACGGCAGAGTTTGGCAGAACAATCATCTTGTTGTCTGGTGTTTTGAGGATCGTTTGGAAAATCTGGATAGAATCCACCGAGCCCGCCACACCAGCAACTTCAACGTAGTCGCCAGATTTAAACGGACGGAAAGCGACAATCAGTACGCCCGCCGCAAAGTTAGACAAAGAACCTTGCAGGGCCAGACCAACGGCCAGACCTGCCGCACCGATAACCGCAACCACGGAAGCAGTTTGTACGCCAACACGACCCAATGCCGCGATCAGTACGATCACAAATAGCAGGTAACGAACCAGACCATGTACAAACTCGACAACGGCCGGATCCATGTCTTTTTTCTTCAGGACTTTAGAGACACTGCCCGCCACTGCTTTCACAATCAGGTTACCGATAAACAGGATCAGCAGTGCAGAAATGATATTAACTCCGTACTGGATCAGCAGATCAGAGTTATTTGTCAGCCATGATTCAGCACTTGCCAAACCATCAATAAGTGGAGTTTGAACCTCCGCAGATTCCCCTGCCATATACGTATCCTCTAACAATAGAATTTTTATTAAATGTGCTGCAATACACCCAGGGAATGGGCGAGCAAATGATCAGTTTGCCAAACATGCGTCAGAATTTTGGCACAATATCTTAAAAGTGACGTTTTGCAAAGTAAGAATTTTGCAAAGAGTTGTAAATCAAGACATTTCGGCCGAGTCTAGTTCGCACGTGTTACAAGAGTAAGAAATGTTTTTCCATTTCGCCATAGGGTGGCGAGCTTTAAGTGTGATTTTTTGCATATTTGATATATCACAGGCACAAAAAAGCCCGCGTTACCGCGGGCTTTGAATGCGTTAAGTCAACGCCTTACAGTACGTCAACCGCGTTAAGGTCTGCGAACGCTTGCTCCAGACGCTTAACCATAGACGCCTGACCCGCACGCAGCCATACGCGTGGATCGTAGTATTTCTTGTTTGGCGCATCTTCACCGGTTGGGTTACCGATTTGGCCTTGCAGGTAATCGTGGTTGTCCGCTTCGTACTGACGGATACCATCCCAAGTTGCCCACTGAGTATCAGTGTCGATGTTCATTTTGATAACACCGTAAGAGATAGACTCACGGATCTCTTCCAAAGAAGAACCTGATCCACCGTGGAATACGAAGTTCAGAGAGTTCGCTGGCAGACCGAATTTCTCAGAAACGTACGCTTGAGAATCACGCAGGATAGTTGGAGTCAGAACCACGTTACCTGGCTTGTAAACGCCGTGAACGTTACCGAAAGACGCTGCGATAGTGAAACGGTGGCTGATCGCGTTCAGTTTCTCGTACGCGTAAGCTACGTCTTCTGGAGAAGTGTACAGCTCAGACGCGTCCATGTGAGAGTTGTCTACGCCGTCTTCTTCACCACCAGTACAACCCAGTTCGATTTCCAGAGTCATGTTCATTTTCGCCATGCGCTCTAGGTACTTAACTGAGATCTCGATGTTTTCTTCCAGAGACTCTTCAGACAGGTCGATCATGTGAGAAGAGAACAGTGGCTTACCAGTTTGCGCGAAGTACTCTTCACCAGCATCCAGCAGGCCGTCGATCCAAGGCAGCAGTTTCTTCGCTGCGTGGTCAGTGTGCAGGATAACAGGCACGCCGTAAGCTTCAGCCACAGTATGAACGAATTTTGCACCCGCTACTGCACCCAGAATTTGTGCTTCTTGACCTTCAAGTTTTAGACCTTTACCAGCGAAGAAAGCTGCGCCACCGTTAGAGAACTGAACGATAACTGGTGCTTTAACTTTCGCTGCTGCTTCTAGTACTGCGTTTACAGAGTCAGTACCTACACAGTTAACCGCTGGAAGTGCAAAGTTGTTCTCTTTAGCAACTTCAAATACTTTCTGAACGTCATCACCAGAGATAACACCTGGTTTTACGAAGTCGAAGATCTTAGACATGGATAGAGTCCTATTTATCTGTCGTTTTAAAAATAAAACTTGTTAAGTTTAAATTCTTGCAAACGTTTGCTCACAACTAGGGCTATTCTAGCAGAGAAGCCCCCTGCGTGCAGCAAACAAGAAAGCGGGAGATTTCCCCCGCTTTCATTGATTCATTACGCTTTAGCGCGTGCTTCCAGCATTTCTACTGCTGGCAGTACTTTACCTTCAACAAACTCAAGGAACGCACCGCCACCAGTCGAGATGTAAGACACGTCCGCTTTGATGCCGAACTTGTCAATCGCAGCCAGCGTGTCACCGCCACCAGCAACAGAGAAACCTTCAGAAGCGGCGATCGCTTCAGAAATGCCTTTGGTACCGGCTTCGAAGTTCTTGAACTCGAATACGCCAACCGGGCCATTCCACAGAATGGTTTTCGCACCTTTCAGGATTTCAGCCAAAGCGGCGGTTGAGTCTGGGCCAAGGTCGAAGATCATGTCGTCGTCTTGCACTTCAGAAACGTGTTTGATTTCAGCTTCTGCGTTTTCATCGAACGCTTTGGCACACGCTACGTCAGTGGCAACTGGAATGGCACACTCTTCCATCAGTTTCTTCGCGGTATCCACCAGGTCGGCTTCGTACAGAGACTTACCAACGTTGTGGCCGGCAGCGGCAATGAACGTGTTGGCGATACCACCGCCAACAACCAGTTGGTCAGCGATTTTAGACAGTGACTCAAGCACCGTCAGTTTGGTTGACACTTTAGAGCCACCAACGATAGCCACCATTGGGCGTGCTGGGTTGTCCATCGCTTTGCCCAGTGCATCCAGTTCGTTCGCCAGCAGAGGACCTGCACAAGCAATAGGCGCAAACATACCGACACCGTGAGTCGATGCCTGAGCGCGGTGAGCCGTACCGAATGCATCCATCACAAATACGTCACACAGGGCTGCGTATTTCTTAGACAGCTCTTCTTCGTTTTTCTTTTCGCCTTTGTTGAAGCGAACGTTTTCCAGAACGACCAGTTCACCCGCGTTCAGTTCCAGACCATCCAGATAGTCTTTCGCCAGTTTCACGTCGCAGTCCAGAGCGTCGTTCAGGTAGTTCACAACAGGCTGTAGAGAGAACTCTTCTGCGTATTCACCTTCCGTTGGGCGACCTAGGTGAGACGTCACCATTACTTTCGCGCCCGCTTCCAGACAGTGCTTGATCGTTGGCAGTGATGCGATGATACGAGCATCTGACGTCACTTTGCCTTCTTTTACTGGCACGTTTAGATCAGCACGGATGAATACGCGTTTACCTGCAAGATCCAGGTCAGTCATCTTGATTACAGACATGTTGTGTCCTCTCAAATAATAAATAATTAAAGTTTTTGGAAAGCCCGGCCACCCTGCCGAACTTGTAAATTCTTCAAACTACTTTTGATATGGAGATACGGCTCATTTATTTCAAGGTTAAAAATAAATATTTCTCCACGCCTCAGTCACTCGGATTTTCTGAGGCCTGCATTGCGAGCGCTGTGTCCAGCATGCGGTTCGCAAAGCCCCATTCGTTATCACACCAGACCAGCATTTTCACCAGTCGGCCATTACTGACCCGGGTCTGGGTACCGTCGACGATCGCGCTGTGCGGATCATGGTTAAAATCGATGGAAACGAGCGGAGCTTCAGTATAGTCAACAATGCCGTGTAATGTACACTGAGAAGCGTCAACTATGGTTTGATTTACGTCATTAACTTTCACATTTGTATTAATTGTGACGCTTAAATCCATGGCAGTGACATTGACTGTGGGCACCCGCACCGAAATAGCCTCAAACTTGTTGGAAAATTTCGGGAAGATTCTTTCAATTCCTTTATGCAACTTGGTGTCTACAGGAATAATGGACTGGCTGGCTGCCCGGGTACGGCGTAAGTCGGTATGGTATGCATCAATGACCTGCTGATCATTCATGGACGAGTGAATCGTGGTGATGGTCCCGGAATCAATGCCAAACGCGTCATCGAGCGCTTTGATGATGGGGACAATGCAGTTGGTGGTACAAGATCCAGCGGACACCACTTTGTGCGTCGCTTGCAGCGTATCGTGGTTCACCCCATAGATAATGGTGTTGTCGAGATCGCTGGCGCCCGGATGGGAAAACAACACCTTACGCGCACCAGCGGCAATATGGGCCTGACCATCCACTTGAGCGCCGAAGACGCCGGTACAGTCGAGGACAATGTCGACGTCAAGATCACGCCACGGTAACAGTTCAATATCGCTCAGGTGCAGAATGCGGATCGAATCGAATTCACCACTGTCATGATGAACATAGATGTGTTCCTGATCATTGGAAATTTTCTTGCCGAAACGGCCGTGGCTGGTGTCATACTGAAGCAGATGCGCCATCGCGTCGGGTTGCGCCAATTCATTCACGGCGACCACTTTTATCTGCTGACTCTTACCGCTTTCGTACACCGCACGCAACACGTTGCGACCGATGCGCCCAAATCCATTGATCGCTATTTTCAGCATCACTTCCATCGCTCTACATCATTTTCGTGCCCCAGATACTAACCGATACCAGACCAAAGCGCATCCGTTGAATGAGTGAACAGACCAACGCAAAACAGGCCGGAATACATTCCGGCCTGTGTTCAGTTCCGTGATCGAGCCTCAGTGCTCAGAACGCGACATCCAGACCCAGCCAGTAACGACGGCCATCTTCAATGTACCCGTACTCTTCGTAGCTGATCTCTTCATCAAACAGGTTGTAGATCGCCGCTTTCAACGTGGTGTTGTGCGTCAGACGGTACGTCACACCGGTATCCACAAACGTGTACGCCGGCTCAATCAGGCTACCCGACGAGGGTCCGGTGGTCGGATCCATCTCTTTGCCACGGTAGGTCAGCTTCGCCCAGCTCTCCAGCTTGGCAGTCGCCTGCCAGCTCAGATCGGCATTGAACAGGTGCTTCGGCAGTTGTTGCAGTGGCTGACCTTTGTATTCACCGGTTTTCTGTTCAGAATCGGTGTAGGTGTAGCTGGTGCTCAGATAAACCGTCTCCGTCAGTGGCATCGCAAACGTCGCTTCCACCCCTTGTGTCACCGCTTCATCCACGTTGATGCGGTAAGTTGGATCCGAGCCCCACTCGTTGGCGCCGTCGGTACAGACCGATGCCGGACATACCACGCGAGTGATCTTGTCTTTGAAGTCGTTGTGGAACAAGGTCAGTGACGCATCAATCCCGTATTCCCCCTGATACATCAGGCTGATCTCTTTATTGATCGATTTTTCCGGCTCCAGATCCGGGTTACCGTAAATGTTGCCGCCACGGCTGACCTGCGCCCAGCCTGGTGCTATTTCACGCAGCTGCGGTGAACGGAAACCGGTCGCTACGCCACCCTTGAGCGTCCAGTCAGAATCGATACTCCACACACCGTATGCACGCGGACTAAAGTGCGTGCCGTAGTTTTCATCATGATCGACACGTCCGCCTAACGTCAGGCTGAACGGATCAATGATGGTCCACTCGTCTTCCACAAACAACGCCCACTGGCTGTTCGAAATTTTCGACTGGCTGGATGCTTCATTTGAAGTCTCATCATTGAGTTTAGCGTGCGTGGCTTCGATACCGGTCGTCAGCACATGGGATGACAGGGTCGTCACCAGGCTGGATTTAAAGGTGGTGTTCTCAATCTCCATCTTACGCGACTTATTGCGGCTGTCTTCACGCTGCAGGTAAGTTTCCGAATACCCCCATTCCTGCCAGTCACCGCTGTGGCTCAGAGCCACATAGTTACGACGGTATTCATTTTCGCTGTCTTCACACTCACCGCGACAACCGCTGGTCGGAACCGAATGACCCACATTGCCGCGGCGATCCTGCGCCGACGTCCCGCCTTCTAACTGGAACGAATGACGGTCATTCAAATGATAAGTCAGTTTCGACGTCAGGCTCTGCAGGCTTTTGTCTTCATAGCCGTGAGGAATATCGTCCTCGTTACGCTGGGTATACTGGCCGTAAACTTGGAGCGACAGAGCGTCAGAAAGCGGGCCGTTCAAATAGAAATTAGCGCTCTGTTCGTTACCCGATTTGCGGTCTTCCTGGATCACCGTTCCGAGCTGGATATTACCGTTCCAGCTTTGGCTGTCTTTGCGCGTAATAATGTTGATCACACCACCGATCGCGTCCGAACCGTAGAGTGTCGACATCGGGCCACGGATGACTTCGATACGTTCAATCGCCTGCAACGGTGGCAGCCACCCCTGCTCAATACCCGGGCCGTCGCTGTTCGGACGCGTTTCGCGGGTACTCTGACGTTTGCCGTCCACCAGGATCAGGGTGTATTTCGACCCCATCCCGCGGATGCTGATGTCAGTGGTATCTCCACCGCCAGTCACCACCACACCCGGCACGCTCTTCAGTGCGTCGGTAATATCACGGTAGTAACGGGACTCAAGCTCTTCGCGCGTTACCACGCTGATACTGGCCGGAGCATCGGCCTGACTTTGTTCGAAACCGGAAGCGGTTACCACCACAGTTTCGGGTTTGGTTGCAGAATCGGCGTGGACCTGAGGAATGGCCAACAGAGCCAACATGCCGGCAGAACCTGCGGCCGGCAGTTTAATAGTGGACATCTTGAACTCCATTATTGATAATGATTATTATTTTCGAAACGATTATTCACAAATAGACAGCGATGCATAGACAGAGTTATGGAATGACTCTTCCCATAAATGGAACTTGGTCACTGCACAGCATGAGGAGTAAAAGATGCATGACCTCGCGGCTATCCGGGCTTTTGATGCGCTCAACCAGCACAAAAGTCTGACGTCGGCAGCCAAAGCTCTGAATCAACCGAAATCGACCATCAGCCGCCGTTTGGCGCAATTAGAAGAAGACGTCGGTCAGGCATTGACCGCCCGGCAAGGCAACCGGCTGGTACTGACCAAAGCCGGCAAAATCTTCGCCCGTTACAGCCGGCAGATGCTGGAGCTGGCCGATGAGAGTCAGGATGCGCTGCAGGGGTTGAACAACAAAATCTCCGGACAACTGCACATCGTGTGTCACGCCGCTTTAGTGCGCAGTTGGCTCAGTGGCGTACTCAATCAGTTCCTGAGTGAGAATCCGGACGTCAAAATCCGCTTGAGCAGCGATGTAAACAGCACCCATAATGAGCCGGATCTGGTGCTGTGGGTCGGGCCTTGCCCCTCACTCGAATGGCGCGAAGAAACACTGGGTTACTGGCGCTATGCGCCTTACGCATCGCCGGAGTATCTGCGTCAGCATGGCCAGTTGACGTCTCCTCAGGAATTGCATCGTCACCCATGGATCGATTTCGGTTGCCTGCGCGAACGTGAGTTGACGCTTCACCACAGTGAGCACGGCGAGTTTAAGCTCGAGCCGCTCTCCAGCCGCCTGCACAGCGACAACGTGGCGTTGCAGATTGATGCGATCGCCAACGGACACGGCATTGGCCTGCTGCCTACCTGGACCGTGCAGGGTTACCAGCGCCACCATCCGGGACGCATCGTTCCTTGTCTCGACAGCTGGTTGTCCGAACCGGTCGCTATCACCTGCTATACCCCGGCAGGTCGCCACCCATTGCGTCTGTCGGTGTTACTGGACGCCCTACAACAGCAGGTTCCGCTGTGCTGGTGCAAAGGGTAACGCGCATAAAAAAGGCGCTCTAAGAGCGCCTTTCGTGTTGTGTCCGCAACGTGTGCTGCGGCAACGATTGGAATGATTACTGGGTGACCACGTTGAGCTGATCATCGACCTTTTTCACGTCATCGGTATGCTTCGCCAGCAGCAATGCGAGCTGACGCATAGCGTCCGATTCCACTTCCCCTTTGAGGGTAACCACACCCTGCTCAACATCAACATTGATGTCCGAACCGTTCACATCCGGCTCGAGCAACAAGGAAGTTTTGACTACGGTGGCAATTTTTGAGTCCACCAGATCCTGTTTCAGATCACTGCTCTGCTGCTTCTCATCCATTACCGTCAGTTGGTTGTCGACCTTTTTTACCCCATCTATGTTGCGCACCAGCTCACCGGCCAGGCGTTTGTCGACATCACTGTCCACATTACCGGTCAGATACACCACCCCTTGTTTCACATCGGTATTGATATCAAAGCTGTTCAGATTGCCATTAAACAGCAGCGTCGCCTCGGCTTTGCCGTCGATCCAGCCATCCTGCGCACTGTCTTTCCACTGATTGCTGTCCGCCGCGCTGGCACTGAATACACTCACGCCAAGAGTCAGAATAAGCGCTTGAGTTAACGTTGAAAATTTCATGTTCGTCTCCTCTGTGGTCTGGTCATACAAATATAAAATGTCCATTTGTATCTATGCCAAAGGCGTGCCAATCAATCAAATAATTATAAATCAACTACTTAAAACAAAACTTAAACCACACTGCTCGCCGAGCTATGAAAAAAATTCCTGTCCGGAGGTAACTTTTATACGCGCTCAGCGCAAACGTCGCCAAGTCAGTGCTGCGGTTTCCACTTCCATCTGCAACGCCGCAATCCAATACGACACCATGTGAATCAGTCTCTTATCTTGCAAGGTTTTACTGACCTGACGCGCACGGCGAATCAGTAGCCGGTTTTGTTCCATCAACGCCGGCATTCCCTCGCAGTGCGACGTCACCAGATACACTGGCTGGCAGCCTCCCAACTCTTTGCCCAGCGCACGGATGGCCTGACGCTTCAGGCTCATCAGCCTCGCCAATGAGCGCTGCAGACTGTGGTTGTGCGTGGTGGCGTGCCACTGCACTCTGGCGTGGTTGAGGCTGGCCTGCAACCACGCCATGACCAAGCGCACTTGATGAGCATCGGCCAGCGAAACAACGCTTTCGTTCTCCTGAGTCACTTCCACCTCCTGGCTGTTATTTCTCTCACTCTGAGATGACAAACAATCTTTATACCAACTTATACGTAAAACTGCGGTTAAAAACACAGCGCGCCGCTTGAGAGAATGCATCCGATTACATACAGTGAAGGTTCATTCACCGCAAAGGAACCGTGCATGTCTCTGCCTACTTTGTTCGTGTTACTCTCCGATCCTCAGCATGTTGACGCTCTGACCCGCAACGGCGTGTTGTCGCAATTTTCCCTTATCGAGGCAAACGGCCAGACACACTGGCTGAGTCAGCTTGAGCAGGCTGATACCGACGTGGCGCTACTGGATACCCGTTATTTCTCGGCTAATGAACTGACCGAGTTGGCCGCCTCCCACGTAGTCACCGACACCGACGTGATCCTGCTCAGCGACGGCACTCCCAATCCGCACATTGATCAATTAATGTTGAGCGGCAGTGTGTTCCACTTTCGCCACCCACTCAATCACGAACTACTGCATGATACCCTGAGCGACATAGCTCGCCACTTTGAACAGCACCAATCTGGTCCGCCAACGGCCGCAGTTCAGGCCAGTCCGCTGGATCAATTTGGTCTGCTGGTCGGATCATCCCGAGAAATGCACACCATGTATCGCACACTGCGCCGGGTAGCGAAAACCGAATCCAACGTGCTGATCGTCGGTGAAAGCGGTGCGGGTAAGGAACTGGTGGCCAATACCCTTCACCTTGCCAGCGCGCGAACTCAGCAGCCTTTCATCGCCATCAACTGCGGAGCGATCAGCCCGGAGTTGGTGGACAGTGAGCTGTTCGGACACGAAAAAGGCGCCTTCACCGGCGCCAACAAAACCCACGCGGGTGTTTTTCGTCAGGCCGAAGGCGGTACGTTGTTTCTCGATGAGGTGACCGAAATGCCGCTGGAGCATCAGGTCAAGCTGTTGCGCGTGCTGGAAAGCGGGGAATACCGCCCGGTGGGCAGCCAACAAAGCTGTCGCGCCAATGTCCGGGTCGTGGCGGCCACTAACCGCGATCCTCAGCAAGCGATCGAAGAGGGACGCTTTCGCGAAGATCTGTATTTTCGCCTGGCGCATTTTCCAATCCATGTACCACCACTGCGTGAGCGGGGCGATGACATCAGCGGTCTGGCGCAGCATTTTCTCGCCCACCGTAATGCCGAAGAGCAGCAAAGTAAAGCCATCTCGCCTCAAGCCATTGACGCGCTGGCAACGCACGACTGGCCGGGGAATGTCCGTGAGCTGAAACACTGTATTGAACGGGCGTACATACTGGCGGATCAACAGATTGAGTCACACCATCTGGTGTTCGATGCACCGCCACTGCAATCGCCGTCGAGGCTGGAAGCCGCGATTCCTGCTGGCGTCGCACTGGAAGAGATTGAAAAAGCAGCCATTTTCAATACCTTGCAAGAAAATCAAGGCAATAAAACCGAGACCGCGTCCGATCTCGGTATCAGTGTCAAAACTCTGTACAACAAACTGGAACGCTATCAGGCCAAAAGTTAAAGGGTGATCTCGCCGCTTTGCGGTGCTCTGGGCGACATGATTTTTAGTGCGTCCGGGCGCACCGCAATATCAAGCACACTGCTCTCAAACAGTTCACCATCAATCACATACTTGAGGCCGTCAGGATGCTGAATGCGCACCGATTCCACCTGACGGTGCTCAGTGAAACTGCCCAATTTTTCCGACGTTACCCCCGCCACAGCCAGTTCGGTGAGTGACAGAACGTGCATGCCCGGCAATTCGGCTTTGGGGATCCAGGTGACGTCCAGCTTGCCGTCGTTGATGTCCGGCTCGCCACTGCCTTGCGCCAGCAAGGTACTGAACGGCGCAGCATTGGCGATCACGATGCTCTGTGTCTCTAATGTCTGCTCTTCTTCCTGATCAAAGCGGACCTTGAGCGTAATGCTGTCGCCATTCGTCACCGCATTTAAAAAGCCTTTCAGATACGCCACCTGACCATCGCTGTTCTTCGCTTCCCGATTGGCAAACTCGATCATCTGCTGCTCAAAGCCGACCGCGACAATCAATAACGCAATCCGCTGATTACAGGTCGCGACGTCAATCATACGGGTATCGCCATGAATAATGGCTTCGCAGGCGGTGGCCAGAGGCGTCAGTTTGGAACGAATTCCCCACATCGCATGACATAAAGCGTTGGCGGTGCCAAGCGGCAGAATCCCAAAGCGTACCGAGCTGCCGACCAATTCGGCCGCCACCTCGTTAACCGTACCATCGCCCCCGGCAGCGATCACCAGATCCGGCTTGGCTTGCAAAGCCTGACGGGCCAGCTGTGCCGCCGAGACTTGCTCACTGGTTTCTTGCACCGCCAGAGAGAAATACGGAGACAACGCTACGATGATGCCCTCTTTGTTCGCTGGCCATTTACCGCCGCCGGAGACCGGGTTGGCAATCAGCCACGCTTTGGGTTTACTCAGACCAAACTCCTGGTTGGCAATGTAACGCTCCAGAGCCCGGTACTGCGTTGAGTTCAGCCGTGCCCTGCGACGGATCGACTGGATCTGCTGCATCACTTCCTCAATGCTGCTTTGCGGTGACCGAGCCAGCAAGTAGGCGGCCATGACCATCACAGATCGGCCGCGACCCAGCGCACAGTGCACCACCACGGCGCGTTGTTTTTTGCGCTGAGCTTCGATCCAACGCACCGCCTGAAGCAAGGTGGAAAATTCCGGGTAGGCGTGGTCGAGGACCGGTACGTTGAGGTAATCGATCCCCTCGCCCATCAAAGACATATTGAGGCTTTCAAATTCGGCCGTCACATCCAGTACGGCTTTGACTTCATACTGATGCAACGCCTCAACATCTGCGGGGGTCAGGCGCGCTGCGAGGTAAAGCCCGGGTTCGATTTGCTGAATGCTGGGCGTAGAAGAGCGCGATCGCACCAGATAGTTGTACGCGTACACCCCCAACATAAACGGCCAAAACAATACCCGCACCCCTTTCGGAATTCGGCCGTCACTGTTTTTACGAAAGATACGTCCATTGTTTTTGTAATACGCCAACGCCACCAGCGCCAGTGACAACGCCGTCCAAAGCATCACCAGGCTCAATCCCCACCAAGGGCTAAGCAGACTCAGAATTAAGGCGCCAAAACAGCCCATCATGTAATACGTTGCAACCCGCATTCTTCACCTCATTTTGCCATCAGATTCACTCCCGCCAGACGTATTGAGTATAGCGGGAGCCCAGTCACACAGGATATTTAACAATCCGTGTCTTGCGCGTTGGCCGATTCTTTGAGGTTTTCACAACTGTCTTCGATAGCATTGCCGGTGTCCGTCACCGCCTGGTCGATTTTCTCACCGACATCTTCGGCGCTGTTGTCGTCGCTGCACGCGACCAGACCAGCACTCAGCATCAGAGTTAGCATCGGGATCAATACTTTTTGATTACGCTTTTTCATCATACGCTCCTTAGTGATTAGAAGAGGTTGAATACAAGGTAGCGAAAGCCGTGCCAACAAAACTAACCATTAAAAATCAGTAATATAGAAAAATCAGTAAACAAATCTAAAATCCGAAGCGGTAAGAATTTCACACCGATGGGAAAAACTTACGC
>NZ_BATJ01000029.1 GCF_000467125.1 Vibrio proteolyticus NBRC 13287 | reverse complement strand
CGATCGTGTTCCTTCCTAGTTATGATTCGCCGCGATCTTTATTGATCACGGCGCGCCAGAAATTGCTATTTTATGCGCCAACGTTCGCCAGCGCAATATTTGGGCGGCCTGATCTCGGAAAAAGTTCAGCCTGTTCCGCCCTATTAGTAACCACGTTCCGCGATAATCGCTTCTGCAAAGTTCTTAGGTACCTCAGCGTACTCGAAGAATTCCATCGAGTAGGACGCACGGCCCTGAGTTGCAGAACGTAGGTCAGTTGCGTAACCGAACATTTCGGAAAGCGGAACCTGAGCACGGATGATCTTCAGGCCAGCAGGGCCTTCATCCATACCTTCGATAATGCCGCGACGACGGTTCAGGTCACCCACCACATCACCCATCCAGTCTTCCGGAGTGGTTACTTCAACTTTCATCATTGGTTCAAGAAGAGCTGGCTGCGCTTGCAGTGCACCTTTCTTGAAGGCCATCGAGCCGGCAATCTTAAACGCCATTTCGCTGGAGTCAACATCGTGGTAAGAACCGTCAAACAGGGTTGCCTTGACATCCAGTACCGGATAGCCCGCCAACACACCGCTGTTCATCTGTTCTTCAACACCTTTCGATACTGAACTGATGTATTCCTTCGGAATCACACCACCCACGATTTGGTCAACAAAGACAAACCCTTCACCAGGTTCAGCCGGTTCCAGTTTCAGCCAAACGTGACCGTATTGACCACGACCGCCAGACTGACGAACAAACTTGCCTTCCACTTCCGTGCTACCACGAATGGTTTCACGGTAAGCAACCTGAGGTTTACCTACGTTACAGTCGACGCTGAATTCGCGCTTCATACGATCCACGATGATGTCGAGGTGAAGCTCACCCATACCAGAAATCAGAGTCTGGCCAGTTTCATCGTCGGTTTCCACGCGGAAAGAAGGATCCTCTGCCGCCAGTTTACCCAGCGCGATACCCATCTTCTCCTGATCAGCTTTAGAGCGAGGCTCTACCGCGATCTGGATTACCGGTTCAGGGAACTCCATGCGTTCCAGCACCACTTTGTGGTTGGTGTCACACAGCGTATCCCCTGTTGTCACGTCTTTCAGGCCAATTGCCGCAGCAATGTCGCCTGCGCGAACTTCTTTGATCTCTTCACGCTTGTTCGAGTGCATCTGTACGATACGACCGAAACGTTCTTTCTTCTGTTTGACTGAGTTGTAAACAGAATCACCGGAGTTCACCACACCGGAGTAAACGCGCATAAAGGTCAGCGTGCCCACGAACGGGTCAGTGGCGATCTTAAAGGCCAATGCAGAGAACGGTTCGTTGTCGTCAGCGTGACGCTCAACTTCGTTCTCATCTTCGTCAATGCCTTTGATAGACGGCACGTCGACTGGCGATGGCAAGAATTCGATCACAGCATCCAGTACGGCCTGTACACCTTTGTTCTTGAACGCACTACCACAAGTGGCCAGCACGATTTCGTTGTTCAGTGTACGGGTACGCAGTGCCTGCTTGATTTCCGCTTCAGACAATTCACCTTCTTCCAGGTACTTGTCCATCAGCTCTTCACTTGCTTCCGCGGCCGCTTCAACCATGTGGTTGCGCCACTCTTCTGCGAGTTCTTGCATATCCGCTGGAATGTCTTCGTACGTGAACGACATGCCTTGATCGGCTTCATTCCAGTTGATTGCTTTCATCTTGATAAGGTCGATGACACCTTTGAACTCGTCTTCCGCACCAATGTTCAATTGGATTGGAACCGGGTTCGCACCAAGACGATGTTTAATTTGGTCCACAACGCGTAGAAAGTCTGCGCCTGCACGGTCCATCTTGTTGACAAACACCATACGAGGAACGTGGTACTTGTCAGCTTGACGCCAAACAGTTTCAGACTGAGGTTCAACACCAGATGAGCCACAGAATACGACCACTGCACCGTCAAGTACACGAAGAGAGCGCTCTACTTCGATCGTAAAGTCAACGTGTCCTGGGGTATCAATGATGTTGATGCGATGATCTTGGAATTGTGCTTCCATACCACGCCAGAAGGTCGTAGTCGCAGCTGAGGTGATAGTGATACCACGCTCCTGCTCCTGCTCCATCCAGTCCATGGTCGCTGCACCATCGTGAACTTCGCCGATTTTGTGAGAAAGGCCAGTGTAGAACAGAATACGCTCAGTTGTGGTTGTTTTACCTGCATCTACGTGAGCACAGATACCGATGTTACGGTAGCGCTCAATAGGAGTTTTACGAGCCACGATTGTATCCTCTTACTAAGGTACACCTTAGAGTAAAGAAATGTGCTGCGAGAGAACCTCGCAGCACAGAAGGTATTACCAGCGGTAATGAGCGAATGCTTTGTTCGCTTCTGCCATACGGTGAACGTCTTCACGTTTCTTAACAGCAGTACCTTTGTTCTCAGACGCATCCAGCATTTCAGCTGCCAGGCGTTGAGCCATAGATTTTTCACCACGCTTACGCGCAGCTTCAACCAACCAACGCATAGCAAGTGCGTTACGGCGAACCGGACGTACTTCTACAGGTACTTGGTAAGTTGAACCACCAACACGGCGAGATTTAACCTCAACCGCTGGGCGAACGTTTTCAAGAGCTTCTTCAAAAATAGCTAAGTGGTCTTTACCAGACTTTTCAGCCATAGCATCTAGTGCAGTGTAAACGATTTTTTCTGCAGTAGATTTCTTACCGTCAACCATTAGGATGTTAACGAATTTTGCCAGCAGTTCAGATTTGAACTTTGGATCTGGAAGGATCTTACGCTGACCAATGACGCGACGACGTGGCATGGATTTATCTCCGTTGTCTTCTTCAGGTTTTATCCAAAACTTTTCAGTTTTTTCAAAAAATTAAAATTGAAAATAAGTGTTTGGCCTTACTTAACGCTTTCTTTATAAAAAAGACGCATTAAGACTTAGGACGCTTCACACCGTACTTAGAACGACCTTGTTTACGGTCATTTACGCCAGCACAGTCAAGTGCGCCGCGAACAGTGTGGTAACGCACACCTGGAAGGTCTTTAACACGACCACCACGGATCAGAACAACACTGTGCTCTTGAAGGTTGTGACCTTCACCGCCGATGTACGATGTTACTTCAAAACCGTTTGTCAGACGTACACGACAAACTTTACGAAGTGCTGAGTTAGGTTTTTTAGGTGTAGTAGTGTAAACACGAGTACATACACCACGTTTTTGTGGGCACGCTTCTAGTGCAGGCACGTTGCTTTTAACAACTTGCTTTGCACGTGGTTTGCGTACCAACTGGTTAATAGTTGCCATTAACTAGCTCCTGATTTACTTGAAAGTAAGCTTTGTGAAAAATCTAATCCCCAAACACCAATGGTAATTAGGGACGCAAAATTCTATGCAGCAGTGGGATGTGTGTCAAGAAATATACAGATCTTTTTTGCGCAAAATTTACCCACTCGGGCCAGGCACGAGCAGCACGCCGCCCTTGCGACGACGTAGGTTCAGGTCGTGCGCAATCAATCCCAGGTCATGGTGTGCGTGTGTGCGGCTGTCAGATCAACAAATCCGCTGTAGTCGACCACCGTCACTGACGGGCTGATGCGGTTGCTAATCGCACGCGCTTGCGCATCGGCGTGCAGTACAAAGGCGGTAAACGGCATCAGTAAACTGAAGTCCTGATGCTGGCCATTGGCAGCGTACACGGCGTCTTCGATCAGCAGCAGAGCGTCATCACCAGAGACGTACTGCACCGCTTCACTCAGAGCGCGGCAAGATTTGATCATATGGAGCATACTACCACCTTAAAATGTCAGGATTTTACCAGCCTGAGTGAGACGCTGTGCGATTTGCTCACGCGTCAATCGCTCGGCATGCAGCACCAAATCGGCCTGAGCCAAACCACGTTCGCTCAGCGATGACTGACAAACATACACCTGCTCAATGTCGTACAGATCAAACAGTTTCAACATCGGCGCATAGTTTTTAGCGAGAATGTCATCGGTCTGTTGGCCCTGCAACAGCTGTAATACGCCATCCCCGAGGAAAATCACGCTGATGTTTTCACAATACGCCGATGCGGCCAGCAGTGCATCGATGCCTTCGCGGCCGGCATTACTGCCATGTGGCGCCGTGCGAAATAAATAGGTTAACAAACTCAAAACTGCACCACTCTGTCCTGGGTCAGCAAAGCTTCCGCCAGGCTGCCTAAACCGGCCTGATGAAACCCATCCGCCAGGTTATCGGCGCTTAAACCGTGTTGGGCCGCTTCGTCCTGACCGACAATGCCCCGGCGCAGGGCAGCCGCCACACAGGTTTCCAGACGCACGTTGTGTTGACGGGCCAACGTCTGCCAGGCGTTGCTTAAATCAAACTCATCATTGGCCGGTACACTTAAACGGCTGCCATTGCTCACACCTTCCCGATAAAAAAACACACTGCGAAGGGTATGACCTTTCGCCAACAATGCGCACGCAAACTGATAGGCGCTGCGGGCTGACTGGGTGCCATACAGCGGTCCGTTGACCACCAGGGTATAACTCAGCGCCATCAACTTTCGTCATCCTCAGTTTTGCGCTGGCGGATATACAGATAAACGGTGTGTTTCGAAATATTGAGGCGATCCGCAACACGGTTGATCGCATCCTTAATGTCAAAAATCCCCTTATCGTACAACTCCATCACGATCTGACGATTCTTGGTGTTATTGGACACCGATTTGTCGGCATTGATCTCTTCAATGGTGCGTTCCACCGTCTGATCCACCAGCTCTTCGACATCACTGGCAAAGTTGACCGAAGAGGCGGCCTGCTTGGCCTCTTCGGTGGGCATAAATGACTGTAAGACCTGAGAAAACGGCGCGTCCAGATTCACGTTGATACACAGAAGACCAATCACCCGGTTGTCGCCATTACGAATCGCCACTGTGATCGACTTCATCAACACGCCGCCTTTGGCCCGGGTGAAGTAGGAGCGAGAGAAATTACGTTCTGAGCCTTCGATGTCTTTGAGCATTTTCAGTGCCAGATCCGTGATCGGCGAGCCGACCTGACGACCGGTGTTCTCACCGTTGGCAATCTTAATCGCAGAGGTATTCAGATCCTCCAGAGAGTGGAGCACAATCTCACAGAACGGGCCGATCAGGCTGGCAATACCATCGACCACCGCCTCATACGACTTTAAAATAATTTTGTCATGATCACTGAACGGCATCACATTGACGGATTCCATTTCGAGCAACATCTCGGTATTCAAGCTTTCTGTCGTTGTCACTGTTGTCTGGCCTTAGAGCGAAAAATCAACAAATTGACGTAAGTTTATCAGAAATTTTGAATATCACCTCCCTCTAACTCGCCGACTAGTGATTTAGGACAAATATTTATTCACGCTTTCGCCGTGACACGGGCACAAAAAAGGCCTGACATTGTCAGGCCTTAGCGACGTATGCTGCCGATTACTGCGCGTCGCTGTCGGTGGTTTTTTCTGCTGGTTTTTCCACTTTCAGCAGTTCAACTTCAAACACCAACGTTGAATTCGCCGGAATGGTTGGTGTGTCTTGCTCGCCGTAAGCCAGCTCTGGCGGGATAACAAACTCAAATTTCGAGCCGACTGGCATCAGTTGTACACCTTCCGTCCAGCCTGGGATCACGCGGTTCAGCGGGAACGTCGCTGGCTCACCACGATCATAGGAGCTGTCAAACTGAGTGCCGTCGATCAAAGTACCTTTGTAGTGCACTTGAACGGTATCGGTCGCTTTTGGCTTCTCACCCGTGCCAGGCTTCAGCTCTTTGAACATCAGGCCCGATTCAGTGGTTTTGACGCCGTCTTGTTTCGCAAATTCGGCACGGTACTCATCACCGGCTTTTTTGTTGGCTGCTGATTTTTCGTCAGCCTGCTGCTTCATGGTTTCAGCTACGCGCTTATCCAAACCTTCCAGAGCGGTACGTGTGTCCTGTTCATTCATTTGCGGTTTACCGGCAAACACGTCTTCAATACCTTGCAGAACCAGCGCTTTATCCAGTTTAATTCCCAGCTCGCCCGGCTTCTCAATGCTGGTGCTCAGGTAGTTGGCAAACGAAACACCGATGGCATACGCCGCTTTATCATCTTCGGTTTTGAATTCAGTCGCCGTCGTGTCAGCGCTTGCTTGCTCGGTCTGCTCTGCAGCCGGAGCAGTGGTGGCTTTCGGTTCTTCTTCTTTCTGACAGCCAACCGCTAGTGCGACAGTGGCCGCTAGCAATGACACTTTAAAAATAGATTTCATTTATTTCTCCAATTGATTGGCTAAGTGTTTGTCATTGTGCACAAATCTCTGCTTAAGACTGGAGTGCCTGACGTTGTTGTACCAATATAGCCATATGTATACCGATTGTCTTTACACCAAGCGGATAATTAGACTTGATGCGAATAATTTTTCACAGATTCCTGCTGGTTATTGTCATTAGCCTGTTAAATGGCTGCTTCTTCTCCAGCAGTGAAGAGCAAAAATGGGAGCTGGAGCCAGATGGCACCACCGCGTTCGCGCTGAGCCGCGATGCCCGGTTTGCACTCATTTATTCCAAGCAGCATCAGTTGGTGCTGTGGGATCTCTACGCCAGCGAGAAACTGGCCGATTTGGGCGCGCAGGATCCACAGGCGAGCACTGTGTCGCGCATCCGTATTGCCGATAACGGGCGCTACGCGATCACCGCCAGCCAGATCAATTTCGCGGTGTGGGATCTCGGCTGGTCGCAAGCCAAGGGCTTGTGGTCGATTTCCGACGGCTTAATCCGCGATGTCGATATCTCTAATAATGGCGAGCGCGCCCTGTTGGGGTTATCCAACGGTAAAGCCATTTACGTCAACTTAGTCACCGGACGCCGACTGGAGTTCCTGGCGCACAATGAAAAAGTGAACAGCGTCGCGTTGTCGCCCAACGGGCGCTACGCACTGACGGGCGGCAACGACTACATAGCTTACCTGTGGGATACACAAAGTGGCAAAATACTGCGTAAATTTGAACACGAACAACGCATCAGTCGGGTTGCGCTGCAACGCGATGGTCTGCTGGCGTTTACGTCGGATGGGGGCAATCAGGCACTGATTTGGGATTTGCGTACTGGTGAACAGGTCTCCCGACTGCGTTCATTCTCACGTCAGTTGATTTTCTCAACCGCTCGTTTTTCCGATGACGGTCGCCGTCTGCTCACCGGCACGCCTTCCAGTCGGATCATGGTCTGGGATACAGACAGCGGCAAACGACTGGCCGGTTTTGAAGCGGAACCGCGTAAAGATACTCGCCCTCCCCGTGCAGTCGTGTATGATGCTGCCTTTGATAATCAACACCGGGTCGTCAGCGGGACATCCGCCGGCATTGCCCAGGCGTGGAAAATGGATGATGAGTGATGACAGAAAATTACGTCCAGCAGCTTGAGCAGCGTATCAACGATATGGAATGCCAATTGGCGTTTCAGGAACAGAGTATTGAAGAATTAAACGCAGCGCTGAGTCAGCAACAATTGCTGATCAGCAAAATGCAGGAACAGATGAAGTTCATGGTCGGTAAACTGAAGACGATGGATACCTCACAACTGGCCGACCCATCGGAAGAGACTCCGCCCCCGCACTATTAAACCATCGCTTACCAAACACAGTAAGCGATCACCGCTCCCGCGACGACCAGGCAACCGCCTATCCGGCGTAACTGGTTGTCGGGTTGCAGGCTCAGCTGCGCCACCATATTCCGCCAACCATTTGGTGCCAGTAATGGCCCCAGCCCTTCAACGATCAGCACCAGGCCAAATGCCAGCCATAATGATTTCGCCATGTGTTTCTCCATTATCGCGATGACCAAACAACAAAGGCTCCTTTTCAGGAGCCTTTGACATACTATCGGACGCGGTTATTTTTGAACGGCGCCGTTGGAGTCTTTCATGTAACGGAAAAAGTCGCTCTTCGGATCCAAGACCAGAATGTCGCTCTTCTCACTGAATGACTTCTCATACGCTTTCAATGAGCGCAGGAAGGCAAAGAACTCCGGATCTTTGCTGTACACGTCAGAGTAGATCTTCGCTGCTTGTGCATCCGCTTCACCGCGGGTCACACGGGCAGTTTTGTCCGCTTCGGCCAGAATGGTCGCCACTTCCAGCTCCGCCTGAGCACGGATCACTTCCGCTTTCTCACGACCTTGTGAGCGGTGCTTACGTGCCACAGACTCACGTTCAGCACGCATACGGCGGTAAATCGACTCACTGATCTCATCCGGCAGATTGATTTTCTTCATACGGAAATCTACTACGCGAACACCAAGGTCTTTCATTGCGCTTTCACGGGTGTCATTCAACACTTCATCCATGATTTGATCACGCTGACCATCGATTTCCAACGCTTCTTTGGCCGCTTCGGTGGTCACCACATCCGCGTCCGCACTGTCTGGCAGCACGTCGTTGTTACGTGGGCCCGAGACGATCTGTTTGATCTCACGTGAACCGATTTCAGAACGCAGTACATCGGTCACTTTACGTTCCAGCAAGGCTTCTGCGGTCAGAGTGTTACCGCCACCGGTTGCCAGGTAGTACTGACCGAAATCTTCAATACGCCATTTCACGTAAGAGTCGATGATGACGTCTTTTTTCTCAGAAGTCACGAAACGGTCTGAACGGCCGTCCATGGTCTGAATACGGGCATCCAGTGTTTTAACGCGATCAAACAGAGGCAGTTTGAGATGCAAACCCGGTTCGTAGATGTGAGACATGTTCTGATCGTCTTTCAGCACTCGGCCAAATCGGATCACAATACCACGCTCACCTTCCGGAATCACAAACAGCGACATCAGCATCAGTGCCAACACGAACACCAATAGAGGGATCATTAACTTACGCATTCTTAGTATCTCCCTTGACGTGAACCGGTTGAACGAGATGAGGAGTCAGACTGAGACGCGTCACTGCGCTCAGATTCAAGCTCGATTTTGTCATAGCTGGACGATGCCTTACTGCTGCGTTTGGTGGAGCCCTGACTGTCTTGTCCGGTCAGTTTATCGATCGGCAGGTACAGCAGGTTACCGCTGGAGTTAGAGTCGATCAGCACTTTTGACGAACGAGAGTACACTTCCTGCATGGTATCCAGATAGAGACGCTCACGAGTCACTTGCGGCGCTGCCTGATACTCTGGCAGTAGCTTATCAAACTGGGCCACCTGACCTTCCGCCTCATTGATGATGCGTTCGCGGTAACCCTGCGCTTCTTTCTTCAGACGTTCAGCACGACCGGTCGCTTTGGGCAGGATCTCGTTTTTGTACGCTTCCGCTTCACGGATGAAACGTTCTTCATCCTCACGCGCGGCAATCGCATCATCAAACGCATCTTTGACTTGCTCTGGTGGACGCGCGGACTGGAAGTTGACGTCAACAATCGTCAGACCCATGTCGTAGCTGTCGATGATGTCGTTCAGCGTTTCCTGAGTGCTTTGACGAATTTGCTGACGGCCACTGGTCAGAATGCTGTCCATCAAAGAGTCACCAATCACAGCACGCAGTGCCGAATCTGTCGCCTGACGCAAGCTGTCGTCTGCGTTGGTTACCCGGTACAAGTATTTGTACGGATCCGCGACACGGTACTGAACATCCATCGATACCGTGACCACGTTCTCATCTTTGGTCAGCATCAAACCGGATGCGCGTAGCGAGCGAATCGCCTGTACATTAACCGGGGTCACTTCATCGATAAACTGTGGGCGCCAGTTCAGGCCCGGATCGACGATACGATCGTATTTACCCAGACGCAGTACGACACCACGTTCAGCTTCACCTATGGTGTAGAAGCCGGAGAATACCCAGATTGCCACGGCAATTGCTGCGATGACGCCGAAACCCAGCGCACCGCCACCACCGAAGGACGGGCCTTTGCCTCCGCCTTTCTTACCAAACTTTCCACCCAGCTTTTGACTCAGCTTGTTGAAGACTTCATCTAAGTCTGGCGGTCCTTGATCACGACCACCACGATTATTGTTATTACCCCATGGGTCTTTATCGCGGCCTTTATCGCCGTTGTTATTACCAGGCTCATTCCACGCCATTAGAAAGCTCCATCATTAGATATGACGTTATACTGTAGCAGTCCTTTAAGTAACTATAAAGTCACGTAAAACTGCCCCTTCTCTTTTTTCAAGTCTAGACCAATCTACCTGTTGCATTCGGATATCGATCAACAGATTACCGTCCGGATCGTATTCTTCGTTCTGAATACAGTTCATCTGGAAGAACGTACTGCGCAACCGGCCCTGATATTGTGGCGGTATTTGCAGACGGTACTGCACCATCTGACTGGCCAGACGTTCGGTCAGTGCATCAAACAGCAGCTCAATACCACGGCCTTCCATCGCCGATACCCAAACGGTACGCGGGACGCCTTCCTCATCCCTTTCTATACGTGGCTGTTGATCGTCCAGATTATCGATTTTGTTCATTACCACGAGTGCGGGCACTTCGTGGGCATCGATCTCTTCAAGCACTTCATGAACAGCTTGAATATTCTCACGAAAACGGTCGTCACTCGCATCGACAACATGTAACAAAATGTCAGCTTCCTGCGTTTCTTGTAACGTCGCTTTAAAAGCCGCGACCAAATCGTGTGGCAGGTGACGAATAAATCCAACGGTATCGGCCAGGATCGCGGTACCGACATCATCCAGTTCAATCTTGCGCAATGTCGGATCCAATGTGGCAAACAACTGGTCAGCGGCGTACACCCCCGCTTCCGTGATTCGGTTAAATAGGGTCGACTTCCCCGCGTTGGTGTAACCCACCAGCGAGATCGTCGGAATTTCAGCTCGGTGTCTTGCTCGGCGCCCTTGCTCACGTTGCTTGGCCACTTTTTCCAAGCGTCGCAAAATCGCTTTAATGCGTTCACGCAACAGACGACGGTCTGTTTCTAACTGCGTTTCACCAGGACCACGTAAACCTATCCCCCCTTTTTGTCTTTCAAGGTGGGTCCAACCACGGATCAGACGGGTGGAAATATGACGTAACTGTGCCAGTTCGACTTGCAGCTTACCTTCATGGGTACGTGCGCGTTGAGCGAAGATGTCGAGGATCAGACCGGTGCGATCAAGCACGCGGCACTTACACAGTTGTTCCAGGTTACGTTCTTGGGCAGGAGAGAGGGCGTGATTGAATATCACGATATCTGCACCAGCTAACTGCACCGCTTGTGCAATTTCCTGGGCTTTACCCTCTCCAACGTAGTATTTAGGATGAGGTGCCTGACGACTACCGGTGATCACCTGTAGTGTCGAGACACCCGCGGAAGAGACCAGCATTTCAAATTCGCTCAGGTCTTCCCACTCTCCTTCTTGCGTGAAGTTGATATGAACAAGTACGGCTCGCTCACCGGCTTCATAACGGTCAAACAAGCAATCAACTCCTTAAGTTTTTACAGATCAAACGACTCAGAGATTACTCTTCAGACGTTTTATCTTGTTGACGATCAGATGGTGCACGATCACCACTGTGGTGGCTCACTGGGCGAGCCGGAACAACGGTTGAGATCGCGTGCTTGTAAACCATCTGATTGACGGTGTTTTTCAGTAGAATAACGAACTGGTCGAACGATTCGATTTGACCTTGCAGCTTAATACCATTAACCAGGTAAATTGATACAGGGATACGTTCACGACGTAGTGCGTTTAAGAATGGGTCTTGTAGAGATTGCCCCTTAGCCATTATATTTTTCCTTATTTTGAATATAGTTGTAATTATTTAGCTATTGGTGCACTGGCAATACTGGTGCGGCCTTCGCATCTGAGCTAAACGAACATAAAAAACACCCCGTGCGTTACTTGTTATGATGCCAAACCTTTCAAAATTCAAGTAACAGATCCTTTACAGGGTACAATCACGCAAAAGCGATCACATTATACACAGCGTTTTCAATCAGATGCTATTGCATTTGAGAGGGTTTCCAACGCGTGATCAAGGTTCTCGCTATCCAACCAAGTTAAGTTATCCCAGCTGCGCAACCAGGTAACCTGTCGCTTGGCCAATTGGCGGGTTGCACAGATACCACGAAAGATCGCGTCATCCAGCGTGCAGTGCCCATCCAAATAGTCCCACATTTGTCGGTAACCGACACAACGAATCGACGGCAGATCCGGGTGAAGATCCGGCCGGGCATATAATGCCCGAACTTCATCTTCGAAGCCCGCTTCGATCATTTTGTCAAAACGCAGTTCAATCCGACGGTGGAGCTCAGCCCTTTCCTTGGGAGCTATCGCAAATTGTTTGACCCGGTACGGCAGGCTCTCGCCTTTGGTCTGGGTCAACTCAGTAAGAGTTTTACCTGAAATTCGGTAAACTTCCAATGCCCGGGACAATCTTTGTGGATCATTCGGGTGGATTCGTTGTGCCGAGACAGGATCAATCTCTGTGAGCTGATCGTGCAGCACCTGCCAGCCCTGAGTCAATGCTTCGTGTTCAATTTGCTGGCGAATTTCAGGGTTTGCAGCAGGAAGGGGTGATAGACCTTCAAGTAACGCTTTGTAATACAGCATGGTGCCGCCGACCAGCAATGGGATCTTGCGCTGCGCCACGATCGCCTCCATCTCGCGCAGCGCATCACGCCGAAAGTCTGCCGCCGAGTAAGATTCACTGGGATCGAGGATGTCAATCAGGCGATGCGGTGCCAGTGCCCGTTCTCTTTCATCGGGTTTGGCGGTGCCAATGTCCATCTGCTGGTAGATCAGAGCAGAATCCACGCTGATGATCTCAACCGGATATTGCTGACGCAACCGGATCGCCAGCTCTGTCTTGCCTGATGCCGTTGGCCCCATCAAAAACAGGGCCAGAGGTAATTGTTTGTTCATGATCTCTTTGATTATTTTGCTAACAGCGCCGCGATCGTCACGGAAAAATCGACCGGACGGACAAATCGAGTATCGTCCAAAGGTAACTGGCCTTGCCAGAGTTGTTCCAACTCCGCCACGATTTGGATCGCTTCCGACAGAGTGTAGTCGCTTTTTACCTGCGTGATCTGATCGGCCAACCAGCATGCCACTCGGTCAAAGCAAACATCGGGAGTGTCACCCTGTTCGACTAACTGAGCGGCGTAAGATACCAGATCTGGGATTAAGTGTTGTAAGTTTTGTTGTCGCAGCGGTTGAGGCACGCCCATCACCAGCACACTTTCTTTATTACGTGCTTTAAACTCAATCCCAAATTGTTGATACAAACGATTCGCCTGCTCGATATGCTGCAACGTCGCTGACGACAGCTTGAGAGACAACGGCACCAACAGCGGTTGCGCTTTGAGTGCTTGTGCCCGCACCTCCAACTGCCCACGATTTCTCAGCCACTCCGCCCGGGCCAGTGCCACTAAGACACACAGGTGTTTGTTGCCCATCACTAAGTACTGCTGCTGCACCACCGTAATCGCCTTACCCAGCGACTCGACGCGAGCCTGAGCCTGATACTCGGCTGTCGCACTATCATGGACTTGCGCAGCCGGGATGTCTGGCGTGGTCAATAACTCGCGATACGCTTGCAACTCCTGATGGCTGGGAGCACTCTCGACGCTTCGCTCACGGGACTTATTCGTCGACGCCGGTTTGGGGGAGTCAACCCAGTCACGAGAGCTAGTCGCCTGATTTGATACCCGCTCCGACGACTCAACACGACGTTCATAGCCCGCTCTCCCCGGATACGCCGGTGTGTTATCGATGGCCTGATACACCTGCTGTGGCACCGTCCGGGCAGTATCGCTCGCCTCAGGCTCCGGAGTTGGCGTCGACGTCACGCTCTCTTCGTTGACGGCCTGTTGAGGCTCTGCCACATGATACGCGGATTCACTCACCGAAGGCGCGGCAATGTGCTGGCTCTGAACTAAGGCGTCAGTTAGCGCCTGATAAATAAAGTCATGCACCAAGCGAGCCTGATGAAAGCGAACTTCGTGCTTGGCCGGATGCACGTTCACATCGACCTGATGCGGATCCAACTCAATGAATAGCACATAGGCCGCAAACTGATCCGGACGCAGACTATTTTCATAACTCTGCCGGATAGCATGATTGATCAACTTATCACGCATCATCCGGCCATTAACGTAGCAGAACTGCAAATCGCTTTGCTGGCGCGCGCCTTCCGGTGTGGTGATCCAGCCACACAGTTTCAGCCCCTGATGCGCCAGCTCAATCTTGAGCATATGACGTACAAACGGGTTGCCGCAAACTGCCGCGATGCGTTTTTCCGTCTGCGCCTCGGTTTTGGCCGCCCGATACTGGCGCATCAGTTTGCCGTTGTGACGCAGATTGATTGACACATCAAAGCGACTGAGCGCAATTCGTTTGAGCAACTCATCAATATGACTGAATTCGGTCTTTTCGGTACGAAGAAATTTACGCCGGGCAGGCGTATTGAAGAACAGATCCAGCACCTCCACCGTGGTACCGATGGGGTGCGCTGCCGGCGTCAGCTTCACCGCCATGTCACGGCCTTCGCTATACGCAGACCACGCCTCTTCTTGCGTCGCCGGGCGCGACGTCAGCGTAAGACGCGACACGGAACTGATACTGGCCAGCGCCTCACCACGAAAACCGAGGCTCATGATCGCTTCCAGATCATCCAGTGTATGGATTTTGGAAGTGGCATGGCGACTGAGCGCCAGCCCGAGCTCATCTTTGACGATCCCTTTGCCGTTGTCCCGGATACGGATCAGCTTGGCCCCCCCTTTCTCGATATCAATATCAATGCGGGTCGCCCCCGAGTCGAGGCTGTTTTCCACCAGTTCTTTAACCACTGAGGCGGGGCGTTCTACCACCTCGCCTGCGGCTATCTGGTTGGCCAATCGTGCTGGCAGGATCTTGATCGTCATAGCGTATGTTACTTATTTGGAATGATCAGCACCTGACCCACGGTCAGGGTATCGGATCGTAACTTGTTTGCTTTGCGAATGCTATCGACCGACACATTGTACTGCGAAGCAATCTTGCCGAGGTAATCACCGCGCTGCACTTTATGTTTCCGCAGTGGTACGTCTTTCAGACTGACGGTGATCTTAAGTTTCTGCCCTAACTTCAAGGTATCAGAGCGCAAGTTATTTTCCCGCTTGATCGCCGCCACACTGACTTTGTATTTCGCCGCCACTTTGCCCAGGTAGTCACCTTTCTCGACCACGTGTGTGATCGTCTGGGTTTCCACCGGGTTCTTCACTTCCGGTACTGGGATGGCGGCGGTGGTACCCGGTATAGTCAGTACCTGACCCACATTAAGGCTGCTGCTCTTCAGCTTGTTAGTGCTCATCAACGCGCTGGTTGAGGTGCCGTATTTCTGAGCGATCACCGACAGCGACTCACCACGCTGAACCTTGTGTTTTTTCACCTTTGCCCGGTTGGCAAGCAAAGTGCCTTCCGGCGGGTTGTCTTCGAAGTACTGCACGATCGCTTTGGTCAGTGCGTGCGCCAGTTTGTCCTGGTGGCTGCGCTGGAACAGCAGGCGCTCTTCAGTCGGATTGGAAATAAAACCGGTTTCCACCAATACCGACGGAATGTCCGGCGATTTCAGCACCGCCAGGCTGGCATTGACGGGCTCGCGCTTATGCAAATGTGCCACCTTGCCCATTTCACGCAGAATATTGGTGGCCACTTTGTAGCCTTCTTTTTGCGAATGGCTGAACTGCAAATCCAACAGCGTCTGACTGACATTGCGGTCACTGTTGTTTTTTGCCAGCACTTCACCGGCCCCACCCAGCAGTTGCGATTGCTGCTCATGGTTTTCCACCCAACGGGCGATCTCGGTATTGGCGCGACGGGTATTCAGCACAAACACCGATGCCCCCCGCGGTTTAGGCGAGTGGAACGCATCCGCATGGATCGAAACCAGCAGGTGCGCTTTATTGCGCCGGGCAATTTCAGAGCGCTTGTTGAGGTTCACGAAATAGTCCCCTTTCCGGGTCAGTACCGCACGCATTCCCGGAACTTTGTCGATCTGGTCAGCCAGCTTTTTAGCCACCGCCAAGGTGACACTTTTCTCATACTTGCGCGTTGGGCCAATCGAGCCTGGGTCTTCACCACCATGACCGGCATCAATAGCGACGACGATGTCTGCCGTACCGAGAAATTGGGACGCATCGCGGCTAACCTTAGACGCGCTGCCCGGTGACGCAGAACTGGCCGCAGCACTCTCACTGCTGTTCCCGTGCGACAGATCGATCACCAGACGGTGACCATACTGGCCACCCGGCGTCGGCGCCAGTTTAAACAGCTGAGCGTTGGCTTTCTTCTTCAGCTCAAATACCAAGCGGTAGGTATTTTTCTCCGGCGGAGAGCTCTTACGCACTTTTTTCAAAACCGGGCTGTCAGACACTGTCACTGGCAGTTGCGTCGCAAGCGAGGCATCTTTCAGATCCACCACCAAACGGTCGGGGCTGCTGAGCGAGAAATAGCTGTAATCCGGCTCACTCTTCATATCGATAACGACCCGCGTTTCGTCCGGCGATGGCCAGACCCGCAGGCCTTGAATGGCATTTGCCCAGCTCAGGCCGGGCAAAAACGTCAGTAATAGGGCAACAATGGAGAAAAAGGCCCTGAACGGCTTAATGATCAACATAACTCCAATTGGTCAAGCAGCGAATTTCCATAGTCATTATTGGCCGTGATCAGTACGATACGTTGATCACCGTCATAACGCAGTTCAATATCCAGATCCGATTCCGGGAGCAGGCCCTGGCCTTTTTCCGGCCATTCCACTAAGCAGATGGCGTCTGGGGTGAAATAGTCACGAATCCCCATAAATTCCAGTTCTTCCGGATCGGCCAGACGGTACAAGTCAAAGTGGTACACTTGCCACTCTGCCAATTGATACGGTTCAACCAGGGTGTAAGTCGGGCTCTTTACATTCCCGTTATGACCCAAAGCACGAATAAAGCCACGGCTGAACGTGGTCTTACCCGCCCCCAGATCACCGTGAAGATAAATGGTGGTCTGCCGAGAACACAGACTGGCCAGCGCTGTCCCCATCTGAATCGTGGCTTGTTCATCTTTGAGGGCAAATTGTTTCGTGCTCATGAAATACTTTCTCTAAAGGGTCAGAATTGACTATATAAAAATCAAAAGAACCAGAATAGTAAACTGGGTGGGAATTGAGAGACAAGCTCTGTTATGTAAGTTAAAAGAAAATATTCATAAATTCAGCGCGTTTTTCGCCCAACTCTCAGCTAGATCCAATTTCTAAGATCCGGTAAGATCTCGCCCCCTTCAGCATAAGTGACGCCAATATGGATTTTCAACACCTCGCGGACAAGATAAAAATCTGGGGCCAGGAGCTCGGTTTCCAGAAAGTCGGCATCTGCGACGTCGACTTGAAACAACACGAAGCGACACTGCAACAATGGCTGGACAACGGCTACCATGGCGAAATGGACTGGATGGCGCGTCACGGTATGATGCGCGCCAGGCCTGATGAACTGTTGCCCGGAACCATACGTGTCATCAGTGTACGAATGAACTATCTGCCGCCCGAAGCCGAGTTTGCTTCGAACCTGTCCGATCCCACCCAAGCCTACATCAGCCGCTACTCACTCGGACGTGACTACCATAAACTGGTGCGCAATCAACTGAAAAAACTCGGTCAGCGTATTGAGCAGGAAGTCGGGCAATTTGGCTATCGTCCGTTTGTGGATTCCGCACCGATTCTCGAGCGTCCTCTGGCCCAAAAAGCGGGTCTGGGCTGGACAGGTAAACACTCACTGATTCTGGACAAAGACGCCGGCTCCTGGTTTTTCCTCGGTGAATTACTCATCGACCTGCCGTTGCCGACCGATCAACCCAGCACGGATCAGTGTGGTAAATGCACCGCCTGTATCACGTCCTGCCCGACCAATGCCATCGTCGCCGAGGGAGTGGTAGACGCCAGACGTTGTATCTCTTACCTGACCATTGAATACGCAGGTGTCATTCCGCTTGAGTTTCGTAAAGCAATGGGTAACCGCATCTACGGTTGTGATGATTGCCAGTTGGTTTGCCCCTGGAACCGCTTCTCCTCACTGACTGAACAAAGTGATTTCCACCGCCGTCCGGTATTTAAAAACGCCGATCTGGTCAACCTGTTTCAGTGGGATGAGGCAACGTTTATGAAAAACATGGAAGGTTCACCCATTCGTCGCATTGGCCATATACAGTGGCTACGTAATCTGGCAATCGCGCTGGGTAATGCCCCTTACTCTCAACGTATTCTGGAAGCACTGGAAGCACGTCGTGACGAGCATGTGCTACTGACCCCTCACATTGAGTGGGCATTGAATGAACAGCTGGCTCAGCTGCCGGCCTCGCTGTCTGACGTTAACCGAAAAACCCAACGTCTGATCAGAATCGTCCAGAAGGGTATGCCAAGAGATGCATAAAACCACCGCTTCTGCCATGTACAGAATTTGAGCTAGCTCTAAATTTTGACAGTGTGGAAAAACTACAGAATGTCAGCAGCCGTACGCTAAAAAAAGAAAGTTAGCCACATTCCGATGAAATGACAAAGATCAAGGAAAAATCACTTAAAGATCGAATTTAATGACTATTGACATTCGCCATTAACACGCAAAAACCATTAAAAACAACAAGTTAAACCAAGCCCATTTATTCATCTCATCCAGAACAGAGTTCAAGGATCCTTGTAAATCCAGCTTGTCAATAGGAAAAAATCGATTTACCCACCAAGTTATCCACATAGAATACACTGTGGATAAGTCTGTTGATTGAAATATGACAAGTACTCGGAAACGCACTCCCTATAAGGGAATGGTCGCATAGTAAGAATGCGTTAGTGAGATTTTGAGACAAAAAAACATCCACCGAATAGGTGGATTGTCTCTCGCTGTTTTGGGCTTATGCTTCGCAGCATTAAGTAAAGAGCGGTGGTCTTAAATGACCGATTCAGATCTTATGCTGATCTGAAGAAGATTTGGAGCGACACACGAGGTTCGAACTCGTGACCTCAACCTTGGCAAGGTTGCGCTCTACCAACTGAGCTAGTGTCGCGTTGTATCACCGTTAAGCACGATGAGGGTCTCACTTTCCACTTAAAGAAAGTGGAGCGACACACGAGGTTCGAACTCGTGACCTCAACCTTGGCAAGGTTGCGCTCTACCAACTGAGCTAGTGTCGCACATCAACAGCTAATGCTATTGACTGAATTTGGTTGCGGGGGCCGGATTTGAACCGACGACCTTCGGGTTATGAGCCCGACGAGCTACCAGGCTGCTCCACCCCGCGTCCGTATTTCATCGTTAAGTACGATGACAACTGTACTTTCTGCTTAAAGAAAGTGGAGCGACACACGAGGTTCGAACTCGTGACCTCAACCTTGGCAAGGTTGCGCTCTACCAACTGAGCTAGTGTCGCATCAACAACGTTTCCGTCGTTTAGGGCTGCGAATTATAAGAGCATTTTTTTGTGATGCAAGTCCTTCGCGCCAAAAAAAGTCATTTTTTTTCTGTTTGACGAAAAACCACACAACTCCGGGTAACAAAGCAACAGCTGGCGTTGTTTTTACCATCAGCGGAGTTTTCGCAGCCGGGCGATTATATCTTAAAAATCGTTTCGCGGTAATATTTTAGCTCAGCGATTGACTCACGAATATCGTCCAGAGCCAAATGACTGCCCTGTTTGGTGAATCCGTCGAGCACTTCAGGCTTCCAGCGTCGGGTCAGCTCTTTGAGCGTGCTGACGTCAAGGTATCGGTAGTGGAAATAGGTTTCCAACTCCGGCATATACCGATACAGGAAGCGGCGATCCTGCCCAATACTGTTACCACAAATCGGTGATTTTCCTTTCGGCACCCACTGCTCCAGAAAAGCTAAGGTCTGACGCACCGCTTCCGCCTCATCGATCTGGCTCTGACGAACCCGCGCCACCAGCCCGCTGTTGGTGTGTGTGGTAGTACACCACTCATCCATTTTCGCCAGCTCCGCTTCCGATTGATGAACCGCCAACACGGGCCCTTCTGCAAGGATATTCAGTTCACTGTCGGTGACGATGGTCGCGATTTCAATAATTTTGTGCGTTTCGGGATCCAGACCGGTCATTTCCAGATCGACCCAGATTAAGTTCTGGTCACTAAAGGACATAGAGACGTTGCCTATTTGTTTGCCGATAAAAAAGGTACTATACCCAAATTGAGATCCCCAAGATAGGTGTATGCCGGCAGTGATAGTTCGGTGCACCTGCGATCATTGAGACAAATTGTGGCAAAGAAGAAAAAACTGACCAAAGGTCAGGTAAGACGAGTTAGAAGTAATCAAAAGCGCAAGCTCACTCAGGAAGAAACCGTTCAGTGGGACGAAACCATGCTGGGTGGCAGCAAAACCGGGTTGGTTATCACCCGCTTTGGCCAGCACGCCGACATCGAAGACACCGAGACCAAAGAGGTACATCGCTGTAATCTGCGCCGGGGTATTGAAACGCTGGTGTCCGGAGACAAAGTGATCTGGCGTTCTGGTCTGGAATCGATGGACGGCATTTCCGGTGTGGTGGAAGCTGTCGAACCTCGCAGCTCTGTGCTGACTCGCCCGGATTACTACGACGGTCTGAAGCCAGTGGCCGCCAACGTCGACCAGATGGTGATCGTCTCTTCTGTCCTGCCGGAGCTATCTCTCAATATCATTGACCGGTATCTGGTGGTGTCTGAGACACTCAACATTGTACCGCTGCTGGTGCTGAACAAAATCGATCTGCTGGATGAAGAGCAGCGTACCCTCTACCGCGAGTGGATGAGTGAATATCAGCGCATTGGTTATCGAGTTGTGCTGGTCAGTAAAGAGAGCGGCGAAGGCATCACAGAGCTCGAAGACCAGCTGCGCGATCGCGTCAATATCTTCGTTGGTCAGTCTGGGGTGGGCAAATCCAGTCTGGTGAACGCCCTGATGCCAGGTCTGGACGTCGAAGAAGGAGAAGTCTCGCAAAACTCGGGACTGGGCCAACACACCACCACCGCTGCGCGCTTGTACCACTTCCCATCCGGTGGCGATCTGATTGATTCGCCGGGCGTACGCGAATTCGGCCTGTGGCACCTGGAAGCCGACGAAGTCACCGAGGCATTTGTCGAATTTCGTCCCTACCTCGGTGGCTGTAAATTCCGTGACTGCAAACATCTGGACGATCCCGGCTGTTTGCTACGTGAAGCGGTTGAAAACGGCGAGATCAGCGAAGTACGCTTTGATAACTATCATCGCATTCTGGAAAGCATGGCGGAAAACAAAGCCAACCGTCAGTATTCCCGCAACAAAAAAGCCGACCTGTAACACACTCCTTGGCGACGCGAGATGAGACACTGCTGACAAGCGGTGCCTTTTTAAGTACTATCTCGCGCCCTGAAGATTTGAAACCGACTATTAACATTGGAACGAAACACAATGGACAAGATTAAAGTTGGACTGCAGTACTGGATTCCTCAGCACGGCCTGACCCGCCTGATGGGCAAACTGGCGTCAGCCCAGGCTGGCGGTCTGACCACCGCTGTGATCCGCTGGTTCATCAAAAAATACCACGTCAATATGGACGAAGCGCGCCACTCTGATCCGACACATTTTAAGACCTTCAATGAGTTCTTCGTACGTGAACTGAAAGACGATGCACGCCCGCTGGCAGACGGGGCGGATCTCATCACGCACCCGGCTGACGCGTGTGTCAGCCAGTTTGGCCCCATCGAAGACGGCCAACTGATCCAAGCTAAAGGTCATTACTTCAGCGCTCAGGAGTTGCTGGGGGGGGACGAGCAACTGGCCGCCGAGTTTGCCGATGGTGAGTTTGCCACTCTGTACCTGTCACCACGTGATTATCACCGGGTGCACATGCCATGTGATGGGGTATTGCGTCAGATGATTTACGTACCGGGCGATCTGTTCTCGGTCAACCCGCTGACGGCCGAAAACGTACCAAACCTGTTTGCGCGCAACGAGCGTGTGGTGTGTATTTTCGATACCGAATTCGGCCCGATGGCCCAAGTTCTGGTCGGCGCCACCATCGTCGGCAGCATTGAACTGGTCTGGGCAGGCACGGTCACGCCACCGCGTGGCAACACCGTTTACCGTTGGGATTATCCGGCGCAGGGAACTCAGTCCGTGGTACTGAAAAAAGGTCAGGAAATGGGCCGTTTCAAACTGGGCTCGACCGTGATCAACCTGTTCGCCAAAGACGCCATCCGGTTTGATGACAGCATCCAGGACAACGCACCGACACGCATGGGCGCCCCATATGCGTACCGTAAAACCGAGCAAAGTGACACAGAATAATCCCTTCACTCAGCACCTTTCCAAGCCCCGTACCTCACGGGGCTTTTTATTGATAAAAAACAAAACAATCGCATAAAAATCCGCGACATATCAAAACTCTAAGCTTGGTCTAAGACCCACCGCCACGCATCTCTTATGCTAATGACATCGACCTTATCAGAGAGTGCATTATGCCGACGATGAAAACCGAGACAGTCATCAAGCTATTCATCTGCTTCCTGCTCCCACTCGGTGTCCTGATGATGCCAATGGATGCGATACCGATCGACAACCTGACCCTGATCCAACATCGCCTGCTGGCGATTTTCCTGCTGGCGGCTCTGTTGTGGGTGCTGGAACCGGTGCCGGTGTTTGCCACCTCCATTCTGATCATCGCTCTGGAACTGGTGATGATTTCCGACAAAGGCCTGCACCTGTTCCGCACGCCGCCCAGCGGCCACGACTTGGGGCAGCTATTAGCGTATACCGACATTTTCAGCGCCTTTTCTTCGCCGATCATTATTCTGTTCATGGGTGGCTTCGCGCTGGCGATCGCCGCTTCCAAATATGAACTGGACAACAACCTGGCCCGGGTGTTGTTAAAACCGTTCGGGAATCAGCCTAGATTCATTATGCTCGGCCTGATGCTGATCACGGCCGTGTTCTCAATGTTCATGTCCAATACCGCCACCACCGTGATGATGCTGGCGCTGCTTGGCCCGATCGTCGCATCAGCGCCAAAAGGTGATCTGGGAATCAAAGCGTTGGTGCTGTGTATTCCCATCGCCGCCAATACCGGAGGCATCGCGACCCCCATCGGCACGCCCCCTAATGCGATTGCCCTGCAATACCTGACAGGGGAACACAGCATCAGCTTTCTCAGCTGGATGATGATGGGGCTACCGTTTGTTATTCTGCAACTGACCATCGCCTGGTTTTTGCTGCAGAAGCTGTTTCCGTCGACTCAGGTCCGCATGGAGCTCAAACTCAATGGTCAGTTCAGTATGCAATGGCGCGCGATTGTGGTGTACGTCACCTTTGCCGCCACCATATTGTTGTGGATGACCACACAACTGCACGGCATGAACACATACGTGGTGTCGATCATTCCCCTCGCGGTATTCACCCTGACCGGCATCATGGGTAAAGAGGAGCTTAAGTTGATCAACTGGGATGTATTGTGGCTGGTTGCCGGCGGGATCGCGATCGGCATCGCACTGGATCACACCGGTCTGGCAGCCGCGCTGGCTCATGCTATCCATTATGAAGCGCTGTCACCGATGGCGGTGGTGATTGCTCTGTCGATGGTGTGCTGGCTGATGGCAAATTTTATGTCCAACACCGCCACTGCCAACTTGTTGATGCCGATCGCCGCAGCGATTGGCAGTTCCATGGACAGCCTGACAACCGTCGGTGGCCTGCAGGGGTTGCTGGTGATCGTCGCCTTCTCGGCCTCACTGGGGATGATTCTGCCAGTATCGACACCGCCGAACTCGCTCGCCTATTCCACCGGGCTCATCGAGAGTAAAGATATGGCCAAAACCGGCCTGATCATGGGCGTGATCGGTCTGTTGGTGGTGTATGGTGCCACGCTGATGCTCACCTGATGTAACTCCGACCTCCGCGACAGAATTTCTGGATCGGAGGTCACATCATCGCAAATCCACCCCATATATACGCAATTTGGCGATAATCCACACATTTAATACGTCGACGCGATCAAATTACTCACTGCCGTCATCCACTACTATCAGCGGATGCTGTGAAGCATCTCCGTCAATTCACAACCATAACAAGGCGGAGTATGAGCCCAATCGAGGCCTGTTAGGCACTCTTCTGCTGTAATGAAGGAAAGGCAATGAGAAACACAATAAAGTTTAAAATTCAAATCGCCATAGCGATCATCATCGCGATAGTCAGCGGTGTTCAGGCATGGATTTCGGTCAGTCAACTGAGGCAGGAAACCACCTCAGCCATCAGCCAGGAAATGGAAAATGCCAGTCGGGCAACCACGCGCTACATCAGTGACTGGCTGGCCACGCGCAGCAACATGATGCTCGCCAACGAGAAGGCGATTGCAGACCAATCCAACGCCGACCGCGAGCTGCTGGTGACCAAACGGGCTGGGAACTTCCTTTCGGTGTACGCCGGTTTCAATGACGGCAGCATTGCCTACGGCGACAAAACCGAAGATTGGCCCACCGATTACGATCCGCGCAGCCGCCCCTGGTATCAGGATGCCATGGCCAGCAACGGTCTGATCATCACTGAACCCTACCAGGACTTTGATGGCAGCATCGTTGTCAGTATTGCTAAAGCCTTTTCCGGACAAAAACGCGGGGTACTGGCGGCGGATCTGACCGTCACCAACATCATTAAAGAGGTTCTCAACCTGCGTCTGGACAACAATGGTTTTGCGTTTCTGGTCGATGGCCAGAACAACATCGTGGCGTATCAGGATGAAAAACTGAGTCAGAAACCACTGACCAACCTCAATCCGGCGCTGACCGCCAGTCAGGTGGCCGAGTTGACCCGCCAGAGCAGCATCACCACTGTCGACTGGCCAGCGAAGAACGAACAGCTGGTGTATCTGGCTTCAGTGCCTAACACCGACTGGTCTCTGGGTATCGTGGTCGACAAACAGATGGCATACGCTTCGGTCTCGGAGCAGATTACCTTTACCGCCATCGCGTCGGTGGTGTTGTACGTGATCATCGCGACCATCAGTACATTGATCATCACCCGCCTGTTGATGCCACTCAAAACTCTGTCTGATGCAGTACAGGAACTGTCTCAGGGGGAAGGCGATCTGACTCAGCGTATCGACATCAAACGGATGGACGAAATCGGCGAACTGGCGACACACGTCAACCAGTTCCTCAGCCAGTTACAGCAGATGCTGCGGGGCATCGTCGATCACAGCCAGACTTTGTCGGATCAGGCCGGTCAAGCCAGTTCCCTTTCTATGCAGGCTGCTGACCGGGTCGAGCACCAGCAGAACGACGTCAACCAGATCGCCACCGCGATCCACGAAATGTCGGCTACCGCCGCCGAAGTGGCCAGCCACGCCGAACTGACCGCAACGGCCTCCCAAGCCTCGGCCAGTGCCTGTCAGGACGGCCAACAGGTGATCGAGCAAAACCGCTCATCCATCATCAGCCTGGCCAATCAGGTCACCAGTGCCGCCGATGTCATCAGCGAGCTGGAAAACAACGCCCAGAGCATCAACCAGATCCTGTCCACCATTCAGGATATTGCCGAGCAGACCAACCTGCTGGCCCTCAATGCCGCGATCGAAGCCGCACGTGCGGGTGAGCAAGGGCGCGGTTTTGCCGTGGTGGCGGATGAAGTTCGGGTACTGAGCCAGCGTACCCACGGCTCCACCGAGGAGATCCGGGCCATGATTGAAACACTGCAAGGCAACACCCGTCAGGCCGTTGACAGCATGCAAACCAGCACTCAGTTGGCGGACACCAGTGTCAGCTACGCGCAGGAAGCTCAGGACAGCTTGTCGAAAATCACAACTGCAATTAATGAAATCAATGATATGGCCTTGCAAATCGCCAGTGCGGCGGAAGAGCAGCGTGCGGTCAGTGAAGACATCAGTCGCAATACACAAGGCATCAAAGACGCCTCCGATGCGCTGGCTCAGCAGTCCATCCAGAGCAGCGAAAGTGCGGCAGACATGAACCGAGCGGCGGACGCAATGCGCCAGCAGATCAGTCGCTTTAAAGTCTGATCTCACCCGGCCTCAATCTTTGCTTTGTGACCCGGCCTGATTGAGGCATAGTGATGTCCTTAACTTCCCTCCCAGTACAAGGACGTCTTTTTCATGGGTTACGAATGGTTAGCGTTGGCGGCCGCGTTTTTATGGGCGGTCGCCAGCTTGTTGTCTGTGACACCCGCACAACACCTCGGCACGTTTGCTTACAGCCGTTGGCGTATGGGCTGCACGGCCTTGATTCTGTCGCTGATGGCCTGGCTGTCCGGAGGCTGGTCAAGCGTCGCAGATAACGCCATTACCCCAATGATGCTGTCCGGTCTGATCGGGATCTTTATCGGTGATACCGCGCTGTTCGCCTGCCTTAACCGGATGGGACCACGCCAGGCCGGGCTGCTATTCTCCTGTCACGCAGTGTTCTCAGCCATTCTCGGCTATTTTCTGTTTAGCGAAAGCATGACCACCAATGAGCTGATCGGCGCTGCACTGGTGTTTTCCGGTGTACTGACGGCAATCTTTTTTGGCCGCCGAGGCCAGAGCAGTAATCACCTTGAAGCCGTCAAAGGCAACGTCTGGATCGGCGTGGCACTGGGGCTGACCGCCGCACTGTGCCAGGCACTCGGTGGAATAATCGCCAAACCTGTGATGCAAACCGATATTGATCCCATTGCGGCCTCGGCGATCCGGATGATCACCGCATTCATCGCGCACTCCTTACTGCTGCTGAGCGGAGCCCGCCTGGCCCGCGCAACCCAACGAATGACCGTCAGAATATTTGCGATCACCGCCATCAACGGCTTTTTGGCCATGGCGGTTGGGATGACCTTAATCCTCTACGCACTGCGCGAAGGCAACGTCGGCATGGTGGCCTTGCTCTCTTCGACCACACCCATCATGCTATTGCCTATACTATGGATCTACACTCGGCGCCGCCCTAACCGATACGCTTGGCTGGGAGCCGTCGTTGCGGTGTGCGGGACCGGAATACTGGTCTCGTGACCACAATACCCGGATAAAGGGTGTTGCTAATAAATTTTCATTTTGAGGTGGTTTCTGATCATTTCGGCCGCTCCGATTGCATTGATAGGGAGAATCATTGATCTTAACCTACTGCAATCACTTCAAAGTGTAGTAAAATTACGCTAATTTCTTTCTAAAGTTACTTTGAATTTGACGAGGTCATAACTATGTCAGCTAAGAAGCCAATGGCACTGGTGATTCTTGACGGTTGGGGTTACCGTGAAGACAACGACAGCAACGCAATCAACAACGCGAACACTCCGGTCATGGACAGCCTGATGGCAAACAATCCACACACGCTGATTTCAGCGTCCGGTATGGATGTTGGCCTGCCAGACGGTCAGATGGGTAACTCAGAAGTGGGCCACACCAATATCGGTGCCGGCCGCGTGGTTTACCAAGATCTGACCCGTATCACCAAAGCGATTGCTGACGGTGAATTCCAACACAACCCGACTCTGGTCAACGCCATTGATAAGGCGGTCGCTGCCGGCAAAGCGGTGCACCTGATGGGTCTTATGTCACCGGGTGGCGTACACTCACACGAAGATCACATCTACGCAGCGGTTAAAATGGCCGCCGAACGTGGCGCGGAGAAAATCTACCTGCACTGCTTCCTCGATGGCCGTGATACGCCGCCACGCAGCGCAGAAAACTCACTGCAACGCTTTGACGCGCTGTTTGCTGAACTGGGCAAGGGCCGCATCGCCTCGCTGGTTGGCCGTTACTACGCCATGGACCGCGACAACAACTGGGAACGCGTTGAAAAAGCATACGACCTGCTGACTCAGGCACAAGGCGACTTCACTTATGACTCCGCGGTAGCGGGTCTGGAAGCCGCTTACGCCCGTGAAGAAAACGATGAGTTTGTCAAAGCCACGGAAATCCGGGCAGAAGGCCAAGAGTCTGCCGCGATGCAAGATGGCGACGCCGTGATCTTCATGAACTACCGTGCAGACCGTGCCCGCCAAATTACCCGCACTTTTGTATCGGGTTTTGAAGGGTTCGAGCGCAAAGCGTTCCCACAAGTCGACTTTGTGATGCTGACTCAGTACGCCGCTGACATTCCACTGCTGTGCGCATTCCCACCAGCATCGCTGGACAATACGTACGGTGAATGGCTGGCGAAAGCCGGCAAAACTCAGCTGCGCATCTCGGAAACAGAGAAATACGCACACGTAACCTTCTTCTTCAATGGTGGCGTGGAAACTGAGTTTGACGGCGAAGAGCGTCAACTGGTGGCGTCACCAAAAGTAGCGACTTACGACCTTCAGCCAGAAATGAGCGCACCTGAATTGACCGACAAACTGGTTGCAGCGATCAAATCCGGCAAGTACGACGCGATCATCTGTAACTACCCGAATGGCGATATGGTTGGTCACACCGGCGTATACGACGCCGCCGTTCAGGCCTGTGAAGCCGTAGATGAATGCATTGGCCGTGTAGTTGAAGCCATTAAAGAAGTGGACGGTCAGCTGCTGATCACCGCCGACCACGGTAACGCTGAAATGATGGTGAACCCGGAAACTGGTGGCACGCACACGGCGCACACCAACCTGCCGGTGCCACTGATCTACGTTGGCGGCAAAGATCTGGAATTCAAATCTGGCGGCAAACTGTCGGATCTGGCACCAACCATGTTGTCACTGACCGACATGGAAATTCCTTCAGAAATGTCCGGTGACGTACTGTACAAATAAGTACACGATGTCGATACCACGCCCTGCTCACCAGCGGGGCGTTTTTTTCATCGGCGTTCGACAGAGGAAGTTTTGACATAGTCCTTTCTTCTGACAAAAGTCTTTGGGTATACTGGCTTACCTGAATCTGGGATACGGAACCACACAAACCATGACCTTCTGCTTTTCGTCGCCGCTCGTTTTTTTTCGTCGTAGCCTGACTATTGCGACACTCATGTTGGTCTCATCCGCTTTGACACCGGCACACGCCGTATCACCGAACGAGCTCAAAGGCGTAAAAAGCGAAATCACCCGTCAGCAAAAATCCCTCAGCTCACAGCAAAACGAACTGGATAAGCTGCAAAAATCGCTCAAGCAACAGGAGCTTGGGATCAGCAGGCTGGAAACCCAGATCAAACAAACCAAGGCTTCACTGGTCACGGCCAACGCCAATATTGCCAAACTCAAAGAGAAAATCACTCAGCTCGAAGCACAAAAAACCGCCCAAAGCGACAAGCTGGCGCAACTGTTGCAAAACTATTACATGATGAATAAAAGCAACGGTTCGAATCTGCTGCGCAGCGATCCGGAAGAAGATCGCATGAGTCAATATTTCCAGCACCTGGCTAAAGCACGAGCGGAAACCATCGAAGCACTGGAGATCACCCAACAAGAGTTGAACGACAGCGAACGTCAGCTAGAGCTGGAAAAAGAACAGATCACCTCGCTGCTCAAAGAGCAGACCGACAAACGGGACGAACTGGCTCAGACACAGTCCAAACGCAAACAGACCGTCAACAAGATCAAAGGCAACATCTCCAGCAACAAAGTCTACTTGGCAGAGCTGCAACGCAATGAAACCCGGCTCAAGGCCGAAATCGCCAAAGCCGCCAAGCGTAACGCCGTCCCAATGGACGGCCTCGGCCGTCAGAAAGGTCGCCTGCCCTGGCCACTCAACGGCCGGGTATTGCACAGCTATGGCTCGCATCAAACCGGACAAATTAACTGGAAAGGCATGGTGATCGGTGCCAGTTACGGTCAGGCGGTCAAAGCGGTGTATCCGGGCACGGTGGTGTTTGCCGAATACCTGCGCGGTTATGGTCTGGTGGTGCTGCTCGATCACGGCAAAGGCGACATGACTCTTTACGGCTTTAACCAAACGCTGCTGAAAAAAGAAGGCGATAAAGTCACCGCCGGTGAAACCATTGCGCTCGCGGGTGATACCGGTGGTCAGAGCCAGCCGGGCTTGTATTTTGAAATCCGCCGTAACAGCAAAACCCAGAACCCATCAAGCTGGCTGAAATAATCAGTAGTAAGCTTCAATTACCGCAATTAAACGCGGCAACACTTCGCGCGGCAACACATTAATGCCTGCTGCCGCCTCGCGGCCACCTCCGGTGGCAAACTGGGTACAAATCGCCGCCGCGCCCTGCTTGTTGTCCAGCGGTGCGCGCAGCGACACGGTCAGAGAACCCTGGCGATTGGGGGTGACCACCAGATGCGCTCTGGATGGCGTCTGATTGGCCAACGTATTGCCAAGCACCCCACTAATCCGCCGCGATGCCGCACTGTCATCGAGATGATAAACGGCCAGTTTATCCGAGACGTAATCCGCTGCGAGTGCCTGCACTTGTTGCATGTCCGCCGCGTAGGCTTGCTTTAGGCGCAGATACGGTGACGCCGGATCGCTGATGGCCTCCAGCGGCGAAGTGTACTCCAGTAATGCGCGAAACAGCTCGGCCGGATGAACATGCAGATCCGCCACTTCGGCCCCATAACCATTGTAATTGATCAGGGTGCCTAGTTCACGCAACGGGTCCCTTTGCTCACGAGACAAGCCCGCCGCCGTCGCTAGTTCATCGGCACGCGCGATCAGATTGTCGCCGTACGCAGCGGTGATCGCCCATAAGTGAAACCGCCCTTGCAACAGCTCATCAATGATCAGAGCGGTACAAGTGTTCGGATCTAAGTTGATGTGCGCCTGCAGCGCCGGATGGGTAGGAATCTCGCCCGGTTGATGATGGTCGGCGTAAAACACGCTGGCGCCAGCGCTCAGCAAGCGCAACAACGCGCTCTGGTTCTTCGCCATGGAAATGTCCAACACCGTCAGCGTGTCTCCATCAGCGGCGTCCAGCGGCTCCAATAACTGAATATCCCGCTTCACGCCCGTGACCAACCTCGCCGGCCTGGGCTCGGCCAGACGAAGTTGCACCAGAGAGAGAATGCCGTCGGCATCCCCGTTGAAGACATCAAAATGCATGCAATTACCCCGCGCGGTAACGTCCGTTCAAAGAGATTAATCTAACGGTTTCACGGCCGGGCAACAAAGAGCAAAAGGTTATAAGTCAGTCTGTTACGATAGGATCAACTCAGGAATACATGGCTTTGACGCCATCTTCCAGCAATTGCAGTTGTTCCCGCCCCTGCGCAGTGGCGCTTGGCTTCACCACCGCGATCATCTGCAACATCCCCTGATGCACCACCCGTTCGGTGATGTCGGTGTTTTTCGACATCGCTGACTGATACCCCAACCAGCTGTACGCAATCATGTGGAGCGTCGTCACCAAGGCTTTCAGGTCCGCATCACTGCCTTTAAGCAGGCCGAGTTCAACAAACACGCCCATGATATCAACCAGGTTAGACTGAAGCCGCTCTTGTACCTGAATGTACTCTTCCTGCAACACCTGATCGCGCTGAAGAATTTCTGGCATATTGGCGTAGAAAAAACGGTATTTCCACATCAGGGTGAAGATCGAGTCCAGGTATTGTTTCAGCAACACCAGACTCTCCTGCTGCCCCTGGATCGGCGTGAACCGCTCCAGCAGCTCAGCCGAGTACAACGCGAAAATCTCCCGCACAATCTCCTGCTTATTACGAAAATGGTAATAGAGATTGCCGGGACTGATATCGATGTGCGCCGCAATGTGATTGGTGGTCACATTACGCTCACCTTGTTGATTAAACAGTTCCAGTGCCGCATAAACGATTTTATCGCGTGTTTTCATCGATTTATTCAATTCCCGCTGAGTATTTATCTGAGTATAGCGACTAGTTTACGCTATAAGCAAAAAGCGCCTGGTCTTATCAGGCGCTTTTGCGAAGGTGATTATTTGTGGTACGGCCGGGACAACTGGTGGACAGCCTCGACAAACACACCGGCGTTTTCCGGCGGCACATCCAGATGGATGCCGTGTCCGAGGTTAAAGACATGGCCGGTCCCGTCGTGGCCAAATCCGTCCAGAATCGATGCCACTTCTTCACGAATACGTTCCGGCTGGGCATACAACATTGACGGATCCATGTTGCCCTGTAGGGCCACTTGCTCGCCCACACGCGCCTTGGCGTCAGCAATATTGATCGTCCAGTCCAGTCCAACCGCATCACAGCCCGTGGCCGCAATCTGCTCCAGCCACATACCGCCATTTTTGGTGAACAATGTGACGGGCACGCGGCGACCTTCATTTTCACGAATCAGGCCATCGACGATCTTGTGCATGTACTGCAATGAGAACAGGTTGTAGTCACGCGGCGTCAGCACCCCACCCCATGTATCAAACACCATCACAGACTGAGCGCCGGCTTTGATTTGGGCATTGAGGTATTCGATCACGCTGTCGGCCAGTTTATCCAGCAACGCGTGCAGCGTGTGCGGCTCGGCGTACATCATCTTCTTGATCTTGGTGAAGGCTTTCGAGCTGCCACCTTCGACCATGTAAGTCGCCAATGTCCACGGACTGCCGGAGAAACCAATCAGAGGGACTTCTCCTTTAAGATCTTTACGGATCTGGCGTACCGCATTCATCACGTATTGCAGTTCACCCTCAGGATCAGGCAGACCAATCTTATCCACGTCAGCCTTACAGGTGATGGGATTATCAAATACCGGACCTTCGCCGGCTGCGAAACGCAGGCCCAACCCCATGGCATCCGGGATGGTCAGAATATCGGAAAACAGAATCGCCGCATCAAGTGGAAAACGACGCAACGGCTGAAGAGTCACTTCTGATGCCAACTCCGCGTTGCGACACAGCGACATAAAGTCGCCGGCCTGCGCCCGGGTTTCACGGTACTCTGGCAGGTAGCGGCCAGCCTGACGCATCATCCACACCGGAGTGTAATCGACAGGTTGTTTCAACAAGGCACGAAGGTAGCGGTCATTCTTTAATTCAGTCATTCCGTTATTCCACTTATTTGAGGCGCTTTTTGTGGGCGCTATTCTAACACTCTTCGCCTCGCAAAATCAGTCGGCTTTGCAATCTGGATCAAGTTATTAACTTTTAAATCAGTGCTTAATTTGCACCCACCTGACTTCAATGTTAAAAATTTGTTCGCTAGCGAAAACAATAATTACTCACTAAGTCCGTGAGGCTCAGCATCTCATAACGACATCTTACTTACCCCCTCCTACCCGGAGGGTTTTTTTTGCCTATTTTTCAGTATGATGTCCAGATTTGATGCGTTCTATCGTGTGCTCGATCAACGCTCTTGCAATGGTCCCTGGCGGGGCGACGGGCGGCATCTCATCCACCTCAAACCAGCGCGCATCACTCAGTTCACTGTAGTCCGGTTTTAGCACGCCGCTGTGGTAATCGGCCACAAACCCCATCATCATGCTCGACGGAAATGCCCACGGCTGGCTGCCAAAATAACGGATGTTACGCACTTCAATACCGGTCTCTTCACGGACTTCACGTGCCACACACTGCTCCAGCGTTTCCCCGACTTCCAAGAAACCGGCGATCACCGTATACATGCCATTACGATGGCGCGGATGTTGTGCCAGCAATATCCGCTGCTGATCACGGACGGCGACAATAATACACGGGAAGATCCGCGGATAATGCAGTGTTCGGCAGTCACCGCATTGCATTGCCAATTGATTGTGATTGAGATGATTGCGTCCTCCGCACTGCGGACAAAAGCGCATCGACTGAGTCATGTGACCGTATTGCACCGCCTTGCTGAGAAGCAAAAACAGTGGTTCAGGTAAGTGCAGGCAATCACGCAGTGACACCATCTCCAGTGGTCGATCGACGTGGTGTTCATCCAGCCACATTACAGCGTTACCCTGATAGTCACCGATACACACCGCTTGTTCAGCCGGCAGTTCAAAATCACTGGCTTTTCCTTTCGGTAGCATACCGGATGCCATCCAGAGCTCACTTCCTGATACAACACACCAGTAAGCTTGGTCACCATAGTTGACTTCACTGTTTTCCACTGTCGCCACTCCTATCAACTTGCAGTTCGTTCATTTTACTGGCAATCTAATTTCATACCAGAGTTAATCAACCTGGACAATTCAGGCAAAAACTCTTGTGAGCAAAAGAGCTTAACACTCTAATGGACACTTTGCTGAGCGAAGTTAAATAGTCACGGGAATGTGACTCGATCATGAGGGCATGGTCATGCTAAAAAAATTCAAACACACGCAGGAACAATGGGGTGGCTCCAGTGATGTCATCGACCACTGGCTGGAAACCAGGCAACGTTTGATAGTTGAATACTGTAAACTGGCCTCTCTGCAACCCTGCGCAAACAAATCTGCCGTACTGGAACTCCCTTCTCCCCCTGAAATTCACAGCTTCTGCGAACATCTGGTTGACTATATCTCCGAAGGTCACTACCAAATCTACGACATGGTGATGGATAAATGGCAATCGACCGGTTTTACCGCCACCGACGAGATCAACCAAACCTACGCCAAAATCGTGTTAACCACTGAGCCGCTGATTGAATTCTACGAACGCTATTCGGCAGTGGATGAAAAAGACGATCTGGAGAACTTCGACAATGCCTTATCCGACGTCGGGGAAACCATGGAATACCGTTTTGAGGTAGAAGACCAGCTGATCCAACTGATCGCCGACAGCTTATCGGTGCCACCCGGCGCCTAGGCGTGTCCACGATCAACGTTTAACTTAGGTGGGCATACACTTATCCGGCAAGACCTGCTGTCTGTCTTCGCTTTACTCCAGACACAAAAAAGGCACCCTAAGGTGCCTTTTTTCATTGTCTCGCTGAGCGATTACTCGTCGGCTGAGAAGCCAGCGTTTAGCAACGCCGCCAGGTTATCAGTCGCTTGTTCAGCAGACGGACCGTCCTGAGCTTCCGCACGCTTCGCCTGACGATCCTGATGGTACGCAAAACCGGTACCCGCAGGGATCAGACGTCCCACGATAACGTTCTCTTTCAGACCACGCAGGTCATCACGCTTGCCCGATACCGCAGCTTCTGTCAGTACGCGAGTCGTTTCCTGGAACGATGCCGCAGAGATGAATGACTCAGTCGCTAGCGACGCTTTGGTGATACCCAGCAGTTCACGCTCGAAACGTGCAGGCTCTTTGCCTTCTGCTTCCAGATCACGGTTAGCAATCTTAACTTGTGAGTATTCAACCTGTTCACCCGGCAAGAACTCAGAGTCACCCGCATGCGTGATAGTACACTTACGCAGCATCTGACGAACGATCGTTTCGATGTGCTTATCGTTAATCTTAACGCCTTGCAGACGGTAAACTTCCTGAACTTCGTTGGCGATGTACTGAGTCACAGCATGGATACCACGCAGACGCAGGATGTCATGCGGAGTCTCTGGACCATCAGCGATCACGTCACCACGCTCAACCCGTTCGCCTTCGAACACGTTCAGCTGACGATGCTTAGGAATCATCTCTTCGTAAGCCTCACCGCTATCGCGAGTGATCACCAGACGACGTTTACCTTTAGTCTCTTTACCGAAGCTGACTGTACCTGTGTGTTCCGCCAGAATCGCAGGCTCTTTCGGCTTACGGGCTTCGAACAGGTCAGCAACGCGTGGTAGACCACCGGTGATGTCTTTGTTACCACCAGACTTCTGAGGAATACGGGCTAGGGTATCACCCACACCAACTTCCGCGCCATCTTCGATGTTGACGATCGCTTTACCTGGCAGGAAGTAATGCGCTGGCATATCAGTGCCCGCGATCATTACGTCGTTGCCATTCTCATCCACAAGTTTGACCGCTGGACGCATGTCTTTACCTGCTGCAGGACGAGCAGCCGGCTCCGTCACTTCGCTTGACGACAGACCAGTCAGGTCATCCGTCTGACGAGAAACCGTCACGCCATCGATCATGTCCACGAACTGAACACGACCCGCCACTTCAGTGATGATTGGCATGGTGTGCGCTTCCCAGTTAGCCACTGTTTCACCAGCTTCAACTGCGTCGTTGTCACCTTTGCTCAACAGCGAGCCGTATGGCAGTTTGTGTTTCTCTTTGGTACGACCGAACTCATCGATGATGGTCATCTCAGAAGCACGAGACGTGATCACCAGTTTGCCATCTTTGTTGATAACAAATTTCGCGTTGTTCAGTTTCACAGAACCATTGTTCTTCGCTTGGATGCTGTTTTCCGCTGCCGCTGTTGATGCTGCACCACCGATGTGGAACGTACGCATCGTCAGCTGTGTACCCGGTTCACCGATAGACTGAGCGGCGATAACACCCACGGCTTCACCTTGGTTAACCAAGTGACCGCGAGCCAGGTCACGACCGTAACACTGAGCACAACAACCGAAGTCAGAATCACACGTTACGACTGAACGCACTTTCATGCTATCAACCGAGTTTTCGTCCATGATCTGACACCACTTCTCATCGATCAGGGTGTTACGCGGGATAAGAACTTCTTCGGTACCCGGCTTCAGCACGTCTTCTGCAACGACACGACCCAGCGCCAGCTCAGTCAGAGCAACTTTAACGTCACCACCTTCGATGTGAGGCATCATGTCGACACCTTCAACCGTACCACAGTCGTGTTCAGTAACCACGACGTCTTGTGCTACGTCAACCAGACGACGAGTCAGGTAACCCGAGTTCGCTGTCTTCAGTGCGGTATCCGCCAGACCCTTACGAGCACCGTGGGTTGAGATAAAGTACTGAAGTACGTTCAGGCCTTCTTTAAAGTTCGCGGTGATCGGCGTTTCGATGATTGAACCATCCGGACGTGCCATCAGACCACGCATACCAGCAAGCTGACGAATCTGCGCAGCAGAACCACGAGCGCCCGAGTCGGCCATCATGTAGATACTGTTGAACGACTCTTGTTGCTCTTCTTCACCGTCACGGTTCAGTACGGTTTCAGAGGACAGGTTTTCCATCATCGCTTTCGCAACGCGGTCATTGGTCGAAGCCCAGATATCGATCACTTTGTTGTAGCGCTCACCTGCAGTAACCAGACCAGACTGGTACTGTTCCTGGATTTCGCGAACTTCTTCTTCAGCTTCAGTGATTTCAGTGTATTTCGCTGGTGGTACAACCATATCGTCGATACCAACAGACACACCTGACAGTGCTGCGTACGCAAAACCGGTGTACATGATTTGGTCAGCGAAGATAACGGTGTCTTTCAGACCCAGCTTACGGTAAGCCTCGTTCAGCAGGTTCGAGATTTGCTTCTTACCCAGCTTCTGGTTCACGATGCTGTAAGGCAGACCTTTCGGTACGATTTGCCATAGCATTGCACGACCGATCGTGGTGTCCACCATCTTGGTTTCTGTCGTGCTGTGACCGTCTTCATCAACCACAGTTTCAGTGATACGTACTTTAACGCGAGCATGCAGTTCTGCTGACTTGGTACGGTACGCCTTCTCTGCTTCTGCAGAGCTGGCCAGGTACATACCTTCGCCTTTCACGTTGATCTTTTCACGGGTCATGTAGTACAGACCCAATACCACGTCCTGAGAAGGAACGATGATCGGATCACCTGACGCTGGCGACAGAATGTTGTTGGTCGACATCATCAGGGTACGCGCTTCAAGCTGAGCTTCCAGAGTCAGAGGTACGTGTACCGCCATCTGGTCACCATCGAAGTCCGCGTTGTACGCCGCACAAACCAGTGGGTGAAGCTGAATCGCTTTACCTTCGATCAGAACCGGTTCAAATGCCTGAATACCCAGACGGTGCAGAGTTGGTGCACGGTTCAGCAGCACTGGGTGTTCACGGATAACTTCATCCAGAATATCCCATACCACTGCTTCTTCGCGCTCTACCATTTTCTTCGCAGCTTTGATCGTTGTAGCCAGGCCACGTGTTTCCAGCTTGCTGTAGATGAATGGTTTGAACAGCTCTAGTGCCATCTTCTTCGGAAGACCACACTGGTGCAGACGCAGGTAAGGACCAACTGTGATTACAGAACGGCCTGAGTAGTCTACACGTTTACCTAGCAGGTTCTGACGGAAACGACCTTGTTTACCCTTGATCATATCAGCAAGAGATTTCAGAGGACGCTTGTTTGAACCTGTGATCGCACGACCACGACGACCGTTATCCAGCAGCGCATCAACAGACTCTTGCAGCATACGTTTTTCGTTACGTACGATGATGTCCGGAGCAGCCAGCTCTAGCAGACGCTTCAAACGGTTGTTACGGTTGATCACACGACGGTATAGATCGTTCAGATCAGACGTCGCAAAACGGCCACCATCTAGAGGTACCAGAGGACGCAGATCCGGCGGCAGAACTGGCAGTACAGTCAGGATCATCCATTCAGGGTTGTTCCCTGATGCGATGAACGCTTCAACCAGCTTCAGACGCTTAGTGATTTTCTTACGCTTAGTTTCAGAGTTGGTCGATTCCAGCTCTTCGCGCATTTGTTCCGCTTCTGCATGCATATCCATTGAACCCAACAGGTCCTTAATGGCTTCCGCACCCATCTTAGCGGTGAATTCATCACCCCACTCTTCCAGACGGTCCAGATACTCTTCTTCTGTCAGCATCTGACCTTTTTCCAGATCGGTCATGCCCGGTTCAGTAACTACGTACATTTCGAAGTACAGAACACGTTCGATATCACGCAGAGGGATATCCATCAGCAGACCGATACGAGATGGCAGTGATTTTAGGAACCAGATGTGAGCAACTGGTGACGCCAGTTCGATGTGGCCCATACGGTCACGACGAACTTTAGTTTGGGTCACTTCTACGCCACACTTCTCACAGATAACACCACGGTGTTTCAGGCGCTTATATTTACCACAAAGACATTCGTAGTCTTTTACCGGGCCAAAGATACGCGCACAGAACAGACCATCGCGCTCAGGCTTGAACGTACGATAGTTGATCGTTTCAGGTTTTTTAACTTCACCGAAAGACCATGAACGAATCATGTCCGGTGAAGACAGACCGATTTTGATTGCATCAAATTCTTCAGTCTTATGCTGTGCTTTTAGAAAGTTTAATAAGTCTTTCACAATCAGCTCCTGTAAGGAGTTAAAAGCAGCCTGCCAGCGCAGGCTGCTTTCTACCAGATAATCCGCTTTCTATTGAAAGGCAGTGGATTACTCTTCGTCTTCTAGTTCGATGTTGATACCCAGCGAGCGAATCTCTTTCAACAATACGTTGAACGATTCTGGCATACCAGGTTCCATGCTGTGGTTACCGTCCACGATGTTTTTGTACATCTTGGTACGGCCGTTAACGTCATCCGACTTAACGGTTAGCATTTCTTGTAGGGTGTAAGCTGCACCGTATGCTTCCAGTGCCCATACTTCCATCTCACCGAAACGCTGACCACCGAACTGAGCTTTACCACCAAGCGGCTGCTGCGTTACCAGGCTGTAAGAGCCGGTTGAACGTGCGTGCATCTTGTCATCAACAAGGTGGTTCAGTTTCAGCATGTACATGTAACCAACGGTTACCGGACGCTCGAATGCGTCACCAGTACGACCATCAAACAGAGTCAGCTGACCTGATTCTGGCAGATCGGCCAGTTTCAGCAGGCTCTTAATTTCTGGCTCGGTTGCACCGTCAAAGACTGGCGTTGCAACTGGTAGACCACCACGCAGGTTTTCAACCAGAGTCAGTACTTCCTGATCGGTCAGTGATGCAACGTCAACACGCTGACGAGTGTCACCCAGAGAGTAAACCTCTTGCAGGAACTCACGGAATTTCGCCAGCTCTTGTTGCTGTTTCACCATCTGGTTGATCTTGTCACCGATACCTTTCGCTGCCAGACCTAAGTGAACTTCCAGGATCTGACCGATGTTCATACGCGAAGGTACACCCAGTGGGTTAAGCACGATGTCGACCGGTTGGCCTTTCTCATCGTAAGGCATGTCTTCAACAGGGTTGATCTTCGAGATTACACCCTTGTTACCGTGACGACCCGCCATCTTATCACCAGGCTGAATGCGACGTTTCACTGCCAGGTAAACTTTCACGATCTTCAGTACGCCAGGAGCCAGGTCATCACCTTGAGTGATCTTACGGCGCTTGGTTTCGAACTTCTTATCGAATTCCGCTTTCAGCTCGTCGTACTGCTCAGCCAGCTGTTCCAGCTGAGTTTGCAGTGCGTCGTCTTCCAGCGTCATTTCCAGCCACTTCTTACGATCGACTGAGTCCAGTTTCGCTTCAGCGTGACCGCCTTCGATCAGGACCGCTTTCACACGGTTCAGAAGACCGCCTTCCAGGATCTGGAATTCTTCTGTCAGGTCTTTCTTCGCTTCTTTCAGCTGCATCTGTTCAATTTCAAGCGCACGCTTGTCTTTCTCTACACCATCACGGGTAAAGACTTGAACGTCGATGATGGTACCAGATACTGAGTTTGGTACACGCAGTGAAGTGTCTTTCACGTCAGACGCTTTTTCACCGAAGATTGCACGCAGCAGTTTCTCTTCTGGCGTCAGCTGAGTTTCACCTTTCGGCGTTACTTTACCGACCAGAATGTCGCCACCTTTCACTTCTGCACCAATGTAAACGATGCCTGACTCGTCCAGTTTAGACAGAGCAGACTCACCTACGTTTGGAATATCAGCCGTGATTTCTTCTGCACCCAGCTTGGTGTCACGCGCCACACAAGACAGCTCTTGAATATGGATCGTGGTGAAACGGTCTTCCTGAACAACACGCTCAGAAACCAGGATCGAGTCCTCGAAGTTGTAACCGTTCCAAGGCATGAATGCGATGCGCATGTTCTGACCCAGAGCCAGTTCACCCAGGTCAGTCGACGGACCGTCTGCCAGCACGTCACCGCGCTGTACTGGTTCACCCGGCATCACACATGGACGCTGGTTGATACAGGTGTTCTGGTTTGAACGGGTGTACTTGGTCAGGTTGTAGATGTCGATGCCTGCTTCACCCGGAACCAGTTCTTCATCATTCACTTTCACAACAATGCGAGAAGCGTCAACTGACTGGATAATACCGCCACGTTTTGCCACAGCAGTTACACCGGAGTCGACCGCGATGTTACGTTCGATACCGGTACCGACCAGCGGCTTGTCTGCGCGCAGTGTTGGGACCGCCTGACGTTGCATGTTCGCGCCCATCAAGGCACGGTTCGCATCATCGTGTTCCAGGAATGGAATCAACGAGGCCGCGATCGATACAACCTGGTTGGTCGCAACGTCCATATAGTCAACGTGTTCGCGTGGGTGCAGACCAGACTCACCTTTCTGACGAGCAGTGATCAGTTCTTCGGCAAACGTACCTTCTTCAGTCAGTACCGTGTTCGCCTGAGCGATAACGTATTGACCTTCCTGAATCGCAGACAGGTAATCCACGTCATCCGTCACCACACCATCAACAACACGACGGTAAGGCGTTTCCAGGAAACCGTACTCGTTACAACGAGCAAACGCTGACAGCGAGTTGATCAGACCGATGTTCGGACCTTCAGGTGTTTCGATAGGACACAGGCGACCATAGTGCGTTACGTGGACGTCTCGAACTTCGAAGCCCGCACGTTCACGAGTCAGACCGCCAGGACCCAAGGCAGAAATACGACGTTTGTGCGTCACTTCCGACAACGGGTTGTTCTGGTCCATAAACTGAGACAGCTGAGAAGAGCCGAAGAATTCTTTAACCGCAGCAGAGATAGGCTTCGCGTTGATGAGATCTTGAGGCATGATGGCATCAAGATCACCAAGGCTTAGGCGTTCTTTCACAGCACGTTCTACACGTACCAGACCAACACGGAATTGGTTCTCAGCCATTTCGCCAACGCTACGGATACGACGGTTACCCAGGTGGTCGATATCGTCGACCTCACCGATACCGTTACGGATCGCGATCAGCTTCTTCATCACTTCAACGATGTCAGTTTCGTCAAGTGTGCCTTGCTCTTGCGCGTCTTCACGACCGATTGAGCTGTTGAACTTCATACGGCCAACAGTCGACAGATCGTAACGCTCTTCAGAGAAGAACAGGCTTTCAAACAGGGCTTCTGCTGCTTCTTTCGTTGGCGGCTCACCAGGGCGCATCATGCGGTAGATTTCTACCAGTGCAGAAATACGATCAACCGTGTTGTCGATACGCAGGGTTTCTGACATGAATGGGCCGTGATCCAGGTCGTTCGTAAACAGAACTTCCAGTTTCTTGTGACCAGCCTGAGACAGGTTCGCCAGCGCTTCAAGAGAGATCTCTTGGTTCGCTGCAACGATGATCTCGCCAGTTGCTTCGTTGATGTAATCTTTCGATGCAACTTTACCTACGATGTACTCAACCGGTACTTCGATGTGATCAACGCCATCTTTTTCTAGTTGGCGGATATGACGAGCCGTTACACGACGACCTTTTTCTACGTAAACAGTACCATTCGCTTCGATGTCGAAGGTTGCGGTTTCACCACGCAGACGCTCAGGGACCAATTCCATGTGAAGCGTTTCATCTTTCACTTCAAAATTGATCTTCTCGAAGAAGATATCCAGGATCTCTTCTGACGTCTTGCCTAGTGCGCGAAGAATGATAGAAGCAGGCAGTTTACGACGACGGTCGATACGTACGTACAGGTTGTCCTTAGGGTCAAACTCAAAGTCGAGCCATGAACCGCGGTAAGGAATAATACGTGCGTTATAAAGAACTTTACCTGATGAGTGGGTCTTACCCTTATCGCTGTCGAAGAACACACCTGGGCTTCTGTGCAGCTGGGATACGATAACCCTCTCGGTACCATTGATTACGAAGGTACCATTCTCAGTCATGAGTGGAATTTCACCCATGTAGACTTCTTGTTCTTTAATGTCTTTTACAGTACCTGCTGGCGCGTCTTTATCAAAGATCACCAGGCGCAGTTTCACGCGCAGTGGCTTTGAGTATGTTACGCCGCGGATTTGACATTCTTTAACGTCAAAAACTGGCTCACCAAGACGGTAGCTAACGTATTGCAGCTCGGAATTGCCGTTGTAGCTCTGAATCGGGAATACAGAACGGAAAGCAGCCTCAAGACCGTATTGCCCTTCAGGATCCTGTTCGATGAACTTCTCGAACGAATCGAGCTGGATCGATAGCAGGTATGGAATGTCCAACACTTGTGGACGAGTACCAAAGTCCTTACGGATGCGCTTTTTCTCGGTATAAGAGTAAACCATGGGGTTCCTCAGCTCGCTGATAAGTGACCCAAACTGTCTCCACTAATAATGAGACAGTGACTAAACAACTGTTTAAACTGTAGTGACATTCCATTAAGAGAGCATGAAATGTTTTTTGCTCGGAGATAGGTGCTTAAACAGCGGGAAAATTCACCTATGCCCTACAGCGCAAAAAGGCCGGTGGTTAAAAAACCACCAGCCATTAGCCATACGGCTAAGAAGCTAAGTAATAATTACTTAACAACAACAGTTGCACCAGCTTCTTCTAGCTGAGCTTTCAGAGCTTCAGCTTCGTCTTTCTCAACGCCTTCTTTCAGAGGTGCTGGAGCGCCGTCTACTAGAGCTTTAGCTTCTTTCAGGCCTAGACCAGTTGCGCCACGAACTGCTTTGATTACAGCAACTTTGTTACCGCCAGCAGATTCTAGGATTACGTCGAATTCAGTTTGCTCAGCAGCAGCTTCGCCGCCAGCAGCGCCACCAGCTACAACAGCAGCAGCAGCAGTAACACCGAATTTCTCTTCCATAGCTTCGATCAGTTCAACAACTTGCATTACAGACATTTCTGCAATTGCGTCTAGGATTTGCTCGTTAGTAATAGACATAACAATTCTCTTTTAAGTCAACAATAAGTTTATTAAGCAACCAGTAAAAAGCAAGGCTTACGCCGCAGCTTCTTCTTTTTGATCGCGGATAGCAGCGATAGTACGTGCCAGCTTGCCAGCAGAAGCTTCTTTCATGCACATCATCAGGCGTGCAATCGCTTCGTCGTAAGTTGGTAGTGTCGCTAGAATTTCAGCATCAGTAACTGCGCCTTCAAATGCAGCAGCTTTGATCTCGAACTCAGCATTCTCTTTAGCGAAGTCTTTGAAAAGACGCGCTGCAGCACCTGGGTGCTCATTTGAGAATGCAATCAGAGTAGGACCAGTGAAAGTGTCAGTCAGACACTCGTAGTCAGTACCCTGAACAGCACGGCGTGCAAGAGTGTTACGAACAACACGCATGTAAACACCCGCTTCGCGAGCTTGTTTACGTAGAGCGGTCATTGCACCAACTTCAACGCCACGAGAATCAGCTACAACTGCAGAAAGTGCACCACTGGCTGCTTCGTTGACTTCAGCAACAATTGCTTTTTTGTCTTGAAGGTTTAAAGCCATCTTGGATTTACTCCTGGTTGTTATTACACCACTCACTATTATCACAACAGTGAGAGTTAATTAGGTGCATTCCCAGAAGAAAGGTAACTATTTACATAGAGCTTTCTGTCGGGTTTGGGCACCATCTACGTAGGACAATTAAGTCTGAAAGAATTCAAACGCCTACGGTCTTGGACGGAGACTGAGTCTTAATTCATTTCGAACCAAAGACAGTTCAAAGAACCAAAATTCAGCCCCAACCACAATAATTAGGCGCGAAATTATACATCAATTTCACGCCTAATCAAATCATTTAAGCTTGAGTGTTCAGGCTACCCTGTTCCACTGCAACACCTGCACCCATAGTGGTAGAGATGCTGACTTTCTTCAGGAAAGTACCTTTCGCTGAAGAAGGCTTAGCTTTCTTAAGAGCCACTAGAAGTGCTTCCAGGTTCTCTTTCAATTGGTCAGCTTCGAAAGAAACTTTACCAATGGTCGTGTGAACGATACCGTTCTTGTCGTTACGGTAACGAACCTGACCTGCTTTCGCGTTCTTAACCGCTTCAGCAACGTTAGGCGTTACAGTACCAACTTTCGGGTTTGGCATCAGACCACGAGGACCCAGGATAGTACCTAGTTGACCTACAACGCGCATTGCATCTGGAGAAGCAACAACAACGTCGAAGTTCATTTCGCCTTTCTTAACTTGCTCAGCCAGGTCTTCCATACCCACTAGGTCCGCACCAGCTTCTTTCGCAGCTTCAGCGTTAGCACCTTGAGTGAATACAGCAACGCGGATATCACGACCAGTACCGTGTGGCAGTACAGTTGCACCGCGAACGTTTTGGTCAGATTTACGAGCGTCGATACCTAGGTTAACAGCAACGTCAACAGACTCTACGAATTTAGCAGTTGCCAGTTCTTTCAGAAGAGCAACAGCTTCGTTGATTTCGTATTCTTTAGTTACGTCAACTTTTTCGCGGATTACGCGCATGCGCTTAGTTAGTTTTGCCATGATATTAACCCTCTACCACTAGGCCCATTGAACGAGCAGTACCCGCGATAGAACGCTTCATCGCTTCGATGTCAGCACCAGTCATGTCTGCAGCTTTAGTTTCTGCGATTTCCTGGATTTGAGCGTCAGTTACAGTACCCACTTTTTCAGTGTTTGGACGACCTGAACCAGACTTAACGCCAGCCGCTTTCTTCAGCAGAACAGCCGCAGGTGGAGTCTTAGTGATGAACGTGAAAGAACGGTCGTTGTAAACTGTGATAACAACAGGAGTAGGCAGGCCTTTCTCCAGAGATTCTGTTTTTGCGTTGAACGCTTTACAGAATTCCATGATGTTAACACCGTGCTGACCTAGTGCAGGACCAACTGGTGGACTTGGGTTTGCCATACCAGCAGCAACTTGCAGCTTGATATAAGCTTCAACTTTCTTAGCCATGATAATACCTAATTCTTGGGTTCAAACGCTAATCGACTGATCAGCTCCCCGTTGATGTACAAAACTTTTCGCTTCAATAGAAGCAAAAAGGCGCGAAATTATAGTCATATTTCGCGCCTTAAACAAGCCTTAAAAAGGTGTTTTTTTAATCAAGTTTTTCGACTTGACCAAATTCGAGCTCAACCGGTGTTGCACGACCAAAGATCGACACAGACACTTTCAGGCGGCTCTTCTCATAATCCACTTCTTCAACCGTACCGTTAAAGTCAGCAAACGGACCTTCGTTAACGCGAACCACTTCACCGGCTTCAAACATAGTCTTAGGACGTGGTGCTTCGCTGGCTTTCTCCAGACGATTCAGAATCGCATCGGCTTCTTTGTCTGTGATCGGAGCCGGACGGTCAGAGGTACCACCAATGAAGCCCATGACACGCGGCACGCTGCGTACTAAGTGCCATGATTCATCGTTCATGATCATCTGAACCAGAACGTAGCCAGGGAAGAACTTACGCTCACTCTTACGGCGTTGGCCTGAACGCATTTCTACTACTTCTTCAGTAGGAACCAGAACTTCACCAAACAGCTCTTCCATGCCGTGCATTTTGATATGCTCGCGCAGAGACTGTGCTACTCGACCTTCAAAACCAGAGAAGGCCTGAACCACATACCAGCGTTTTTTTGGAGCTTCACTCATGAATTAAAACCCTCTATACCCCAGTCGCAAAGGCAACCAGACGGACCATAATGCCGTCAATGCCCCATAGCACCAGAGCCATTACAATACTTACAGCTAAAACGATAAAAGTTGTTTGCATGGTTTCCTGACGAGTCGGCCAAACCACTTTACGAACTTCCATACGTGCATCGCGAGCGAATGCGATCGCAGCTTTACCTTTCACGGTCGTCGCCAACACACCCAGTGCTGCAACAACCAAAACTACCGCGCCGGCTGCTCGCGCAACCACATGCAGTTCATACACAGTAAAGCTTGACTGTGGACCACTTCCACCCAAAAGCGCGTTTCCCACAACAGCGGCAGCTAGCAGAACAAAAGCGACGATCCACTTAAATGTGTCTGCTGCGTTCGAGCTATCAGGAGTTTCAGCATTATTTGCTTTCATAAAACCAACCTGTCTAAGTCTTAATATAGACGACAACAACCCCGCTGTTGCAGGGCAAATCCATAACACCAAGGGAAACCCCGTGATGTGCTCTTTTTATCAGTCGAGTGCAAACTCTCAACCGAATAAAATCCTGACTGCGCATTTGCATGAATAAGAAACCAGCAAACACTTCATTCAGCGCATAAAAAGGGCATCAAATGATGCCCTTTTTACCAGTGTTTCGTCAAATCTTATTCAAAGATTTTCGCAACAA
>NZ_BATJ01000030.1 GCF_000467125.1 Vibrio proteolyticus NBRC 13287 | reverse complement strand
AGATGCAGATGGTGTTCCAGAACCCGTACACCTCGATGAACCCACGGATGAAAATTTTCGACATCATCGCCGAGCCGATCCGTTTCCACAAACTGACCAACAGTGAAGCCGAGACACGCCAGATCGTCAATGATCTGTTGGATCATGTTGGTCTGGGACGCATGGCCGGGGTGAAGTATCCGCATGAATTCTCCGGCGGTCAGCGACAGCGTATTTCGATTGCGCGTGCGTTGGCGACCCGTCCACGTTTGCTGATTTGTGATGAACCAACTTCGGCACTGGATGTGTCCGTGCAGGCGCAGATCCTGAACCTGCTGAAAGATCTCCAGGATGAGCTGAACCTGACCATGCTGTTCATCAGTCACGATTTACCGGTGATTCGCCAGATGTGCGACCGGGTGGGCGTCATGCAGATGGGAACCTTGCTGGAAGTCGCGCCGACGGAGCAACTGTTCCAGAACCCGCAGCATGAATACAGTAAGCAACTGATTTCTTTAATGCCTGAATTCACAGGCTTGAGAGAAGAAGTAAAAACGGCGTAAGCCAATAATGTCCAAGCGAGCTTGGTCTTAGAAACAGAAGCAAATACAACAACTAGGGATTGGATTCCCGCATAAGGAGTTATGCAATGAAAACCATGAAAAGCAAACTGGCAGTGGCTTTGATGGCAGCAGGGCTGAGCTTTAGCGCCGCCGCCGCCGACATTACCGTCGCTTACGACGCAGACCCGGTATCACTGGATCCACATGAGCAACTGTCTGGCGGTACACTGCAAATGTCTCACATGGTGTTCGATCCGCTAGTTCGTTACACACAAGATCTGGACTTTGAAGCGCGTCTGGCTGAGAAATGGGAGCGTATCAACGACACGACTTTCCGTTTCCAACTGCGCAAAGGCGTGAAGTTCCATTCAGGTAACGAGCTGACAGCGGATGATGTGGTCTGGACGTTTGACCGTCTGAAAAACTCACCGGATTTCAAAGCGATCTTTGAACCGTATGAGAAAATGGTCAAAGTCGACGACTACACGGTTGACCTGGTGTCGAAAGGCGCTTACCCGTTGGTACTGCAAACGGCGACCTACATTTTCCCAATGGACAGCAAGTTCTACTCAGGTAAGACCGACGATGGTAAAGACAAAGCGGAGCTGGTGAAACACGGCAACTCTTACGCGTCTACCCACGTTTCTGGCACGGGGCCGTTTATCGTGACGGCACGTGAACAGGGCGTAAAAGTAGAGTTTGAACGTTTTAAAGACTACTGGGACAAAGACACGCAAGGCAACGTTGACCACCTGACGCTGGTGCCAATCAAAGAAGACGCGACGCGTGTGGCTGCTTTGCTGTCAGGCGACGTTGACATGATCGCGCCAGTGGCACCGAACGATCACAAACGGGTGGAAGAAGCTAAAGGGGTCGATCTGGTGACACTGCCGGGTACCCGTATCATCACTTTCCAGATGAATCAGAGCAGCAACGAAGCTCTGAAAGACGTGCGTGTGCGTCAGGCCATCGTGAATGCAATCAACAATGAAGGCATCGTGAAGAAAATCATGAAGGGCTTCGCCACCGCTGCAGGCCAGCAAGGGCCTTCGGGTTATGCCGGTTACGATTCCGCTCTGGTGCCTCGCTACGATCTGAACAAAGCCAAAGCACTGATGAAAGAAGCGGGTTATGAGAAAGGCTTCACGCTGACCATGATCGCACCGAACAACCGCTACGTGAATGACGCGAAAGTGGCCCAAGCGGTCGCAGCGATGCTGTCAAAAATCGGCATCAAAGTGGATCTGAAGACCATGCCGAAAGCTCAGTACTGGCCAGAGTTTGATAAGTGTGCGGCGGACATGCTGATGATCGGTTGGCACTCTGATACCGAAGATTCAGCCAACTTCTCTGAGTTCCTGACCATGACCCGTAACGAAGAAACCGGTAAAGGTCAGTACAACTGCGGTCACTACTCAAACCCAGAAGTCGACAAGCTGGTGGAAGCGGCGAACGTGGAAACCGATCCGGCGAAACGTGCCAAGATGCTGCAAACGGTTGAAGCCACCTTGTACAACGATGCGGCGTTTGTACCACTGCACTGGCAAAACCTGGCGTGGGGCGCGAAATCTAACGTCGATATCAAGCCGATCGTCAACGCAATGAACTTCCCTTACTTTGGTGATCTGGTGGTCAAATAACCCCAGTCCCGCAAAGGCGTCCGCTTAGGCGGATGCCTTTGAGTAACTTTTGGTGCTTAGCTTTGTTTCAGTCGGGTTAAGTGCCATTTTTGAGGCTGAATTTCTCTCTTCTGCCCGGATTCGGCAGAAGTTCAAGGATAGAAAGGGGCAAGGAATGTTTTCGTTTCTGGTCAAGCGCCTGTTTCAGGCACTGATAGTGATGTTTGTGATCAGTTTGGTGGCGTTTGCCATTCAGGATAACCTGGGTGACCCATTGCGTGAGCTTGTCGGTCAGTCGGTTTCTGAAGCAGAACGTCAGGCACTGCGTGATGAGTTGGGCCTGAATGATCCCTTCGTGACTAAATACACTCGTTTTGTGACCAATGCGCTGCAAGGCGATTTGGGTACGTCATATTTCTTCAAACGTCCTGCGGTGGACGTGATCCTCGATAAATTGGTTGCCACGCTTGAACTGGTGTTTGGCGCCACGGTGATCATCATCGTGCTCTCGATACCGCTCGGCGTTTATTCCGCCATTCACCCCAAAAGTTTTTTCACCAAAGTGGTGATGGCGTTCAGTAGTATTGGTATTTCGATCCCGGTGTTCCTGACCGCGATCATGCTGATGTACATTTTCTCGATAGAGCTGGGCTGGCTGCCGTCCTTTGGCCGCGGCGAGACCGCGAACTGGTTGGGCTGGGAGTCCGGTTATTTTACGCTTGACGGGCTGGCGCATCTGATTCTGCCGTGTGTCTCTCTGGCGTCGATTATGCTGCCGCTGTTTATCCGTCTGGTTCGCTCTGAAATGCTGGAAGTACTGAGCTCGGAGTACATCAAATTCGCCAAAGCGAAAGGTCTGGCGCTGAACAAAATCTACTATCAGCACGCGCTGAAAAACACCATGCTGCCGGTTCTGACCGTCGGTGGGGTGCAAATCGGTACGATGGTGGCCTACACCATCCTGACCGAAACTGTGTTCCAGTGGCCGGGGACCGGTTTCCTTTTCCTTGAAGCCATCAACCGGGTAGATACACCGCTGATCACCGCGTACGTCATTTTCGTCGGCCTGATTTTTGTGGTGACCAACACCATCGTTGACTTGATGTACGGTCTGATCAACCCGACCGTGAATCTGACCGGAAAAGGAGCATAATCATGCAAACTGTTACTGCGGCTCCTTCTCGTTGGGAGCGTTTCAAAAAATCCGATTTTCTTTACTATTTCCTGCGCGACAAAGTTGCCATGTTCAGCTTTGCCATTTTTATGGTGATTCTGTGTTTGTCGCTGGTGGCCCCTTTGGTGTCACCGAGCGATCCGTACGACCTGGCCGCGATTGACATTATGGACTCAGAGCTGCCGCCATCCTGGATGGCAGACGGTGATGCCCGTTTTGCTCTGGGAACGGACAACCAGGGGCGCGATATTCTGTCGACCATTTTGTACGGTTCACGCCTGTCGCTGACGATAGGTTTCCTGGCGGTTGGCCTGCAATTGTTGCTGGGGATCGTGATTGGTCTGTCAGCGGGCTATTTCGGTGGCCGGATCGACAGCTTCCTGATGCGTTTTGCCGATGTGCAGCTGTCGTTCTCGACCATGATGGTGGCGATCATTGTCTCGGCCATTTTCAAAGCCAGCTTTGGCAGCGAATTTTACAGCGAATACGCCGTCTTGATGCTGGTGGTGATCATCGGTGTGGCGGAGTGGCCGCAATACGCACGAACCATACGTGCGTCAGTTCTGGCGGAAAAGAAGAAAGAGTATGTTGAAGCGGCGCGCGTGATGGGCTTTAAATCGATGCGCATCATGTTCCGTCACATACTGCCGAACTGTTTGTCGCCTATCCTGGTGATTTCGACGGTGCAGGTGGCGAACGCCATTATGTCGGAAGCGGCTCTGTCGTTCCTCGGGCTGGGGCTGCCTGTCGACCAACCGTCGCTTGGCTCGCTGATCAGTATTGGTTTTAACTACATCTTCTCTGGTTCGTGGTGGATCACTGTCTTCCCTGGCATCGTTCTGGTGACTCTGGTGTTGGTGATCAACCTGCTGGGCGACTGGTTGCGTGACGTATTCAACCCGAAAATCTATAAAGGTTGATGACATCGATTGATTTTAAATCAATTATCTCCCTAAACTAAGAGCCGTAAGTGATTACGGCTCTTTTTTTGCATTCGGTTTCATACATTGAGAGTCGTCCTGAAAAAGTCACGAAAAAAGGTATACAACGCGTATGGATATGAGCATGGCAAAGATGTCTAAAGTTCGCTGTTCCTCACTGCTCGGCTTGGTGGCGCTGATATTGTCGGCCCCATTATCGGCGGCGCAGAGCGAGGAGTTTCTCTGTGATGCCACGCAAGCCTCCACCAATGAATTGCCGGTACTGGACAAGTCTTGCCCGATCGGCAAAGGGTTATGGGGCAATCAGACGCCGCGTGCCCAGCAGTCCAGTTTCTGGATTCAGTGCGGCATGCTGACCAAACCCATGCCGCTGGCGACGGCCGCTCGCCTGTATCAACACCTTTCGGTAGATGTGTGGGGGAAGCCGGAGAAGCAAGGCTTTCGGTGCCTGATTGGTCCGTATGAGGATTTCGCTCAGGCCAAGCGTGAACTGGCGGCAGTGAAGCGCGTGCCGGGTTACCAGGAAGCTTTTATCCGCGAAGTGGCGAAAGGGGCGCCGGTCAAAGCCGTGTCCGCCAATCCGCCGAGTGTAAAATCCAAGCCGGTGACCCGGGTTGCCGCGGCTAAGCCAGCGCAGGCCGCGAAACCGGTGGCAAACAAGCCCGCTCCTGCTGCCAAACCGGCCCCGGCCAGCAAAGCCAGCAGTAAAAATGAGATCAGTATCCGGTTGCAAACTCAAATCGCCGGCACCACCTACAGCGTGCCGTATCTGATGTTCAGTGATGAACAGTTTTACATGGAACACGGTTTACCGTGGAACCGGCTCAGCTACGAGCGTGCGCTGCAAACCTGCCGCAAGATCGGCATGCGCCTGCCGGGAGAAACGCAGTGGCAGACCTTGCTTGATACTAAAGTGATGGAGAAAAAACAGTGGCCGATCCACCTGCCGTACTGGGGGGCTGAACGCAAAGGGCTGTTTACCAGTGGCAAGGTCAATCAACTCAGCGGCTCCTCACTGTTAAATGTGATGTGCGTAAAGTAGCAGGCGGGGTTTGACCGCCCGTTAACAATTCATGACGGCAGTTTGACTAAATAATGGTCACACCTCTTAGAGTGGAATGGCAACGCACACCATTCGACCACAACATCTAAAGGTGCCCTATGAAAAAATTGCTAACTTTGCTGACATTGTCCGCTGCGGTCGCAGCATCTCCCGTGATGGCACAGGGTGAGACTCAAGATACCAAAGCCAATCTGCAACAGGCGATCGCACAGAGCCAGCAGATCAGTCAGCGGGTCGGGGAAATCCAGCAGGAGCTGGCGACCATTAAACAGAAAGCGTATGAGCAGGACCCTGAACTGGTGAATGCCACGGAAAAAGCCAATGCCACTCTGGAGAAGAAAGCCAAAGAAGTCGGGTATGATCCGCAAGGCTTTGAGCAGGCGCTACAAAGTGCCCGGACGAAACTGGCCGACAAAGGCCTGACGGAAAGTGAGCGCCAGTCGATCCTGACCAAACTCAAAGCCCAGCAACAGCAACAAGCGGACAAACGGACACAGTTTTTGGCGAACCCAGACGTTCAGCAAGTCAATCAACAGCTGCAGAAGAAACTGGTGGCGGCGATGAATAAAGTTGATCCCGACACCAGCAAACTGCTGAAAGAGCTGGATGGGCTGATCAAATCGATGAAGTCATAATCGCGTTTCACGCACGCATAAAAAAGGCCGCATTTGCGGCCTTTTTTCGTTGTGACTGGTGCTCAGCGCATCGTCACGAATTCTTCGCTGCCGGTAGGGTGGATCGCCACAACCGAATCGAAGTCGGCTTTGGTTGCGCCCATCTTCATCGCCACGCCAAAGCCTTGGATCATCTCATCGACCGTGAAGCCAATGCCGTGTAGACCAACCACTTTCTCATCGTCGCCCGCACACACCAGTTTCATCTTGCACGGTTGACGGTGCTTGGTGACTGCGGTGTACATCGCGGTGAAACCTGAGGTGTAGACTCTCACGTTGTCTGCACCGAATTTGGCGATGGCTTCTGGTTCAGTCAGACCGATGGTGCCGATTGGTGGGTGGCTGAAGACCACGGTTGGGACCAGGTCGTAGTCCATTTTCGCGTTTGGTTTGTTGTTGAACAGACGCTCAGACAGTTGACGACCGGCTTTCACTGCCACCGGGGTGAGCTCGATACCACCTTCCATGATGTCGCCAACACAGTAGATGCCAGCAACGTTGGTTTCCTGGTATTCGTCGACTTTGATATAGCCTTTGTCGTTGGTAGTCACACCGGTTGAGGCCAGGTTGATTGCGTCTGTGGCCGGATGACGGCCGATCGCCCAGATCAGCTGATCGACGTTTTGACTTTCACCATTTTCCAGATGCAGAGTCAGGCTGCCGTCGGCTTCTTTGACGATCTCTTTTGGTACCGAGTGGGTGTGCAGTTTCGGACCTTCCGCATCCATCACTTCAACCAACGTCTCAATGATCATTGGGTCAAAGCTGCGCAGTGGCGACTCTTTACGCACAAATAAATGCGTTTCAGTGCCGAGTGCGTGCAGTACACCGGCGATTTCAACCGCGATGTAACCCGCGCCAACCACGGCGACGCGTTTGGGCTGTTCTGCCAGATCGAAGAAACCGTTGGAATCGATGCCGTGTTCAGCTCCCGGAATGTCAGGGATCGTTGGACGACCGCCGACGGCGATCAGGATATGATCCGCGGTGTAGTGTTCGCCGTTCACTTCAACGGTTTTCTCGTCAACAAACTTAGCAAAGCCTTTGATGACATTGACTTTGTTGTTGCCCAATACGCGGTCGTAAGATTGGTGGATACGGCCAATATACGCCTGACGACTCTCAACCAGTTTGCTCCAGTCGAAGCCTTTCACATCCACGTTAAAACCGTAATCTTCGGCGTACAGGTTCATCGCTTCTGCGATTTGCGCACCGTGCCACATCACTTTCTTTGGCACACAGCCGACGTTGACACAGGTACCGCCCAGATCTTGTGCTTCGATGAGTGCGACTTTGGCACCGTACATTGCCGCGCGGTTGGCGGATGCGATACCGCCGCTACCGCCGCCGATACAGATATAATCAAAATGAGTCGCCATGACTTTCTCCAAATGGTGTTGTCCCTGGTTTCCTTGCCCGAGTCCCTGGGGTGGGGAACCAAATTTTGTGGTTAATCTTTAGATGAGGGCAGATCGGCTGAACTCAATCCACCCGTATAAATTCGTCGTACGCCGGAGTTACTCCGGCACAATCCACTCGACTTTATAATGACCGGTCGCCGGCGCAATTGCTTCTTTAAGGAAAGGCAAAATCTCGTTCATCTGGCTTTCCAGCTTCCATGGTGGATTGATCACTATCATGCCAGAAGCGGTCATACCATGCTCGTTGGTGTCGGGTGCCACCCCCAGTTCAATTTGTAAGATTTTGCGAATGCCGAGTCCTTGCAGGCCTTCAATCATGTCCTCGATATCACAGCGATTCACCACCGGGTACCAGATGGCGTAGATGCCCGTCGCCCAGCGTTTGTAGCTGTGGTAGATCGCCTGGACCACATCGCGATATTCGCGTGCCAGTTCGTACGGCGGATCAATCAGCACCAAGCCACGTCTTTCCTTCGGTGGCAGGCTGGCTTTGAGGCGGGAAAAGCCGTCTTCTTTGTAAATGCTGACCTGACGATCACGGTGAAATTCCTGCTCCAGCAGCGGGTAGTCGCTTGGGTGCAGTTCAGTCAGCACCATACGGTCGTGCGTGCGCAGATGAGCCCGGGCAACGCGCGGTGAGCCTGGGTAGTAGCGTAGCGTGTCGCCGTTGTTAAGTTGTCTAATTGCATCCAGATAGCTTTGAATTTCCTGCGGAATGTCTTGCTGCTGCCAGACGCGCGCGATACCTTGCTTGTACTCGCCGGTTTTCTCTGCCCACTCATGGGTCAGATCGTAACGGCCGACCCCAGAATGGGTATCGTGGTAAACAAAGGGTTTCTCTTTCTGCTTGAGCGCGTTGAGGATCAGGCTCTGAACAATGTGTTTCACTACGTCAGCGTGGTTGCCGGCGTGGAAACTGTGGCGATAACTTAACAAATCAGACTCTCGAAACGACCCCAATCGGTGTCGTGCAACAATAAACGTATATGCTCGATTATACGCCACTATTGAAAATTGCTGAACCTACCTATATTTACTATTTAATACCTCAAGATTATTAAGCGTGCCGCTTCGGGCACTTTTGCAGCAAAAGGAATGATTTATGTCGAACCCGCTTCTCACCTTTACCGACTTACCGCCGTTTTCGGCGATTAAGCCGGAACATGTCAAACCTGCGGTCGAGCAGGCGATTGCCGACTGCCGCGCCAAGATAGAAGCCGTGCTGGAAAGTGACCAGGCGCCAAGCTGGGACAGCATCGTCGCGCCGATCGAGGAAGTGGATGATCGCCTCAGTCGCATCTGGTCGCCGGTCAGTCACATGAACTCTGTGGTCAACAGTGAGGAGCTGCGCGAGGCGTACGAAAGTTGTCTGCCTTTACTGTCCGAGTACGGCACTTGGGTGGGGCAGCATAAAGGGCTGTTTGAAGCGTATAAGGGCATCAAAGCCAGTAAGGATTTTGCTTCCTTAAGCCGCGCTCAACAGAAAACCATTAATGATGCGCTGCGTGATTTTGAACTGTCCGGCATAGGTTTGCCAGCGGCGGAGCAGCATCGCTACGGTGAAATCAGCAAGCGCATGTCGGAGCTGAGTTCGCAGTTTTCCAATCATGTACTTGATGCAACCATGGGCTGGACGAAGCAGGTGACCGATGTCGAGCAACTGGCCGGCATGCCGGAATCGGCGCTGGCAGCAGCGAAAGCCGCGGCACAGGCCAAAGAGCTGGACGGTTACCTGCTGACGCTCGATATCCCGTCTTATCTGCCGGTGATGACTTACTGTGACAATCAGGCGCTGCGTCAGGAGTTGTACGAAGCGTACGTGACCCGCGCCTCAGACCGTGGCCCGAATGCCGGGAAATGGGACAACAGCGACATCATCAGCGAGCAGTTGAAACTGCGTCACGAAGTTGCGCGTATGCTTGGCTTTCACAGCTACAGCGAGAAATCTCTGGCCACCAAAATGGCGGAAACACCCGAGCAGGTGTTGGGCTTTCTCAATGATCTGGCCGGCCGAGCCAAAACGCAGGGTGAGCGTGAAGTGGACGCATTACGCCAGTTCGCCAACGCAGAGTTCGGTGTGGATGAACTGAACCTGTGGGATATTGCTTACTACAGTGAAAAACACAAACAACACCTGTTCCAGATCTCCGATGAGGAGCTGCGTCCATATTTCCCGGAAGCCAAAGTGGTCAGCGGGCTGTTTGAAGTATTGAAACGGGTCTTTGGCATGTCAGTGCAAGAACGTCAGGGGGTGGAAACCTGGCACGAGTCGGTGCGCTTTTTCGATATTCTCGATGCGAATGGTCAGTTGCGCGGTAGCTTCTATCTCGACCTGTACGCACGTGAGCACAAGCGTGGCGGTGCCTGGATGGACGAATGCCGCGTGCGTCGCATCAATGCCCTGGGCGAGTTGCAGACGCCAGTGGCTTATCTGACGTGTAACTTTAACCGCCCGGTCGGCGATAAGCCGGCGCTGTTTACCCATGATGAAGTTGTGACGCTGTTCCATGAATTTGGTCACGGGATCCACCACATGCTGACCCAGGTTGAAACGGGCGCGGTGTCGGGCATCAATGGGGTACCTTGGGATGCGGTGGAGCTGCCGAGTCAGTTCCTGGAAAACTGGTGCTGGGAAGAAGATGCACTGGCGTTTATTTCCGGCCATTACGAAACCGGCGAACCTCTGCCGAAAGCGATGCTGGAAAAAATGCTGGCGGCCAAGAACTTCCAGTCGGCGATGTTCATTCTGCGTCAGTTGGAGTTTGGGCTGTTCGATTTCACCTTGCACACCGAGTACGATCCGGAGATTGGTCCACGAGTGCTGGAAACGCTGGCCGAAGTGAAAGCCAAAGTGGCTGTCCTGCCAAGCCTGGAATGGAACCGGTTTTCGCACAGCTTCAGCCACATTTTTGCTGGTGGTTACAGCGCCGGTTACTACAGCTATCTGTGGGCAGAAGTGTTGTCTGCTGATGCTTTTTCCCGTTTTGAAGAAGAGGGCATTTTTAACCCGCAGACCGGCCAGAGTTTCCTGAACAATATTCTGGAAATGGGCGGCAGCGAAGAGCCGATGGAACTGTTCAAACGCTTCCGAGGCCGTGAGCCGCAAATCGATGCGCTGCTGCGCCACAGTGGTATCGCCGCCTGAGCGCGGTGTCTGCCGCCGGTGAAAATTGAGTAAATAAAACGATAAACCCACCCGCGACGGGTGGGTTTATTCGTTACGTCAGTGATATATTGAGTGGCATGATAAAAGGAGTGCTTATGTCGAAATTTACCCAAGCGTTATGGCTGACCACTGGAATCCTCCTCGGCGTGACAGGATGTGCCGAACTGAAAGAAGCTGGCCGCACGGTTGGTCATGCCACCCGTGACGCCACGACGGCGATTGGTCATGCTACCCGAGATACCACCAAAGCCATCGGGCATGCTTCGCGTGACGCCGTCAACTCGGTCAAAGACGATTTATCTGGCGACAGCAGTGACTAATTCTGCAGTTGTTGGCGCAGCAACCTATCCAGCGACAGCGGGCCGGCGCCCCACAGCATAACTATGAGTAGCATCAAGCCCCACAACTGATGGTCATAAAACCCTTTTTCCCACAATAGCGGGTAGGACACCACGGCCACAATATTGAAGGCGAACAACAAGGTGGCCATCGGCCGTGTCAGTAGCCCCAGGACAACAAACAGCGGCAGTATCAGCTCCGCTGCGGTGCCAAGATAGGCGGCCCATTGCCACGGCAGAAGCGGCACCTGATATTCAAACTCAAACAGGTATAAGGTGCTGTCCCACGAGGCGATTTTAACCAGCCCGGAATTGAAAAACACCCAGCCCACCCATGCCCGACACAGCAATAAGAGCACCGGAATGCCGATACTCTGTAAGCGGCGCACCTGCGCATCGTAATCGCTGAGCCTGTGTTTGATCGCCTTACACATGTGTATCTCCTTGTGTACATTCACTGTTGTGTTGCAGTGAGAAGCCGCACAACCAGTCGTGTTGCATTAAATCATTCAGTCCGCTCAGCAGTGCCGGTGGAATCGCGCCCAGTGAGTGCTGATGTTTCACATGAAACATCAACTGATAGGCCGCATCAGACAGCGATTGCAGTTGCAGGCGACCATCGGCGTGAGCGGCAATCACACCAACTTGCGGTCGGGACAAATCCAGATCATCAAAGTGCTGCTGGTGGATGGCATGCCATAAATCAAACACAGCGTAGTCACTGGCGAGGCACAACACGCCGGGTCTGAGGTGCAGACACAGCGCCGTGTGCTGTTCGGCTGGCACTTCGGCCAGTTTTTCCATTGGCTGGCACGTAGCGGGTCGCTGTTCGGCCTGCGCCTGACGCGCCCGATCGATCTGCCATTCAAATTCAGCCAGTGCAACTGCGTAGGGCGCCGCTTTGAGCACCTCGGTAAACTGCCCAACGGTTTCCGCCAGTCCGGCGCCATAATGAGTGACATCGCCTTCGTTGAGGGGGTGATGCAACACATGGTGACGGGCTATCTGGGCAAAGCACGCTTCCCCCAGCACTTGCTCCAGCAGCGGATAGGTTGCACTGAGCACCTCGCCGAGACTCACCACAAAATGATTGCGGTAGATTTGCAGTCTCTGCTCGGCGCTGAAGTGATCGCTGTTTACGCCGCATTGCTCGCCGTCAGCGTGATAACACAGCGCATTAGCAAACTGGTGTTGCAACTCAGCCAGCGTCATGATGAACACCTCATCTTGGGGTCAGCCGCGTTTAACCGCTGGCTGGCTTTGGCTGCTTCGGTGAGCAAAACGGCGGGTTCTGGAATGTCGCTATCCCACTCAATCAGCGTTCGACGTGGGCCGTGTTGTTGTAACCAGGCGTCATACAGCTGCCAGACGGCATCACTCACTGGCCGGCTGTGTGTATCGATCCAAATCTCGCCCTGCTCGAGGGTTTTGACGGTGTAGCCAGCCAGATGAATTTCATCGACGGCCTCTGCCGGCAGGGCATTTAGGTAGGTCTGGCAGTCGAAGCCGTGATTAAACGCCGACACATGCACATTGTTCAGATCCAGCAGCAGACGGCAATCGGTACGGGCCTGGACAGCACGTAAAAATTCCCATTCACTGATGGTTGAGTGCTGAAATGTCAGGTAACTGGAGGGATTTTCAATCAGCATTGGCCGGCCCAGGTATTCCTGGACTTCGCTGACGTTGCGGCAAAAAACCGTCAACGCTTCTTCGGTGTAGGGCAAGGGCAGCAAATCATTAAAGTAATGACCGCCGTGCTGACTCCAGCTCAGGTGGTCAGAAATTAAGATGGGATGGATCTCATCCACCAGCGCTTTGAGTCGGACCAAGTGTGTGCGACTGACCCGTTCGGCGCTGCCGAGTGACAGGCCGATGCCGTGACAGCTGATGTGGTAGTCCCGGGCCAATTGACGCAATTGCTGTCTCTGGGGGGAGAAGGGCTGAAAGTAGTTTTCGCTGTGGATCTCCAACCAGCTGAGTGGCGGAGTCTGAGCACAGAAGTAATCCAGGTGAGGCGCCCGCAACCCGACCCCGCTCAGAGGATGAAAGGGCGTCGTGATGTTGTGGCTGGTGGATGGCATAAGGGTTGTCTCACGAATTGGCGCAGGAAGCAAAGTAAGGAGCGCTGTACCAATCCACAGCGCGCCTTACTGGGGATTATGAAGACTGAGTAGTGCCACCGGCCAGCTTGTCGCACAGGCCTTTCGGGACAACGACAAACGCATCTTTCATATGGTCTTCTTTGGCGGTGCCCGCGCATGAGCTGGATTTGGTCGCGCAGTCGTTTTTGCCTGCTTTGGCGACGCCGTAGCACTTCTCTTTTTCTGCGGCCGCAGCCGGGGTAGCGGTCAGCATAGTGCCACCCAGTGCCAGTAAGCCGGTGACTGCCGCGGTAACGGCCAGATTCGATTTCTTCATCATCAATTCCTCAGACGGTTGTTTACTTTCCTTCGTATGTCGGCAAAGACGGCCAGGCGAATTGCCTGCTTTGCTCCCTTAAGAAGATAGATAAAGCCGGGGAAAACTTTCACAAAAAATATACATTTTCGCTTTTTTATTCGATTTTGTTATTTAACAAACTGATTCCATGTGAGAATTTTTTTGTTTCGTGACCCCTTGCGCCACCAGCCAACCCGGTTTTGTTTGGCCGGTATCAGCGCGCTCGCGGCGGAGATTTGACCGCCAGCGCGTGCATCTTGACCGCACTTGGGTATAATCAGACTTTATGTATAAATAACCAGTAGCTGTGCCATGATGGATCCCTCTTTATTACTCGACGGCCTTAACGATAAACAACGCGAAGCGGTGGCCGCTCCGCTGGAGAACCTGCTGGTTCTGGCCGGGGCCGGCAGTGGTAAAACCCGGGTGCTGGTGCATCGGATTGCCTGGTTGATGTCGGTGGAACAGGCCTCGCCGTTTTCAATCATGTCGGTGACGTTTACCAACAAAGCGGCGGCGGAGATGCGCGGCCGGATTGAAGAATTGATGATGGGCAGTGCCTCCGGGATGTGGAACGGCACGTTTCACGGTATCTGTCACCGTACTCTGCGCGCTCACTATCTGGACGCGAAGCTGCCGGAAGATTTTCAGATCATCGACAGTGATGATCAGCAGCGTTTGCTGCGCCGCCTGATTAAGGCACAGAACCTGGATGAGAAACAGTGGCCGCCACGTCAGGTAGCCTGGTGGATTAACGGCAAGAAAGACGAAGGCCTACGTCCGGCGCACATCGATGCGTATCACGATCCGATCACCAAAACTTATCTGCAGTTGTACAGCGCGTATCAGGAAGCGTGTGATCGCGCCGGACTGGTGGATTTCGCCGAGATTTTGCTGCGTGCGCACGAGTTACTGCGTGAGAAAAAGCACATTCGTGAACACTACCAGGCGCGTTTCAAACACATCCTGGTTGATGAGTTTCAGGACACCAACAACATCCAGTACGCCTGGCTGCGTATGATGGCTGGGCCGGATTGCCATGTAATGATCGTCGGTGATGATGATCAGTCGATTTATGGCTGGCGCGGCGCGAAAGTTGAAAATATTGAAAAGTTCACGCTTGAGTTTCCAAGCGTCAACACCATCCGTCTGGAGCAGAACTACCGCTCGACCAAAACCATTTTGGAAGCCTCCAATACCTTGATCGCCAATAACACCGAACGGATGGGCAAAGAGCTGTGGACCGACGGTCAGTCGGGCGAGCCGATTTCGGTGTACTCGGCCTACAATGAGTTGGACGAAGCGCGTTTTGCCGTGAGTAAAATCAAAGAGTGGCAGGATAAGGGAGGCGTACTGACAGACGCCGCCATGCTGTATCGCAACAATGCCCAGTCGCGGGTACTGGAAGAGGCACTGATTCAGGCTGGTTTGCCTTACCGGATTTATGGCGGGATGCGCTTCTTCGAACGTCAGGAAATCAAAGATGCCCTCAGCTATTTGCGTTTGATGGCCAACCGCAATGACGATGCGGCGTTTGAACGAGTGGTTAATACGCCAACCCGCGGGTTGGGCGACAAGACACTGGAAACGATCCGTTTCGCAGCTCGTGATCGGGGCTGCACCATGTGGGAAGCGAGTGTGGCGCTGCTGGATGAGCAGGTATTGCCGGGACGGGCGGCCGGAGCGCTGGGCCGTTTTGTTGAGCTGATCCATGCGCTGGAAGATGACACTGCCGAGATGCCTCTGTATGAGCAGACTGACCACGTGATCAAATCGTCGGGCTTGTTTGCGATGTATGAGCAGGAGAAAGGTGAGAAGTCCAAAGCGCGGATTGAAAACTTGGAAGAGCTGGTCACCGCAACCCGGCAGTTTGAAAAGCCGGAAGAAGCGGAAGAGATGACGCTGCTGACGGCGTTTTTGACGCACGCAGCACTGGAAGCGGGCGAAGGGCAAGCGGATGAGTTTGAAGATGCGGTACAACTGATGACTCTGCATAGCGCCAAAGGTCTGGAATTTCCACTGGTCTTTATGGTTGGGGTGGAAGAGGGCATGTTCCCTAGCCAGATGTCGGCCGAAGAAGCTGGCCGTCTCGAAGAGGAGCGCCGCTTGTGTTACGTCGGCATGACCCGGGCAATGGAAAAACTCTACATCACCTACGCAGAGATGCGCCGTTTGTATGGTCAGGACAAATACCACAAACCGTCCCGCTTTATCCGTGAGTTGCCGCAGCACTGCCTGGATGAAGTGCGGATGAAAGCTCAGGTCAGTCGCCCGACCAGCAGTGGCCGTTTCAGCCAGACCGCGGTGAAAGAGAACTTCAACGAAACCGGTTTTAGTCTGGGGTCGCGGGTGATGCACCCGAAATTCGGTGAAGGAACCATCATCAATTTTGAAGGCAGCGGGCCTCAAAGCCGGGTACAGGTCGCGTTCAACGGTGAGGGCATCAAATGGCTGGTGACCGCGTACGCCAAACTGGAACAGTTATAAAACCAATCCATCTACACTCACGCCGCGCCTAGCGCGGCGTTGTTATTTTTACTGTGTGCTTAACGCGAAAAACAGCCGCGCAGGCGCAATAACTCACGACTCAGCTCGGGGTGCGGAATGAACTTGTCCCGCCCGTGCAGCCAGCGATGATTGTGGACCACCAGCATCGCCCCGACTGGCACGCGTACGTTGAAGCAGTGGTTGTCGCGCTCGAGCGATTCCCCCATTTCATACAGGTACAACCCTTCCGCCAGATTTTTGGGTTTGGCGAACTGGTCGATAAAGAGCATGTGGGGCAGACCGTTATCGTCCTGTTCGAAAAAAACTGCATGCTCAATGTCGTAACCGGTGTTCTTGCTGGGTGGCGCGCCCCAGGTCATGGGTTGGCTGGCGAGCGGGTGATGATAAAAACGCGCCAGCTCCTGCCAGTCATCCAGGTGCAGCAGCAGTGAGTCTCCGCCCTGCATGTTCTGCTCCTGCATTTTCATCATCAGTACAAAATCGGTGCGCTCTTTGACGTACGTGCCGTCGTTGTGCAATTCCATCCGTCGGTGTGCCTGACGCAGGTAACTGTCGCTGTTATCGGCATTTTTGACCGTAAAGCGGGCGTAATATTTGCCGTACATGGCATCAAAATTGGGCAAGCCGATCAGGTGTGACACCGCTGTGGACAGTTTGACAAAATCGTCCCGCTGCGCGTCATCATTTCGCCAGTTGGCCTGTGTTTGTGTATCGGCCTGGAGCAGAAAAGCACCATGGGCGCGATCATCGATGATGTTTCTCAGCAAAGGTTGCAACTGGCGTCCGGATGCCAGATCGAGCGCGTCGGCCACCGAAAAACGCAAAAATGGCTTGTATTCAATCGCTTGTAGATCCCAGCGTGCGCTGAGCTGCTGGAACTGATTCAACAGCGCCTGGCTGAGGGTTACGACTTGCAGGCGGGCATTATTGGGGTGAGGCTGCACCTCAAGCAGGGGGTTATCGGGCTGAGAGGGGTGAAGTTGCGTCATGGTCATTCCTTGTCGAAAACCCGCGTCCTGGCGGCGTTATTGAGTGAATACAAGGTTAGCAGGTGACCGTTTATCTAAACAATATATTGATGTGATAGTTTCAATCTATAAAAGTGATAATTACTCAACACCACTGTGCTCGGTGGATAACGGCTGATGCCAGGCCTGCATAAATTCGAGGAAAGTCCGGGCAGCGTGGGACAGATAATGGCTGCTCTTCCAGCCGAGGCCAAATTCGAGCTTCAGCGCTGGCTGAAAAGGGACACACACTAAGGGGTCATGTGGTTGAACGATGCGGCGCAGACAGGTACTGATCCCCAGCTCACGCCCCACCAGCGTCTTGACCAGTTCAATCAGGTTGGTTTCAAAGCGCACATCGGGGGAGAGGTGGTGCTGGCGGCAGTGACGACTGACGGCTTCACGCAGCAGATAGCCTTCACGAAACAGGACCAGCGGTTCACGGCAGAACTCGTCCAGTGTGACAAAGGGCTGGGCAGTAAAGTGATGCTGCCGGCTGACGCAGGCGACAATTTCCTCGGCGCATAAACGCACATAGCGCAACTGATTCAGCGGCTGATCGCTGCGCACAAACGCCAGGTCCAGCTCGCCGTCCAGCAACATGCGCTGTAGTGTGGCGCTGCCGTGTTCCTGTACCCGGATGCGGATGTGCGGATAGCGTTCAGCAAACGCAGCCAGTGCCTGGGGAAGAAAGTAAGACCCGAGCATCGCCGAAACGCCAAAATCAATCTCACCCCGCTCCAGACCTTTCAGTTCATTCATTTCCCGCCGGGCTTGCTCGACATCTTCAAGGATACGCTGCGCGTGCGTCAGCAGACGGCGCCCGTCAGCGGTCAGTTGGATTTGGCGATGATTGCGATTGATCAGTTTGAGGCCGAGTTCCTGCTCTAGCTTTTGCATTGCAACGCTGAGGGCTGATTGGGCAATGTCGAGCTGATCGGCCGTTTTGGTGAAGCTGCCGGTGTGAGCCAGTGCCACAAAATAATGCAGGCGTTTGATGTCCATACGGTTGCGCCACAGTTACGGGGGAGACTGATACTCTAGCGTCTCACCGACCGGGTGCAATCGGATTTGGCGCTTGCAGCCGATGACAATCGCAGGAGCAGAATGCGATCACAGTTTTGTGGCAAAGAAAAACCCCGAGGGCTTGCGCCCATCGGGGTTATAGTCTTACTCGCAGCAATCCAGCTACTCAAAGTGCTCCATGCATCAAATCCATGATAGTGTGCTGTATTCCGTCAGCGCAGTCCTTTCATCGCCATCCTAGCGGTGTCCTCGACCTTATCCTGGTCCGCTAACCATCCTCGTTAGCTCACATCACTTGTTCCCTGAGCGGTGTCCCTGGCATCATCCTGATGCTGAGTCCTTGCCTCGTCCAGAGGTGTCCATTTCCCATCCTTAGTAGTAACCATCCTAGTCACTATTGCGTCCGTTCAATGTCCGTTTCGCTGTCCTTGCCCGATCATTCATCCTGAATAACCGTCTCTTCATCCTGAAGATTACCTGTTCCGTGGTAATTCCTGTTCCGTGTCAGTATCCTTCCGACACCCTTCATCTTACGGTTTCCGCCCAACTCAGCAATATTGTGAAATCGATTTCTTTTTATTGAGGATGACTAAAATACAATCAAGTCTTTTAGTATCAATAAGTTATTGTTATCTATCTGCCTTTGTCTCAGCAAAAAAGCGATTTTGACTCACCCGCTTGTGAGAGATCTCGCACAAGCGGGTGAGACGATCCGCCATAAGATCTTTTATTCGCCGATCGCAGCCCCTTCCCGGCGAGGATCCGCAGCGCCTTCCAGACCGTCGGCGGTGATCCGAATGGCGTGCAGGCCGGAGTTGAGGTCACGCACGTTCACCTTAAAGCCCATATTCTCCAGTTGCGGTGCCAAACGCTCGGCGGCGGTACCTTGTTCGATGTCCAGTTCTCCAAAGCGGTTGAGCAAATGCGGCTGATTGATCGCCTGCTGGATATCCATACCCCATTGAGTGTGGGCAATCAGCGCCTGGGCAACGTAGCCGATGATCCGGCTGCCGCCAGGTGAGCCAATCGCCATATAGGGCTGGTCATTGTGCATCACGATGGTGGGCGCCATCGAAGAGCGTGGCCGTTTGCCCGGTTCAAGGTGGTTAGCTATCGGCCGGCCGTCACTGTGGGTGCGGAAGGAAAAGTCGGTCAGTTCATTGTTGAGCAGGAATCCGCGAACCATCAGCCGTGAACCAAACGCGTTCTCTATCGTGGTGGTGATGGAGACAACGTTGCCATCCCGGTCGACGACATTAAAGTGGCTGGTGGAGGGCAGCTCAATGGATTCATCGCGGCTGAGACGCAGCGCATGTTGCCAGGGTGGATTACCGGCGGTGGCATTGCCAAGTGCCTGACCGACTTTGATCAACTGAGCGCGGTCTTGCAGATAAGCTTGGTCGAGCAGGCCTTGGGTCGGCATGGGGACGAAGTCTTGATCCGCCATGTACAGACCCCGGTCTGCAAAAGCCAGTTGTGAAGCGTCGGCGATCACCTGCCAGGATTTGGGATTGTCTGCGCCCCAAGCTTTAAGATCGTACGTTTCGGTCATCGCCAGGATCTGACCAACCGTCAGCGCCCCGGAACTGGGTGGTCCCATGCCACAGATGTCGTAGCTGGCGTATGCGGCACACACTGGTTCACGCTGTTTGATGGTGTAGGTATCAAAGTCTTTCAGAGCCAGCACTCCCGGATTGCCGGGGGCGTTTTGCACCGTTTTCACGATATCAGCAGCAATGTCGCCCTGATAGAATGCATCGGCGCCGCGTTTGGCGATGGCATTGAGCGTGGCGGCGTATTGCGGATTTTTCAGCAAGGTGCCTGCCGTTTTCGGTGTGCCGTCGGGATTAAAGAAGTAGGCTTTGGTGGCCGGGAAACGGCTCAGTCGTTCTGCATCGCCGGCAATCAGTGTGGCCAGGCGTGGGCTGATGGTGAATCCTTGTTCGGCGAGGGCGACCACAGGTTCAATCAGTTTTTTCCATTCCAGTTTGCCGTACTTCTGATGAGTATCCCACAACAGCTTGACTGTGCCCGGTGTCGCAACCGAGCGGCCACCCACCACCGCATCATAGAACTGCAGTGGTTGACCCTGCTCGTCGAGGAATAACGTCGGGGTTGCATTGAGTGGAGCGGTTTCACGCCCGTCATAACTGGTTAATTGCTGCTTTTTGGCATCCCAGTAGACCAAAAATGCCCCTCCGCCGATCCCCGATGATTGTGGCTCAACCAAGCCCAGCATCAGCTGCACGGTGACCATGGCATCGATCGCGTTGCCACCTTGTTTGAGAATGTCGGCGCCGGCCTGTGTTGCGACCGGATTCGCCGCCGTCACCATGTAATTCTGGGCTTTCACCAGCTGTTTCTGTTCCAGGCCGCTGCTCTGTTCCGGTGCGACACTGTCGGCGGCTTGATCGGCCCAGCAAGCTCCTGAGGCAACCAACATTGATGTGGTGAGGAAAGTGGTTTTCCACTGCATCATTTTCTCCTTGTTATCGTGAATGCAGGTTCAGATTGGCAGTGGAATGTTGCAAGGTCTAGTGGTTTGTTGGCGATTTGTAACGTTGAATCAAAAATTGAACAACGGACTCAGTGCAAGGAGGGATTGCCACAAAATACTGACACCAATTAGGGTGAAAATGAGCCCGCACAGCCCATCAATATAGACACTCAGAGATTGCAGGCGGCGTTGCAGACGTTCGGTCGACAAAGCCCAAGCAAGAAATGAGAACCACAGCAGTGACAGGCTGAACAGGATCACCAGAGCAATCCCCTTGCCGCCGAGCGACATACCGGCCGGCACCAGGCTCGACATCAGGCTGACAAAGAACACCAAGGCTTTTGGGTTGAGCAGGTTGGTGGCAAAGCCGCGTGAAAAGGCCTGACGTTTATTGCTCAGCAGCTGATCCGGTTTGGGCGCGCCCGGGTCTGTGTCTTGCGGAGCGCGATGAGCACGCCAGATCGCTGTCAGTGCTCCGATGCCGAGATAGAGCAAATAACTGCCCCCGGCCAGTTGCAACAGGGCGAACAGTGCGGGGTGTTGATGCACCAGAAAGCTCACGCCGGTCAGGCTAAACAAGGAATGGAGCAGAATGCTACATGACAAACCCAGGGCAATAAACAGCCCGGTCTGGCGGCCGTAACGGGTGGCGTTTTGCACCACCAGGGCAAAGTCTGGCCCCGGACTCATCAGAGCAATAAAGTGGACCCCGGCGAGTGTGGCGAGAATGGTTATTTCGTTCATAAGCGAATCTTCACTCTATAGTTTGAGAGCTTGAGTATGACAAGCGGTCAGCCTAGGCGATTGTAAATTTCTGACAGCCGGCCCGTCAGTTGACCTGTGAGGGGCAAATCCCGAACGAGAGTTTGAATGCCTTGCTGAAGTGTGCCTGATCGTAAAAGCCGACTTGATGGGCGACATCGGTGCCCGACAACCCGGATTTCAGCAGCTTCATCGCCTGCTCCAGACGTAAGCGACTGAGCCAGGCGTACGGCGTGATCCCCATGCGCGCTTTAAAATGGCGTTGAAATTGAGTCGGACTGAGCTGGCACAACGCCGCCAGCTGTTCGAGTCTGACCGGTTGGTCCAGATTGGCCAGCAAATACTGCTTGAGCATGTCGACCGACTGCTCACCGAGCGGAATGCAGTCGCGCCGTTTTAGCGCGCCGTATCGATCAAACAATTGATTGAAGCCTTCAAACGGCAGGCAGTCTTTGGCCAACTGGCTGAGGTCGGGGACGCTCAGCCAGCGGTGCAGGTTAAGCAGTTGTGAATAGATTGCAGGATCCGCGATGATCAACTGCTCAAAGCTGATGATTTGACCGGCTTGGCGTGGATCCGCCAGATCACTGAACCAGTCAGGATCGATCGCAAACACGCGTGTCTGGTAACCGGAATCGTGTTGCGACTGGCCGTCGTGCAGCTCGTCAGGCTGCATGATCACAAATTCCCCCTGACCGACCAGATGAGAGCGTCCCTGATGGCGGAATTTCTGTTGGCCTTGGGTGATCAACCCGATGTGGAAATCGAGGTGATAGTGGCGAGAGAAGGCAAAACGCTGATAGTTGCCTTCTATCAGACTGACGGCCTGGCTGGGAGAGGTGTGGTAACTGACGTGATCCATCGCGATAAAAAAAGCTTGGTTACTGAGTAACCAAGCTTATCCCGCACTGTGGTGATTGTCTTGTAAAAAACGATCACTTCGCGATGGCGGCGGCGCGTGAACGACGGTTGTTTCTCAGACCATCGATACTGAACACCACCAGTGCGCCCCAGATAAAGGCGAAGGTGATGGCTTTATCGAGAGTAAAAATTTCACCGTACACCAGCACAGCCAGCAAGAACATCAGGCTGGGGCCGATGTACTGGAAGAAGCCCAGCGTCGACAGCTTCAACCGGGTGGCGGCGCCGGTAAAACACAGCAGTGGCAGTGTGGTGATCACACCGGCGGCGACCAGCAACAGGTTGAGTGACCACGGATTGGCTGTCATGTCTGAGGTTGCGCTGTCGGCCATGGTCAGCAGATAAACCGCCGCAACCGGAAACAGCAGCAGCGTTTCAATAAACAGGCCAGTTTGTGCATCCAGACTGACTTTTTTGCGCAGCAGGCCATAAAAACCAAAGCTCATCGCCAGTGCAATGGCGACCACGGGGACGGAGCCGAACGCGATCAACTGCACCAGCACACCGCAGGTGGCCAGAGTGACCGCAAACCACTGCATTTTGCGCAGCCGCTCGCCGAGAAACACCATCCCGAGCACCACGTTGAATAATGGGTTGATGTAATAACCGAGACTGGCGTCGAGCATATGGTTGGCGTTGACCGCCCAGATAAATATCAGCCAGTTGCCGCCGACCAGCAGCGCGGTGGACAGCAGATACAGCATGTTGCGTTTCGAACTCATGACCTCAAAAACGGTGCGCCAGCGACGGCCAAAATGGAGTAGGGCTGCGAGCAGGAAAAACGACCAGACGATCCGGTGACTGAGAATTTCCAGTGGTGACACTTCGGCGATCGACTTAAAGTAGATCGGCGCGATGCCCCACATGGTGTAAGCACCGACCGCGAGCAGGATGCCCTGGCGTGCTTTTTGTTGTTCATCAGGTGTCATGTGACATCACTTATTGATTTACTATCCGAATGAGCAGTATACGAGCGACAATGTGAATCACCTAACATTTTGCGGTTTTATTCACCATCAAACGCCACTACAATGTGCGCTCGCCAATGCACAATCCACATTCAGCATTTCCTGACCGAGAATTCAATGACCTCCACACTGTTAGCCGAACCCACTCAGCCGCCGCTCACTCCCCAGCATGTTCTGGAGACCGTTTTTGGCTACCAGACGTTCCGTGATGGTCAGCAGGAGGTGATTGAGGCGGCGATGGCCGGGCAGGACAGCCTGGTGATCATGCCAACAGGTGGCGGCAAGTCACTCTGTTACCAGATCCCGGCGCTGGTTCGTGACGGCTTGACGCTGGTAATCTCTCCGTTGATTTCATTGATGAAAGACCAGGTGGACCAACTCAAAGCCAACGGCGTGGCGGCGGAATGCATCAACTCCACTATGTCGCGAGAAGCGCTGATCTCGGTCTACAACCGCATGCATCAGGGCACGCTCAAGCTGGTGTACGTCTCGCCGGAACGGGTATTGATGCGTGACTTTATCGAACGTCTGGAGAGTCTGCCGCTGGCAATGATTGCGGTGGATGAAGCGCACTGTATTTCCCAGTGGGGACACGATTTTCGTCCCGAGTATGCCGCACTGGGCCAACTCAAGCAGCAGTTTGCACACGTGCCGGTGATGGCGCTGACCGCCACCGCGGACGACGCCACGCGCAAAGACATTCTCCATCGGCTGCAACTGAATCAGCCGCACACTTACCTCGGCAGTTTTGACCGGCCCAACATCCGCTATACGCTGGTGGAGAAGCACAAGCCGGTGTCGCAAATCGTGCGTTTTCTCGACAGTAACAAAGGCAGTTGCGGGATTATTTATTGCGGCAGCCGTAAGAAAGTCGAAATGCTGACCGAGAAACTGTGCAATAACCACATTCGTGCTGCCGGGTATCACGCCGGCATGGACGCCGATGAGCGCGCCTGGGTACAGGAGGCGTTCCAGCGGGACGATCTGCAAATTGTTGTCGCCACCGTCGCGTTTGGTATGGGGATCAACAAACCCAATGTCCGCTTTGTGGTCCACTTCGACATTCCGCGTAACATTGAGTCCTATTATCAGGAAACCGGCCGTGCGGGCCGCGACGGGTTACCGGCGGAAGCCATGATGCTCTACGACCCGGCCGACATTAGCTGGCTGCGACGCATGTTGGATGAGAAAGACGACGGTCCGCAGAAGCAGGTTGAGAGCCACAAACTCAACGCGATGAGTGCGTTTGCCGAAGCCCAGACCTGCCGACGTCAGGTGCTGCTGAATTACTTCGGAGAGTACCGGGAAAAACCGTGTGGGAACTGTGACATCTGCCTGGATCCGCCCAAACATTTTGATGCCACTCAGGAAGCGCAGAAAGCGTTGTCGTGTGTCTACCGGGTCAATCAGAGTTTTGGCATGGGCTACGTGGTGGAAGTGCTGCGTGGGATGCAAAATATCCGGGTGCGGGAAAACGGGCACGATAAATTGTCGACCTATGGTCTTGGCCGCGATCACAGCCACGACTACTGGGTGAGTATTTTCCGCCAGTTGATTCACAAAGGCTTGCTGACTCAGAACATCACGCGCAACTCGACACTGCAATTGACCGAAGAAGCGCGGCCGCTGCTGCGTGGTGACATGTCGCTCGAGCTGGCGGTGCCAAGGTTAGATACCGCAGCACGTGCCGCGAAAGCGGATAAACTGTCGAACAAACACTATGATAAGAAACTGTTCGCCAAGCTGCGTAAACTACGCAAAGCGATCGCCGATGAAGACGGGCTGCCGCCATACGTGGTGTTCAGTGACGCGACCTTGATCGACATGGCCGAAATGCTGCCGACGTCGTACGGCGAGATGCTGGCGGTCAGCGGGGTCGGGCAGCGTAAACTGGAAAAATACGCCGATCCATTCTTAGATTTGATTCAGGAGCACATTACTCATCATGGCTGACACACCGACAGAATTTGGACTGGTGGAATACGAGCCCGAATACGGACGGCTTATTATTCGTGCGCCGCGCTTTGACTTTGATTTGTTTCCTGAGCTGGGGGAGCGACTGGTGGTTCTGTTGTCGGCGCGGGTGCTGGAAAAGCAATGGGATGCGGATATCCATTCCTGGTTGATCGATTTCGAAGGCTGCCAGCTGTTTTTGCGGGCAGAGCATTACAGTGAATGCGTGTGGCTCGAGGCGCTGTCGGTGGAGGAGTCTACCGAGGAGCTGGCGTTTCTTGCCGAGCTGTTCCGGCGCGGTTTTTAGTGCTCAAACGTTTGCCTCGCTGACGGCTATTGCGAACGTCATTGGTTAAGGTATAATCGCCCGCCGCTGCCTGCTGGCGGGCAGCCACACGTATTTGATTGACATTGTTGGTAAGAATCACGTCACAAGACGGGTTCGATTTGGGTTCCCTCGCCCCCAAACCAAACTAAAAAGGTATCGCATGAGTCACTTTACCCCTGCGCAGCAGCGCAAAGCCCTGTCGTATTTAGTTCTGTTCCACCTGATCATCATTGCTTCGAGTAATTATCTGGTGCAGTTGCCGTTCACCCTATTTGGTTTTCATACCACCTGGGGCGCATTTACTTTCCCATTCATCTTTTTGGCCACGGATCTGACGGTACGGATTTTCGGTGCGCCGCTGGCGCGCAAGATCATTTTTCTGGTGATGCTGCCGTCACTGGCGGTGTCGTATGTGCTGTCGGTGCTGTTCTTGGAAGGGCAGTTCCAGGGACTGGCGCAGTTGAGTGAATTCAATCTGTTTGTCGCGCGGATTGCGATTGCCAGCTTTATGGCCTATCTGCTCGGGCAAATTTTGGATGTACACGTCTTCAACCGTCTGCGCCAGATGAAGCAGTGGTGGGTGGCACCGACTTGTTCGACGTTGTTTGGTAACGCCCTCGACACCATGGCATTCTTTGCTATCGCGTTTTACCAGAGTCCGGACGCCTTTATGGCCGAGCACTGGACCGAAATTGCGTTGGTCGACTACAGTTTCAAATTGATCATCAGCCTCGGATTGTTTGTCCCTATGTATGGGGTGCTGCTCAACTATCTGATCCGCAAAATCACCGCGGTTAATCCGGATTTTCAGGTCACCGGAGTCAAACAACCTTAAACCGTAATAAAAAGCCCGGGTTAATCAACCCGGGCTTTTTTGTGTTCGAAGCGCGATTTAGCGGGATGCAACCACCAACGGCCAGCCGATGTCGGTTTGGCGGTTGGCTTCGATTTCCAGTTCAGCTGCGGTCAACGGGTTGGCTGCCAGCCAGCCGTGATCGAGAGTCAGAGTCAGCTTGTCACCATCGGCGTGCAGTGTCACCTCCGGCTCCAGAGCGACGCTGCGACGGTGAGTCAGCAGAACCGCCAGACGCAACAGACGCAGCACACGTTTCGCACTGTTGCCGGACAAGGCGTGCTGCTCCGGCAACGAGGTCAACTGCTCCCGGTAGCGGCGCGCCACTTCCCCCAGAAAGTGCTTTTGCGCCCGGGTGTAGCCAGGCAGATCCAGATGTTGCAACAGGTAGGCACTGTGCTCGCCGCCTTTTTTGTAGTCAATGGTCAGACCGAGCTCGTGCAGCTTGGCGACACTCTCCAGCAGCATGGCACCCTGATTTTCTTCGATCCAGTCATCGCCACAGGCGTGCAGCAGTTTTTCAGCCAACGCGGCGACCTGGTTACCGTAATCGACGTCCAACTGATAGCGCGCCTGAACACTGGCAATCGTGCGGGCACGGATGTCGTCCTGGCGCAGCTCTTTGACCATTTCATACACCAGCCCTTCGCGCAGCGCTCCGCCGGCCAGCGTCATGGAGTCAATGTTCAGCAGTTCAAAAATGGCGATCAGGATCGACAGGCCGCTGGGGAACACCAGTGCCCGTTCCAGCGTCAGACCTTCAATTTCCAGCTCTTCGAGGTGATCCGCCAGCATGGCCTGCTTCTGCAGACGCTTCAGCTTGGCGAGGGTGATCACTTCATCCATGCCTTGCGCCAGCATGATTTCCTGCAGCGCCTGCACCGTTCCGGATGCGCCGACACACACGTCCCAACCGAGGCGGGTGTATTGTTCCAGAATAGGTTGCAATGTGGCTTTGGCTGCCGCAATCGCGTTACTGAAGTTAGTGGCAGTGAGCTGACGATCTTTGAAGTGGCGTTCCAGCCAGGTGACGCAGCCCATTTTCAGGCTGGTCAGCGCTTTGGCATCAAAGCCTTCGCCGATGATGAGTTCGGTACTGGCGCCGCCGATGTCGACCACCAGGCGACGGCCAATTCCGCCGGACGTATGCGCGACGCCTTTATAAATGGTCGCCGCTTCTTCTTCTCCGCAGATCACGTCAATCGGATGCCCCAGGATCTGGTTGGCTCGGGTCAGAAACACATCCACATTGGTGGCGGTTCGCAGTGTGGCGGTCCCGACAATACGGATGTGTTGCGCCGGAATGTCCTGCAGGCGTTCCGCAAACAGACTCAAACAGTCCCAACCCCGCTGCATCGCTTCCTGACTCAGCGCATTGTGGTCATCCAGCCCGGCGGCGAGACGCACCTTACGTTTGATCTTGGCCATGGTTTGCACGCTGCCATCGATATGACGCACCACGAGCATGTGAAAACTGTTCGACCCGAGGTCGATGGCGGCATAGAGCGGAGAAGAGACGGCTTGGCTCATAAACGGCTTACGAATCCTTTTGTTGACGTGGTGGGCGTGGACGACGCTGCGGTTTGCGGCTACGAGACCCCCCCGTGTTGGTGCGACGTTGCTGCTGCGAGCTTGAGCGCATGCGAATGGCCGGTGGCAGATCCGTCAGCAGAGCGGTCGGATCGTATTCCGAGGTCGGGATCGCATGTTCAATGTACTCTTCGATCGCCGGCAGGTTGATGGCGTACTGTTCACAGGCAAAGCTGATCGAGTGGCCGCTGGCACCAGCACGTCCGGTCCGGCCGATACGGTGAACGTAATCTTCGCAGTCATCCGGCAAGTCGAAGTTGAAGACATGCGTCACTTGAGGAATGTGCAGACCACGGGCGGCAACATCGGTGGCCACCAGAATGTCGAGATCGCCTTGCGTAAATTGTTCCAGCACTTTTTCGCGTTTTTTCTGCGGTACGTCGCCGGTCAACAGACCCACACGGTGGCCGTCGGCTGCCAAATGGCCCCAGATCGATTCACATTTGTGCTTGGTGTTGGCAAACACGATCGCACGGTCTGGCCAATCTTCTTCGAGCAGCGTTTGCAACAGCGACATTTTGTGTTCGTTGGATGGGTAGAACAGCTCTTCCTGAATCCGGTGACCAGTTTTCTGTTGCGGTTCAGACTCAACTTTTTGCGGGTCATTCATGTGCTCGAACGCCAGTTCCTGTACTCGGTAGGACAGCGTGGCAGAGAACAGCATGTTGAGGCGCTCTTTGGCATTGGGCATGCGGCGGAACAGGAAACGAATGTCTTTGATAAAGCCCAGATCGAACATGCGGTCCGCTTCATCCAGAACCACAGCCTGAATGCTGTCGAGGTTAAAGACCTTCTGTTTATGGAAGTCGATGATGCGACCTGTGGTGCCGATCAGAATATCGACGCCTTGTTGCAATTTTGTGAGCTGCTTATCATAACTTTCACCGCCGTAGGCCAGTGCGGCCTTAAGTCCGGTGCTGGCAATCAGAGGTTCAGCATCGTTATAGATCTGGATAGCCAGTTCACGGGTCGGAGCCATAATGATGGCGCGCGGCTGGGTTGGCTGGCGGCCTTCGCGCTCTGGCGTGGTCAGCAGGTGGTGGAAAGTAGCAGTAAGAAACGCGAGGGTTTTACCAGTGCCCGTCTGGGCCTGGCCTGCAATGTCTTGGCCGGTGAGCAGGACCGGCAACGCCAAGGCTTGGATCGGGGTACAGTATTCGAACCCTTTTTTTTCCAATCCTTCAACAACTTGGGCGTGTAATCCCAAATCGGCGAACTTTTGCTCTGTGATATGCGTCTTTTTCATGGCTATAGAATATCAGCTTAAGCTTGCAATACGAAAGTAAATACATTCCAATAGAGCATCTATTTACTGGTTATCATCCAACCAGCTCAGAAAAAACACATTGGAGTGGAAGATGAGTGATAAGATTTTGCAGCTAACTGATGACGGTTTTGAAAATGACGTAATCAAAGCTGCAGGCCCGGTTCTGGTAGATTTTTGGGCAGAATGGTGTGGTCCTTGTAAGATGATTGCGCCTATCCTGGACGAAATCGCAGACGAGTACGAAGGCAAACTCACTATCGGCAAACTAAATATCGACCACAACGCAGGTACTCCACCTAAGTTTGGTATTCGTGGTATTCCAACGCTGCTGCTGTTTAAAGACGGCAATGTAGCGGCAACCAAAGTTGGCGCCCTGTCTAAGACTCAACTGAAAGAGTTTCTGGACGCAAACCTTTAAGCCTTAGCTCAAATAATAAAACCGTGCATAATTACCGATGCACGGTTTTGTTTTTGAAGCGTAACTAAATCTAGACTAGGCTAGTATTTAGTGCTAACTTATCGCACGTTAAATAAACAAGTGTTCACTTCTTGGTCAATCCTGCGACCAAATCCTTCTTAACTAACAACAGATCCTATTTTGACTAAACAAGCATCCACCACAATGAATCTAACAGAACTGAAGAACAGACCTGTGTCTGATCTTGTCAAACTGGGCGAAAGCTTGGGCCTTGAAAACCTGGCACGTCTGAGAAAACAAGACATCATCTTCGCTATCCTCAAAGCTCATGCGAAAAGTGGTGAAGATATCTTTGGCGACGGGGTACTGGAGATTCTTCAAGACGGTTTTGGTTTCCTGCGCAGTGCAGACAGTTCGTACCTGGCAGGTCCTGACGACATCTACGTGTCACCGAGCCAAATCCGACGTTTTAACCTGCGTACCGGTGACTCTATTGCCGGTAAGATTCGTCCACCTAAAGACGGTGAGCGCTACTTTGCCCTGCTGAAAGTCAACACGGTTAACGACGACAAGCCGGACAACGCCCGCAACAAGATTTTATTTGAGAACTTAACGCCACTGCACGCCAACGAGCGTATGGTGATGGAGCGTGGTAATGGCTCAACCGAAGATATTACCGCGCGTGTTCTTGACCTGGCTTCTCCGATTGGTAAAGGTCAGCGTGGCCTGATTGTTGCTCCGCCAAAAGCGGGTAAAACCATGCTGCTGCAAAACATCGCTCAGAGCATCGCCTACAACCACCCTGAGTGTGAGTTGATGGTGCTGCTGATTGACGAACGTCCGGAAGAAGTAACCGAAATGCAACGCTTGGTGAAAGGCGAAGTGATTGCCTCGACGTTCGATGAGCCAGCGTCTCGTCACGTTCAGGTTGCTGAGATGGTGATCGAGAAGGCCAAGCGTCTGGTTGAACACAAGAAAGATGTGGTGATTCTGCTGGACTCAATCACTCGTCTTGCTCGTGCTTACAACACCGTGGTTCCGTCATCAGGTAAAGTTCTGACCGGTGGTGTGGACGCCAACGCATTGCACCGTCCGAAGCGTTTCTTCGGTGCAGCTCGTAATGTGGAAGAGGGCGGCAGCCTGACCATCATCGCGACGGCACTGGTCGACACCGGTTCGAAGATGGATGAAGTGATCTACGAAGAGTTTAAAGGTACAGGTAACATGGAACTGCACCTGAACCGTAAGATTGCAGAAAAGCGTGTCTTCCCAGCGATCGACTTCAACCGCTCAGGCACTCGTCGTGAAGAGCTGTTGACCAAAGCTGATGAGCTGCAGAAGATGTGGATTCTGCGCAAGATTGTGCACCCGATGGGTGAAATCGACGCGATGGAATTCCTGATCGATAAATTGGCCATGACCAAGACCAATGATGAGTTCTTCGACGCGATGCGTCGTCAGTAACCCATTCTGACTTGTGAAAACGCCACCGCTTGCGGTGGCGTTTTTTATTGCATTCTATTTATATAAGGCTCAGAATGAGGAAGATGTTACAAGGAGGTTAACATGCAACAAGGAATGTTGTCGTCACTTCTCCTGATATCGTCATTACTGCTCCCGGTGTCGCCACTCAGCGCCACGGAAATGTCACCACAAGTGATAGAGCAATGGGCGCATGACGATCAGATCAAACACAAAGTCGATGAACTGATGCAGCTGGTTAAAGCGGATAAAATCGATTCTCTCAATTTCGCTCTCGAGCGACTGGCGTTGCCGCAACAAGAGGTGGCACGTTATCGCCTGTTGTCTGAAATCGAACACCAAGACCTGATCTTAACGCCGAAAATGGCACTGTTCATTGAGCGTCAACAAGCCCAGCCGCCCGTGTATCAAATACTGGAACGGGGAGACGGGTATGAATTCAGTGTGCCGGCTTTTGACTATCCGGCGATCGCGTTCCGTCTGTTGAAACGTTGGCGTCAGGATCAGACCACGCTCGATTTTGTGCTGATGGCAGAACGTGGTGAGCTGGATCTGCAACACTGGCTGTCAGGCAGTGATTATCAGCTTCAGACCCGCGAAGCGCTGTTGATTCGTGAACTGGACAGTCTGTCGCCTCGCGCCCTGACGGCTCTCACGCAGCAGCTGACTCAGGCGAAAGTCACCAGTTGGTTGCCGTCGTCTCAGGTGATGGTGCGCCTGGCTCAGGTCAGTGACGACCCGGAAGTGTATAAATTGTTGTGGCTGATGCGCGCTGACAGCAATACCCGAGATGAGTTGTTACGCTTAGCCGCCCGTCATGATCCGTTTTCGCTGCATCAGGTGATACTGGCAACAGCCAATCCCAGCCTCAAAGAAGACGCGCTCAAAGCCCTGACCCGAGTTAAGCCGATGCCGCAAGAGGTACAGCAATTTCTGATTGAGCGGATGGGCAACAGCGACGAGGCGCCTCTGGTCGCTCGCCATCTGGCTGAGCAGGGCTACGGCAGTTGGTTACGTGATTTGGCCGACAGCAATCAACAGGTCAAAAGCAGTGCGATTTTGCAGGCGATTGCCCAGTAATACCCACACGAAAAATGGGGCACCGTCTAGAGTGCTTTTTGGTATACTGCGTGCAGTTTAACCAGCCAGCAGAAGGCCTATGAGTTTTAAGGATTTACGCGATTTTACAGATTATCTTGAACGCCAGGGCAAGCTAAAACGCATCACTCACCCAGTTGATCCTCATTATGAAATGACCGAAATCAGTGACCGTACGCTGCGTGCCGGTGGGCCGGCATTGCTGTTCGAAAATCCGATTGGTTACGACATGCCGGTCTTGACCAACCTGTACGGGACGCCGGAACGGGTTGCCATCGGAATGGGGCGCCACGACGTTCAAGAGCTGCGCGAGGTGGGCAAATTACTCGCTTATCTCAAAGAGCCGGAACCGCCACGTGGTTTCAAAGATGCGCTGGACAAGCTGCCAGTGTTCCGTCAGGTGCTCAATATGCCAGCCAAACGGCTGCGCAAAGCCGCTTGCCAGGAGATCATCTGGCAAGGCGAAGAGGTCGACCTCGACAAAATCCCGGTTATGAGTTGCTGGCCCGATGATGTAGCGCCATTGATGACGTGGGGCTTAACCATCACTCGTGGGCCGCACAAGAAACGGCAGAATTTGGGCATTTACCGTCAGCAAAAGCTGGGTAAGAACAAAGTGATCATGCGCTGGCTGGCGCATCGGGGAGGAGCGCTGGATCTACGCGACTGGATGGAGACTCATCCAGGCCAACCGTTTCCGGTGTCGGTCGCCTTCGGGGCGGATCCGGCGACGATTCTGGGGGCGGTGACACCCGTACCAGATACCTTGTCCGAATACGCTTTCGCTGGTTTATTGCGGGGCCGTAAAACCGAAGTGGTGAAATCGATCAGCAATGATTTGGATGTGCCTGCCAGCGCCGAAATTATCCTGGAAGGCTATATCGATCCGACTGAATTTGCGCAAGAAGGTCCATACGGCGATCACACTGGCTATTACAACGAAAAAGAACGTCACCACGTATTTACCGTTACGCACATCACGATGCGTAACGAGCCGATCTATCACAGCACGTACACCGGCCGTCCACCAGATGAGCCGGCGGTATTAGGCGTGGCGCTCAATGAAGTGTTTGTGCCGATTCTGCAAAAACAATTTCCCGAGATTGCAGATTTCTACCTGCCGCCGGAAGGGTGCTCGTACCGCATGGCCGTGGTGACCATGAAAAAACAATATCCCGGTCACGCGAAGCGGGTCATGATGGGGGTATGGTCATTCCTGCGCCAGTTTATGTACACCAAGTTCGTGATAGTGTGTGATGAACAAGTCAATGCCCGCGACTGGGATGAGGTGGTTCAGGCGATGACCGAACACATGGATCCGGTGCGCGACACCCTTTTGATCGAAAACACGCCGATCGACTCGCTGGATTTTGCTTCTCCGGTGACGGGGCTGGGGTCGAAAATGGGCCTGGATGCGACAATAAAATGGGAAGCAGAGCAGAGCAGGGCATCTGATACGTTGACCCCGCCGAGTGCCCGGGTTGGTGAGGCAGAGATCGAGCAACTACGTCACGTATGCCCGGATCTGGTGGATATACATCTGCCACAAGGTGCGCAGCAACGATTCGTACTGGTGTCGATGAAAAAAGACGCCGCTGGTCAGTCCCGGGCTTTGCTGGACAAACTCTGGCCATGGCTACTGACTTTGAGTGATGCCCGCTTTGTGGTGCTGTGCGATGATGACGTCAATGTCAGAGACTGGAATGATGTTATCTGGGCGATCACGACGCGCATGGATCCGGCACGCGACACCATTCAATACCCGGCAACGGAAGGGCAGAGCAGCAAGCTGGCTCTGGACGCTACCAATAAGTTCGACGGGGAAGTACAACGCGAGTGGGGGACTCCTATTCAGAAAGATCCCCAACTTGTGGCAAAAATCGATGCGATCTGGGATAAGTTAGGTATCCTATGAGCCACCTTGTCATCTTGCAGCCAGCGAATATCCAGTTTGATGTGCAAGATGGAGAAACAGTGCTGGAAGCGGCGCTCAACCATCAAATTAGCTTCCCGCACCGTTGTCAGGTCGGCGCATGCGCTGCGTGTCTGTGCCGAAAAATAGAAGGCGAAGTAAGTTATCTCCTTGAACCCATGCTGACAGAGAAGGAGCAGGAACAGGGATGGATATTTGCTTGTCAGGCCTTAGCCGAAAGTAATTTAGTGCTTACTTTTGATGAGTAAGTATAGAGGAAGACCATGACCATCCAATGTAAAGTAAAGTCTATTCAGCCGTTAGCCTGCAATACATACCAGATCCTGCTGCATCCAGAAACTCCGGTGGCTTTTAAAGCCGGCCAGTACCTGATGGTGGTAATGGGAGAAAAAGACAAGCGTCCGTTCTCTATCGCCAGCAGTCCGTGCCGCCATGAGGGGGAGCTGGAGCTGCACATCGGAGCTGCGGAGCATAATGCTTATGCCGGTGAAGTGGTTGAGGCGATGCAAGCCGCTTTGGCGAATGGCACGGATATCGCGATCGATGCCCCGCACGGTGACGCTTGGGTAAAAGAGGACAGCCAACGTCCACTGCTGCTGATCGCAGGGGGCACAGGCTTCAGCTACGTACGTTCGATCTTGGATCACTGTATTGCGCAAAACAAATCCAATAACATCTATTTATACTGGGGCGCGCGCGATGAATGCCAGTTGTACGCGAAAGACGAGTTACGCGCGATTGAACAGCGATATAATAATGTTCATTTTGTTCCGGTCGTGGAGCAAGCAGAAGCAGACTGGCAAGGAAAAGTCGGTAACGTATTGCAAGCCATTAATGACGATTTCGATTCACTGGCCGACTACGATATCTATATCGCGGGTCGCTTTGAAATGGCGGGCTCTGCGCGTGAACAGTTTACACAAAATAAACAAGCGTTAAGTGATCACATGTACGCAGATGCGTATGCCTTTATTTAATTAAAGGGTTTCCAGAAGCGAAAAAGAGGGTTTTATACCCTCTTTTTTACGTTATTGATGCTTTATTCAACGAAATGACTCTTTTTTCAATTTTTTTTGAAAAAGGGCTTGCGCTGAAATCTCAACTCACTATAATGCGCATCCACTGACACGGCAGACGCCACAAGGCTTCATCGGTATCAGCGAGGTGAAAAACTTCTCCGAAAAGAAATTTGAAAAAGTGTTTGACTCTTCAAATTATCTCGCTAGAATGCACCTCCTCTTTGAGAGAAAAACTTCTCGAAAAGCAAGCTCTTTAAGAATATAAACCTATCAATCTGTGTGGGCACTCGTTGATGATAATCCAAATTGATGTTTCGACATCAACTTAGGTTTCAATGAAACGAAGTGACCATTCGAATTGGGAAGCAGCCTTGAGCTGTTTTGTTTTACTTTTTCAAAAGTGAAAACCAATAAGAGCACAGTCAATTCAAACATTACTATATGTAATGTTCAGTATTCATTGAGCCGACAAAATCTTAAATTGAAGAGTTTGATCATGGCTCAGATTGAACGCTGGCGGCAGGCCTAACACATGCAAGTCGAGCGGAAACGAGTTCACTGAACCTTCGGGGAACGTGAACGGCGTCGAGCGGCGGACGGGTGAGTAATGCCTGGGAAATTGCCCTGATGTGGGGGATAACCATTGGAAACGATGGCTAATACCGCATAATAGCTTCGGCTCAAAGAGGGGGACCTTCGGGCCTCTCGCGTCAGGATATGCCCAGGTGGGATTAGCTAGTTGGTGAGGTAAGGG
>NZ_BATJ01000031.1 GCF_000467125.1 Vibrio proteolyticus NBRC 13287 | reverse complement strand
CCATTACCTCACCAACTAGCTAATCCCACCTGGGCATATCCTGACGCGAGAGGCCCGAAGGTCCCCCTCTTTGAGCCGAAGCTATTATGCGGTATTAGCCATCGTTTCCAATGGTTATCCCCCACATCAGGGCAATTTCCCAGGCATTACTCACCCGTCCGCCGCTCGACGCCGTTAACGTTCCCCGAAGGTTCAGTTAACTCGTTTCCGCTCGACTTGCATGTGTTAGGCCTGCCGCCAGCGTTCAATCTGAGCCATGATCAAACTCTTCAATTTAAGATTTTGTCGGCTCAATGAATACTGAACATTACATAAGTAATGTTTGAATTGACTGTGCTGAATCTTTCGATTCAATGGTCACTTCGTTTCATTGAAACCTAATTTGATACCGAAGTATCTAATTGGATTATCATCAACGAGTGCCCACACAGATTGATAGGTTTATATTGTTAAAGAGCGCTCTTCTCTGTGACTAAAATCACTTCGGAAGAGGCGGCCATTCTAGCGAGATAATCTTCAGTGTCAAACACTTTTTCAAAATTATTTCATTTTTATTTCTGACCGCTTCGACTGGCTTCGAACCCTTGTGAGGCCTTGCCCTGTCGACGAGGAGGCATTATAGAGATCGACATCACGTTGGCAAGCGTTATTTTGAAAAAATTGCAAAAATAACGCTTAAACGATGAGATTTCAATCAAAGGCCTATTTATTCAACTTTACCCCACAAAAGCCAACATCATATTCACAAAGTTATCCACAAAGAGTCTTTTTGGAGCATAAAAAAGGCCGCTTTCGCGGCCTTTATGAATGTCACGGTTATATCCCTGAGCCGTATTGCTCTCCATCATCTTCATGAAGACCACATTCACGCTTCAAGCCAAAGAAACGGGTTTCTTCTTCGCTCATCCCAGGTTCCCACTTTTTGGTGGTATGAGTATCACCTACCGACAAGTACCCTTCCTCCCACAATGGGTGATAGGACAAACCATTCTGCTCTAAATAGTAGTGGACATCTTTATTTGTCCAGTCAATCACAGGCAGGAACTTAAACACACCATTTTGGATCGAGAGCACAGGTAAATTCTGGCGCGACTTGGACTGTTCCCGTCGCAGTCCGGAAAACCAAGTACCAACATTCAGCTCAGTGAGAGCCCGACGCATCGGTTCCACTTTATTAAGCTTGTTGTACTTTTCTATCCCCTCTATACCCTGTTCCCATAATTTACCGTAGCGCGCTTCTTGCCATGCCGGACTTTGCTCACTGCGGTAGATTTTGAGATTCAGCCCCAGCTTAGCTGTCAGCTCATCGATAAAGCGATAAGTTTGTGGGAACAGGTACCCGGTATCGGTCAGAATCACCGGAATATCGGCTTTTACGTTAGACACTAAATGCAGCATTACAGCAGCCTGAATACCAAAGCTGGACGACACTGCGTGCTGCCCCTCCAGATTATCAAGCGCCCACGCTACTCTTTGTTCTGCCGTCAATTGTTCAAGCTGCATATTGATTTCGGCCAAACGGAGCGTTTGCTCGGTTTTGGTCAGTGTCAACAGCTCACTTAACTGAGGCTTAGTTGCAACTGAATCAAGCATGGAAATCCCTCTTTGAATTGACCACTTCTTCAATAATGCCGGCCCGAATGGTGAAATCACCAAAATCTTCGCCCGGGTTGCGCTCTTGAGCCCAACGTCCAACTAAGGCGTCAATATCGGTCAGAATTTGTTGATCGGTGATGTTCTCTTTATACATCTTCGGAATTCGAGTCCCGGCACGGTTACCACCAAGGTGAAGGTTATAACGGCCAGGCGCTTTACCCACTAATCCAATTTCCGCCAACATCGCTCGACCGCAGCCATTGGGACACCCCGTTACCCGAAGAATGATGTTGTCTTCTTTGGGTAACTCGTGTTTTTCAAGAATCTCTTCTACCTGAGTAACAAACTCCGGCAGGAAACGTTCGGCTTCCGCCATCGCAAGCGGGCAAGTTGGGAAAGCGACACAAGCCATGGAGTTTTTGCGCTGCTCACTGACACTGGCATCCATCAACCCGTGCTCCAGCGCAATCTGTTCAATCTGCGCTTTTTGTTCGGCAGGCACTCCAGCCACAATCAGATTCTGGTTGGCCGTCATACGGAAATCGCCGTGGTGAATTTTAGCGATTTCAGCCACACCCGATTTTAGCGGTTTCCCCGGATAATCAAGCAGGCGTCCATTTTCAATAAACAGAGTCAGGTGATGTTTACCATCGATCCCTTCAACCCACCCGACACGGTCGCCACGTTCCGTGAATTCATAAGGACGACTGGCTTCAAACGTAACACCGGCACGCTTTTCTACTTCCGCCTTAAACACATCGCTACCAACACGGTCTAGGGTGTATTTGGTTTTCGCATTCTTACGATTAGAGCGGTTACCCCAGTCACGTTGAGTGGTCACAACCGCCGCCGCCACATCGAGTGTCTTCTCCAATGGGATGAAGCCAAAGTCATCGGCGCGACGCGGATAAGTCGAAGTATCGCCGTGCGTCATAGCCAAACCACCGCCAACCAGGACATTAAAGCCCACCAGCTTGCCGTTATCAGCTATAGCGACAAAGTTTAGATCGTTCGCGTGCACGTCAACATCATTCTGCGGCGGGATCACCACCGTCGTTTTGAATTTACGCGGCAAATAATTGCTGCCCAGGATCGGCTCTTCATCGGTGGTTTCCACTTTCTCACCGTCAAGCCAGATCTCTGCGTACGCTCTTGTCTTTGGTAATAGATGCTCACTGATCTTAGCGGCCCACTCATAGGCTTCTTGATGCAATTCAGACTCAACCGGGTTACTGGTACACAGCACGTTGCGGTTGACGTCGCCGGCCGTCGCAATCGAATCGATACCGATGCTGTTCAGCGTCTGATGCATCAGTTTGATATCGGGTTTCAGCACCCCATGAAACTGGAACGTTTGTCGAGTCGTAAGGCGAATACTGCCGTACAGAGAGTGCTCGGAGGCAAACTTGTCAATCGCCAGCCACTGTTTAGGCTGAATGATGCCACCCGGCATACGCGCGCGCAGCATGACATTGTGCAGCGGTTCCAATTTCTGCTTAGCCCGCTCGTTGCGAATATCCCGGTCATCCTGCTGATACATACCGTGAAAACGAATCAGTTGGAAGTTATCCGCAGTAAAGCCGCCCGTAATACGATCCTGCAGATCTTGCTCGATCGTACCGCGTAAAAAGTTGCTTTCTCTTTTTAGACGCTCGTTATCAGAAAGTGGCCCTAACTCTTCACCTAATACAACCTGCTTCTCACTCATTAGTACACATCCCTTTGATAACGTTTCGCTTTACGGAGATCATTGATAAATTCTTCAGCATCATCACGTGACATTTTGCCTTGCTGTTCCACCACTTCGACCAAGGCTTCATGCACATCTTTCGCCATACGAGTCGCGTCGCCACACACATAAAGGTAAGCGCCATCCTGAATCCACTGCCAAACCTGTTCGGCGTGTTCCAGAATACGGTGTTGTACATAAACCTTTTCCTGCTGATCACGGCTGAACGCAACATCAAGACGACTCAGGACGCCAGACTTGAGGTACTTCTGCCATTCCACCTGATAGAGGAAATCTTGTGTAAAGGTGCGGTCACCGAAGAACAACCAGTTTTTACCATTGGCATCGCGATTGTCCCGCTCCTGGATAAAACTACGGAAAGGGGCGATGCCCGTACCCGGACCGATCATGATCACGGGCGCATCATCACTCGCCGGCAGTTTGAAGTTGTTGTTGTTTTCGATAAACACTTTAACTTCACCGCCCTCTTCCAGACGACGGGCCAGGAAACCGGAGGCACCACCAAGGCGCTCTTCACCACTGTGATCGTATTCCACCACGCCCAAAGTCAGGTGCACTTCCTCTTCCACTTCAGTCTGACTGGAAGCAATCGAGTACAAGCGCGGAGTCAAGCGGCGCAACAAACCAATCAATGCCTCAGCGCTGAGCTTGGTTTTCTTCTCACTGAGCACATCCACAATCTGAGTGTTGGTTGCGTAGGCCCGCAGTTTATCTTTATCTTCCACCAGCTTGAGCAGCTTTTTGCTGCCAGACAACTCAGCAAACTTTGTCACCAACTGAGGGTTGGCAGCGGTAATTTCAAACTTGCTCACTAGCGCGCTGTGCAGGGACAAGCTTTCGCCATCGACATCCACACTTTCCACGCCGGACAGACCAACCGCTGCCGCTACAACATTGGCCAGCTCCGAGCTGTTTTCATACCAAATGCCAAGTGCATCGCCCGGTTGATAACTCAGGCCAGAGCCATCCAGATCAATTTCGATATGGCGTACGTCTTTCCCCGAGTCGCGGCCAGTAATTTTCTGATTGGTCAGCAGCGTTGCGGTATATGGGTTCTGTTTGTTGTATTGAGAAGGGGTCGCAGCGCTCAGCCCTACCGGAAGCTGAACAATTTCTGCTTCGGTCGATGCCAGGGCCTGTTTAACTTGTTCCAACGCCTTCTGGCGCCATTCGGCTGCCGGAGCATCGTAGTCGACATCACAATCAATGCGATCGATAAAGGCGGTAGCGCCAAGCTTGGACAGATAGGTATCAAAGTCTTTACCTGTCTGGCAGAAGAATTCGTAGCTAGAGTCACCCAGCCCAATCACGCCGTATTGTAGATTCGGCAGTTTCGGCGCTTTCTTTGACTGCAGGAATTCGTGCAGTTCAATCGCGTTATCCGGTGCTTCGCCTTCACCGTTGGTAGACGCGACGATGACGACATGGGTCTCTTTCGCCAGGTTCTTTCCTTTGTAATCGCTGGCATCAAACAACTCAACCTGGATTCCGGCTGACTTGGCTTCCTGTTCCAGCGCTTCAGCCACTCCTTTGGCATTACCCGTTTGCGAAGCGAATATAATGGTGAGTTTTCCTGCCGGCTTAGCCGATACAGCAGCCGCCGCCTGAGCGATTGGTGCTGCAGCTGCGGCAGGTTGTGACTGGCTTAACCCCCAGAAGTAACCACTTACCCAGGCAAGTTGCTGTGGAGAGAGTTCAGACACGGTATGCTGCAACTGACTGAGCTGCTGATCATTCAGCGGGCTGGCGATAGCTGGCAGTTCTTGTAGTTTCGTGTTTCCGTTAGAAGACATTGTCACGACATCCCTATTCATTGCGTGACGATAGATTAACCACTGAGGCTAATAACAAGAAAGAATAGAAGAGAATGTTTTATAACTTTTGGGTGTAAAGAACGGGCATTAATTGGCCGGGGGATTACTTGGCTTCCACCCTGACCTGCTTAAAGCCCACCGCCATCGCAGATTTGGACGCCATATCCAGATCCACATAATGACACTCTTCACCATGAGCGTCCGTCAAAGGGACGAAGCCACCACGCTCATGTCTAAACTCCACGATCCAAGTCCCTTCTTCACTGGAAGGTTCAATGATCGCCTCAACCAACTTGTTGTCGCGGTAGAGGTTTCTTAATTCGGCCAACGTCATCGCAATCCCTGCTTTATAGTCATACAGATCGGTTCACACTAATCATGGTTTATTCCTGACAAAACTGCCAACTGCGCTTTTATTGATATACTTATATGGTATAAAAAAACACCACTTATTCTGTGGTGTTTTAAGAGATGCTTGGGTGGAGGGATTCAAACCAACGTTACTTGGGTTAACGAGGCTGGTAGACGACATTTTTGAAAAACCAATAACCGACACCAATCACAATCAGCCAAGGGATCAATTTGATAAAAATACCCACCATCCCCAGGGCAAGCATCACTACAAACGCCAGCACAATCGCGCCCAGCACACTAACGAGCGTCATTCCGGTTACCAATAATGTAGCCATAAACACCAGTACAAAAATCAACTCAAACATCATTGTTCTCCTGTCGTTGTTGTTTAAGACCAATCAGATTACGTGCCAGTTTGATAAAATCAGCTATCACCTTGTTATTTATAGAAATAAAAAAGGCGAAGCACTTTGATATGCTTCGCCCATCATCGATAAAGTGAATTTCACCACTCACTAATGGCGAAATTTACACATCCAGCTCGGCTGGGATTTTGGCCAGCGCCGCTTCCACCACTTCGATACCAGAGCCGGGTTTATGCGCGTTTTCGCTGATGTAGCGTCGCCACTGACGCGCCCCTGGCATATTCTGGAACAACCCCAGCATATGACGGGTAATATGACCAAGATACGCCCCCTGAGCCAATTGCTGTTCAATGTACGGATACATCTCTTCCACGATCTGGCGACGCTTTTTCACCGGCGTATTCAGACCAAAAATTTGCTGATCCACTTCCGCCAGAATATACGGGTTCTGGTAGGCTTCACGCCCAACCATAACACCATCCAAATGTTCCAGATGCTGCTGTGATTCCGACAGCGTTTTGATCCCACCGTTCAGTGCGATGGTCAAATGAGGAAAATCCTGTTTTAACTGATATGCACGCGGGTAATCGAGCGGCGGAATCTCGCGGTTTTCTTTCGGGCTCAAACCACTTAGCCATGCTTTACGGGCATGGATAGTGAACTGTTCACAACCGCCTTGCTCAGAAACAGTAGAGACAAAATCCGTCAGAAACGGATACGAATCCTGCTCATCGATACCAATGCGGGTTTTGACCGTCACCGGAATGTCGACCACCTCTTTCATCGCCGCCACGCATTCGGCCACCAGCTGAGGCTCAGCCATCAGACAAGCACCAAAACGGCCGTTCTGCACCCGATCCGATGGGCAGCCCACATTGAGGTTGATTTCATCGTAACCACGCTCTTGCGCCAATTTCGCACACGTCGCCAGATCCTGAGGGTTGGAACCACCCAGTTGTAGCGCCACCGGATGTTCTTCCTCACTGTACTTGAGAAAGTCACCTTTACCGTGAATGATCGCACCGGTTGTCACCATCTCGGTGTACAACAACGTCTGCGACGACAGCAAACGGTGGAAGTAACGACAATGACGGTCTGTCCAGTCGAGCATCGGAGCAACGCTAAATCGCTGCATCACGACATCGTTGGCGTTCTTTGTTTTATCTAGATTCATAAGGAGTTTACTGAACTTTTGAATTACTAATTGTTGCTTCAAAATGCGGTAAATTACGATATTTAGTACGCCTATAGCACATCCCAAGATCACCTATACGGTACGCCTTAAAGAGGATGATATATCATCGTACAGCATTCAGACACGCACTCTCACCAGTGGAGAAAAACGCCATAAAGCAACAATAACGGGCAAGAATAATGGGCGAATTGTACACCGATTTGTTAAAACACATAAGAAAAAAGCTGTAGCGACCACCTGGGCAAAGAAGCAAGTTTCAGATAAAAAAGGCATTAACGCTCTACCACAACAGCTGAATTACTCGATTTATTTATGGGTGAACGAGACTTATGAGATAACACTTGGCGTACCAGACCCCCATCACCAATGAACTCGATCAGTTAAGAAAGCTTGAACGTTCGCCAAAGCTATCGCTCTAACAAGGCAACTCGCATACCTTCGCTGGATATACTAGAGGTCAGTATTCTTACTTGTGCGTATTGGCGAAGTTTGCGCGCTTCGCTGGGAAGATCTCAACGATAAAATAAAACTGCAGTAGTCCGAAACCGCAAAGACCCACGAAAAAAGAAGGCCACCATATGATTGTTCCGTTACTTGGCGGTTCTTCGATATTGTGAGGCAGCAAAAACAAAACGGGGGAAAGAATCTTTCCATATAGCTCTCGTTCTGTAACAGCAGAGTTTCAACGAGTTCACAACGAACTTGGCACCGAAAATCTTCGACACCATGACTTAAGAGATGAAAGAGCAAGCCGCTTATTTGAAGCACATTATGTCATAGAAGAAGTCGCACAAGTTACAGGACATAGAAACTTGAATTACAGTTATCTAGGAAACTAATCAGTTAGAGATAATATTTATAGGAACCATTTCACAAAAAATAATTAGACTGAGGCAGTTTTTAATATGACAACAGTATAATAAGCACCGCAATAAATAAAATAACTATAGTGCTATTAATAAGGAAGGTTACATGAAAAAACTTGCTCAACTGCTTTCGCTGTCTGCAACGGTCGGGTTACTGGCTGCCTGTAGTACCACACCAAAAGTGATTCAGGCTCAACAGAAACATGTGGATTTGGATGGTAAACAGTATGTGCTTGGCGGCAGTTACTATCCAGATAGTGATAAACTGGTGCTTACAGTCAACGGTGATCCTGTCATGCGTGGCTCTTTCCCTCCATTTACACCAACGCTAAATCTAGGCGGCCGTTATGCGCAGCAAAAGGTGGACAGCAGCTGTTATTTCGGCAGTATACTCGGTAACGAAGGCGGGGTATTGGGCATCGTGGCCAGTGCTGTGCAGTCCACTAAATCCAGCAACGGGGATAAGTGTGAAATAAAGCTTGCCGGTAAGGTCGTCGAAACGCTTTATTTCTGATGATTAAGGCCAGTTTCTTTTAATTTCTGCACAAAATAACCATTTAATTTTCCGAAAGAGATAATAATTTTCGGCAAAAAACATATCAGCCTCTGTCATTCCTGATTCAGGTAGGCCGGAGGCTTATTATTTCTCAGTCACAGTTTGCTTTCTGAATATCTCAGGATTCAATTTTGATATACCTGTGATCATTGAAGGTACTTAATTTTCGATGAAATCCGAATCATGCTCCGCACCATGAATTTCATATTGACTCCAGAACAAAAAAAGACGACTCGAACCATTGCAAGGCACTGAACGTGATAGTCGAGTGTGTAACCATATCAAAACTGTTTTATTGGCTTCGGTAGGCTAGAGTAAGACCATGATATCTCAAGCTCTTCGTCTCCATGAATCCACCATTGATCGTCATCTTAGTGATTATGCCCTCTCTGAAAAACTCAAACGTAAGCATGTGGGTAGCCAGAGCCGAATTTCGTCGACTCAGACGATGAAACTCATTGAGCACTTAACTGAGAAACCCTTTTTTTCACACAAAATGCCTAAAGATGCCCCGCACAAGTTAAAACCTGAAGAGCCGCAGACCCTTATCGAGTATTACAACGATACGCTTAAGCCTGTCCTGAATGCTGTGTAGCTGTCTAAACTTAAGCCTGAAAACTAATGGATAGCTTTTGCTCGCGAGCAGATAGCCTATCGCGATCCAGGACGACAGTTGCATGCCTCCCAGTTCCGCCACAAGCGCCAGTTAGCTGTCGCGAGCAACGGCACTCCACCAGTTTTATGTCAGCATTTAGATCATCATGTTCCAAATACTGGTTAAGCTGTACAAATAGAAATTACTTCTTTTTATTCATAATATTAAGACTTTTTGGCCTACTATGTTCTATTTACTATTAAAGCTGCACAGACACTGAAGTTTATCCCGTCACCTCGTACCCATCGGCCCAACCACCAGGAGGGACAGGTTTATCAGTATCGTTTTTAACCGAGATAAGGTAACGTATGCCCTGTGATGTGCACGTCAGGGTACACTGACGAAATGTCGTTAATGACAGCGGAAGAAAACAAATCCATCGAGAAATGTTATAGTATTAGGCAAGTCCGATGGTTATGGTGATGAATTTGAACCAAAGACTGATACAACAAATCGAAGAGATCTGTGCGTCAAGAGGCGTTCGCCTGACCACACAGCGCAAACGGGTGTTTGAGTTAATCTGCTCCAGTAAAAAGGCCTCCAGCGCTTACGAACTGCTGGAAGAATTAAAACAGAGTGAGCCACAGGCTAAACCTCCGACGGTATACCGGGCACTCGATTTTCTGCTTGAGCAGGGCTTTATTCATCGTGTGGAATCCACCAACAGCTTTATCTCGTGCGCTTCGTGCAACGCTCACAAGCACTTTTCTCATCTGTTGATTTGTGACAAATGTGGCAACGTTATTGAACTGCAAAATGATAGTCTGATAGCCTTGCTGACAGAGAACGCGGAACAACACGGATTCCATTTCTCGAATCACGTTATTGAAACTCATGGCGTCTGTGATTCGTGTTGTTCGGAATGAAAGAATAGATAGAAGAAAGTTATGCGTGCTGAATTTGTTAACCCGTTTCTGGCATCTCTGCTGAATGTCCTGAAAACGATGGCTTCTCTGGAACTAAAACCCCAGAAACCTCGTGTGAAGAAAGACGAAATTGCCCGCGGTGACGTTTCCGGCCTGATTGGCATGGTTGGTCAGCAAACTCGTGGTTCAATGTCGATTACATTTGATGAAGGCTTGGCGCTGGAAATTATGCAGAACATGTTGGGTGAACGCCCGAATGGTCTGAATGAAGAAGTAACGGATATGGTCGGTGAAATCACTAACATGGTCACCGGAGGCGCAAAGCGTATCCTGGCCGAAAGTGGTTTCGATTTCGAAATGGCCACCCCAGTGGTGGTTTCGGGCAAGGGCCACACCATTCGTCACAAATGTGAAGGGGCAATCATCATTATGCCTTTCGCCTCGCAGTGGGGTAATGCGTTTATTGAAATCTGTTTCGAATAAACGCTCGCAGCAACAAAAAAGGTTGGCCTCGGCCAACCTTTTTTATTGTCTCACCACACCGTGTTACGCACGGTAGGCTTTAAACGCATTGATCAAACCGTTGGTTGAACTGTCGTGCGAGCAGATCGCAGCATCGTCAGCCAGCTCAGGCAGGATATTGTTCGCTAGCTGTTTACCCAGCTCCACACCCCACTGATCAAAGCTGAAGATATTCCAGATCATGCCTTGAACAAAAATCTTGTGCTCGTACATCGCGATCAGGTTACCCAGCGTGCGTGGCGTGATTTCTTTAACCAGAATCGAGTTCGTCGGACGGTTGCCTTCAAACACTTTAAATGGCACCAGCGCCGCCACTTCCTGCTCTGACTTACCCGCCTTGACCAGTTCAGCTTGCACAGTTTCAGCGGATTTACCGAATGCCAGTGCTTCTGTCTGGGCAAAGAAGTTCGACATCAGTTTCTGGTGATGATCACCCGTTGGGTTGTGACTGATTGCCGGAGCAATAAAATCACATGGGATCAGTTTGGTTCCCTGGTGGATCAACTGGTAAAACGCGTGCTGGCCGTTGGTGCCTGGTTCACCCCAGATGATTGGACCGGTCTGGTAGGTCACCGGGTTGCCGTCACGGTCGACGTACTTCCCGTTGGATTCCATGTTGCCTTGTTGGAAGTAAGCCGCAAAACGGTGCATGTATTGGTCGTAAGGCAGAATCGCTTCTGATTCCGCGCCGTGGAAGTTATTGTACCAAATACCAATCAACGCCAGGATAACCGGAATATTGTGTTCAAACTCCGTGCTGGCGAAATGCTGATCCATCTCGTGCGCACCTTCCAGCAGCGCCACAAAGTTGTCGTAACCAATCGCCAGAACAATCGACAGACCGATCGCCGACCATAATGAGTATCGGCCGCCGACCCAGTCCCAAAACTCAAACATGTTCGCGGTATCAATACCAAACTCAGACACAGCATCCGCATTGGTCGACAGCGCCGCAAAGTGTTTTGCTACGTGCGCTTCATCGCTGGCTGCCGCCAGGAACCAGTCACGCGCAGTGTGCGCATTGGTCATGGTTTCCTGTGTGGTAAACGTTTTTGATGCGATCAAAAACAGCGTGGTTTCCGGATTGAGCGCCTTAAGCGTTTCCGCAATGTGCGTTCCATCGACGTTCGAAACAAAATGCATGTTGAGATGGTTGGTATACGGCGCCAGCGCTTCCGTCACCATGTAAGGCCCCAGATCCGAACCACCGATACCGATATTCACCACATCCGTGATCGCTTTACCGGTATAGCCTTGCCATTCGCCGCCAATCACACGCTCAGAGAAAGCTTTCATTTTTTCCAGTACCGCGTTCACTGCCGGCATCACGTCTTCGCCATCAACCATCACCGGACGGTTGCTGCGGTTACGCAGCGCGGTGTGCAATACCGCACGACCCTCGGTCTGGTTGATCGCTTCACCGCTGAACATCGCTTCGATCGCTGATTTCAGTTCCGTCTGATCCGCCAGCGCAAACAGCTGTTTCAGCGTCTCTTCGTTGATCAGGTTTTTAGAGTAATCGACAAGAATGTCTGAGCCGAAACGCGCAGAGTACTTGTTAAAACGATCCGCATCCTGAGCAAACAGCGCGTTCAGATCCATATCCTGAGCGGATTCGAAATGGGCAGTCAGCGCTTGCCACGCTTGTGTCTGCGTTGGATTGATATTTTTCAACATGGTCAGTATCCCGATGTGACTGTAGGTTTCATTCCACTAATCCTAGCTGTTTCTCGCCGGATTGCAGAATCCCCGATTTAGCAAAAAGAAACTGTTCGTCGCCTCCCCGCAGGCAGGCCACTTGTCTTTGTAATTAATTTTCAGACTGTCATTATGACGCAGCCCTGTGACACCATCATTGAGATAAGTCACGTAAACCGATTATGCTATTGGAAAGCACCGGATGATAAAGGCCAACACCTTAACGTCTTAGCTAAGTTTTGCCAATGAGAATATCAAGGAAGCCGGATATGTGGAGCCAAAATACCCTGCACCTGCGCGCCAGACCGCGAGGGTTTCATCTGATCACTGATGAAATTGAACAACAATTGCCAGAAATCCGACGAGTTTCTGTGGGATTATTACATTTATTCATTCAACACACGTCGGCCAGTTTAACGCTGAATGAAAACGCCGACCCCACAGTGCGGATGGACATGGAGGTGCATTTTAATCAGTTCGTTCCTGAACGTGCGTCGTATTATCAGCATACGTACGAAGGCGACGATGACATGCCTGCGCATATCAAAGCGTCGCTGCTCGGCGCCAGCGTGACGATTCCTCTCAGTCAGGGACAACTGGCGCTGGGGACCTGGCAGGGAATTTATCTCGGTGAGCACCGCAACCATGGTGGCCAACGCCGTATCATTGCCACATTGCAGGGAGAAACCGTTTAAAAGGGCTGGTTGATCATCACTCGAAAGCTGTCTTCATCGGCAGCTTTTGCCAGCTCGGCGCGAACCACCACACCTTCAACCTGAAAACGGATTGCGCCACCGACACTCCACCGCATGTCCTGATGAAGGGTTTGCAAATCGTACTCATCGGCCACCCGGCCAACATCGGCAAACAGCACCCATTGCCACCAGGGCATATCGTAATAGTTAATGAGTGGGATGTCGTTGAGCGGCTGCCATTCGGGTAACACCCGGTATTCAAGCGAATAGTGCACTGCGGCGCGATCGTGGTACCGACCCCCGCTATAACCTCTGAGGCGATACAACCCACCTAACCGGACTTGCTCCTGCTCTGGCGGCCGGGCGCACGCAGTATTATCACAATGTTCCCAACTCGGCGTATCGGCGGTATAGAAATCCAGTGCCAACACCTGTTGCTTAAACCAGTCACCCAGTGGTCCGAAGGAAAAAAACTGGCTGTTTTCCAGCTCCCACTTAACCCAAGGGTGACTCGTCTCTCCAGTTCCGGAGGTGATCGCCAACGATGTCTGGGAGCCCTGAGTGGCGTTGCGCGGATTGTCACGGTTGTCCCAGTCAAACGTCAGTTTCAGACCCGTGGAGCTGTCGCTTTGAGTATCATGCTCCAGCGCACGAGACGAATAGAAGGGCATCAGTGTCACGGACGACACGCCGGAATCCAACGGGGAGGCCGTCGACACCGAACGCTGTGGGCGAAACAAGCCCGCCATCCCCTGCTGCTCGACCAACCCCCAGGGTAAAAGAAACCGCAGCTCAAGCTGATATTTTCTCTCCAGGCCACTCGTCAGTGTGGCATCGTCAATCGAAGCGTCGTTGCGACCTTGATCAGCCAGATAATACGGAGTGTCGTTGTAGCGCGCCTGATACATCTGGGTATTGACCAACAGAGTGTCGTGCAGAGCGTAGTTTAAAGCCGCAAAGTAACCGATATAACTGTCTTTTCCGGAATAGAGCCCCATCCCAAACAAGGCAGCCTGTTTCTGTCCCACGCCTTTGGCGACCCCAGCTAAACCCAAGGTGGTCCCCAAGGTGTCAGTGGAAAAGAAGAACGGCACCACCGCACGGTCTTTCTCTTGACTCCGGGCTGGCGCAGACACAAAAACGCTGGCAAAAATAGCCAGCGTTAACAGGGTAAATGTCTTCATGCCTGGTCGGTGTATTCCATCTCGACCCGGGAGGTCAGTTTGGTGACCAGTTCGTAGGCGATGGTGCCAATGTGCTGCGCCACCTCCTCAACCGGCAGAGCATTGCCCCACAGCACGGCTTCATCACCGACCTTATCGGTCGCGTCCGGTCCGAGATCGACGGTCAGCATATCCATCGACACCCGACCGGCAATCGGCACCCGGCGGCCATTGACCATCACCGGCGTACCATTGGGCGCCGTGCGGGGATAACCATCGCCATAACCAATCGCGATCACCCCAATCTTAGTGTCTCGCTCACTGGTCCAGATCCCGCCATAACCCACACTCTCGCCCTGCTTGACATCACGCACGGCGATCAGGTGAGATTTGAGGGTCATTACCGGCTGATAACCCATCTGTTGCGCATCTTTGTCGTTAAAAGGTGATACGCCATACATGATGATGCCCGGACGCACCCATTCGAGATGACTGTCGTCCCAGGCCAGCAACCCTGCTGATGCCGCCAGCGATCGCTCACCTTCACACCCCTTAGTCAGCGACAGGAACAGTTCTGTCTGCTCGGTGGTGGTGGCTTTATCCAGTTCATCAGCACAACCAAAATGGCTCATGTAACGCAGCGGTTTCGCTACATTCGGGCAGGCTTTCAGACGGGTGACAAACTGCTGATACTGTTCAGGGCGAACCCCGAGACGGTGCATGCCACTGTCGATTTTCAGCCATACCACCACCGGCGCTTCCAGACTGGTCTGCTCCAAAGCGGCCAGTTGCTCTTCGCAATGCACTACCGTCTGGATATTGTTGGTCACCAGCACCGGTAAATCGACCGGCGAGTAAAACCCTTCCAGCAACAGGATGGGTTTGACCACCCCACACGCTCGCAACTGCAGGGCTTCTTCAATTCGCGCGACACCAAAAGCGTCCGCACCGCTGGCCTGCTTGGCCACATGACGCAGACCGTGGCCATAACCATTGGCTTTCACCACCGCCATCACTTTGCTGTTTGGTGCGCGTCGTTTAATCTGAGCCAGATTGTGCTGCAGGGCTTTGAGATCCACACACGCGGTGGCAGCTTTCATATAACTCATCACATTACTCATCATCAAACGCCGGACCCGCGTAGTTATCGAAACGGGACCACTGTCCCTGGAAGGTCAGACGCACGGAGCCGATCGGACCGTTACGCTGCTTACCGATGATGATTTCGGCGGTACCTTTTAATGCGCTGTCCGGGTTGTACACTTCGTCACGGTAAATAAACATGATCAAATCGGCGTCCTGCTCGATAGAGCCAGATTCACGTAAGTCCGAGTTTACCGGTCGTTTGTCTGCCCGTTGCTCAAGTGAGCGGTTCAACTGAGACAGCGCCACCACCGGCACATTCAGCTCTTTAGCCAACGCTTTGAGGGAGCGGGAAATCTCGGCGATCTCCAGGGTACGGTTATCCGACATCGCCGGTACTCGCATCAACTGCAAGTAGTCGACCATGATGAGCGACAATCCACCGTGCTCACGCGCAATACGGCGCGCACGAGACCGCACTTCGGTCGGTGTCAGACCGGAGCTGTCATCAATGTACATGTTCTTCTTCTCCATCAGGATGCCCATGGTCGAAGAAATTCGCGCCCAGTCCTCATCGTCCAGCTGACCGGTCCGGATTTTGGTCTGGTCAACCCGCGACAAAGACGCCAGCATACGCATCATGATCTGTTCCGATGGCATCTCCAGAGAGAAGATCAGCACAGGTTTGTCTTGCTCCATCGCCGCGTTTTCACACAAGTTCATCGCAAACGTGGTTTTACCCATCGACGGACGCGCTGCGACAATCACCAGATCTGAACCTTGCAGACCGGCGGTCATCTTGTTGAGATCCATAAAGCCGGTGTTCACCCCGGTCACGCCATCCTGCGGCGACTTGTACAACAGCTCAATACGTTCGAGGGTCTTTTCCAGGATGTTATCGACGTTTTGCGGGCCTTCGTTCTCATTGGTTCGATCTTCGGCGATTTTAAACACTTTACTTTCGGCTAGGTCGAGCAGATCTTCCGAGCTGCGTCCCTGAGGATCGTAACCGGCATCGGCGATCTCGTTCGCCACACTGATCAGACTGCGCACAAGCGCACGTTCCGCTACAATGTCGGCGTACGCATTGATGTTGGCCGCACTCGGGGTGTTTTTAGCCAGATCCGCCAGGTACGCAAATCCCCCAACATCATCCAGTTGTTCGCGCTGCTCCAGGTATTCTGACAAAGTGATCAGGTCGAGCGGTTTGCTGTCTTCCAGAATCGACTTTACCGCATCAAAAATGAGGCGATGCGGACGACTGTAGAAATCCTGGGTCATAACACGTTCCGCAACCGAATCCCAGCGTTCATTGTCCAGCAACAGGCCACCAATTACCGATTGCTCCGCTTCCAGTGAATGCGGCGGTACTTTGATCGCGTCGACCTGAGCGTCCTGAATTTTGCGAGTTCTCTGTTCGTTTCTGTAATCAGCCATGCTTCTGCTCAACCACTATTTCGTAACCGCCCATTATAACCAGAATACAAGATTTGTAATTAAGTTAGGGACAGATTGTCCCTTTCTTATGTAGAATTAACCTTTTGTTGACTCACCTTAAGATCGGTCGACTTACCATGCGCTCATTCATGTCACTACTCAGAGGTACTTCGTGCAAAAATTCTGGCTTTTAGGCTTAAGCCTGATCGCAGCGTCGGTTCACGCTGAGGAAGCAACCCCATCCGAGTCAGACATTGAAGTGCCATCACCCTGGGATACGGAAATCGAGTTTGGCTATCAATCTCACTCAGGAAATACCGATTCCGAATCGCTCAACTCGCGACTGAGTGCGCAATACACCTCCGGCCCTTACCGTATCAACGGCGAGTGGAAATATTATCAGGTGTATAAAGATGGCGAAGAGGATAAACGCCAGTCGAATTACTCAGCACAGGCCGACTACAAACTGAGTAAGAAAACCTACCTGTACGGCAGCTTTAAAGGGGTCGACTCTCGCTACAGCGCCTATTTCAAGGACTATACCCTGTCGGGCGGTCTGGGTTACCAGTTTGCCAATACCGACGCGTTTGTACTGGAAGTGGAAGCCGGTCCGGGTTATCGCTATCAGGAACCCAACCTGGATGAAATTGACGACGACGACATTGTCTTTCCGAATATCGTCGAAGAAGGGATATTTCGCGGCAAAATCAATACTGCGTGGCAGGCGCTGGATACACTGCGCTTTGAAGCCGAACTGACCGCGGTGGCCGGTCGCAGCAACACCAGTCTGGAAAGTGATATCAATATCATCAACAACATCACCGAAGACATCGCGCTCAAGTTGTCCCACGATCGGATTTATCACGACCGTGTGCCTGAAGGACTGAGCAAGGCGGACAGTATTTTTTCAGTCAACTTGCTGTTTATCTTTTAACATTTTCTTCAGACATAAAAAAAACACCGGCTGACGCCGGTGTTTTTCTTTTCTAGTCCTGAGACTAAAAAATTATTCAGCAACAACCTGTAGAGTAACTGCTGCGAATACTTCAGAGTGAAGTTGAACGTTGATTTCAAACTCACCAGTTGTACGCAGAGCACCTTCAGGTAGGCGAACTTCGCTCTTAGCTACTTCAACGCCAGCTGCAGTGATTGCGTCAGCGATGTCACGAGTACCGATAGAACCGAACAGTTTGCCTTCGTCACCAGCTTTAGATGCGATAACAACCGCTTCCAGAGCGTTCACTTTCTCAGCACGAGCTTCTGCAGCAGTCAGTTGCTCAGCAACTTTTGCTTCCAGTTCAGCGCGACGAGCTTCGAACATTTCAACGTTAGATTTTGTTGCCATAACTGCTTTACCCTGAGGGATAAGGAAGTTACGAGCGTAACCAGATTTAACGTTTACAGTATCGCCAAGACCACCTAGGTTACCGATTTTATCAAGTAGAATAACTTGCATTGTTTAATCCTCTTTCTTAATAAAACGAACCGATTACTGATGTTTGTCAGTGTACGGTAGTAGAGCCAGGTAGCGTGAACGTTTGATAGCACGCGCTAGTTGACGCTGGTACTTAGCACTTGTACCAGTGATACGGCTAGGTACGATTTTACCAGCTTCAGTGATGTAGTTTTTAAGAGTTGCTACGTCTTTGTAATCAATCTCTTGTACGCCTTCTGCAGTGAAACGGCAGAATTTACGACGACGGAAGAAACGAGCCATGGGCTATCTCCTGATCTTAAATTTGAGTAATGTTGTCGGCATGAAGCACTAATTTTCCCACACCATTCCGGCCGGTCTGATAAGCGACAAAGCCACTTACCTTAATGCTGCTGCCTGGTACTAAATTCTGAGTCAATGCTTGTGACCTATCCCCGCTGACCACAACCGGCATACGACAATAAACTTGTCTCGGTAAGTCAGCTTCGATAACCGTAGAGCGGTGCTCTAACCAGAATCGACAGTGTGCAATGCCACTGGGGCTTTGGCTTCGAATTGGAGGTTTTGCAACAGTGCCGCTCAACTCCATCCGATTGGTCATAAGATTAATTACTCAGCAGCTGCTTCTGGCTTAGCTTCGCTACGCTCTTCGCGACGAGGAGCACGCTCTGCACGCTCTTCTTTTTGCTTAAGCATAATTGAAGGCTCAGTGATAGCCGCTTTAGTACGCATGATCATGTTGCGTAGCACTGCATCGTTGAAACGGAAAGCAGTTTCCAGCTCATCGATTACAGCTTGGTCAGCTTCAACGTTCATCAGAACGTAGTGAGCTTTGTGAAGCTTGTTGATTGGGTAAGCCAGTTGACGACGGCCCCAGTCTTCCAGACGGTGTACTTTACCGCCAGCTTCAGTGATAGAACCAGTGTAACGCTCGATCATGCCAGCAACTTGCTCGCTTTGATCTGGGTGCACCATGAATACGATTTCGTAATGACGCATGGGTTGCTCCTTACGGATTATTCAGCTTCCACAATTGGCTCAGTCATCCAGAGGAAGCAAGGAACTAAAGATAATTGACTGAGTTTAAGGAGCACGAATAGTACAGAAAGAAACCAGCTTAAGCAAGCGAAATGTGACTCTGGGCACAACAGCCTTCCCGAGGTCAGGAAGGCTGGTAAAGCGCGGGATAGAAAGGGGGATTAATCGTCGTCTTCGTCGACATACTGGGCTTGAAGGTAATTCTGAATCCCGGTCATTTCAATCAGGCCAAGCTGAGTTTCCAGCCAGTCAACATGTTCCTCTTCATCCTCTAAGATGTCTTGGAACAGATCTCGTGAGACATAATCATGAACGTCTTCTGCGTACGCGATGGCATTTTTCAGATCCGGAATTGCGGCCATTTCCAGCTTGAGATCGCATTCCAGCATTTCCTGGGCATCTTCGCCAATCATCAGCTTGCCCAGATCCTGTAGGTTTGGCAGCCCTTCCAGAAAGAGAATTCGCTCGATCAAATGATCCGCGTGCTTCATTTCGTCGATGGACTCGTGGTATTCCTTATCCGCCAGATGTTTCAGGCCCCAGTCTTTATACATACGGGCATGCAGAAAATACTGGTTGATGGCTACCAGCTCATTGCCGAGCACTTTATTGAGATGTTGAATAATGATGGGATCGCCTTTCATGACAAAAACCTCCTCTTTGGCTCTTATAACTGTAGAACCAATTGAGAAGGTGTCAAAAATGTCGTGGCGATTAACTGGCCTGTTTAAACTGAGTCACAACCGTATCGTTGAGGATCTCCTTCGCCTGTCTAACGCATTTTCCACACTGAGAACCCAGTGCTGTACAACGTTTGATACCACGAATATCGGAGATGCCTTCTTCCAGCGCAAGTTTGCGGATTTTTTTATCTGAGACACCGTGACACAAACAAACGTACATACTGACTACCTTGAATCTATTGCGTGACCAGAAATATAAAAAAGAATCGTTCTTATTACCAGTTAGATCGAGCTGCATTTAAGATCGATTAGTTATAAAGAAACTGATGAAAAATCATACGAGCGTATTGGGGGGCTCAACCCAAACAACTGCTCCTGTGTAAGCGTTTGTTTTCAAAATGGCACTATTGATATTTAAGATGATAATTGAACCATTTTTCTTATAACCAAAAAACGAAAAAGGGAAGCCTAAGCTTCCCTTTCTCTAGATGCGCTTTCTTCAAAAAGAAGAACAGTGCAAGATTTCGTGTAATTCGTTACGAATTATTCGAAGATCTTAGCAACAA
>NZ_BATJ01000032.1 GCF_000467125.1 Vibrio proteolyticus NBRC 13287 | reverse complement strand
AAAGCCCGGCTGCACAGGCAGCCGGGCTTGTATGAACACCCGATAAGAGGGCGATCAGCGTTGCAGAGATTGTTGCAGCGCCACTTTGAGCTCCTGCTCAGCTTGCGCGATCACTTTCTCGGCTTTTTCCCTTTGCGCCCGCCCCTCTTTAACTCGGGACAAGGTGTTGTTGAGCGTTTCGATGGTCAGTTGATTGACCGCCTGCAGTGATTCCACATCCAGAATACCGCGCTGGTAGTTTTCGGCGATCTGTTCTTCCAATACTTTCAAGCGTTCCGCGTTCTTCACGTATTGCTTGTTGGTATAGTCTTTCACCGCACGTGTTACCGTCAGCGCCTTTTCCTTTTCATAATTGGAAATGGCGATCAGGAACTGACGTTTCCACAACGGGAAGGTGTTGTGAACGATATCCTGAATATCTTCCATCAACATCTTATTGCCTTCCTGTGACAGACGGATCTGAGGCGCAGTCTGAACCGCGGCAAGCCGGGTCAACTCCAGATTGTGGATCCGTTTTTCCAGCCGCGCGACCGCTTGCGTGGCATCACGATACTTCTGTGCATCCAGTGCATCACCGCTTTGTTCAGACATGGTCAACAGTTCCGGCAAGAGCTGTGTGTTGAGCTGTTGCAGCTTGTATTTTCCGGCCGCAATAAACTGCTCCAACCCACGCAACAACTCCAGGTTATTGTCGTACAACCCGTCCAGTTGCGTGATGTCGTGTGCCAGTTTTACTTCCTGAGCTTCCAGTTGCTGGGACAAAGTCTCCAGTTGCTGTTTCACCGATTCAAAACTGCGTGAGAATTTTTTGAACGAATCAAACAACTCACCGATCAGTGGCAGCTTCGCCAGGAAACTGTTCCCATTTAGCTGGTCAAACGCGGCGCTGTCCATGGATTCGACCATCGACTGGAGGATCTCACCCGCATCACCGGTATCCCTGACTCGCACTTGATCCAACACGTTGTCCGAAAAGGCCGTGATCTTCTCCAGCGCTTCCTTGCCAAAGGTGATGGTCGCCACCGAATCAAACGGATCAAAACTGTCAGACAGAGCCACCACTTCAGGGCTCACTTCCGGCAATGGCTCAGTCGGGGCGGTTGGCTGAGTTTGCGGATTGGTTATCGTATTCATGCCAGCTCTCCTTAGGTTGGCTCGTGACAGGGAAAACGCTGCCACAAGTCTTCAAACTGCCGTGCAAACGCGGTCAGGAAGCGGCGATCGTCCGTCAGTGTGATGTCTTCCTGATTGTAACGTGATGCACTGCGTGTCCAGTTAAAACTGCCGTTAAGCAGACGTGCGCCGTCAAACAAAGCAAACTTATGATGCATGTGGTACGAGGTGGTGTCGATCTTGACATCAATACCTTTGCGTGCGAGATAGTCAATGTCACTGCCCGCATCATTGATTTTGTCGTTGTCCGTGATCACCCGAACTTTAACACCGCGTTCGTGCGCCGCTACAATGTGCTTGGTCAGCTCATCATCCGCAATAGTAAACACACAGATGTCAACGCGATTACGGGCCTGACGCAATTGCTCAATGATCCCGGCGGCACATGCACGGCCCGGAGAAAACCAACTGGTCGCCACTTCTGCCGCCTCGTCAGTGCGGGTATTGTCGAGCACTTTCACCACTCGCTCCAACCAGCGCACCACCGCTTGCGCATCCATGCCATCTTCAATGCTTTTCTGTGCCAGTTTAAAGCTTTGATTGCGTAGGTAAGCACGATCATCATCAGACAAACCGGCGGCAACCAGACTCGATTGCAGCTCACGTCGCTCGTGATCATCCAGACGACCATCTTCCAGCGACGCCGTCAGCCAGTCGAGCCATTGTTGTTGGTTCATTGTGTTTTCTCCCGTTGTTTTGGCTGAGCAAATCGTGCCACATGCTGGTTGAGCATCGCCAGTTGCTGCACGACCTGACCTGCACGGTCGCTGTCATCGCCCATCATTTGTTTGCGTTGATACGCCAGTTTAATTTCTTGCCAGCGCGCCTGCTGTTCCTGGGTCAGGTTACCGCGCAGTTCTGCCAGCTTGAGCAGGTTCTCTTCCGTCCCGTTGGCCAACGTCTGCGCTTCGCCCTGGTAGTGGTCCTGCAGTAACGTATTGAGCTCCTCTTCGGTCATCACCGACGAGATCTTCTCAGCCAGCTTATTCATGTTGCGGTAGGATCCCTGCAACTTGAACGGTGGTTCCACCCGGTATTCATCTGCTGTCGCCGCAGACAGAATGTACTGCTGATTGACCTTGAGCACGGTTTGCTGCACCTGCATCAGTTTCTGTAACGTGGCGACAATCTCATTGGCTTCGGTGGACGAGTAGGAATACGACATGTCACTCAGCGCAATACCCTCGCCCTGTGCCATTTGCACAAAACGGTACAGATCGTTGAGATCACGGGTGGCCAGTGGTGCCAGTACCGGGTTCGACGTCAACGAGTTTTCAATAAAGCTCAGTTCGAACGCGTACTGCTGATCCGACAACATGTCACCGAGGTTATAAATGTCCGCACGGTTCGCCAGCATGTCCGGAATACGGAACGCTTCACCGCTTTCGGTGTAAGGGTTACCCGCCATCACCACCGCGAATTTTTTACCACGCATGTCATAGGTTTTGGTCTTACCTTGCCAGGTACCTTCAATCCGTCGGGTACCGTCACACAACGAGATAAACTTCTGCAGCAATTCTGGATTGGTGTGCTGAATATCGTCGAGATACAACAGGACGTTATTGCCCATTTCAAACGCCAGATTGATCTTCTCAATTTCACGCGCAGAGTTTTGATCCGGTGCATCGGCGGGGTCCAACGACGTGACCTGATGACCAATCGACGGGCCATTGATCTTCATGAACACCAAACCCAGTTTGTGTGCCACGTATTCGATCAATGTGGTCTTACCGTAACCCGGCGGCGATATCAGTAACAGCATTCCCATTAAGTCTGTGCGTTTCTTATCACCCACCGTGCCCATCTGCTTGGCGAAGTTATCCCCGATCAGATGCAGGTAGCTGTCGCTGATCAGTTTGTTACGCACAAACGAGGTCAGCGGGCGTGGTTTAAACTCACTCAGACGGAACTGATCTTTTGCCTGATTCAACAGCGCGGTACGCTGGCTCAAATAAGCGTCGAACTGCGGCACCACTACGCTGCGGTGGTGTTCACCGCGCTGAATGAAGTCATCCAGAACCAGTGTCAGTTTGCCTTCTTTCACCCGTTCATGCTCACCCAGCAAGCCGTCCACCGAACAGGCGAGAGAGAAATCAACGCTGCTGAGCAGACGCTGCGAATGGGTTTTGCATACCGCAATCGCTGCGGCTTCCACCACAAAAGCTTGCCCATACTGCTTGTGTTCGGTGTACGCCGCCAGCCATTGCTGGTGGTCGGCAAACGCCTCATTCAACGGATGGTCATCGCCATTCCAGCCAAGGCTGCGACGGTATTGCAGATAGTCTTCACACAGTTCAAACGCATCCTGACTGACGTCGATTTGCACATCAGGCACCGCCAGCAAGCGGATCAGGTACTCGCTGCTCTCAAGTGCGGCATGACCGGATATGGTGTCTGCCAGCGCTTGTTGAAGTTGCACAAACGCCTGCGAGGAGTTGAGGTGCTCTTTCAGCATCTGGGCATTTTTAGCCTGCTGAGTCCAGCTATCCAGCACCTCTTGCGTTTGGGCCATCAACCACAGTAACGCGTGGGCGCGAGCGGCCTGACTAAACCGCAACAGCCCGGCTTGCTCAAACGTCGGCAGCACACGTTGCAGAATCAAAGCCGCATCGTGATCGTGAATCCCTTTGACGTAGCCTTCTTTGTAGCGTGGCGCTGCAAAGCTTTGCACCTGTGACAGCAGTTGTTTCTCGCGGTTGGCTCGATAGAGCCTCTCCAACGACAGATCGTCCTGCTTATTGATGGCACTGTTTAGCATCAGGTAGGCGAGGTATTCGCCTCGGTACACCGACTCACTTTCCGACGACACATCCAAGCGTGCAATTTGCTGTAAAGACAAAAACGCGTCATCGACAATCGGCTGATAAAAATCGGTCCCGGAAATGTGCGTGCACAACTGTTTGTTGTGCTCCACCAGACTGAGATCCAGGGCCTGCTGATTGACACTGAATTTGTGTCGGCCAAGACGCAGCACCTTGCCGCCATCTTCGAAAATATCCTGATTGTCACGCAGCGCACGCAGCGATTGATCCTGCAGTGACTTCATCCGCGCGTCCAGGCTGTCGGCTTTGACGCTGTCACCCAGATCACGAATCGACTGAGACAACTGGTGCAGCTTTAACACCATGGCATCGGTGGCGAAGTAACTGTTGAGCGAAGACACCTCGTCAAAACGCGATACCCGCTTTTCGATGCTGCTCATCGTAACGTTGGCGGCCTGCAGCAGGTTCTGTACCCGGCGCTGCTGCGCGGCGATCAATTGCTGCTTGTGGTTGTCGAGTGTCGACTGAATTTCGTCCCGTTTGGCGTAGATTTCCGCCAGAAACTGATCGAAGTCAGCAAAACGCGATTCCAGCTTATCGAGTTGCCCCACCAGTTTCGCCAGTTGCGTATCACATTCGTCTGGTGTGTCCGCTTGCTCCATCGCGCTGCTGACCGACTGACCCAGCAGTTTGAACTGAGCACTGAACTCTGCCTGGGCTTCGTGACTTTGCAGGCTCTGGGTCTTATTACGCAAGCGAGCAGACACGGCATTGAGCAGCGATGACACTTCGGTGGTCATATCCAGAATACGGGTTGACTGAGTCGGGTCATCGGTTTCAATTTCCGTGACCTCTTCCGTCACCAGTTGCAGGTCTGCACGCAATGTGTCGACCTGTGCCTGCAACTCCTGAATATCAGCTGTTTTACTCACGTCCACCAAAGCCGCTTCAATATCCTGAATCTGCTGCTTAAATGGCTGATACGCTTTTTCTTCCTGCAACAGCGCCAGCAGTTGGTGATTGAGCTGTTCGCGGTTCGCTTGCAGTGTCTCCAGCATCGTATCGACGCTGGCCGCATCCATGTAATGTTGCTGGCGCAGTGCCATGGTGGTGCCCACCTGGGCCTTCACATCGGATAGCAGGCTGAGCAGCACATTGGCCTGCTCTTTCGGTGCCAGCTTAATTTTGGCGATCAGATCTCTGACAGCTTGTTGATGCTCACCCAAACTCTCTGTCGCGTGCTTTTGCATCTGCAGGACTTTGGCAAACTCATCAATGATTTTGTTTGCTGTGTCCATCAGACTGTTGATCACCTCCCCCATACCCAGGGCGTAACCGTGATTGAGCCAGTGATAGTGATCCAGTGTGCTCTGACACTCTTTCAGCAGGACTTCAAAAGCGGCCTGGGTCACGTCCTCTGTCTGCGCGAGCTGGCAAATCGACAATACCGACGAGAGTGCACGCACCAGTTCAGCATTGCCAAGATTAAACAGCGGGCTGGAACCATCCGCACTGGCGTTTTGCGCGGCGTAATGTTCCGGCGTCGAGAACGGGGTGTCCCAGATACGCAGGGGATGGATGGTGGACGCTTCTGCGTTTTCCGACAACTGGAACACCAGCATACGGCCATCCGGGTAGAGACTGAAACCGTGGCTTTCCAGCGGCGCGGCGAATTGTTTCTCAATCATGTTGTAGGTGAAGCCAACGTAGTGACCATCCAACATATTGAAAAAGAAGTAGATCAGATCTTCCCCGTTAGGCGAGGCGATCTTCTGGAAAAACTTCAAATGCTGCCAGGGCATGTCAAACAGCTTACTTTCGCCGTTCGCCAACACATAACCATGAGAAAACAGCACGCCGTGATCTTCCGGCAGCGCTTTGATGCTGTGCCGCAGCGCATCCGCCCGGGTTACGGTTTGATTGATAGGGTTATAGATAAAGTAACGTGAATCTTTTTCGCGGTTCGGCTTGATTTTCAGTGCGATCAGGTCGCCGATAAAGGCGTACTCAATCAGGGCATCGGCCACGCTCTGGTGTGGATCTTCGACTTCTTCGCGGTAGATGCCTTTGCCATCATCGGTGTTGTCCTCGATCTTGATGGTCAGATCACCTCCGACACATTCGACGAACAACTTGTCGCGGATCGACACATGAGGGTGCGTTCCCAGAACATGGTCTTCACGTGTGGTGGTGATCCACTGCACATCGTGCTGCTGCACACTTTCAAGGTGCTGATTGCCCAACGCATCCAGATACTCGACCGAGTTAGCATTGAGCTGGAAACGGAACACCTTGCGGTCTTCGACCCGCATACCAATCTGAAATACGATATAGAGCACGCTTTCCTGACGCGAGATTTGCGTCAGCTTAGCGTCGCTGTAGTACGTAAAAAGTTCGGTGAATTCGTGCAGGAAACGGGGATCGGTCAGGAAGCTGTTTTCCAGTGGCAACGGCTCGATGCGGAACGTGCCATCTTGTTCATGCAGTTGGTATAAACCAAACACATCTTGTAGCGAAGGCGCCGCTTTGAGGCCAAGGTGAACCTGATAACCGAACAGGAGTTGTTGATTGACCTGCGCCATATCGATAGGGATCGAGCGCGCTTCCGTCTGAACATTCGCCTTACCGACCAGTTGGCTCTCACGGCCGCCAAAAATGGCCTGACGATTCTGATTGAAAGTCTGAGAAAGGGTTTTGAGCTGTTTACCTTGCTGAAATAAACGGGATTTCAGTATTTCGTACGCCCCACCCTCGCTCACTGCTTGTTGAGTTGTTTCGGACATGCAATTACCTAATCGATCCCGCCTCTCATCGGGCGGGATCATGTGGGATTATCGACGTAGTTTATTGATTGGTGTCAGCAGACGTGTTCAGAGTTGCCTGAATTTTCTTCAGCAGCTCCGTCGCCCCGCCCTGAGAGTTCAACAAACCAGCCAGCGCGACGTTACTCAGGTCGCTGCTCTTCAGGTCTGTGTTCTCCAGGATGTCTTTGATGTCTTGCGGCATGCTGCGCTGACCATCAACGTACTCAGACACTAGTGGATTCAGTACTTTAGATTCGGCAAATTTAGCGTCCACTGCGGCCGCATCCATGATAGTACGGCGAATTTGCTCCATACCTTCACCACCGAACAGTTTGATATCAGCTTGAGCCAGGGCTTGTGCCAGGGCTTTCGCATTTTCACTGACCACGGCTTTCTGCGCATCGATACGCGCGATTTCCAGCTCTTTATCCTGTTGCAGTTGCATCACCCACTTATCGTGTTCACGCGTGTGCTCGTCGTATTGCTGCGCAGCCTCAAAGCGCGCAGTCTGAGCTTCCGCTTCCGCCAAACCTTTCGCACGCAGAGCCTGAGCTTCCGCTTCACCGGCGGTTTGCAGTGTGTACGCCTCGGCTTCACCCACTTCACGAATCGCCAATGCACGTTCACGTTCGACTTCCACTTCCGCTAGGCCAGTCGAGCTGATCATCTCTTTCTCGGCCTTGGCCATACGCTCTTTCGCCGCCGCTTCACGCTCTTTCGACACGTAATCCGCTTCCGCACGTTTGGTTGTGACGATCTGCTCCGCTTCCGCTTCGCGTGTCTTCACAGCCAGCGCATTTTCAGCGTCACGGGTACGAATCTTCAGTTCAGCGTCATTTTCAATCAGCAGACGCTCGGCTTTTTCACGCGCCGCTTCTTTCTCGGCACGGGCCGCCACCAGCAACTCAAGCTGTTTAGCTTCTGCCAGCGCTTCCGCTTCCGTCAGCGTCACACGCTTTTGACGGTTAACCTGTTCATGCACACGCAGGTTTTCCGTCTCTTCTTCTTCGCGAGCGATCTTGCGTTCGATTTCAACCCGCTGAGAACGCGTTTCTGCCACCGATTTCAGTGATTCTTCAATGGTGGTTTCTTTTTGCATTTCACGTTCAGCCACTTCCGTGGCGGTGCGGACTTTCTCAGTCTCTACCGAACGAGTCAGTTCTTCTTGCTGAATCGCAACTTGACGCTGGTTCGCGATGCGCGTCATTTCGACTTCCATCTCTACGCTTTCACGTCGTTTCGACACTTCTTCTTCGGTTTCCAGCTTCGCCAGTTGAGTAACGCGTTCATACTCTTCGCGTTTTTCTGCCGCCAGCGCTTCTTCTTGCGCTTTGATGATTTCAATTTCACGTCGAGTGCGGGCTACACTTTCCTGCTCCTGTTTGTCCAGTTGCAGTCGATTGGCTTCCGCTTCGACATTTTTCTTCTTCATCGTGGTCCGCTCATCCTGACGGATGGCGTTGGTTTCAGTATTCTTCTGCGCAGTAATCATCGATATTTTACGGATACCTTCCACGTCCAGAATGTTGTCTGCACTGTGCGCATCCAGCGAAGTCTGGTCGACTTTGTCGATCACCACATCGTAGATTTTAAACCCGTCCATCTCACTGCCAATCACTTCGACCACGGCGTCACGGAATGCACGGCGGTTCGTCAGCAGCTCTTCAAATTCAAACTGTTTCACTGCTGTTTTCAGCGCTTCAGAGAACTTAGGCTGGAAGTGTTCTTTCAGGCGGTCGATGTTTGACGCTTCGTGAGCCGTAAACAGCTTCGCCACACGGATGATGTCTTCTTCTTCATGGTTCACACCAATGTAGAAATCCACTTTCAGGTCAGCACGAATATTGTCGCGACAATGCAGACCTTCGTACTCTTCCCCTTCCTGATCTTTCCGGCCACTGCGGACAACAGAAATTTTCTTGCGGGTAATGTCCATGTATTCGTGTTGGTTGATCACCGGCCAGACAAAGGTACCCGTCAGAGACGCACGCGTGGCGTGCAATCCGTTGACGATCAGTGCGTCACCTTCACCTCGAACTTTCTTATATCTCGACGTCAAAAAAATTAAAATCAGTAAAAAAATACCGACTCCAGCACTAATAAAAATTACGCTTGGAGAAATTTGCATAGCCAACTCCTTATGCTTGGATATCTTTAGCCACTATATAGTGATTTGTTGTTTTATCTTGGGATACGATGACGACTTCATCGCCATATTCTATTGATAACTCAGATTCAGACGCACGAGCATCAAGTAAGAATTCACTGCCATTGTGGTGTACCATGACTTCACCACGCTGTTGATTCACCGTACCGCTGTGAACACGGCCTTTTAAGCCAATGAAATCAACTTTGGCAAAACTTTTCTTTTTATCAAATAACGGTGCCAGAGGCTTCAGTAGCCAGGCCGCAATAAACAATGCCAGATAAGCGTTGACTGGAATCGTCACCGCCTTGACAAATCCAAACCCGATTATTTGCGGTAATAACGTCAATCCCTGGCTCACATAAAATGACAGGATGGTTGCGACAAAGAAGCTCACACACAGCACGATCATAATCGGTACCTGGGTCAAAATCGGCGGCAGGAACAAACCGGCGCCCGGGATATTGTCCAGATCAAACGCTTCCATATCCGGAGCGACGCTTTCCACGACGTTGAAGATCAGATCGACCAGCATAATCGCCAGGAACAGCAGAAAAGGCACAAAAAACACATTGGTTGGAAACGCCAACAACAAGTCCAACATCTCATTTATCGTCATATTTATTAACTCTTTTATAAATTTATAATTGTTATTTTTATAAATACCAAATAAGTATTTTCGGCATTATATAATGGAAAACAAAAATTACATTTAATTTATTGATTTATGTTTCTGAACTAATTTAAAGAAATAAAATTTAATATCACGATTTTGTACCATCTCGCAAAAGATCATACATTTGAAAAAACTAATATAAGACCATTCCTGTAGCAAAACGCTAAAATAAAACCTAACGAAGTCAGAATTATAAATTTCGGTTATGACTTACTTGTCTTACGAATAAGAATATTCCTGCTTACATTGCATAAAATTGACATCTCAAACAACAACGTTATTAACAAAAATGTATTTAAAGGCAATAACAAAATAAAAAATGGCGTTATTCGCATCAAGAGCCAACAGACATGGAGGAGGGTGGAGTACACGGAATGAGAGTTACGTATGAGAGGCAACAAAAAACCGAGCCTAAGAGACTCGGTTTATGCTACGTGTTTATTCGTCAGGGTATTGCCTTTGCTGGCGTGAACGATCGGCTTTCGCCTGCCAATGTTCATTCGGATCGTAAGACTCATCGCACAAGTCGATAGTAAATCCCATCTCTTTAACTTCTTTTAGCGTCAGATTGTCTGCCAGATGAGTAACTTCACCCGTTTTATTCCGCAGTTCCATGTTGCCTCCTCAGGTCCTCTAACCACTGGTCTACTCACTGTTCACAGTGAAAGTATAGTGAAGATTCATCAAACCACGGCGCAACCAGAGCACAAAACTCCGGCCACCACAATAAGCATATGATTGCGTATTATTTTTCTTATCTCAGTTAAAACAATTGTTCTATTTTCCGGCATACTGCGTCCGCTAACCGATGGCTGGCCACATTACGTTCGGCCACCTTATGAGGCAAACGCCCTTGTTCCACCACCCTGATCCAGTCGTGAATCATCGCTTCGAAGCCCTTACTGGTTAGCATCGGCGTCCAATCCGGCAACATCAACCTGCATTCCTGCCCCTGACGCCAGTCTCTGCCTGCAACGAACGAATCAAAGCGTACACCGCGATTGAGGTAATCGGCCGAGACCGTTTCAGTGGTCATACCGAACTGACGATTCATCGAAGCGTGCAGTAATGTCTCCCCCGCTTGCCATTGCACATCAAGGCGCCCAAGCTGATGGCCCTGCTTTTGCCAGGTGATGTGAACATCTTCAAGGCCGTCTCTGGCGTCGAGATTGACGCTGTCGAGCGGATGAATAAAATCGTCGAAAATGAACGTGCGCACATCGCCTGGCTGCGCATGGCGGTGTTTTTCCCAGCGCAACGCCAGCAGCTCACCGCACTGGTGATGCCCCAGTTCGGGCACATGTTGATTGAACAACGGAATGTGACGGCGGTTAAAACCGACATACAATGGCTGGTTAACTTTTCCGGCCAGTTGATAGAGCGACTCCACCTCCTCTGCACTGTCTGCGAGCGGCTTATCCACGAACGTTGGAATGCCCTGTTCGAGGAAAAATGCGGCGATTTCAACGTGCACCTGAGTCGCGGCATGGATCATTACTGCATCCACTTGCATGTTAAGCAACGTCCGATAATCCTGACAATATTCGTTTACCCTATAGCGCTGCGCCAGTTGGGTCAGAGTCTTGAGGTTGCGGGTGCAAAACACCAATTCGATCCCTTCTAACTGCGCCATGACGGGTAGATATGCTTTCTGGGCAATATCGCCCAGACCGATGATTCCTATTTTCATGCTGATCCTTTCACTGCCTGTGCGGTGGCGTTGTCTGCGCAGAATTGCGGCAGCCCCATCCGATATGAGATAACCTTAACATAATCCGCAACGAGGTAAGGCAGCATGAATCATCTCAATATGGATTTTTCGCAACGAGTGGTCATCCACACGACACAACAGATCTGGCAGTCCAGTCCAGCACCCGGAGTGTGGCGTAAACCACTGGAGCGCGAGGCCCGGGAATCCGGCCACACGACGAGTGTGGTGCGCTACGATCCTGGCTGCACATTTCGTCCCCATCCACACCCCTTAGGGGAAGAAATTCTGGTTCTTAAAGGTGTGTTTTCCGATGAACACGGTGATTATCCGGCCGGCAGTTATCTGCGCAATCCCCCCGGTAGCCAACACGCCCCATTTAGTCAGGAAGGCTGTGTAATTCTGGTCAAACTCAATCAGTTCAGTCAAGACGATCTGTCGGAGGTGCGTATCGCGACCAACAACGTCCCCTGGCAAACCAATTCAGAGGGGATTCAGGAGCGATCACTGCATGAGTTCGACGATGAACACGTTCGATTGCTCAAACTGAATGCGGGCGAGCAATGTTGTCCGGCCAATGGCGGTGGTGAAGAAATCCTGGTGCTGAGCGGTACGTTAAACGATGAATTCGGGGCATACCCGTCAGGTTGTTGGATTCGCAATCCACAAGGCAACGCGCACCATCTGTTCGTCAAACAGGAAACCGTCATCTGGTGCAAAACCGGTCACCTTGCCCCGCGCTGATGCCGCATGCTCCGCACCCGTTATGACCACAAAAACATGCCTGAAATCGATGGGCCGCTCTCACTTCGTTGGACAGCTTACCTGTGCGGCGTTCTCTGCCGATAAAGCATTCATAATGATGATTTATAGCGATAAATTATAGACAGAATCCAGAATAAGAAACCTGTAATTAACAATAAAATCCCATAAGTATCAAAAATTTATTTTGAGCCATTGCAATAATTGCAAAAAAATCCCTGCTTTATTCAAGGATATGATCAGCGTCAACACGACCTACCTCTAAAGGGCTACACTTTGTGATGCAATGTGTAAATCTGTTAGAAGATATTAAAAACTATGTCTATAAAAAAACGTTATATCGCACTGATCGCGGCCGTCGGTATTGGTATCGGCTGGCTGACACTAGGGGGTTCGGCGGCGGTGATGCACTACACCTCCAGTACCGAATTTTGTCTTTCCTGCCACTCAATGGAAATACCGTATAAGGAGTACCAGGGTTCTGTTCACTTCAGCAATGCCAAGGGGATTCGCGCAGAGTGTGCCGACTGTCACATTCCAACCGACCCAATGAGTTATCTGGTGACCAAGATCCGCGCCACCAAAGACATCTACCATGAGTTTGTCACTGGTAAGATCGATACAGCGGAGAAATACGAAACACACCGCAAAGAACTGGCCGAAATGGTGTGGGACCAATTCCGTGCCAACGACTCCGCCACCTGCCGCTCTTGTCACGATTTCGGTGCCATGGAGCAATATGAACAATCCCGTGATGCGGCGAAAATGCACGAATACGCCGTGGCCAACAATCAAACCTGTATTGACTGTCACAAAGGCGTAGCTCACTTTGCTCCGGAAGCTCAGCTCGACAGTAAAGCCTTCGATACCCTGATAGGCTTTACCAAGCAAACAGCCCCGGGTGCGACCACAGTTTATCCCGCCACGACGATTGCGATGGGCGATCTTGGTACCATCAACCCCACCACCAAACTGGACGTAGTTAAAGCCGATGGTGATAACCGCACAGTGACCTTAAATGCCTACCAGATGAAAGGAGCCGAACAGGTTCTGTATATGGGTGAAGGACAGCGCTCCATCGTCGCCACCCTGACCGATGCTGGGCAAAAAGCGTTGCAAGCGGGGGACTTCCAAGCCGACGCTTACGGGAATGAATGGCGTGAAGTCGCCCTGACCGCCAACATTACTGAGCCGGTTCTGGATACCTTAGATCCAATATGGCAATACGCGGAAGAGCTGGACAATGTTTACTGTTCAACGTGTCACGCCAAAATCCCGGCCAATCACTTCACGGTGAATGCCTGGGGTCCGGTTGCGAAGAGTATGGGGGAACGGACGGATATTACCGACCAGAACCTGGAAATTCTCACCAAGTTCTTCCAGCACCACGCGAAAGATGTGGTAGGTCACTAAGGAATATGAAGGATAAAACTATGACTGATATCTCTCGTCGCGGCTTTCTTAAAGGTACCGGAATGACCGCAGCAGGTGCGCTGGCGTTCACGTCATTCTCCCCTGTTTCACTGGCCGCTTCCCAACAACGCGGATCTGGTGTTCTGACCGCAGGCCGCATGGGGCCGATGCTGTGTGAAGTCAAAGATGGCAAACTGGTGTCCACCACCAATGCGCTGGCACAAACCGTTCCAAACAGCCTGCAAAGCACCGGGCCGGACCAGGTCTACACCAAAGCGCGAGTCAAATACCCGATGGTGCGCAAAGGATTTTTGGCCAACCCGGCAGCCCCTCAGGGTCTGCGTGGTAAAGATGAGTTTGTCCGCGTATCTTGGGATGACGCGTACAAACTGATTCACGAACAGCACATGCGCATTCGGAAACAGTATGGTCCGTCGTCGGTTTTCGCCGGTTCTTATGGCTGGCGTTCAAGCGGTATTTTGCACAAAGCCCAAACCCTGCTGCAGCGCTACATGAGCCTGGCCGGTGGCTATTCTGGTCATCTGGGTGACTACTCAACCGGTGCGGCACAAGTGATCATGCCGCACGTGGTTGGCTCAATCGAGGTATACGAACAGCAAACCACCTACCCTGTCGTTCTGGAACACAGTGATGTCGTGGTTCTGTGGGGGCTGAACCCGATTAACACGCTGAAGATTGCCTGGACATCAACCGACTGCGCCGGATTGGAATTTTTCCACCAGTTGAAAAAGTCCGGTAAAACCGTGATTGCGATCGACCCGATTCGTTCAGAAACCGTCGAGTTTTTCGGTGACAATGCGCAGTGGGTAGCCCCGCACCCGATGACCGATGTTGCCATGATGATGGGTATTGCCCATACGCTGATCGTCCAAGGCAAACACGACAAAGCGTTTCTCGATAAATACACCGCCGGCTACGACCAGTTCGAGGCCTACCTGCTCGGGAAAGAAGATGGCGTGGAAAAAAGCGCCGAATGGGCGGCCGGCATCTGTGGTGTCCCCGCCAAGCAATTGACCGTGCTGGCCGATATCTTCAGCAAAAACCGCACAATGCTGATGGCCGGCTGGGGAATGCAGCGCCAGCAATACGGTGAGCAGCGCCATTGGATGTTAGTGACACTGGCCGCCATGCTGGGTCAGATCGGTCTGCCTGGAGGTGGATTTGGTTTCTCTTACCACTACTCCAACGGCGGCAACCCCGCACGCGACGCTGGCGTTTTGCCCGCCATTTCAGCCTCGATCGGCGGCGGCTCGTCGGCCGGGAATGATTGGGCGGTGTCTGGGGCAGTGCAAAGCTTCCCGGTGGCGCGTATTGTCGAAGCACTGGAGAATCCGGGTGCCCCATACCAGCACAACGGACATGAACTGGTCTTTCCGGATATCAAAATGATCTGGTGGGCAGGCGGTGCCAACTTCACCCATCACCAGGACACCAACCGCCTGATCAACGCCTGGCAAAAGCCTGAGCTAATCGTCATTTCAGAGCCTTACTGGACGGCGGCCGCGAAACATGCCGATGTTGTGTTGCCGATCACCACCACGTTTGAACGTAATGACCTGACCATGACGGGTGACTACAGCAACCAGCATCTGGTGCCAATGAAACAAGTGGTCGAGCCGCAGGGCCAAGCGCGCAACGATTTCGATGTGTTCGCTGACATGGCTGAGCTGATCAAACCGGGTGGCTACGAAGTCTTTACCGAAGGAAAAACGGAAATGGAGTGGCTGTATGGTTTCTACAAAGCGGCACAGCAAAGCGGACGCGGAGCCCGGGTCGCCATGCCGAATTTCAGCCAGTTCTGGCAAGAGAATCAGCTGATCGAAATGAAGTGGAACGAGAAAAATGCCCAGTTCGTGCGATATGCAGACTTCCGTGAGAATCCGATACTTAATCCACTTGGCACGCCTAGCGGTAAAATTGAGATCTACTCGAAAACCATCGAAGGATTCGGCCTCAAAGACTGCCCTCCACATCCAACTTGGCTGGAGCCGACTGAATACACCGGCAACGCCCAACCGGATGAATTGCAGTTGATGACAGCACACGCGGCGGATCGCCTTCACAGCCAGTTCAACTACGCTAAGCTGCGCGATGACTACGCGATTGCCAACCGGGAGCCGATCTGGATTCATCCGCACGATGCCGAGGCACGCGGAATCAAAACCGGCGATCTGGTGCGCGCATTCAATAGCCGTGGTCAGGTACTGGTCGGTGCTCAGATAACAGACCGCATCAAACAGGGCTCCGTTTGTATCCACGAAGGCGGCTGGCCAGATCTGGATCAGCAGACAGGGATCTGTAAAAACGGCGGTGCGAACGTGCTGACACTCGACATCCCGACATCACGCCTGGCCAACGGCTGCGCTGCCAACTCAGCCCTGGTACGGATTGAGAAGTACACCGGACCAGAGTTAGAGCTGACGGCTTTCATACCACCAAAAAACGGATAAATCAGTACGTTCAAAGCCGGCGCAACGTCGGCTTTTTTATTGTCCCAACCAGATTAATGACCAATCACGTGATTATTCCGCTTACCTTTATGAGCCAGATCTTATATCGCACATTCCCTTAAAATAAACAGGGTTAATCACCCTACACTCTTGTCGTTGCCTTTCTCGATAACACAACAGGAGTTCATTATGACTCTGACCGTACTCGATCAATTCGCTCATCAAAAAGACTTATATCCCCACCACACAGCGCTGGTCACCTCCCAGCACACTTTAAGCTATCAGCAACTGGACCAACTCAGCGACAAACTGTGCGGGCTGATCCAGCATCAGGGCGTTAAGCCGAACGATCTCGTGCCACTGATCGCTCACCGCGACGCTGAACTGATCATCGGCGTGCTGGCCATTCTCAAAGCCGGCGCTGCCTATGTCCCGATTGACGCACGCTATCCGGACAAAAGGGTGCAGACGATCCTCGACCAGATCGACGCACCACTGATCTTAACCAGTCGCAGCGATATCCTGCCAGACGACACCGATAAGCCGCTCATTGCCATCAACACGCTGGATAAATTGCCTCACTATACTCGTAAGACCACTACGGTTTCTGCGTCGATGACAGCGTACGTGATTTTCACTTCCGGCACCACTGGTGCACCAAAAGGCGTAATGATTTCCCACGCCTCGTTGTGGAATCTGATCCACTGCCACAATCAACGCTTCGCCATGTCTTGTGCCAGCCGATCGTCGTTAATGGCCGGGATCAGCTTTGATGTCGCTCAGTGGGAACTATGGTCTCCGCTGTGCTGTGGGGCTACGCTCTGTCTGCCTGATGACGATATCCGGCTCGATCCCCATGCGCTGCTGGAGAACTTTGCTCACCATCAGCTAACCCATGCGTTTGTGCCAACCGTGATGGTACCGGAGGTGCTCGCCGCACCGCAGCCGGACAATCTCAACCTGCAATATCTGTTTACCGCCGGCGAGAAACTCAGTCCGGTAGACTTACAAGGCATCCCATATACCCTGGTCGACTACTACGGACCAACCGAAACCACAATCTTCACCACCTGTCATCTGGTGGAATGTCGTCGCCGCAATCAGCCAGCCAGCATCGGCTACCCTGTCGCCGGAGCACGTCTGTTTGTCCTTGATGAACGACAGCAACCGGTCGCACGGGGCCAAGCCGGAGAACTCTACATCACCGGCCCCGGCGTGGCACAGGGTTACCTCAACGCACCTGAACTCAATCAGAGCAAATTCGTCCGCCTGCCAACATTATGCCAGGAAGTGCTGTTTCGCAGCGGCGACCGGGTGATTGAGCTCAACAACGGTCAATATCAGTATCTGGGCCGACTGGACGATCAGATTAAAATCCGAGGTAACCGGATTGAACTGGCTGAGCTGAACCGCGTGGTCCAAGAACTGCCGGAGATCACCCATGTGGCAACACGGGTGATTCACCCAGAATCTGCCCATTCGAAACGCATTGCGACCTTTGTCATCAGTCAGGAAGAGCCTGACAACCTTAAAACCAAGCTGCGTCAGCACCTGAAAACGTTACTACCGGACTATTTTCAACCCAACTTCATCGAAGTGCTGACCCATTTCCCCTTAACGGAGAATGGTAAAGTGGACCTGAATCGGTTAACGCAAGATCTTGAAACCCGCCTTGCCGCAGAGGTTATGACCCCGTCGGAAGCGCTCACTGACACACAGGCTGCTATAGCGGCCGTATGGTCAGAGTTACTGGGGGTAAATGATATTCGCCCTCAGAATGCGTTTTTTGATGTTGGTGGGGACTCGTTGTTGGCCGTCAGCATGATCACTCAAGTCAGCCGTCGGTTGGGCATCAAAACGTACGTCCGGGATGTGTACGAGTACCCCTCGCTCAACGCCCTGGCAGCCGCTCTGGAAACCCGACGTCATGCGCAGCCATCCGATCTGGATCGCGAACCTTCTCAGGTGCTACAGCAAGATATTCAATTGCCATCAGGATGGAAAATTTCAGCACCATGCAACGACCATCAGTTGTCAGCACCACAACTGATTCTGCTGACCGGCGCGACCGGTTTTGTCGGGGCTCATTTATTGGCCGAGTTACTCCGCACAACAAATGCGAATATCTGTTGCTTGGTGCGGGGACGCTCACCAGAACATGCCGGACAACGTCTTCTGGATGTCCTGAAACGCTACCGAATTGGGTTGTCAGAACATCAACTGGAACGCATCCAACCGCTGGCGGGTAACATCGCGGATACGCATCTGGGATTGCTGGACGCCACTTACGACGCGCTGTGTCAACAAGTCGATGTGATTTACCACAGCGCCAGTGCCGTCAATTTTATTCAGCCCTATTCCTACATGCGACGTGACAACGTTCAGGGGCTGCAACAAATCATCGCCTTTGCTGCAGAGCACAAAACCAAACCTTTGGTGCTGCTCTCAACCATTTCGGTTTACAGCTGGGGACAACGGTTTACCGGCAAACGCGTCATGTACGAGCACGATGATATTGATCAGAACTTAGCGGCGGTCAGCGCCGACATCGGCTACGTGCGCAGCAAATGGGTAATGGAGAAAATCGCGGATCAGGCGGCCCACTCGGGTTTGCCCGTGATGACCTTTCGCCTCGGTTACGCGACGTGCCACAGCCAAACCGGGGTCAGCGCCAACTATCAGTGGTGGGGGCGCCTAGTTGAAACTTGTCTGCAGACCGGCTCAGCGCCGCAGCTGAGAGACCTTTACGAAGGGCTGACCACGGTCGATTACATGACTCAGGCTATCGCCTACATCAGCCGTAACCCTAAAGCACTGGGGTTGAAGTTCAATCTCATTCATCAACACAGCAACAACCTCTCGCTTGAAGCGTTCTTTCAGCGATTGAATAACAGCTTTGATCTGTCATTGAAAAGTATGCCCTACCCTGAGTGGCGTGCCCAATGGGAGCAGGATAGCAACGCGCCACTATACCCGCTGCTCAGCTTGTTTAAAGACAATGTGGTGGACGGACTCTCCACGGTCGAGCTCTATCAGGATACGTATATTTTTGATAACCAGAACACCGCTCGTTTTCTTCGTGGCAGCACCATTGAGGAGCCCGTGTTTGATAAAGCGATGCTGGCACGGTATCTGGAGGCTTCCTTCGGCTATCGACCGCTCAACGCATAACCGAGCGGGGGGACGAAAAAGGCGCTGAATACTCAGCGCCTTTTCTTAAAGGAATGTAACGTCCTAAATAAGGTTGACACTTTCCAACCCCAAAATTGGAGAGTGTTATGAAATCAACCACTAAAAGAACTCAGCGCGATTACTCCCTCGCTTTTAAACTCACCGTAGTGGATGAGGTTGAAAAAGGCAGCCTCACTTACAAACAAGCTCAAA
>NZ_BATJ01000033.1 GCF_000467125.1 Vibrio proteolyticus NBRC 13287 | reverse complement strand
GTCTTGAACTCTAAAGTCACCAGTTAATTGGTAAAAACTGATAACTGTGAATAATGGTGGCTACGACGGGATTCGAACCTGTGACCCCATCATTATGAGTGATGTGCTCTAACCAGCTGAGCTACGTAGCCATCTTTTTGGAGCGAGACAATATAAACCATCTTAGCTCCGAGTGAAACCCCTTTTTGCAGAGTTTTCGCTTTTTAAATAAATGGCAGGTCTACCTGGATTCGAACCAGGGAATGGCGGCATCAAAAGCCGCTGCCTTACCGCTTGGCAATAGACCTGCAGGTGACAGCTTTTCCTGATAAATCAGAAGGCTATCTAAATCATGGTGCGGAAGGAGAGACTTGAACTCTCACACCTTGCGGCGCCAGAACCTAAATCTGGTGCGTCTACCAATTCCGCCACTTCCGCATATTTCCTCAATGCTCTTAAAAGAACATTCAGGAAATGGTGGCTACGACGGGATTCGAACCTGTGACCCCATCATTATGAGTGATGTGCTCTAACCAGCTGAGCTACGTAGCCATGACCATGATGTTGTTCCAGTTGTGACGTTGCCGTCTCGCCGGGAACGGGGCGCATTATGCGGAGTTGAGCCAGAACCGTCAATAGTTTTTTTAAATAAATCCAGACAAATCAATCGTTCGGTTTCTTTTTGAACAAAGAGCGGTGTTTATGATCGAAAACTGCTAACAAAACAGCGAGATTTGAATGAGTTAATTTGTGAGCAGGACGGTAGTAATCACAAAAGAATAAAAAAAAGCCAGCGGATTTGCTGGCTTTTTAGGCATTAGTTCAATTCTACGTTAGAGGCGGAATTAGACGTTGAAACGGAAATGGACAACATCGCCATCTTTTACGATGTATTCCTTGCCTTCGAGGCGCCATTTACCGGCTTCTTTTGCACCGGATTCGCCGTTGTACTGAATGAAATCATCGTAGCCCACAACTTCGGCACGAATGAAGCCTTTTTCAAAGTCAGTGTGGATCTTACCTGCGGCTTTCGGCGCAGTGGCACCAACAGGGATGGTCCAAGCGCGAACTTCCTTAACCCCTGCCGTGAAGTAAGTGTGCAGGTTCAACAGTTCATAACCAGCGCGGATCACGCGGTTCAGGCCCGGCTCTTCAATGCCCATATCGGCCAGAAACTCTTCACGCTCGTCGTCTTCCAGTTCCGCCATTTCTGATTCGATGGCTGCACATACAGGCACAACCACGTTGTTTTCTTTGGCCGCGAATTCACGCACGGCGTCCAGGTACGGGTTGTCTTCAAAGCCGTCTTCATTGACGTTAGCAATGTACATGGTTGGTTTCAAAGTCAGGAAGTTGAGGTAACCGATCGCTGCCAGCTCTTCTTTCGCCATCTCGATGCTGCGTACCATACCGCCTTCAGTCAGAACTGGTAACAGTTTTTCCAGTACCGTCAGTTCAAACTTCGCGTCTTTGTCACCACCTTTGGCTTTCTTAGCGTTACGCTGAATCGCACGTTCACACGAATCCAGATCAGCCAAAGCCAGTTCCAGGTTGATCACTTCAATGTCTTCAATTGGAGAGACTTTACCCGCAACGTGTACGATGTTGTCGTTTTCGAAACAACGAACAACGTGACCGATCGCGTCAGTTTCGCGGATGTTCGCTAGGAACTTGTTACCCAGGCCTTCACCTTTTGATGCGCCTGCAACCAGACCTGCGATGTCCACGAACTCCATAGTGGTCGGCAGTACTTTCTGTGGGTTAACGATTTTCGCCAATGCGTCCAGGCGAAGATCTGGCACAGGAACCACGCCCGTGTTTGGTTCGATAGTACAGAACGGGAAGTTAGCCGCTTCGATGCCAGCTTTAGTCAGTGCGTTAAACAGAGTTGATTTACCAACGTTTGGTAAACCAACGATGCCACATTTAAAACCCATGATAGTAACCTTTATTCAGCTTTGAACGTGTGTAAGCGGTTTTGTGCTTTTGTCAGACCATCTTTGACTAAGATGTCCAGGCAGCGGACCGATTCATCCACCACCGCGTCAAGACATTCCTGCTCTTTTGCAGGTGCCTTGCCTAACACATAACCGGAAACTTTGTCTTTGTGCCCCGGATGGCCAATGCCAATCCTCAGGCGGTAAAAATCTTTGTTGTTGCCGAGCTTACTGATGGTATCGCGCAGGCCATTGTGCCCGCCGTGTCCACCACCTTTTTTAAACTTAGCGACACCCGGAGGTAGATCCAGTTCATCGTGCGCGACCATGATTTCTTCCGGGTTTATCTGGTAAAACTTGGCCAATGCGGCGATGGCTTTACCGGATAAATTCATGAAGGTGGACGGGATAAGCAGACGAAGATCGTGACCGTTCATGGTGATTCGACCGGTCAGACCAAAAAACTTCGGCTCGTTTTTCAACGTGATGTTGTGAACACGAGCCAGTTCCTCCACGACCCAAGCGCCAGCATTATGGCGAGTTTTTGCATACTCAGGGCCTGGGTTCGCCAGTCCAACCAGCAATTTTATCTCTTGACTCAAGACGGGATCTCTCTGGTATCTCAAAAAGCGCCGTATGATAACACAGAAAAGTTGCGTGTCGCGAGATTCGCACACGCATTCAACAGAGCGGAAAACAAAAAGCACCTCATCAGGAGGTGCTTTATTCTCAGTAAGGCTGAACTCGAATTACGAGTTGAACATCGCAGAGATAGACTCTTCATTGCTGATGCGGCGAATCGCTTCAGCCAGCATACGAGACAGGCTTAGCGTGGTCACTTTACCGGTCGCGGCCATCTCTTTAGACAGTGAGATGGAGTCGGTCACGATAACCTGGTCCAGTACCGAGTTTTTGATGTTTTGTGCAGCGTTGCCAGAGAACACAGCGTGAGTAGCGTAAGCAAATACGCGTTTAGCGCCACGCTCTTTCAGCGCTTCGGCGGCTTTACACAGTGTGCCACCGGTGTCGATCATGTCGTCAACGATGACGCAGTCACGTCCTTCCACGTCGCCAATCAGGTTCATTACTTCAGACACGTTGGCACGCGGACGGCGCTTATCAACGATAGCAATGTCGATATCGCCCAGGGCTTTAGCTGTCGCACGAGCGCGTACAACACCCCCCAGGTCTGGAGAAACCACTACTGGGTTTTCAAGGCCACGAGATTCCATGTCTTCCAGCAGAACTGGCGTACCAAAGATGTTGTCGACCGGTACGTCGAAGAAGCCTTGGATCTGCTCAGCGTGCAGGTCGATAGTCAGAACGCGGTCTACACCGACGTTAGACAGGAAGTCGGCCACAACTTTTGCTGTGATTGGCACACGCGCAGAACGTACACGACGATCTTGGCGAGCGTAGCCGAAGTAAGGGATTACCGCAGTAATACGGCCTGCTGAAGCGCGGCGCATTGCGTCAATCATAACCACCAACTCCATCAGGTTGTCGTTGGTTGGTGCACACGTTGATTGAATAAGGAATACGTCACTACCACGAACATTTTCATTGATTTGTACTGCAACTTCGCCGTCAGAAAAACGAGAAACAGTTGCATCACCAAGGGAGATGTAAAGACGGTCAGCAATACGTTGGGCTAGTTCAGGTGTTGCGTTACCAGCAAATAGCTTCATATCAGGCACGGTGGAAACCTCAGGGTTGCGTCCAGTTTGTAAATAGAGTGGTTTGATACCAAATTATAGACAGTTGGTATGCTGTCAGGCTGACTGATAGTTGGCCAAAGTCGCTTTAAGAGGCGAAATGTTGCGCCCTTGAGCAACGAAAGCCGAGACATTATCAGGCAGTTGTGCAAGGATTTGTTCCGCTTGTTTCTGGCTGGAAAACTCCGCAAAAACGCAGGAACCGGTCCCCGTCAACCTAGACGGCGCGTATTGTAGCAGCCATGAAAGTTGCTTATCAACCTCTGGGTAGAGCATTCGCACAATTTTTTCGCAATCGTTTTCGTAGCTCGTGTCCAGAAGCGTTGACAGTGCGCGTTTTGGCGTATTGCGCGTCAAATCCGGGTGAGTAAATATATCTACCGTAGCAATGGCGACCTCTGGTCTTACCACTAAATACCACTTTTCTTCCGGCTCGGCTGGAGACAGCTCTTCGCCAATGCCTTCGGCAAACGCTGAAAAACCGCGCACGAAGACCGGCACATCCGCCCCCAGTGTCAAGCCAATTTGCGCTAACTCGTCATCGCTCAAACCGGTTTGCCATAAATGATTCAGCGCGACCAAAGTGGTCGCTGCATTGGAGGAACCGCCGCCAATGCCACCGCCCATCGGTAAGATCTTGTTCAGTTCAATATGGGCGCCATAGGGACAGCTGCTGTATTGTTGCAATGCCGTGGCGGCTTTCCAGATCAGGTTGTCCTGCAGGGTAACGCCCGGGATCTCGGGGGTCAAACTGATAGTGCCGCTGGTGTTGGCGCTAATTGTCAGTGTGTCGCCGTGGTCGAGAAACTGAAACAAGGTTTGCAGTTCATGATAACCAGTATCGCGGCGGCCGGTAATGTAAAGAAACAGGTTCAGTTTTGCCGGAGAAGGCCAGTGGGTTGCGTGCGTGATCATTGATTCAGCACCCATTTGGATACCACGATGTTGAGTGTGGTGTCACCTTGTTTGAGTTTCATTTTGCTCGGCAGCGGAACGATCTGCTGAGACAAGGGTTCATCACGATAACTCAAATAATCCAGATGCCAATTTTGCCAGCTGACCTGTTTTTCTAACGATGCCAGTGTGTTGGTGTCATTGAGCAGGTAATGGTCGGCATTGGTCGGGTTACCGAGTAACCAGTTTTGCAACTGTTCTACCGGGATCACCAGGCCCGTGAGGCGATAGACCAATGCATCGGCACTGGGGTCTGTAAACACTTGATCGTCGTAGGTTTCGACACGGGCGCCCTGAGGGCTGATGGAGAGGTTAAGGACAGTTTGACCGAGAAAGGTGGTCAGGCGTAACTGGCTTTGGGCTGCGGAATGGCGCCATTGAAAATTGAGAGACTCGCGCTGCTCGGGGGAAATATATCCCAGCTTGCCAGTAACCAAATAGTTGTCAATGCTGGCCAGTTTCTGCTGATGGGATTGCCATTCGACGCTGGTTATACTGTCGGGAACGGATGTACAGCCAGCAAATAACAGGGTTGCCAGCAGCAATGGAATAAGTTGGCGAATTTTGATCATGGTTGCTCGCAATTTGCACAATGTATCGTTTTGAATGAGCTAACTATATCATTGATCTCACGGAGTCAGGAAAGAAATCGGCCTGACCCTTTTAATAAATCTGGCCATCAAGTAAAATTCCGACCTTACTGACTTTCCTGAATCGAGAATCCTGCACACATGTCCTTGCTTGCTATTGGTATCAACCACAATACAGCGTCGGTCGAATTGCGCGAAAAAGTGGCATTCGGACCTGATAAGCTGCCTGAGGCACTAAAGCAACTTGAGGAAAGCAGTATCGTCAACGGCAGTGTGATCCTTTCCACCTGCAACCGGACTGAAATCTATTGTGATGTAAAACCTGCCGGGAAAGCGAAGATGATCGACTGGTTGTCGCGCTTTCACAGTGTCAGCCCGGAAGATCTTAAACCCAGTATTTATATTCATGAAGAGCAGGCGGCGATCCGTCACCTGATGCGGGTTTCCTGCGGACTGGATTCTCTGGTGCTGGGTGAGCCTCAGATCCTCGGTCAGGTCAAGCAGGCGTATGCGGATTCGAGAGAGCACAAAGCGGTGGATACCGCGATGGAGAAGCTTTTTCAAAAAGCCTTCTCGGTTGCCAAACGGGTACGTACCGAAACAGACATTGGTGGCAACGCCGTGTCTGTGGCCTACGCCGCCTGTACCTTAGCCAAACACATTTTTGAATCGCTCTCTGAGGCGACGGTACTTCTGGTTGGGGCCGGTGAAACGATAGAACTGGTGGCCAAACATCTGGCCGGTCACAACTGCAAACGCATGATTGTGGCGAACCGCACTAAAGAGCGTGCACTGAGTCTGGCTGAACCTTTTGGCGCGGAAGTGATCACCTTGCCTGAGATCCCGGAACATCTGGCGCACGCGGACATCGTCATCAGCTCCACCGCCAGCCCACTGCCAATCATCGGCAAAGGGATGGTGGAAACCGCACTGAAAGCCCGTCGTCATCAGCCGATGCTTTTGGTGGACATTGCCGTGCCGCGTGATATCGAGTCTCAGGTTGGTGAACTCAACGACGCGTATCTCTATAGCGTCGATGATCTCCAGTCGATCGTTGAGAACAATATCGAGCAGCGTAAAGTCGAGGCCATTCAGGCCGAAGCCATCGTCAGCGAAGAAAGTGCCGGCTTTATGAGCTGGATGCGTTCGTTACAGGCGGTGGACAGTATTCGTGAATACCGCAAAGCGGCCAATGATATCCGCGAAGATTTACTGAGCAAGAGCCTTCAGGCGCTTGCTGCCGGGGCGGAACCGGAGAAAGTGTTGCTGGAATTGAGCAACAAACTGACCAACAAACTGATTCACGCCCCAACCCGAGCACTGCAGGTAGCTGCAGAGCAGGGAGAACCCGCTAAACTGACTGTCATCAGACAAAGCTTGGGTCTCGAAGACCCGCAATAACCGAGTTAAGAAAATACATTTATGAAAGCGTCTATTTTAGTAAAGCTTGAAACCCTGGTTGAGCGCTATGAAGAGGTACAACACCTGCTTGGCGATCCGGATGTGATCGGTGATCAGGACAAATTCCGTGCCTTGTCCAAAGAGTACTCTCAGCTTGAGGAAGTCACCAAGTGCTTCCAGGCTTACCAGCAAGCACAGGAAGACCTGGCCGCCGCCGAAGAGATGGCGCAGGAAGATGACGCTGAAATGCGCGAGATGGCGCAAGACGAGATCAAACAGGCCAAAGCGGAAATCGAACGCTTGAGCGATGAGCTGCAAATTCTGCTGTTGCCGAAAGACCCGAACGACGACCGCAACTGTTTTCTGGAGATCCGTGCTGGTGCGGGCGGCGACGAAGCCGGTATTTTTGCCGGTGACCTGTTCCGCATGTACAGCAAGTTTGCAGAGAAAAAAGGCTGGCGTATCGAAGTGATGTCGGCCAGCGAGTCCGAGCACGGTGGCTACAAAGAGATGATCGCCAAAGTGGCAGGCGATGGCGCTTACGGTATCCTCAAGTTCGAATCGGGTGGTCACCGCGTACAACGTGTACCGGCCACGGAATCTCAGGGCCGTGTGCACACGTCGGCGTGTACGGTGGCCGTCATGCCGGAGATCCCCGAAGCCGAAATCCCGGAAATCAAAGCCAGCGATCTGAAGATTGATACCTTCCGTGCGTCGGGCGCGGGTGGTCAGCACGTCAACACCACCGACTCTGCCATTCGAATCACCCACTTGCCGACCGGAACCGTGGTGGAGTGTCAGGATGAGCGTTCGCAACACAAAAACAAAGCCAAAGCGATGGCGGTGTTGGCGGCCCGTATCATCCAGGCGGAAGAGGCCAAGCGGGCGGCGGAAGTGTCTGATACCCGTCGTAACCTGCTTGGCTCGGGCGATCGCAGTGACCGGATCCGTACTTACAACTACCCGCAAGGGCGCGTTTCGGATCACCGTATCAACCTGACCATCTACCGCTTAAGTGAAGTGATGGAAGGGGATATGGTCAGTTTGATTGACCCGGTAATTCAGGAACACCAAGCCGATCAGTTGGCGGCTCTGGCCGAGTCCAACTAACCGATGTCAGACCCAAACAGCGTCGAAAACACACTCAAGACGGCAACGCAACTACTGAAGGAGAGTGGCAGTGACTCTCCTTCACTGGATGCGGCGGTGCTGCTGTGTCACGCGCTCGACAAACCGCGTTCTTTTTTACTGACCTGGCCGGAAAAAGCGCTCAGCGAATCGGAGTTGCAGGCGTTTGAGGCCTTGTTGACTCGCCGCCGACAAGGTGAGCCGGTGGCGTATATTGTCGGCGTACGTGAGTTCTGGTCACTGCCGCTGCAAGTATCGCCTTCGACATTGATCCCGCGACCAGACACTGAGCGTTTGGTCGAAGTGGCGTTGGCGATAACCGCGTCAGACGGTGGCGACATTCTGGACCTGGGAACGGGGACCGGCGCGATTGCGTTGGCTCTGGCGTCAGAGTTGCCAACCCGCCGCGTCATTGGTATTGATCTGCGCCCGGAAGCTCAGGCGTTGGCGACGGACAATGCCCGTCAGTTAGGTATTGGCAATGCCACCTTTTTGGCTGGCAGTTGGTTTGAACCGCTGGAAGCGGGTACAAAGTTTGCTTTGATTGTCTCTAACCCGCCATACATTGAAGAAAGCGATCCGCACTTGTCTGAAGGGGACGTTCGTTTTGAGCCTAAGTCTGCGCTGGTCGCGCAAGAGCAAGGGCTGGCGGATATTCGTCACATTGCCACGCACGCCAGAGCTTATCTCGAACCTCAGGGATGGCTGGCGTTTGAGCATGGCTATGACCAGGGCAAGGCGGTGCGTGAGATACTGAGCGCATTGGGTTATCACCAAGTCAATACCGAACAGGACTATGGCGGCAACGACCGGGTAACATTCGGACAATTCTTGCCGCAGTAACAAAGAGAATATTATGTACGAAGGATTAAAACATTTTCACCTGCTGACGATCGTGCTCAGCGCCACCCTACTGTCTGTGCGTTATGCACTGATGATGGCGAATTCTCCCATTCTGGAAAAGAAGTTTCTTAAAGTCTTTCCCCACATCAACGATACGTTTCTGTTGTTGTCCGGGATTGGTCTGGTGTTTATTACCGGATTTATTCCGTTTACACCTGCAGCGCCCTGGATGACTGAAAAGCTGACCTGTGTACTGGCGTACATTGCGCTGGGCTTTTTTGCGTTGAAACTGGGCCGTAACAAGCTGCTGCGTACTTTCTCCTTCTTTGGTGCCCTGGGTTGGTTGTTGATGGCCGGTAAAGTGGCTGTAACCAAAGTGCCGATGTTTTTAGGCTAAGCGGAATCGATGAATGCTTGAGTTATTTGATGAAGACTTTGATGCGATCGAACTGGCAGAAGGGGCTTTGATCCTCAATCAGGCTGTGAATCCGCAAACGAAGGTCAGTTGGGCAGAGCGAGAGCTGGAACGGCTGCTGAAAGACGCCGAACTGGCCTTGGTGAACGAGGCCGATGAGCAAGTGCGTTTTGACGCATTTCTGCGCCTGTTCTACTTCGACTGGGGATTTCGCGGCGATCAGGATGCTTATTTTGATTCCAGTAACGCGTTTATCGACAAGGTTCTGGAACGACGTAAAGGTATCCCGGTCAGTCTGGGCGCACTGCTGCTGTATTTTGGACGTAAACTCGGTTTCCCGGTCGAAGCGGTGACGTTTCCGACTCAGTTTTTAATCAAGGTTTGCTGGTACGGTGAGCCAGAGCGTTACCTCAACCCATTTGATGGGGAGTATGTTTCTCGGCATACTCTGGAGTCCTGGTTGATTGGCCACAGCGGTCCGCTGAAAAAGCTCAAAAGCGAGCATCTTAAAACGGTTGATAACCCGACTGTGATTGGGCGCTGGCTGGCAGTGCTGAAAAGTGCGCTGTTACGTGAGGAGCGCTATACTCTGGCCTTGAGATGTACCGATCTGGCGCTGACGTTTGTGCCCGATGATCCGTATGAAATCCGCGACCGTGGCTTTATTTATCAGCAGTTAGATTGCCACCAGATTGCGTTGATGGACTATCAGTATTTTATCGATCAATGCCCGGACGACCCTGCGGCTGAACTATTAAAGAATCAGGTGAATGCCATGCGTGAAAACGCCATCACCGTGCATTAACCCAGACTAAAGAGAGATAAAAATGGAACAAAAAGTTGTTCACGTTGGTGATATTCCTGTTGCTAACGATAAGCCGTTTACTCTGTTTGCCGGAATGAACGTGCTGGAATCACGGGATCTGGCAATGCAGATCTGTGAGCACTACGTGAAGGTGACCGACAAACTGGGTATCCCGTACGTGTTTAAAGCGTCGTTTGACAAAGCCAACCGCAGTTCAGTGAACTCTTACCGTGGTCCAGGTCTGGAAGAAGGCATGAAAATCTTCCAGGAACTGAAAGATACCTTCGGCGTTAAGATCATCACGGACGTTCATACCGAAGCACAAGCTCAGCCGGTGGCTGACGTGGTTGACGTGATTCAGTTGCCAGCCTTTTTGGCGCGCCAGACCGATCTGGTGGAAGCGATGGCGAAAACCGGTGCGGTGATCAATGTTAAGAAACCTCAGTTCATGAGTCCGGGGCAGGTGGGCAACATTGTCGAGAAATTTGCGGAGTGTGGTAACGAGCAAATCATCCTGTGTGAACGCGGTTCATGTCATGGTTACGACAATCTGGTCGTGGATATGCTGGGTTTCGGTGTGATGAAAAACGCCTCGCAAGGTAGCCCCATCATCTTTGACGTGACGCACTCACTGCAGATGCGCGACCCAAGTGGCGCGGCATCAGGCGGTCGTCGTGAGCAGACGGTGGAACTGGCAAAAGCGGGTCTGGCAACGGGCATTGCTGGTCTGTTTATCGAAGCGCACCCCAATCCGGATCAGGCAAAATGTGACGGCCCATCGGCATTACCACTGGATAAGCTTGAACCATTCCTGGCGCAGATGAAAGCGCTGGATGATCTGATCAAGAGCTTTGAGCAGATCGACATCAACTAAATGTTCTGCTGAATAAAAAGCCGACGACGACGTCGGTTTTTTTATGCCTGATCTCCCCTGGTTTGAGGTAAACGATTGCCAGTGATCCACCAAAATCGTTTGTGTAATCCAGACAACCGATTGCAGTTGGCGGTGGTAATTAACATGATCCATACGACATAACTATGAAATCAGGCTGTCAGCATGAAAAGGTTACTTTAGACTGAATCAAGTTTTGTCTGGGTTTCAGAGAGTGACCATCGTAGTGTCAGACAAGACGGCAGTGGATTCCAAACAAGTTCAAAGGTATGACAACAATGAAGCAAGGCCTAATTCTAAAAACAACGCTAAGCGCAGCAATTCTGGCAGCCCTTGCAGGCTGTGCGTCGCAACCCGCCCACGAGTGGCAAAGCGACACCACTTACAAACTGACGGTGTTACACACCAACGACCATCATGGCCGCTTCTGGCAGAACAAATACGGCGAGTACGGCCTGGCCGCACGTAAAACGCTGATTGATGACCTGAGAAGCGAAATCGAAGCCGAAGGCGGCAGTGTGCTGCTGTTGTCCGGTGGCGACATCAACACCGGAGTGCCTGAGTCGGATTTGCAGGATGCGGAGCCGGATTTCAAAGGCATGAGCAAGATCGGCTATGACGCCATGGCGCTCGGAAACCATGAGTTTGATAACCCGCTTGAAGTGTTGTTCAAGCAGGAAGAGTGGGCGAATTTCCCGATGTTGTCGGCGAATATTTACGATAAAAAAACAGGCAAACGCTTGTTCCAACCGTATCAGATGTTCGATAAGCAGGGGATTCGAATTGCGGTGATCGGCCTGACAACAGAAGACACTGCGAAGATCGGCAACCCAGAATTCATCAATGGCATTGAATTTCGCGACCCGAAAGTAGAAGCCAAAGCATTGATCGCTGAGCTCAAAGAGAACGAAAAACCGGATCTGATTTTTGCCGTGACGCACATGGGGCACTACGAAGACGGTCAACGGGGAGTGAACGCGCCGGGTGATGTCGCTTTAGCGCGTTTCCTTGGCCATGGCGATCTGGATATGATTGTTGGCGGTCACTCACAAGAGCCGGTGTGTATGGAAGGACCGAACGTGGTCAACAAGCACTTCCAACCGGGTGATGAGTGTAAGCCGGACGTTCAGAACGGCACCTACATCGTACAGGCGCATGAGTGGGGCAAATACGTTGGCCGTGCTGATTATGAGTTCCGCAACGGTGAACTGAACATGGTCAGCTATAACCTGATCCCGGTTAACCTGAAGAAGAAAGTGGAACTCAACGGTGAGAAACAACGGGTGTTTATTCAGGATGAAATCGCTCAGGACGCCACTATGCTTGATTTCCTGCGCCCTTATCAGGAAAAAGGTCAGGCTCAATTGAATGTGAAGATTGCTGAAACCAATGGCAAGCTGGAAGGCGATCGCAATGTGGTGCGTTTCGAGCAAACGAATCTTGGGCGTTTGATTGCGGCTTCTCATATGGAGCGCGCGAATGCGGATTTTGCGGTCATGAACTCAGGCGGCGTGCGTGATTCCATTGAAGCTGGAGATGTGACTTACAAAGACGTACTGAAAGTACAGCCGTTTGGCAACATCGTCACGTACACCGACATGACCGGTAAAGAAGTGATGGACTACCTTAATGTGGTTGCTACCAAACCGGTCGATTCGGGTGCTTATGCTCAATTTTCCGGTATCTCTATGACGGTTGAAAACGGTCAGGTGTCGCATGTGTTTATCGGCGGAAAACAGCTGCGCATGGACAAGACTTACCGCTTTACGGTGCCAAGTTACAACGCGGCGGGCGGCGATGGCTATCCGAAGATCAATACCCATCCAGGGTACGTCAATACCGGTTTTGTTGATGCTGAAGTGCTCAAAGAGTTCCTCCAGTCTCACAGCCCGATTGACGTCAACAAGTTTGCCCCGTCTGGGCAGATTGTTTACAAGTAAGATTGACGGCAAGGCCCTGAAATGATTAACCTAAAGCGGCGCACTTTGCGCCGCTTTTG
>NZ_BATJ01000034.1 GCF_000467125.1 Vibrio proteolyticus NBRC 13287 | reverse complement strand
AAAGTAAAAATGCCACGCGTGCCGAATCACTCTTAAATTGTTTGTTAGTACGCTGTTTCAAAACTTTTTGGTTTGCACCAAGATATTGAAATATAGCACGAAAGTTGTGGTTTAAAACGCTGAAGCTAAAGGGACAGATGCGAAACTAGAACTCAACCTCAAAACGCAAGCTGGCTAGAAGAAAAACACGCCAAACTACCCTATTTTAACCAGCTTCAAATTAACAAAGGATTCGGTCACCGAACTTTGACAACCACACCAAAGAACCTGATTTAAGGCAATAACCAACCACACAAGAGAAGCCGCACCCAAGAAATAACCAAAAAGTTAGAAGCCGTAAACGGTGAGGTCAAAGCGGAAACTCCGCATATAGTGCCACCGGAAAGAACGTGAAAGCCATGCCCGTTCAGGTGTAAAGCTGAGAAACGAAACCGATAAACACCTAAACTTTAACCTTTGAGGCCAATCCCGTACTAACGCCGCGTTAAGTAGTGAGCAACGCCAGTTACCTAACCTAAACCTTTACACCGTAAACACTACACTCAACTTAGAATGCAAAGCGCCAAGCGTTGGGAATCTGCCTTAAACGCTTTGTTAGGCATTTATTCAACGCTATAGCCAATATGATCTACGAGATTTTCGGAGGCCAGTCAACAAACCATGCATCTTGTGAGTAGCTACTCCAAGCAAGTTCAAACCCACTACTTGTAATATGCCACTCAGTCCAACCCGTTGAGTGGAAGCCCTTTAGGGAATAAGACACTATCCCTTCTTCATTTACACTACTTATTGCCTCTAATATTTCTTCGTCAATAGGTGCTTTTGGATACTGATGCTCTTCGAATATTTTAGTTTCATCATTGTAAACAGATGCAATACTCTTAGTCACACCATGAAAAGTCAGGACACAATTGTCTATACACTTCGCTACAGAATGAGGATTATCAACGTGCTCAAGCAGAATATTCGCGAACTCTAAATAAAGACGAATGCATCCCTTCTCAATATCAATTTTTGACACTGGGCTATCGTGGAAATCCAAATTGTTAAATTGACAGTTCGTTTTGTATCTCATATAAATTCCTAACGCCGCGTTAAGGGGCGCAGGCACGCACTACAAAAGTTGCTGCATAGAACCTTAACCACTAAACCCAACGCAAATTGAAAATGCCACGCGTGCCAAGTCCCTCTTTAACGCTTTGTTATGCCTTGGTTATGCCTTGCGCCACTCGGTTCGAAGAACTGCCAAAACAACTGTATCCCACCATTGTTCTTTGAAAAAGCGATGCTCTCTGAAATGAGCTTCTTGGCGCATACCCAGAGACTTACAAAGTTTTATTGCTGGTAAGTTCTTACTGATTGTCTCCGCATAAATACGGTGAACTCCTAACTCCGAAAAACCAAAGTCTGCTAGGGCCAAAGCCGCTTCATGACTTAACCCGTTACCTTGAGACACTCGGGAGAATGCACACCCCATTGAAGCTTGCTGGTTGTCCTCTAAACGCAAACAAACAGTCCCGATGAATTGACCTGACGCCTTACACTCTACAGCTAATTGGTACGATTTTCTTGGTTTCTCAGACGCCTGAGTTATAAACAAGCTTGTCAAATCCCTATATTTATTAGGGTCACAATCACTTTCATCATAGAAACGCTGATATTTAACATCCTGAGACATAGCTACAAAATCATCTTCATCGTTCGGAGTCATATCCCTAATAATCAGACGGTTAGTCTCGATTCTAAACATCGATAGTTCCTTTTTATTTGCGAGGCATAACGCCGCGTTAAGTGGTGAACAACGCAACCACCCAACCTAAACCATTGTGCCGTAAACACTAAAGCCTATTCAAACCAAAACTGCCAAGCGTTGTGAATCCGTCTTAAACGCCTTGTTATATTTTTACGGTTGATAGGGCTGATTAAATGCATTACACCAACGTAGATAAGGATCTGAAAATTTTACTTTTTTAGGACTAAACACATGCTGATCATATGGCCAATAGTTTTTAGCATGTTTTTTCAACCATTCTACTGTATCGGCATATTCATCATGGCTTTGATCTGACAATATTTCTAAGACTCTCTGATAACCATATAAGCCACCACTATCTTCTGGTGGACAAGCCATTTTTCCGTCTAGGCATCTAGGATAAGTAGAATCTAACGGCGCTAAAAACATACCAACCAAAGTAATTTCGTGATGCCAACCATCACCAAAGTCATAAACATAATCAATTGTATTACCAAGCGATGTGAAATATTTTTTTGCTGAAAGTTCCCAACCTGCAATTGTACTTTCATCATGCTCTGACTCAGGAAGACCGATCCTCTTACCTTTTGTAGGGCCCGATTTTCTTGGAGAAAATTCATGCAAATGGTAATCAAGCCAGCCCATTGCATCTTGAATGGCAACATGCAATTCCCAGAAATTGTAATGATCTGGTACATCGATTTCTCGCCAAATTTCCGGCTCGCTTCCCAATAGAGAAACTCTGAATCGAAGAATCTTTTGGTGCATAATGATAATCCTATGAATTCAAATAAAAATATAACGCCTTGTTAAGGTGTGAGCCACGCAACCACGACACCAAAATTGAACATCGTAAACACTAAACTGGACCCAAAACCAAAAATGCCAAGCGTGGGGAATCACTCTTAAATTGTTTGTTAGCAATATTTCCCGTTTCAGTGATTTTATTTAATGTTCAGGTTAACCGATTTCGCTACTTGACTAATTTTTCTTTCGCTAATTTTTCCTGCTGCTCTAAAAATGTAAAAAAGCTGGACTTGCTTATAAATGGATTGATTTCTGCACCGTTTTTTCGTTTATCACGATTTGCGAACAAATCATTTTTATGTGGGTGATTTGCTAGGTTAACAGTTACAACAGGAGGTTTTAGGGCAATCTCTCTGATTCTATCCATACTTTTGAAAAATTGATTCGCTAACTCTGGATTTTTGGCACTCAAACTATGCCCACCGACGACAAACGCACGATATAGTGCACCGCTATCTTGCACCATAAAATCCAACGAAAAGTCACCCTCTGTATGACCTGGTGTAATATAAAATTTAAACGGCTTCCCTCCGATTTCAAGATTCATTCCATCTTTAACAATCAAGTCTACATTAGGCGGCAAAAATTTATTGGCTCCCTCACTCTTCTCTGCTTGTTTTTTCGCTAGCTCATGACCTTTTGAGGTCATCACAACTATAGCGCCATACTTCGCCTGAAGGTATTGTGCCCCACCAACATGATCAGAATGCCCGTGAGTAGCTAAAATATGCGTAACTGGCTTTTTCTCTAACCCTAACTTTTTAAGATTAATCGGTATCCATTTAGAATAGGGGAAGTCTAACGTATCAATAATAACTAGCCCTGCATTTGTCTCGACGGCGTAAGAAGAAACCCATTTATCACCGACATAATACACATCGTCAAACATTTGAAAGGGTTCAACATACCCATTTTTATCATTCATTTCTGGAATATCGTCATTTGCTCTTACACAAGCTGAAACCAATAAGAACAGAACAACACTCAACTTTTTCATATAAATCCCTATATTGCTAACGCTCTGCTAAGGGGTGAGCAATGCACTGCAAAAGCTACCGCACACCAACTTAATCACAAAAAGGACCGCATGCTAAAAATGCCACGCATTGCGAATCCCGCTTAAGCAGCTTGTTAGCTTAAATTTCAGCACCTTAGATTTACCAAACCTGAGATTAAACCGATTTGGAAAACCAACAAACCACCAGAGACTTAAAACCCGAATTGACTCAAACTTTGTGGCCTTTCATGCGATTTGAAAACTCGAAAATTTTGATAACTCATTTTCGGAAAACTCAAAGCGAAAGCAAAACTTCCAAAGCGACTTTACGCCAAACTGGCTAACCTCGCGCGATCCCAAAACTCAATTGAGGCAACGGCTCAAAACTCGCGTTGGCAAACAATGCTGATTTGCCGAAAACCTGAACGAATGGCCAAGGGAAGAAAAAACAGGCTGCAATCAATTGATTTTCATTGTTTTAAGCTAACGCCGCGTTAAGGGGTGAATGCCGCACAAACCGACTTCTCGCAGGCCACTTTCACCACCAAAACTCACCGCATACCAAAAATGCCACGCGGCATGAATCCCTCTTGAACGCCTTGTTATGCTTAAGCTTCAATGGGTTACGTTTGACCAGAACCAAGATTAACTCGACTTTGATTTACACACAAAAGCCAAAACGTAGAAAACCGAAATGAATCATAGTTTTGATAATCAGGCTCGGAATTTTGGCAAATCTGGTTTGAAGTTTGAAAACCTAGAAATGGATTTCTGATTGAGCCAATCGCCCTAACCTCACGCTTGCTCGAGAATTGATTGAGGCAATTCTCAGAGTTTTTAGCGCCAAAGAATAAGTGTCCGGAAAGCAGCGCCCACTGGAGCCGACTTGCCGAAAAACTCGAAGCAAACAAGCCTGGGGAACAAAGAAAAATCATAAACCACTGATTTTACGTGATTAAGCATAACGCTCTGTTAAGGTGTGAGCAACGCAATACCAAAGCCGCTGCATACCACCTTAATAACTAAAATCAACGCATAGTAAAAATGCCACGCGTTGCGAATCACTCTTAAACAGTTTGTTAAACGTATTTATCCCCGTAAAACACTAACTCTGCATCTCGGTGATTTAAATGCCAGTTTTTCCAATGTTCCTTTTCGGTCTCAACTTTTTCTTTATCTACAACCCTAGGTATCAGCAACTCAACGTCATCTCTTTTTTCATGAGATACAACGAAGTTATGGCAGTTCTCAGCGATCATTCGGTTAATATTCCGAGTTTGCTCTACGGTCAATTTAGTCCCACGTAAGATGGGCGGTGAAACACCAACCTGCGTATACAACAAATGCCTTGGTCCCAATGGCAAAAATACTTCACTGTTTGGGTTTGCCCAACCACCATTAAAATCATAGCTTTTATCATTTTCATAATTTAACCGAACCACTGGATTGTCTGATGTAAGCCAACTCATACCATTGGCTGGATGAAGTATCGTCCATGAGTTTTGGTGTAGTTGCTCAGCTACAGTAGTAAGGACATGTTTTATAGACCATAACCAAGAAGCTCTGCCCGCCAACCATGTTACTTTTACAATAAAAGCGTCATTACCATCCTCTTCAATCTCCACCTTTATTGGTAAGCTATCATGGTAACGAGCCTTTCCATCAGGCTTAAAGTCCGGCGGAATTTTTGATTTAACATCATTAACTACATCTTCGACAATGTCACTCAGTGCCTTTTCATCAGAGCGCTCTAAATGCTCAAAGTAACGCTTTGGTGTACGTAAATCCTGGAGTGCAACAAAATTAGCTAATAACTTATAATCATCCCTTGAGAGCTTCTCATTACGAATTACTCTATCAATCGAATTTTTGGCGGGAAATTCATAATTGGAGTCAAACCAATTTTCCAAGACATCATCTGGGTTGCCATTTTGCGTATTAACATACAAATACTGAGAGTAACCGATAGCTGATGGATGATAGTCTTTCCAGATAGGCACATTTTCGTGTTGAACTACTTTCCTATATTGAAATACCTTATCCTGCTCATTGCACCAATTTTTCAGATACATCTGAGGCAAAAAGTGATTGTCTTTTTTAACGCTCAATGAAGCCTCCATAATACGTTTAACGCCCAATTAAGGGGTGAACAACGCCTCCACCCAAACCTAAGGGATTGTGCCATAAACACTAAAACTGAAGTAGAAACTAAAGTGCCAAGCGTTGTGAATCCCTCTTAAATTGCTTGTTATGTGCGTGCTAAATCTGTGCGTACAATCTCAGCATGTCTTTGTGTTGAATACCATTTTCATAGATTGGCTCTGGGTAATTCAGTAAGAAGTGATCCTTGATGATCGAGTCAACACGAAAACCAAGGCGCTGATAATAAGTCAGTTGATAACCAAAGGTACCTGTACCCAATTCAACACGAGTGATTCCCTTACTTGGTAGCTGAGACAGAACTGACTTGAGTAATTGAGATCCAATTCCTTGACCTTGTAGCTCGGGATATACCGAAACATTGAAGATTTCAGCAAGGTTTTGGGGTTCAGGCTTCACTATACATGCCGCCAAAATACGCTCATTATCTAGCGCAGCAAAGCACCATGATTCTGATAAATATGATGAAACACTCGCCTTAGAAGGATCTGCTTCGAGCAGCAAATCTAGCGGAATTTGGCTACTTTTAACTTCGATAAATTGCATTTTTCCTCCAAGCACATAACGCCGCATTAAGGGGTGAACAACGCCACCGACCAACCTAAACCATTGTGCCGTAAACACTAAAACTGATTCAAACCAAAACTGCCAAGCGTTGTGAATCCCTCTTGAATGCTTTGTTAGTTGCCAAACCTAAAGCTTTGATTTGAAGTTGATTGCCGTTTTGCCAACACTAGCTTTATGTGTATTGATAGACTCAAATCAGGCGCAGCTTCAAAGCGCCTGTCACTGAAACCACTTGGAACTCAAAGCGCCGCAGAAAACGAACCAACAACACCAAAAAGCTCTTTTAGACAGACAATGTCACCGAGCTGACTTTCAACAAGTAAATCGGCTTCTGAAACGGCAAACCAAACTAGGAAAAGAACGAAGCTCAATTTCCGCGAACCAAGATTCCGAAGTTCGAAGTGCAGAATCGAGCAAAGCACACGAACGATTAGACCTAAACACTCTGTTTTAGCCGCGATTTTCCTCGTTGGCAACTAACGCCCTGTTAAGGTGTGAGCAACGCAATACCGATGCCAACGCATACCACCTTAAACACTAGACGCAACGCATAGTGAAAATGCCATGCGTTGCGAATCACTCTTGAACAGTTTGGTAAACGGCTTCTACCCAAGTGTATTGCTCACCTTTTAACAACCTTGTTGTCGGTTTATTGATAAGTGTTTTTCTCCAACGAAGGATTAGATACTCTTCAATTTCTGAACGACCGAAATCAACACCAATAAATGAAATTTGATAAGTATCAGAAATATACTGTCTCAATAAATCGAGATCGCTAATTTCATTTTCAATTCCAACTTTCTTTGTAAACGCATGATTAACCGGACGCATTAGATCACCCATTCGACTGTGAACTCCAGAGGTCTCGCCGACATACACAGGGGTGCCACTTTCCCAAATGACATACACACCGCCACCATGAGGGAAGTTACTCCGCCAATTCACTGCAAATGGCTGATGTCTATCAGCAATTCGTAATTGTTTTTCAGCACTTTGCAGTAGCTGCTTCGTATTCATTTTTACCTCATAGCCGTTTAACGCCCAGTTAAGGGGTGAGGCACGCAATACCGATGCTACCGCATAGCACTTCAACACCGAAACCAACGCATACCAAAAATGCCACGCGTGCTGAATCCCTCTTAAATTGATTGTTATACCAATTCATCAAAGATTTCTGAGCCTTCTTTGATAACAATCCCATCAGAATCATTAGTAACCGTAAATATATGCCCAATAGCGGGACGAATTTCTGACGAAGAAAGAACACCATACTCATTCGGAACTTCAAACTCATAGCTGACATGGATAGCTTTAATTTTGTGGTCCGCTGATAATTTAACCAAATTATTTTCCAGTTCTCTACGTTCTTTTTCTTTATTTCTTGTTTGGTTTTTAGAGTTAAAATAAAAAATGAAGCACTTTTCTAATATTTGCCCTTCTAATTCAGCATCAACCTCATTACTCATTGCGTTAGCAACAGTAAACTGCACATTCATAGCTGTATTCACAGCCTGTGCTGTAACTTTAAAAACATTAAAGTAAATAAGTGAGTCTCTTTTTTCTTCAGCGATCTGATATAACACATCACTTAACCCTGTATGTGAACCATTAGTTGGTCTTGTATGCGGGTTTTTTGTATACCCTACATATTCCACTCTACTAGCAATGCCAAGATTGATCTCTGATTGTTCCAAAAAATCATGTATAGGATATGTGGTTAGATAACCTGTTGAATCTTTGAAAGTAATATATTTGTCCGTTAGTTGGATATCTGGTTTGGAAACCTTTCTTGTGGCTACATCAACAAAAGTGCACTTTACACTTTTCTTAACAGCTTTCTCTCCAACGAGTAGATGCAACTTGGTTTTTCCCGTAATCGGGTTAAACGTCGGCTTTTTATTTGTATTAAACCTAACCCTTTCTCGTGAGCAGATGAAATATACAAACCTTTTTTCAAGGTGCTCTTCAACTTCCTTTTTTATTCGTTTTAGGTTATTTACGATCAATTGCCTAGTGTCAAAATAATCTGCAACTTCTCCAGGATTAACCACTAGGTCATACCAATATCTATGATATGTCTCTAGCTCGACTATCCACTCTTTATCACTATGCTTGTACAGTTCATTAGCAATTAGCGAAGCGTAAAGACCTCTATTCACATCAAACTCCTCACTCGAAATGTTAAGATTGGTATAACGCCCAATTAAGGGGTGAGCAACGCTACCACCCAAACCTAAAGCGTTGTGCCATAAACACTTAATTTGAAGTAGAAGCAAAAATGCCAAGCGTTGGGAATCCCTCTTAAATTGCTTGTTAGGAATGTTGCTCAACAAGTGCATTACTGTAATCAATAAACTCTTTGGTGATCTCATGCTTCGAGTTCTTGACGATAGAACTGACGTCTAATTTTAATGAACAATAATCTAGCATTGCATGATGATTTGGGCATACACATATTAAGTTGCCCTCAATATCAGGACCATTGTGTTCTTTACCCAAGGGCTTTAAATGGTGAGCCTCCGCATACGGTTTACCGTTTGGAAGCCGAAATGTAAAACCACAAATTTGACACTTAAAATTATTCTTCGTTTTAACCTGTCGTGAGAGTTTACTGTCCCGAATAAAACGGCTTACAGTATAATCTTGTTTATCTGCGCCATCGTAATCAACTGGCGGTTCTGATACTTGACTTGCTTCAAAGTTCCTAAGAGCCCAGCGCCCACTACCTTTACCATCGACGCTATAAAAAAGGTCATCTCGACTTGGAGTCCAGTTATCCGAATCGCTCGAATAACTCTCAACAGTATTTCTTACAGTAGCTTTCCAGCTTTTAGTTAAGTTACCGCCTTTCAGTGCTTCAATTTCAGCATAAAGGTCACTGTATGCTGCTTCACCACCTAAGTTCTCCATGGCTTGAACTACGTAATCAATCCACCGCACTTATTATTTCCTCTAAATTCCTAACGCTGCGTTAAGGGGTGAATGCCGCTTAAACCAGCTTTCCGCAGACCACTTTCACCACCAAAATTCACCGTATACCAAAAATGCCACGCGGCATGAATCCCACTTGAACGCCTTGTTATGGCTTGGACTTAACGCGTTCTTTACTTGCCTGATTCAATCATTTCTATGATTTTATAGGCTTTTTCGAAGTGATCTAGCTGGTGAGTTTGAATCCACCAAGTAGCTGCCTCCATTAACAACTCTGGATCGTCGTTTTTATTAGCGAAAAATGCATAGAATGAAACTCCAACATTCTCGCCCTTTTGTGCGATTTTCTTAGCACAAACATCTAACACTTTACGACGTAAGGATTCACGCATTCATTATGCCCACTTAGATTGAAGTAAAAACAATACTTTACACAACGAATAGAGCACAAACAACAAATACTGTTTATCCAAACAGTGTCATTTTTGAGGAAGCCATAACGCCGCGTTAAGTAGTGAGCAACGCAAAACCACCTAACCTAAACCATCACATCTTAAACACTAAACCCAACTTTGAATGATGAGCGGCAAGCGTTGGGAATCTGCCTTAAACGCCTTGTTATGAGGAGTTATCGCGCTCCAATTCCTGCAGCTTCTTCAATGCAAACCGTCCCCTTTCCGACACCGCAGAGGATTTATCTAATGCAAATTTTTCTGCTAATACCTTAGCGTAAACTCCAACCCCTTCTAGATCTCGAATCAAAATCTCTGCAGACACCCTCCTTACAACAGATGACCGGTCTTCAGCAGAGCATTTTAATAATTCCAATATTGGAACTTTGATATCTAACTTGCGTTCAGACACGATGGGCGTCAACCTTCCCTCACAATAACGGATATCAGTCCATTTCCATTTACGGCCTTCTATCCAAGCTATACGCCTTTCAAGCAGGCTTCGGTACGCTTTAGCTCGAACTGCGGGTTGCACAGCTAGATTTGCAATTTCTGACAAATATTCATCAAGAACATTCGTGCGGCCAAGCTGAGAAAACAGTGAAGGCATAGGTCCTGCACTAGATGAAATCAACCTAGACCTCATTGAGTTCGCAATGTCTTTCTGCGATATGATTTGTAAAAGAGTTTTCTTGTCCGCATCTTCAATCCTGCCCCAAGAACTCCAATTTGAAAGAGCAATTAGCAAGGCCTCGACTACGAAATCCGGTGCTGTCGCTTTTGCTAACTCCGGCAATTTATCTCTCGCAGCTTCACGTACTTGTGGAACCCAATCATTAAGTCGACGCACCGCAAGAGAAAAGAAGAAAGCATTTGGGGCTGCTCCTGACAAAGTTCGTAGAGTTTTTTCTCTCTTGTAACCATCCCAACTAATCAAATCTAGCCAAGTTAACAATTCTTGAGGCTTAGACCAAAACTTCCATTTGGGAGGCTCAAGTTCTCTTAGTGCAAGGGAGAATTCAGATCGAATCGTTCGCTCCCAATAATCAAAACTTGTAAGTGGCAGCTGGGAGGTCGCATCAATCAGCGAGGACATATCAGCAACGACTTTACTCCCCGAATTTATCGAACATGCAAAGTCCTTGACTGCTGTTACTACTTTCTCTTCCTCAATCTGAGATTGCTGCATACTCTAAATTCCTCATAACGCCGCGTTAAGGTGTGAACAACGCCCGCACCCAGCCTAACCTATTGTGCCGTAAACACTAAAGCTGATACAAACTGAAAATGCCAAGCGTTGAGAATCACTCTTAAACGCTTTGTTATGTGCGTACTATAGTTGTGCGTACAATCTCAGCATGTCTTTGTGTTGAATACCATTTTCATAGATTGGCTCTGGATAATTCAGCAAAAAGTAATCTTTGACGATTGAGTCAACCCTAAAGCCAAGACGCTGATAATAAGTCAGTTGATAGCCAAAGGTGCCTGTACCCAGTTCAACACGAGAGATTCCCTTACTTGATAACTGAGACAGAACCGACTTAAGCAGTTCAGAACCAACACCTTGACCTTGTAACTTTGGATATACAGAGACATTGAATATCTCAGCAAGGCTATTGGTTTGTGGCTTCACTATGCAAGCGGCTAAAACACGCCCATTATCTAGTGCAGCGAAGCACCATGAATCGGGTAAATATGAAGAAACACTCGCTTCAGAAGGATCAGCTTCAAGCAGCAAATCTCGCGGAATCTGGCTCCTTTTGACTTCGATATATTGCATTTTTTCTCCAAGCACATAACGCCGTGTTAAGGGGTGAGACAACGCTACCGCCAAAGCGGATATGACCACCTTAATCACTTAAACCAATTTGAAGTGAAAGTGCCACGCGTTGACGAATCCCTCTTAAACACTTTGTTATGTTTTACCACAACTGACTCGCTCACATGGCAAAGAACTAAATTGCATAAAGAATTGTTTAACTTGCGTCACACGACGTTGTGGAATAATCCGACAAAAGCGATAAACACAAAGCATGTAATTCTCAGGAATTTGATTGAGGCAACTTTGACGGCTTTTAGTGAGTGAGTGATTGCATCCCTTTCAAAAAAACGAAAAACAAAACCCAAATTGCCGAAAGCCCCGCTGCCGATTTGCTAATTGAAAAATAAAACCAAAGCGACTTTAAGCCAAACCGATTATCAACGCGCAAATGCAATTTCAAATTGAAGCAACCCACGAACTTTGAAGCATGATTATGCTTGATGGATTCATGAATTTGGACGGACAATATTTAATTGCTGAAACAACTCGAACTAATTACCAAAGAGACCAAAGAAATAAGCGCCAAGAAACCCATTATTTCTTATAAATCAAAGTGAAACATAACGCCGCATTAAGGTGTGAGCTGCGCTTGGCTATACTTGAGCGAAGCGAAACTGCCAAGCGTTGCGAATCACTCTTAAATT
>NZ_BATJ01000035.1 GCF_000467125.1 Vibrio proteolyticus NBRC 13287 | reverse complement strand
CAATTAAGGGGTGAACAACGCCTCCACCCACCCTAACGCATTGTGCCATAAACACTTAATTTGAAGTAGAAGCAAAAGCGCCAAGCGTTGTGAATCCCTCTTAAATTGCTTGTTAGGTGAAAAACTACCAAATTACAGGTAATTACCTGCTTTTTCATAAGCTTCCACCTCTATTGGTGATTCCCGATAGCCAAAGATTGCTAGTTGCAACAAATACGTTTTAGTAAACTCATCAAGACCTAACTCTTCCACTTGCTTTACATGAATTAACTCATGTGAAAGAAGCAATTTATCACCCTTTGCTTTAGTGGAAATCCAAACTCCATAGCCAAATGTATTGCCTGTAAAATATGGAGAATCAAGGCCCAACCTTTGCATCTGAAATAAAAGTGACTCGTTTTCAGGTAAAGGCAATTTATCCGCATAGTAAACACGCACTTTCTCTGGGTGTTTAATGCCAATCCTACGTGCTATTTCGAGATATTGAGGCAACAAAGGTTCACCTTGAGTTAAAGCTATTTCTTCATTTTTTCTTACGTACTTGATGGATAAAGGTAAATAAGCCTCTATTTGCTCTACCAAGTGACCGGGAGGATTTGCATAGACCTCAGATTTATCTTGGCAGCCCAGAGTTGAAACAATCGAAACCACTAACATTAAGGATTTTAAAACGGTCTTCATATTTTGAGTGAACTCCTTTTCACCTAACGCCGCGTTAAGTAGTGAGCAACGCTACCACCTAACCTAAACCATTACACCGTAAACACTTAAGTTGAATTGAACCTAAAATGCCACGCGTTGCGAATCTGCCTTAAACGCTTTGTTATATTTTTATTCCACTTTTTTCTGAGAACCAACATATCGATTTAGACCAATACCCTTAATATTAGAACGTCCCTTGTCTGAACGAAAAAATGGACCAGCACCAAAATCAAAGACAAACTCATTGTTTGGTTTAATTTTCAGCTCACCTACATTTGCGCGTTGCATCAGTCTACGAAGAAGGCGCTTTTCTCGCTTGGTTGGTTCTTCACGTTCGCTACGATCATATTTATTAACCCAGTCTTCTTCGAAGAACTTTTCAATTTCTGGGTATATAAGAACGAAAGCAGGTCTAACTCCATCAAACTCACAAAAGGTGTAAGTATATGATTGCATAACACAATCGAGAAGTTTTTTAACACTTTCCTTACTTTGGGAATCTTTGATTTCAATGCCAACAGCTTCAACATCGAAACCTAAATCAATAGCTTTTTGCTTAGGTCTGAGTAGTAGATCTAATCTCAAAGGGCGCTCGTCAAGTGGCCAACTACCAAGAACTTCTTCTTTAACTTCGAAATATTCGCTTAGGAAGTTTTTTAGATAGTTGCGAGCTTTATCTTCTCTTTCTTGACTCATAGTTCCCTCAAAAATATAACGCCCGCTTAAGGGGCAGACAACGCTACTACCAAGTTTCCGCATAACACCGTAACCACATAAACCAACGCACAGTAAAAATGCCACGCGTTGGCTGTCCCTCTTGAAGCGTTTGTTAGCACACAAACTTAGACTATTTATGCAGAATAACCTTATCCACTAAGTAACGTTTTAATACACCTTTTGCAGAAATAACCCGACGAGCATGGAGTTCTATTTTTCCACCATCCTGCCCATCTTGGGCATAATGCATCGACCACGTAATTTTACGTCGAAGAGATGACGAAGCTCCATCTGGAATTTTGAATGAGACTGTATGCCCTTTGTCATCTTCATAAAAGCGTCCAATCCCAGATAAAATATTGTACTTGGTTGCATTACCAACAATTCCCGTGACTAGAGTATCGTCAGTTTTAATAGAAACACTTTTTAGTGTTTCAGCGTTCATACGCAATACTTCACCGACTCTAGGACGTGATACAGAAATGGTCATATTAGGACAATTCTTAATTGGTCGGTGCGCTTCTTCGAGTGCTGATTCAAGAACTTCTTCCATATCACCAATGAAAGGCTCAACACGCTCACCCAATTTTTTAACAATTGGAGTTTCTGGCTCATGAGCCATATCTAGCGTTTTTGACCATGTCCATTTGAGCATATCCCAAAAAGCAGCTGCAACTACGCTAACCCCTATCGCTTCTTTGTTTTCAATAACTAAGGTTAAAATCTGTTCGTAGCTACCCTTCTGAGGAGGGCTAACATAAATCTTTGCACCTGACGCCCTGTTACCTTTCCTCTTCACATCACCGTCATTCAATAGTGCATGAGTTGTGATAGCAATAGCACGTGCAAAACCATGTAACGACATAGATGCATCGTACATGTCCAACCTATGAAGATCTGCATCACCACCGTTGTAAGACAACTTAATTTGTATTTGCTTCATTGGCACTCTTATTATTCAGTATCATATTAGGAAGCATTATATGCCTCGAACTGCAAAAACCATGCAACTTTAAGGCATTTAGTTGCATAAATGAGATAAGCCGCAATAAAAGAACCACTTCACATGTTGGTAGATTTTGTGTGCTAACGCCGCGTTAAGTAGTGAGCAACGCTGCCACCTAAGCTAAACCATTGTGCTGTAAACACAAAAGCTGAATCAAACTGAAAATGCCACGCGTTGCGAATCTGCCTTAAACGCTTTGTTATGTACGTTTCACCGCGACCACGGAATATGTATGCCAATGCTTCATTTTACCCAATGAAGTTTTCGCTTTTTCATCACGTTCAAAGAACCTGACTATTTCAAAATCTGAGAATAAAGCCTTTACTTCTGATTCCGATAGCGGTGTTGTAGGACTACGATAGTTGTGAGCCCAACTGTCTTTGAAACCCATGAAGTCACCAGCAAACACCCCACCGATTTCAATTGAAGATTTAATGTTGATCCAAGTCGATTCAAATTGGTTTGGGTCAGCGAAGAACAAACTGGAATTTGCGATAACTACACCAGATTTTGGATAGTCGAACGACTCAAACGAAGACTCTGCAATATCCACTAATGGCTTTGACCCAAATCTGTCTCTGCAAATAGCGACCGAATCAGGATTAATATCGAAGCCATGAACTTGAAAACCCTGTTGCTCTAGGTATTCGATATCACTGCCTGTTCCACAACCACAGTCAGTAGCTACTTTGAGGTTTGACTCATTTAGTTGCGCTGCAAATTCAGTGCGTTTTGAATGTGGGCGAGACAGTGCCTTTTCGTAGTACTGCCGCCAAATTTCAGCATTTTCATCCATAAATTTCTGATTTTCCATAAAAGTACATAACGCCGCGTTAAGGGGTGAACAACGCGATGCCACCCAAGTTAAACCATTGTGCCATAAACACAAAAGCTAAACTTTGAACCAAAACTGCCATGCGTTGAGAATCCCTCTTGAACGCTTTGTTATGTGCGTACTAAAGTTGTGCGTACAATCTCAGCATATCTTTGTGTTGAATACCATTTTCATAGATTGGCTCTGGATAATTCAGTAAAAAGTGATCTTTGACGATTGAGTCAACCCTAAAGCCAAGACGCTGATAATAAGTCAGTTGATAACCAAAGGTACCTGTACCCAGTTCAACACGAGAGATTCCCTTACTCGATAACTGAGACAGAACTGACTTAAGCAATTCAGAACCAACACCTTGACCTTGTAACTTTGGATATACAGAGACATTGAATATCTCAGCAAGGCTATTGGTTTGTGGCTTCACTATGCAAGCGGCTAAAACACGCCCATTGTCTAGTGCAGCAAAGCACCATGAATCGGATAAATATGAAGAAACACTCGCTTCAGAAGGATCAGCTTCAAGCAGCAAATCTAGCGGAATCTGGCTACTTTTGACTTCGATATATTGCATTTCCCCTCCAAGCACATAACGCCGCGTTAAGGCGTGACGTAATGCGTGCCATACTGTGAGCGAAGCGAAACTGGCACGCGTTGCGGAATCGCTCTTAAACGCTTTGTTATAAACTTAGCCAGCGGTATATGTCGTGCTTTGTTATTTCTCCTAACGCAATTAATGCTAAGCTGACGAAAGCAAATACATAAATTTTTTGCTTCCACATTAGGTAAAGACTGCCCCATAATCCTTTGTGCCTAGAGAAGTAACGAGCTGCGTATATCCTGAACATTTTTTGCTTTGACACAATGTGTAATGTAATTATTATCAAAAACAATCTTGCAAATGGGGCTGGTTGTTCAAATTGTAATGATGTAGCGGCTAAAGCGATTGCAAATAGTCCAATCACATCGTTTACATATGTAAAGTAAGCTTCTGCTAAATGCTCTTCTTCGTCAGGGTGGATCACTTATTTTTCCTTGTTTATAACGCCCAATTAAGGGGTGAACAACGCCACCACCCAACCTAACGCATTGTGCCATAAACACTAAATTTGAAGTAGAAGCAAAAGTGCCAAGCGTTGTGAATCCCTCTTAAATTGCTTGTTATGTTTGTGCTTGCAGTATTGTGATCAAATCAAACACAGTTGTCACAATCAAAGTTAAAGCAAGTACACACAACATGTTGCGCTGTATTTTATTGGACTCTGCCGAATACTCGAAACCTTTTAACGTCAACACCTCTTTAACGCTGGCGTTGATATTACGTTGCTTCTGCTCTTGTTCCTCAATCCAGTGTCGAACTAAATACCAATTTTTTGACTCTGGTCTGCCATGTTTGTGATTTAGCCATTGAACTTTAACTTTCTCCAAACCGCGATTTTCTAGAGCTAAAAAGTAAGAATCATTGCTACTCATGCCACTCTCCTTATATCGGACACGACATTCTTATAGCAACAATCGAGAATCCGCTAAAGCTATTATTTCCACAAAAAACATAACGCCGCATTAAGGTGTGAGCAACGCTAACACCAAGCCTAAACCATTGTACCGTAAACACGAAACCCAACCTTGAACTGAAAATGCCAAGCGTTGGGAATCACTCTTAAATGCTTTGTTATGTGCGTGGGTTACATGGCGCAGTTATTTTTTACACGAGTGTAAGCCTCTGCCAAGCCATTATTGTATGCTGTAACCTCTGTAAACCCATGATTCGCATGACTATAGGCTTCCAGTTTAATTGCGTCTTCTTCAAGTAAAATTCGCTCAATGTAAGAGTCTACTTTTAATGAAACACCGGTGTGACCAATAGATCTAGACTTATACTGCTTACCCTCTGAGTACGGGAAAGAAACAGTAACCGTAATTTCTTCGCCATCAGCTGCATAAATATTTTTTTCATTACTAAAGCTCGCATAAACACCATTTGAAATGCAGTTTAAACGCAGCCCCGTCCAATGGTCTTGTGCTACCTTATGCGATCCAAAGGTAGTCGACTTGTAATCCCGGACAGGCATAGCCTTTGGAGCGTCCCCACCAGAGCTTTTCCAATAAGTTGAAGAAAAACCATCATTTACATCTGGTATGCCATGATAGCGAATTCCTCTAGATGAGCTTACCACTTCAGGATCAACAGTTTTTTCAATGTGGTTGCCTTTAAATTTAACAACACCTACATCAGATAACGTGTACTTTTTATCAAAAAGTAACTGACCATCCTCTGAATAAATATACCCTAGGTAATAGTATTCAGTACCGTTGTATGACTTTTTAGCCTCTACCTCTTTGAAGACAATAGTTTCACCCTCTTTGAGTTCGCTTCTTATTCCTTTGAATGAAGCTTCTTTCCAGACCTTATGCTTAGAATTTTCTAATTCACTACTCAAGTCAACTAACTGGATGGATGGCTGAGAAGTATTTGATGTAGTTGTTGATTGACAACCAGCCAATAACCCTAGTACAGCTAGCGAAACAATGGCATTTAATTTCACAAAATATACCTTACAGTGTTTTTTTGGTAGGTTACTACATGAGGATTAAAATAGAAATTGTGTAAAGCACATAACGCCGCGTTAAGGGGTGCAGGCACGCAATACAAAGCCACCGCATAACGCCTTAGACACAAAGCCTAACGCATATTAAAAATGCCACGCGTGCCAAATCCCTCTTAAACGCTTTGTTATACGATTAATTTACAATCGCAGGATCTTTGTATTTGCGTACAAAGATGTAATTTGGTGTCCCACACCAAATAATTGGTTTTCCCTCACCTTCGCCACTGAAATAACAGTTACCCGCGACTAAAACATGAGCTCCCAAAAGATCCTCTAAATCGTCGACCTCGAAAAGTTTTTTAAAATCATCTGCAATATCTTCAAATATTGCAACTGAGGCAGACATATACTCAGAGCTAGAATTTAGCCAAATTTTTCCATCACTGGATTCTCGTGCAGATGCTATTGGTCCCCAGTAAAAATTAGTTTTACCATGATGTAAATCTTTCTCAATTTGATTAAATCCAAAGACAATATCTTTAACGTGACCACTAAGCATTATTTCTTCGTTATTTCGATAGAAAATTATATTGCTTTCAGAATTTCGAAAATCTTTACTTTTAACCAAACGATGAAGTATTCGTCTAAGGGTAAATTGCTGCGCAGAACGTCGATTCTTATCTTTTAGAACATAACGCTTCCCCCCTTCTCCTAAGCCAGGCAATGGAGGCTTAGATACCTCTGCAACATCAATAGCACCGCCTTGCTCTTGGTCTAAACGTACAATAATTGTGTCATCACTCTCTACCTCGCCCTCAACTTCCGTAGCATCATCGCGATGTTCGTCTGATGAAATGTATTGCACTTTTAAATCACATTCTGGGTCATGATGAGCGCAGAAATGAGCTGGATGCCCATGACGACTCTCTCTTCTATACCACGCAAACTCGCCGCATTCAGTACAAACGAGGCTACGTCTTTTTATTTCAAGCAAACTCGACTCGAGTTCGCTAAATTTCGAAATTTCCCAAGTTTTTCCGTCTTGAGTACATTTTGCATATTGCATCAATTACTCCTAATCTAACGAATCGTATAACGCCCAATTAAGGGGTGAGCAACGCTACCACCCAACCTAAAGCATTGTACCGTAACCACTAAAACTGAAGTAGAAGCGAAAATGCCAAGCGTTGGGAATCCCTCTTAAATTGTTTGTTAGTACGCTGTTCCAAAACCTTTTGGTTTGCACCAAGATGTTGAAATATAGCACGAAAACATTGGCTTAAAACGCTGTAGTCAAACGGACAACGGCCAAACTAGAACCCAGTCTCAAAACGCAAGTTGGCGAGAAGAAAAACACGACAAGTTAACCAGTTTTAACTGCTTTCAAATTAGCAAAGGATTCGGTCACCAAACGCTGACAACCACGTCAAAGAACCGAATTTGAGGCTAAAAACCAACCACACAAAAGAAGCCGCGCCCACGAAATAGCCAAAAAGTTAGAAATCGTAAACGGTGAAATCTAAGCGAACACTCCGCATATAGTGCCACCGGAAAGAACGTGAAAGGCACATTTGAACCAGTGTAAAGCCAAGACACGAAACAGATAAACACCTAAATTTTGACCTTTGGTGCCAACCCCGTACTAACGCCGCATTAAGGTGTGAGTAACGCGACCACGAAAGTCAACCATACCACTGTAATCACTGAACCCAAAGACGAAGCAAAAATGCCAAGCGTTAGGAATCACTCTTAAATGCTTTGTTAGGCTTTTTGTAGATGACGCCGTAGGTTTTTGTAATATATTTTAGTAAGTTACCATAATTTTCATTGATGTGTTCTTCGATATTTTCTGCCGTTATGGCTAATGAATTTTCAACACTTTTAGCTACCATTGGATTTTCCCAGTTCATATGTGAGCTACCCAAAGTCATAGCGAATGCTTGCATTCTGTCATGTTGCCAAACAATGTAATTACATGCGTTAATACAATCTTCGAAACCAATCGGTTGATGAAGTTGGATGCGAACAAGCAAAGATTTTATACGACTCGAATTCTGACCACATGGCTCAAGAGCCGCAATTAACTGTTTTGATAAGTCATTGCCAAACTCATTTATTACATAAACGACCTCAGGATGAGGGAGTGACTTGTCTAGTTCAATGTAGTCTTTATGTGACTCAAACCGAATATGGCTAAATTTCACAATCTGTGCAGGTACTACAGAATGACGAATAAATTCATTTACTTCAGTAATTAACTCATCAAACAAAGCGTTTACTTGCGCTGATTTTTGCTGAATTTTCCATGAAGAAAGAGCACAATAAGCAACAACAACAGTAAGTAGCCCCGAACCAGCTTGTACGATCCCACTCCAGTCCCATTTTGAAATCACCAACCAGATATCTTGCATATTTCTCCTAAAGCCTAACGCCCAATTAAGGGGTGAACAACGCCTCCACCCAAACCTAAAACATTGTGCCATAAACACTAAATTTGAAGTAGAAGCAAAAATGCCAAGCGTTGTGAATCCCTCTTAAATTGCTTGTTATGAGTATGACTCAAATGGTGTGAGGTCTATACCCTCGATGTCGCAAACCGCTTTAATCGTTGGGTTCAAACAAAGACGCTTTAAATACTCTGCTAGGTGTTTGAACTCAAGCGGTGAGTGTTCAATTGGTAACGACCATTCTGCAAGCATAAACAAGAAGTAATCACATGCGGTTAAGGTGTCCCCCAACAAGTATTCATGATGCTCTAACTGGTCGTTGATGATTGACAGTGCATCAGCAATTCTTTCGTCCTGCGCCGCTATTACATTTGGAATGGTAGCTTCATCGTTGGTGTGGCGATGAGGGTAATAGCGAACCATAAGTTCAGCTTGCAGCGTATTATTGAGAAACGCGAGCCATTGATAAAACAAAGGACGAGTCGGCTCACCTAACGATGGCATTAAATCGGATTCAGGGTGCAATTCGCAGATGTGCATACAGATAGCTGGACTTTCGAAAATTGGCTGATCATTAACAACTAAGGTCGGTATGCGCCCTGCTGGGTTGAGCCTAAGATAATCCGCTGATTTTTGAGAGTTCGATTTTTTATCAACTAACAACAACTCATAGTCTGCTTTTAAATGGTGAAGCAAAAAATGAGGAGCTAGGCTCGCGTTGTTTGGATAGTAATAAAGTTTGAACAAAATTGACTCCTTGTCTCTAAAATTGCGGATACTCATAACGCCGCATTAAGGTGTGAGCGACGCTTGGCTATACTTGAGCGAAGCGAAAGCGCCAAGCGTTGCGAATCACTCTTAAATGCTTTGTTATGTGAAAACTCACCTGTTGCTAGAGCATATTCCAAATAACAGACAGTACTAACCAGCCAACAATACCTAAAATAGCCAAACCAAATGCAACACGAGCAAAATTACTTAACTTTGAAGCCAAATAGCCCGAAGGAATTGCCGCAATCAATACCAAAGTAAAACGGACACCTTTCGCGAGTTCAAAGCCTGACAGCCAAACATTTACAAAATACCCCGTTACAATAGCCCCGATCAAAAACAAACCAAGTTTCCAGTTACCTGAAACATGCTGTTCATACTCATCTTCTGACAAATACTTGTCACCTACTTTATACCTAGCCATAAACCATCCTTGTTATTGATATGCAACATAGATAATATCCAAATCGTCAAAGCAGTCTGTGATCTTAAACTGTTTTTTGAAGGCGCTTTCACATAACGCCGCATTAAGGTGTGAACAACGCGACCACGAAGCTCAACCATACCATCGTAAACACTGAACTCAACGATGGAATGAAGAATGCCAAGCGTTGAGAATCACTCTTAAATGCTTTGTTATGTATGTTTTAAAGTAACCCAATTAGACCAGAAAGACCTGCACCCACAACACTTGCAACAGTGCTATTTTCTAACAAGGACTTAAGAATACTTTTTGCTTCTTCATCGTCAGATTGAGCTACTTTTTCTACCAACTCCTGAACGTTAATGTTGGTTACTTGGCTATTGTGATTACCGACTTGAACTTGCTTACTGTTGATCGAACCGATATTAATTTGTGGCATTGCTGGCTCCTGAATTTCTGTTTGCATGATCAATTTGTCTCCGAGAATCACTATATGACCACCTGCACCGATAGTGATACCGAGGGCTTTGAGGTCACTTCTGCCATCCATATTCGAAATAAGTCTCTTTGTACTTAAATATCTAAGATGAGTTTCAAATTTTCTATCAATGCGACCATTGCCATCTTCTATCTGAACACCTAGTGACATTAATTCTTCAAGGTATTCCTTTAAATTCGGAACTGCGCTGTCAGACAAAGGCTTCAACAATAGATCTAAATACTCTTGCTCAATTTTCATTTTTACCTCGAAATACATAACGCCGTGTTAAGTGGTGAGCAACGCCCCCACTTCACTTAATAAAACCACCTTAATCACTGAACTAAAATTTGCAACTAAAACTGCCGAGCGTTGAGAATCCAGCTTGAACACATTGTTAATAAAGTACTTTCCACGCGCTCTAGACTCAAAAAACGCACCTGACTTAACACCAATAACCAACTAGATTTTTACTGGCTACTGCCCCACGATAGTTTCCACAAACGAGGATTCAGCAAGTGGCTAACTTGACTGGTTGAAAACGGGCCACCCACTGAAGTTCCGGTCAGATAATTGCCACAACGATGTACGAATGAAAGCGAAAATGGGGGTTGGCATATTAGCGCTTTCGATGATTTCAAATGGCATTTTCAGCAAAGAACAGACAAAAATAATAGCGAATGACTTTACCATTTTGAGCCGTCAAACCGATAACCAACACAGAACCATTTGCCATAAAAACCATTCGTTAACAGTAGCTTATTAACGCCGCGTTAAGTGGTGAACAACGCGACCACCAAACCTAAGCCATTGTGCCGTAAACACTAAAGCTGATTCAAACTAAAACTGCCAAGCGTTGTGAATCCGTCTTAAACGCTTTGTTATAAGTAATTTCTAAGCAAAATACCCTAGCTCTTCGCCCTTTATTTCAGATGCTAAGATGATTTCATTTGCTTTTTGATGGAGATAACGAAGGGTATTTACGACCGGATAGCCTTTAACTACACTGATGTCGCCAAAACAGATGTCGAAACTAAGCCTAATGTCATAAGTTGTATTTGCGGAGGAATCTACTACGCAAAGAATAGCTTCATTGTTGGCCGTATCCCATCTAGGTGGAAAAGCCATTTCATGACAAAGACCGTCACATTTAAAATTTTGCATCATGTGTTGTCCACCCAGACCATGGCCAACAGGTACGACTGAGCGATGCTTATTGCAGTTTGCGATTTCATTTAGTGCCCATAATACATCGTCACCACCAATGAATGGCCTAAATCCCCAAAAAACATCGAAGATTTCTTGTGGTATATCCTTACAATTTCCTTTTCTAACGTTACTTTCTTCTGTGTCTGCTTTAGCAAAAGGAAAGTATGTCTTTCTCGGATTAGTTTTACCCTGAGCTAATGCTGCAGCAAAACCCACATGGTCAAGTGATGAACGAATATCAGATGCAATATGCCTCGCTTTACTCCGGAATTGTCCTGGTATTTCTTGAGTTAACTTTATTTTATGGGTATCTGCCCTAGTCTTGCTATTGTGCTCAACTATCGTCTTATAGGGCTTCGACATGAAAAACTTAGAAATGTCCTTTTCTAGCTCAATAATTAATGAACTAGCGTCTGCTAGCATTTCTTTTGCACTGTTTAGATTTTCACCCATAGTATTTCCTTTCGCTTA
>NZ_BATJ01000036.1 GCF_000467125.1 Vibrio proteolyticus NBRC 13287 | reverse complement strand
GTGCCGTTTTAGAGCAGTTTTTTCAGTCGGTACAACTCTTCCAGTGCCTGACGAGGCGTAAGATCGTCGGGATCTATGTTCGCCAGAGCTTCTTCCACTTCGCTTGGCTCCGGGATCAAACTGAGTTGATTGGCGATATCAACGCCATTGCCTTTCGCCGGCGTGTCACCGAGGTGGCTGAGTTGCTCTAACTGATGCAGCTTAGTACGCGCATTTTTGATCACGCTTTTCGGTACACCCGCCAGACCGGCCACCGCCAGACCGTACGATTTACTGGCGGCCCCTTCCTGAACCGCGTGCATGAAGGCAATGCTGTCACCATGTTCGACCGCGTCTAAATGTACATTCGCCAGGTGCGGCAGTTGCGCCGGTAATTCGGTCAGTTCGAAGTAGTGCGTGGCAAACAGGGTCATAGCACCGATTTGTGTCGCCAGCCACTCCGCGCTGGCCCAGGCCAGTGACAGACCGTCGTAAGTACTGGTACCACGACCAATTTCATCCATCAAGACCAGGCTGTTCTGTGTCGCGTTGTGCAGGATATTGGCCGTTTCCGTCATCTCGACCATGAAAGTAGAGCGTCCGGAAGCCAGATCGTCCGAGGCGCCAATACGGGTGAAGATACGATCAATGGAACCGATTTGCGCCGCTTCCGCTGGCACATAGGAACCGATGTGTGCCATCAGAGCGATCAAGGCTGTCTGGCGCATGTACGTCGACTTACCGCCCATGTTCGGACCGGTAATGATCAGCATCTTGCGCTGTGGATGCAGTTCGATCGGGTTGGCGATAAACGGTTCGTCCATCACCTGTTCCACCACGGGGTGGCGACCAGCCTGAATATGGATGCCCGCTGCCTGCGTCAGGCTCGGGCGGCAGTAGTCGAGCGAGTCAGCACGTTCGGCCAGGTTTTGCAGGACATCCAACTGAGACAGAGCCGAGGCTAAGCTCTGCATCTGCTCAAGATGGGGCATCAGCAAGTCAAACAGCTCTTCCCACAGTTGTTTTTCCAGCGACAGCGCCTTGGATTTGGAGTTCAGCACTTTGTCTTCGTGTTCTTTGAGCTCCGGAATAATGTAACGTTCGGCGTTTTTCAGTGTCTGACGGCGAACGTAATGCGGCGGCACCAGATGACTTTGGCCACGGCTGACCTGAATAAAGAAACCATGCACGTTGTTGTAGCCGACTTTGAGGCTGTCGATGCCATGGCGTTCGCGCTCTTCCGCCTCCATCTGGTCGAGGAACTCGGTGGCACCGTCCGCCAGATTACGCCACTCGTCCAGCTCTGCATTGTAGCCTTCGGCAATCACGCCACCATCACGAATCACCACCGGTGGATTCTCTTTGATTGCGCGTTCCAGCAGACCGCACACTTCGTTCATCGGAGCGGTGAACTGGGCCAGTTTACCCAGATAGGGATGGCGGACGCTCTCGAGCAGTCCGCTCAGTTCCGGCAACTGCTGCATGGCATTTCGCAACCGGGCCATGTCGCGGGGACGGGCACTGCGCAGGGCCAATCGGGCAAGAATACGCTCGATATCGCCGATCTGTTTCAGAACCGGGTGCAGATCCGCAAACAGCGCCTGATCCCGCAGTTCTCCGATCGCATCCAGACGCTGATTAAGCGTATCAATGCAGCGCATCGGCTGATGCAGCCAGCGCTTGAGCATGCGGCTGCCCATTGGCGTCGCCGTACGATCCAGCACATCGGCTAAGGTGTTGTCCGTGCCACCGGACAGGTTTTGCGTGATTTCCAGATTACGCCGGGTAGCGGCATCCAGAATGACCGAATGATCCTGACGATCAAACGTCAGAGAGCGGATGTGTGGCAGTGCTGTGCGTTGTGTGTCTTTGACGTATTGGATCAGGCACCCAGCCGCACACAGGCCGAGTTTGGCGTGCTCCACACCAAAACCAATCAGATCCCGGGTGCCAAACTGCTGGTTGAGTTGTTGCTTGGCGGTATCGAGTTCAAACTCCCACACCGGACGACGACGGTTGCCGTTGCGGTTCGACATCAGGTGAACCGGTTCAAAGTCTTCCGGGAACAGCAGTTCACGAGGTGAGGTACGCTGCAATTCTGCCTGCATGGCTTCTTCGCTCTGCGGCTCGCTCAACTGGAAGCGACCTGAGGTAATATCCAGCGTGGCATAACCGAACTGGCCATCGTGATAGTAGATCGCCGCAATCAGGTTATCGACGCGCTCAGACAGCAGCGCTTCGTCGGTGACGGTGCCCGGAGTGACAATTCTGACCACTTTGCGCTCTACCGGGCCTTTACTGGTCGCCGGATCGCCGATTTGTTCACAGATGGCCACCGACTCGCCCAGTTGCACCAGTTTGGCCAGATACCCTTCCACGGCGTGAAAAGGTACGCCAGCCATCGGGATGGGTTCACCGGCGGAAGCGCCACGCTTGGTCAGAGAGATATCCAGCAGCTGTGAAGCGCGCTTGGCGTCGTCATAAAAAAGCTCGTAGAAATCTCCCATGCGGTAAAACAGCAATATCTCCGGATTCTCAGCTTTGAGCTTGAGGTATTGCTGCATCATTGGAGTGTGTTTTTGATCAGCTTTCACGGGTTACGTCTTTTGTTTATTTTCATAGCGGCTTAGGATACGTGAATCCTAATCGGGCGAAAAGGCACAAAGAGGTTTTTCAGTCATGGAATTACACATCTCACTCAGTCAGAAATTGGGCGCATTGCTGCGCGATAATCAGCACGTGATGACCACGGCTGAATCCTGCACGGGAGGAGGGGTTGCCAGCGCTGTGACCGATGTTGCGGGTAGCTCACAATGGTTTGATCGCGCGTTTGTCACCTACAGCAACGCGGCAAAAATGGAAATGCTGGGGGTCAGTGAGGCAACACTGGCGCAGCATGGCGCCGTCAGTGAGCCTGTGGTCAAAGAAATGGTGCTGGGGGCGCTCCAGCATTCTCATGCCACCATCGGGGTGGCGATCAGCGGTATTGCGGGTCCTGATGGCGGCAGTGAGGACAAACCTGTAGGAACGGTCTGTTTTGGTTTTGCCGATCAGCCGGGCTGGTTGCAGATTGAAACTTGTCATTTTGCAGGCGATCGTGCCACGGTGCGCGCCAAAGCGGTGACACATGCGCTGAACGTGATCTGCCAGCATCTTGAAAACTAACGCTGCGAAAGAGCGATCCGCTGGCTTTGGCCACGGAGCACGCGCAGCCGCACAACTTTTTTTCACACAGCTATGGACACTGTATGAATCAACAGTATAATAAACAACAATTCAACTCACCAATGTGAGTTCAACCAGATTCAGTTCGCCACCGTCTGGGTGTGCACAACGGAGAAAGTGATGGACGAGAACAAACAGAAAGCGCTGGCCGCCGCGTTAGGTCAGATTGAAAAACAATTCGGTAAAGGCTCAATCATGCGCCTGGGTGACAACCGTACGATGGATGTTGAAACCATCTCGACCGGTTCACTTTCTCTGGACATCGCTCTGGGTGCGGGTGGTCTGCCAATGGGCCGTATCGTTGAAGTTTACGGTCCTGAGTCGTCTGGTAAAACCACGCTGACTCTGGAACTGATCGCCGCTGCGCAACGTGAAGGAAAAACGTGTGCTTTTATCGATGCCGAGCACGCACTGGATCCGATTTACGCTAAGAAGCTGGGCGTAGACATTGATGCGCTGCTGGTGTCTCAGCCGGACACGGGTGAACAGGCACTGGAAATCTGTGACGCATTGGCACGTTCTGGTGCGATTGACGTGATGGTGGTGGACTCGGTTGCCGCACTGACACCAAAAGCGGAAATCGAAGGTGAGATGGGCGACAGTCACATGGGTCTGCAAGCACGTATGCTGTCTCAGGCAATGCGTAAGTTGACGGGTAACCTGAAACAGTCGAACTGTATGTGTATTTTCATCAACCAGATCCGAATGAAGATTGGTGTGATGTTTGGTAACCCGGAAACAACTACCGGTGGTAACGCGCTGAAATTCTACGCCTCTGTGCGTCTGGATATCCGTCGTACCGGCTCCATCAAAGAAGGCGATGAAGTGGTTGGTAACGAAACCCGCATCAAAGTGGTGAAGAACAAGATCGCGGCACCATTCAAACAAGCCGAAACACAGATTCTGTACGGTCAGGGTTTCAACCGTGAAGGTGAACTGGTTGATCTGGGTGTGAAACACAAACTGGTGGAAAAAGCTGGTGCATGGTACAGCTACAATGGCGAGAAAATCGGCCAGGGTAAAGCAAACGCGTGCAAGTTCCTGAGAGAGAACACCGAGGCGGCTAAAGCCATCGATGCGAAGTTGCGTGAGATGCTGCTGACGCCAGCGTTGGCGGAAGAGCCTCAGGCTGGCGCCGGTGAAATGCCGGAGCAGGAAGAAGAGTTTTAAGCACTTTCCAAATAGTCAAAGCCCTGCCTGTGCGGGGCTTTTGTTTATCTGAGCAAGCAAACTATGTATCAGAGAAATACACCACCGACCTTGTCGGTCAAAGAAGCCGCGGTGCAACTGCTGAGCCGTCGTGATCACGGTGAGTATGAGCTGTACCAGAAGCTGGCGGTCAAAGGTTACCCGAGTGAAGAGATCGAGGCGGCTATCCTTTTCTGTCTTGAGCACCAGTTTCTCGATGATCTGCGTTACGCCAAAAGCCAGATCCGTCAACACGTCTACAAAGGCCATGGTGAGCGCCGGATCCGTCAGGAACTGAAGCAAAAGCGGGTAGCCGATGCGGTGATCGACGAAGCGTTTGAGCACGAACCCCAAGACTGGTTTGAACTGGCCAGACAGACCGCAGAGAAAAAATTCAAAGGTATCGTTCCCCAGGATCAGAAAGAATACGCCAAACAAGTCCGTTTTCTGCAGTATCGCGGGTTCAGCTTTGAGCAAATCAGTTATGCCTTGACCGCGCAGCCGGATTAACGGTACCAATTCTCCCACCACATTTCCGCAACTTAGCGGGTTCATACCCGGCAATTGTAGCTTTTCTGCAAGAAAACTAGTCGAAGAGTTCGCCATGATCTACAATACGGCAAAATTTTCACTCGACTATTTTCAGGAAGAGCTGCATGTACATGAGCACTGATGAGGTTCGTAACGCGTTCCTCAAATTCTTTGAGAGCAAAGGACACCAAATCGTAGAAAGTTCATCGTTGGTTCCACACAACGACCCAACCCTGCTGTTTACAAACGCAGGGATGAACCAGTTTAAAGACTGCTTCCTGGGTCTGGAAAAGCGAGCCTACACTCGAGCGACTACGGCACAGCGCTGTGTACGTGCTGGTGGTAAACACAACGACCTGGAAAACGTTGGTTTTACTGCCCGCCACCATACTTTTTTTGAAATGTTGGGTAACTTCAGTTTTGGCGATTACTTCAAAGAAGACGCGATTGCGTTTGCCTGGGAGTTTCTGACTGAAGTACTGAAGCTGCCGCAAGAGCGTCTGCTGGTGACCGTGTACGAAACCGATGACGAAGCTTTTGATATCTGGAATAAGAAAATCGGTGTTCCTGCTGATCGCATCGTACGCATCGGTGATAAACCTGGTGGTAAAGCTTACGAGTCTGATAACTTCTGGCAGATGGGGGATACCGGTCCTTGTGGTCCATGTACTGAGATCTTCTACGATCACGGTGAGCACATCTGGGGTGGCCGTCCGGGTACACCGGAAGAAGATGGTGACCGTTTCATCGAGATCTGGAACAACGTATTCATGCAGTTCAACCGCCACGCTGATGGCACAATGGAACCGCTGCCAAAACCGTCGGTGGATACCGGTATGGGTATCGAGCGCATCTCTGCCATCATGCAAGGCGTTCACTCAAACTACGAAATCGACGTATTCCAGACACTGATCAAAGCGGCGGCTGAAGTCATTGGTTACCAAGACCTGTCGAACCAGTCTCTGCGCGTTATCGCAGACCACATCCGTTCATGCTCATTCCTGATCGTGGATGGCGTGATGCCTTCCAACGAAGGGCGTGGTTATGTGCTACGTCGTATCATTCGTCGTGCTGTCCGTCATGGAAACAAGCTCGGCGCGCAGGGCGCATTCTTCTACAAACTGGTCGGCGTACTTGCAGACATCATGGGCACTGCCGGTGAAGAACTGAAACGCCAGCAAGCGGTAGTCGAAAAAGTCCTGCGTATCGAAGAAGAAAACTTCGGTCGCACACTTGAGCGCGGCATGGCGATTCTAAATGAAGCGCTAGACGGCCTGGATGGCAAAGTGCTTGACGGCGAAATCGTATTCAAACTGTACGATACTTACGGCTTCCCAGCTGACTTAACCAACGACGTTGCGCGTGAACGTGAGTTCGCGATTGATGAAGAAGGTTTCGAGAAAGCCATGGAAGAGCAGCGCCAGCGTGCGCGTGAAGCGGGTCAATTCGGTACAGACTATAACGCAGCCATCAAAGTTGATACGCAGACTGAATTCTGTGGCTACGCGGGGACAAAAGGTTCTAGCTCAGTGGCTGCAATGTTCGTTGAAGGCAACGAAGTGGATTCTCTATCTGCGGGCGACAAAGCGATCATAGTGCTGGGTGAAACACCATTCTACGCCGAGTCTGGTGGTCAATGTGGTGATGCGGGTGAAATCCGCACTGAAGCCGGTGTATTCCGTGTAGAAGACACTCAAAAACTAGGCAACGCAATCGCCCACCACGGTGTTATGGCGGAAGGCGTTCTGGCCAAAGGCGATGAAGTCGCCACTATCGTTGACGCAGAGCGCCGCGCGGCTATCTCGCTAAACCACTCAGCAACGCACTTGTTGCACGCTGCGCTGCGTCAGGTTCTGGGTGAGCACGTAACGCAAAAAGGCTCTCTGGTGAAAGCAGAAAACCTACGTTTTGACTTTTCACACCTAGAGGCCGTAACGGCAGCAGAGCTGAAAGAAGTTGAGCGCCTGGTCAACGCGCAAATTCGTCGTAACCACATTATCGAAACCAACGTCATGGACATTGAGTCTGCGAAGAAGAAAGGCGCAATGGCGCTGTTTGGCGAGAAATACGATGACGAAGTACGCGTTCTGTCCATGGGGGATTTCTCGACAGAGCTTTGTGGTGGTATCCACGCAGCTAATACGGGCGATATTGGTTTGTTCAAGATCACATCTGAGAGCGGTATCGCGGCAGGTATCCGTCGTATTGAAGCGGTAACTGGTGAAGCGGCTCTGGATGCGATCGAAGCGCTACAAATGAAATCGGAAGAGAAGCTGTCTGAAGCGGCCGCCAAAGCGAAAGCGTTGGAAAAAGAAATTCAGCAATTGAAAGACAAACTGGCGTCACAAGCCAGTGCCAGTCTGACGGATCAGGTGAAAGACATCGCAGGTGTGAAAGTGTTGGTGGCGCAATTAGACGGCGCGGACAACAAAGCGCTGCGTGGCATGGTGGATGAGCTGAAAAACCAATTGGGTAGCGGCATCATCATGCTGGGCAACGTCGCAGGCGACAAAGTGGGCCTGATTGCCGGTGTCACCAAAGATCTGACTGGCAAAGTGAAAGCGGGTGAACTGGTCAACATGGTGGCGCAGCAAGTTGGCGGCAAAGGTGGTGGCCGTCCTGATATGGCTCAGGCCGGTGGTACGGATGCAGGAGCTTTGCCATCCGCGCTAGAGTCTGTAGACGCTTGGATTGCCGAGCGTCTGTAATCACATAAAAACCTACGCTCAATCAATAAATTTTGATTGGGCGTAATTTTTTTCTGACAACCAAGTGGTTTAATTGGTGAAAATTTCGTCACGCCAATTATGCTGCTTGGTTTTTGTTATAACAGACCGTCTGAATACCCAATTTATTGCGTATAAGGCGGTCCCAATGAGACGTATGTCTTGGGAAGGTGAAGACTGGTGAAAAAGCCCCTTATCGTGCAAAAGTTTGGCGGAACCTCAGTGGGTTCAATTGAAAGAATCCACACGGTCGCTGAACACATCATTAGAGCAAAGAATGATGGTAATCAAGTTGTCGTGGTGGTATCGGCAATGTCTGGTGAGACTAATCGTCTGATGGAACTGGCCAAACAGGTAGACAGTGTACCCACCGCACGCGAACTTGATGTTTTGCTCTCTGCCGGTGAGCAAGTGTCGATGGCACTGCTGGCGATGACGCTCAATAAATTGGGCTATGCCGCACGCTCTCTGACCGGAGCACAAGCGAACATTGTGACGGACAATCAACACAATGACGCAACGATTAAGCATATTGATACCGCTACCATTGATGACCTGCTGGCGCAGGAGCACATCGTAATTGTGGCTGGATTCCAGGGTATCAATGAAAATGGGGACATCACCACGTTAGGACGCGGTGGCTCAGACACCACAGCCGTGACACTGGCTGGCGCGCTGAAAGCCGATGAGTGTCAGATCTTTACCGATGTTGACGGTATATACACTTGCGATCCCCGTGTCGTGAAGCAGGCTCAGAAACTGGATGTGATCGACTTCCCATCGATGGAAGAGATGGCACGTAAAGGGGCGAAAGTCCTGCATCTGCCATCGGTGCAGTTTGCCTGGGCGAACAATGTGCCGTTGCGGGTGTTGTCGACGTTTGACGTCAATGCCGGCAGTCTGGTGAAAGGGGAAGTGTGCCCGAAAGCGGTCTGCGGTTTGGCTATCCAGCGTGATTTGGTCACCTTGGATGTTGAGGACGAACATTTGTCCGGCATGCTCACGCAGTGTCAGATGTTGGGGATTGCGGTATGGAATGTGATCGAGCATCCAGAACAGACAGCGATCGTCATAAAACAGGATGCGTGCGCTAAGTTGGGGCTGGTTTTCGGCGATAAAATCCGCAATAGTGAACCGGTTAGCTTACTGACGGCGGTCGGGTTGCAGGTTAGCAGTATGCTGGATAGCGCCTATCAGTTGTTGGCTGAGCAGGGGATCGATGTGTTGCAACATCACTGTGCCCAGCAGTCACTGATGCTGGCCCTGTTGCCAGAATGTGTCGACAAAGCGGCTAACATACTGCATGATGCGTATATTACCTCAAATGAAGCGATAGAGATCCAACAAAAACAAGTCTTTTTGGGTTGATTTCTCCTTCCAAGAGAGTTTACGAAAATATAACTTTTGTTGGATAATAGCTTCGTAGCAAGAAATATCAGAGATTACTCAAGGAGCAAAGAATGCTAATTTTGACTCGCCGTGTAGGCGAAACTCTAATGATTGGTGATGAAGTCACAGTAACAGTGCTGGGTGTGAAAGGTAACCAGGTACGCATCGGTGTAAACGCTCCGAAAGAAGTTTCTGTGCATCGCGAAGAAATCTACATGCGCATTCAAGCTGAAAAAGGTAATGGTAACGTTGCGTCTGGCAACTACTAATTACTCAGAGAGGCTGGCCGGTTGGCTGGCCTTTTTTGTCTCTGTAGATTGGAGATTTATAACGAAAAGTGTGAATAACCGCCGCTTTGATTAAATAGCCAACGGTTAAGCGACTTTTTCCTTTTTTTACCAAGAAAATGTTTGACTTATTTTTGGTAAATCGTAATATGTGCCTCCGCAAGACGGTGAGGTGGCCGAGAGGCTGAAGGCGCTCCCCTGCTAAGGGAGTATACGGTTTGTAGCCGTATCGAGGGTTCGAATCCCTCCCTCACCGCCATTCTTGCACTGCTTAATGATATTAAGCCACAGCGCGTCCGTAGCTCAGCTGGATAGAGTACCTGGCTACGAACCAGGCGGTCGGAGGTTCGAATCCTCCCGGACGCGCCATATTTCTTCTGGAATATGAAAGTGGTGAGGTGGCCGAGAGGCTGAAGGCGCTCCCCTGCTAAGGGAGTATACGGTTTGTAGCCGTATCGAGGGTTCGAATCCCTCCCTCACCGCCATTTATTGACGATTGAGTCAATTTTTTTGTTCCAAAAGAAGTTGATTGTGATATAGTTCACAACCTT
>NZ_BATJ01000037.1 GCF_000467125.1 Vibrio proteolyticus NBRC 13287 | reverse complement strand
CTTTGTTAAATTAACGGCTTACATGTTTCTTAATGCTGCAAGAAACTTCGTCAAAGTAAATGAAGCGCTAGGAGCTTCTGAAAAAGTTAATGCTTGCTTTGCACTAATATCGTTCTCGTCTTTTACCTTTCTGTCCAACGTGCGTAGTTGTGTAATAACATCTTGAACTAACAATGGAACTTCCTTAGTTGATACTAAATCGATTGTTTCCGTCGTTAGCTTAAACGAGCTTTCACTTCCATCCCATGAAACACCAGCTGTCCCGCTTAAGGTAACACCTTCTTTCCATGTGATATTCTGAGGTTCCTTTTCAGATGCTATGCTATTGGCAATTTCACCAGCAACGTAATCTAATGAGCCTGACCATAACACTTTGTCATTAAACTTGACCTCAACATCTGAAAAGCTACGTTGCTCACTGATGACTCCAATTTTTTATAACCACCATCAAAGTTAACTGTCGCATAATCTAAATTTGATGCCTTGAAAGATCCCAATGCAAACAGCACGGTCAAACATATTGTCAAAGTAACAATGATTGATGCCACTGGCGCGGTAATTACTTGCTTAGTACTTGTGTTTTCCATATAAAACCTTACTCATATTTAATTCTGAGCAGATTATATAGAACAGCATTTTAAAATACTATAGTTAGTGAATTTAACGCCGCATTAAGGGGTGAACAACGCATTCCACCCAAACTAAACCATTATGCTGTAAACACTTAAGCTAATTTCAAACCAAAACTGCCAAGCGTTGTGAATCCCTCTTAAATGCTTTGTTATGTGTTTTTTGAGTACTATCAATACGACTACTTAGATTTTTTCTCAAGGCACCAATTAATATTTTTATAAGAGTGCTTTCCTAGTGCATTAGCAGGTTTTACAACACTATACTTAAGATATTTGGACTCTGTCACCGGAATACATTTACCGTCGCCAAGAACGCGACTTTTATCACTTCCTGCAAACTCCCATTGTACCGTCAATTCTGATTGATAAATTGAGTTATCGCCAGCATTGCATACGGAAATAAGCCTCGGCGATAGCAGTTCCAAAAGAATCGCTGATTTCGATGTTTCCCCTGGCAGGATTTTAATTTCTATTCTTTCACACAGTAAAGTATCACCAGGTTCTAACTGGCTCTTTGCAAGCAAAGAAGTCGAAAAAAGACAAGATATTAAGACCAACACAACCCTCATACTGCCCCCATAATCTTTTATTTAATGAGTACAGTATAGAGCAAAGTATTTGATAATATGAGGTCAAACACATAACGCCCAATTAAGGGGTGAACAACGCCTCCACCCAAACCTAAAGCATTGTGTCATAAACACTAAATTTGAAGTAGAAGCAAAAATGCCAAGCGTTGTGAATCCCTCTTAAATTGCTTGTTATGTGCGTACTCTTTGAGTTAGCAGAGTCTCCAAGGTCCAGACTCTACCACCTGAACAACTACACCTTCTTGCTCAAGTTGTCGTAACAAAGCGACTAGCCAATATTGTTGGTTCGATGGAGTTGCTTTACGCTGCTCTCCCCAGCCAAGACCACAACGCCTAAAAATCTCTGCCTGCTTCATTCCAAGGCTGTTTGGGGAGCAGTCGGGATGACTTTGCATAAACTCAACAACTAAACCTTTGGCGTGATTTCGTAACAACTCACCTTTTGACTCGAAACTATCCATACTGAACACCTTTCCACTTTGACGTAACTTAATCATAGTGAATTTCCTAGTTTCTAGGCAAAAGCACATAACGCCCAGTTAAGGGGTGAGGCACGCAATGACCAAGCCTCCGCATTGCACTTCAACAGCATAGCAAAAATGCCACGCGTGCTGAATCCCTCTTGAACTGTTTGTTATGTTTAAACTTCAATACCTTACGTTCAACTGTACAGAAGCTTAACCCGACTTAGTCTTACAAACAAAAACTAGAAGCTAGAAAACGGAATTGACTCATAAATTAGAGCAGGTTGAACTTGAATCTTGAATACAGAAAACGAAAAAGCTGTCGCGTTGAAACTGAGCTAAATTTCCTGACTTCTAACTTACTCAGAAACTCAATGAGGCAACTCTCCGAATTTCTAGCGCCAAAGAATAAATGTCCAGAAAACAGCGTCCAGCAATGCCAACTTGCCGAAAAGAACAAAAGCAGAATGACTTATGGAGCAAAGAAAAAACCAAGCTACTGATTTTACATGATTAAACATAACGCTGCGTTAAGGGGTGAGTGCCGCCTAAACCAACTTTTCGCAGACCACTTTCACCACAAAACTCATCGCATGCCAAAAATGCCACGCGGCATGAATCCCTCTTAAACGCCTTGTTATGTTTAAGACTCAAAGGGTTAAGTTTTACGATACCAAGAGCTTAACTCTACTTACCTTTGCACACCAAAACCATAGGCTAAAAAACTGAATTAACTCATAAAATTGATTGAATTTACATTGAGTCTTTACGTGAGAAACGAAAGCTGAAGCTCTAACGTTGAAACTGAACAAGCTGCACTCACCTCACCCAAACACCACATTTTAATGAGGCAACTCTCTGAATTTTTAGCGCCCACGAATTGGAGTCCAGAAAACAGAGACCACTGAAGTCAACTTGCCGATAAGACCAAAATTAGAAAGCCGAGAAAGCAAAAAAAAGATGCAACCAACTGATTTTACGTGATTAAACATAACGCCCTGTTAAGGTGTGAGCAACGCAATACTGATGCCGCCGCATACCATCTTAAACACTACACGCAACGCATAGTGAAAATGCCACGCGTTGCGAATCACTCTTAAACAGTTTGTTAAGCATTTTTCTCTCTGGCTCTTCGATCGGTCTCTTCTGCACTTTTTCTAGGACCTTCTGGAGTTAATTCATATAAAGCTGCTAACTCCCTAGGCTCTGAGATACCTTTTTTAACTATGAAATTTAGTAGTTCAAACATCTTGGATGCGACCTGATCAAAATCGTCCTCACTCATCTCACCAGGATGGACCGCATTGTTCCCTGCAATTCTAACTGTATCTGCCACCTTTACGACGAGGGGAGGAATTACATTTTTTTCAGCTAAGCTTCGGATGTCTTTATTAATATTTTCGCCAGCCTCACCTAAATGTTTACATAATTTTTGAAGTCCAAGTCGAAGAAGTGCGGCTGCAGCCCTAGGCGAGCGAGAAAAAATGCTAGCAGCCTCTAAATAATCAATTTTTACATCATCAGGCATATCCAACTCAGGTTGCGGGGCTAATGATACATCAGGGTAAACCATCACCCCATCTGACACAGAGAAGCCACTGAAGCTTGTTCCTCGCCAAATAGATGCTTTTTCACAACATGAGCATGATGCTTTTACTATATCGGTGACATAGTTCTTCTCATCACTCAGCCTTTCCCAAGTCACATGTGAGAAAGTCCCACAAAGAGGACAGTGAAAGGATTTTTGACCAAATTTTGGTGCTATGTACTGCATATTATTCTCCAGATGCTTAACGCCGCATTAAGGGGTGAACAACGCTACCACCCAACCTAAACCATTGTGCTGTAGACACTAAAGCCGATTCAAACCGAAACCGCCAAGCGTTGTGAATCCCTCTTAAATGCTTTGTTATGTCGCGTCCCCAATGTTTAACGAAAACTCTTTATAGCGTTCAACAAATTCTCGAGCTTCAGCCAAGTCAATCGGATAAGGGACGGAGTCATTATTATCTCTGTGTGGTCTTATCTTTTGAAACCGAAAGCCATGTGATACTAAAAACCTGATCTTATCCCATTGCTTTTTGTCTGATTGTTTAGGTGCTTTAAAATGGCGTCCAAGATTGTATGAAACATTACCGCAATTTGGGCAAGGTAACTCATTGGGAATACCCTTGGATAATTCGCTGTCACGCTTAAAAGACTTGCAACACTCTAAACAAGCAAATGAAACTGTGTAACTACTGCTCAATTAAACATTTCCTCCTAGCTACATAACGCCCTGTTAAGGGGTGAGCAACGCAATACAAAAGCTGCCGCATACCACCTAAAACACTAAAACCAACGCATGGTGAAAATGCCACGCGTTGCGAATCCCTCTTGAACAGTTTGTTAGCAATTTAACTAAACGAAGCCCCAAAGCCATCAAAGATACATTGAAACTCCCAACCTTTTGCAACCATAAAGTCTAACCATTGAACAAGGATATCTTTGGTTACTGTTGTCGGGTGAGAATATCCTTCAACAAACCATGAGCGGTTAATAAACCCCTCACTTCTGATCAGTGATTCATAGTTTCCAAGAGCATCGTTCAGTTGAATGGCTGACGCTTTATTTGGACATAAGTAGCTAAATTCTAGAACTAACTCTGTTTCGTTTGTGACTCCATTACTTATTAATGAAGCCCAAGTCTCATCAAGCATGTTTAACTGATTTTCCAAATTCGATTGATAACCACTCAACTCCATTTTCTCCTTGATTGCTAACGCCGCGTTAAGTGGTGAGCAACGCAGACCACTGCACTTAAAGTATTGTGCCGTAAACACTAAAGCCGAAGCAAACCAGAAATGCCAAGCGTTGGGAGTCCGTCTTAAACGCTTTGTTAGAGCTTTCTACAGGTAAACACACAGTATCGTGGCGACTCCCATTTGGCTCCATATTTTAATTGTATATTTTCTTCTGGATAGGTTTCGTCAAAGCCATCAATAGTGAAACCAGATTCAACCAGTTTATTGATGTACTCTGACAGCGGTCTGTGATGGTACGGCACTCCACTAATCGTATTTTTTGAATCTTTAGTGATAGTAAATGACACATTCTTGGTCATGGAGGTCATATAACTATATTCATCTCCGAAAAAACCCTTATATTCATTATAAAAACAGGGGTGAGGGATTGAAAAAATGAAATGACCCGTGGCTTTCAGGTGCCGTCCGATTGATTCAAAGAACTCATTAAGGTCATCAACAACGTGTGCAACAAGATGGGAGAATGCAGCCTCATAAAGCTCGTTTTTCTCTAATTCGAGTGAAGTGCAATTCAATAATCTAACATCGGTTAAAGACAAGACGTCTTTTGCAACTCCATACATTCCAGTAGAAGGCTCTATTGCTGTGACAGAAAAACCTAATTCAGATAATTCTTTGGAAAGATGACCAGTTCCAGCGCCGACTTCCAGAACATTGCTAGGTGAAAGGCTCTTAATTCGACGAACTAAAAGCGGCTTAAAAACCTCGTTAAATGTTAAGTCTGCACCTGACTCAATTTGCTCTCGACGTATTTGCGCCGAATTGCACCACCTATGCGGCATTAGTCAACTCCTTGGATTTTCTAATTATGTCTTTCGCCATCGCTATTATTTGGGGACCAGAATTGTTGTCAAAGATTGTGATCTCGTGGTCTGGATGAACTCCACGAGCAATGGCGAGCTTTTCAGCGCCGCTGCGATCTCCATTCACTAAGGTAAATCTAGCTTCAGGTGACACATTTTCTCTTGTGACAATAAAAGATGCACCATTCAACTTTTCTCTAAGTACCTCTGGAACTTCATTTGGAGTGATAATTTCAATGCGAGTACCTTTTTCAATCTTTGATTGAAGAATTGATATAAGTTTGTCGTCACCTGCCAACCATGACACTCGGTTACTCACAACAGTTGCACTAGTGCCCGTAGAAATAAAACTCTCCATAAACTTGAGAGTGTCTTTTGGCTCCTTATCGGTTTGTGTATCTGGAAGATATTTCAAACCTTTCTTTGCGAGCATAAGGATTACAGCGACTACCTCTATAATCACAGACCCTATTAACCACTCCAAATGGGGGAGTTCTTTCGCTTCCGAGAAAAACCAAGCATAACCAATGCCTGCTAACGTCATAGCAGCCGTTAGACCAGTAATACATAGGAAAAGGTAAAGTGTATGTTTTACAAGTTTTTGCATTTCATTCCTTTAATGATGCTGATATTTAGGACTGCGTGAGCTCTAACGCCCAATTAAGGGGTGAACAACGCTACCACCCAAACCTAAAGCATTGTGCTATAAACACTAAATTTGAAGTAGAAGCAAAAATGCCAAGCGTTGTGAATCCCTCTTAAATTGCTTGTTATGTTTGGGGCTCAAGAGTTCTGCTTAACTCTATTTCACGACCTGCGACCAAGTTGCCTGTAGGTACAAAACCACAATTTAAGTAGAAACCCTTGGGGCTATCAGCGCTATCCACAACGCTGGTATATAAGGTTGATACACCAAACTCGTTAAGCAATTCTTCACTCAGTAAGTCGATTGCTTTACGACCATAGCCTTTCGATTGTTGGGTCTGATCTAGCATCAGTCGCCAAAGGGAAAATTTTCCTGTGGAGGTGTCTGCGTTTACCAATATAAAACCTACAGGCCTATCTTCGGCATAGATTCCCCGAAACCAAGGAAACTCCATAAAGTTAGCTTCCGCCAGTGAAATAGCATTACTATCAACGTGAGTTAACTGATTTTCAGCGACTTGCAACTGGCAGATCTCGTAGAAATTACCCTGATTAATACTTCTGAGTTCGATACTCATGTTGCCAATTTCCTCCGAAAACATAACGCTCTGTTAAGGGGTGAGCAACGCAATACTGAAACCGCCGCAAACCACCTTAAACACTAAAACCAACGCATAGTGAAAATGCCACGCGTTGCGAATCCCTCTTGAACAGTTTGTTATGCGATTGAAACATTGACGCTTTGAAGTTTTACCTTAACTTCATCGAGTGTCCCTTTATATTCCCAATACATTTCCCGCCCATCAGGGCCAGTGACCAATAAATATTGTTCAGTAATTGAACGAATCCGATCAACACAAATCAGTTTCCGCATAAATGATTCTTCCATGGTACGTTCTTCAATTGGTTTATTCTCAGAATCATAGCCATGAAATATCAAAGCATTCTTAACATCTAATTCTATAAACTTCACTTCAACTCCTTTTAGTAAGCCGTATCGCATAACGCCCTGTTAAGGTGTGAGCAATGCAATACCGAAGCTTCCGCAACCACCTTAAACACTAAAACCAACGCATAGTGAAAATGCCATGCGTTGCGAATCACTCTTAAACAGTTTGTTAGCTTTTACGGTTGAAAGCTTTAATCGCTTGACCTAGTTTTCCTGAAGGAGTTTCTTTATATATTTTTTCAACTACAAGTCTCGCTGTATGAGCTGCAACCAAAGATAAAGCATATACAACATCTTTTAAAAACTCTCGCTCAATTACTACCTTAGTGCCTAGTGAAGCATTTTTGTCTGCTTCCCTTATGTACTTTCGGTCAATTTTTCCATTATTGTGAGCGACTATATTTCTTATCGCTATAGCCTTTTTTATTATTTTCATTTCGTCTTGGTGATTTGATTTAAAGTAATCACCTAGCTCCAACTTGGCTTTATCAGACTCAAACACATCCAAAGGGTTGCCATAAAATATTCCTCTAATCTTTTCTTCAACTAACCTTTCTACGATTTCAGACTTGTCTTCAGAATCCAAGATTAGTTTAATGATTTTTTGTGTGTTTGATGTAGAGTCATCTTTACCCGAAGCGGCTAATTTATGTGGAATATCAAGGTATACACCTTGAATAACATCCGTAATGTAGTCTTCGAAAGTTAATACTGCCTCAAGTAATGTTCGACGATAATTTCCTTTTATAGAAAGCGAGTGTAATGCTCCATAAATATCGTCTTTCTTTACTACTTTCGGCGTATCATTCCAGATACGATCAAAAGTTAATTGAGGAAAAACATCATCTTTTATTGCATCCTTTATCTTAGGTGCATAAAAATCTATGAGACAAAATGATTCCCAAATATCTCGTTGTTCTTTCTGAAACCGTTTATACCTAACATGAATTCTTGAAACTGACTGTTGTTTATTCATTTTCTATCTCTATTCTTAATTGAAAGCTAACGCCGCATTAAGGTGTGAGCAACGCTGCCACCATACCTAATCCATTGCACCGTAAACACGAAACCCAACTTTGAACTGAAAATGCCAAGCGTTGAGAATCACTCTTAAATGCTTTGTTATACGAACATTTCATCGTACACACTGATGGATCTTAATGCGCCACTTAAGTCATTTTTTCCATTAAACTCATGTTTAACGGCAATAACGTCACAACCACTAGATTTACCTGCGCTAATGCCTGCTGTTGAATCTTCGAACACTATTGTATGTTCAGGTGATACATCTAAATTTGCGAGTGCAAGATTATAAGCTTCAGGATCAGGTTTATGCTTGGTTACATGCTCTTGAGTGATAACAAGATCAAAAGCTGTTTCTAACTGCAATGAAGTCAAGATATTTTCAACCATCCATGTTGCTGCCGAGCTGACAACACCACATTTTTTCCCTGCTTTTTTCAGGTGTTCAATATACGCTTTAGCTCCTGCATTCAACTCAAGTTCGTCGTTTAACATCAGTTCGTAGTGAGCTCGAAAATAACGATTAAACTCAGCTAGATCTGGTGAAATCCCCGCATGAGTAAAAAAGTGACCAGTCACAACCTGCCAACTTTCACCCATAACGTCTTTATATATGTTGTGATCAACTTGAGCACCGTAATCTGCACAAGCCAATGCTAGAGCTTTACCCTTTAATGGCTCTGAATTTACTAACGTTCCGTCCATATCGAACAGATAAACTTCATAATCTTTCAATTTACTCTCCATGTTAAATTTTGCGAGTTCGTATAACGCCCTGTTAAGGTGTGAGCAACGCAATACCGATGCCGCCGCATACCACCTTAAACACTAAACGCAACGCATAGTAAAAATGCCACGCGTTGCGAATCACTCTTAAACAGTTTGTTATACGAAAATCATTACAAACTTTGGAAGTACTTTTCGATACAATGATCAACGAAATTTGTATCCTGTTTTAACGATGGGGGATAGTCACTAGCGACTGACACAGAATCCCAAAATAACTCTCTGCGCTCTTGCACTGATAAAGTCTTTAACTTTTCTTTGATGCTAGCTTTAGTTTGAGATTTTGTAATCTTAAGGAAAGCAGTATCTATTGAGTTCAATAACATTTCCTCTAATTTTTCTTGCTCTACAGTCAATTTTAACTTCATTTATATTTCCTTTAAAAAATCACGATTAATGTTCGTATAACGCCCAATTAAGGGGTGAGCAACGCTACCACCCAAACCTAAAGCATTGTACCGTAACCACTAAAATTGAAGTAGAAGCAAAAATGCCAAGCGTTGTGAATCCCTCTTAAATTGTTTGTTATAAGCGTACTTGAAGCGCCCTACTTTCCCTTTGCTTGCGCATATGGATTTGGTTTTTGTGGTTCTAACGATGATTTCTTCGGTTTGAACTCAACGTCCCTGACTGGTTCTAATTCTGGTTCCCACGGATTGAAACCACCAGAAAAGCTACTATTTGACCCACTACGCTTAAGTTTTTGTGTACGACCACGTTCATAGTCATCAAACTCTGAAGAATCCTCAGGATATGGATTTACATAATCGGAATAAAGACATGATTTAAAGCCCTCTTCATATGCTTTAGTTCCCATAAAGATCTCCTTATTTTTTATTAGCTT
>NZ_BATJ01000038.1 GCF_000467125.1 Vibrio proteolyticus NBRC 13287 | reverse complement strand
GCCTGGCGATGTCCTACTCTCACATGGGGAAACCCCACACTACCATCGGCGCTAATTCGTTTCACTTCTGAGTTCGGCATGGAATCAGGTGGGTCCAAATCGCTATGGTCGCCAAGCAAAATTTTGTCTGGAACAAAATTTAACGCACTTCAGTGCGGCCCGAAGGGTTAACGACATGGATGTCGTTAATAAATTCAATTCCTAAATTCGGAAAGCTGTTTTTTAATTCTCGTTCTTACACATTCAATGTTCTTTCATTGAGTCCATCAAAACCCCTTGGGTGTTGTATGGTTAAGCCTCACGGGCAATTAGTACAGGTTAGCTCAACGCCTCACAACGCTTACACACCCTGCCTATCAACGTTCTAGTCTCGAACAACCCTTCAGGACACTTAAAGTGCCAGGGAAGACTCATCTCAGGGCTCGCTTCCCGCTTAGATGCTTTCAGCGGTTATCGATTCCGAACTTAGCTACCGGGCAATGCGTCTGGCGACACAACCCGAACACCAGAGGTTCGTCCACTCCGGTCCTCTCGTACTAGGAGCAGCCCCCTTCAATCTTCCAACGCCCACGGCAGATAGGGACCGAACTGTCTCACGACGTTCTAAACCCAGCTCGCGTACCACTTTAAATGGCGAACAGCCATACCCTTGGGACCGACTTCAGCCCCAGGATGTGATGAGCCGACATCGAGGTGCCAAACACCGCCGTCGATATGAACTCTTGGGCGGTATCAGCCTGTTATCCCCGGAGTACCTTTTATCCGTTGAGCGATGGCCCTTCCATTCAGAACCACCGGATCACTATGACCTGCTTTCGCACCTGCTCGAATTGTCATTCTCGCAGTCAAGCGGGCTTATGCCATTGCACTAACCTCACGATGTCCAACCGTGATTAGCCCACCTTCGTGCTCCTCCGTTACTCTTTGGGAGGAGACCGCCCCAGTCAAACTACCCACCAGGCACTGTCCTCACCCCGGATAACGGGGCTAAGTTAGAACATCAAACATACAAGGGTGGTATTTCAAGGTCGGCTCCACAGATACTGGCGTACCTGCTTCAAAGCCTCCCACCTATCCTACACATGTAGGCTCAATGTTCAGTGCCAAGCTGTAGTAAAGGTTCACGGGGTCTTTCCGTCTAGCCGCGGGTACACTGCATCTTCACAGCGATTTCAATTTCACTGAGTCTCGGGTGGAGACAGCGTGGCCATCATTACGCCATTCGTGCAGGTCGGAACTTACCCGACAAGGAATTTCGCTACCTTAGGACCGTTATAGTTACGGCCGCCGTTTACCGGGGCTTCGATCAAGAGCTTCGACCGAAGTCTAACCCCATCAATTAACCTTCCGGCACCGGGCAGGCGTCACACCGTATACGTCATCTTACGATTTTGCACAGTGCTGTGTTTTTAATAAACAGTTGCAGCCACCTGGTATCTGCGACTCTCAATAGCTCCATCCGCGAGGGACTTCACCGTCGAGAGCGTACCTTCTCCCGAAGTTACGGTACCATTTTGCCTAGTTCCTTCACCCGAGTTCTCTCAAGCGCCTTGGTATTCTCTACCCGACCACCTGTGTCGGTTTGGGGTACGATTCCTTACAATCTGAAGCTTAGAGGCTTTTCCTGGAAGCATGGCATCAATGACTTCACATCCGTAGATGCTCGACGTCGTGTCTCAGCCTTAGAGAGAGCCGGATTTACCTAACCCTCAAGCCTACGCACTTGAACCTGGACAACCGTCGCCAGGCCCACCTAGCCTTCTCCGTCCCCCCATCGCAATTGTAAGAAGTACGGGAATATTAACCCGTTTCCCATCGACTACGCCTTTCGGCCTCGCCTTAGGGGTCGACTTACCCTGCCCCGATTAACGTTGGACAGGAACCCTTGGTCTTCCGGCGAGGGGGTTTTTCACCCCCTTTATCGTTACTCATGTCAGCATTCGCACTTCTGATACCTCCAGCATGCTTTACAACACACCTTCAACGGCTTACAGAACGCTCCCCTACCCAATACGATAAATCGCATTGCCGCAGCTTCGGTTTACAGCTTAGCCCCGTTACATCTTCCGCGCAGGCCGACTCGACTAGTGAGCTATTACGCTTTCTTTAAATGATGGCTGCTTCTAAGCCAACATCCTAGCTGTCTGAGCCTTCCCACATCGTTTCCCACTTAGCTGTAATTTGGGACCTTAGCTGGCGGTCTGGGTTGTTTCCCTCTCCACGACGGACGTTAGCACCCGCCGTGTGTCTCCCGGATAGTACTTACTGGTATTCGGAGTTTGCAAAGGGTTGGTAAGTCGGGATGACCCCCTAGCCTTAACAGTGCTCTACCCCCAGTAGTATTCGTCCGAGGCGCTACCTAAATAGCTTTCGGGGAGAACCAGCTATCTCCAGGTTTGATTGGCCTTTCACCCCTAGCCACAAGTCATCCGCTAATTTTTCAACATTAGTCGGTTCGGTCCTCCAGTTGATGTTACTCAACCTTCAACCTGCCCATGGCTAGATCACCTGGTTTCGGGTCTATATCCAGAGACTGAACGCCCAGTTAAGACTCGGTTTCCCTACGGCTCCCCTAGATGGTTAACCTTGCCACTGAATATAAGTCGCTGACCCATTATACAAAAGGTACGCAGTCACAGGACAAGCCTGCTCCTACTGCTTGTACGTACACGGTTTCAGGTTCTATTTCACTCCCCTCACAGGGGTTCTTTTCGCCTTTCCCTCACGGTACTGGTTCACTATCGGTCAGTCAGTAGTATTTAGCCTTGGAGGATGGTCCCCCCATATTCAGACAGGATATCACGTGTCCCGCCCTACTCGATTTCACTGAACACGCATCGTCAACTACGGGACTATCACCCTGTATCGTCGGACTTTCCAGACCGTTCGTCTAATGCGTATAAAGCTTAAGGGCTAGTCCAATTTCGCTCGCCGCTACTTTCGGAATCTCGGTTGATTTCTTTTCCTCGGGGTACTTAGATGTTTCAGTTCCCCCGGTTCGCCTCATTAACCTATGTATTCAGTTAATGATAACTGCTTATGCAGTTGGGTTTCCCCATTCGGAAATCCCAGACTCAAGTGGCTTTTACTGCCTAATCTGGGCTTATCGCAAGTTAATACGTCCTTCATCGCCTCTGACTGCCAAGGCATCCACCGTGTACGCTTAGTCACTTAACCATACAACCCGAAGGAGTTTCGAATTGACGTTAAACAACCAAAGTTGTCTCTCATTATTTGAATGAGCGAGAGACATTCGATTTTGCCGGACTCAAATATCTTTTTATTTTACTTTTTTATAAAAAGTGAAAACAAAAAGCCAAGAACACTTGAATGTGTTATTAGTTGTATTCAAATACATGAATACTTTGAGAACTTTACAAGTAATCATAAAGATTACTTTGTCAGCTTTCCAAATTGTTAAAGAGCTAGATTCATTAAAGAACCATTTTTAAACACACTCGTAAGAATGCTTAAAGATGGTGGAGCTAAGCAGGATCGAACTGCTGACCTCCTGCGTGCAAGGCAGGCGCTCTCCCAGCTGAGCTATAGCCCCATCAAGGTGTCGATACTCCTGCCAATCTCCCGGGAAGAAAATTGGTGGGTCTGAGTGGACTTGAACCACCGACCTCTCGCTTATCAGGCGAACGCTCTAACCACCTGAGCTACAGACCCAGTATCGTCTCTTTACATAAACCGTATCAATCTGTGTGGACACTCATCGTGAATAATCATCGTATAAGGAGGTGATCCAGCGCCAGGTTCCCCTAGCGCTACCTTGTTACGACTTCACCCCAGTCATGAACCACAAAGTGGTGAGCGTCCTCCCGAAGGTTAAACTACCCACTTCTTTTGCAGCCCACTCCCATGGTGTGACGGGCGGTGTGTACAAGGCCCGGGAACGTATTCACCGTGGCATTCTGATCCACGATTACTAGCGATTCCGACTTCATGGAGTCGAGTTGCAGACTCCAATCCGGACTACGACGCACTTTTTGGGATTCGCTCACTTTCGCAAGTTGGCCGCCCTCTGTATGCGCCATTGTAGCACGTGTGTAGCCCTACTCGTAAGGGCCATGATGACTTGACGTCGTCCCCACCTTCCTCCGGTTTATCACCGGCAGTCTCCCTGGAGTTCCCACCATTACGTGCTGGCAAACAAGGATAAGGGTTGCGCTCGTTGCGGGACTTAACCCAACATTTCACAACACGAGCTGACGACAGCCATGCAGCACCTGTCTCAGAGTTCCCGAAGGCACCAATCCATCTCTGGAAAGTTCTCTGGATGTCAAGAGTAGGTAAGGTTCTTCGCGTTGCATCGAATTAAACCACATGCTCCACCGCTTGTGCGGGCCCCCGTCAATTCATTTGAGTTTTAATCTTGCGACCGTACTCCCCAGGCGGTCTACTTAACGCGTTAGCTCCGAAAGCCACGGCTCAAGGCCACAACCTCCAAGTAGACATCGTTTACGGCGTGGACTACCAGGGTATCTAATCCTGTTTGCTCCCCACGCTTTCGCATCTGAGTGTCAGTATCTGTCCAGGGGGCCGCCTTCGCCACCGGTATTCCTTCAGATCTCTACGCATTTCACCGCTACACCTGAAATTCTACCCCCCTCTACAGTACTCTAGTCTGCCAGTTTCAAATGCTATTCCGAGGTTGAGCCCCGGGCTTTCACATCTGACTTAACACACCACCTGCATGCGCTTTACGCCCAGTAATTCCGATTAACGCTCGCACCCTCCGTATTACCGCGGCTGCTGGCACGGAGTTAGCCGGTGCTTCTTCTGTCGCTAACGTCAAATAATGCAGCTATTAACTACACTACCTTCCTCACGACTGAAAGTGCTTTACAACCCGAAGGCCTTCTTCACACACGCGGCATGGCTGCATCAGGCTTGCGCCCATTGTGCAATATTCCCCACTGCTGCCTCCCGTAGGAGTCTGGACCGTGTCTCAGTTCCAGTGTGGCTGATCATCCTCTCAGACCAGCTAGGGATCGTCGCCTTGGTGAGCCCTTACCTCACCAACTAGCTAATCCCACCTGGGCATATCCTGATGCGAGAGGCCCGAAGGTCCCCCTCTTTGAGCCGAAGCTATTATGCGGTATTAGCCATCGTTTCCAATGGTTATCCCCCACATCAGGGCAATTTCCCAGGCATTACTCACCCGTCCGCCGCTCGACGCCGATATCGTTCCCCGAAGGTTCAGATATCTCGTTTCCGCTCGACTTGCATGTGTTAGGCCTGCCGCCAGCGTTCAATCTGAGCCATGATCAAACTCTTCAATTT
>NZ_BATJ01000039.1 GCF_000467125.1 Vibrio proteolyticus NBRC 13287 | reverse complement strand
GCTGTTCCTAAACTTTTTGGTTTGCACCAAGATATTGAAATATAGCACGAAAGTTGTGGTTTAAAACGCTGAAGCTAAAGGGACAGATGCGAAACTAGAACTCAACCTCAAAACGCAAGCTGGCTAGAAGAAAAACACGCCAAACTACCCTATTTTAACCAGCTTCAAATTAACAAAGGATTCGGTCACCGAACTTTGACAACCACACCAAAGAACCTGATTTAAGGCAATAACCAACCACACAAGAGAAGCCGCACCCAAGAAATAACCAAAAAGTTAGAAGCCGTAAACGGTGAGGTCAAAGCGGAAACTCCGCATATAGTGCCACCGGAAAGAACGTGAAAGCCATGCCCGTTCAGGTGTAAAGCTGAGAAACGAAACCGATAAACACCTAAACTTTAACCTTTGAGGCCAATCCCGTACTAACGCCCTGTTAAGGTGTGAGCAACGCAATACCTAAGCTCCCGCATACCACCTTAAACACAAATCACAACGCATAGCTAAAATGCCAAGCGTTGCGAATCACTCTTAAACAGATTGTTATGTACGTGCTTTCGGGTCTTGAAATACTATTACCTTGCTTTGCTCAAATCCATCCACTGAACCTTGCAAATGACTACGTACTTTTTTAACTAACGCGCGAACATCATCAGAGCCAAGCTTGTGTGCTAGAGATTCGGATAAATCTTTCGCTAAGTCCTCCGGAAGCCACACAAAAGCTTGGAAAGCCAACTTGTTAAGCTGGTAATAATCTAACTCTTTTTCAGCTCTTAGCCACTGAGCTAGCAATTCGGCAACAACTTCACCTTTTAAACGCATTTCTCGCTGATGTTCGACTTCTGCTAGCTTAAGATCATACTCATGCTTAATCGAAGCTTTTAGGCGCTCCAACAACCAGTTTTTACACAAGAACCCGACGATGCCAAAGATGGTCAACGTCGAAACAGAGCCCAATATTGATGCTAAAAAAGTTTCCATATTACCCCTAAGTACATAACGCCCAATTAAGGGGTGAGCAACGCTACCACCCAACCTAACGCATTGTGCCATAAACACTAAATTTGAAGTAGAACCAAAAATGCCAAGCGTTGGGAATCCCTCTTAAATTGTTTGTTATGTTCGTTACTCAACAAATTTTGCATAAGCCCTGTCATCACATAGCTTTTGCCACACATCTTTGGATATAACCTTACTTATATAACCGTAGTAGCCCCAAGTTGTACTGAGATCTTCTTGCCAACAGGCATCACAACTAAGAGCATGATATGGCACTGTATTCTTGATGATATCTTTACACACGTCATCTAATGTTTGAGGTTTGTTACAATAGCACTTGAACTTAGGATCTCGTTGGCGTCGGAATAGCTGCCCTATTTTTCGCTGATAGAGTTTGGGGTAACACTTCTTAATTCTCTGTTCTGCAGCATCTTGGATTCCTAAACTCCCCGTGTTGATAGCGTTTTCACGAATAACAAAAAGTCTTTTTGAATCATGGTCATATCTACCTTGATTTATAAATACTCTAATGTCTGCCATTCTTAACTTTCTCCGAGAACATAACGCCGCGTTAAGTAGTGAGCGACGCTGACCGCCTAACCTAAACCATTGCGCCGAAAACACTAACGCTGAATCAAGCCGAAAATGCCGAGCGTTGCGAATCTGTCTTAAACGCTTTGTTATATTGGTTTAGCCACCGTAATACTGTTTACAAGATGGACATTTATGATGACCAAAAGTACGGAATGTACCTGATACTTTGCTTAACCTGACTTGCTGATTCTTTGTTTCGTAACAAGCTGAACAGAAAGGACCATCGTCATTTGCACCATAGTAAGCAAAACCTCTGAACTCTAACTGACTTAAATTACTACCCTGAGAGTTTTTCAGTTCGTTAACTTCAAGTTTTAGCTGCGAGTTTTGTTCCATAACATCTGCCAGTGCCAATTTTGTATCTGCTAGCTCTAAGTTCAAATCTGCTAACAAATTCTTAAACTCGGCATCTTCGATATTTTTACTGATTTCACGTAGACGCTTTGCCAGACTGATCGCCTGACCAATTGAACCTAATACATCACTCATTTAAAGCTCCCAACTCAATTACCAATATAACGCCGCGTTAAGTGGTGAACAACGCGACCACCAATCTAAACAATTGTGCCGTAAACACTTAAGCTGACTCAAACCAAAAATGCCAAGCGTTGTGAATCCGTCTTAAACGCCTTGTTAGCCATGTGGCCTAGGGGAGAACTCCTCCGTATTGAGGAATGATCCTAGAATTGTATTCACAAATACAAATAGTGAACGTTCATCGCTGGTTGTATGTGTCGAGAAAGATGTAGGGGTATCTTTAACATTACCTAAACTATCAAACCAGATAGATGCAAGTGGAGCTTCGGTTCGCAAGTGGTTGTCAGGGTTTTGTATATAAAAGACAGTGATCTGACCAAGTACTTCAATATCACTTTGAAAAACCATACTAAACCTAAACTCCAGTAGTTTCCCAAAAGTTTCTATCACCAATATGTGTCCATCTGAAGGGTGAACCTGTAAGCTACTAATTTTACTTAACTTAGCTTCAGGATTAGAAATAAACTTTACAAACTGCTCTTTCAAATCGTCATACGACTTGCTTGCTAAACTCAATCGATTATTCATATATTCTCCTTTAAATGGCTAACGCCCTGTTAAGGTGTGAGCAACGCAATACAGAAGCCGCTGCAAACCACCTTAATCACTAAAATCAACGCATAGTAAAAATGCCACGCGTTGCGAATCACTCTTAAACAGTTTGTTAGGCTTAATTTTCGAACGGATATTCGCGAGCTCTTTGATATGCAGCCTGAACCTGACCGAACATCATTGGCTCTTTTAAATGATCTGTTTCTGTTCCCCAACCACCAATAAAGTATGCCGATCTCATAGTATCTGTATGATCTACAGCATATAGCCAGTAGATACCCTCATCTCTACGGTCCTGATAAAACATATAGCGGTTTTCCCTAACGGATAGAATATGCTCAATGTCGTCTGATAAATCCCAATGGTTTAGTGGTATCACATTTCCATTTTGTTCTGAAGGACCACCAGTAGCTAACCAAACGTTAATAGCTTGATCAGCCAGGTCCTGAGAAAGCAGGCGAGCTTTGGTACATTCCTCAGTGACTATAGCGTCTGAATTTGGCTTCACTTCAAAAAATGCATTGAATTCAGGAAGAAAAAAATCTGGTAGATATTTTTGACCATTTGATAAATCTATATATTCTTTCTCGTATTCAAATTGCACTCCAATACCATCAAAAAAAACAGCCCAGCGAGCCTCTGTTCGTGAGCGGTATTCAATGCCTTTATATGTTGTTTTAATTGCCTCAACTCTTTCTACTGCCATAGAGTCGTATCTCCTAACTTAAATAATTTAGCCTAACGCCGTGTTAAGTGGTGAGCAACGCCCCACTTCAAGCAATACAACCACCTTAATCACTGAACTAAAATTTGCAACTAAAACTGCCGAGCGTTGTGAATCCGTCTTGAACACATTGTTAATAAAGTACTTTCCACGCGCTCTAGGCTCAAAAAACGCACCAGATTCAACACCAAAAACCAACTAGATTTTTACTGGCTACTGCCCCACGACAGCTTCCACAAACAAGGTTTCAGCTAGTGACTAACTTGACTGGTTAAAAACGGGCCACCCACTGAAGTTACGGTTAGATAATTGCCACAACGATGTACGAATGAAAGCGAAAATGGGGGTTGGCATATTAGCGCTTTCGAGGATTTCAAATGGCATTTTCAGCAAAGAACCTACGAAACAGATAGCGACTAATCAAGCTGTTTGAACCCAAAATACCAGCAGCAAACGCAGGACAACTCACCATAAAAACTAATCGTTAACAGTAG
>NZ_BATJ01000040.1 GCF_000467125.1 Vibrio proteolyticus NBRC 13287 | reverse complement strand
GCATTAAGGTGTGAGCAGCGCTTGGCTATACTTGAGCGAAGCGAAAACGCCAAGCGTTGCGAATCACTCTTTAATGCTTTGTTATGTGCGTGCTCGACTCAAACGTTCTAATACATGTTGTGGGTAATTCCCAGTGAAATACTCAACAATCAACGGATTTCCTGTTAAGAAATGCCCCGTTAACTCCAACCAAATTTCTTTGCTGATTTTCCCGTCAAGCTTGAATACTTTTTGAGACTTTGCTTTAACCAGATTTGTATTTTTGTTGGCAAAATTAAAGTCTAAATCCCTTCTTGAAAAATACTCGTCGTGCGTATAAAAATGAACCGCGCCATCAAAATGGCGAAATGAGTTTGATTCAAGATCAAATTCTGCATGGATATACTTTGCTGGGTAATAAGTATTATCTTGAAATTCAACCAGCACATTTTCATTACTAAACTCCAGCGCCTGGAACGTTTTAATTTTCCCTTTTGTGTCCCACTTTATATCAAGACTGTATTTGTCATTAAAGATAAAATTTATAATCCTTTGTTCAATATCCATCGGAGGTCTTAGTTTTGATATACCATCCTTGATACTTGAAATATCATCGTCAAAAGGAGCACCAAACCAAGTATCAAGCTCAGCATACCCATAATCACTTACATCAAGTTTTGCACGGTCATAATCCAATGCTACTGAGGCTTCAATCCCCTCTAAGTCTAGCCCCCAAATTTTTGTTACAAATAGTGGAGCCCAATTATTAACTGGATGCATACCTCTCCTGAGTAAAGGCGTCAGCATGAGCATATAGCTATTTGTATATAAATAACCTTCTCTCGCTTTTTTTTCGTAGCTCTGAAATAGTTGCGTTAACTTTACTAAATCATCTTTGTCACGATTAAGCTCAGGAGCCAATATAGACACCAAGTTTTTAAAACAAACTGTCAAGCCAACAGGATCTGAGTATTCAAAATTCTCCTCAGACAGAAAATACCCGCATTTCTCTAAAGTATCCGATATTGACTTAACATTAGCAGAGTGTTTATCAAGGAGGAACATCTTCATTTCCTCTCTTTGACGATTGTACTGCTCCATCATTTCATCTTCTGTCACAACATTTTCCTTCAAAGCACATAACGCCCTGTTAAGGTGTGAGCAACGCAATACCGAAGCTCCCGTATACCACCTTAAACACAAAAACCAACGCATAGTGAAAATGCCACGCGTTGCGAATCACTCTTAAACAGTTTGTTATGTGTTTCGAGCCTACTCAGTGGGTACTTGTATTTTAAGAATACAATCGATCACACTGTATTTATTAACGTTTTCGGCTTCGGATTTGACTAAAACCTTTGTGTGTGCCGGATCCAATACTATAACCCCTGTCACGGACTCATTTACTTGACATGGAGATATAGAATCGAAGTCAAACTTTCCAGCAACAAGCTCTAGAGTTGTTCCCATTCGACTACCAAAAGCCATAGATAATATTAAGACAACATAACAAGCGGACAACTTGTTTATGGAGTAAAACGTGTCTACGCCAGTTGAGCCTTTCTGACTTACTGTAATGTATATAATTGCTAAAAAGGTACCCAAAGCGAGCCAAGGTGATAGAAGTAAGAGCATTGAAACTGGTTTTGTGAAACTAAAATATCCTTCATTTACACCAAATACCTGATTTATCATAATCCCAGAATAACCATCTAATACATAGAGAAATACAGCTCCAAATACAAACGATAGGAATGTAACTTCAAACTTTGACTCATTAAGCCTATCTTTAAACCAGTGAAACATGGGAACACTGGTACAGTAAGCACAAAGCGCACCCGACAAAGCAAAAGACAGAACAAATATCTGCTCTTGATAAAAAGTAATAGCTGATAATGAAAGTGCAGATAAAAACACACCAAGAATACCAGCTAAATCATGCAGCTTGAAATCAGAGTATTTTCTATAATTATGAAACGAAATTATCCATGCAATTCCAAGTAATCCTACAAGAATAGCGAACTCGTACTTTTGAATAGTTTCTAACAACTCAATATTGTTTTTAATAAATGAAACTTGAACGTAGTCATTTATTAGCATCGCTGTCGATGGGATCAAAAATGATAACGCTACCAATGCAGCTAAAATAGTCTTAAATTTCATACAAATATATTTAAAGTTAAAGTCGGCGATAATACTACGAAAGGAAGCCAGTTACCAACATAACGCCGTGTTAAGTGGTGAGCAACGCCGTACTTCACTTAATAAAACCACCTTAATCACTGCACTAAAATTTGCAACCAAAACTGCCGAGCGTTGTGAATCCATCTTGAACACATTGTTAATAAAGTACTTTCTACGCGCTCTAGGCTCAAAAAACGCACCAGACTCAACACTAATAACCAATTAGATTTTTACAGGCTACTGCCCCACGATAGCTTCCACAAACCAGGTTTCAGCTAGTGACTAACTTGACTGATTGAAATGGGCCACCCACTAAAGTTCGGGTTAGATAATTGCCACAACGATGAACGAATGAAAGCGAAAATGATGGTTGGCATATTAGCGCTTTCGATGATTTCAAATGGCATTCTCAGCAAAGAACTTACAAAACTGGTAGCGAATGATTTAACTATTCTGAGCCGACAAACCGATAACTAACACAGAACCACTAGACATAAAAACTACTCGTTAACAGTAGCTTATTAACGCCGCGTTAAGTGGTGAACAACGCTAACCACCAAACTTAAACTATTGTACCTTAAACACTAAATTCAACTTGAACTGAAATTGCCAAGCGTTGTGAATCCACCTTAAACGCCTTGTTAGGCGAAGTTTCCCACCAGTGTTTAAGTTGTTTTGAAAGCAGATTACCTGAAACAAAATAAGCAACCAAACACCCACTGACTTTTTGTGATTCAAGAACCACAAATATCACTATGTTTCAGCCAAGATTCCAACAACCACGAAATGTAGACCTTTAGCAACAAAGTAGGTTTTGAGCCCGAAAAACCTAAAGTTACAAACTTAAAGCGAGAACGAAAGCCTCGATTAACCTGCCCTTTTCACACTTTGAACCAGTGAGATTCACAACCAACCGACTGTGAAAACCAATGAGGCAACCCGCAAACCTTGGCATGTTTTACGGCTGGAGAAGTTCAAGAATTTGAGCCGAGAATGTTGAATTGCCGATATAGAAATGCGAATGGTCAAAGATAACTAAGAAGATGAGAACAAAGAGCTTTCCTGCCCGTCGCCTAACGCCGCGTTAAGTGGTGAGCAACGCAGACCAATGCACCTAAAGTATTGTGCCGTAAACACTAAAACTGAAGCAAACTAAAAATGCCGAGCGTTGGGAATCCGTCTTAAACGCTTTGTTATGTCACTGAGCTACAGGGACTTGGTTCGAACTCACTTTAGGAACAATAGTAAATTTCAGGTGTTCAGCGTAACTAGAGATTATGAAGTAACATGCACCAGTTAAGGTAAAGAAGAGCAAGAATTTACATGCGTAAATTGGGATTTTTTTTATGTTAGTGAACAATGATCCAAACATCATGACACAGTGGTATAGGGCGATAAAGAAAAGCAACATATTAAAAGCAACCAAGCAAATCCCCAAAAATTGCATTAGCATAAGTCAAACTCCTGTTCTTTGATTTCTCAACAAGCTGCGACTATATGAGGTCTAAACCACTACACAACTTAGTTTGTAAATGTCTACAATGATCGAGTTTATATCACTAGTTCTGCACAATTTACAAAAAGACTAATTGCATTAGTAGAACTCGGTGACATAACGCCGCGTTAAGGGGTGAACAACGCCACCACCTAACCTAAAACATTGTGCCGTAAACACTAAAGCTAAACTTTGAACCC
>NZ_BATJ01000041.1 GCF_000467125.1 Vibrio proteolyticus NBRC 13287 | reverse complement strand
AACTGACACCAGCGACGCCGCTTTCTGGTGAAGCTGTGGCGGTGAAGGTGAACTTTACCGAGGCCATTACTTCTGTGGGCGCAACCACACTGGGTGGTCAGTCTGTTGTCTGGAGCACAAGCGGTGCTGCAACACAATGGACAGGCGAAGTCACGTTAGGAAACATGACATCGGCTGAAGCGACCTTGATTCTGGGTCAATACCTGGATGAAGTGGGTAATACAGTCGCAGCGGGAGCCGAATACGACTTTGCAATTAAACCAACGGTCACACTGGATACCGTCACCATCACCCCAGATAACGCGAACAATGTGACATTAACTGGCGATGCATTCGGCTTTGGTGACCTGGCTGCTGATCAAGTGACAGTGAGTTTCATCAGTAAAGACGGAGCCACCGAGCCAGCACCACAAACCGTCAATGTGACCGGCAGCACAGGTCGCTGGACGTTAAGCAATGTCGATGTCAGTACGCTGGATGAAGGGAACTGGAGTATTGAAATTGCCGGTCAGAATAGCCAGGGTCACAGTGCAAGTGTGGTGAAGCAGGATGTGACGCTGTCTAATCAGGCTCCAAGCTTGAGTAGTGTGACATTTAACCCACAGCACCAAAGTGCTGGTCAGAATGTCGATATCAATATGGTATTCAACAAAGTGGTGAAGGATGTTTCAGCCGCTCTGGGGAGCCAGTCTGTCACTTTCGACTCAGAGGATGGCATCAACTGGAATGGTTCTGTGAGCGTCCCATCCATGAGCGGTGACACTGTGACGTTGAATGTGTCTGGATATAAAGATGTTTATAACAATGCTGGTCAAGCCAACAGTGACTACTCGCTGGCGTATTCACCACAGATGGCAGTGACTGTGATGCCTGATCAGGTCAATGAGTCTGACGCTAAATCAGTCATCATCAGTGGTACGTTTACGCATGTGGCATCTTCCACGATGACACTGCAGCTAAAAGGTGCGACGCAGCAAACGGCCGCTCAACCGCTGAACTACGACGCCAATGCAGGAACTTGGGCAAGCTCAGCATACGACATTTCTGGGTTTACCGATGGCCCGATCACACTGGTCTTCGGTGGCGACGTGATAGTGGCAAACAGTATTACGGTCAACGCCAGTGAGCTGGCGCCTGCGGATAAAACATTAACACTGAACCAGCAAAAGCCGGGCGTTAGCAACATCAGTGTTGATACGTTACGCGATGGTTCCGTTGCTGTGGTGAATGTGACTTTCAGCGAGTCGGTGACCGAAGGGGCGGTGACGATTGCGGGTGTAAACACAACCTTAACGGGCTCTGGCAGCACATGGACGGCAACCACCACATCTGAGATAGCGCTTTCAGCTACGCAGGAAACGGTGAATGTCGAAGTGAGTGGTTTCAAAAACGCCGCAGAAAATGCTCTGGATGCGCATTCACAAACCGTGAATACACCAGTGACCTGGGCTTTGACGCCAAATCAGGATATGCCATACAGCCAGGAAGAGGCGAAGAGCGTGGTGATCAGCGGCCAAACAACGGGTCTGGCTGCCGGTACCTCGATCACTGTGGTCGCAAAACAGGCGGGCAGTACGCTTCAATCGGAAACCGCTCAGGTTCTCAGCGATGGTCAGTGGTCTGTATCGTTTGATCTGAGTGCCAGTGATGGCGAAGTCAGTGTTCAGGCATCAGCAACACGTAATGCGCAGACTTTTGAATCAGAAACCCAAACTCTGCAATTGGATACTCAGGCGCCTTCGGTCGATGGCACCCCACAACTGACACCAGCGACGCCGCTTTCTGGTGAAACTGTGGCGGTGAAGGTGAACTTTACCAAGGCCATTACTTCTGTGGGCGCAACCACACTGGGTGGTCAGTCTGTTGTCTGGAGCACAAGCGGTGCTGCAACACAATGGACAGGCGAAGTCACGTTAGGAGACATGACATCGGCTGAAGCGACCTTGATTCTGGGTCAATACCTGGATGCAGTGGGTAATACAGTCGCAGCGGGAGCCGAATACGACTTTGCAATCAAACCAACGGTCACACTGGATACCGTCACCATCACCCCAGATAACGCGAGCAATGTGACATTAACTGGCGATGCATTCGGCTTTGGTGACCTGGCTGCTGATCAAGTGACAGTGAGTTTCATCAGTAAAGACGGAGCCACCGAGCCAGCACCACAAACCGTCGATGTGACCGGCAGCACAGGTCGCTGGACGTTAAGCAATGTCGATGTTAGTACGCTGGATGAAGGGAGCTGGAGCATTGAAATTGCCGGTCAGAATAGCCAGGGTCAAAGTGCAGAAATGGTTACGCAAGATGTTGAGTTGTCGAACAAAGCACCGATTTTAAACAATGTCACTTTTAATCCATTGCATCAGGATGCTGGCGAGTCGGTTAATGTC
>NZ_BATJ01000042.1 GCF_000467125.1 Vibrio proteolyticus NBRC 13287 | reverse complement strand
TCTTTACGCTCAATCGCCAGTTTCCAGGCGACCGCAGATTCTACCTGGTCACATGGACGCCATGTGCTCATGTTTGGAGTCAGACGCAGCGACGCCATTTGCTCAACCGGTTGGTGAGTCGGGCCGTCTTCACCCAGACCAATCGAGTCGTGCGTGTACACCTGAATGTTCTGAATCTTCATCAGCGCCGCCATGCGCATGGCATTACGTGCGTATTCCATGAACATCAGGAAGGTCGCGCCGTAAGGCACGAAACCGCCGTGCAGCGCGATACCGTTCATGATGGCCGTCATACCAAATTCACGCACGCCGTAGTGGATGTAGTTACCAGAGAAGTCGCCTGCTTCCAGAGACTTCGAACCAGACCACATGGTCAGGTTAGATGGGGCCAGGTCAGCTGAGCCGCCCATGAACTCAGGCAGTAGAGCGCCGAAGGCTTCCAGTGCGTTTTGTGACGCTTTACGGGAAGCGATATTGGCAGGGTTAGCTTGCAGTTCTGCGATAATGGCGCTGGTGGCTTGCTCCCATTCCGCTGGCAGGTCACCGTTCACACGGCGTTGGTATTCAGCCGCTTCGGCTGGGTAAGCGGCGGCGTAAGCGGCGAACTTGTCATCCCATGCTGCTTCTTTCGCTTTGCCCGCTTCTTTCGCGTCCCACTCTGCGTACACATCCGATGGGATTTCGAATGGGCCGTGATTCCAGCCTAAGAACTCACGTGCGGCTTTGATTTCGTCTGCGCCCAGAGGAGCACCGTGACAATCGTGCGAGCCGGCTTTGTTTGGTGAGCCGAAACCAATGATGGTCTTAGTACAGATCAGAGTCGGACGAGGATCCGCTTTTGCAGCGATGATCGCTGCGTTGATCGCCTCGGAATCGTGACCGTCTACTGCCGGGATAACGTGCCAGCCGTACGCTTCAAAGCGTTTTGGCGTGTCGTCTGAGAACCAGCCTTCCACGTGACCGTCGATCGAGATGCCGTTGTCATCCCAGAAGGCGATCAGTTTGCCCAGACCCAGAGTGCCGGCCAGCGAGCAGGCTTCGTGCGAGATGCCTTCCATCAGACAGCCGTCGCCCATGAACACATAAGTGAAGTGGTCCACGATGTCGTGGCCAGGTTTGTTAAACTGCGCCGCCAGTGCTTTTTCCGCAATCGCCATGCCCACCGCATTAGTGATGCCCTGGCCCAGAGGACCGGTTGTGGTCTCAATGCCGGGTGCATAGCCGTACTCAGGGTGGCCCGGCGTTTTAGAGTGCAGCTGACGGAAGTTTTTCAGGTCGTCAATCGACAGCTCGTAACCGCTCAGGTGCAGCAGAGAGTAAATCAGCATAGAGCCGTGGCCGTTTGACAACACGAAGCGGTCGCGGTC
>NZ_BATJ01000043.1 GCF_000467125.1 Vibrio proteolyticus NBRC 13287 | reverse complement strand
AAAAAGAGGGCCGACTGGCCCTCTAGACAATGATGGTGTTTGTCACCGGATTACGCCAGCAGCTCCTTTGCCGTATCGACAACGTTTTCCGCGGTGAAGCCAAACATCTTGAACAGCTCACCTGCTGGTGCAGATTCGCCGAAGCTGGTCATGCCGATGATGCGACCGTCGAAGCCTACATACTTGTACCAGAAGTCTGCGATACCCGCTTCAATAGCGATGCGTGCTGTGACGTCTGATGGCAGTACCGCTTCACGGTAAGCTGCGTCTTGTTTATCGAAGGCATCCGTTGATGGCATGGAGACCACGCGAACTTGCTTGCCTTCGGCGCTGAGTTGCGCTGCGGCTTCGACTGCCAGTTCCACTTCCGAACCAGTCGCAATCAGAATCAGCTCAGGCTTGCCTGCGCAATCTTTCAGGATGTAGCCGCCTTTGGCGATGTTGGCCACTTGCTCAGCATCACGCGCTTGCTGCGCCAGGTTCTGACGAGAGAAGATCAGCGCAGTTGGCGCG
>NZ_BATJ01000044.1 GCF_000467125.1 Vibrio proteolyticus NBRC 13287 | reverse complement strand
TGTCTAAAGAAAAATTTGAACGTACGAAACCGCACGTAAACGTTGGTACTATCGGCCACGTTGACCACGGTAAAACAACTCTAACTGCAGCTATCTGTACTACTCTTGCTAAAGTTTACGGCGGTGTAGCTAAAGACTTCGCATCTATCGATAACGCTCCAGAAGAGCGTGAGCGCGGTATCACTATCGCTACTTCTCACGTAGAGTACGACACTCCAACTCGCCACTACGCACACGTTGACTGTCCAGGACACGCGGACTACGTTAAAAACATGATCACTGGTGCTGCTCAGATGGACGGTGGTATCCTGGTAGTAGCTGCAACTGATGGCCCAATGCCACAGACTCGTGAGCACATCCTACTAGGCCGTCAGGTTGGTATCCCATACATCATCGTATTCATGAACAAATGTGACATGGTTGACGATGAAGAGCTTCTAGAGCTAGTAGAAATGGAAGTTCGTGAACTTCTTTCTGAGTACGATTTCCCAGGTGATGACCTACCAGTTATCCAAGGTTCTGCACTAGGCGCGCTGAATGGCGAAGAGCAGTGGGAAGCGAAAATCGTTGAACTGGCAGAAGCACTGGACACTTACATCCCAGAGCCAGAGCGTGCAGTAGACATGCCGTTCCTGATGCCAATCGAAGACGTATTCTCAATCCAGGGTCGTGGTACAGTAGTAACTGGCCGTATCGAGCGTGGTATCCTAAACGTAGGTGACGAAGTTGCTATCGTAGGTATCAAAGAGACTACGACTACTACTTGTACTGGTGTTGAAATGTTCCGTAAACTGCTTGACGAAGGTCGTGCAGGTGAGAACGTTGGTGCACTTCTGCGTGGTACTAAGCGTGACGAAGTAGAACGTGGTCAAGTACTAGCTAAGCCTGGTTCAATCACTCCACACACTAAGTTCGAATCAGAAGTCTACGTACTGTCTAAAGATGAAGGTGGTCGTCACACTCCATTCTTCAAAGGCTACCGTCCACAGTTCTACTTCCGTACAACTGACGTAACTGGTAACATCGAGCTACCAGAAGGCGTAGAAATGGTAATGCCAGGCGACAACATCAAGATGACTGTTGAGCTGATCGCACCAATCGCGATGGACGAAGGTCTACGTTTCGCGATCCGTGAAGGCGGCCGTACAGTAGGTGCTGGTG
>NZ_BATJ01000045.1 GCF_000467125.1 Vibrio proteolyticus NBRC 13287 | reverse complement strand
CTTATAACGCCCAATTAAGGTGTGAAGCACGCTAACACCACACCCAATTTGAACACCGTAAACACTGAACTTAACCCAAACCAAAAATGCCAAGCGTGCTGAATCACTCTTAAATTGTTTGTTAGCTATTTGGTGAAGTGTACCCCGTTGTTGTCGCTACGACTTCAAATCCACGCTTTGATACTATCGGTTTGCTCATATCTGAGGCATCGATTATTAGATATTTAACACCTTTCGACTTGGCTTCAGCGATACGCTTATTTAAGAGCAAGCTATAATAGCCATTACCTCGAAACTCTTTGATTGTACTTCCGCCCCAAATACCTGCAAATGGGCTGTTTCCGTTAAATGTTAGCCAAGCAGAAGTTACTGGCTGTCCATTTACATACACAACATAAATGGATACCGAATCTGGAGATTGTTCTTTGAGACTCATTAAGTATTTGTATTGCCAATCGAAATCTCCACCCCAAACTTGTTCTTGAACCTTTATTGCATCACGAATGCCTTGGCTATCGAAAACTTCTGTGATCTGAGATTCATCGAAGAATTCGTTATCTGTTTTAGAAAGGTCTAAAACCATAAATGATTCGGTATCTTCTTGTTCAAAACCATTAGCGAGTAATACACTGCCGATATTACTTGGTTTATCGGTACTATATGTCTTCCACTCAAAGCATAATTTGCGTTGGCTAAAGTATGCAAGCTGCTCTTTAACTATTGATTCAGCGAGGCTTTCATCAAAGTCAAAGAACGAAATATAACTGCCGTGACGATCTTTAGACACGAATTTAGTCAGATTACTATCTGACTCCTTTACGCCATTAAACGAGTGAATAAGCTTGCGTTCAAACTCATTGTACTCTCGCATTACATCCACTGTATTCATTTTATCCTCGTATATAGCTAACGCC
>NZ_BATJ01000046.1 GCF_000467125.1 Vibrio proteolyticus NBRC 13287 | reverse complement strand
CCTCTATCTGAGTGATGTATTAGCTTTTCTTCACTCCGCCGTTGCCTGAGCGCTGAGATAAATGCTCGCTTAACGGATTGCGTTTTCATGTTGTCATCGACATAGTAACCAACAATCTTCCTTGAATAAGCGTCCGTAACCAGACTGACATAGCTCTCTCCATTTTGAGTCGGCAAGTAAGTAATATCAGCCACCCACAGTTGTTCTGGCTTCGTTGGTGTCAGTCCATCTTTCACTTTGTTAGGATGACAGAAGAACCGATGGCGACTGTCAGTCGTTCGTTGATAGGCTCGTCTTGTTCTCACTAACAGACGATGCTTTCTGAGAAGCTCAAAGAGCTTATCTCGACCTATTTGAAGGCCCTTTATTGCGGCTAAGAACTTCAGTTTACGCGCACCAATGCGTGGCTGCTTCATTCTGACTTCACGGACAAAGCCAATGACAGCATGCTCATGATGCTCATAACGAGATTGAGTCTGGCACTGCTTATAATAAGCTTGACGAGAGATTTGTACTAACTGACAAAACTTCGTGACGGTCAAACCTGCTATGGTTTTCTCTTGGACAACGCTTCTTTGTGCTTTTTTGTCACTCTAACGCCATAGTCACGTTCCATAACGTTCACGACAGCTTCAAAGAAGTCGGCTTTGAGCTGTGCATCTTCCAGTTTCTTCTCAAGCTCTTTAATACGTTGTTCAGGTGTGGGCGGTGAATTGAACTCGGCCATAGAGCCTCCTTTGGACATAAAGTTAGGTGTCCCTTCAGACCAATCTAGTCGACCATGTTTACGAAGCCAAACTAAAACGGTAGAACAACCTTGGATGCCGTACTTCT
>NZ_BATJ01000047.1 GCF_000467125.1 Vibrio proteolyticus NBRC 13287 | reverse complement strand
TTTGTATGGAGAAAACCCCCAGCTAGGCTGGGGGTTCCGTAAAGCTTACAGCTATAAGTTAGTTATATAACCCCTTTCAATTTGATAAAAACGTCTTGTGGTCTGGCAACTGCAAGAGTTAATTAAGAATTGAAAGGGGGTCCCAATGGGGGACGAAAAGAGCTTAGCGCACACGCGATGGAATTGTAAATATCATGTAGTTTTTGCACCAAAGTACAGAAGGCAGGTGTTCTATGGTGAGAAACGAAGAGCAGTAGGCGAGATACTTAGAAAGCTATGTGAATGGAAAAGTGTGAATATTATTGAAGCGGAATGCTGCGCAGATCATATTCATATGCTTTTAGAAATACCACCGAAGATGAGTGTTTCATCATTTATGGGGTATTTGAAAGGAAAAAGTAGCTTGATGCTCTATGAGCGATTTGGGGATTTGAAGTTCAAGTACAGGAATCGAGAATTTTGGTGTCGAGGGTATTATGTCGATACGGTAGGAAAAAACACTGGCAAGATACAAAGTTACATAAAGCACCAACTAGAACAGGATAAAATGGGAGAGCAATTGTCGATCCCGTATTCAGGTAGCCCGTTTACGGGCCGCAGGAAATAGTCATATGCAAATGTCAGATCACTACGCGCCTGCTAGGGCGCTGCTAGTAGGAGAGCCTTATAGGCGCATATGAAAAACCACCGGCTATGCCGGTGGATACTTTTTTT
>NZ_BATJ01000048.1 GCF_000467125.1 Vibrio proteolyticus NBRC 13287 | reverse complement strand
CTGTTAAGGTGTGAGCAACGCAATACCTAAGCTCCCGCATACCACCTTAAACACAAATCACAACGCATAGCTAAAATGCCAAGCGTTGCGAATCACTCTTAAACAGATTGTTATGTACGTGCTTTCGGGTCTTGAAATACTATTACCTTGCTTTGCTCAAATCCATCCACTGAACCTTGCAAATGACTACGTACTTTTTTAACTAACGCGCGAACATCATCAGAGCCAAGCTTGTGTGCTAGAGATTCGGATAAATCTTTCGCTAAGTCCTCCGGAAGCCACACAAAAGCTTGGAAAGCCAACTTGTTAAGCTGGTAATAATCTAACTCTTTTTCAGCTCTTAGCCACTGAGCTAGCAATTCGGCAACAACTTCACCTTTTAAACGCATTTCTCGCTGATGTTCGACTTCTGCTAGCTTAAGATCATACTCATGCTTAATCGAAGCTTTTAGGCGCTCCAACAACCAGTTTTTACACAAGAACCCGACGATGCCAAAGATGGTCAACGTCGAAACAGAGCCCAATATTGATGCTAAAAAAGTTTCCATATTACCCCTAAGTACATAACGCCGCGTTAAGGGGTGAACAACGCCACCACCTAACCTAAACCATTGTGCCATAAACACAAAAGCCAAACTTTGAACCT
>NZ_BATJ01000049.1 GCF_000467125.1 Vibrio proteolyticus NBRC 13287 | reverse complement strand
TGGCGGTGAAGGTGAACTTTACCAAGGCCATTACTTCTGTGGGCGCAACCACACTGGGTGGTCAGTCTGTTGTCTGGAGCACAAGCGGTGCTGCAACACAATGGACAGGCGAAGTCACGTTAGGAAACATGACATCGGCTGAAGCGACCTTGATTCTGGGTCAATACCTGGATGAAGTGGGTAATACAGTCGCAGCGGGAGCCGAATACGACTTTGCAATCAAACCAACGGTCACACTGGATACCGTCACCATCACCCCAGATAACGCGAGCAATGTGACATTAACTGGCGATGCATTCGGCTTTGGTGACCTGGCTGCTGATCAAGTGACAGTGAGTTTCATCAGTAAAGACGGAGCCACCGAGCCAGCACCACAAACCGTCGATGTGACCGGCAGCACAGGTCGCTGGACGTTAAGCAATGTCGATGTTAGTACGCTGGATGAAGGGAGCTGGAGCATTGAAATTGCCGGTCAGAATAGCCAGGGTC
>NZ_BATJ01000050.1 GCF_000467125.1 Vibrio proteolyticus NBRC 13287 | reverse complement strand
GACGGCGCAGCGGACGTCGTTCGTTTTCCGACTTAAGCCCGGTCAGATCGATGCCCTCAAACGTCACTTTGCCTGAATTTGGCTGATACAACCCCGAGATCACGCGCGCAATGGTCGATTTGCCCGATCCGGATTCTCCCACCAGGCCGAAGGTTTCCCCTTCGAACACTTCAAAACTGACGTCATTGGACGCCTGAACATACTCGCGGCGACTTTCAAACAAGGAATCCTTGGTGACAAAACGCAGGTTAACGTGTTCGACATTCAGCAATGGGCCGGTGTACTGGCGCTCATCCTGACTCTGTCCCAGCCAGTGGTTTTTGATGTCCAGCGGCTCCATTTCGGTCGCTTCTTCGATGTAGCTGACCAAAGGAAAACGGTCGAGTTTTTTGTCCGAGCGCGGAACCGCGGAAATCAGGCTGCGGGTATAGGCGTGATCCGGATCGCCAAGCACTTTGGCGGTCGGGCCAAATTCAACCAGATCGCCACGGTACATTACCGCAACCCGATCGGTCAC